>JBHOHG010000017.1:0-123914 GCA_043422575.1 bacterium sp. HQB-39 | reverse complement strand
GCATTAAGGTGCTATCGCACCTTTGGCTATTCCCCTCCCTACTCTTTCGCAGGGAGTACCCTAGCCGTTTAAGATGGCTCAATTTCTCTGTTAGATAGGTAAATGGCTTAATTTAAAGCAGATTGATTTAAAACGGATCGCTTTAAAACGAACAGAGAAAATCTCTATAAAAACGCTCCCCTGAGTTTCAGTGGGAGCGTTTATTTATATAGCGGTGCGATGTGCATTTAGCGTCAGACTTTTCTTTTCTCGTGCAGAGCGTCGGCGACGATTTCAGGAACGAACTGGCTGACTTCGCCGCCATGAATCGCGACTTCACGGACGATGGTCGAAGAGATAAAAGCATGTTCTTCGGCTGGGGTCAGGAAGACACTTTCTAGGCCGGGCATCAAACGACGATACATATTGGTTAAGCCAAATTCATACTCGAAGTCGACCGTGGTACGCAGACCGCGTATTAGCACATTGGCGTCGACTTCTTTGGCGAAGTCTACCATGAGGCCGCTGAAGCCTTGCGCGGTGACGTTATCGAGGTGCTGGGTAACTTGGCGAGCAAAGTCAACTCGTTCATCCAAGCTAAACATGGTATTTTTACTCGGGCTGGCAGCAACCGCGATGATCACTTCATCGAACATGCGAGAGGCACGTTCAATTAAGTCGAGATGACCATTAGTGATAGGATCGAAAGTACCTGGGTATACCACCCGGGAAATGGTTTTGTTAGTCACAGCAATGTACCCTTACGTGGTCTCTGAGGTTATAGAATCTATTCTATATCTTCAAAAGGCAGAAATGTAGACGAATTAAACTTCGAGCGCGAACAGACAAATGAAAAAAATACTGGTCATTCGAAACGATAAAATAGGGGATTTCATGCTGGCTTGGCCAAGCTTTGCCATGCTGAAGGAATCCATGCCAGATTGTCATATCACGGCGCTAGTGCCGAGCTATACGGTAGAGTTAGCGAAGCTGTGCCCTTGGATTGACGATGTCATGCTGGATCCCACCAAGAAAGGTGAGAAGTCGGCGCAAAAGCAGTTAGTGAAAGACATTGCCGCCCGTCAGTTTGATGCCTCAATTAATCTATTTTCAACCACATACAATGCTTTGTTAGTGTGGCGAGCTGGGGTTCCATATCGCTTAGCGCCAGCCACTAAGATTGCGCAGATTTTCTATAATCGCCGCATTAAACAGAAACGCTCTCAATCGGCGAAACCCGAATATCAATACAATCTGGATTTAGTGCGCGCTTTTTTAAACGAACATCAAGTGCCTGTGGTCGAACCCAAAGCGCCATTTTGTCAATTTGATATTGAGGAACTTGAGGCGCAGCGTACTAAGCTGGTGAATCAATTACAGCTTAACCCAAGCTTACCTTGGGTGATGGTGCATGCGGGGACGGGCGGCTCAGCCAACAATCTCTCTTTGGCGCAATACGCAGAGCTGCTACAAGGGTTGGATACCCCATTTCAGTTGGTGATCACGGCGGGACCTGGAGAGGAAGAGAAGGCGAACGAGCTGTTAACGGAAGTACAGAAGCTTGGTGGCGAAGGGGTGGTCTACAGCAAAAACGATGGCTTGATTGACTTTACGCGTTCGATCGCATGCGCCAGTCTGTTTATTGCTGGATCGACAGGACCATTGCACATAGCGGCCACATTAGATGTGCCGACGGTGGGCTTTTTCCCAAGTAAGCGTTCTTCCACGCCATTACGCTGGTTGCCGATCAACTCGGACGGGCGTCATTTGGCATTCTCTCCACCGCAAGGTGGCGGTGAAGAGTTAGAGGCCGATATGAGCCGCGTCGATATTGCCGCGGCGATTAAAACCCTTAATCCTTGGGCGGCTGGGTACTTGTCCTGATCCAAAGGTCGGCGTACTTCACGAAGGTTGAGTGCGCCGATAAAATGGAGAGCAAGAAGCCTTGTTTACCGTCCAAGAAGCCCGCTTTTAAAACGTACATCTTCAAGAAACACGCTAGCGCATGCACGACACCTTGTGAAATGCTGCTCTTCTTACCGCGTTGTTCACGCTGCTCTGCCCACGCTTTCGCATAGCCTGCGGATTTGACGAGGTAGTGGTGTAAGTCGTTGTAAGTGTAATGAATCGCATCGCCATCGAGTTGCTTTACTTGCATCTCTTTGGTCACTTCCACTTTTTCATGCACCAGTGAATCGTCATATTGAGTCAGTTTGGTCGGGTAGAGGCGTACCACGCGATCGGGATACCAACCACAGTGGCGGATATAACGGCCAAACACCCAACTTAGACGACACATACTGTAGACCGTATTCGGCTCGTTGTTGCTAACGGCCTGTTGAATACTGGCTTTCAGCTCAGGCGTCACGCGCTCATCGGCATCCATCCAAAGCACGTAATCCGACTCAATGTATTGCTGAGCAATACGGCGCTGTGGGCCAAAGCCCGGCCAGTTGTCATTGACAAAGAATTTGTCGGTATAGCGACGCGCGACGTTTTCGGTCTCATCGGTACTGCCAGAATCTAGGACCACGATCTCATCGACCCAGCCTTCTACTGTTTTCAAACAAGCGTCTAGGTTGCTTGCTTCATTTTTTACAATCAGTGCGACTGCAAGCGTTGGCTTTTTCGAAGTCTCAGCCATGGATAATTACCTTTTATGATGGTTGCTTCATTAGACGATGAAAAGCTTGGATCACCGCATCAAGGGTGATGGCTTCCATGATATGAGCCCCTTTTACGCGGGTGCTCCAAGCCAGTTGCTCGATAGGCTTGCCATGTTGCTGCTCGGCAAACGTCTCGTACACACTGACGACGTCTGAAATATTGTTATAAGGACCAGTGCGCTTTGGATTGCTGTGACCATAAAGCCCAAGCACGGGTGTGTGTTGTGTGGTCGCGATGTGCGCAGGCCCTGAATCTGGGGCTAGCACGAGCTGACTCTGTCCCAACAGGGCGGTAAGTTGTTTCAAGCTTGTGTGACCAACTAAGTTGAGCGCCTGATGTTGCATGTGCGCTTGGATTTGCTCAGCCAGTTGCTTTTCTCGTTCAGCGGGCGAACCGCATAACACCACCTGATACCCTTGCTCGATAACGTAATCGGCAAATTGTGCGTAGCGCTCGGTGAGCCAGTTACGCTCATCTTTACTGGCCGCAGGGCAAATCGCAATACTGGGTTTGCCCGCGAGTTGTGTAGAGGCAAAATCGTGGTCGGCTTGCGTCAGCGGCAGTTGCCAGTGTGGCGCAGTGCGCGGTACACCGAGATACTCGGCAAATGAGAAAAAGCTATCCAGCACATGACCACTGGCTGTGTCGTCAATCTTACGATTGGTGAACAGCCATTGCCCTTCTTTGGCGCGCTTAAAATGAAACCCAACTTTGTGTTCTGCGCGAATGCCTGTAGTGAGCAAACTGGCTCGCAATGCCAGCTGCATATGAACTAACGCACTGAATTTTCTTCCATTCAATGTCTGCCATACTTGCTTCATGCCCGTATAGCCGGCTTTCTTGTCAAACACGATCAACTCAACGTTGTCCAGACCGTCGAGCAGTTGCGCCTCCACCTTACCAATGATCCAAGTGATTTTGGTTTGTGGCCAGTGGCGTTGGACCGCTTGCACGGCGGCAACCGCGTGGCATACATCGCCGATCGCGGACAAGCGAAGAAAGCAGAGCGACTCAGGGGCGTCGGAAAAAAGGGGCATAGTCAGGTGCTCAAAAAAATGTCTGGCTAAATTATGCAGATACCTAACTAAAATGTAAAATGACCATCTTTATGTCTAATTCGTGAGAGGGCAACCACCCCATGACTCAAGAGAACCTCGGTAAACCGGGAAATACGGGTATCAAACGCGTGATCAAAGCAACGGGCTATTCGATTCAAGGGCTCAAAGCGGCGTTTCGCCATGAAGCGGCCATTCGTCAAGAATGTGCATTATTGGTGATTGCGATTGCGCTACTGCTTTGGCTGGATGTCAGTTTGGTTGAAAAAATCTTGATGTTAGGTGTGGTGGTGTTGGTTCTGATCACTGAGTTGGTGAACTCGGCGATTGAAGCCGTGGTGGATCGAATCGGGGTCGAGCATCATGAGCTGAGCGGTCGAGCGAAAGACATCGGTTCTGGCGCGGTGATGGTGGCACTGATTTTTGCTGGTTTCACTTGGCTAACCATTATTGGCAGCCATTATTGGTGGTAACCCATGAGCGTACCTTCGATAGAGATTGAAAATGGGCGTATTTGGTATGACCCCACTTGGGTGAGTGAGCCCAGTGAACGCTTGTTCGACCCTGAGTTTTGGCAGCAACAAAACAAAGTTGTGGGCTCAGCGACTGGGCGCGGCACCACTTGGTTTATTCAGCTCGATGGTATTCAAGCCGCTCTGCGTCATTATCGACGCGGTGGTTTGTTTGGCAAACTGGTCAAAGACCAATACTGGTTCAGCCAATGGGATAAGACGCGCAGTGCGGAAGAGTTTCGCTTACTGCTCGCCTTGAAAGAGGCGGGGGTGCATGTGCCTCGTCCTATCGCTGCTCGTGCTGTGAAATCGGGTCTGTGCTACCGCGCTGATCTATTGAGTGAGCGTATCCCTCAAGCTCAGGATTTGGTGTCTTTACTTGAACATCACGCTTTGCCAGAAGCGCAATACCATGCGATTGGTTCAGAAATTGCCAAAATGCATCAGACCCAAGTGAATCATACCGATTTAAACATTCACAATATTCTGGTTGATGCCGATAACCAAGTCTGGATTATCGACTTTGACAAATGCTGCTTTGAAAAAGGCGAAGCATGGAAAGCGGGCAACCTTGCTCGATTGAAACGCTCTTTTCTCAAAGAGCAAACCAAACGGAACATACACTGGCGTGAGTCAGAGTTCGCTGCGTTGATCGCTGGATACAACGCTCTTTAATACTTTATGCTGCAGGAAAACAACATGACCTTTAAGCAGAAGCTGCATGCTCATGGCTGGTACATTCTCATCAACGCGTTGGTGTTGATGGCGATTGCGAGCCGTTACTTTGCCTTCCTTCCTGAGTTCCCAAGTGATGCGCTGGGAATGACGTTCATTTTAGTGGGTACTTTTGGCCAGATGACGCTCCTTGCAGCGTTGATTGGCTTGATTGCGATCCCAACCTTACTGCTACCCAAAGGTCTGCGCAATGGAGCGCAAGCGCTGGTGGCTTCCTTGGGGGTTGCAACGTTATTTATCGATACCATTGTCTTTGCTCAATACCGTTTCCACATTAATGCTGTGGTGCTGGATCTGGTGTTTGCAGGGCAGATCGTCAGCTTCCCGCTCGTGACTTGGCTAACGGTGATTGGTGGTGTTGTCGCGTTACTGGCAGCACAGTGGTGGCTGATTCGTTGGCTAGAAAACGATGCGCCAGTGCGTCAGCATAAATTGGGACGCAAATTTGCGCTGTTGACGTTTTTAACCCTGCTGGCAACCAATGGCATTCACATTTGGGCTGCGGCACATGCGTATCAGCCTGTGACGCAAATTAAACGCTACCTGCCACTGTTCTATCCTGCGACGTCTAACAGCATGATGCGCAAGCACGGCTGGATTGATGAAGAAGCGATTGCGCGTCAAAAAGCGATGCGTGTTGAACGTAAAAGCGATTTGAATTACCCGTTGTCACCGCTGCAAACCGACAAGGTAGAAAAGCCAGTTAACATCCTGTTCCTTGTAGTGGATTCATGGCGCTCAGATACTTTCAATGCCGACAATACGCCGCATATGTGGCAATACGCTCAGTCAGGTGAAGTGTTCCATAACCACATGGCGACGGGCAATGCGACGCGCACAGGCATTTTTGGTCTGTTCTATGGCATTCCAGGTACTTACTGGCATGGCTTCTTAGCCAACCAGAAAACCCCCGTGTTTGTTGACCGCTTACAAGAGCTGGATTATGAGTTAGGTATCTTTACGGCGGCGCAGCTGCGTAAGCCAGAGTTTAACCAAACGGTCTTTGCGAATGTGGAAAACCTTCGTATGAGCTCTGAAGGCAATCGTCCTTCTGAGTTGGATGCCGATCTGACTCAAGATTGGCTGGCATGGTATGACCAACGTGATAAGAGCAAGCCGACGTTCTCATTCCTATTCTACGATGCGCCACATGGCTACGATTTCCCACCAGGCTATGAGCCGCGTTATGAGCCAATGTTGGAAACGGTCAATTATCTTAAGTTGAATAATGAGACTGACCCAACGCCGTTCTTCAATCGCTACAAAACCAGTGTTCACTATGTGGATAGCCTAGCGCAGCAAGTGTTCCAAAAACTGGAAGAAAGCGGTGACTTAGACAACACCCTTGTGATTATAACGGGTGATCATGGTCAAGAAATGAACGACAACAAGCTGAATTTCTGGGGCCATAACAGTAACTTCACGAATGCACAGATTCAGGTGCCGTTCGCGATCTTTGGTCCAGGCATTGAAACAGGCAGTTCTCCTTGGGACAAAGACACCATTACCAGCCACCAAGACATCGTGCCAACGATCATGAAGCATTACCTTGGCGTCAATAACCCTGCTTCGGATTATTCCGTCGGAGATGATTTATTCGGTGAAGCTAAAGAGCGTCACTGGATCATTTCTTCTAACTACAGTGGCTACGCCATCATTACCGATGAACACATTTTAGAAGTGGGTGCGGGTGGTCAGTATCAGTTTATGGATAAAACTAACCGAGCAGTCAAAGACCAGCAACCTAACTACACTTATCTACAAGAAGCGCTGGAACAAATTAGCCGATTCAATAAATAGGAATAACAATGAAAATATTGGTAACAGGCGGCGCAGGCTTTATTGGTTCTGCTGTTGTAAGACATATTATTGAAAATACTTCTGATTCTGTGGTTAACCTCGACAAGTTGACCTACGCAGGGAATTTGGAGTCTCTTGCTGGCGTCGCCAGCAGTGATCGTTATGCTTTTGAGCAAGTCGATATATGCGACCGTGCTGAATTGGATCGCGTGTTTGCTACTCATCAACCGGATGCGGTGATGCACCTTGCAGCAGAGTCTCATGTGGATCGCTCCATTGACGGCCCAGCAGCTTTCATCGAAACAAATGTATTGGGCACGTACCAGCTATTGGAAGCCGCGCGAGCGTATTGGAATCAGTTGGATGACACCGCAAAGCAAGGGTTCAAATTCCATCATATTTCTACCGATGAAGTGTATGGAGATCTGGAAGGTACAGAAGACCTGTTTACTGAAACAACGTCTTATGCGCCAAGTAGCCCTTATTCTGCTTCAAAAGCGTCCAGCGATCATCTAGTGCGTGCATGGCTTCGTACTTATGGACTGCCAACAGTGATCACCAACTGTTCTAACAACTATGGACCGTATCATTTTCCAGAGAAATTGATTCCGTTAATGATTTTGAATGCCTTGGACGGCAAACCGCTTCCTGTTTATGGTGATGGTTTGCAGATTCGCGACTGGCTCTATGTGGAAGATCATGCTCGTGCACTTTACAAGGTGGCTACGGAAGGGAAAGTCGGAGAAACCTACAACATTGGCGGTCATAACGAGAAAGCCAACATTGAGGTGGTGAAAGCTCTATGTAGCCTATTGGAAGAGTTCCGTCCTGAAAAACCGGAAGGCGTGGCTCAGTACCAAGATCTGATCACGTATGTGAAAGATCGTCCGGGACATGATGTCCGTTATGCTATTGATGCTTCGAAAATCGAAAAAGAGCTTGGTTGGACGCCAGAAGAAACGTTTGAAACGGGTTTACGCAAAACCGTTGAATGGTATTTGAATAACAAAACGTGGTGGAGTCGTGTTCTTGATGGCTCGTACAGCTTGGAACGTTTAGGAGAGGGATCATGAAAGGGATTGTTTTAGCTGGTGGTTCAGGCACTCGCTTGTACCCAATTACACGCGGAACATCGAAGCAGTTGCTGCCGATTTATGACAAGCCCATGATTTATTACCCGCTATCGACACTGATGCTGGCGGGGATCCGCGATATCTTGGTGATCACGACACCTGAAGACAATGATAGCTTCCGCCGCTTGCTCGGTGATGGTTCTGATTTTGGAATCAATTTGGAGTATGCGGTACAGCCAAGCCCTGATGGCCTTGCCCAAGCTTTTATCATTGGTGAAGAGTTCATTGGTGATGATTCAGTGTGTTTGGTTCTTGGCGATAACATTTACTATGGTCAGTCATTTACCAACACGCTGCGTCGTGCTGCAGAACGCGATTCTGGCGCGACCGTATTTGGGTATCAAGTGAAAGACCCGGAGCGTTTCGGAGTTGTAGAATTTGATGATCAGATGCGCGCGCTTTCGATTGAAGAAAAACCTAAGCAGCCTAAATCCGACTACGCAGTCACGGGATTATATTTCTATGATAATCAAGTGGTTGAGTTTGCCAAGCAGGTTCAGCCATCTGAGCGTGGAGAGTTGGAGATCACAACGATTAACCAAATGTACCTCGAGCGTGAAATTTTAAATGTTGAACTGCTAGGCCGTGGCTTTGCGTGGTTAGATACAGGAACGCACGAAAGCCTTCATGAAGCCTCATCTTTTGTTCAAACGATTGAAAATGTTCAAGGTTTGAAAGTGGCTTGTTTAGAAGAAATCGCATGGCGAAATGGTTGGCTCACGGATTCGGAAGTGGAAGCCATCGCAAAGCCTATGATGAAGAATGACTACGGTCAGTACCTTCAACGTTTAGTGGATGAAAAACGTAAGAAGCAGGGTCAAGCTCAATGAACGTGTTAATCACTGGGGCAAACGGACAAGTTGGTCAGCATTTAGTGAAATTGCTATCACCGCAGTTTGATGTGACGGCATGTGACAAAGCGCAGTGCGACATTACGGATTGGCATAGTGTGGAGGAGACGTTCCAAAACGTTTCCCCAGATGTTGTGATTAATGCCGCTGCTTATACGGCGGTCGATCTCGCGGAAGAACAGATCGAACGCGCTTACCTGATCAATGAGCAAGGGTCGTTGAACTTAGCTAAAGCGGCCAATCAAGCGAATGCTCTATTCGTGCATCTCTCTACGGACTATGTGTTCTCTGGCGAGTCGACAGTAGCGTATACCGAAACCGATGAGACAGCACCGCAAGGGGTGTATGGCGCGAGTAAGCTGGCTGGGGAGCAAGCAGTGCTGCAACATCATAACCAGAGTATCGTGATTCGCACCGCTTGGGTGTTTAGCGAGTTCGGCAGTAATTTTGTCAAAACCATGTTGAGAGTCGGTCAGCAGCGAGAAGAACTCGGCGTGGTCGCTGATCAATTTGGTGGGCCAACCTATGCTGGAGACATTGCCAAGTTTATCAATGAGATCTTAGTTCAGTATCGAACTGGAAAAAGTATTGAATTTGGGACGTTCCATTACTCTGGTGTCCCACATGTAAGTTGGCACCAGTTTGCAGAAGCCATTTTTGATCAAGCTGTGGCGCAGGGCTTATTAGTAAAAAAACCAGTCTTGAATGCTTTGACCACAGAGCAGTACCCAACAAAAGCGGTGCGACCGAAAAACTCGCGCTTAGACTGCATGAAAGCTCGACACCATTTTCAAATGGCACCGAGTGATTGGCAACATGCCTTAACGAATTTAAAGCACTACGTAGACAAAGCATGAAAGTAATTGAGACAACGATTCCAGACGTGAAAATCATTGAACCGACAGTGTTTGGTGATGAGCGCGGCTTCTTTATGGAAACTTGGCAACAAAAGCTGTTTGAAGAGCAAGTTGCGGGCAAAGAGACGCACTTTGTTCAAGATAACCATTCGAAATCCAAGCAAGGCATCTTGCGGGGGTTGCATTTTCAATCAGAAAACACACAAGGCAAGCTTGTTCGAGTCGTCAGCGGTGAAGTGTTTGACGTTGCGGTTGATGTTCGTGAAGGCTCAGAGACCTTTGGACAGTGGGTAGGCGTTTACCTATCTGCAGAGAATAAGCGCCAATTGTGGGTGCCAGAAGGTTTCGCTCACGGTTTTTACGTGACCAGTGAAGAAGCTGAGTTTGTGTACAAGTGTACGGATTATTACAACCCTAAGGCAGAGCACTCAATTGCGTGGAATGACCCAGAGATTGGGATTCAGTGGCCAATACCTGAAGGCGAACAGCCGATGTTATCGGGTAAGGATCAAGATGGATTATTATTGTCAGAGACGAAACCAATAAGAAGCTAAATATGGCAGAGAATTTAATTCCAGTAACTAAACCTTATTTACCATCAAAAGATAAGTATAAAGAATATGTGGATAAGATATACGAATCTGGTTGGGTAACAAACAACGGCCCACTTGTACAAGAACTGGAAAAAAGGCTTGCAGATTATTTGGGAGTAAAGCACGTTATTTGTGTTGCTAATGGGTCTTTAGCTCTCCATGTTGCTTATAAAGCTTTAGACATCAAAGGTGAGGTTGTTACGACACCATTTAGCTTTGCTGCTACATCAAGTACTTTAATTTGGGAAGGTATTAAGCCTGTCTTTTGTGATATTGATGAAAAAAGCTTTAACTTAGATCCTAGTCTGATTGAAGAAAAAATCACTAATGAAACTACAGCAATTTTACCCGTGCATGTTTTTGGTAATCCATGTGAGGTGGAAAAAATTCAAGATATAGCAGAAAAATACCATTTAAAAGTTATTTATGATGCAGCACATGCATTTGGTGTAAATTACAAGGGCAGTAGTATATTAAAGCATGGAGACGTGAGTACATTAAGCTTTCATGCGACAAAGCTATTCCATACTATTGAAGGTGGGGCTATTATTACAGAGTCCGATGAAGTTGCTTCAAAAATTAGAAAGCTGATTAATTTTGGTATTACGGGACCGAGTACTATTGAAGGTATTGGTACGAATGCGAAGATGAATGAATTTGAAGCTGCAATGGGGCTATGTATACTGGACGATATAGGCTACATTATAGGTGAAAGAAAAAAAATATATAGTTATTATTATAATGAGTTTTCTGAATATCCATCTATGATACAGAAGTTTAATGAGTTCAGCGAATCTACAGGATCATATTTTCCACTATTACTCAAGGATATATGTGATACTTGTGATGTAATATCACGTCTAAATAGCAATGATATTTTTCCTAGGAGATATTTTTACCCTAGTCTGAATGAAATTGAAAGCTATAATATGTCTGAATGCCCAGTGTCATCAGAAATTTCAAGAAATATCATTTGTCTTCCTGTTTATGTTGGTCTTGAAAATAATGATTTAAAATTAATAAAAAACACCATCAAGGAGGAAGTAAGAAAATGAGAGTTGCTATAATTTCAGACAACTACTTTTTAGTTAGCTCAATTTTTAAAATAATTGAATGTGAATCTTATAAAAAAATTAACTTTGATTTTTTCTATTCATCTATAAATAAAAATCCAGATAGCTTGATTAAGCTTGGGATGAAGTCGATCAATGTAAAGGAAAGCAATGAGAAGTTGCTAAATTGTTTTGATGTTATTATATCGGCGCATTGTAAACAAATTTTCCCTAAGGAATTAGTTTCTTCTGTTAGATGTATAAATATTCACCCAGGATTAAATCCATATAATAGAGGTTGGTTTCCACAAGTATTTTCTATAATAAATAAACTTCCGGCAGGTATTACTATCCATGAGATGGATGAAGAAGTGGATCATGGTGATATTATTTTCCAGAAAGAAGTTAATATTAGTAGCGTGGATACATCTATTGATGTTTACAATAAAATACAGGATTTAGAAGTGAAATATTTAGATGAAAATCTATTAAATCTTGTGTTGGGTAATTATGAACTTTCAAAGCCGGGATTTGAAGGGAATTATAACGGGATTAATGATTTTAAAGAGTTATGTAAATTGGATTTGTCTGATGTAGATTCATTTGAAAATCATTTGAATAAACTAAGAGCTTTATCTCATGGGGATTTTAAAAATGGGTATTTTTTTGATTCTGATGGAAATAAGGTCTATGTAAAGGTTGAGCTTTCATATGACTAAAGTTTCAGTCCTTTGTACAACATATAATAATGAAAAAACAATCTCACATTGTTTGGATTCGATCCTAGCCCAGCGTGTTGATTTTTCTTATGAAATAGTTATTGTTGATGATAAGTCAACGGATAATACGCAAGGTGTTATTTTAGATTTTAAAGATAAATATCCTGATATTATTAAGGTTATTATTAGGCCTGAGAATGTATTCAGTCAAGGGGAAAGGGATATTTTCTTCAAGTCTTCTAGTTACTGTAGTGGAGAGTATTTGGCCATTTGTGAAGGTGATGATTATTGGCTGGATGTAAATAAGCTACAAAAGCAGTTTAATGAATTGGAGAGTAATGATAATATTGATTTATGTTTTCATCCGTCGTTTTCAGAAAGTAGTGACGGTGTTAGGAAAATATTGTCTAAACATTATGAAAACAGAAAGATAATTGACTCAAAGGATATTATTTTAGGTGATGGGGGGTATTGTCCTACATGTTCTTTATTTTTAAGAAAATCATCTCTTAGTATTGCTTCATCGGACAGCATACAAAGCATGCCATGTGGTGATTACTTTGCTCAAATATACTCATCTTACAGAGGTGGTGCGATATATCTTCCGGAAGTAATGTCTGTATATAGAGTTGATCAGCAAGAGTCATTTACTGGAGTTTTTTCTAATGCGAACCTTTTAGTAAGAAAAGAATTCTATATTAGAATGTGCCAAGCTTTATTCGGTACTAAAAAAGACTTTGGTAATGAGAAAGTTACTGAATTAGATGAAATGATTAGGCGTCATAGTCGGACTATAAAAAAAATAAAAAAAGAAATTATAAAATCAAAGGTTAGAAACGCCCTAGTTAAAACTTTACGACTTTTTCATACAAGATGAATTTATTATATAAGGCAAATAATACATGAACTTACTATCATTAATTGGCCGAACGAGTGCATTGTTTACGCAAGATATTGCTCACCATGAAGCGGAGCTATCTCGCATTGTTTCTCAATCCCGATTTCTTGTACTTGGTGGCGCAGGCTCCATTGGCCAAGCGGTGACAAAAGAAATTTTCAAACGCAATCCTAAAAAGCTTCATGTTGTTGATATCAGTGAAAACAACATGGTGGAAGTGGTGCGTGATATTCGCAGTTCTTTCGGTTACATTGACGGTGATTTCCAGACGTTCGCGTTAGATATCGGTTCGATTGAGTATGATGCCTTCATCAAAGCGGATGGTCAGTATGACTATGTGTTAAACCTATCAGCGTTGAAGCATGTTCGTAGCGAAAAAGACCCATACACTCTGATGCGCATGATTGATGTGAACGTGTTCAACACGGACAAAACCATCCAACAGTCGATCGACGCTGGCGTGAAGAAGTACTTTTGCGTGTCTACGGATAAAGCCGCCAACCCAGTTAATATGATGGGAGCATCGAAGCGCATTATGGAGATGTTCCTAATGCGTAAAAGCGAAGAGATCGCGATTTCAACGGCTCGATTTGCGAACGTGGCTTTTTCCGATGGTTCGCTATTGCACGGCTTTAATCAGCGTTTATTGAAAAACCAACCGATTGTGGCACCGAATGACATCAAACGTTACTTCGTGACGCCACAAGAATCGGGTGAGCTGTGTTTGATGTCTTGTATCTTCGGTGAAAACCGCGACATCTTCTTCCCTAAGTTGAGCGAAGCCCTGCACCTGATTTCTTTTGCTGACATTGCGGTGAAGTACCTGAAGCAACGCGGTTATGAACCACATTTATGTGACAGTGAAGATGAAGCGCGTGAATTAGCGAAAACTCTACCGGCACAAGGCAAGTGGCCTTGTTTGTTCACCTCGAGTGACACTACGGGTGAGAAAGACTTTGAAGAGTTCTTTACCGACAAAGAAACGCTCGACATGGCACGCTTTGAAAACTTGGGCATCATCAAGAATGATCCCCTGTATCAACAGGAGTTGCTGACTCTGTTTGAAACGAGCATAGCCACGATGAAGAGCGATCGTGAATGGACGAAAGAGCAGATTGTTGAACTCTTCTTTACGATGATCCCGGACTTTGGCCACAAAGAAACGGGCAAGTACCTTGATGGTAAGATGTAGGAGCGAATGATGAAACCCACTTCTCTTGTCGAGTTCGTTCGTGATACCTACCAAACTGACGCATTCATACCGCTGCATGCGCCGACATTTAATGGTAATGAAAAAGCGTATGTTGGTGAAACCATTGACAGTACGTTTGTATCGAGTGTCGGCAAGTTTGTCGATGAATTTGAGCAAAAGATAGAAACCTATACTGGCAGTGCGAAAGCCGTTGCAACCGTCAATGGTACCGCGGCACTTCATGCCGCGTTGTACATGGCTGGCGTTGAGCGAGGTGACTTAGTGATCACCCAAGCGTTGACGTTTGTAGCGACGTGTAACGCGCTTTATCACATGGGTGCAGAGCCCATTTTTGTCGATATCTCTCCTGTCAGTTTAGGGCTATGCCCGAAAGCCGTGGACGCATACCTGAGCGAGCATGCTGAGTTGACTGAAGCTGGGTGTGTTCATAAACAAACACGCCAACGCATTCGAGCAGTGGTTCCGATGCACACCTTTGGTCATCCCGTTGAGCTGGATGAGTTGGTGGCCGTGTGTTTGAAATGGCAACTGGTGTTGGTGGAAGATGCTGCGGAAAGTTTAGGATCTTTTTATAAAGGTCAACATACGGGCACCTTGGGTGAGTACGCTGCGATCAGCTTTAATGGCAACAAAGTCATCACAACCGGCGGTGGAGGCATGGTGTTGTGTCGTACTGCTGAGCAGGGAGCTCGCACCAAACATGTGACAACCACGGCAAAAGTACCGCACCCTTTCGAGTTTTACCACGATGAGCCGGGGTTTAACTACCGTATGCCAAACCTGAATGCGGCGTTAGGTTGTGCTCAGATGGAAGTGCTGGAAGAGTACCTGGTGAAAAAACGCATTCTTGCGGAGCAGTACACCCACTTGTTCTCTGGCTCTGACTTTACCTTTGTGCAAGAGCCGGACTACGCCAAATCTAACTATTGGCTGAATGCGGTGATCTGCCCGAATAGAGCCGCTCGCGATGAACTCTTGGAGCAAACCAATGCCGCTGGAGTGATGACGCGTCCAATTTGGCAATTGATGCATCGCTTACCTATGTTCCAACATGCGCTGCGTGGTGACTTAACCCACTCTGAGTTTATTGAAGCGCATGTGGTGAATATTCCAAGCACCCCCGTCGACATTCAACGCTAAGGCCCGTTATGGACAATAATCCAAAAAAAGTCGCGGTCTTTACAGGGACAAGAGCAGAATACGGTCTGCTCTTTTGGCTTTTAAAAGACCTACAAACTGATCCTGATTTGACTCTGCAATTGCTCGTGTCCGGGATGCACTTGTCACCTGAGTTCGGCGAAACTTACCAGCAGATTGAGCAGGATGGATTCACCATCGACGAAAAAGTAGAGATCCTACTGTCGTCAGACTCTGCTGTTGGAACCGCGAAAAGCATGGGACTGGGTGTCCTTGGCTTTGCCGATGCTTTAGCTCGATTGCAGCCCGATGTACTGGTTATTTTGGGAGACCGTTTCGAAGCCTTAGCGGCGGCACAAACGGCAATGATCATGCGTATTCCTATTGTGCATCTGCACGGTGGCGAGATCACGGAAGGCGCTTACGACGATGCTATCCGCCATGCGATTACCAAACTCAGCTATCTCCATGGCACATCGACGGAAGAATACCGTCAACGAGTGATTCAACTCGGTGAAGCACCAGAGCGAGTGCGCAACGTAGGGGCGATTGGCTTAGACCATCTGAAACGCGCGGACTTTTTGACTCCGCAAGCGTTGAGCGAATCACTGGATTTTACGCTAGATAAGCCTTTTTTCTTAGTGACGTACCATCCGGTGACCTTAGGCGAAGAAGCGCCAGAAGCGTCATTTCAGGCTTTGTTAGATGCGCTCGATGGTTACCCTGATCACCAAGTGATTTTAACTTACCCTAACGCCGATGATGGTGGCCGTCGTATTATTCCGATGCTGGAAGCTTATGCGGCAAAACAACCCGAACGTGTGTTGGCGATTCCATCTTTGGGGCAGGTCCGTTATTTAAGCGCGGTGAAACACGCCACTGCGGTGATCGGAAATTCTTCAAGCGGCATCATTGAAGTGCCAGCATTTGATGTCCCAACGGTGGATATCGGCGCTCGTCAAAAAGGACGATTGGCTGCGAAGAGCGTCTTACACTGTGAAGCGAATCAAACTGACATTGAGCGTGCTCTGGCGTTAGCTGTTTCGCGTCAATATAAGACCCCTGGCGAGTCCATAGATAACCCTTACGGACAAGGAAATACCAGTCAACAGGTGATTGAGATGATCAAATCACTTGAGTTTAATCCATGTAAGCGATTCCACGACCTGTCTCTTTAGATGAGATGAGACAGGTCGTGTGAGAAGACGATACCAACTAAATCCAACATCTTGGTTGAGCCATGGCGCTGACCAAGGTGATGTAGCGAATTGATAAGAGAGAGCAGTATGACTCTGATTATTGCCGAAGCGGGCGTAAACCATAATGGTGATGAAAAACTGGCTTTTGAATTGGTGGATGCAGCGCATCAAGCTGGCGCTGATATTGTTAAGTTCCAGACGTTTAAAGCGAAAAACTTAGTGACAGCGGCAGCGAAGCAAGCCGAATATCAAGTCGCGAACACCCAGAAGCAAGAGTCTCAGCTGGCGATGTTGAGTCGTTTAGAGTTGTCTTATGAAGCGCATCATGAATTGGTGAAGCATTGTGAATCCTTAGGGATTGAATTTCTGTCGACCGCGTTTGATTCGGAAAGCTTGGCGTTTTTGGTCAATGACTTAGGGCTGACACGTTTGAAGCTGCCTTCTGGAGAGCTGACGAATGCACCATTGGTTTTGGAACATGCGCGTACAGGCTGTGACCTGATTGTCTCGACCGGAATGGCAACGTTATCGGAAATTGAAATGGCGCTGGGTGTGATTGCATTTGGTTACACTTCAAGTCATGACGATCTCCCTTCGGTACAAGCTTTCCAACAGGCTTATGCATCGGCTGCTGGGCAAGCGGCTTTGAAGCAGAAAGTGACCATTTTACACTGCACGACAGAGTATCCGGCACCAATGGCCGAAATCAATTTACGCGCGATGGATACTTTAGGTCATGCGTTTGATTTGCCGGCAGGGTATTCCGATCACAGCGAAGGCATCACCATTCCTGTTGCCGCAGTGGCTCGTGGCGCTGTGCTTATCGAGAAACACTTTACGCTGGATAAAAATATGGAAGGCCCTGACCACAAAGCTTCTCTAGAACCTCAAGAGTTAACCGCGATGGTGACGGCGATCCGTCAAGTAGAAGCCGCACTGGGCTCGGCAGTAAAAACGCCGACCGTCTCTGAAGTGAAAAACAAAGCGGTGGCGCGTAAAAGTTTAATTGCGGCTCGAGATATAGCTGAAGGTGAGTCATTCACAGCGGACAACCTGACCATCAAGCGTCCAGGCAGTGGCATGTCACCCTATCGCTACTGGGAGCTACTCGAACGTCATGCCAGTCGTGCTTATCAAGCAGGAGACTTGATTGTTGAGTGATGCCAAACCTCTTCCCATCGTCATGATTGGCGGTGGCGGGCACGCAAGTGTGCTCGTGGACCTATTGAAACGTCAAAATCGAGATATTGTGGCGGTGATTAGCCCTGATGATGTTTCTCAGCGAGCGGTTTTTGCTGGCATACTGCATTTATCGCAAGACAGTGATATTCAGCGTTTTGCACCGGAGTCGGTTCGCTTAGTGAACGGCGTCGGGATCCTGCCTAAATCGGGGGGGCGTGAGAAAATCACTCAGTACTTTTTAGATTTGGGCTATCGATTTGAACGTGTGGTTGATGATTCTGCGTTGGTGTCCGAGTTTGCTGAGTTGGGTGAAGGTGTGCAAATCTTTGCCAATGCCACAGTGCAAACAGGCGCAAAAGTGGGGGACTTTAGCGTCATCAATACAGGGGCTGTTGTCGAGCATGATTGCCTCATAGGCGCTCATAACCATGTGGCACCCAATGCGACCTTGTGTGGGCAAGTGACCACGGGGCATCGCTGTTATATCGGGGCGAATGCAACAGTACTTCAAACTCTGACGTTAGGGGATTCCGCAATTGTAGGTGCGGGTGCGATTGTCACAAAACCGCTTTCACCTCAAAGCATATGTTATCCTGCTCGCAGTATAATAAAGTCATCTCACTAATAAACAACAAGGTGTGTAATGAGTCATTGTTGGAATAACGTGCTAATTAAGCCTGACAACACCATCCGAGACGCGTTAGAAATTATTAATAACGAAGCGTTGCGAGTGGTATTGGTTGTCGATCAAGAACAAGCGTTACTCGGTGTCGTAACGGACGGCGATATTCGACGTGGTTTGTTAAATAACCTGCCATTAACCGAATCCGTATCGAACGTGATGAACCCGAATCCAACCACGGCGTCGGAAAGTACATCTCGAGACGACCTGATTGCTTTGATGGAAAGTCGCGGCATTTTGTCTGTTCCACTGCTCGATGAAAAGGGCAAAGTGGTTGGGCTTGAAACCTTACATGGTGCGCTGCACCAGCCGAAGCATCAGAATCCGGTCTTCATTATGGCGGGGGGATTTGGTACGCGCCTCCGCCCGCTCACCGATACTTGCCCAAAGCCAATGTTGCATATTGGCAATAAGCCAATTTTAGAAACCGTGATCCGCAGCTTCATTAAAGCGGGTTTTGTGAATTTCTATATTTCAACCCACTACATGCCAGAGCAAATCCAAGCGCATTTTGGGGACGGCCGTAAACTCGGTATCAATATCACTTATGTGCATGAAGACCAACCTCTTGGCACGGGCGGTGCGTTAGGTTTGCTTCCGAAAGACTTACCGAAAGATTTGCCGTTGATCATGATGAACGGTGATGTTCTTACTAAGGTGGATTTTCAGCGTCTACTTGATTTTCATGTCGATAATCAAGCCGATGCGACCATGTGTGTTCGTGAATATGACTACCAAATCCCGTATGGGGTCATTAACGGTGAGGGCAATAAGATCACCAGTATGGTGGAAAAACCCGTGCAGCGCTTTTTTGTGAATGCCGGTATCTATGTGGTATCGCCTCAAGTGATTGCCTCGGTACCTGAAAACCATCGCATTGATATGCCGACCTTACTTGAGCAACACATGCATGAGCGTGATAACGTTTTGATGTTCCCGATTCATGAGTATTGGCTGGATATTGGGCGCATGGACGATTTTAATCGTGCACAGGCGGACATTCACACTTTAGGGATGGATTAAGTTTTGAAAACGGTTGCTGTTATTGGGCTAGGTAATATTGCCACTCGCCATCGAAGAAATCTAAAACGGCTTTTTCCACACTGTCGCTTGCTTGCGATGTCCGCAAGTGGACGCGTTCCTAAAGAAGCGGTCTCGGACAGTGATGAGATTGTTTCGAGCATTGCGGAGCTTGTTGACGCCCAAGTCGAATTTGCCTTAGTGGCATCACCGGCTCCTTTTCATGCGCAACATGCGATCCCATTGCTTGAAGCGGGCATTCCGACTCTGATCGAAAAGCCAGTGACCAGTAGTGCCGAAGATGCTTTGCGTCTAGAGGCGGTTGCAAAAGAAACGCAAACACCGGTGGCGGTTGGCTATTGCCTACGCTATTTACCCTCTGCAATGAAAATGCGTGAATTGCTGCAAAATCAATCCATTGGCACGCTTTACAATGTTTATGTTGAAATTGGTCAGTACTTACCGGATTGGCGTCCGAGTAAAGATTACCGAGATACTGTTTCAGCCAACGCCAAACTGGGAGGCGGAGCCTTGTTAGAGCTGAGCCATGAACTGGATTATTCGCAGTGGTTATTAGGACCGCTGAATGTTCAGTTTTCTCAGCTACGTTCTTCTCATGAATTAGGTCTTGAAGTGGAAGACATAGCGGATATCGTCGCAACCACAGAGGGCGGTGCTATAGTTAACATTCATCTTGATTTTCTTCAGAAAAATGCATATCGAAAATGCCGTTTCGTTGGCAGCAAAGGTACGTTGGAGTGGGACTTGATAGGAAACCAAGTGACGCAGGTCTCTCCCTTGGGTCAACAGATTCTTTACTCTGAGCCAGATTGGGATAAAAACCAGATGTACCTTCATATGTTAGAGGCGTTTTTTGTCTCCCTTGATACCCATGGTTACAGTCAACGACGAGACGATGGTCAATCGACCTGTGAAACACCACGCGGCGATAGTTCATGTTTAGCTTCGTTAAGCGAGGCATCGAACACGATAAAGTTGATCGCCCAAATTAAGGGTTAATTCACTAAGGTACGATTTATTATATGAATTATCGAGAGCATAAATGGTCTTCACTGTTTCGCTTGCTTGTACAATGGATCCGCACTTCTGATCCGCAAAAGAAATTTCCGTTAGAAATTCAGTTAATGGGTTGGGGACGAGAGCATTCTCGATGGCTGAGAAAGAAATTTCAACGTCGTATATTTTACCGTTATAACTGCGATATTAGCCCTTCTGCTCAAATCAGTCCGAGCGTTAAGTTTCCGCATCCGACAGGCGTTGTGATCGGCTCTAATGCCGTTATTGATAAAGAATGTATGATTTATCAACAAGTCACGATCGGGAGTAACTTCGGCGATGATAACAGTATGGCGCACTTAGAGCCGGGAACGAAAGTGGGCGCTGGAGCGAAGATCATCGGAGGGATTACCATTGGTGAACAATGTGTAATCGGAACGAGTGCGATAGTCACTAAAGATGTTCCGAGCCACTGCATGGTCATCGGTGCCAACAAAATCATTTATAAGTAAACAGTCAACCACAAGTCATTGAGGATCCATGAAGACGTTCGCTTTTATTTTTGTTCGTGGCGGCTCGAAAGGGCTACCAGGAAAAAACATTAAGCCTTTAGCGGGTAAGCCGCTATTACAATACTCTATTGATACTGCAAAAGCGTGTCCCTCTATTAGCCAAGTATTTGTTTCAACCGATGATGACGAGATCGCGGCGGTGGCTAAGGCTGCGGGAGCGATTTTGATTGAACGACCAGATGAGTTAGCGACGGATACCAGTCCCGAGTGGCTCTCATGGCGCCACGCGATTGAGTGGGCGCAGCAGCAGTATGGCGACTTTGAACATTTCGTCAGTTTGCCTGCTACCAGTCCACTTCGCAGTGTTGAAGATGTGGAAGGCGCGATCACCCAGCGCCAGGCTGTAGCCGCTGATATTTGTATTTCAGTTACTCCTGCAAGTCGCAGTCCGTTTTTTAACATGGTGAAGCATGATCAAAACGGTTTTGTTGAGTTGGTGAACAAGCCCGATGGCGAAGTCGCAAGGCGACAAGATGCTCCTGAGGTTTTTGATATCACGACGGTGGTTTATGCGACGACACCAGCGTTTGTACTCAATCACTATGGGTTGTTCAGTGGTAAAGTGACCAGCATCGAAGTGCCAAAAGCACGAGCGGTGGATATTGACGACATTTACGATTTCAAATTGGCGGAAGCCATCTTAGCAGGTGAAGAATAATGGAAAAGCTCCTGAATAATAAAACGCTATTGATCGCTGGTGCGGGTGGTTTACTCGGATCACGCCTCGTTCCAGCAGCATTGGCACAGGGAGCGACGTTGGTGGCAGCCGACATTAATATTGAGGCAATGAAAGCTCGCTTGGCGGGTGTCGGAGTTGATTTAGACAGTGCTGCCATCGAATTTGTTACCTTGGATGTGACCGATGAAACCAGCGTAAAAGCATTTTTTGAAGGCTATGCTGGCACACTGGATGGTGCGGTGAATACCACGTACCCAAGAAACAAAACCTACGGGAAGCATTTTTTTGATGTCAGCTTAGAGAGCTTTAATGACAATCTTTCATTGCACTTAGGCAGCGCTTTCTTGTTTACGCAGCAGGCCGCTGCGTATTTTAAGCGCCATGAAAAGCCGTTTTCCTTAGTGAACATTTCGTCCATTTATGGCGTCGTCGCGCCTAAATTTGATATTTATGACAATACTCCAATGACTATGCCTGTGGAGTACGCGGCGATCAAATCTGCGATTCAACACTTGAGTAAGTATGCCGCTGCTTATGTTAATGACAGTCGCTTCCGTATTAATTGTGTCAGCCCAGGGGGGATTTTCGACCACCAACCGGAGCCATTTTTGGAGGCATATAAAGGGAATACACACGGTGCAGGGATGTTAGATGTCGAAGAGGTGGTCGGCTCGGTCTTATTCTTACTTTCAGAACAATCGCGTTACGTGACAGGTCAAAACATCATCGTGGATGATGGTTTTAGTTTGTAAGGCGATGAGATGAAGATAGCTCTACTCATGATGCATGGTAAGGTGCATCAGCATGTTGGTGGTGCACCTCGTGTGTTCTTTGATATGGCGAATCATTTCTCTGAGTTGGGGCATCAAGTTCTGGCAATTTATAATGATGAGCGGGAAGGTGAACCGCATTATCAGGTGAACTCAGACGTACAGAACCATAATTTGGCTCTGCCCAAAAAGTTTAAAGGCATTAAAAAGCACAAACTATTACGGGAAGTGCTGAGAGCCGCTGATAAAATTCCAGGCGTGACGGTCAAATACAATCCTGTGACTTTGCAATGGCAAAAGCAAGCGGGTGAAGCGTGCTCTACACTTCTCAATGAGTTTCAAGCGGATGTGGTGATTGCTTATCACGTGTCGGATTTAGTGTCACTGCAATATGCTCGCTTTGCGTCACCAAAAACCTTAGTGATGTGTCATACGGATCCAAGTCGCGTTTATCATGGGTTGGCAAATTATGAGCGTGCGGCCTGGCAGCAAGCCGATGCGATTCAAGTGTTATTACCGAGTTATCGTGCTGCTTTGGAAAAGTCGGTATCAGCCCCGATTGAAGTGATTGGCAATGTTGTACCGCAGCAAGAGTTAACGGCTGATTTGAGCCAGAAACGGATCATCTATTTAGCTCGGATTGAGAAAAATAAACGCCAGCATTTGATTGTCGAAGCACTGCATCGAATTGATGACGCGGTCAGGGCTGGTTGGACTGTGGCACTTTATGGCAGTTGCAATGACTTAGCCTACCAGCAATCCGTACAAGCTTTGATTGAGCAATATGGCCTGCAAAAGTGTGTGACTTTGATGGGGGCCACCTCAGCACCATTTGATGAGTTAGCGACGTCTTCTATCTGTGCTTTCCCATCGGCCTTTGAAGGGTTTCCTTTAGCATTAACGGAGGCCATGTCTATCGGGTTACCTTGCGTTGGGTTTTCGGAATGCAGTGGCGTCAATGAGCTAATGGAGCATCAAAAAACCGGCTTTTTGGCAGACAATGTGGATGAATTTGCTCACACTCTGTCTCGTTTAATGGAAAGTGAGACTTTACGTCGAGAAATAGGCCAAGCGGCGCAGCGTTCGGTGGCGAGATACTCGAAAGACGCGATCTGGGACCAGTGGCTACGTTTGATGACGCAGTGATTGTTGGATGACTAAGTGATAGTTTGATGGCTAAGTAATGGTTTGATAACACAGTGATGATATGACGTTTCATGAAAAAACGAGCCAACTGGCTCGTTTTTTGTTTGCGCACGATAGGATGTGGATCAGCGAGATGCGAAATAGGCGTTTAAGTAATTCGCGATGCGTTTATCTCGCTCTCCTTGAGCAACACTTGTCGGAGCGATCAGCTGAATACTTGCTTGAGGGTAAATCTTGGACAAGGTATACAAAGCGGTGGAGGAAAGGCCAATGATGGTGTTTGGCTGGATTTTCGCTTTCATCAGCTCAATTTCAATCGGGAAGTCAGGTACATGATAATGCACTCCGTCTAACCCTTTAACCTGCTCAGTGACATGAGATGCTTCCGTTCGATGAGGAATGTACAACAAGGGCTCAGATTGATTGGGTGTGATTGCTGAGCGGATCAAGTCCAAATACTCAGTGAGGCTGATTCTTCCTGCTTCGTCCACGCTGCCTTGACCGATGAAAACATTGTGCGTTCGCAGATTAGTGGAGCCGTGGGCGATGTGCTCTTGAAGTGCCGTTAAGCGATTTTCTCGCAGTGTCGTAATGCAGTTCTCGAAATCGAAAATCGAAAAGATCTCGGTGTTTTCAAAGAAGCCCAATCGACCGATAGGGTGAACACCTTGTAAACGCAGCTGAAGATCTTGCAGCCAACGAGGTCGATGATATTCCGCTTTGGTTTCAATATGATCGTAGTAATCGAAGAACGTCATTGTACCGTCATCAAAGAAAACATGTTTCTTAAATGGCAGGTTACGGATCAGCAGTTTGCTTCGCCAAGCAAAATATTCGCTATAGAACAGCGTATCAAGCTGACCTTGGCTCAGGGCTAAGACTTGTTTGATGATTTTTGGCGTCACCGTTGTGCGCTTATTTCGAGGAAAGCGCATCACGTGTTGCCAGTCATTTTCATTCAATAGCGACGCCATTTGACGTTGCCCTGTTGGATTATCTTGCTCAATCAGTACCAGTACACTGTCCGTGGTTTGGTAAGCAACACGGGCTTCATTCGCGCATAGGTATTGAAAGGGAGAAGTGACAATAAATACATTCATCTTACTGGCTGATCTCATCTAAAGTGCGTTGAAGTGATCCCTGATTGGCTTGTACGACGTTGAGCGCTTTTTCAGCTTGGCGCTGACGCTTCTCTTGATCGCAGAGTAACGTTTGCACATGAGTGCTTATCGCATCCGACTCGCAAACAACGATGCCTTGGTGCGCAATCAGTTCTTCAGTGATCTCTTTAAAGTTGTAGTAACTTGGCCCATTAATGACAGCTACGCCAAGCGCTGCAGGCTCTAACATATTATGCCCGCCGACTTTCTTACCGACTAAGCTTCCCGCCATAAAACAGACATCGGCGGCGCCAATGAGCACTAACATCTCTCCCATAGTATCGCCGAGATAAACTTGATGATCCGATGTGACACCTTGTTGAGATGCCTTAGTTTGGGGTGGAGTAGCTTGAGATGCATTAGCTTGAGAGGTATTCGCGTGAGAGGTGCGGCGCATCGTATGAAACCCCGCATTCTTGCATTGATTGAACACGTCATCGAATCGGTCTGGATGGCGCGGGACAAGGATTAATAGAGCATCCGGTAGAGCATTTAACAGTTGGCGATGTGCCGCAAGAATGTGCTCATCTTCCCCTTTATGTGTACTGGCTGCAATCCAGACCGGGCGAGTTTGTCCGATGTCTTGGCGTAACGTACTGGCTTTATCAATAGCGCTATCAGGAACAGAAATATCAAATTTAATCGAGCCGGTGACTGAGACTTTCTCTTGCGCCGTGCCTAGGGCTATAAAGCGATCGGCATCGGCTTGAGATTGGCACAATATCGAGGTCAGATTCGGGTGAATCTGATTAAACAGTGGCTGAATCTTGGCATAATTCGCACGTGACTTTTCCGAAAGACGGGCATTCACGACCGTAATTGGGACCCCAGCACGGCGAACCGTTGCTAAGGTATTCGGCCACAATTCGGTCTCAATGATCAGCATTTTAGCGGGCTTTATAGCACGCATGAACCCTTGTACCGCAAACGGGAAATCAATGGGCATGTAGCGATGTTCCACCAAATCACCAAGCTTAGCGACTTGCTCCGCTCCGGTGCTGGTGGTGGTGGTGACCACAATGATTTGCTCGGGCTTACTCGCTTTTAATGCCTTGATCAGAGGTGTGGCTGCCAAGGTTTCGCCGACCGACGCCGCATGAATCCAAATAGGACCCGCAGTAGCATCGGGTTGCGCGAGAGTGGGAGTGACGCCAAAATGTTCTTTCCAGCGAGAGCCAAATTTGGGTTTATTTGGCTTACTTTTGTAAAGCCCAAATAATAGCAAAGGCGCGACCAGAGCCAAGATAAGGGTATACAGCCAGCGCACTAACATTGAGACACCGCGATCGCTTCCAGTTTTTGAATGCTGGCAAGGACTTGTTTCGGAGACAGTTCAGAGAGGCATTTCAAATGCTCGAATTGGCATTCACGCTTAAAGCAAGGACGACATTCAATATCGGTATGCACAATTTCTACTTTTTCTGCTAATGGTGGTGTGTATTTTGGTGACGTCGAGCCATACACAGCAACCACGTTACATCCCACAGCAGCGGCAACGTGCATCAGTCCCGAGTCATTGCTCACGACCGTTTGGCATGCGCCGAGTAAGTCAACGGCCTCGATCAAGCTAGTTTGCCCTGCCAATACATGGATCTGAGAATGGAACTCTTCAGGAACGCGAGACTTAATGCCTTCGCAGGTGTCGACATCTTTCTGCGAACCAAATAGCCAGATCTGATGACCTTGCTGACACATATGATGAGCCACATTGGCGTAGTGCGATTCAGGCCATTTTTTGGCTGGGCCAAACTCTGCTCCTGGACACAGCCCAATGACAGGGCGAGAACTGGAAAGAGAAAACTTCACCAACGTGGCGTGTTGTGTATCGGCATCAATGGTCAGTTTTGGTCGCGGCAGAGTTTCCAAGCCACCTAATGACGACGAGTCCACCATCTCATTGCGGGGGTGGGCAAGTGCCACATATCGCTCAACCATGTATTGGAAGGACTTCTTATTTGGGCGTAAATCATTGAGCAGACCGTAACGCATTTCCCCTTTCCAGCCAGTACGTTTTGGAATGTTGGCAAACCAAGGTATGAGAGCGGACTTGGCTGAGTTGGGTAAGATAAAGGCGTGATCATAGTGCTGTTCACGCAACTTTTTACCCATTGCTCGACGACCTGAAAAATTAAACTCACCATGGCCAAAGGGCATCTCGATGGCTTGGTTTACCTCAGGCATACGCTCCAAAATAGGTTTACACCAACCCGGTGCGATCACGTCGATCTGTGCGTTGGGGTATTGCTGCTTTAGCGTGGTGTAGAGTGATTGAGACATCACCATGTCACCGACCCATGAGGGCCCAATGATCAATATCTTTTTCATAAAACTATGACTTTTTCTTGTACTTTTCGTCGCGGTAAGGACTCATTTCATCGGGGTCTGGACGATTTCGGAGCAATTGAAATATCCACATATACTGCTCAGGCGAATCGATCAGTTGTTGCTCGATAAACGCATTAAGGCGACGGGCATCCGTTAACTCATCACCACTAGGGAAGTCATCCCAAACCGGTAATATGTCTACTTCATATTTACCCGTTTCAATATTGTAGCGAGTAAATGACGGTACTACCTTTGCTCGGCATACTTTTGCTAACTTACCTAACCCCGGTAAGGTCGCTTTAGGAACCCCGAAGAAATCGACAAAAACACTTTGCTCGCGACCATGGTCTTGGTCGGGAAGATAGTAGCCAATGTACCCTTCGCGGACGGATTTCATGTACGGTTTGATACCGGCACTTCGTTCGTAAATTCGACCACCAAACTGCATCCGTTGGCGGTGCATCAGCCAGTCGCCAATCGGATTCTTCTGCTCTTTCACCATTGCGACTACTGGGCTGCCTTTAGAAGCCAACAAGATAGGCAAGACATCAATAGCCCATGTATGTGGCGCAAGTAGCAACACTTTATCACCTTGAGACTGCAGCGCTTCTAAGTGCTCCAGCCCACGAATTTCCGTATTTTTATCAAGGTAGCGTTGACCAAAGACAGAAATCAAAGGAAAGCTTAAGAGGAATGCGCCAGCGGTGGTAAGGCAGTCCCTAAGTATGGCTTCTTTTTCATCTTCGGTTTTATCAGGGAAGCAAAGTGAAAGGTTCACCCAAATGTTGAGCACGGTTCCTCGACGTTTGTTCGCGAGCAGATTGGCAATGCGTCTTGCTAGCCAGACGTGCAATTTTTTCGGTAATAAAGCAATAGGCAAGCACAACAGGATCGCCAGCCACGTTCCCCAGAACTTAAAAGCAAGAAAACCCCACTGGAAAGTGGGGTTATGCGCTTTGGGGTCAGAATCATTTCTAACAGTCATAAAACGTCTACGAGCAAGTCTGAATAAATCGTCAGTGATTAACGAGCGTTTTGAATCGCCATGTATTCAGCAACGCCTTCAGCAACGGTTTTGAATGCCACATCGCAGCCCGCGGCACGAAGCTTGGTCAGATCCGCTTGAGTGAACGCTTGGTACGCCCCTTTTAGGTGATCTGGGAATGGGATGGATTCAACAGCGCCTTTACCGTGAAATGCCACAACCGCCTTTGCCACTTCTTCAAATGACTCTGCACGGCCAGTACCACAGTTAAAGATGC
Source organism: bacterium sp. HQB-39 (assembly GCA_043422575.1). Classification (GTDB taxonomy): domain Bacteria; phylum Pseudomonadota; class Gammaproteobacteria; order Enterobacterales; family Vibrionaceae; genus Vibrio. The sequence goes on along the minus strand of JBHOHG010000017.1, from coordinate 95,699 downwards.
CAGAGACACCGTTTTGCAGGAACCAAAGGTTTACTTTGCAGACGTCACCAACATAAATAAAGTCACGCTTAAAGCCTTCACTGCCTTCAAACAGCTTGGCATTTTCACCGGCATTAAGTTGGTTATTTAAGTGAAAAGCAACCGATGCCATGCTGCCTTTATGATCTTCACGAGGGCCATAAACATTGAAATAGCGGAAACCAGTGATTTGAGACAGGGTTTCACCATGCTCTTCGGCATCAAGCCATAGACGACGTACGTAGTTGTCGAACTGCTGTTTTGAGTAGCCGTAAACGTTCAATGCCCCTTCGTATTCACGCTCTTCAACAAAAGTATCGGTATCGCCGTAAGTTGCCGCAGATGACGCGTACAAGAATGGAATTTGTCGGTCTAAACAGTAGTGAAGCAGCTCTTTTGAGTACTCGTAGTTATTGAGCATCATGTACTTACCATCCCACTCAGTGGTCGCAGAGCAAGCGCCTTCGTGGAATACCGCTTCAATAGGGCCGAAGTCATCGCCAGCCATCACTTGGGTCAAAAAGTCATCGCGATCCATGTAATCGGTGATGTCTAGGTCAACTAAGTTCTTAAACTTCTTGCCATTTTTCAGGTTGTCGACAACCAGAATATCATTGATGCCTTGCTCATTAAGCGCTTTAACAATGTTGCTGCCAATCATGCCAGCGCCACCGGTTACGATGATCATACGGACTCCACCTAAATTGATTTCATTAACGTTTTGAGTTTATCAGGAAAGTAGACTCAAGTAACTATCCGTTACTAGAAGCAAGGCAGTGACTAGAAGCAAGATACAAGAAGAAAGAGACAGAAAGAGACAGAAAGAGAGTGACAGAAAGAGAGGTAGCGAGAAGTGACAACCAGAGTGAACAAACCCAACGAAAAGACAGAACAAAAAAACGGAGCCCTTAGGCTCCGCTGTAAACCAGAATTAAGTTATCTGTCTAGGTAACGCAGATACGCATTACGTAAGCGTACGGTTTGGCTTTCAAAGTAGCCTGCGCCATAGCGACCTCGGTTATGGTATTGACGATTCAGGCTATGCTGGAAACGAACCATACCACCGTTGCCAGAGTTCAAGCTATTACGTGTTTCGCCAATTCGAGTCTGAACATCAAATAAGAATTGGTCGACCCCACGTACTTGCACATAGCCCGGAGACATATCACGCCAGAGTCCGAGCGGGAAGCTGATCCCAAGGGTCAAGAACTGATCTTCTTTCACGTTATCGGTGAATTTACTGTTTAAGTAAGTGGCCGATACGTTGACATCACCAAACCAGTGGTTGGTAGTGAGTTTATAGCCTTCGTCGCCATTGTTAAACGTGCCAGCCAGTGCGTTGAACTGCCATTGCCACTCCGGTTTTGAATAGGTATAGCCGACCAATTGTGAATCGATGGTGCCATACGGGCGGCCATGGCGATCGAACTCATCTTCATGCTCGTAGTAACTGTACTCTAGGCTAACGGCGTGGTTACCTTGTGGAGAGTGCCAGATCGCATCATGGGTGAAACCTTCGTAATGGCTACGGATCTTACCCACGGAGAATTGATAGTGCAGGTTGTAAGGCAGCTGAAGCGCTTGATGGAACACCACACGATCGATTTCATTGACGAATGCGGCATTTTCCCATAGCCCCCCTTCACTGTAATCATCAGATTCTTTCAGCGGGGTCATATGACGCACATCGAATGCCGCCCCTTTCCACAGTGGGGTGTATAAGTTACTAGCAAGAGCAAGAGAGTAGTCCCAAACGCCGTACTCGGTCGCGACGCCATAACGCAAAGCTGGCGACAGGATCACTTGTGAGCGGCCAAATCCAGACGCGGATTGTTCACTATGCCAAGTGACATTCTTGAGGGCAGTAAACTGATTGGCGGTGGTGAAATGCAGATCAGAGCAAGCATGATGATTCGCGATGAACTCTCGATAGCATTGGGCTGAACTGGAGACACTGACCATTGGAGTACCATTGGCTAAGGACACTAGCGTAAAGCGGTCATTGTCTAGTTCAAGTTCTTGCGCCATCGCTTCACTGTAGTGACTCGACACGATACCCAGCGCCACGCCCAGACCGTCGATTTGGTTAAAGTTATAACGGCGGTTTTCAAGTACAACGATCAGCTGACCTTCTTGATGACCAAGGCGAACATTAAGAAACCCTTCCTCGACCAAGGCTTGTTGTAAAGTGATCAAAGAGGCGTTGCCCGCCTGGCTTTGTGCGACGGCCAGCTTATCTTCTAGAGTTAACTTCTCGCTGAGTTTCGTCGGCTGGGTGATGTAGTCGCTGGCCATTGGCACGGAAATTTGGGTTTGCCATAGGGTTTGCTCGACATTTTCATGGGAGCTATAGAGCTGCACGCCGAGTGAGGCTTGGATGCCATATGGCAACAAGTCATCAGGTGTGAACAGCTTAACCATGCCGTTATAAGCCACGCTGTCGTATTCGCCTACCAATTGCACAAAATCGAAAGGCTGATACTCAAAACCACCAAACACGCCATTCATCACCGTTGGGGTTTGAGAGGAACGGCCATAACCCGCACTGAGACGCAAGGGAACCGCCTCAAAGGTGTAATCTGACACTAAGTATTTAACATCGAACAGGTTTGTAGCCCCCCCAATATCATGAGCCCCTGCTGCAAACTTTAATTGTTGGTGGTTGTAAAAGTTAGGAATCTGTAGTTTAAATGAGGCGGATAAGTCACGAATTCCTGAGCTTTTATCATCGAAATTATTAGCATTATAGGTTTTAGTGACAATTCTGCCGTTGGCCTCCATTCCGGGGAAAAGGCCTAATGAGAATTTAAGAGTGTCTAGCTCAGCAATTTGATTTGCATAAGGAACGCCCTGCGCAAAAGTAAAGCTAAAATCACCAGAGGAGAGCGTCTGTGCGTTTGGTGTAAGCAGAAGGCCGCTGAACGCTTGGTTAGCGGGCAAGATTTCAAGGCTTGGGTTTTGAGCGGCGTGAGCAAGCGTTGTGAAGTGAATCCCCAAAGCGACGCTAAGCGCGCTCGCCAGTAGAGTGCGTGAGTGAGTGTTCATCCATTAATCCCAGAGTTATCAATCAGCAAAATCGGATACAAAAATAAAAGGCACTCAAAGAGTGCCTTTTTAAATCAAAAGTAGCAGGTATACGGATACACAGCGAATTAGTCGCCTGTGTTACCGCCAGTACCACCAGTACCGCCAGTACCGCCAGTACTACCTGTTGGTTCTTTAACAGGAACTGACGGTTGCTCTTCTACGCCGCTACCGATGGTGTTCTTTTCTTCATCAGTAATCGTTGTAGGATCTTTCTTCACTGTTTCAGCGTTATCCGCAACAGTTTGTTTAGCGTCAACCACGATCTCTTCACCAGAAGCTGAAGTTGGGTAGTTCGGGTTAGCTGCTACAACTGTATCGGTCACGTTTTTGGTTGCGTTTGCAATTTCTTCAGCTGAGAAAGTTACGTTCGCATCAGTAGATTCAGTTACAAGAACGTCAGCAAGAACGTGAGTTGTTGCAATCAGCGTGCTTGCTTGTGCACTGCCGTTTGCTTTTAACGCATCAATCGCTGAGTCAATGTCTGAAAGGAAAGTATTTACATCAAGACCTGATTCATTAAGTGCATCGCTTAAACCAAGAGAGGTAAGTACGGCATTTGCTGCTTCAGGAGAGTAATCTGTACCTTCTGGCAGTGACTTCGCAACCAGAGTTGATAGTGGTGAAGCTTGAACACCATTAGCACCTTTAGGGAAGCCCTTAGGAATGCTTAGTTCAAGGTTGTCCATTTTCTTACCGTTTGAGACGTCAACCGCACCAGGCGTTGGTAGGAAAGTGAATGTACAGTTTTCTGGGTTATCCACTGCATCAGGATCCGATAGGAATGCAAAACCGTCGAAACCTGTTTCAGGGATCGCTTTCACACCGTTACCACAGTCGTATTCACCTTTCATGCCTTGAATTGCACCATCAAAGGCTTGAACACCGATAGTTGGGGTTTTGCTATCGCTACCACCACAGCCAGCCAACATTGCAGCGGCGATGCACGCTGTTAGAAATTTTGTTTTCAAAATTAAGCTCCGATTATTTTTAACTTTGGCTCCAAACGCAACGCACAGCATAACCCCTTGCTCAAGTTGTGTAAATACTGCGCAAGCCCATTACAACGTTAAGAAATAAATAACTGGGCAACTCATCAAATCTTAAAAATCAATTGTGTGACTCTTATCGCAATTTATGTAGTTAACTCATAGGGTAAGAAATTTAAATCAGGATGTTATTAAGGAAGTAAATCGTGATAATCCCTTTTTGCTCAAGGGGCAACAGGGGGGGGAGCGCTATCGAACGTCAGTGAACTGAGCACGTTTTGTATTTGTACTCAGTTGCACAATATGGATAATATGCGCCCATAAAAAAGATAAAACGGCAGTTTAGCGATTGTCATAAAAACGTCAGAATTACTTGCTAGTTGCTTTGTTAAAACTTCAGTAAAACTTCGGCATTCGCCAGTGTTTAGAAAATCAATAGTAACTAGTTTAGTAATAATATCCGCAGATATGGGTTGGCTGCGTCACACCTATGGGCGGTAGCGTCCAGAAATCAGTGTACCTTGTAGCAGTATTGGATATAGTTAAGTGTTTAGGGAGAATACTTAACTCTGTCTTATATCCTACACCTTCAACTGAATGCGATGAGTTGTTGGGTAATGAGCAAGGTTTCAAACGATTAATTCGAGATGGAAGTATGACGACGATCTGTTTCCACTCACCACTATGATTTGGCTAACATGGACTTAAAAAAGAACCTTATACTAGCGGCGCTAGTACCTACCTTTCTTGTGGGTTGTACCATTCCGGGCTCACACCTTTCTACCGAAAATGCTCACCGTGTTGCTGAGTCAGTCAATGAAAACCTTTCCGAGAGTGTTAACCTATATCCACTGACCGCTCAGACGGTTAACCAATATAGCGTTAGCCATTTGATTGGTTCAAAAGCAAACCCAAATTTAGATACCCTTGTTGCAGGGTATGAGTACCGAGTGGGCGCAGGGGATATTCTTAATGTGACCATTTGGGATCACCCTGAGTTGACTATCCCAGCGGGTTCTTACCGAAGTGCTTCTGAAGCGGGTAACTGGGTGCATGCCGATGGCACGATCTTCTACCCATATATTGGGACGGTGAAAGTAGCAGGTAAAACGGTTCGAGAAATCAGAAAAGATATTGCAAAACGCCTCTCTCGCTATATAGAAAGTCCTCAGGTAGACGTCAACGTAGCGGCATTTCGCTCTAAAAAGACCTATGTGACCGGTGAGGTCAACGCTCCGGGGCAACAGGCCATTACTAATATTCCATTAACACTGCTTGATGCGGTAAACCGCGCGGGTGGGCTTGCTGACAACGCAGACTGGCGTAATGTTACCTTGACGCGAAATGGCCAAGAAGAGCGTATCTCACTGTATGCGCTGATGCAACGTGGCGACTTAACTCAAAACCGCTTACTAGAAAGTGGCGATATCATTCATATCCCACGTAATGACGCGCAAAAAGTCTTTGTGATGGGGGAAGTCAAAGACCCTAAGCTACTGAAAATTGACCGTGCAGGTATGAGCCTTACTGAAGCGCTTGGCAGTGTTGGTGGGATTAATGAGCTCTCTGCCGATGCTACTGGTGTCTTCGTGATCCGTACTTCAGATAATAAAAAACAGCGCATGGCAGATATCTATCAACTCAACATTCAAGATGCTTCTGCCCTTGTCGTGGGAACTGAATTTGAATTAAAGCCTTACGACATTGTCTACGTCACAGCTGCTCCAATTGCTCGTTGGAACCGCGTTATCAGTCAGTTGATACCAACAATTTCAGGCTTTAATCAACTAACCGAAGGTGCTTTGCGCTTGAGAACCTGGCCTTAAAATCGCTTGCAACAACTTAGGACAAATCTTTAATGACACACCAATCACTACGTAATTCGGCAGAGTCAACTTCTGATGAGATAGACTTAGGTAAATTATTTGGAACATTACTAGATGCCAAATGGTTTATTCTTGGGGTTACTTTTATTTTTTCGGCCGTAGGTGTTGCTGTCGCGCTTTTATCCACGCCAATTTATAAAGCAGATGCTTTAATCCAGATTGAAGAGAAAAGCACTGGCGGTATCTCAGCAATGGTTGGCGATATGGGGGAGCTATTCTCGCAAGAGTCTTCCGCAACCACTGAAATTGAAATTATTCGCTCTCGAATGATATTAGGCGATACCGTAGACAAGTTTAACTTAACGACCGTTATTGAACCTGTGTATATGCCAGTAATTGGAAAAGGAGTGGCGAGGTTATCAGGTGAAAATATTACCCTTAATGTAGGGCGTTTTGAACTTCCTAGAAGTGAAAACGGTAAAGTTCATAGAATTCAAATAGCAGATGATAACGCTAAAACATATAAAATACTCACAGAAGATGGCAAAGAGGTTGCCTCTGGAGTTGCTGGAGAGCTTTTAACACATTCAGGCTATTCTATTTTTGTAACAGATATTCAAGCTAAAGCGGGCTCTGAATTTATTGTTAAACAACGTTCAAGACTAGAAGCAATAGAGTGGTTGAAGCGTGGTTTGTCAATATCAGAGCGAGGTAAGCAGACAGGAATATTAAGCCTTAGTTTTACAGGTGAAAATAAAGTCTTAATAACCAATATCTTAAATGATATATCGAGAAACTATTTCCTACAGAACGTTGAACGCCAGTCAGCAGAAGCTGAAAAAAGTTTAACGTTTCTTCAGGGGCATGTTCCTGATATTAAGACAAAGCTCACGGAAGCAGAAGATGTACTAAACCGTTTTAGACAAGATAATGAGTCCGTTGACTTAGGCTTAGAAGCGAAATCTGCACTGGATGTAATGGTTAAACTGGAAGCTCAGCTCAATGAACTGACCTTTAAAGAGAGTGAAATCAGTCAACGTTTTACAAAAGATCACCCTGCATACCGTTCTTTATTAGATAAAAGACAAACACTACTCCGTGAGCGAGAACGTTTAAATAAAGAAGTACAAAAGCTGCCAAAAACTCAGCGTGAAGTATTACGTATGACGCGTGATGTTGAGTTAAATCAGCAAATTTATATTGAGTTACTTAATAAAGTGCAAGAGCTAAGCATTATAAAGGCTGGCACGGTAGGTAATGTACGAATTCTAGATGATGCAATGAGTTTAGGTACGCCAGTGAAACCTAGGAAATCTATCATTGTCCTAATGTCTACCTTACTTGGTGCTATTTTTAGCCTGTCAATTGTTATCTTACGTTCAGTGTTACATAAAGGTGTAGAAACTCCAGAACAAATTGAGCAGATAGGTTTGTCCGTGTACGCCAGTGTACCGAAGTCAAATATGCAGTTAGAACTTGCTCAAAAACTTAAGCGTAGAGGAAAAAAGAATAAAGATTTGGCTCTATTAGCAGAAACTAACCCGTCGGATTTATCCATCGAGGCTTTACGGGGTTTACGTACCAGTCTGCACTTCGCAATGTTGGAAGCGAAAAATAATGTATTAATGATCTCAGGGCCCGCTCCAGGCATTGGTAAATCATTTGTTTCTACCAACTTCTCTGCGGTGGCAGCTAAAACAGGGCAAAAGGTGCTGCTTATCGATGCGGATATGCGTAAAGGCTATTTGCAGCAATGTTTTGGTGTTAGCTGGGATAATGGTTTATCAGACTTTTTAAGTGGTAAAGCGGATAAAGATCAAGTCATCAAGCCAACACAAGTTGATGGATTAGACCTGATTACTCGCGGCCAAGTGCCACCCAACCCATCAGAACTATTAATGCACCAACGCTTTAAGCAACTCGTTGATTGGGCAAGTGAAAATTACGATCTGGTTATCATAGATACGCCGCCAGTGTTAGCTGTAACCGACCCAAGCATTGTCGGTGCTTTAGCGGGGACGACGTTGATGGTGGCTCGATTTGGTCAAAATACAGTTAAGGAAATTGATGTTGCACGCGGTCGTTTTGAGCAGGCTGGCATTGATGTTAAAGGCGTGATATTAAACGCAACCGAGAAAAAAGCGGCTAGCTCGTATGGATACGGATATTACAATTACAGTTACTCATCAAATGAAGAAAAGTAATTCTATTATTTCACTAGTGCTAATGTTGCTCCTGTTTACGCTTATTTTTAATGCCGACATAAGAACAGTAATAGGGGCTACATTATATTGGATATTAATATTGACTGTCTCTGGTTTGGTTTTTATTACAAGTAAGCCAAGCCCGAAAATAAGTAAGGACTTAATGTTGCTTTCGAGTGGAATGCTCTCCATGAGTTTTTTTGGTTTATTGTCATCATCAATAAATCTTGACTACGAGGGGGCGTACCAAATAACAAAGATTACAGTGGCATTTACCTTGATATTCATATTAATCATAGCCACATCGAGGTGTGATCTAACTGATTTAGCAAATGTACTAATTGCTACATTAATCGTCATGAATTGCTCATACTTATTTAGCTATGTATCGCCTGCCTGGCTTGTCACTCTAGGTGATGGCCGGATAGGGACTCAAATCTCTTTCCCCGGAGTAATGTGGAAAGCTGGAGCATTTATTGTTCCTGTTATTTGCGCCATTTTCTTCTTAGGTAAAATCTCGAAAGTGAAAGTTTATCTATCTATAGCACTATCTATTAATATAGTGTTGATAGATGGTAGTAGAACGGGGTTCTTGTACCTATTAATCCAAGCGCCTATTTGGTTGAAGATATTTTATTATAGCAATAGTAGTTTAAGTGTTAAATATATTAAAAACATATTTGTTTCTACAATTTTTGTTATGCTTTCATATTTTATTTTTATGAATGTTAGCTATGAAGATTTAGTAGTATTACAACGTCTAATGGACTCAGATAGCTCTAGACTTGAAATGCTAGCGACTTCAGTCGATATTATAAATCAGTGTGCAATTTTTGGCTGCGGATTCGGTAGCTCTGCTATAGATGCAGGAAGTTATCGGATGGTAATTCATAATGCTTATTTGTCAACATTCGGTGATTTTGGGGTTTTCTCTTTTATTTCTATAATTATAGTCCTAACAGCACCTATATTTTTCGCTTTACAACTGGTATTTAAATGTAAAGGAAAAAATGAACGCTTTGCTGCAATTTCAGTGACTTTAGCGGTTACAGGTTTTCCTATTTTAATGCTGTTTCACCCTCTTAGTTCCGAGTTCTCAGAGTGGGGGATATACTTAATGCCGTTAATCGCATTGTTCTCAGTAAGTAACGTATTAAGGCAAAAGAATGTTTAAGGCAATAAAGAATAGTTTTTTACTATTCTTTTCTCAAGCAGGTGCTTATATTATCCCGTTGATAGAGCTCCCTATATTGACTAGGAGTCTATCATCCGATGTCTTAGGTTCTATTTTCTTTCTGCAAGGTATTATATTAACATCTTCGATAATTGTCGAATATGGGTTTAACTATAACGCAACTAGGAAAATTGCAATCAATTCTGAATCTCATAGGATGATTAGTTTAATTTTTACTAAGGTGTATTCAGCTAAAATTATACTCTTCTTACTATCGGTACTTTCTATAGGCGGTTACTTCTACCTTTCTAATAGCAATATACCAGATATTTGGCTTGCCTTTGCTTTACTTCAATTTCTAGGGTTTGCATTCAGTCCTTACTGGTACTTTCAGGGAATGCAAGAGTTAAAATTGGCAGTTAGTTGTGATCTATTCATAAGATTTTTATACTTACTGATAATCGTTCTTTTTGTCAGCAGTGATGATGATGCTCTTCTTGTCGTAGCATTGCAAGGATTATCATCTTTCTTAGTAACTGCAATTACTTCTATTATTGCAGTTAGAAGAGTTAAAAGCTTCAAAATTTCATTTTCGCGAGGCCTGAAAGAAATACAGGATGGGGTTGGATATTTTCTTTTTAAAGGTGGTGCTACTTTATTACTTTCTTTAAATACTGTCATAGTCGGTCAATTAATGTCATTTACTGCTTTGGCTATATTTGTCTCAGCAGAAAAGATAATAAAAGCAGGTGTGGGAATATTTAATCCAATAATGAATGCATTTTATCCATACTTCTGTGAAGGAAAAAATAAGTCACATAAATATAAATTTATTATTATTCTGTCAGGACTTTCTGTTTTATCTACTATCATTCTATACCTACTATCACCTACGCTGGTCCACGAAGTTCTAAAAACAGAAAACAATGAAGTGTTAGTGGTGTTAAGCTTGTTTATCTTTGCTATACCGTTAAAAGTGACGATTCAGTCAATAATTGTTTCTTTACTCCTTCCAAGTGGAAAGATAAATGTTGTTAGTAAGGTTACAATCATATCTTCAATAATATTGTTGGTATTCTCTATTACATCATCGATATATTTTGACTTGATGGCTTTAGTTCGGTCAATCCTTATTATTGATGCAATTATATTAAGTTACTACCTCCTGTATTTAAAAAGGAATAAATTATGCTGACGGTTTTTACACCAACATACAATAGGGTTAAAACCATATCTAGGCTGTATGATAGTCTTGAAAAGCAAAGTTCCCATAACTTTAATTGGATCATTGTCGATGATGGAAGTGAAGATGAAACTGAAAGTTACATCCAGAGCATTATAGACCATGCTCCTTTTAAAGTGACATATGTGAAACAGGATAATTCAGGAAAACATTCGGCAATTAATAAAGGTATATCACTATCTAATGATGAATGGTTCTTTATCGTTGATAGCGATGATGTTCTGCCCGGTGATTCAATATCGAAAGTTACTGAGAAAATTGCTTTACTAGATAGCACATACTCAGGTGTTTGCTTTAGAAAGGCTGATTTAGAGGGCAACCTGTTAGGTACTAGTGCACAGATGGTTGACTATGAAAAAAATATGTCACCTACAGAAGCAGGTCACTTATTCAAGGGCGATTTAGCATATATATTTAGAAGTGAATCCATGAAGAAATACCCGTTTCCAATAATAAAGGGTGAAAAGTTTGTACCTGAGCTATATATTTGGAATAAGATTGGAGACTGTGGAAAAATAAAATTTTTTGGTAGGGATGTTGTTTATCTTTGTGAGTATTTAGATGATGGGTATAGTCAAAACTTTTCTCGAAACCTTTTGAGGAATCCAAAAGGTTTTTCTATTCACTACCGCGCACAGATCAGTCGAGAATATACATTGAAAAATAAGTTGAAGAACTTGATTCGATATCTCCAATGTGAATGTTATATCTTAAGAAAAAAAATATGAAAATTGCATATATTATAACAGGTCTAGGTATGGGAGGTGCTGAGCATGTGTTGTCTCAGTTAGCTGATATGGCATATGAAGAAGGCCACGACGTTAAAGTTTTTTATATGACTGGTAATATTAAAGTTGCCCCTAAAAATAAAAATATAGAAATTATTCCTTTACATGTAAATGGGCTTTATAGTCTTGTAAAATCTGTGTTTAAACTACGGGCATACTTTTCATCTTTTAAACCAGATGTTGTTCATAGTCATATGATCCATGCAAATCTCTTAGCAAGGCTAACTCGGATATTTTCATCATTCCCGAAACTTATTTGTACTGCACATAGTTCTAATGAAGGAGGGAAAGTACGGATGATGGCTTATCGAATTACTAACCCTTTAGGTGATTTTTTTACTAATGTAAGCAATGATGCAGCTCGATCAATTGAAAATAGAGGGGCTGCAAAGCTTGGTACTGTTATATCAATACCTAATGGTGTTGATACTAATCATTTCTCAATGAAAACTCAGCGTGCAGATAATAAAAGTGATTTTTTTCGTCTTATATCTGTTGGACGATTGGAAGAAGTCAAAAACTATCCTACCTTATTGAAGGCAGTGCATGAGCTAATAGCAAGGAATGTTAATGTCAAATTAGATATCGTAGGTGAAGGCAGCTGTCGAGAATCATTAGAGGGGTTGATTTCATCTTTAAAACTTTCCGAAAACGTTCGTTTACTTGGCGCTCGTGAGGATGTAAATAGATTACTTATTCAATCGGACTTATTTATTATTAGCTCCACATATGAAGGCTTTGGTTTGGTTGCAGCAGAAGCTATGTCATGCGGTTTGCCTGTGATTTCTAGCGACAATGGTGGAGTTAATGAAATTCTAGGAAATAATGATTGGATTGTACCGGTTTCAGATTATCTCAGTCTTGCAGAAAAAATTGAGAGTACGTTGAAAATGACACCTGAAGATTTGAAAGAGATTGGGAAAAACAATCGTCAGCGAATCGAAGATAATTATTCATTCAATAATATGTTTGATAGTTATTCTAAATTATATAGAAATTAATTCTAAAAGGCTTATTTTGAAAATACTACAAGTGGCCACACTGTCATCGACAATTAGAGCATTTTTATTGCCTTTTGCGAATGAATTTAAAAAAGAAGGTTGGAGAGTCGATGCAGCAGGTGAAGGGGCATCTACTAATAAAGATGTAATTAATTCACACACTATGTGTCATGATATCGACTTTGTTAGAAATCCTAAGAAGATTGGAAAGCTTTTTAGATGTGCATCAAAAATAAGAGAGCTAGTTAGAAGAGAAGAATATGATATAGTTCATGTTCATACTCCTATCGCTGCCTTTGTTACCCGACTATCAATTATAGGTCTTGGTGCAAAAGTTATATATACTGCTCATGGTTTTCATTTTATTGAAAGAAATCCAAGTTGGAAAAATTTTGTATTTATATCTTTAGAAAAGTTAGCTGGTTTATTTACAGATCATTTGATTGTAATGAATAATGATGATTATAAAAAAGCTAAAAAACATAAAATAGTTAGTAGTGACTGCCTAACATACTCCCCTGGAATAGGGGTGTCTACTAATAAGTATCAATATTCTGAAAACAAGAGATATGAGTTGCGAGAAGAGCTCAATGCCGAAGACCGATTTTTATTACTTCATGTTGCTGAGCTGAACTCTAACAAAAATCATAAAGTTGTTTTAGAGGCTTTAAACTCTTTAAAATCAAAGAATAAACTAGGTAACCTACTTTACTGTATTGTTGGTTCTGGAAAAAATATAGATTTTCTACGTGATATTGTGCGTACTTATGCACTTTCAGAGCATGTTGTTTTTTTAGGTTACCGTACAGATGTTGTTGACTTATTATCTGCGGCAGATGCATTATGCCTCTCTTCATATCGTGAAGGGCTTCCTCGTTGTTTATTAGAAGCTGCATGTGTAGGCCTCCCTGTTATAGCTAGTGATATTAGAGGCTGTCGTGATCTTTTGAATGATGGTTGCGGTGTTTTAGCTGATCCTGATTCATCACTTAGTTGGGAAAAAGGTATCGTTGAAATAAAGGATACAAACTCCCGTGATTCATACGGAAAGCTACTTAATAAAAAGGTCACTGAGTTTTACACTATTGATAATGTTCTATCAATTACTAAAGATGTTTATAAAAAGTATGAGATTTAAGATATGAAACGATTGTTTGATATATTCGTATCCTTTACAGCACTTATTGTTCTGTCACCAGTTTTTATAATTTTATATTTTAAGATTAGAAAAAATCTAGGTAGCCCTGTTCTATTCTCGCAATTAAGGCCGGGGAAGAACGAGAAGGTGTTTAGAATGTTCAAGTTTCGAAGTATGACTGATTGTAAAGATGATTGTGGTCAGCTATTACCGGACTCTGAAAGGATTACAAAATTTGGTTCTTTTCTTCGTAAGTCTAGTTTGGATGAATTACCTAGTCTATGGAATATCTTAATTGGTGATATGAGCCTTGTAGGTCCAAGACCTCTACTCGTTGAATACTTAGAATACTATAAAGAAGAAGAAAAGTGTCGTCACTCAGTTCGCCCTGGATTAACTGGTTTAGCACAAGTATCAGGGCGAAATAACCTCGGTTGGGATGAAAGGCTGAAGATCGATATCGATTATGTAAGAAAGCAATCTTTTATCCTTGACATGAGAATTCTATTTTTAACTTTCTATAAAGTTGTTAAGAAGGAAGATGTAGTTGTTGTTCCTTCGAGTAAGTTTGGGAAGTTAAGTGAGGAAAGGCATGAACATAAATCATAATTCACCTGAATATAAACTTTATTCAGATTGTTCTGGTGTTGAATACTATATTAAACGTGATGACTTGCTTCCGGAGTTTTTTGGTGGGAATAAGGTTAGAAAGAATTCATTTATTATATCATCTATGGAAAAAATTCCTGATGTTATAATTACAAACGGTGGGGCAGAGTCCAACCATGCGAGAGTTTGTTCTCTTATTGCTCGTAAGATCGGCGCAGAATCCCACTTAGTTCTTCATGGGTGTAAGGCTTCTTCTGAATATTATAACGGTAATGATTTTATTATTTCTTGCGCAGGTTCGAGCGTAAGTTATGTTTCTCCAGAAGGGATTGCGGAAGAAATTTCATCACAAAAGTCTTACTATGAGTCCCTTGGAAAAACTGTTGAAGTAATACCCGGCGGTGCTCATTCACTTGAAGGTGCGGAAGCATATTTGATCGCGGTTGATGAATTAAAAGTTGAACCCGATTATATTTTTTTCGCTAGCGGTACAGGAGCTACGCAGGCTGGGATTACCGCTGGAATAAAACGCAAGGGATGGAACACTAAAGTTATTGGGATATCAGTTGCTCGAGAAAAGAGAAGGGGTACTGATGCTATTTATGAAATCTATAGTCTATTATGTGATAAATATAACATAGAGCATAGTAAGTCAGATATTATTTTCTTAGATGATTATAGATTTGGAGGGTATAGTAGTTTCAATGAACAGTTGGATGGTTTCATTAAGGAAACTATCGCAAATCAATCGATACCATTAGATCCTGTATATACTGCAAAAGCATATTATGGGATGATTTCTGAAATGTCTAAGAAATCAGTAAAACGTGGGACTAAGGTGCTCTTTTGGCATACTGGCGGTTTTTTGAATTTACAAGCTACTAAGGCAATTTAAATGATTAATATTCAAGATGATCTTTTTTACAGAAAAATTGAAAGAGATGATTTATGTAGCCGTGTTGAGTGGATAAATGATCCTAATGTAAACGATACATTAACTTTCCAAACCCCTGTTAGTTTATCATCAACAGAGAGATGGTTTGATAATACTCTATCAGACTCTACTAAACTCAATTTGACATTTTTCATCCAGGAAGGTGAGAAATTTACCCCTATTGGCTTTGGTGGTTTTGTTGGTATAGACAAGCATAACCGACGAGCTGAGCTTTTTGTAACCATTGGAAATCAAAAGTTTCAAGGCCTTGGTTATGGGGGGGTGATCGTTAACTTTTTAAAACAGCTTGGGTTTGACTGTCTAAATCTCCACCGTATACATTTAACAACATTATCTCACAATATTAAAGCTAAATCGCTATATGAGAAATGTGGGTTTGTTCAAGAAGGCCTGCTAAAGAAGCATTTTTTTCATAAAGGTGAATATAAAGATTGCTATTACATGGCAGCATTAAAGGAATCTATCTAATGAACTTATTATTTACATGTGTTGGCCGTAGGAAATATTTGGTTGATTATTTTAAGTCTGAATCAGAATTCGTCAATAAAATTGTTGGCGCAGATATGTCACATACTGCTCCGGCTCTTCATTCATGTGATGCGTGGTACCAAGTTCCTAGTATTTATGATGCGAATTACATAGATGATATTTTATCGATTTGTAAGAAAGAAAGGATTAATTCCATTGTCTCTCTGAATGACATGGAATTACCAATATTAATTGATAACCAAGAAAAATTTAATGATATTGGTGTTAACTTGGTTATTTCAAATAAGAAGGTAATCGATATTTGCTCAGATAAGTATAAAACTTATGAATTTGGACTAGAACTTGGCATCCCAGTCCCTAAAACATATATTGAAATGAGCCAAGCAATAGTTGATATTGAAAATGAAAGTATCAAATTTCCACTTATCGTGAAGCCTCGATGGGGATCGGCATCATTTGGTTTGTATATTGTTAACACAATTAGTGAACTTGAAGACTCTTTTTCTCAATGTCACTCTAATTTAGCAAACTCTTACTTGTCCAATTTCCAACAATCGACGAAAGATGTCATTATTCAAGAGTTTATTGAAGGTAGTGAATATGGGGTCGATATTTTCAATGACCTTAATTCTAGTTACCGTGGATTTGTGGCAAAGAAAAAGCTTTCGATGAGAGCAGGAGAAACTGATAAAGCAACTACAGTAGCACCTAAATTATTTATAGATTCAGCAGAAAAAATTGGTGAAAAACTAGGTCATGTTGGTAACCTGGATTGTGATTTCATGGAACGTGATGGTGAGATGCTATTACTAGAGTTAAATCCTCGTTTTGGTGGTGGGTACCCTTTTTCACATGAAGCTGGCGCTAATTTAGTCAAGTGCCTTTTGCTTTCTATGAATAATAGAGATAATGAAATTTCCATTAGCTATACATCCGACCTTACATTTTCCAAATGCGATACAATAGTTCCAGCTAAACAATTATAGGTACTACCAATGCTTAACACTCCTTTTTCACCGTGGCCTTCATTTACTCAAGAAGAAGCCGATGCGGTTAGCAAAGTGGTTCTTTCAAATAAAGTGAACTATTGGACAGGCCAAGAAGGTCGTGAATTCGAGAAAGAGTTTGCGGCTTGGGTTGGCTGTGAATATGCGGTTGCACTGGGTAATGGGACGCTGGCACTCGATGTGGCTTTGAAAGCTCTGAGTGTAGGGTCTGGTGATGAAGTGATCACGACGTCGCGTACTTTCTTAGCATCAGCCTCATCGATTGTGACCGCTGGGGCAACACCTGTTTTTGCTGATGTGGATCTAAATAGTCAAAACATCACGGCTGAAAGTATTGAATCGGTACTGACAGAAAACACGAAAGCGGTGATTGTTGTGCATTTAGCAGGTATGCCAGCAGAGATGGATGCCATTATGGCACTGTCTGAAAAGCACGGTTTTAAAGTGATTGAAGATTGCGCACAAGCGCATGGCGCAAAATACAAAGGACGCAGTGTCGGTACTATTGGCCATATTGGTGCTTGGTCTTTCTGCCAAGATAAAATCATGACGACGGGTGGTGAAGGTGGCATGGTGACGACTAATGACAAAGATCTTTGGTCGTTTATGTGGTCATATAAGGATCACGGCAAGAGCTTTGATGCTATTTATAATCGTGAACACCCACCGGGTTTTCGCTGGCTTCATGAAAGCTTTGGTACCAACTGGCGCATGACGGAAATGCAGGCTGTGATTGGGCGCATTCAGCTTACACGCATGGCATCGTGGACTCAGAAACGTCAATCCTATGCAGCAATGATAGAAGAAGCGGTTGCTGATTTGCCTATTGCGCGTAGCGTTGAAGTACCAGAGTACATTGAACATGCGGAATACAAACACTATCTGTTTGTTCGTCCAGAATATCTAAAAGCAGGTTGGACACGAGATAGAATTGTCGAGAGCATTGTTGAGCAAGGCGTGCCTGCTTTCCAAGGAAGCTGCTCAGAAGTTTACAATGAAAAAGCATTTGATGGCACTTCGTTCAGACCTGAGCAACCATTAAAAAATGCGGTTGAGCTTGGTGAAACCAGTTTGATGTTTTTGGTTCACCCAACACTGACCACCGCCGAAGTTGAAAAGTCGGCTTCAGTGATTCGCTCAGTTCTGGCACAAGCAAGCAAATAATCGACGTATCTATAAGTGGGGGTTATACTCTCACTTATTGCGTTAACAATAACCATGTCAGGAAGTTACGCATAAGTAACAAAAGACTGAGAATAATTTATGGACAAGTTGGCTTACGTTTGGTCATTGCCGCGTTTTCATAAGCGCACTATCAGTGTGGCAATAGACTCCTTGTTAATCATCACTTCTTTCTATCTTGCTTTATGGGCAAGACTTGGTGAAATATCACTACAATCGGTATCGCACTCTCTGGCAACCTTAGCCTGTACTCTTGTTGTGTCACTGGCTGTCTTTATTAAGCTAGGTTTGTATCGTGCAGTATTACGATACCTGACATTTCATGCCTTGACGGTTGTTGTAGGTGGGGCCTTTGTATCTGCCCTGTCAGTGGTAATATTCTCGTACTACTTTGAAGCGCCAGTACCTAGAACGGTCCCTGTGATCTACATGACTTTTTTGGTGCTTCTTTGTGGTGGCGCGAGAATGTTGGTCCGTTCGATCATTGTGCAGTCGGGCCGAAATAACTCAGAGTGCGCTCGTGTTCTGATCTATGGGGCTGGTACCACGGGCCGTCAGCTCGCCATTGCATTACGCAATGCCGAAAACTACCAAGTGAAAGGCTTTTTAGATAATGACCCTTCGTTAGATAATACCGTTATCCAAGGTTTGGTGGTTTCAGCACCAAAGCAGGTCGATGCACTGGTGGAAAAACATGAGATTGATAAAATCTTATTAGCCATACCACGAGCAGACCGGGCCGAAAGAAAAACTGTGCTAGACAGTTTGATTCACCTTCCTGTTGAAGTATTAACTGTGCCTGATTTTGACGATATTGTTGAAGGTCATGCGACAGTTGATCAGCTGAAAGATGTTGCCATTGAAGACTTGTTAGGCCGTGATCCTGTCGCCCCTAATGCTGATCTGCTCAAAGCGAATATTGAAAATAAAGTGGTCATGGTGACGGGGGCGGGCGGTTCCATTGGTTCCGAATTGTGTCGTCAAATCATTAAGCAGAAGCCAACCACCTTAGTGCTATTTGAGCTTTCCGAATTTGGTCTGTATGAGATCGATAAAGAACTAAGCGCTGCTGTTGACGCCGAAGGGTTAGAGATTGAAATTGTCCCTCTGCTTGGTTCAGTGCAGCGTATCAATCGCTTAGCGAACACCATGAAAGCGTTCAACGTCCAAACGGTTTATCATGCAGCGGCTTACAAACATGTACCTCTTGTCGAATACAATGTTGTGGAAGGGGTACGTAATAACGTATTTGGTACTCACTACTGCGCGAAAGCAGCGATAGAAGCCAAAGTCGAGTCGTTTGTATTGGTGTCAACGGATAAAGCGGTACGCCCGACAAACGTTATGGGTACCACTAAACGTATGGCCGAGCTTGCGCTGCAAGCATTGGCTGAAGAGCAAAATGCCAAGCCTAATGGTACGCGTTTCTGTATGGTTCGATTCGGTAATGTGCTCGGTTCTTCGGGCTCGGTAATCCCGCTGTTTAAGCGTCAAATCGAGAAAGGGGAAGCGATTACGGTCACTCACCCAGAAATCATTCGTTACTTTATGACCATTCCTGAGGCAGCGCAGCTTGTGATCCAAGCGGGTGCAATGGGTAAAGGAGGCGATGTGTTCGTTCTTGATATGGGCGAACCAGTCAAAATCGTGGATCTAGCGAAAAACCTGATCAAACTTTCTGGGCTAGAAGTAAAATCTCAGAACAACCCGCAAGGCGACATCGAGATTAAGTTTACAGGTTTGCGCCCAGGTGAGAAGTTGTTTGAAGAGCTGTTGATCGGTGATAACGTTCAAGGAACGGACCATGAGCGTATCATGACGGCCAATGAACAGTTTCTTCCTGTGAGTGAATTCAGTGAGATTTTAGATAAGCTGGATAACTACTGTCACAATTTTGATCATGAATCGATTCGTACCATTTTGCTAGAAACACCAACCGGGTTTAACCCAACCGATGGCATCGGGGATTTGGTGTGGAATGCAAAACAAAAGTCGATTCAAGAAGAAAAGAAAGTAGTCGAGTTGAATCGAGCTTAGTACTAAGTGTTTCGCGTTCAGTTATAATCCATGAAGGTTTATTGCAATGAAAATTCTAGTCACAGGCGGCACAGGCTACATCGGTAGTCACACCTGTATTCAAATGATTCAGGCGGGCATCACTCCTGTGGTGCTGGACAATTTATACAACAGTAAAGCCCTAGTGCTTCAGCGAGTTAAGGAAGTGACGGGTGTTGAGCCTATCTTCTATCAAGGTGATATCCGTGATGCGCAAGTTCTGCGCTCCATCTTTGCTGAGCATGACATTCAAGGCGTGATTCATTTTGCGGGCTTAAAAGCCGTAGGTGAGTCTGTTGAGCTGCCATTGCAGTATTACGATAACAATGTCTCAGGCACTTTAAACCTTGTCGCTGAAATGCAACGTGCTGGCGTGAAGTCTCTGATATTCAGTTCATCGGCTACTGTGTATGGCGATCCTGCATCGGTACCCATTCGCGAAGATTTCCCGACTTCTGCGACAAACCCTTATGGCCGCAGTAAATTGATGGTGGAAGAGTGTTTGGCCGATTTTCATAAAGCCAACCCAGAGTGGAGCATCACATTGCTACGCTACTTCAATCCTGTGGGCGCTCATGAGTCAGGCCGTTTAGGAGAAGACCCTCAAGGGATTCCGAATAACCTGCTGCCGTTTGTCGCACAAGTTGCGGTGGGTAAGCGCGAGAAGCTTGGCGTATTCGGGGATGATTACCCAACGCCAGATGGCACGGGTGTGCGAGATTACATCCATGTAATGGATCTCGCCGATGGTCATCTCGCGGCGCTGGATAAAGTGGGTAAAGAAGCCGGGTTGCATGTCTTCAACTTAGGCACCGGCAATGGTAACAGTGTGTTAGAAATGGTGGCGGCGTTTGAAAAAGCGGCGCAGCGTCCGATCCCTTATCAAGTGATGCCACGTCGATCTGGCGATATTGCCGAGTGTTGGGCGGATCCAAGTTATGCTCAGCAGGCGTTAGGCTGGCAAGCCACTCGAGATTTACAGACCATGGTGGAAGATGCTTGGCGCTGGCAATCAAATAACCCGGATGGGTATGGTGACGACTAATCCGGTCGCATTGTGTTATTTATTTAATTAAACCCGAATTAAACACTGAATCAAACACATCAAAGGGAGCTTCGGCTCCCTTTTCTTTTGTCTTATTTCTGTTTGCTTCTGCATTTACTGAAGCTCATCTTGCAACGCCGCCATCAGTTTTCTTTGTGCTGTAAGGTTGCCGTGAATGGGAATAATGCGTTTGGGGGCAGGTGAGATCTGAGCTGCAAATCGCATTAAATCATGATGGTCTGCGTGGGCAGAGTAACCTGAGACGGTATGAATGTTGGCACGAACGGATATCGATTCTCCATCAATCCATACGGTGCCCGAGGATTGACTGCCCTGGTGGCACTGTTGTATTTGTGCGCCCAACGTCCCGTGCGCTTGATAGCCGGCAAACAGCACATCATGGCAGGGATCTGGTAATAACTGCTTGAGATAATTCACCACTCTACCGCCTTGGCACATGCCAGAAGCGGCAATCACAATCGCGGACTCTTTGCGACAGGCTAATCGATTGACTAAACGTGCGTGACTGGCGTGATCGGTAATCGTCATGCATTGATCAAAAGCCAGAGGATGACGGCCCTGTTGCTGAATGTGTTTGGCTTCCTGTGACCACAAAGTCCGAAACGATCGATAGGCTTTTGTCACGCGTTGCGCGAGTGGTGAGTCTAAGATAATGGGCAATCGGGCATCCAGCTTGTGTTCATGCAAGAGCTGCTCGATATCAAACAGTAGCTCTTGGGTTCTCCCGACACTGAATGCTGGGATGATCACGCTACCGCGATTCTTAAGCGCATGTTCCAGACAGTGGAATAAACGCTCTCGGCGTTGGGCGACGTTTTCATGGCATTTTCCGCCATACGTCGACTCAAGCAGTAAGTAGTCGGCACGTTCGGGTGGTTTTGGATCCGGCAACAGTGGAGTATCGCAGCTGCCTAGGTCTCCCGAAAACACCACACGTTCTTGGTTGGGCAAGTCGTACTCAATGTAGGCAGAGCCGAGAATGTGTCCTGCGGGCTGTAATCGAAAGCGTCCAAGTTGGGGTAAGTCTTGCCATTGCCCGTAATCGATAGGGCAGAGCAAACGTTGTAAGTACTTTAACACTCGACGCCGTTGCCGTTTACTCATGGAAAATTGAAGCTTAAGGCCATCTTCAAGCATGAGGGGGATTAAAGCCGCGCTGGCATGCGTGCAATAGATCGGCTGCTTAAACCCTGCGGCAAGTAGCCACGGCAAACGACCAATATGGTCAATGTGAGCATGGGTGATCAGCAACGCTTGGATCGGGGCGACGTCAAAGTGAATGGCGGAAGAGTGCGATTGAGAAGTGGAAGCGATATCTTCTGGGCGCTCTGTTCCTTGAAACAGGCCGCAGTCAATTAACACATGACCATGGGGCAGGCAGAGCTCGTGGCAAGAACCTGTCACTGTGCTCTTACCGCCATGGTGGACGATATGATACTGCGCATTGAGATGACTGATGATGGGCATGTGCCTTTTTTCCCAGTGGATGCATTGAATGGAACGCTAGCCTAGCGAGTTTCGATGAGAGGTGCAGTGCGTTCTCAACAGTCAACGAGTGACACTGGCTGCTTGCCTAGTTAAGTAACTCATTGATTACGCTTCGCTGTGATCCGATTCTCGATGTCTCTCGGTGTTTGCTTTTGTCAGAAAGTGGGCACGGCTCTTCCTTTTTTCGATCGCTCAGTTGGCCTTTGTCTCTCACTCGGCGGTCATTTGGCTGACTCTTGATCGTTATGAAGCAACAGTTATTAAGCTGCTGTTACTAAGCAACTGCTATTAAGCAGCTGTCATTGAGCGTTCTCAAATACGTCAAGGCGATGTCATTTTCGCTGCGGATACTGATACTAGTAAGCATCAGTAAGGAAGCAGAATGAAGATAACCGTTGTCGGCGCAGGATATGTGGGCTTATCCAATGCGGTGTTATTGGCACAGCACAATCCCGTCACCTTGTTGGATGTGGATGCCCAGCGAGTGTCGTTGTTGCAGCAAGGGCAGTGTCCGATTGTTGACCCAGACATCGCTCAATTTTTGGCTACTGGACTATTGAATTTGCGGGTCACGACGGATGGCGAAGCGGCATTCCAGCAAGCGGAGTTGGTCATCATCGCGACCCCGACCAACTACGATCCTGAGACCAACTATTTCAATACCGCATCGGTTGAATCGGTGATTCAGCAGGTGATGAGGTATCAACCAAATGCGCTCATCTTGATTAAATCCACCATTCCTGTCGGGTACACCGAACGCGTCAAGGGAGAGCTGGGCGTTGAGAACGTGATGTTTTCGCCTGAGTTTTTACGCGAGGGTAAAGCCCTATATGACAATCTTTACCCGTCACGCATTATTGTCGGTGAGCGTAGCGAGCGAGCCAAAGCGATTGCTCATTTGTTTATTCAAGGGGCGGAAAAGCAAGACATTCCCGTGCTCTATACAGACTCGACGGAAGCGGAAGCGGTGAAATTGTTCTCCAATACCTATTTAGCGATGCGGGTGGCGTATTTTAATGAGTTGGATTCGTTTGCATTAGCGCACCAGTTGGATGCAAGGCAAATCATTGAGGGGGTAGGGCGAGACCCCCGCATTGGTGATCACTATAACAACCCTTCTTTTGGCTACGGTGGGTATTGTTTACCGAAAGATACCAAACAGCTGCTAGCCAACTATCAGGAAGTACCGAACTGCCTTATCAAAGCGATTGTCTCTGCTAATCGAACCCGTAAAGACGTGATTGCCGAATCCATTTTGCAAATGAACCCTAAAGTGGTGGGTATCTATCGTTTGATCATGAAATCGGGTTCGGACAATTTTCGAGCCTCGTCAGTGCAGGGGATCATGAAGCGGATTAAAGCGCGAGGTATTGAGGTCGTCGTGTATGAGCCGGTACTTGATGCGCCTGACTTTTATCATTCCGAGGTGATTCAGGATTTACCTACCTTTAAACAACGTTCGGATGTGATTGTCGCCAATCGGTTTGTCGAAGATCTGAGGGATGTTGAAGAGAAAGTCTATACCCGTGATCTCTTTGGCCATGATTAATGAGATGCTGGATAAGTCGGGTTAGTAAGAACGTATTTTGGTTGATACAACAAGGGCAGCGTATTCGCTGCCCTTGTTCATATGCATTGCTTTTAGCAGTGACTGAATGCGGTTAACGCATCAGTAACAATTAAGCTTTTGCTTTTGCTGCTGCTTTCGCGATAGCTGCGAAGCTTTTCGCGTCTAGAGAAGCACCGCCAACTAGCGCGCCGTCGATGTCTGGCTGTGCGAAGTAAGCTTCTGCGTTTTCTGGCTTAACAGAACCACCGTATTGGATGATCACTTGCTCAGCAACCGCTGCGTCTTTCTCTGCGATTAGAGCACGGATAGAAGCGTGGATGCGCTGTGCATCTTCAGCTGTTGCTGCTTTACCAGTACCGATAGCCCAGATTGGTTCGTAAGCGATGATCGCGTCGTTCAGTGCTTCAACACCGTACGCGTCGATAACTGCGTTGATTTGGCGAGCACAAACTGCTTCTGTTTCGCCAGCTTCGTTTTGCGCTTCAGATTCACCGATACAGAAAACAGGTTTTAGACCGTTCTCTTTTAGGAATGCGAATTTCTTAGCAACGAACTCGTCAGATTCAACGTGGTACTCACGACGCTCAGAGTGACCGATGATGATGTGAGTTGCACCGAAGTCTTTTAGCATTTCTGGAGAAGTGTCACCAGTGAATGCACCGCTGTTGTTCACGTCAGTGTTTTGTGCACCTAGGATTAGCTTGTTGCCGCCTTCAGCGATAACGCGCTCAGCAAGGTCAAGGTAAAGTGCTGGTGGAGCGACAGCTACGTCCACACCTTCAACGCCTTCTAGCTCAGCGTTTAGACCAGTTAGCAGCTCAGTTACCATTGCTTTGCTGCCGTTAAGTTTCCAGTTACCCATCACTACAGGACGACGCATAGGAATATCTCCATATTAATTTTGATGCAAAGAATCATTTCGCCTTAGCGCTCAGTCTCCAGCGCTTTCAGTCTAAGCACTGGTGGTCTTAAGCATTAAGGCATGTAAAAAATCTACGTAAGAATATAACAGAATAATATGAACAGATCATGATTGGTGTCATGTCTTTCGGTGATCTCTGATGAGTTTACTCTGGGTCTGAATGCAATGAATTCACTATCACATCGCATGTTACGCAAACGTTTGGTGATCCCGTTTGCATAACCTTGGTGGCTTGTTCGGAAAGTGAATCGATTGTTGATATATTTATCTTTGCATAAATCATAAATCACCGTGGTGACGCCTTTATGCGTCAGCCCTAAGTGAAAAACACATGGAAGAAAGTGATGCCAAATCTTGTTTTAGAATATTCGAACTCAGTGGAAGAGCGTGTCAACATTCAAGGTCTGCTGGAAGACCTTCATCAAGTGGCGTTGGAATGTGGGTTGTTTGATCCTGCGTCGGTAAAATCGCGCAGTTTACGCACCCATAATTGGTTGATCGGCCATCAAGAAGATGACGTGGATTTTATTCACATTACGTTTGATCTCCTCTCTGGGCGAACTCAAGAGCAGAAGCAACAACTGTCGAGCCTGTTGATGCACACCCTGCAAGAGAAAGCATCCCACGTGTACAGCTTAACGATCAATATCCGAGATATGGATAAAGAGTGCTTTCAAAAAGTGTTAAATTAAGCGGTAAACAGCCCATCAATTAAGGCTGCGATAAATCGCAGTCTTAACGGATGAACCGTAGGTGGGTTTGAAGCGTGAAGCGATCTCGCGAGAGTTAATAGAGTTGCTTGGTATGAAAGGGGATCACTTCTGCACTTTTGATTTCAATCTCTTCTGAATCCCCTTCAAAGGCGTCTCTAAATTTTATCATCTGCTTAGTGAGCTCGTTCATCAACACCACATTGGTTTGATTGGGGTTGTTACAACGGCTGATCACCAAATTAATATGGCTTTGCTGTGCCCACAGGCGCTCTTTCATTGCGTCTGAAGCTGATGCGATCATTTCTTCACACATTTCTTGGCGAAATTGCTCGAAAGCCGTCGGGTTCTCAGAAGCCAGTGCCATCATTTCATCAAAAGAAGGCAGGGTTTGTACTAAATGCGGATGGGATTCGCTGTGCTTCGCAGTTTGACTTGCCATAGTTGCTATCTCAATCTTGTGGTTATCTTAATGTTGCTGATAAATCGAACACTAAATTAAGCATAAGCAAGATTGGTCAACTTGCAGGGCTAAGTGAGGAATGTTTCAAAACTGAGACGATCACCAGTCAGTGAATGGCGGTCAGTGGACGTCGAGACAGTGGTAAATTTGATAGAAGACAGAAGATAGAAGACAGAAGGAAAGGCCAGACATTGCTATCTGACCTTAAAGATCTCAGTGCCAACGCGAGGAGCGCACTAGAAAGCGGGGCGATTACAAAATGATATCGCGCACTTCGTCATCTTTACGCTCTAGATAGTGCGTCGATTGAATGCGACGGATCGTGCGGCAGCGACCTCGGATCAACAGTGTTTCTGTTGTCGCAATGTTGCCTTGACGGGTAATACCATCAAGCAAATCACCTTTGGTAATACCGGTTGCTGAGAACACCACATTATCGCTTTGAGCCATATCTGACATCGTCAGGACTTTATTGGCTTCAACGCCCATTTCATCACAGCGCTCAAGTTCAAAGGCTGCAAATTTACGGTTTTCTTCTGCGTCGCCTTTTACTTGGTCACGAGGAAGCAATCGACCTTGCATGTCGCCATCAAGTGCGCGAATCACCGCAGCCGAAACGACCCCTTCAGGTGCGCCGCCAATGCAGTACATGGCGTCAACTTCGCTGTTTGGCATGCAGGTTAAGATGGAAGCGGCTACGTCACCGTCTGGCACAGCATAAACGCGTACGCCGTGACGTTGCATTTCCGCAATCACTTCGTCATGGCGAGGCTTTGCTAAGGTGGTAACCACAAGAGTATCGAGCGTTTTACCCAGTGCAGTAGCAATGTTGGTCAGGTTTTCCATCAGTGGCTTTTCTAAGTCAATCGCCCCTTTGGCACCCGGCCCCACCACTAGTTTTTCCATGTACATATCTGGGGCTTTTAGGAAGCTGCCTTTTTCACCCGCTGCCAATACCGCCAGCGCATTAGATTGACCCATCGCTGTCATGCGTGTGCCTTCAATTGGGTCGACCGCAATATCGACTTCGTCACCACCAACACCGACATTTTCGCCGATATAAAGCATAGGTGCGTCATCGATTTCACCTTCACCAATCACGATTTCGCCGCTGATTTCGGTTTTGTTTAGCAAAATACGCATGACTTCGACCGCTGCACCGTCCGCTGCATTTTTATCACCACGGCCTAACCATTTGTAGCCCGCCAATGCCGCGCCTTCGGTTACACGAGAAAATGCCATCGCTAAATCGCGTTTCATGTTGTCTCCAGATACTGTTTTGAGAGTGTTGGGGTAATTTTGGCGCGATTCTATCACACTAGCAAAGTAAACGTTTGCGAATCGGTATGGTGAAAATTGAAGCGGATCAAGGCAGAGTGGAATTTCCATGTCGATGTCTTCATTTCTCGAAAGCAACGCGATTTTGGTGAGGAGGCTGATGGG
Source organism: bacterium sp. HQB-39 (assembly GCA_043422575.1). GTDB lineage: Bacteria > Pseudomonadota > Gammaproteobacteria > Enterobacterales > Vibrionaceae > Vibrio. Next base: position 68,275 of record JBHOHG010000017.1, on the reverse strand, counting down.
AAAGGTAGGGTAAAAGGCGAATTTATCCCCAGAGTGGTCAGACAATAACGTATTGAATTTGAGATGAAGTGGACTTCGATGTGGTGATTTCTAGCGAGTCGCCGTTTTTTTGAGCGAATGAAGCTAAATATGCAATATAGAGCGTGTTTATCCGCGCGTCGCTGAGTAGAATAAAGACAATCATTGAGTGGACTTCCCCTCAAACCGAAAACTGAAAGGTAGGCACAATGTCTTTTGAAGTATTAGAACAGCTAGAAGCGAAAATTCAAACCGCAGTAGACACCATCACGCTGCTTCAAATGGAAGTGGAAGAGCTTAAAGAAGAAAAAGCACAAGCCGTTAGCGAAGCAAGCGAGCTACGTTCACAGCGTGAAGAGCTAGAACAGAAAGTTCAGCAAACTCAACAAGAGCACGCTCAGTGGCAAGAACGCATTCGCGCGCTACTTGGCAAAATGGACGACGTAGAGTAATCGTCCTTCGCCCTTAAGCGATACCCAAATGCAGAAAGAGCTGATCCATGATCAGCTCTTTTTTTATCGATTCGTTTTGGTTATATACCCAAGTGACTTCAAGATACAGTATTCAGAGCCTTGTCACTGGTTTCAATTCAAGGCAGAGATGAAGGAAATAGTCATTCTATTTTCAATGTCTCTAACGCAGAAGTGAAGCCAGTGACAGGCTCCCGAAGGGCGAGTCTGCTTGGCTCGCTAGCTGTGTTATCGCTTCTTGATTTAGAGCCACTAGATCTTCAAAGCAATGCCTTGCTATCAAATCATCTTACAAACAACCCAAGCAGCTCTCGCTGAACCTAGCATCTCGAGGTTACTTGGGTATATCTCTTCGGTTACTCGTCGTCAAACTCTTCAGGCTCGTCTTCTAAGTCTACATCTAAGGCTTCTTGAGACAAGATAATGCCTGTGCTATCGGCATAGAGATAATCTTCAGGGAGGAAGGTCACGCCGCCAAAGTTAACAGGGACGTCATTTTCGCCCACGCCTTGTTGGCCTGCACCTACGGGGATTGAAGCTAGGGCCTGTATACCTAGATTCATGTCTTCGAGTTCATCCACTTCACGGACGCAACCGTAAACGACAACGCCTTCCCATTCATTTTCTTCCGCCAGCGCGGCCAGCTCAGCGTCGATGAGCGCTTTGCGTAATGAACCACCACCGTCAATCAGCAACACTCTCCCCGAGCCGTCTTGTTCTAAGGCTTCCCGAATCAGGGCATTGTCTTCGAAGCATTTCACTGTGGATATTTGGCCCGCGAACGACGCACGACCTCCAAAGTTACTGAACATCGGCTCGACTACGTCCACTTGGTCGAGGTAGATATCACATAGGGCAGAAGTGTTGTATTCCATGGTGTACCTTCGTTTGGCTGATGCGTGATGTAACAGGCGTGAACGCCTATCCCCATTGTCGTGCTGTTTTCATGCAAAATAATGATGGCGTTACTTTGTGTTCAAATAATGTCATAACGATTGCAAGTGACCTTTTATCGCTGAAGGCTTTTTACCAAGCTAAAAGCTTTTCACTGAGCTAATGGCTTTTCACTGAGCTAATGGCTTTTTACCAAGCTAATGGCTTTTTACCAAGCTAATGGCTTTTAACTTAGCTGACAGCTTTTCACTTAGCCGAAGGCTCTTCATTACTGAAATCGCTGAGGCGAATCCACTGAACATTTTAAATTATTTGCACATCAATATCCTGACATAGTCGTGAGAGCTTGGATATACCAAATTGGTATCAACTATATTACAAGATTCAGTATTCTGAGCTTTATCACTTAACTTTTTCGCTATTTTCTCGTTGCTGTGAGTGTACTTCTTATGTGGTGAGGTAAGTCTGTGCCACAACCACACTGGCAAACAATAAATTGGTCACGACTGAACACTTGACGATCACGGGCATCATGGGAGCGATTTGTGCAGGCTGGTGGGAGCGCCAAACGTCTCGACCATGAGTGATGACAAACAAAAGGCTCAGTAAAAATGGAGTGCTTGCCCAAAGAGGACTGTGCTGTATGACTAAGTAACCTGCAAACGTCACAAATGCGCCAGCTAATAGGCTTAAGTGGTAGTGTTTCGCGCGTTGACGTCCCAGTCGCACCGCGACGGTGCGTTTACCGCAGGCATAGTCATTGTCGATGTCGCGCATATTGTTGATGTTGAGCACTGCCACGGCGAGTAAACCGCAGCCGATAGAGGGCAGTAATAGGCTGGTCTCGATATTGCCAGTATGGAGGAAGTAAGTGCCTGAGACGCCGAGTAACCCAAAGAAAATAAAAACGGATAAATCCCCCAGACCGACGTAACCATAAGGCTGATTCCCTACGGTGTAGGCGATCGCGGCAGCGATGGCGAGAGCGCCCAGTAGGAGAAATGACGCAATACTTTCTATGCTGCTTAAGGCGCTGAAGACCAAGACCAATCCAGCGATAATGGTTAAGGCAATATTAATGATGATCGCTCGTTTCATGGCATGCAGAGTGACAGCCCCTGATTGGATAGCTCGCGCTGGACCGATACGTTGGTCGTTATCCGTCCCTTTGACGGCATCACCATAATCGTTGGCGAGATTGGAGAGGATTTGCAGTAAGGTTGCGGTTAGCAAAGCTAACACTGAAATGAACCATGAGAACGAACCACTGTCCTCTGTGGTATTGGAGAAAGCTAACGCGCTACCAGTCACAATGGACACTAGAGCCAATGGTAGGGTTTTAGGACGAGCGGCGTCCAGCCATATTTGAAGAGATGAAGTCATAGCCATCACCTAAGGTGGATTTTCCGTGCTTGATGAAGTGCCTTCAGTATATGCGCAAAGTTGAGAGGGGACTTTTGACCTAACTCATGTTCGTGGAGAATAGAGCCAGTAACCTCTCACCTATCATCTTTAAGAGCTAAGAGCTAAGAGCTAGGTGTTAGCAGTAAGAGGTAGCGAGAACGGTGGGACTGGATTGCAAGATTTTGAATTCTTTATCTAGACGCTACTTGGGTATATACCCAAGTCACCTCGAGATGCTAGGTTCAGCGAGAACTGCTTGGTTTGATAGCAAGGCATTGCTTTGCAGATCTAGTGGCTCTAAATCAAGAAGCGATAACACAGCTAGCGAGCCAAGCAGACTCGCCCTTCGGGAGCCTGTCACTGGCTTCACTTCTGCGTTAGAGACATTGAAAATAGAATGACTATTTCCTTCATCTCTGCCTTGAATTGAAACCAGTGACAAGGCTCTGAATACGGCATCTTGAAGTCACTTGGGTATAACAAAGGCGAACCTAAGTTCGCCTTTGTCGTTCAAATTTGATGGTTTGAGCGTTTGCCAGTTTACCAAATAAAGCGGTTTACAGAATAAAGCGGCTTAGATCTTCATCTTCTACAAACTCACCGAGGCGAGTTTTAACGTACTCTGCGTCGATAACGTAAGTTTCGCCACCTTTGTCGGTTGCATCAAATGAGATTTCATCCATTAGACGCTCCATTACGGTATGCAGACGACGTGCACCGATGTTTTCTGTAGTTTCATTCACTTGCCATGCAACATCGGCGATCTGAGTGATGCCATCTTGTGTGAACTCTACATTGACTTCTTCAGTCTTCATCAGCGCGGTGTATTGTTCCGTCAACGATGCTTTTGGTTCGGTCAGAATGCGTTTAAAGTCTTCACTTGATAGGGCTTCTAGCTCGACGCGGATTGGCAGACGGCCTTGCAGCTCTGGGATCAAGTCGGATGGTTTCGCAACTTGGAATGCACCGGATGTGATGAACAAGATATGGTCAGTACGTACCATGCCGTGTTTCGTCGATACGGTGCTGCCTTCAATCAAAGGCAATAGGTCACGTTGAACCCCTTCACGAGACACATCTGGGCCTGAGCTTTCGCCACGCTTACAGATTTTGTCGATTTCGTCGATGAAGACAATACCGTTGTTTTCGACGTTGAAGATCGCTTGCTCTTTTAGCTCATCTTGATTGACCAATTTCGCCGCTTCTTCTTCAATCAAAGCTTTAAACGCGTCTTTGATTTTCATCTTGCGCTTTTTCTTGGTATCGCCCGCCAAGTTTGCAAACATGCCTTGTAGCTGGTTGGTCATCTCTTCCATACCAGGAGGCGCCATGATTTCGACGCCCATTTGCGGTGCCGCGACGTCGATTTCGATCTCTTTATCGTCCAGTTTGCCTTCGCGCAGTTTCTTACGGAAGATCTGACGTGTGTTGGATGAGTCTTCGGTTTGCTCTGCCTGACCCCAAGCGTCACGCGCTGGTGGTAGCAGCGTGTCGAGAATGCGGTCTTCAGCCATCTCTTCAGCGCGGAATTTTACTTTTTCCATCGCTTGCTGGTGAGTCATTTTCACCGCCACGTCCGTGAGGTCACGGATAATGGTTTCGACTTCTTTACCGACATAGCCCACTTCAGTGAATTTAGTGGCTTCGACTTTGATGAAAGGAGCATTCGCCAGTTTTGCTAGACGACGAGCAATTTCGGTTTTACCGACGCCCGTTGGACCAATCATCAGAATATTTTTTGGAGAAACTTCAACACGCAAGCTTTCTTCAAGCTGCATGCGGCGCCAGCGATTACGCAGTGCAATGGCTACTGAACGTTTCGCTTTGTCTTGACCAATAATATGGCGGTTGAGTTCGTGGACAATTTCACGAGGAGTCATTTCAGACATAAGAATTCCTTCAATATCTATGCGTCAGGTTACGCGTCGCTTTCCAGCTCTTCTACAGTGTGGTGATGGTTGGTGAAGACACAAATGTCACCTGCAATTTTCAGCGACTTTTCAGCGATTTCACGTGCATCAAGTTCGGTGTTTTCAAGCAATGCAGTGGCGGCCGCTTGTGCAAAATTGCCACCCGATCCGATGGCAATCAAATCGTTCTCTGGCTGAACTACGTCACCGTTACCTGTAATGATGAGTGATGCCGTTTCATCAGCGACGGCAAGCAGTGCTTCAAGTTTACGTAAGGCACGATCACTGCGCCAGTCTTTGGCAAGCTCGACAGCCGCTTTAGTCAGGTGACCTTGGTGCATCTGCAGTTTGCTTTCAAAGCGTTCAAATAGGGTGAAAGCGTCGGCAGTGCCGCCTGCAAACCCAGCGAGGACTTTATTGTTGTATAGGCGACGAACTTTACGTGCATTGCCTTTCATGACGGTGTTGCCAAGAGAGACTTGTCCATCACCCGCGATGACGACTTTGTTGTTACGACGTACAGATACGATAGTAGTCACGAGTTGACCTCTTATTCTGTTTCACAAGGAGTTGTAAAAGATATGCGGTTACTTGCGGAGGAATTCAAGGCATTGAAGTAGTTAAGGATCAAAATAGGCGATAAAAATGCACAAACAAAAAAGCTGAAGACGGGCTTCAGCTTTTAAGGACATTCATATAGGGGCGGGTATGACGTTATAAGTGCTCTTTCCAAATGGCGCACGGCTCGATTTTAGCGCGCTGCAATTTGTGGCGATCGCGTTCGGCGTCACGTTTAAAGGTGTAAGGACCTAGCACGACGCGATACCAACTGCTGCCTTCTTTCTTTTTGATTTGGCTGCGAATGCCTTGGAAGGCAATGTTGGCTTTACGCTCTTGCGCCGTTTCCATCGATTTGTAGGCCCCACACTGCATCACATATGGCACGTCAGAGATTTTTTGCTCTTTCGCCGTCACTTTCACTTCTTTGTTCGGCAGAGTGTCGACGTATTCCCACTTCTCTTCAGGGGGAGGTGGAAGCGGTTTACTCGGTTTGGGCTGAGGTTTCGGTTTCGCTGGCGTTGTCGCGACAGCCGGCTTTGGCGGCTCAGGTTCATTACCAAGATAATACAACCCATAACCAAACGCCCCAACAAGAATGAGGGCCAATAAACCACTGCGCCATGGTTTGCGTCTGGAAACTTGCTTCGGCGCCGCTTTAGTATTGCGGCCGCGTTTTACATAATCTTTTTTTGCCACGGATACATCTGAGAGTTAACGACAATCGCACCATGGTAAAACATGTTGCGGTGAGAAAACAGTGACGGAATGAAGAAAAGGAAGCGGCGCATCAAAATACGCCGCTTTGTTTTATAAGACTGAAAGCTTAAGACAGGAAGCTTATCGGAAGTCGACAGCATGTATGAGGCTGACCGTATTCTGAAACCGACCACTTGCATGCTGCGAAAATGGAACGAGCCGTGTTAGCGGATCGCCGGTGGCGCAGCACTGCCTCGAACCACGAGCTTCGTTTCTAACAGACGAGAACCGGAGTGGATATCGTGTCCTTTCAATAATTCCAGCATCATGAGCATCGCTTGACGACCGATTTCATAGCGAGGCTGAGAAATGGTGGTCAACGGTGGATCGCAGAACTGAGCAAATTGAATATCATCAAAACCAACGACAGAAAGGTCTTGTGGAACACGCAAACCAAGGCGCTTGGCTTCCTGAATGGCACCGATTGCCATGCTGTCGTTATGACAGAAGACCGCTGTCGGTGGCTCTGATTGTGTCAGCAGTTGACGAATCGCTTTGGCACCACTTTCAAAGTTAAACTCCGCGTGAGCGGTGTAGTTAGGGTTGTACGTGAGACCTGCGCGACGTAGGGCTTGTTGATAGCCTTGGCTACGGAATTGACACAGAGCGGCAGTGCGTGGACCTGAAATTTGAGCGATGCGCTTGTGACCTAGCTGTGTCAGGTAGTTCACCGCTTCGAATGCGGATGTCAGGTTGTCAATGTGTACTGTCGGAAGCTCTAGCTCAGGGGCAAACTCACAAGCCATCACCATAGGTGGTAGGTTCTTCTGTTCAGGTTTGCTGACATCGAACGGCAAGTCAGTCCCTAGCAGTAGCATCCCATCGGCTTGTTTCGTGAAAACCAAGTTCACAAATGAATTTTCACGTTTCTTATGCTGACCGCCATCGCCCAATAGGACAAGGTAGCCATGCTCTACCGCCGCGTCCTCGATACCACGAATGATCTCCGAAAAATACGGGTCACAGATATCAGGGATGATCGCCACGATAGTTTTTGATTCGTTTCGGCGCAGGTTACGCGCAAGCGAGTTTGGTGAGTAGCCAGCTTCTAACACAGCATCTTCCACACGCTTGCGTGTCGAAGCAGAGACTTTTTCCGGATTCATCAGTGCACGCGACACGGTGGCCGTTGACACTCCAGCGAGCTGGGCAACATCCTTCATTGTCGCCATAGATTTACCCTCTTTATATTAATTTATCGCCAATTTAGACGTGTTAGTTGTTGTTCTTGCTTAAGATTTGAGCCCATTTATACCTAGCAGGGGCGAGAAATGAATAGTCTATTCATTTCTCTGAATAAAGTTACGGTCAGATTAACAAAATTTACAATTACATTGAGAACCTCATCACATAAAAAAGTAATTCAATGTATGCATCAGGGCTTGATTTTAGTTGCTTCGCAATCGTTTGCTTATGACAGATCTTGTGGCTCAATATCGATGCTCCAGCGTACCTTCTTACTATTGGGAAGTAAGTCAATAGCAGGCTTGGCGCTGGTTAACAGCTTCTGCATGGTCGAGCGAGTTTGCGTTTGTAACAGCAGCTGCCAACGAAACTTACCGGCGCGTTTGGCTAAGGGGGCAGGAGTCGGCCCTAACACCATGCAGCTCTGATCAAACAGCGGGTGAGATTCCAGTGTGTGCCTGACTTGGCGTAAGAAATCTTCTACTTGATGGGCGTGATTGCTCTCCGCTCTGAATAAAGTGAGATAGGTATACGGAGGTAGCATGGCGAGTTTGCGCTCCGCCATCGCTTGCTGAGCAAAGTATTGATAATCTTTTTGCAACAAAGCTTCTAAAAGGCTGTGGTCTGGATGGTGAGTTTGCAAAATCACTTCCCCCGGCTTGCTTGCGCGTCCCGCTCGGCCCGCGACTTGAATAAACAGCTGAGCAAGACGTTCTGAAGCGCGAAAGTCACTGCTGTAGAGCGAGCCGTCGACATCTAAAAGTGCAACTAAGGTGACATCAGGGAAGTGGTGTCCTTTCGCCAGCATCTGAGTGCCAATGAGGATTTGAAATTCCCCTTTTCGGATCGATTCTAAGGCGGCTTCGAGGCTGCCTTTGCGGCGAGTACTGTCACGGTCAATGCGAATCGCTTTATATTCGGGGAAGAGATGGCCTAATTGGTTTTCTAACTGCTCCGTTCCCACTCCAACGGTCACTAGGTGAGTGGATCCGCACCCTTGACACTGATGAATGACAGGTTGTTGGCTACCACAGTGGTGACAACGGATCTCATGGGAATTTTGATGGTAAGTATAATAAGCGTCACAACGTTTACACTCAGCAATCCAGCCACACTCATGGCACATCAACGCGGGAGAAAAGCCGCGTCGATTGAGAAAGAGCATCACTTGGTTGCCTTCTTGAAGGTGGCGGCGCATCTCAGCAATCAATGGCGCTGATAGTCCGGACTCAAGGTAGAGTCCTTTAATGTCCAAGACCTTATTGGTCGTTGGTAAAGCGACACCAGCACGTTTAGTCAGATGCAAATGGTGATACTTGCCGGTATTGGCATTATGCAGTGTTTCAAAGGCGGGGGTTGCGCTCCCCAGTACAATCGGTATTTGTAATTTATTGGCACGCATGACAGCGACGTCACGGGCGTGATATCGCAAACTGTCTTGTTGTTTGTAAGAGGTGTCATGTTCCTCATCAACAATGATGATGCCAAGGCTGGCAAACGGGGTCAGCAGGGCTGAACGGGTGCCAATCACGATTCCTGCGGCTTTATCTCGAGCGGAAAGCCACGCATTGAGTCGCTCGGTGTCATTTAATCCGGAGTGGATCACCGTGACAGGCACATTAAATCGGCGCTTGAAGCGATTGATGGTTTGAGGCGTTAATCCGATCTCTGGTACTAGAACTAAGGCTTGCTGGCCGCGCTCTAGCACAGGTTTGATCATGTTAAGGTAGACTTCGGTTTTACCTGAACCCGTCACGCCTTCAAGTAGGTAACAACCAAACTCAGTCTGGCTGTTAACACTGGCAATCGCAATCGCCTGCTCTTGATTCAATTTGGGTTTGTCGTCATCGGACTCAATAAGTGCAGGCCATGATTTAATCTCGGGCTGCTTTTCGAGGGATTCAATCCAGCCTTTTTGCTGCAACGTTTTCAAAACACTGCTGGAGACTTCCTCGTCAATGAACGTTTGGTGAGGGACTGCCCCCGTTTCAAGCATATGCATGACTTTGGCTTGCTTGACCGCACGGCCAAAGCCTTGCATCAGTTGATTGCGTCCAGCAGGCGTTAATTGCCACTCTTGCAAGCTGGCAAAGTCGGCTGGACGTCCTTTACGCAAGGCCGATGGTAAAGCGTTGAGTAACGTATCTCCTAAAGGATATTGGTAAAACTGGCTGCACCATTTCAATAAGCTGAATACGTCCTCGTTCCATAAGGGCTGTGTATCCAGCGTCGCTTTTACCGCTTTAAGCTGATCTTTAGGAAAGTCAGATTCATGGGTGAGAGCAACGACAATGCCGATCAGCGTTTTAGGCCCAAAGGGTACAGACACGCGCCCGCCAATAATGGGAAACAAGTGTGTCGGTATCGCGTAATCAAACAGTTTGTCGAGTGGGACGGGTAAGGCTACACGAGCAATAGAAGGGCGCATACAGAATCGATTCGTTGACTGAACATTGACAGGCTCAGTCTACGTCATCGTGCCGATAAATACGAGATGAAAGAAATTGATAAAAAACGGCGAAAAAACTAGCAAAATGGTTGATTCGCTATGCGCAATTCATTACTATACTGCGCCTTGTGATATGGCTCCTTTGTGCGGTATCGCAATCTATTTATTAACTACGTGTGGTGTGCGGCATAGACTCGTATAGCGACACGGCCTACTTTTGAGGTTCTCCCATGAAAACTGGTATCCACCCAGAATACAAAGTAATCAACGCAACTTGTTCTTGCGGTAACAGCTTCGAGTTCCAATCAACTCTAGCTAAAGATTCTATCCACCTAGACGTATGTGACAAATGTCACCCATTCTACACTGGTAAGCAGCGTATCGTTGATACTGGCGGCCGTGTAGATCGCTTCAACAAGCGTTTCGGTGCTCTATCAAGCAAGAAGTAATTTTTTACTCTCTGACTTGAATGAAAAGGATGCTTCGGCATCCTTTTTTTGTGCCTGTTATCCTCTCGTTGCTTGCTGTCACTGTCTTGCGATAAATCTCTACTTTTCAACACTTTTCCTTATATCCCTACATTTTGAATGCCTAATAAATAATCATCTAAGCACATTGTATGGATGATTGGTGATTAATTGCTCAGTAGTTTGTATAAAACATTGAAATTAATAACTATACTCCGCCGGTCATGCTCCGCTTGAATTCGACTCGGTACCTTATGACCACGTTGAAATGCAGGAAGGAGCTTTTGTTGGCTAGGAGAATAAAATGAAACCGACTCAGTTGAGTTTGATGATTGCGAGTGCATTGATGCTGGCAGGGTGTGGTGGTAGCGGATCGGACGCGCCACGAAATGATAATTCTACGGCGGAGGTGGTTGAACCTGAGAAACCTCAATTGCCAGAAAGCACCCAAGTGCTGGTGACCGTACTTGATGGTGATAAAGATATCACCTCGAAAGTGTCGTTGACGGTGTTAGAAGATGCCTCTGCCTTGGTGACCAAAGTCGAAGGCCACACATTGGTGATCGATCAAACCAAGCTTGTGGATATTAACCAAGATGCTTTAGTGGATGTTCCCCAAGGGCTGACCTTAGTGCTTGAAGCTGAAGGTTACTTGTCACAGCGCACAACGGTGACAGTCAGTGAGTACGGTGATAACGCTCATCACATTTCTATGACCGCCATGGTGGCTGAAACATTAAAGTCTCAAGGCATTGCGGTTAAAGAAACAGAATTGACCCTTGCGGAGTCTGAACGAAACGAAGACGGCTTGATTGAGGTGGCGGCAGATAAAGACGCAGCACTGACGACCCAAGTGGCACTTTCGCCGGAAACCGTCTTCATCGCGGATGACGGTGAACAGATCGAGGCTGACACTGTGACGGTGAAACAGATCGGTTATGCGGCGGACAGTGAAGAGCTGCCTGTACTGAATGCAGAAAAGCCAGCCAATATTGAAGATTACAATGCGGCGATGAAGACCTCGATGGGCGAAGAGGGTGCAGACACCATTTCTGCTGGCCAAGAGATCAGCTTCGATTCTCTCGGCGTGGTGGACATCAAGGTAACGGCGGGCGACAAAAACATCTCGACCTTGCTTGGCGATCAACCGATGCAGGTTAGCATTGCGGTTCCTGCGGGGGCGACAGGCCCTCAAGGCGATGTCCTGAAAGCCGGTGATAAAGTGCCAGTGTGGTCACTGTCAGCCAAGCAATCAAACTGGGCGTTTGAGCAGCTAGCCACGTTAGAAGCGGCATCAGGTAATACTTTATCCGCGACATTTACGACGACTCACTTAACCAAATTTAACTTGGCATACGCAAAACCAAGTCAAACCTGTAGTGGCTTTATCTATGTCAAAGATGAAGAAGGTAACGCTTTCTCTCATCGCGGTGAGTTCCTGATGGAAAACAAGCGCTACCGTGAGGAAGATGTCTACCGAGGGGGGCACGATGGTCGTATTGATTACCATAAGGTCCCAGCGGAAAAGACCGCGATTTCATTCCTGTCGAAACATGACAATGTCGTGATTGTCCCGGAACTGACCACCGTGAACTTTAAAGCGGATGAAGGGACGGATATCCATAATGTGCTACCGAATGTGGATCTGTGTAAATCGTCAGGGACAACATTGACCCTGAAGCAATCGCAGGCGATCCCAACAGTGACGATTGAGACAGCTGCTGAGCGTCGCAACCGGGTGACTGAAGGGGAAGAAGCGCAAAGTCAGACAATCAAACTCCGCTTAGAAAACCCTTGGGATAAGCCAGTTGAAGTGCAATACCGTGTCTACGCTGAGTATGGTGCCGATGACGGTGAAGATTTCATTGGTCGTAATGACACCATCACCTTGAGTCAGTCTCAACCAGAGGCTGAGTTGAAAGTCGATATCCTTGATGATGCTGTGCCAGAAATGTACCAACAGCGAATTAAAGCAACCATCTGGGTGCGTGATGGCATTGCATTCACTCAGGGTGGAAACTACAAGCGATACGATTACATCATTGAAGATAATGACGTGATCAAGGTTGAAAGCGTTGACGTCGAGTCAGTGAGTGAAGGTGAGCCATTGGTGGCAACCGTGAAGCTCAACCAAAAGCTGCCGCAAGGAGTATCGGGTTACCTTCACTACGAACTGGATGCAAAAGGCGCGCATACGGCCACGCCTCTTGCTGACTTCAAACAGTCGCAATCGAGCTATCGTAAACAGGGCAGCAGTTCAACAGTATGGCTACGAGAAGGTCAGCAAGAACTGCGTATTGAAATCCCAACGTACGATGATGCGGATGTTGAACCGAATTCAGAATCGTTCACGTTGAAGCTCTCACCATCGGATGCGATCGAAGTGGATCCGTCGGCACTGGAAACGGAGTTAGTGATTAAAGGTGATGCTGACCAAGTAGGGACACCGACCACCTTGAGCATCGATGCCTATGACACTCATTTTAAAGAAGGTCAGTACGAATTCATCACGCTCAGACTGGACAAAGCGGCGCAACACCCTCTGAGTGTTGACCTTGCTTCGACCATAGGCGATCGTCTAATGATTGGTGATGATGAAGCTGAATCAATGACGGTGACTTTTAATGTGGGTGAAGCGACGAAAGTGGTTCGCCTCAAAGCGAAAGAAGATCGCGATCGTCAAGCCAAGGTGAGTGATGTGCTTCGTGTGACAGCACCAGAATCTTTGAGCGTGGAACAAGAGACCATTTCACTGAGTGACAATGATTATGCCTATGTGAAGTTAGCACTCTCTCGCAGCCAGTTCTCGGTGAAAGAAGACAGTCAGCGCAAAGTGACGTGGGACTTCAACTACTCAAGCACTTACGGAAATGGTGAGTTAAGTGCACTGACGATTACGCCTGATCAAAGCTACGGCCAAGCGACGGAAGGTGACGATTACTCAGTGACGGGGTTGGAGGTGATGACACTGTCGGATCAGCTGCGTCAGCATCAAATGGTTTTTGACATCCACGCAGACACCGAAGTAGAAAGCAACGAGTACGTGGGGCTTCGATTCAGCGGTACGCTGCCAGAAGATGAAAATGTGCGTTATACCTTACCGGGACGTTCACACTACTACTATCCGGGTAATACGTTCTCATTCAGTCGCTCCATGCTGATCAGTAACGATGATATCTTCGCGTTTGCGACGCCAAAACGTCAGCTGTTTAAGCTGGCAGCTGCGTCTGATAATGAGACGTTTGCGGCGACGACATTGACAGATGGCTTTGTGATCAAAACCAATGGCGATCTGGACTTTGATGTTGTATTTGATGTCGAGTTGATGGAAAGCAACCGTCACGCTATGCCTTACTTAACGTTAGCGCAAGAGCAGTTGGTGCTGGCCAGAGGTGAGCGAGTGGCGGGGCTTGATTTGCACCTTGCTGCTACCACAGCTTCAGACATTGGTCTGAAAGCCGGAGACAACAAGACATTGAAGTCGCGTCTGAAGCTGACGTTGACGGATGAAAGCTTAGCCATGCTGAAGCGTCATAATGTGGAGTTTGTGGTGACACACGCTGACATCGCGTTCGACTTTATGTATGGCACCGAAGCCTCGTTACCAAAAGGGACAGGTGCAACGGGCGGCAGCTCTACGAATGGAAATGACTAGTATTTCTCTCATTCGATGAATAACGAAAGCCAGCAATATGCTGGCTTTTTTTGTGCTTTTCTCATCTTTTTAGCGATATTTCGCTGCATAATCCATAAAAAAAATAAGGTTGGAAATGATGGTGATATAGCGAAATTTTATTAGCTAGATCAAACTATCTGATCCGATGTGTCGTTTTTTCAACACAATTTACAGAGTGGGATCGCATTCTGATCTAGGAAGATTGACAACGATCAATTAGAATTTCATTTCGAAACAGCATGCACTCAAGTCGCCTCATTTCTCGACTTTTATACGGTAAACGGAGGCCACTTGCGTATCAGTTCCCGACTGTTTCGAACATGTTCCTCCCCCTGTCCAAAAAGAAAAAGAGAATTCAAACCTATGTCCGATGACAATCGTCAAGATATGACCCCTGAAGAAGTGTTCCGTCAACAAGCGCTTGATTACCATGCCTTCCCTAATCCAGGAAAAATTGGTGTTGAGCTGACGACGTCTGCTGATTCTGCGGCGGATTTGGCGTTAGCTTACAGCCCTGGTGTGGCTGAGCCTGTACGTGAAATCGCGCAGAATGCCGATAATGTTTACAAGTACACGGCAAAAGGCAACATGGTTGCGGTAATTTCTAACGGCACGGCGATTCTTGGTCTTGGTAATCTAGGCCCTCTGGCGTCGAAGCCAGTCATGGAAGGTAAAGCCCTACTATTCAAGCGCTTTGCTGGTCTAGATTCTATCGACATCGAAGTAAAACACCGCACGATCGACGAATTTGTTGATACAGTTGCGAACATTGCCGATACCTTTGGTGGTATCAACCTAGAAGACATCAAAGCCCCAGACTGTTTTGAAATTGAAAAGCGCTTGATTGAGCGTTGTGATGTGCCTGTGTTCCACGACGACCAACACGGTACTGCGATTGTCACGGCTGCAGGTATGCTTAACGCGATTGAGCTGCAAGGCAAGAAGCTAGAAGAGTCGACCATTGTTTGTCTAGGTGCTGGCGCTGCTGCGGTTGCGTGTATGGAGCTTCTCATTAAATGTGGCGCGATGCGCGAGAAGATCTACATGCTTGACCGTAAAGGTGTGATCCACACGCGTCGTGACGATCTGAACGAATACAAACAGCTGTTCGCGAACAACACCGATAAGCGCACATTAGAAGATGTGATTGAAGGTGCCGACCTATTCCTAGGTGTATCGGGTCCAAACCTACTGTCTCCTGAAGCATTGAAGTTGATGGCTGATAAGCCTGTTGTGTTTGCTTGCTCAAACCCTGATCCAGAAATCAAGCCTGAGCTGGCTCACGAAGTACGCAGTGATTTGATCATGGGTACGGGCCGTAGTGATTACCCGAACCAAGTAAACAACGTTTTGTGTTTCCCATTCATCTTCCGTGGCGCACTGGATGTTCGTGCAAGCGAGATCAATGATGAAATGAAACTGGCGGCTGTGGAAGCGATTCGTCAACTGGCGAAAGAAGAAGTGCCGGCGGAAGTACTGAAAGCTGCGGGTGCAGACAAGCTTGAGTTTGGCATTGACTACATCATTCCAAAACCAATGGACCCACGTCTATTGCCTCGCGTGGCGAAAGCCGTTGCACAAGCAGCAGTAGACTCAGGTGTCGCTCGTATTGAGATGCCTGAAAACTATATGGCTTAAAAACGAATGAGTTTAAAACCGGTGTGGTTTAAATATCGAAATTAAAAATGGGACGCCTTGGCGTCCCATTTTTTTCCCATCCCACTGATTATTCAAAGGGTCAGGCGGTCTCTACTTGGTGATGCGATCCCCGCATCTCACCCCAAGTGCGCGACTATTCTTCGTCAAACGCTTCAAACTCGATGCCCATTTCGGTCATCAGTTTTTTCACTTCTGCTGGAATGTCGTCTGGACGGTCTTTACGCAAGTCTTCATCCGTTGGTAGCGGTTGACCTGTATACGCATGCAAAAACGCTTCACACAGCAGTTCGCTGTTGGTTGCGTGGCGCAAGTTATTAATCTGTCGACGGGTACGCTCATCTGTCAGTACTTTGAGTACTTTCAGCGGAATTGAAACCGTGATTTTCTTAACTTGCTCGCTTTTCTTACCATGCTCTGCATATGGGCTTATGTATTCGCCATTCCACTCCGCCATTGCGTACCTTTTTCGTCACTTATTCATCATTATATTGGATTTATAAACCAAGCTATTTCAAGGGTTTATCGGCGTATTATGCCAGCGTTTCTAAACCCTACTAATTTTATGTTACTTAGCTATAAATATGTAAGGGCTAATTTTAGCGGCATTTATAGCCATAAGCAAAGACATGTAGACGTCTAGAAGTGTTGACGTCTCAAAATTTGGGAAGTAAAGTGTGAAACTAAGGAAAGAGAGTTGTACTCATTAAGTTGCATTTCATGAGTGTCGTCAGCATCAGCGAAAATGATGATGAGATCCTCTAAATGCGTTGGGTATCGCACCATCGAATTCAGAAGTCACCACCTGAGGAAGGGAAACACCTATGAGCACCCGTAAGCCTGCGACCATTGCTGTTCGCACTGGTATCGAGTCAGACAGTCAATTTCGCGCTGTTGTTCCACCGATTTATTTGTCTACTAACTATGGTTTTTCCGCCTTCGGTGAAGTACCGAAATACGACTATACCCGTTCAGGTAACCCCAATCGTGGTTTATTGGAAACGGCGCTGTTTGAACTAGAGTCGGGCAAAGGCGCGGTGGTAACAAATTGCGGTACGTCGGCACTTAACTTATGGGTGACGGCATTTCTTGGCCCAGAGGACTTGATTGTCGCGCCGCATGATTGTTATGGCGGTACGTATCGTTTGTTCAATACGCGAGCTCAACGTGGTGACTTTAAAGTGCTGTTTGTCGACCAATCGGATCAAAAAGCACTGGCGGAAGCGTTGGCGCAAAAGCCAAAGCTGGTGTTACTGGAAACCCCTTCCAACCCGTTGGTGCGTGTGGTGGATATCGCTGATACTTGTGAGAAAGCCCATGCGGTCGGCGCTTTGGTCGCGGTGGATAACACCTTCCTGACTCCTGTTTTCCAAAAGCCTCTAGAGTTGGGGGCGGATTTCGTCATTCACTCAACCACGAAGTACATCAATGGGCACTCTGACGTGATTGGTGGTGTGGTGATCACCAAGACCGAAGAACATGCAGAAGAGCTTTCTTGGTGGGGTAACTGTATTGGGGCAACCGGTACACCATTTGATAGCTACATGACGTTGCGTGGTATTCGTACCTTAGGGGCGCGTATGCGTGTGCATGAAGAGAGCTCAAATGACATTCTTGCTTACCTACAAACTCAAGCGCTGGTCGGCGATATCTATCATCCAAGCTTGCCGACTCACCCGGGGCATGAGATTGCGAAGAAACAGCAAACGGGCTTCGGCTCGATGCTCAGCTTTGAATTTGCGGGATCTTTTGAGCAGTTGAAAGTGTTTGTTAAAGAGCTGCAACTGTTCTCTCTCGCGGAATCACTCGGTGGAGTGGAGAGTTTGATTTGCCACCCTGCGTCAATGACGCACCGTGCAATGGGTGAAGAAGCATTGGCTGAAGCGGGTGTAACACAACAATTGCTGCGTTTATCTGTGGGTCTAGAAGATGCGGGCGATTTGATTGACGATCTCACTCAAGCCTTTGCGAAAGCGCAGGAGGCCGCGTAATGACTGTGTCTCGTCAGCTTCATAAATTTGGTGGCAGTAGCCTTGCCGATCCTGAATGTTACCTGCGCGTTGCGAACATTCTCAAAGAATATTCCCATGATAATGACTTGGTCGTGGTGTCTGCCGCAGGCAAAACCACTAACCGTTTGATTGAATTTATTGAAGGTCTTGAGAAGGACGGTCGTCTTGCTCATGACGCTTTACAATCTCTGCGTCAGTTTCAAACTGAACTCGTTCAAGCACTGATTGAGGGTGAAGAACAGACTCGCCTTCTTAATCTGTTGAGTGACGAGTTCAGCACGTTGGCTGAGCTGACGGCTCCGTTACGCGAGTCGGACAAGTCCGCAGTGCTTGGGCATGGTGAAGTTTGGTCTTCACGCTTGCTGGCTGCGTTACTGGCTCAGCAAGGATTGGCCGCTGTGGCGCAAGATGCACGTGCTTTTTTGCGTGCTGAAGTCGGTACGCAGCCGGAAGTGGACCGCGCGCGATCTTACCCGCTGTTGAAAGAGATTCTGGCACAGCACAGCCACCATCGTATTGTGATTACAGGATTTATGGCGCAAAGCCAGTCGGGTGAAACTGTCTTGCTCGGTCGTAATGGTTCGGACTATTCGGCGACCGTAATTGGAGCGTTGGCGGAAGCGAGCAAGGTAACGATTTGGAGTGATGTAGCAGGGGTATACAGCGCGGATCCGCGTTTGGTTTCTGATGCGTGTTTATTGCCGTTGCTGCGTTTGGATGAAGCCAGTGAATTAGCTCGTTTGGCTGCGCCTGTGCTTCATAGCCGCACGCTACAGCCGGTGGCACAAAGTGCGATGGAGCTGAATTTACGTTGTAGCCATCAACCTGAATCAGGATCAACCCGCATTGAGCGCGTGTTGGCGTCTGGTCGTGGTGCAAAAATTGTCACGTCACTGGACGAAGTGTTGTTGGTGGAGCTGGCGTTCTCTCATGGTCACGACTTTGAACGCGCACAACAAGATGTCTTGGCCTCACTGAAACGTGCTCAACTGGAGCCATTAGCCTTTGAAGCGCAAGCGGATCAATTACGTCTGCGCTTAGCGTATACCGCTGAGATCGCCGGTGGTGCGTTGGCGTATTTGCAAGACGCGGCGGTGGATGCGGAAATTAAACTGAAAGAAGGATTTACTCTTGCCGCTGCGGTGGGGGCAGGCGTCACTAAAAACGCCAATCACTGTTACGGCTTCTATCAGCAATTAAAATCTCTGCCTGTTGAGTTTATTTCTGAATCTGAATCAGGGCTGAGTTTGGTCGCGGTATTGCGTAAAGTCTCGACGCCATCCTTGGTGAAATCGATTCATTCTCAGTTATTTCAAGCGCAGAAACGTGTGGCGTTGGCACTGTGTGGTAAAGGGAATATCGGTAGTGCGTGGTTGGAGTTGTTTGCTCAGCAAAAAGTGGAATTGTCTAAGCGTCGTGGCATGAGCTTCGAGCTTGTGGCTGTGATTGACAGTCAGACGTATTTGTTTGACGAGCAAGGTATCGACGTAGAGACGGCCAATCAACGATTCAGTGATGAAGCGCTGGCTTATACTGACTTTGCGTGGATTGAGCAAGTAGGCGCGATTCAGGGCTATGACGAAGTCATTGTGTTGGATGTGACGGCGAGTGCGGCACTGTCAGAGCAATACCTTGCCATTGCAGAGCATGGCATGCACTTGATCTCTGCTAACAAAATCGCGGGCTCGGCATCGAGTGAGTTTTACCATCAAGTGCAGGATGCGTTTGGTAAGATCAATCGTTTCTGGCTATATAACGCCACCGTGGGAGCGGGGCTGCCGATCAATCACACGGTACGCGATCTGCGTGAAAGTGGTGATGAGGTCGTGGCGATCTCAGGGATCTTCTCTGGAACGCTTTCTTGGTTATTCCAGCAATATGATGGCTCAGTGCCGTTTGCAGAGCTGGTGGATTTAGCTTGGCAACAAGGTCTCACAGAACCTGATCCGCGCGCGGATCTTGATGGTTCTGATGTGATGCGCAAACTGGTGATACTGGCACGCGAATCGGGTCTACGCATTGAACCGGAGAACGTTAAGGTTGAATCCCTCGTACCTGAAGTGTTAGCTGCACTTTCATTGGATGATTTCTTAGAAAAGGCGCCAATCTTAAGTGAGCTTCTCGCCGAGCGTCTTGAAAAAGCGCAAAGTGAAGACAAAGTTCTGCGTTACGTGGCTCGATTAGAGAAAGATGGTCAAGCAACGGTGGGGGTAGAAGCCCTTGATAAAGAGCATGCGTTAGCGAATTTACTGCCATGTGACAATATCTTCGCCATCGAAAGTAAGTGGTACAAAGACAACCCATTGGTGATTCGTGGGCCGGGAGCGGGTCGTGAAGTAACCGCGGGCGCGATTCAGTCGGATCTGAATCAGCTGACGGGATTGCTTTAATTCACACCTTGATTTTCGTATTGAGTCGATGAATTGAAATCGATTGACCCGATACCAAAGAGCCATCGCTTATGCGATGGCTTTTGTTTTCTGAACGGATAACGTTCGCTCGATTATTGCTCTTCAGGGCGTAAGCGGCTGATCAATTGTGCGAGCTCTTCAACCCCTTCTTCGACGTTAGCCAGTTTATCGGAAACGTTGCTGACCTTTTCTGTCCCTTCAAGCGCGCTTTCGGTGACGGAGTTGAGCTTGTGGTCGATATTACGAATCAAGTCGGTATTTTCTTGAACCACTTTGGTGATTTCGGCGGTGGCATCGGCGGTGCTGACGGAGAGTTTACGCACCTCGTCTGCAACAACAGAAAACCCTCGGCCCGCTTCACCGGCGCGAGCGGCTTCGATCGCGGCATTCAACGCGAGTAAGTTGGTTTGATCGGCAATGCCACGAATGGTGTTTACGATGTCGTCGATGTTTTTCGATAAATCGAGCAAGCGAGAACCAATTTGCGCGGCATCTTCTACTTGTGTGGCAATGCTTTGCGAGGTATCGACTGCTTCACTGAGCACTTGTGCTGAGTGGGAGGTGACCTCACTGGTGTGCGCGGAGGTTTGCATGGCACTATCGACCGCATTCAAGGTGTCGCCAACACGTTGGGTAATGTCTGAGGCAAACTTAATCACTTTAACGACGGTGCCATTTTCATCCACGATGGGATTATAAGTGGCTTCGATCCAGACCGTGTTCCCTCTGGAATCAAGACGCTTAAACTGACCAGAAAAGTGCTCGCCATTGGCCAGCTGTTGCCAAAATGATGGGTGATTACGATAAAACTCGTCATCACAAAACATGCGATGATGCTTACCTTTAATGTCATCAAGACGATAGTTGAGTGTGGCGAGGAAATTGTCGTTGGCACAGAGGATGTGGCCGTCTGGTGTGAATTCAATCACGGCTTGTGACTTGTTCAATGCATCCAGTATCGCGCGGGTACTTTCTAGATTGATCTGTTTTTGCGTAATGTCGCTGGCGATCTTAATGACCTTAGTGACTTGACCGTTTTCTGAGCGAATTGGGAAGTAATTGGCTTCTAAACATAAGCGTTCACCTTGCTTATTTATGCGCTCAAACGAGCCACTAAAGGCTTGTCCGTTAGCGAGTTGTGACCAAAATGTACGGTATTCTGGAGACTGTTTTACGGAATTAGGACAGAACATGCGATGGTGTTTTCCAACGATTTCATCCAATCGATATCCTGTCGCTTCAAGGAAAAGCCCGTTGGCATTCAGAATGGTGCCATCGGGTTGAAATGAGATGAAAGCGGTATGTGCTTGAATCGCATTCAAATCCTCTTGGTTAGACTGGGCCTCGCTTAGTGCAATGGCCTGTTGTTGAAGTTGCTGCTTTGAAGGACGCTTAAAAAACATAGTAGGGACGTCTTTTTGTTATCTATGACATTGCTCTAGGTGATCAAGAAAAATGAACACTTATTGAGTCAGTAATGTTGGTTTATTGAGCATTAGAGTATGCTTTATTGACAGAATAAACATTATTAAAGTGGGTTGCGTTTACATTCCGAAACAGTTTGGTCACTTTTTGTGATATTTATTCAAATAAAGAGATGTTCCTTTACCTTGAATATCTTTCAATGTGGTCATGAATAATATTCATAGTCACGTTGTTGACTTTAAATCGTATTCAATCCATTCTGTAGACATATAGACGTCTAAACGTCGGTTTGAAGATTTGAGATTTGTGGTCTGGATGGGCACCACAGGGAGAGAGCAAGATGGGATATACACACGCCAGTCATATCGATGCACTGAATCAAAATATTGCGGAATTATCTGACAATATTAATGTGTCTTTTGAATTTTTTCCGCCAAGCAGCGAGAAGATGGAAGAGACCCTGTGGAACTCAGTTCATCGCCTTAAAACGTTGCAGCCTAAGTTTGTTTCAGTGACCTATGGTGCAAACTCAGGTGAGCGTGACCGTACTCATTCCATCATTAAAGAAATCAAAGATCAGACAGGCTTAGTGGCCGCGCCGCATTTAACTTGTATTGATGCGTCACGCCAAGAGCTGATCAACATTGCGAACGACTATTGGAACAATGGCATTAAAAACATTGTGGCGCTGCGTGGTGACATCCCACCAGGTGGCGGTGCACCCGATATGTATGCCTCAGATCTTGTCGAATTACTCAAATCTCTCCATGACTTTGATATCTCTGTTGCGGCTTTCCCTGAAGTGCATCCAGAAGCGAAAAGTGCCCAAGCCGATCTTCTAAACCTGAAACGCAAAGTCGATGCTGGTGCTAACCGTGCGATCACTCAGTTCTTCTTTGATGTAGAAAGCTACTTACGATTCCGTGACCGTTGTGTGGCGGCGGGGATTGATGTGGAAATTGTTCCGGGTATTTTACCGGTGTCTAATTTTAAGCAAGCATCGCGCTTTGCTGCACAAAACAATGTGAAAGTACCGGGCTGGATGGCGAAACAGTTTGAGGGTCTGGATGACGACCCTGTGACGCGTCAACTGGTTGGTGCAAGCCAAGCATTGGACATGGTACGTATTCTAAGTCGCGAAGGCGTGAAAGATTTCCATTTCTACACGCTAAACCGTGCAGAAATGACTTACGCCATGTGTCATACCTTGGGGGTACGTCCGCAAGTCGCGACGTCATAACGCTTAATGTAGCAAACAAGGTTACGTGATTAAGAAGGTCTGCATTGCAGGCCTTTTGTCATATTAGGCAAACAAAAACGGCTACCGAAGTAGCCGTTTATTATGTTTAGTCTAGCGACTCAAGTTCAATCAGAACTTCTTCCGCCCAAGTGATCCACGCTTCACGTAGGATCATGTTGCGGCGTAGTGTCAGGCGCTCTAAGCGACCTTGCTTGTCCAATGTTGCTGGCGTCGCGTAGTAAGCGGCTTCAATCTCTTTGTAGTGAGAAATGAGCTTACGTGACTCTTCTACCAGCTCAGACAGTTGAGCGCGGTATGGCGTTGCAGACTGAACGGCGCAAGCCATCAGTTTTGCAGAAAACTCATCACGTACTGTTGGGTGAGCGATCGGTTGATCGAACCACTCGCCAAGAGCACTGCGGCCCGCATCGGTGATCGAATACACTTTACGATCTGGCTTGCCTTCTTGAGGCTCAAGTACGCATGTCACCAGCGCTTTGTCTGCCATTTTGTTTAACTCACGGTAAACTTGCTGGTGGCTTGCTTTCCAGAAATAGCCGATGCTTGCAGAAAATTCTTTTGTAATATCGTAACCGGTCGCGTCGCGCGTACTCAGCACTGTAAGGATTACGTGTGGTAATGACATGTCTTCAATCCAAATGGTCAATAAACTTTGTAAACAAGCTGCGGGTACCCCGTTTGCACTCTTAAGTCCAGCGGTGCAATTTGTTTTGTGTAGCGCAGCACCAACCTCACTGTTGGTCTTGTCACCTTTAAAGCCGTTTATCACCTAGGTGATGGAGCCGTCCATCAAAGTGGGTTCTTTTGATTGGAGTGAACTACCCACAGGGCTGAGTAGTATATCTAAATAATAAGCATAAAGTGGAATAAGTGGACAAAATTACCCAAAAAACTAACAAAATACTCAGTAAGGGGGATTTTTAGAATAAAATTCTGTTTTGTTGGTTCAATTAAGACTAATTGTAGCGACATATATAAGAATGTTTATCGTTTGTTTTTTCATCATCTAGTGATTTAGATCACAAACAAAAAGGAGAGCAAACGCTCTCCTTATAGTGTAACTCATGGTGATAATTCTGTGAATTAACCTGTGTTACGCATGCCCGCCGCAATACCTGCAATGGTGACCATTAAGGCTTCTTCAAGCTCTGGCGAGGTCTCTTCTTCCAATTGGCGCGTACGGTACAACAGTTCCGCTTGTAGCATGTTCAGAGGTTCTGTGTAGATGTTACGTAGGCTGATGGACTCAAAGCCCCATGGGTCGCTTTGCATCAAGTTTTCGTTATTCTCTACGTTCAGCACCGTCTTGATGTCACGTTGTAGCTGCTCACGTAAGCGATCGCCCAGTGGGATCAGCGCTTTATCTGCAAGACGCTCATCGTAGTAACGTGAAATCTCCACATCACACTTCGAGTAAACCATTTCGAGCATACCGAGACGCGTCGAGAAGAACGGCCATTCACGACACATTTCTTCCAACAAGGCTTGGTGGCCTTTATCAACTGAGAATTGAATCGCTTCACCCGCACCTAACCATGCTGGCAGGATCAAACGGTTTTGACTCCAAGAGAAAATCCATGGGATCGCACGTAAGCTTTCTACGCCGCCTTTCGGGTTACGCTTCGCTGGACGAGAACCCAACGGCAATTTGCCAAGCTCAAGTTCCGGCGTTGCCTGACGGAAGTAAGGTACGAAATCAGCTTCGCCGCGCACCACGTTACGGTAAGCTTCGCAGCTGACTTCAGACAGCACGTCCATAAGGTCGCGCCATTCTTGTTTTGGCTGCGGTGGCGGTAGTAGGTTTGCTTCTAAAATCGCACTTGCGTAAAGATTGAAGCTGTTGACGGCCACTTCTGGTAGACCCAGCTTAAAGCGGATCATTTCACCTTGCTCGGTCACACGTAGACCGCCTTTCAAGCTCTTTGGTGGTTGAGACAGCAGGGCAGCATGCGCTGGAGCGCCACCACGACCAACTGTGCCGCCACGACCGTGGAAGAGGGTCAGCTCGACGCCTTCTTCGTCAGCCACTTGTACCAAAGATTCCATAGCATGGTATTGCGCCCAACCTGCGGCCATCACGCCTGCGTCTTTCGCAGAGTCAGAGTAACCAATCATGACCATTTGGTGGTTTTGGATAAAGCCACGGTATAGGTCAATGCTCATCAATTGTTTGATAACTGACTCAGCATTGTTCAAATCTTCAAGCGTTTCGAACAGAGGACATACGTCAAGACGGTAAGGACAACCAGCTTCTTGCAGCAATAGGTGTACCGCGAGTACATCAGAGGCAGTACGTGCCATTGAGATGACGTAGGCACCAAAAGCTTCACGCGGCTGTGCTGCCACGATGCGACAGGTATCGATCACTTCCTGTACCGCTTCTGATGGCTGCCAGTCTAATGGTAGCAGTGGACGCTTTGAGCTCAGCTCATTGGTCAGGAAGGCGACTTTGTCTTGCTCGCTCCATTGGTCGTAATCACCGATACCTAAGTGACGCGTCAATTCCGATAGGGCGTCAGAGTGACGGGTACTTTCTTGGCGAATATCAAGGCGGACAAGGTGAACACCAAAGGCTTTCACACGACGTAGCGTATCCAGTAGAGAACCGTCAGCAATGACACCCATGCCACATTCGTGCAGCGACTGGTAACAGGCGTAAAGCGGTTCCCAAAGTTGGTCAACACTGCGCAGTGGAGCTTTAACCAGCAGTTGTTCGCCTTCCACTTTCGCATCTAGGATATCGCGAGTTTCGATCAGAAGGTCGCGCAGTTGCTTGAGGATAGCACGGTAAGGTTCGTGCTCATCGTCACCCGCTAGGGCACGTACTTGGTCATTACACTTGGTGATCGACAGTTCGCTGATCAATTCGTTGATGTCGTTGAGGTAAAGCTCTGCGGCTTTGCTACGAGACAGCAGTAACACTTCACGGGTGATTTTGTGCGTCACGAATGGGTTACCATCGCGGTCGCCACCCATCCATGAAGAGAAGTGTACTGGGCGAGCGTCTAGTGGAAGGCCTTCACCTAAGTAGTCTTCTAAACGCTCATCCAATTCACGTAGAAAGTCAGGTACCGCTTCCCATAGGGAGTTTTCCACCACGGCGAAGCCCCATTTCGCTTCATCAAGTGGTGTCGGGCGCTGTTTGCGAATGACGTCTGAGTGCCAGCTTTGGGCAATCAATTGTTCTAGGCGCAGTTCCGTTTTGTGGCGCTCTTTATGAGACAGGTCAGACAGCTCTAGCTTAGAGAGACACTCATTGATCTTAACCAGTTTGTTGATCATGGTACGACGAGTGATTTCTGTCGGGTGTGCTGTCAGTACCAATTCAATGTTCAGGTCGCGCACCGCTTGAGCGGCGTCTAGCTTGCTGATGTTGTTTTGGTTTAACTTTGAAAAGAGTGTGTTGATTGCATCTGGCTCGCACACGTGCTCTTCACAGTGACGTGAGATCGTGTGGTACTGCTCGGCCATATTGGTCAGATTAAGGAACTGACTAAAGGCGTGTGCAACGGGATTGAGCTGCTCGTCAGGGAGGTTTTTGATCTCTTCGATCAATTTCTCTCTATCATCCTGATTACCTGCGCGAGCAGACTTGGAAAGCTTACGAATCGTTTCGACTTTATCTAAAATCAAATCGCCGTGAGCGTCTTGAATGGTGTTACCGAGTAGACGTCCAAGCATATTTACATTGCTCTTCAGCGCGGCGTATTTCTCATTCATTGTCATCCTGCCTCGTAAAAAAATTACATCCATTGTTCCGTTAAGGTCACAATCTAGCGAAAAGTGAGTCATTTAGTCAAATAAAGCGAATATAAATGACAAAACTCTTATCTATACGGAATGATAAGGCGAGGTAGTGAGCAGAATCACAATGCATTGAAAATTTATTACAACATAAGATGAGAATGCGAGCTGCTTAGCATCTTGAAGAAAGGCATTTTTCAGCTCGTCATCTTGTTGTCAGTTAACGATTTTCAGCCAAGATGTGATCCAAGTAGTGGCTCGATTTCCTAATGTCTGAGAATGAGTGGAGCCTCGTAATTTTACAATGTGATTTTTGTTATTTGCAGTGAGAGTAACAGGGAAACCGTGATGGGTTTCCCTTAACTCGCGCTTATCATGACGTTGCAAACTAAGGTTTCAGTCTAGTTCACCTCAGAGACTCATGATGGTGCAAAACAGTACTGACGCATGGCTTTGCTCAGAATTTTGATGGTTGGGTCGATGAAATCGAATGAGAGGAACTCATCCGGCTGATGCGCTTGGTCAATCGAGCCAGGTCCAAGAACCAGTGTTGGGCACAGTTGTTGTAGGAAAGGTGCTTCAGTACAGTAATTCACGGTTTCCGATGGGGTTTCACAAATCGACTCGACGCCTGCAATGAAAGGGTGGTCATGTTGGCATTCGTAACCTGGAATCGGTTCATGCAGTGGTGTGATATCAATACGCCCTGGCCACTTGGCTTCGACTTCATGTAAGGCGGAGCGCAGCATATTCTCTAATCCATCCAGACTGATCCCAGGAAGTGGACGCACGTCGTAATGTAACTCACAACAGCCACAAATGCGGTTAGCGCTGTCACCACCATGGATATGACCCAAGTTCAGTGTTGGGTTGGGAATATCGAACCCTGGGTGGTGATACTCTTTGATCAGTTTGTCGCGCAATTGCATTAAGGCGAACAACACCTCATGCATGATTTCAATGGCATTGACGCCAAAGGCTGGGTTAGAAGAGTGTCCTGAGTGGCCTGTGACACGAACGGCATTGGCAACATGGCCTTTATGGGCTCGTACAGGCACCAAACTGGTTGGTTCGCCAATGATGCAGTAGTCGGGCTTGAATGGCGCGTTGGCCGTAAAATGGCGTGCCCCCAGCATGGTGGTCTCTTCATCACATGTCGCCAGTACATAAAGCGGCTTGGTCTGTTGGCTCCAGTCCACCTGCTTCGCTGCTTCGTAAACAAAGGCGAAGAACCCTTTCATATCCGCCGTACCCAAACCATAAAAACGGTTGTCTTTCTCAGTCAGCTTATGCGGGTCTACATTCCAGCGCCCTTCATCAAACGGCACAGTATCACTGTGACCGGCTAAGAGTAAGCCTCCTTCACCGTCGCCTAATTTCGCCACTAAGTTGTGTTTGCCAGCTTCGACTTCGATGACGTCCACTTGAAAGCCGAGGTCTTTAAACCAGGTGGCCATTTTGGCGGTGACCTCAGCATTGCCTTGATCCCAACTGGGTTCGGTTGAGCTAATCGATGGGGTTGAGATCAATCCCTGATAGACCTCGAGAAAACTTGGTAATTGCATAGATTCTTCACTTCCAGTGTTGACAGTCGAATAGTAAAACGGTAAAACACATATTAAATCATATTTAATGAATAAAAAATCAAAATAAAGCAAAAATTAAATATGAATAATCACATACTGTATTTGATGTTATTGCGTGGACCTTGCTAAAACACAACAACATCAAGTAGCAACATATATGGACTCTCTTTTCAACGAATGGATGTATTGAAATGCAAAACACGACCATCATAGGAGCCACAGGCTATACCGGAGCGGAGTTGGCGCTCATGGTGAATAAACACCCAGAGCTTACGCTATCAGGTTTATATGTCTCCGCCAATAGTGTCGATGCGAACAAAAGTATCGCTGAACTTCATGGCAAATTAGATGGTGTGTTGGAGGTGTCAGTCACCCCATTGACCGACCCTGTCAGTGTAGCGAAAGCCTCTGACATTGTGTTCCTCGCGACAGCACATGAAGTGAGCCATGATTTAGCACCAATCTTCCTTGAGCACGGTTGTAAGGTTTTTGATCTTTCGGGCGCTTTTCGTGTCAAGAGTGATGACTTTTATCCGACGTTTTATGGCTTTGAACATCAATTTGAGGCATGGCTCGATCAGGCGGCTTATGGTCTCGCGGAGTGGAACTCGGAAGGGATCAAACAGGCTCAATTGATCGCGGTGCCGGGCTGTTATCCCACTGCTTCTCAATTAGGGATCAAGCCGTTGCTCGTGGCGGATCTGCTCGATCAAAACCAGTGGCCAGTGATCAATGCCACCAGTGGGGTATCTGGCGCAGGCCGCAAGGCGACATTGGTCAATAGCTTCTGTGAAGTAAGTTTGCAACCTTATGGCGTGTTTAACCACCGTCATCATCCAGAAATCCGTCACCATTTAGGATGCGATGTCATCTTTACACCTCACTTAGGTAACTTTAAACGCGGCATTTTGGCGACGATTACGATGAAGCTCAAATCAGGCGTGACGGCAGAGCAAGTGGATCAGGCGATGGTGTCGGCTTATCAAGATAAAGCGGCTGTACGTCTGAAGGGCAACAAGATGCCTCGTATCCAAGATGTTGAGAATACCCCTTTCTGTGATTTGGGCTGGCAAGTGCAAGGTGAGCACCTCATTGTGGTATCGGCGATAGACAATCTATTGAAAGGCGCATCCAGTCAGGCAATGCAATGCGCCAATATCCATCTTGGGTGTCCAGAATTAACGGCACTGGTGTAAGAGCAAGCAGAGGAATCAATCATGAGTGACAGCAAACAGAACCCTTTGGTCGTCAAACTCGGCGGTGCCGCTTTATCTTGCACCGATACCCTAAACCAGGTCTTTGAGGCTTTGGTGGATTACCGCAAGCAGGCGCAACGCGACGTTGTGATTGTTCATGGGGGCGGGTACTTGGTCGACGATCTGATGGAAAAACTGGGGCTGGTGACGGTGAAGAGAAATGGTCTTCGTGTGACCCCCTATGATCAAATCCCTCTTATTGCAGGGGCATTGGCTGGAACAGCAAATAAATTATTACAAGGTCAAGCGCTGGTTGCGGGCTTGAACCCTGTTGGACTCAGTTTGGCAGATGGTGGTTTGTGCGCCGTGACAGAGCTGGATCCAGAACTCGGTGCGGTAGGACATGCCACGCCTGGGAATGCTCAAGTTTTGCAAGCGGTGTTAGCCGCTGGTGCGCTGCCTATCATCAGTTCGATTGGTATGACGGCTCAAGGTCAGTTAATGAATGTCAATGCAGACCAAGCGGCGGTCGCGGTTGCAGGTGCATTGGATGCTGAGTTAGTGCTGCTGTCTGATGTCAGCGGTGTGCTGGATGGCAAAGGGCATTTGATTGATGTATTGGATGCCGAACAAGCGCAAGCCTTAATTGAAGGCAAAGTGATTACCGATGGCATGATCGTGAAAGTGAATGCGGCGCTTGAAGCGGCAAATGAACTGGGTCGTGCTATTGAAGTCGCCACATGGCGATACCCAGAAAAGTTAGCCCAGCTGTTCGCTGGCCAGAGTATTGGTACTCAATTTTACCCTAGCAAATAAAATTAACGGATGAATAACGCTGATTGGTAAGGATGAGTCATCCAGTACCAGCAGGTTGGAGAAAGAGATTATGAGCAAAGTACAAGTGAAAAAAGTCGTCGTGGCTTACTCAGGCGGTTTGGATACATCAGTGATCATTCCATGGTTGAAAGAGAATTATGACTGTGAAGTGGTGGCGTTTGTTGCGGATGTGGGCCAGGGAGCGGAAGAGCTGGAAGGCATTGAAGCGAAAGCCAAAGCCTCAGGCGCTTCGGAATGTTATGTCGCAGACCTAAAAGAAGAGATGGTGGCTGACTACATTTTCCCAACACTGAAAACAGGAGCTTACTACGAAGGTAAATACCTGTTGGGTACGTCGATGGCTCGCCCTATCATTGCCAAAGCGCAAGTGGAAGTGGCTCGTAAAGTCGGTGCTGATGCGTTGTGTCATGGCTGTACGGGTAAAGGTAATGACCAAGTCCGTTTTGAAGGTGCTTTTGCTGCGCTTGCCCCTGATCTTCATGTGATTGCACCATGGCGTGAGTGGGATTTAGTGAGCCGCGAAGAGTGTCTGGATTACCTTGCTGAGCGTAATATCCCTTGTTCTGCGTCTCTGACAAAAATTTACTCTCGTGATGCGAACGCATGGCACATTTCTACGGAAGGTGGCGTGCTTGAAGATACGTGGAATGCACCAAATGATGACTGCTGGGTATGGACGGTTGATCCTGAACAAGCGCCGAATGAAGCTGAGTACGTGACGCTGAAAGTGGAAAAAGGCGAAGTGGTTTCGGTGGACGGTGAGCAGATGACGCCATACAACGCGTTGGTTTACCTCAATGAAAAAGGTTCGAAGCACGGTGTTGGTCGTATTGATATCGTTGAAAACCGCTTGGTTGGTATGAAGTCTCGTGGTTGTTACGAAACGCCAGGGGGCACCATCATGATGGAAGCTCTGCGTGCTGTAGAGCAGCTTGTGTTAGACAAATCAGCGTTCGAGTTCCGTGAAGAACTTGGTCTGAAAGCGTCACACCTTGTTTATGATGGTCGTTGGTTTACGCCACTGTGTAAATCTATCCTTGCCGCGTCTGACGAGTTGGCTCAGGACGTGAATGGTGAAGTGGTTGTGAAGCTGTACAAAGGTCAGGCGACGGTGACTCAAAAACGCTCAGACAACAGCTTGTACTCAGAAGAATTTGCGACTTTCGGTGAAGACGAAGTGTATGACCAAAGCCATGCTGGAGGCTTTATTCGCCTGTACTCACTTTCAAGCCGTATTCGTGCCCTGCAAAATCAAAAGTAACCGATAAAAATTCAGATAGAACTGAATTTTTAATCAACCTTCCTTAGTTAATGTACTGAAAGCCCGTTCGTAGCGATATGAATGGGCTTTGTTTTTTCTAGTATGTGGTGGAATAAATATGCTTTAAAAGTGAATTTTTACTTTATTTGAGTCTCGCTTTGGCGTAAATTACTCCTAAAGGAAATGAGCGAACCCGAAAACCGCCGCGAGCGTTGGTTGGGGAGCAAGGTCACTGAGCATTAGGAGAGACGGTATGGCACTATGGGGCGGAAGATTTACGCAAGCAGCAGACACGAGATTTAAAGATTTTAATGATTCTCTGCGCTTCGATTACCGTTTAGCCGAGCAAGACATTGTGGGCTCAATTGCTTGGTCTAAAGCTTTGCTTTCTGTCGACGTTCTCACGGAAGAAGAGCAGAAGAAACTGGAATTGGCTTTAAACGAGCTCAAGTTAGAGGTGATGGAAGATCCACACCAAATTCTTAGCTCTGACGCTGAAGACATTCATTCATGGGTGG
The DNA here is from genome assembly GCA_043422575.1 of bacterium sp. HQB-39. Taxonomy (GTDB): domain Bacteria; phylum Pseudomonadota; class Gammaproteobacteria; order Enterobacterales; family Vibrionaceae; genus Vibrio. Next base: position 36,578 of record JBHOHG010000017.1, on the reverse strand, counting down.
AACAGCAGCTGATTGGTAAAGTGGGGGATCTGGGTAAGAAACTTCATACGGGGCGTTCGCGTAATGATCAAGTCGCGACGGACTTGAAGTTATGGTGTCGTCAGCAAGGTCAGCAATTGCTCATCGCTCTGGATCGTTTGCAAGCGCAAATGGTGAATGTCGCGAAGCAGCATCAAGCGACGGTATTGCCCGGCTATACCCACTTACAACGTGCGCAACCAGTGACGTTTGCCCATTGGTGTCTGGCGTATGTCGAAATGCTTGAACGTGACCACTCTCGTCTTAGCGATGCGCTCGATCGTTTAGATACTTGCCCATTAGGCTCTGGCGCACTGGCAGGTACCGCTTATGCGATTGACCGTGAACAGTTGGCGCAAAGCCTTGGTTTTCAACGTGCAACCCGTAATTCATTAGACTCAGTGTCTGACCGTGACCATGTGATGGAGCTGATGTCGGTGGCGTCAATGTCGATGCTGCATCTCTCGCGCCTTGCTGAAGACATGATTTTCTACAACTCTGGTGAGTCGAACTTCATCGAGCTAGCCGATACGGTGACATCGGGCTCGTCTCTGATGCCGCAAAAGAAAAACCCAGACGCTCTAGAGCTGATCCGTGGTAAAACCGGCCGTGTGTATGGCGCATTGGCGGGCATGATGATGACGGTGAAGGCATTACCACTGGCGTACAACAAAGACATGCAGGAAGACAAAGAGGGTCTGTTCGATGCGCTGGATACATGGAATGACTGTCTTGAAATGGCGGCGCTCTGTTTTGATGGCATTAAAGTGAATGGCGAGCGTACTCTAGAAGCGGCGAAGCAAGGTTACGCCAACGCAACTGAACTGGCAGATTATCTGGTTGCGAAAGGGATCCCATTCCGTGAGGCGCACCATATTGTCGGGGTGGCCGTGGTCGGTGCGATAGCGAAAGGGTGTGCTCTGGAAGAGTTAAGCCTTGAAGAGCTAAAAGCCTTCTCGCCAATCATTGATTCCGATGTGTATGAGATTTTGACCATTGATTCTTGTCTCGAAAAACGCTGTGCGCTAGGAGGCGTTTCTCCTAAGCAGGTTGCGTTTGCTGTTGAGCAGGCAGAGGTTCGTTTGTCGCAACGTGACACTGAAGTGATTACCGTGCGTCCAGCTCGCTTAACCGATGTGGATGCCTTAGAAGGTATGGTGACGCATTGGGCGAATATGGGAGAGAACTTGCCTCGTTCACGTAATGAGTTAGTGAGAGACATTGGTTCGTTTGCCGTGGCGGAACATCATGGTGAAGTGACGGGATGCGCGTCTTTGTATGTGTACGACTCTGGGCTGGCAGAAATCCGCTCATTAGGCATTGAAGCTGGCTGGCAAGGGCAGGGGCAGGGGACTGCGATTGTTCAGTACCTTGTGGAGAAAGCCCAGCAGATGGCGATTGAAAAAGTCTTTGTGCTGACGCGTACCCCAGAGTTCTTTATGAAGCAGAAATTTGTACCTACGTCTAAATCCCTGCTGCCTGAGAAAGTGCTGAAAGATTGTGATCAATGTGTCCGTTTACATGCATGTGATGAAGTCGCGCTGGAAATGAGCTTGATTGATGCAGAGAGCTCGAGCATTCACGTTGCCTAATTTTTGCATGGTTACTTCGCAGTAGAAGTCGGGCCGATTTGAAACGGAACCTCTTTATTAGGAACGCAAGTTCCTGTTTAAACTGTAACTTTTCATTTAATTGAAAAAAATTCTAAATTTTGGGAACAAAATACATCAAAGCAGTGTCTATTTAAGTACCACTGCTTTTTCTTAGAAATTCTAAGAAGACCCCGAGCACGAGATTGTACTCGGGGTTTTTTCTGTCTTACATCTTCTTCGATGTTTAACGACGCATTTCCCCAGCCGTGTGCTTGCCTTGTCTGTTTTAGTGCGATCTATTCAATCAGGGCTATTATGTCCAAGCAATTCAGGGGGCACCCTTGATGTCCGTTATTCTTTTGTCGTCAATCTTGGCGATCAAAAAAGCGGCGCTGGAGCGGAAACACAATCCATTTAAACCACCAATGCAATAACAGCAGCCCAGTGAACAAACAGGCCGCGACCATCAGAGCAATGGCATGAATGTGTGTCGGTTGTTCAAGGAAAAAGTACCCCCACGCTGTCCAACTCAATAGTGAGAGGACGGTGAGTTGGTACATGCAGCGCGAGCAGCGCCCAATTTTTTTCCAAAACCAACTTTCTTTACAGTAAGAGCAGCTCATAAATTCCGGGGTGAGTTTCCATCCCCCCATACTAAAAAAGCGGTAGCCACTTGGCTACCGCAAATATTCCCGATGTTTTGGTGTCGCTTTATTATCGCCAGCGTTTCTCAAGGGTGTCGGCTTGGGAAACTCTACTGGAGTGGCGGTTGGCTGAGGTAATTAACAGCCGGGACCACAGTCCAAACAGTGTTTGATCATCTCTGGACCTAAATGAAGTTTGGCGTTCAAGTCACGCAGTGCGGTGCGAACTCCTTCTTCAATCACTGGATGGTAGAACGGCATATCTAGCATCTCTGAAACGGTCATCTTATTCTGGTGTGCCCATGCTAATAGGTGGGCTAAGTGTTCGGCGTTCGGCCCCATCATTTCCGCCCCTAGGAAGCGGCCAGTACCTTGCTCACCATAGACGTGCAACATGCCTTTATTACGCAGCATAACGCGAGAACGGCCTTGGTTTTCGAATGAGACTTCGCCCGTCGCAAAGCAGCCACAGTTGCCTAAGCGCTGCTCCAACTGTTTATAAGTTTCACCGACCATAGCAATTTGCGGATCGGAGAACACGGCTGAAATCGGCGAGCGACGAAGGCCTGCTCGGATATCAGGGAAGCGCCCCGCATTGTCACCAGCAATTCGACCTTGATCGGCGGCTTCATGCAGCAGAGGAATTTGATTGCTGGCATCCCCTGCAATAAAGATGCTATCGACTGAGGTTTGCAACGTGTAGTAATCCGCCGTAGGGACACCACGCTCATCCAAAGCCATATTGGTATTTTCAATCGCTAGCTTATCGACATTGGGACGGCGGCCAGTGGCAGCAAGGACGTAGTCGACAATAAACGTTTCCAGTTCACCTTCATGGTTAATGAATTGAATCTCAACCTTATCTTCATCCGTTCCTTCAGAGGCTGGAAGACGTTTCATGCTCTCCACTTTGACATCCGCATCAAGATAGAACTCTTTTTTGAAGGCTTTGTCAGCGTAGGTCATCACAGCGGGATCGGTCAGAGGACCCACTTGCCCACCCAAACCAAACAGTTTGACGTTGACGCCTAAGCGATGTAGCGCTTGCCCTAGCTCTAGACCAATCACACCCGGGCCGAACACGGCAACCGATTCTGGCAGATCATCCCAATCGAACACATCATCGTTAATAATGAGGCGATCGCCTAGTTCATTCCAAACCGCAGGGTAAGCAGGGCGAGAGCCCGTCGCTATGACGATGCGCTGCGCTTTAATTTCGGTGTGATCATCCACAACCAGCGTGTGATTATCGACAAACTTGGCATAGCCTGAGACTTTGTCTTGAGCTGGGATTTCATCGACCCCTTCTAATACAAAACCGACAAAGCGGTCACGTTCGCGCTTCACGCGGTCCATGACTTCTCGACCATTAATGACGATGTCGCCTTGTGGGTGAACCCCGAAACCCGGTGCTTTTTCTATTTGATGAACACTTTCAGCAGCAGCAATGAGCAGTTTTGATGGCATGCAGCCGACGCGCGCGCAGGTTGTGCCATATGGGCCACCTTCAATCATGACGACCTTGTCACTGTGTGCTTTCGCTGCACGGTATGCACCAAGTCCTGCGGTACCACCACCAATTACGGCTACATCAACATTCAACTGTTTCATAATAGGTTCTCACTTTGACGAAAAATAATGTGTCTAGGTTTTTGTAAATGTGTCTAGGGAAGGGGTGACCCCCTAGCGCCGAAGCACTAGGAGATCGAGGGTGACCTTAAGCGAGATGCGCTTCCAGCTCTTCGCTACCGCCAATGTGTTTACCACCGATGAACACTTGTGGAACCGTCGTACGACCTGTAATGGCACGCAGACTTACCGTGGTTGCGTCTTTACCTAGAATGACTTCTTCATATTGAAGACCGTTGTCTTGCAGGTTTTGTTTCGCTTTTGCACAGAATGGGCATCCCGGTTTTGTGAAGACCGTGATGGATTCTTGCATTGTGTAGCCCGGTGCTAGGTAGTTCAGCATGGTATCTGCGTCAGATACTTTGAACGGGTCGCCTGGCTCGTTTGGTTCAATGAACATCTTCTCGACCACGCCGTTTTTCACCAGCATGCTGTAGCGCCATGAACGCTTACCAAAACCAAGGTCGTTCTTATCCACTAGCATGCCCATGCCGTCAGTAAACTCACCATTGCCATCTGGAATGAAGGTGATGTTTTCTGCTTCTTGATCTTGTTTCCAAGCATTCATTACGAAGGTGTCATTGACAGAAACACACAAGATTTCATCAACGCCGTGTGCTTGGAACACAGGGAACAGTTCGTTGTAACGTGGCAAGTGGCTTGATGAACACGTTGGGGTAAATGCGCCTGGAAGGCTAAATACTAGAACGGTTTTGTCTTTGAATAGCTCGTCAGTGGTCACGTTGACCCATGCGTCGCCTTGGCGAGTTGGGAAAGTAACTTGTGGTACGTTTTGACCTTCTTTAGAAGTAAACATAATGCTGTCCTCGATAAGGGTTGAGATTCTAATCTTAGTTGGCTTTGCAGTGTGTTCCTGCTTGCCTGTCGATGAGTTCATTATTCCTAAAAACCTTTGATAGCTCTAATCGTTTAATGCTATGGTTTTGATAGATGATTTCTATCGAGTGGTGAGCCATGAATATTCGTGATTTTGAATACCTAGTTGCTTTGGCAGAGCACAAACATTTTCGTAAAGCGGCTGAAGCTTGTTTTGTCAGTCAGCCAACCCTAAGTGGACAGATCAGAAAACTGGAAGATGAGCTGGGTTCTCCCCTATTAGAAAGAAGCAGCCGTCGCGTCTTATTTACGGAAGCGGGTTTGCAGCTGGTGGAGCAAGCGAAGCGTATCCTCCATGAAGTGAAAACGTTTAAAGAGATGGCGAGTGGGCAAAGCGGTGCCATGACTGGACCGATGCACATTGGATTTATCCCGACGGTGGGACCATACCTCCTACCTAAGATCGTCCCACAGCTCAAAGAAGCGTTTCCTGAACTCGAACTGTTTCTTCACGAGGCGCAGACTCATCAGTTAGTGCGTCAGCTTGAGGAAGGGAAATTGGATTGTCTTGTTTTAGCTGCGGTATCCGAAACGTCTGGGTTCAAAGAGATTGAAGTCTACCAAGAGCCCCTGAGCTTAGCGGTACCCGTTGATCATGAATGGGCGAATAACACGGAAGTTGATATGCTGGATTTAAATGGGAAAACCGTGCTGGCGTTAGGGGATGGTCACTGTTTACGCGACCAAGCGTTAGGGTTTTGTTTTGCTGCCGGGGCAAAAGATGATGAACGCTTCAAGGCAACCAGTCTAGAGACATTGCGAAATATGGTAGCGGCTGGTGCAGGGATCACCTTGTTGCCTCAATTGTCTTTACCGCCAGAAAAGCAGAAAGATGGGGTGTGCTATATCCCAGCGACCAACCCTGTGCCTTCACGCAGTATTGTGGTTGCCTATCGACCGGGCTCTCCACTGAGGGCTCGTTTTGAACGTTTGGCGGAAACCATTACACATACATTAAGTGCCCGTTAAATCAGAGTTACCCGTTAAGTCAGAATTAAAAGTAAAAAAAGAGCCGATGTTGACATCGGCTCTTTCTGTTTAGCTGGGAGAGTGATTGAAACGGTTCGGTTAGAACAGCTCCTCCGCCTCACCACTTTCAGAATTGGTGTAGATAGAATCACCTAAGTCCTGTTCCACATATTCAGTTGGTTGTGTGCCTCTTTCAAAGTACTCAAACATCGTGGTGCCATCGACTTTATTGGTCAGCAGCCCTGATTCCGCATCGATTCGCATACGAATAATGCCTTTTGGCAGCTTTTTAGGCTGTTCAGGGGTGTCGGCTAGCGCAATACGCATAAAATCAATCCATGCTGGTTGTGCCGTTTTCGCCCCAGACTCGGCTCCTGTGACCTGCTTCTTACCCATGTTCGGGTTATAAGCGGTACGTCCTAGTGTGCGACGGTGGTCATCAAAACCGACCCAAGCGATAGCGACGACGCCAGGGCCGTAGCCGTTATACCAAGTGTCTTTTGAGTCATTGGTTGTGCCAGTCTTTCCGCCAATGTCACGACGTTTTAGATCCTGTGCTCGCCAACCCGTACCGTTCCAGCCGGTCCCTTGACGCCAGTTACCGCCACCCCAAATATTGCTGTACATCATTTCACGCATAAGGAATGCGTTTTGCTCGCTGATGACTTGAGGGGCATACGGGCTTTCGACTTCGCCTTGTGCATTGGCTGTCACATCGGAAGTGACGGGCACATCTTGCTCGTTGAACTCAGCCGCCATTTCTTCAGCGCGGCTATCAGGGATTAGCTCGCTGTTATCGTGGATGCAGTTCTTGCGGCAGATAGTCTTTGGTGATGCTTGGTAAACCAGTTCGCCAAACGGGCTTTCCACACGCTCTAAGTAGTAAGGTTCAACATAGTATCCGCCATTGGCAAATACTGAGTAGCCTTGTGCCATTTTAATGGGTGTTAAGCTGCCCGCACCGAGCGCGATGGTTTCAGAGCGAGGTAGGGCATCCAATTCAAAGCCAAAGCGAGTCAGGAACTCACGAGTTTCATCAAGGCCAACTTCGCGTAGTGTTCTTACTGCCATTACGTTTTTCGATGTAGCAAGGCCAATACGAAGCCGTGTTGGACCGACATAAGTCGGTGGCGAGTTCTTCGGACGCCATGCCGTTCCTTGGCTTTTATCCCACTTGTTGACGGGAGCGTCATTGATCAAGCTGGCTAACGTTAACGGCTTTTCAAGAGCCGCTGAGTAAATAAACGGTTTGATACTGGAACCCACTTGACGCACAGATTGAGTCGCTCGGTTGAACTTGTTATGCACAAAGTTAAAACCGCCCACCAGAGATAACACCGCGCCATCATCAGGGTTCATGGCGACGAATGCCGTATTGGCGCTTGGAACTTGGCTTAAGAACCAATGAGTCACAGTCAGTGGGGCAGTGTCTTCTTTGCCTTTCTCTGTCTTCTCGATGATGTCTTTTGGACGGACCCAAACTTGTTCACCGACAGCAACAATATCACTGGCTTTTTTCGGTGCAGCACCTTGGCGTTCATCATTGCGATAAGGACGTGCCCATTTCATACCATCCCAAGTGATCTCTTGCTCACCTCGGCTTTTGACCCAGACAGTCGCTGACTTTTCGGTGATGTTAGTCACGACCGCTGGACGTAATGAGCCGTACGTAGGTTGGCTCTTAAGGTGCGCTTGAATCTTTTCAAGATCCCAACTTGCTTGCTCTGACGTCCATAGTTCAGACTCTGCACCACGATAGCCGTGACGCTCATCGTATGAAAGCAGGTTGTTGATCGCGGCATCGTTTGCGGCTTGCTGAAGCTTAGAATCAATGGTCATGGTGATTTTCATGCCCGAGGTGTAGGCTTTCTCTTCACCGTAACGTTCAACCATCCATGCACGTGCCAGTTCTGCTACGTAAGGCGCTCTGAGTTCGATATCTGCGCCATGGTAGCGAGCGATAATCGGTTCTTGGCGTGCCTGTTCATACTCTTCTTGGGTTATGTATTTCTCGTCCAGCATACGTAGTAGCACGACATTACGACGGTGCGTGGCACGCTTAATGGAATACAGTGGGTTCATGGTAGAAGGAGCTTTTGGCATACCAGCCAAGGTGGCCACTTCACTCAGAGTTAACTGATCAAGGTCTTTACCGAAATACACACGAGATGCTGCGCCAAAGCCATAAGAACGGTAGCCAAGGAAAATCTTGTTGACGTACAACTCTAAGATTTCTTGCTTGGTGAGAAGCTGCTCTATGTGAATAGAGATAAAGGCTTCTTTAATTTTTCTCATCAACTTACGTTCGTTAGACAAGAAAAAGTTTCGCGCAAGCTGCTGCGTGATGGTACTTGCACCCTGTTTGGCTGTACCCGTTGTTGCCCAAACAACCGCTGCACGGGTAATACCAATCGGGTCAACACCAGGGTGGTCATAGAATCGGCTATCCTCGGTCGCTATTAGAGCGTCAATCAAAGATTGTGGGATATTTTCGTATTTTACAGGAATGCGACGCTTTTCTCCGAATTGTGCGATCAGCTTACCATCCTTAGTAAAAACCTGCATAGGTGTCTGTAATTCTACGTTTTTTAGGGTTGCCACGTCCGGTAGTTCGGGTTTTAAATGCATGTAGAACCCAAATATTGTGGTCACTCCAAGAATTATGCAAAAGAGTGCAAAAAACAGTAGTCGCTTTATGAATTTCACCGAATATTCCCTGATTTGTTGAGGTTATGAAACTGCAAACACTAGTAACCTAGTATCATGCTGCAGCGCATACAATATTAACTCTTATTTGTCCTCGAATAACAACCACCCAAGCTAACAAAAAGTAGGAGCAACTGATGAGAAAGCCCGTGATCACCGGTATTGATATCGGTCACCGGAGTTTGAAAGCGGTCACGTTAAAGCCCGTTGGCGAAGACTTTGCTTTGGTTGGCTATAAAGAGTGTTTGGTTGATGACGGAATTCTCTCTGAAAACCATACTCTGAATCATCAAGAAATTGTAAAAACGTTGAAAGAGCTAAAAAAAGAGCTCCCACGTTTCCAACGTCAAGTGGCAATGGCTGTGCCAGACAATGCGGTAATCAGTAAAACACTTCATGTCGAAAGCGATCTCGAAGGTCGTGAGCGTGAATTTGCTATCGTACAAGCGTTTTCTCATCAATCTCCATTCCCTGTTGAAGACTTGTACATTGACTTCGTGCGTAGCGAAAATGACATCGGTAAGGGGGATACTACTCCTTATCAAGTCGTCGCCACAAAACAAGAAGTCGTGAATAGCCGTGTAAAAGCCGCTGAAGGTACGGGCTTAGAGCCTGTGATCATGGATGTCCATGCCCATAGCTTGCAAAACATTTGGCAAATGGCAGTAGATCAAAACCCACAGAAATCAAAGTTTGCTCTGCTGGACATTGGCTACAATCAATCTTCTTTATGCATTCAAGTCAACAAGCAGCCATTTTTCTATAAAGATTTTGCATTTGGTACTCAATATTTTGATCAGCAAGGAGCAAACAACCCTGCTGCAGACAATTTGCAAGCTCACAATGACGTATTCAACCGAGAAATCATAGAGCGCGTGAAGCGCCAGATTCAACTTTTCATCTCAATAAATGGGCCAAGCAGTTTACAAGGTATTTGGCTGTCTGGTGAAGGTGCTTCGACTCCACTCTTGGTTGAAGAGCTGGCAAATCAGCTCAAGATTGAATGTGAGCTATTTAATCCGTTAGGACTCTTCGTTAATAAGGTGTCTAAACGAAAAAGACGCTCGGGTGAATGGCAAAACTTTAGTGTTGCCGCAGGACTTGCAATCAGCGGCTTAAATTGGTTAGAGGATGATCATGAACTATAGAGTCAACCTACTGCCTTGGCGTGAGAAAAAACGAGCTGAGCATAGGCGTCGTTTTGTAGGTGTTGTTGCCCTAGGTACAATAATGGCAGTTGGCGTGCAATGGATGGCTGGCTTCTACATAGAAAACCAGCAGGACATCCAACAAGATCGTTTGGACTATTTGGATAGCTATATCACAAAGAAAGATAACCTTATTCGTGAAATGAAAATCGCTGAAGAGGAACACAGCGTCATCATGAAGCGTTTGGAAGTCGTGGAAAAGCTACAAACCAATCGAAATAAGACGACCGAATTGATGAACTTACTTCCTGCGATGATTCCGGAAGGCGTTTATGTCGATAAAGTACAAATGCGAGACATGGAACTCGAAGTGTCTGGCATCAGCGATAGCATGTCACGTCTAGCAACCATGTTGGATCGACTAGAGCGCTCAGCATCCCTCAACGATGTTGAAATGCGTTCTATTGTGCATGGTAAGCAACGTTTTGGAAAAGCGTTCCAAAAGTTTGAAGTTGCTTTCTTCTTCAAGCCAACGCCGAAAGATGAGATTGCTGAAGTAGAGGGAGATGATAATGGCTGATTGGCAAGATCTGGATATGGATGAGATTGCGGAATGGCCCTTAGTTCCGCAGATCCTTGTTGTATTAATTCTCGCCTTGATCATTCAAGGCTTTGGCTATTTCTTCTATTTAAAACCTCATCAAGAGCATTTAGAGGAACTGGTTCTGAAAGAACGAGATCTCAAAATGCAGTTTGAGATCAAAGCAAGGAAAGCCGCTGCTTTACCTCAAGTTAAGTCTCAATTGGAAGAACTGAAAGCCCGCTATCAGGTTCTGTTGCAACAGCTGCCTGAGCGAACGGAACTGGCCACAATGCTGGCATCAGTAAATGAACTGGGTCTAGATAACGGTTTGAGTTTTGCCAGTATCGAATGGGATGAGCGTAAAGAGCATGAATTCTTGTATGAATTACCTTTGAACTTTGAGTTGACTGGTACCTATCACGACATTGGTCGCTTCTCGCAAGACATCGCAAAATTACCTCGAATCATTACGTTTAAGGATGTGACTTGGCAACGTGTCAGTCAAGAGAGTAGTAAGCTGCACTTCCGAGTAACGGCAAATACTTATCAGTTCCGCCCTGACTATGATCCGAACGAGGAGAAGAAAGATGCGAAGTAACTGGGTCATGCTACTTGTGCCTGCTCTTCTTGTTGGATGTAAGGCGAATCAAGAGTCTCTCGACGATTATGTTAAACAAGTGGAATCGAATGCTCGTCAAGAGGTCGCTAGATTAGCGCCCACGAAACCATATTACCCAATGCAGTATAGTTCAGACGAGCTGCGAGCTCCGTTTGTGTTACCGAAAGAAGCTGTGATTGCTTCTCAACCGGTAGTCAAAAAAGATTGTTGGCAGCCTGCTCCACGTAAACGTATCGGCAAGCTCGAACGTTTTCCTCTGAGTCAACTGCGTCTAAAAGGTGTCATGGGAAGCGGCAACTCGATTTCGGGCTTAGTTCAAACCCCGAAAGGAACGGTTGTGAAAGTTAAGAATGGTAACTTCTTAGGACAAAATAATGGGCGAGTGATTCGAATTGCCCCAAACTTTTTATTGATTAATGAAACTTTGCCAGATGGCTTAGGTTGCTGGCAAAAACGCAAAGTTAAGCTCGCATTGAGATAGTCATACGTTTTCGATTTTTAAGCTGAGAAATAATAATGGAATATCTAAATAGAATCATGCAGTGGCGCATAGTGACTCTTTGGTCACTACTCATATGTGTCCTTACAGCCCCATTAGCTGTGGCTAATGAGGAAACTAACCAGCTCAAAAATATCGACTTTAAAGCCGATAAAGAGCGTTCCGGGGTCATCCTTGTTGAATTAGAATCACCATCTGCGATTGTTGATATTAAACGCGTTCAAGAAGGTTTAAGCATTGAATTAATCAATACCAATGTTGAAGAAAGCTTGCTTGCGGTATTTGATGTAAAAGACTTTGCGACCGTCGTGGACTCGGTTGAAGTTTTCCGTGAGAAAGAAAACGTACGTTTAGTGGCGTTCATCGATAAAAAGTATGAGCACACTTACAACCTTAACGGTCGTTTCCTTGAAGTTACTTTAGCGGCGATCAAAGACGAAGAAAAAGCGAAACCTAAGAGCCTCCTTGAGAAAGAAGGCAAGCTGATGTCAATTAACTTCCAAGACATTCCAGTACGTAACGTTCTTCAACTTCTTGCTGATTACAATGACTTCAACCTTGTTGTTTCAGATACGGTAGGCGGTAACCTAACACTTCGTCTTGATGGTGTTCCGTGGCAGCAAGTACTTGATATCATTCTTCAGGTGAAAGGCCTGGACAAGCGTGTCGAAGGGACGGTTGTTTTGATTGCCCCGAAAGAAGAACTTGATGAGCGTGAAAAGCAATCGCTAGAACAGCAAAAACTTGAAGAAGAGCTGGGTGTTCTTGAGTCTGACATTCTTAAAGTCAACTTTGCCAAAGCGTCTGATATCGCAGATATGATCACAGGTGATAACAACGCGGGTATGCTCTCTGAGCGCGGTAGCATTAACATCGACGACCGTACTAACTCTATTCTAGTACGCGACTTACCTGAAAATATTGCTGTGGTTCGTGAAATCGTTAGTGCTCTGGATGTTCCTGTAAAACAGGTGCAGATTGAAGCGCGTATCGTAACCGTTTCTGAAGGTAACTTAGATGAGCTTGGTGTTCGTTGGGGCTTCACTTCGATTAACGGCAGCCACACAGTCGGTGGTTCGATTGAAAACAACCTTGCTACGATTGGCCTGTACGAAGCGGGCGGCGGTGGCGGCAGCGGCAGTGAAAGCGGCGGCGGTGAAAGCGGCGGTGAAGGTGAAGGTGGTGGTAGTTCGACTATCGCGGATTTCCTCAATGTGAACTTAGGCGCAACGTCTGCAGGTGCCTCTTCGATTGCATTCCAAGTGGCTAAGCTGGGTTCAGATACTCTGCTTGATCTAGAGCTATCAGCACTTCAGCGTGAAAACAAAGCGGAAGTGGTGTCTAGCCCACGCTTGATTACGACCAATAAACAGCCAGCATATATTGAGCAAGGTACTGAAATTCCATACGTTGAGGCGACCTCTAGTGGTGCAACGTCAGTTTCTTTCAAGAAAGCGGTTCTAAGTTTGAAAGTAACGCCTCAGATCACACCTGACAACCGTTTGGTGCTTGATTTGAATGTGACTCAAGACCGAGTTGGCGATGTGGTTAAAACGGGTACAGGTGAAGCGGTTGCGATCAATACTCAGCGTATCGGTACGCAAGTATTGGTCAATAATGGAGAGACGGTTGTTTTGGGCGGTATCTTCCAACACAGCGTAACCAACACTATGGATAAGGTGCCACTTCTTGGTGATATCCCTTACCTAGGTGCTCTATTCCGCCGCAGCTACGAGCAATTTGGTAAGAGTGAGTTACTTATCTTCGTAACGCCAAAAGTCGTCGTTCAGTAATCTCAGCAAGCTCGCAGATAGGTGTTTACTTGTCTGTGAGCTTTTTCCTTCCTTTTGCAACTAGCCCCAATAGTTCAATCAGTTACGCTTCATTCCTGCTAGCGAAACGAAATAGATCAAAATTTAAGTTGCATTAGTGACACCATGCTTAGATAATTTCGGGTCTTATCACGAATTATCTGTGAGGAATCGGTGCCACAAGCCTTTTAATGTCGTTGTAACGGCTCTCATAACTTGTGGCGATGTCATTGAATTAACGTTGTAAAACTACTGCTAAACATGGCTGAGAAACGTAATATTTTTCTTGTTGGCCCAATGGGTGCCGGCAAAAGTACAATCGGTAGACACCTTGCTCAACAACTTCATATGGAGTTTGTTGATTCAGATACGGTTATTGAAGAGCGCACTGGCGCTGATATTGCTTGGGTATTTGATGTTGAAGGTGAGGAAGGTTTCCGCAAACGCGAAGAGACCGTCATCAATGATCTAACCGAACAGCAAGGTATCGTACTTGCTACGGGTGGTGGCTCTGTGAAGAGCAAAGATAACCGCAATCGTCTATCTGCACGTGGCGTAGTTGTTTATCTTGAAACCACAATTGAAAAGCAGCTTGCGCGCACAAATCGCGACAAAAAGCGTCCTCTGCTTCAAACTGACAATCCACGTGAGGTTCTCGAAACTTTGGCCGGTGAACGTAACCCGCTTTACGAAGAAGTTGCGGATTACACCGTACGCACCGACGATCAAAGTGCAAAAGTGGTAGCCAACCAGATCGTAAAAATGCTAGAAGAGAGATAAGTTTTTCTAGCGGAGTTTTTACCATGGAACGGATTACGGTCAACTTAGATGAACGTAGCTACCCAATCTCAATTGGAGCCGGGCTTTTTTCAGACCCGGCCCACCTTTCTCTCATCACAAGTAAGCAGAAAGTCGTGGTCATTTCTAATGTCACGGTTGCCCCCTTGTATGCAGACCAAATATTGTCCCAACTCTCGTCTTTAGGCGTTGATGCCGCCTTACTCGAACTGCCAGATGGCGAACAATACAAAAGTCTTGATGTCTTTAATCAAATCATGACCTTCCTTCTTGAAGGGAACTATGGCCGTGATGTGGTTGTGATCGCGCTCGGTGGTGGTGTGATTGGTGACCTTGTTGGTTTTGCTGCTGCGTGCTATCAACGAGGGGTAGACTTTATTCAGATCCCAACCACGCTATTGTCTCAAGTTGATTCCTCTGTTGGTGGTAAAACCGCCGTGAACCATCCTCTTGGCAAGAACATGATAGGCGCATTCTATCAACCTAAATCAGTGATCATTGATACGAACTGTCTTGCCACGTTACCAGAACGTGAATTGGCGGCGGGTGTCGCTGAAGTCATTAAATACGGCATTATCTATGACGCTGACTTTTTCACTTGGCTCGAACAGAATCTAGAAAAGCTGTATCGACTTGATGAAAAAGCTCTATCTTATGCGATTGCTCGTTGTTGCCAAATTAAGGCGGAAGTCGTTGCTCTGGATGAAAAAGAGTCGGGGATTCGAGCCTTGTTGAACTTAGGGCACACTTTCGGTCATGCGATTGAGGCAGAATTAGGTTATGGCAATTGGCTCCACGGCGAAGCGGTATCATCAGGCACCGTCATGGCTGCGAAAACCGCTCAGCTACAAGGTCTGATTGATGAGCAGCAGCTTGAGCGTATTATCTCTATACTTAAATCTGCAAAGCTTCCAATTCATACTCCTGAGAGCATGAGTTTTGACGATTTTATGAAGCATATGATGCGTGACAAGAAGGTACTGTCTGGTCAACTTAGATTAGTTCTACCAACTGGTATTGGTCGCGCTGAAGTGGTGGCTGATGTCCCTCAAGAGATCATTAAGCAAGCTATCGACTTCTGCCGTGATTTTTAGTTGATCTGTGGTGCTCTTGCACCACATGTTCTCTTGCTAGGAACCGTTTACTAGGAGCCGTTTACTAGGAACAACCCATGAATTTGGCATCTCACTCTCATACTCTCGAACTTAACTCGCAAACTGAGTTATTGGACCGACTCGATCTACTCACCAATTTCGGTTCTAATTTAGTGACTGTTTCTGGTAATGCTGGAGCTGGAAAATCTTGGTTAGCGAAACGTTATTTGGAAATCGCTGCGAATGATAAAAATCAATGCCTTTTGATTTGTCACCCGAATCAAGATGAAGCTCAACACAGGGCACAAATCTTAAGCCAGATTGTTTCGACTCCGTCGTTTAGTACTCAAGATACACTATTCGATAGTTTAGAGAGTTTATTGGAAGGCGAAGGCTGTGATATTGCCATCGTCGTGGATGACGCGCACTTACTCAGTGAAAACTTAGTCACTGAGCTGTGGATGCTGGTCCTTGCCGCGCAAAGCAATCCAAGTTGGAGTATTAATGTCTTATTGTTCGCAAACTCAGCAACTCTTGAGCCTTTGCTCACTCGTTTGGGTTATGGGCAAGAGCATAAACCAGTAGATTTAGAGATTGAGCTGTTAAGTGAGAGCGAAGCCACTGAGTTTTTTGAAACTTTAGTCGTTCGCTACCTTGAGCCGACGGATGAGAAGCGAGTGCGAGCTGCATTTCGCAAAGTGATGCCAATGCCTGGGAGTATTTTGGCACTAGGAGATATGAAAGTGGAGAAAAGGATCATTATCCGCTCAATTGTGGGATCACCTCTAAACATTGCTTTGGTCGTACTGTTACTGGCGTTGTTGGCAGCAGGTGGTTATTGGTGGATGCTAAGTCAAAGTGGACCTAAACAAGCGGAACAAGAGATCATTGCCACATTAGAACAAACGGCGATACCCACACTTAACGATACGACGTCAAATTCGGACTCTGATGAAACCTTAACTCCTCTTGATGATCTCAATTCACAAGGGGCTCCTGACTTTGATGGAGCGGTGGATGATAGCGCTTCATTACCCCCTGATGTGATCAATGATACGGTCAGCGTCGGGGACAATAATGCTGACCAGCAACGTGTGATTATTGAGTCAGATGTGGTAGATGCTCTACTCGAAGAGAAGCCGTTACTGGCAGCTCAAGAAGTCGATACCAGCAATATTGAACAAGTGGTCGCTGAGAATACAGAGATGCGTCCGGTAGCTGTCCCTCCAGTGGTTGATGCGCCTGTCTCTAAGGAAGAGACTCAGGAGCCTGCTGATACCGTTTCGGAACAGGAACAAGCAACAAAGATTGTCACCTTCTCTTTTGCTCGTGAAGAATTAAAAGCCGTTCCAGCGCGCTCCTACACTTTGCAACTGGCTGCGATGACATCAATGCAAGACGTGGAATCATTTTTGACCGATTATGATCTGCATAATCAAGTTCGTATTTACCCAACGGTGCGGAATGATGTGGAGTGGTTCATCATCACGTACCAAGATTATGCGACAATCCAATTGGCCCGTGATGCAGTGAGCAGTTTGCCACCGCGTTTACAAGTTCTTGGCCCTTGGGCGAAGTCTTTACGCCAAGTACATCGAGAGATTGATAGAGCAAAATAATCCTGAGCTTGACGGTAAAATGTGATACATTCCGCAGCCTCAATTTGGTTGATAGATAGAGCAATAAATGAAGAAACAGCGAGCCTTTCTAAAATGGGCTGGAGGCAAGTACGGCTTAGTCGAAGATATTCAACGACACCTTCCAGAGGCTCGTAAATTGGTCGAACCTTTCGTTGGGGCTGGCTCTATTTTTTTGAATACTGACTATGAGCAGTATTTGCTTGCAGATATTAACCCAGACCTGATCAATCTTTATAATCTTCTAAAAGAGAACCCTGAATCTTACATTTCAGAGGCTAAGCGTTGGTTTGTCCCTGAGAACAACCGCAAAGAAGTGTTTTTAGATATACGCTCAGAGTTTAATCAGACCGATGATGTGATGTATCGCTCTTTGGCATTTCTTTATATGAACCGTTTTGGTTTTAATGGCTTGTGTCGTTACAACAAAAAAGGGGGCTTTAATGTGCCTTTTGGTTCGTATAAAAAACCGTACTTTCCTGAAGCCGAGTTAGAATTTTTCGCGGAGAAAGCGAAGAAAGCGACTTTCGTTTGTGAAGGATACACGGAGACATTCAGCCGAGCGAGAAAGGGGTGCGTGATCTACTGTGATCCCCCATACGCTCCACTGTCTAATACCGCCAATTTCACCTCTTATGCGGGGAACGGTTTCACCTTAGATGATCAAGCCGCTCTGGCTGACGTTGCTGAGAAAACGGCAACGCAACGAGGGATACCAGTACTGATCTCTAACCACGATACCACCCTGACTCGACGACTGTATCACGGTGCCGATCTCAGTGTGGTGAAAGTGAAACGAACCATCAGCCGTAATGGCAGCGGTCGCAATAAAGTCGATGAGCTGCTTGCGCTGTTTCATGCTCAGGAACAAGAGACGCTAGGATCTCCCACTGAGCTTGGGTAGAATTGACGTATTATCTCTTAGATTTATTAATTGCTGATCATTGATTGAGGCTGGTATGAAAGACTTTTTAATTGCTCCATCTATTCTCTCTGCAGACTTTGCTCGTTTGGGTGAGGAAGTGGAAAAGGTGCTTGCTGCGGGGGCGGACGTGGTGCACTTTGATGTAATGGACAACCATTACGTACCAAACCTAACATTCGGGGCTCCGATTTGTAAGGCTTTACGTGACTACGGCATTACTGCACCGATTGACGTTCATCTGATGGTCAAGCCAGTTGATCGTATTATCCCTGATTTTGCTAAAGCGGGTGCTTCGATGATTACTTTCCACATTGAAGCTTCTGAGCATGTGGACCGTACGCTTCAGCTGATCAAAGAACATGGCTGTAAAGCAGGGGTGGTACTGAATCCAGCGACTCCACTTATTCATTTAGAGTACATTCTTGATAAAGTCGATCTGATCCTATTGATGTCAGTAAACCCAGGCTTCGGCGGTCAATCTTTCATTCCACACACCCTCGATAAACTGCGTGCTGTGCGCAAGATGATTGATGAATCTGGCCGTGATATTCGCTTGGAGATTGACGGTGGTGTGAAAGTCGACAACATTCGCGAGATTGCGGAAGCGGGTGCTGATATGTTTGTTGCGGGCTCGGCTATTTTCAACCAGCCGGACTACAAAGAAGTGATCGATCAAATGCGTGCCGAGTTGGCACAAGTAAAATAATTCACTTGGGTATATGAAAGGCTGAGGTTCTCAGCCTTTTTTTTATGGTTTGCAGCTGACCAGTTGAGGCATTAGCGCCATCCCCTTTCTCTTCATGATGTGATGATACGCAAATATCACTTGCCTATTCTGCTTCCTTTCTGTACTATTTGCCGTCCTTAAAACTCGGTCATTTTTCTTTAGTTCCTTGCTTCCTCTGGACGACCGGGCCATTTGTGGAAGCTGAATAATCCGTAAGGAGCAACCAATGCGTCATTACGAAATCGTATTCATGGTGCACCCTGATCAAAGCGAGCAAGTTGCTGGCATGGTCGAGCGTTACACTGGTTCTATCACTGAAGCTGGCGGTACTATCCACCGTCTAGAAGACTGGGGTCGTCGTCAACTGGCTTACCCAATCAACAAGCTTCACAAAGCTCACTACGTTCTAATGAACGTTGAAGCTGACCAAGCTGTAATCGATGAGCTAGAAACTGCTTTCCGTTACAACGATGCAGTTCTACGCAACATGATCATGCGTGCTAAAACAGCGATCACTGAGCCTTCAATCATGCTTAAGCAGAAAGAAGAGCGTGCAGAGCGTGCTCCTCGTCGTGAAGAGCGTTCTGAAGCTAAGCCAGAAGCAGCTGCTGAGTAATTTTTCTTATGACCCAGCGAATGAAGCTAAGTGCCCTTGTTATTAAGCATTGTTACTAAGCTTTCTTTCGTCACCAAAGCCAAGCTCTGTTATGTTTAATTAGAACTTTGTTCTAGCGTAAATTAAGCAGACTTTACTCGACAATGTCGAATATCAATGGCAGCGGAATGGTCACAAGTATTCACTCAGAATTTAGTACAAGGCAGTAGCATTGAGATAAGTAGCGTTGTTACTTATCAATCCCGTCTTAATGGCGTTGGAAAATTGGTGCTGCATGCCGACAACTTTACTCAAATTTAAGATCAGGAGATAGCCCATGGCTCGTTTCTTCCGTCGTCGTAAATTCTGCCGTTTCACTGCAGAAGGCGTACAAGAGATTGATTACAAAGACGTAGCAACTCTTAAAAACTACATCACTGAAGCTGGTAAAATCGTACCTAGCCGTATCACTGGCACAAGCGCTAAGTACCAGCGTCAACTAGCTCGCGCTATCAAGCGTTCTCGTTACCTAGCACTACTACCGTACACTGATAAGCATCAGTAATCGGTCGGTTTATTAAGAAAGAGGATTAAACAATGCAAGTTATTCTACTTGATAAAATCGGCAACCTAGGTGGTCTTGGTGACACGGTAAACGTTAAATCTGGTTACGCTCGTAACTTCCTTATCCCTCAGGGTAAAGCAGTTATGGCGACTAAAGCTAACGTTGAAATGTTCGAAACTCGTCGTGCTGAACTAGAAGCTAAAGTTGCTGAGCAACTAGCTGCTTCAGAAGCTCGCGCTGAGAAAGTTAACGCTCTAGAAGCTGTTGTTATTGCTTCTAAAGCTGGTGACGAAGGTAAACTGTTCGGTTCAATCGGTACTCGCGACATCGCTGATGCAATCACTGCAGCTGGCGTTGAAGTTGTTAAGAGCGAAGTTCGTCTTCCTGAAGGCGCACTACGTAACACTGGTGAGTTCGAAATCAGCGTTCAACTTCACTCAGAAGTTTTCGCTACAGTTAAGCTAGAAGTTGTTGCTGCTGAGTAATTCAGTATCAAGACGTATTCTAAAAGCACCCCTTGGGGTGCTTTTTTTGTTTCTGAAGCTTATTGACGGGAAATAAGGTTGAAAGGCCCTTCTCTAGAAAGAGAAGCGCAATTTAATTGAGACGGAACTGTCACGCTTACTGAGTCCTGTAGGGACTTTATTATGATACTGAGTTGAGTGAGATATTTTCAGCGCCACTCCTTCCGTGATGTCATTTGTCGCACTGATGTCACTATCAATACGGGTGTTGCTATTCCCGCTCACCGTGGTGATGTCTGCTGAGAGGCTAAGATTCTCAAACACTTTCCAACTGGACTTCATGTGTCCTCGAAAGATGGCCTCTTCGACTTTCTTCGGGAAAATGATGTCGGTAGAGCCAATCTTATCGATATTAGGCTTTTGGTAACGATACCCGGGCCCGAGTTCAACCTCGACGACAACATCATCCGTATTAATGTATTGATACCCTAAGCCCGAAGAAAGAGTATGATCTCGATAATAGGCACTGTAACGCGAATCTATGCCTTTGAATCCACAGTATAGATAGCGTTTAGGTCCAAGCTTGTAATCACTTTGCAATGAATAGCTAGAAGTACGTTTGTCTTCGACATCATCTTTAAACGAGCGGTAATATTTCCATTCCGCCGTCGTACGTTTTGAACCAGACGTATAATCCGTTCTAAGACGGCCATTCATCGCTTCTGAGTTGGTGTTGCCTGAGTGAGAGCGGTAACCAAACTCAACCGTATATTTTATTGGGGAAGGGGGCGTCTTTTCTTCGGTTTGCGCCATGGCGAAATAGGGAGCACTTAGCCCTACTAAACCTAAACAGTACAATCCAGTCTTGAACACAACTACCTCTGTGTTTACGTATTGAAATACTTGCCACTTCGTTTGTTTCCTTACTCGTGGCGACGTTTCTTATCAGTTTCCCTGCTGGGTATACTCGCCGATTAAACGAGAGTTGTGGTCCCCATTTTACCTAATTCATAAAAAACTGAGTTTATTGGAGGGGCTTTATGCGTTTCAAATTGTATCACGTCCTTATCGTCTGAAATCTTTTTGAATGTTATCGAATGTTAGTTATCGCGCATCTCGAAACATTTCCAGTATAATGAGGGTTTGTAGTTTGTTCACTGAGCGTAGTCATGGCGGAAAATAGAAATCGCAAACCCACCGATCAACAAGTAGAAGCCATCAAGGTCCCACCGCATTCTCTTGAAGCCGAGCAATCGGTTATTGGGGGACTTTTGCTCGACAATGAACGCTGGGATACGGTTGCTGAGCGCGTATTGGCAAGCGATTTTTACAGTCGTCCTCACCGTCTGATTTTTGAAGCGGTGAAAGCGATTCTGGAAGAGAGTCATCCGCTCGACTTGATTACCCTTTCTGAATATTTAGAGCGACGTGAACAACTTGAAGATGTGGGTGGCTTTGCGTATCTCGCTGATCTCGCGAAAAACACGCCGAGTGCGGCCAATATTAATGCTTATGCGGACATTGTTGCTGAGCGAGCGCTGGTAAGAAACCTAATCGGTGTTGCGAATGAGATTGCGGACGCTGGCTATGACCCTCAAGGGCGCAGCTCAGAAGACTTACTTGATCTTGCAGAGAGTAAAGTCTTTGCCATTGCCGAAGAGAGAACCAATGAGAATGAAGGTCCTCAGAACGTCGATAATATCCTCGAAAAAACCTTAGAGAGAATTGAGATTCTCTATAAGTCTCCTCAAGATGGGGTGACGGGAGTGACGACAGGATTCTCGGATCTCAACAAGATGACGGCAGGCTTACAAGGTTCGGATTTGGTGATTGTGGCCGCTCGTCCATCGATGGGTAAAACCACGTTTGCGATGAACTTGTGTGAAAATGCTGCGATGTCTGATGACAAGCCAGTCTTGATTTTCTCACTAGAGATGCCTTCTGAACAGTTGATGATGCGTATGCTTGCCTCTCTTTCTCGAGTGGATCAAACCAAAATTCGTACTGGTCAGTTGGACGATGAGGATTGGGCGCGGATTTCGGCGACGATGGGCACCTTAATGGAAAAAAAGAACATGTTCATTGATGACAGTTCTGGCCTAACCCCGACAGAGGTACGCTCACGTGCTCGTCGTATTGCTCGCGAACATGGCGGGCTATCTTTGATCATGGTCGACTACCTTCAGTTGATGCGCGTTCCTTCCTTGACCGACAATCGAACCTTGGAGATTGCGGAAATTTCTCGCTCTCTTAAAGCGTTGGCGAAAGAGTTGAATGTTCCGGTGGTGGCGCTATCGCAGCTAAACCGTTCCCTAGAGCAACGAGCAGACAAACGTCCAGTTAACTCGGACTTGCGTGAATCGGGCTCGATCGAGCAGGATGCCGATTTGATCATGTTTATATACCGCGACGAAGTATACAACCCAGATAGCCAATATAAGGGAACCGCTGAAATCATCATTGGTAAGCAACGTAATGGTCCAATCGGTTCTGTTCGCTTGACCTTCCAAGGGCAACACTCTCGATTTGACAACTATGCAGGCCCTGCGTTTGATGACGACGAATAACACGATGAGTTATATGAAAGCCGCGACGGCATGTGTCGACCTCAGTGCCATTAAACACAACCTCGCTTTGATCAAGCAGCTTGCTCCTGAGAGCAAGATTATGGCAGTAGTGAAAGCCAATGCTTATGGTCACGGCTTACGAGATGTTGCGACGCAGGCTCATGGTGCTGACGCTTTTGGTGTCGCGCGTATTGAAGAAGCGCTGCAATTGAGAGCCAGTGGTGTTGTGAAGCCGATACTGCTCTTAGAAGGGTTTTATTCGCCTCAAGACTTAGCGGTTCTGGTTACTAACAACATACAAACGGTTGTGCATTGTGAAGAGCAGTTAGAAGCGTTAGAGCAAGCAAAATTAGAGACCCCAGTGTTAGTGTGGTTGAAAGTTGACAGTGGGATGCATCGCCTAGGCGTTCGACCAGAAAACTATGCTCAATTCGTAGAGCGCTTACATGCTTGTAAAAATGTCGCCAAGCCTTTGCGCTACATGAGTCATTTTGGTTGTGCTGATGAACCTGATCGTTCTACGACTCAAGAGCAAACCGAGCTCTTTCTTCACTTAACACGCGGATGCCAAGGAGAGCGCTCATTAGCGGCTTCTGCTGGGGTATTAGCGTGGCCAGAAAGTCGCCTAGATTGGGTACGTCCGGGCATTATTATGTATGGAGTTAGCCCTTTTGGCACTAAATCTGCTTCTGATCTTGGCTTTATACCCGCAATGACATTGAAATCTCACCTGATCGCGGTGCGAGAAGTCAAAGCAGGGGAAAGTGTGGGATATGGTGGAATTTGGACCAGTATGCGAGATACGCGTAT
The DNA here is from genome assembly GCA_043422575.1 of bacterium sp. HQB-39. GTDB lineage: Bacteria > Pseudomonadota > Gammaproteobacteria > Enterobacterales > Vibrionaceae > Vibrio. The sequence goes on along the minus strand of JBHOHG010000017.1, from coordinate 13,281 downwards.
AGGGGTGATTGCCATCGGTTATGGTGACGGTTACCCGCGCACTGCACCGAATGGGACTCCTGTCTTAGTCAATGGGCGTAAAGTACCCATTGCAGGCCGAGTTTCCATGGATATGTTGACGGTCGATTTAGGTCCTGAAGCCACTGACCGTGTGGGTGATGAGGCCATTCTTTGGGGAGCGGCACTCCCTGCCGAAAAGGTGGCGAAACATATAGGTACCATTGCGTATGAGCTCGTCACTAAGCTGACACCACGCGTTGCCATGTCCTACTCTAACTAATACCTGAAGTTTGATTGGGAGGTCAAATGCGCTTACCCCTAAAATGGTGGCCACTGGTTGCCATTGCCACAACGCCGACGGCTTTTGCTGATGGTTGGCCGAATTGGTCACCTGATACCGCGTTTGTGCCTTTTGTGTATTCGACCGATACCATGGGGAATACCATCGGTGCGGCAGGTATGGTTAAAGGTGCCGGTCAGCCCAGTGCGGGTTTACTTGGTGCAGGCCTGATCTCCGACAAAGGCAGCTACATGACCTACCTTGCAGCGTCGAACTATCAAGTAGGGGATTTCTGGCTGTGGGGGGCGGATTACTATTATGGCCGCTTTGTTGACTCCAAGTATTACCTTGGTGAACAAGGCAGCAATGAATCATCAGGTCTTTCCACGACGGCGACAGGGGATGAACAAGCTTTTCGCCTCTCTTTTCGATACATCGTCCCTTGGGGGCATGCGGCCTTTAAAAATGCGCAATCGGCCATTATACCCAAACGCCAAGTTCGCGGCTTCTCACCAGCAACCAGCGGGATCACTACGATAGAACTTCAGCCATTTGTGTCATCCAGTCAGCTCTCTGACGGTGCGAATCGCAATGACGGTTCGGTCGGCATGACCTTAAAGTTCGACTGGGACAATCGCAATGATGTTCGTAACCCAAGCGCAGGCTTCCATACAGGGCTCGATATTACCCATGCCAATGAGAGTTGGGGGAATGACGCACGTTGGACGAAATATGAAATTCACGCTGGCAGTTATTTTCCATTAGGGGAAGTGGAAGAGTGGCTTAAGCAGCAAGTTTTTGCTTTTAACCTCTATTTTGCTGATACCCCAAGTTGGGACCGTTGTGAAAACGCTCAATGTCATCGCCCACCTGAGCATGAGCAGGTTAAGCTTGGAGGATTGTACCGACTGCGTAGCGCCGAATCTGGACGTTATCATGGTCGCCGTGCTCTGCACTATACGGCAGAGTATCGAGTATTACCTGAATGGCAGCCACTCGGTGATTGGCCCTTATTTAACTTCTATTCCATTCCTTGGTGGCAGTGGGTGGCATTCCTTGATATGGGAAGAGTGACAGACAGCGGTGAAGATGGAATGAGTGAATTACACGCCGACATGAAATGGAGTGCCGGTGGTGCAGTGCGTTTTCAAGTGGAAGGTGTTGTTGTTCGTACCGAAATGGCCTGGGGTAGTGAAGAGAGCGCTTTTCGAGTCATGATTAACCAACCATTTTAACGTTACGCTTCGACGGTTTCTTCAACTTCGACGGCTTTCTTCAATTCAGTCCAAATGTGAACGCGATGTTCGACTTAGGCGGCTCTCTGTCTTCTGCCTACCATCGCGTTTTTAATGATTGCCCCGAGCAATAATTCATTAATAGCGATTCTCTAATAAATTAGCAATCACTCCTGATTGACGACTCGCCTTGTCGTGTGGTCACGACTATTCACCCTGTAGCGTCGCAACGAGGCGGCGCGAGCCTCCATGATCGCGATGTTCACCCAAGTAAATCCCTTGCCATGTTCCCAAGGCGAGTCGACCATTACTGATTGGAATCGTTACGCTTGCACCGAGCAATGACGCTTTGATGTGTGCAGGCATATCATCATCTCCCTCATAAGTATGGAGGTAGTAGGGCGCTCTCTCTGGAACAAACTTGTTAAAATGTGCTTCCATATCATGGCGTACCGTTGGGTCTGCATTTTCATTTAAGGTCAAGCTGGCAGAGGTGTGTTGTATGAACAAGTGTAACAATCCAACAGAGACTGAGTGAATTTGCGGTAATTGTTGTTCAATTTCATCAGTGATGAGATGGAACCCACGTTTTCTGGCTTTAAGCTGAAGACTGGTCTGATACCACATAAGGTGTCCTTTATATTATGGTTGGAAAAGTTGAGCTACAAAGCTATCTTTGTACCTATAAGGGGTTAGCTGAACTTTTCATTGTATATATTTTGCTTTATAAATACTGAATAAACTGGAAGCAAAGTATCGTGACCTACCTCAAGGTGAGCGTAATTCGAGTAGGTCATAATCGCTCATTGAAAAAAAATTACAAACATCACCTGTCGACTTTTACCATCGAGTGGGCAGGGTTTCAGTTTTGCAAAATCGGGGATTTTTGCTGTTAAGTCAGTAAGAATAAAACCTACTGTAACATCGGGATACATACCATGTTGAAAAATATTAATCCAACGCAAACTCAGGCTTGGAAAGCGCTAACCGCGCATTTTGAATCTGCACAGGACATGGATCTAACGGCACTTTTTGCTGAAGATTCTGCTCGCTTTGATAAGTTCTCCACTCGTTTCGGTGATGACATTCTGGTTGATTACTCAAAAAACCTAGTGAATGAAGAGACCTTAAAGCACCTGTTCGCGTTGGCGAAAGAAACAGAGCTTCAGTCTGCTATCGAAGCGATGTTCAGTGGTGATGCGATCAACCAAACAGAAGATCGCGCCGTTCTCCACACAGCGTTGCGTAATCGCAGCAACACGCCAGTACAGGTTGCTGGTGAAGATGTGATGCCTGCTGTGAATGCAGTATTAGAAAAAATGAAATCATTTACCGATCGTGTTATCGGTGGTGAATGGAAGGGCTATACGGGCAAACCTATTACGGATATCGTGAACATTGGTATCGGTGGTTCTGATCTTGGCCCATATATGGTGGCAGAGGCGTTAGCTCCTTATAAAAACCACTTGAATCTACACTTTGTTTCGAACGTGGATGGCACTCACATCGTTGAGACGCTTAAGAAGGTTAACCCAGAAACCACACTATTCTTGATCGCATCAAAGACGTTCACAACGCAAGAAACGATGACCAATGCTCATACCGCTCGTGATTGGTTCTTGGCCGAAGCGAAAGATGAAGCGCATGTTGCGAAACACTTCGCGGCTCTATCGACGAATGCGGGTGCCGTGTCTGAGTTTGGTATCGATACGGACAACATGTTTGAATTCTGGGATTGGGTTGGCGGTCGCTACTCACTATGGTCAGCGATCGGCCTATCGATTGCTCTCGCTGTGGGCTACGACAACTTCATTGAGCTACTGGAAGGTGCTCATGAGATGGATAACCACTTCGCATCAACGGAACTGGAAAGCAATATCCCAGTGATTCTTGCTTTGATCGGTCTGTGGTATAACAACTTCCATGGCGCTGAATCTGAAGCGATCTTGCCATATGATCAGTACATGCACCGTTTTGCTGCTTACTTCCAGCAAGGCAACATGGAGTCGAATGGTAAATACGTTGACCGAAATGGCGACGCTGTGACGTACCAAACGGGTCCAATTATCTGGGGTGAACCAGGAACAAACGGTCAACATGCGTTTTACCAGTTGATCCACCAAGGTACTAAGCTGATCCCATGTGATTTCATTGCGCCAGCACTGAGTCATAACCCAGCAGGCGATCATCACCAGAAACTGATGTCGAACTTCTTTGCACAAACAGAAGCATTAGCCTTTGGTAAGACAGAAGCCACAGTGAAAGCTGAATTTGCTCAAGCGGGTAAGTCGGATGAAGAAGTGGCGTCACTGGTACCATTTAAAGTGTTTGAAGGTAACCGTCCGACCAACTCTATCTTGGTTAAGCAAATTACGCCACGCACTTTGGGTAATTTGATTGCGATGTACGAACATAAGATTTTCGTACAGGGTGTCATTTGGAATATCTTCAGCTTTGACCAATGGGGTGTAGAGCTTGGTAAGCAGTTAGCAAACCAAATTCTACCAGAGCTGGCTGATGCATCTGAAATCAGCTCACATGACAGCTCGACCAATGGCTTGATCAACGCATTTAAAGCATTCAAAGCATAAGTTGATGAAGGGAGCGCTCAGGTTTAGCTGATCGCGTTCGTTGAGAAAATGAAAAGCACTCGTCAAAGGCGGGTGCTTTTTTGTTTTTTAACTTTGTGCCTTTGGACTTTGTGTCTTTGAACTCTTTGTCTTTGAGCTTTTTGTCTTTGAGCTTTTTGTCTTTGAAGTAAAAAGAGTTTGAGGAATCAAAAAAAGCCAGCGTTTCAATGCTGGCTTTTTTTAATATAAATCAAGGGGCATCGGATAGAGTTATTCGAAGCAAATCTCAATGAAAGCATTACCCCACTGAGAAGAGAAAGGCATGATGATGATAGAACCTTCACACTTGTGGCGAATGGTGTGACCTTTACCTGACACAACCACTGGGGTCGCCATATCAAAATCAAAACCACTCTCGGCTAGAATTCGCTTCGCGCCGCCAGTCACCATATTGGTGATTTCACCCACCATATCTGTGACTTCTTCGTTGAGGCCATTTGGTCGTTCGCCTAGCATATTTTGCATGATTTCTAGGGCAAGACCTTCGTCAAAAGTGATCGACATTGACCCACGAGTTTGAACTCCCACCATACCAATAAGACCAGAGACATCACCACGAGCAATCTCGTCTTTCTTAATTCTTGGCTTTTGTGGCTTCAATTCCAGTGAGGCCATTGTTTTCAGCACGTTCATTAGAGAAGCTAAAAACGGGTTTACAAATTCAGCGCGCATAACGTTCTTCTATAATCTTTTCTTTAGTCAGTGGAACAGGCTTGGCAGACGCCATGGGTTTCAATTACTTGTTTTGTCAGCTTAAATCCATGCTTTTCAGCGTTGCTAGCAAGTAAGGATATCAGTGACTCGTCTTCAAGTTCAACGACATCGCCACAGTTATCGCAGATTAATAGCTGGAAAAAGTGACTATGGCCACCGCAACCCCCACAAGAGATATAGCTGTTTGTGGATTCAACTCGATGAATGAAACCTTGTTCCATTAGAAAATCGAGGGCACGGTATACCGTTGGTGGTTTCGCTTGGGGCTCACTCTCTTTGAGCTTTTCAAGTAATTCATAAGCACTCGAAGCTTTAGTATTCAAGCAGATAAGCTCATATACACGCTTTCGCTGAGGAGTCAGTCTTACCCCTCGGTCAGCACAAATGCCTTCAATTCTTTCAATGATTGCTTGGCCCAACTCTATCACCATTATTTTTGGACTTAATTAATAATAAACTATTTCTATACGAAGATCGTTGAGAAACCAACAATTTTACCGTCTATTTGATTTTAAATCATGACGTAAAGCATGTCAGAAGAGCTTTGTATAAACGTTTTCTTGTATTGTGCGGCATGACAGTAGGCTAGCGCAAGTGCTGTTCTCGTTTTACAATAGCGGGCTAACTTGAATGGATGCTGGGCATCTGTCTCTTTTTCTCTGCTACCTAGGATGTTTTATCATGACTCACTCTTGCAGGTTATCTGTCGCTCCGATGTTGGATTGGACCGATCGTCATTGCCGTTACTTTCACCGTTTGATGACCAAAGAGACGCTGCTGTATACCGAGATGGTTACCACTGGTGCAATTATTCATGGTAAAGGTGATTTCCTAGCATATAACGAAGAAGAACACCCTGTGGCGTTGCAATTAGGGGGTTCAAACCCTCAAGACTTGGCTCAATGTGCCAAGTTAGCGCAAGAGCGTGGCTATGATGAAATCAATCTGAATGTGGGCTGCCCTTCTGACCGTGTGCAAAATGGTCGTTTTGGCGCGTGCTTGATGGCAGAGCCTCAGCTGGTTGCCGATTGTATTGCGGCTATGCGTGATGTTGTTGATGTTCCTGTTACGGTGAAGACTCGAATCGGGATTGATGATCAAGACTCGTATGAGTTTTTAACGGACTTTGTTTCGATTGTCTCTGAGAAGGGGGGCTGTGAGCAGTTCACGATCCATGCTCGTAAAGCGTGGTTATCAGGACTCAGCCCGAAAGAGAACCGTGAAATTCCGCCACTGGATTACCCACGAGCTTATCAACTGAAAAAAGATTTCCCTCATTTAACAATCGCTGTGAACGGTGGTGTTAAGTCGTTGGCAGAAGCGAAAGAGCACCTTGATCACTTAGACGGTGTCATGATCGGGCGCGAAGCCTATCAAAGCCCTTATTTACTCGCTTCGGTTGACCAAGAGTTGTTTGGTTCAACGGCACCCATTAAAAAGCGCAGCCAAATTGTCGAAGAAATGTACCCATACATTGAAGCGCAATTGAGCCAAGGGGCTTATTTAGGTCATATTACACGTCATATGCTGGGGCTGTTCCAAAGCATGCCGGGTGCACGTCAATGGCGTCGCTACATCAGTGAAAATGCACATAAGCCAGGTTCTGGGATTGAAGTAGTGGAACAAGCACTAGCGAAGATCCCAACCCAAGAATTGGGTGTGTAGTCGGGCAAATATAAGCTATATGACGTGGTAAATTAAACCTCGGGGTGGTTAGATTTACCATGCTCATTACATTGGAAAACCAAGCGGTATAACTATCATTTGGTTTTTTTTGGTTTAATATCAATAGTTTGTGTTATTTTTCATGAGTTGGCATGCATGCTGCTATGTACCAAGTAGGTATTAAGAATGGAGAAACACAATGCTTGAGTTAATCTTTCTATTTGTATTTGCAGCTATTTTACTGGTAACAGGTGTGACAGCTCTGGGGCTATTGGCTGCAACGGCAGTAGGCTTGGTCGTAATGGCGCTTTTAGGAATGGTGGGGTTTGTTTTCAAGTTGTTGCCATGGATCATCGTGATCGCATTAGGTGTGTGGTTCTTCAAAAACCATGTCTACTGCCCAAGACCAAAACGCCGACATTACTAGGTGTTATGGGGGAGCTGTTGGCTCCCTTTCTTCTGCCCTAGTACTCACGTTATACCTTAGTGCTCAATTTGTCTCTTAGAAACCACGTTATCCCTAAGTCATCTATTTTTATCCAAGTAGACTCGAGAAGCTAAGTTTAGCGAGTACTCGACATTGAATTAAAACCCGTGACAAGCTTATGAACACGGTATCTTGAAATCCCTTGGGTGTATATTGTCTTTTTCCATAGATACTTTATGGTGGCATCCCTCTACTCATGGGTGTAACGTTGTTAATTCACTTTCTCAAATGGAGCTTTCCTTAAATGAATAAGCCTGTTGTCGCCGCTGTTCTTGTCGCGATCGGATTAATGAGCAGTCATGTTATGTGTGCTCAACACGACCTTGAGTTTAACTTGGGACTCGATGCGTGGCAGGGAAGTGCTAAAGTAGATGAAGTTAGACGAGATTCTGATGTTAAACCCAGTTTCAATATGTCGGTTGAACATCAACATGATTGGTTGCCTAATGCCCGTCTAAGATGGTCAACGATAGACAGTGACTTTGCCAGCTTCGATAAAACGGACGTGAGTCTCTATTATAATGTGTTACATCATGACTTGATGGAGTTTGATGTGGGCGCGAATGTATCCACGTTTAGCAATAGTCGTTATGTAAAGACAGATGCGACAGACGGTGGTGATTTTGATGAGCGCGTATTTAATTGGTATGCCGATGCCATCATTCGTGTCCCTGATTCTGAGTGGGCTGTGATTGGTCAATTTGACTTTGGAAACCGTAATGGTATCAAGATGTCGGATTTAACTGCGGGTATGCAGTATCAAGCTTTAAAGAAAGAAGATTTCTCTTTAGATTTAAAAGCGGGCTATCGAGTGATTGATTTGGATATGTCCGACGCGGGTAACTTAACATCGGACGCTCGTGTCTTCGTTGATGGATGGTTTGCGGGCGCGAGTTTTCGGTTCTAGAACCTCTCTAGTTACCCCATCCTAATAGCGTTGCTTTCTTAAGCAGCGCTTTTTTATATTCGTTTGCAATAAGACTTAGCAACCTACCCCTTTATTGGCCACACTGTTTACAAATAATTTTATTTATAGCGTGGTGCTTCATCTATGACGATTCCTGAATTAAGAAATCTGTTTCGAGAAAATCAGCTGGTGGAAGCGATCATTGAACCTTCCGCACAAGAAGGCACTTGGGTGGTCGAATTTCGTCATGCGAGAGGGGGGTTTGTCTTGTTAACGGATAGTCACGGGGAAGAATGCCATTACGAGGATCTGGATGTGGCGTCGAAGTCGGCCATGGCGGTTGGCTTTCAGCAAGTACGTATTGAGACTCCATAAGCTTTATTTGAGAGTCTTACTTCCAAAAAGTTATAAAACATTCACTTCTATTCTTTCTTGTTATTAAGGAGAGTGGTTAATCTATCGTCACGCAATGAATAGGGATGTCGTGACTATGTCTTCTCAAAAGAAAGTGTCATCTGGAAACACTAATCCTCCGGAGCTTGGCGGACTTGCCGCTCCATTGAATGATCAACAGTTTGGCGCACTGGCTCAAACTGTATCTGAGCTATCTCCTCAGCAACTGGCATGGGTCAGTGGCTATTTTTGGGGATTAAGCCAAAGCCAACCTACGACTGCAGCAGCAGGTGCACCGATTGCACAAGCGGCGACGGCAGTAGCTGCTAAACCAGCAGGTAAGCTTACGATTATCTTTGCTTCTCAAACGGGTAACGCCAAAGGTGTTGCTGAAGCACTTGAGCATGAAGCGAAAGCAGAAGGCATTGATGTCAGCCTAGTTGATGCTAGCGACTATAAAGGTAAGAGCTTAGCGAAAGAAACGCACGTTATCTTCGTCGCTTCGACGAATGGTGAGGGCGAGCCGCCTGATAACGCGATGGAACTGCATGAGTTTATGCAGTCGAAGAAGATGCCTAAATGTCCAAACCTTCAATACGGGGTGATTGGTTTAGGTGATTCGAGCTACGAGTTCTTCTGTCAGACAGCAAAAGACTTTGATGAGTACCTAGCAAAAGCTGGGGCAACTTCGTTTATCGACCGCCTAGATTGTGACGTCGATTATGAAGCGCCAGCAGCGGATTGGCGCAAGCAAGCGCTAGAAAAAGCAAAAGAGATGTTAGCGGGTGGTACTGAAGCGGAAGTGGTTCAGCTTCATGCGACAGCGCAACCTGCGGCACACAGCCAATACACCAAGCAAAACCCTTATACAGCGACTTTGCTGACAAGCCAGAAAATCACGGGTCGTGATTCAGGAAAAGATGTTCGTCACATCGAAATTGACCTAGATGAATCTGGCATTACTTATCAACCAGGCGATGCTCTGGGCGTATGGTATGAAAACTCGGCTGAGCTTGCTGATGCAATTCTAGCGAAAGTGGGACTTTCTGGTATCGAAACTGTGGAAGTAGATGGTGAAAGCTTATCTATTCGTAGTGCTTTGATCAGTAAGTTTGAGATTACGACATCCAACCCACAGCTAGTGACTAAGTTTGCAGAACTATCTGGCAGCAAAAAGCTTGAGAAGCTGGTTGCTGACAAGGATAAGTTGCGCGAATACGCAGGCAACACTCAGGTCATCGATGTCTTTGGTGAAAAGAAAACCAAGCTGACAGTCGAGCAGTTAGTTGGTTTATTACGCCGTTTAACCCCTCGTCTATACTCTATTGCTTCTGCGCAAAGTGAAGTCGATGAAGAAGTTCACCTAACGGTCGGTGTGGTTGAATATCCAGTCGGTGAAGAAACCCGTTACGGCGGTGCTTCGAGTTTCCTCTCTCATCGTCTAGAAGAAGGCGGTGAAGTGAAGGTGTTTATTGAAAACAATAACAACTTCAAATTGCCTGAAGATGACAATACGCCTGTCATTATGGTTGGTCCTGGTACCGGTATTGCCCCATTCCGCAGCTTTATTCAAGAACGTGATAACCGCGATGCGGAAGGGAAGAACTGGTTGTTCTTTGGTGACCGTACTTTCACTCAAGATTTCTTGTATCAAGTTGAGTGGCAGCGATACCTAAAGTCAGGCTTGATTACTCAGCTTGATGTGGCATTTAGCCGTGACCAGCAGGAAAAAGTGTACGTTCAGCATCGTATCTTAGAGCATGCTGAGCAAGTATGGCAATGGATCCAAGACGGTGCTTACATCTACGTATGTGGTGACGCGACTCGTATGGCGAAAGACGTCAACGATGCGCTTGTGACTGTAGCAAAAGAGCATGGCGGATTAAGCCAAGAGCAAGCAGAAACATTCATCAATGACCTACGTAAAGCGAAACGTTATCAGAGGGACGTATACTAATGAGTAATAAGCAAGAAGTATTAGGCGAAGTGCTTGGTCCACTTTCTGACAACGAACGCCTAAAAAGAGAAAGTAATTTTCTACGTGGTACCATCGAGCTCGATTTAAAAGATCGAATTACGGGCGGTTTTACTGCGGATAACTTTCAGTTAATCCGTTTCCACGGTATGTATCAGCAAGATGACCGTGACATTCGTGCTGAGCGTGCGAAGCAAAAACTAGAGCCGCTGCATAATGTGATGCTTCGTGCTCGTATGCCTGGTGGTATTATCAAGCCAGAGCAATGGCTTGCGATTGATAAGTTCGCAGATGAACATACGTCTTATGGAAGTATTCGTCTGACGACACGTCAAACATTCCAGTTTCATGGTGTGTTAAAGCCAAACATTAAACTGATGCACCAAACGTTGAACAGCATTGGTATCGATTCAATTGCAACCGCTGGTGACGTAAACCGAAACGTTTTATGTACCACGAACCCAGTTGAATCAGAACTTCACCAAGAAGCGTATGAGTGGGCAGCTAAGATCAGTGAACACCTTCTCCCTAAGACTCGTGCTTATGCTGAGATCTGGTTGGATGGTGAGAAAGTTGAAACGACAGACGAAGAGCCTATCCTAGGTAGCAACTACCTACCGCGTAAGTTCAAAACAACCGTTGTGATCCCGCCACAAAACGATGTGGACTTGCATGCTAATGACTTGAACTTTGTTGCGATTGCTGAAAACGGCAAATTGATTGGTTTCAATGTGCTAGTCGGTGGCGGCTTGGCTATGACTCATGGTGATACGTCGACTTATGCTCGCCGTGCGGATGACTTTGGTTACATCCCACTAGAGAAAACATTGGATGTTGCTGCTGCGGTAGTAACAACACAACGTGATTGGGGTAACCGTTCTAACCGTAAGAATGCGAAAACCAAATATACGCTAGACCGTGTTGGTATTGATGTGTTCCGCGCGGAAGTCGAAAAGCGTGCTGACGTGAAATTTGCTGAGAGCCGTCCTTATGAACTCACAGAGCGAGGCGATCGTATCGGTTGGGTAGAAGGTATTGACGGTAAGCACCATTTAGCACTCTTCATTGAAAATGGCCGTCTTCTGGATTACCCGGGTAAGCCGCTTAAAACGGGTGTTGCTGAAATAGCGAAGGTTCACCAAGGTGACTTCCGCATGACAGCAAACCAAAACTTAATCGTTGCGGGTGTGCCTGAAGATCAAAAAGAGCTCATTGAAAAGCTTGCTCGCGAACATGGCTTGATGGATGACAGTGTCAGTGAGCAGCGTAAAAACTCGATGGCGTGTGTAGCATTCCCAACTTGTCCTCTTGCGATGGCCGAAGCGGAACGTTTCCTTCCTGAATTCGTCACGGATGTCGAAGGGATTCTGGAGAAGCATGGACTGCCTGAAGAAGACAACATTATTCTTCGTATTACGGGCTGTCCAAATGGCTGTGGTCGTGCAATGTTGGCCGAGATCGGGTTGGTTGGTAAAGCGCCTGGTCGATACAATTTACATTTAGGTGGTAACCGAGCGGGTACTCGAATTCCTAAGATGTATAAAGAGAACATCACTGACAAGCAAATCTTAGAAGAAATAGATACGCTAGTTGGTCGTTGGGCGAAAGAACGTAATGAAGGCGAATGCTTCGGTGACTTCACTATCCGTGCTGGCATCATTGATGAAGTATTCGTATCGAAGAGGGATCTACATGCCTGATACTACAGCAACGAAGAAACCACAACTTTCTGAGTTACTGTCGATGACCAAGGTGGAGCAATCGCTCCGCCTTGCGGAATTGAATGGATACTTAGAGACATTAAACGCGAAAGAACGCGTCGCTTGGGCAATTGAAAACCTAGAAGGTGAACATGTCGTTTCGTCAAGCTTCGGTATTCAAGCGGCTGTCATGCTTCACTTAGTTGCGCAAGTAAAACCAGATGCACCTGTTATTTTAACGGATACAGGCTACTTATTCCCTGAAACGTATCGCTTTATAGATGAGCTAACAGAAAAGCTGAACTTAAACCTTAAGATTTTCCGTGCTCATACAAGCCCACACTGGCAAGAAGCGCGATATGGCAAATTGTGGGAACAAGGCGTTGAAGGAATCGAGAAGTACAACAAGATAAACAAGGTTGAGCCAATGCGCCGTGCATTGGATGAACTAAAAGTAGGTACTTGGTTCTCTGGTTTGAGAAGAGAACAATCGAGCTCAAGAGCTAACCTTCCAATCCTTGCTATCCAGAACGGTGTGTTTAAGTTTCTTCCAGTGATCGATTGGACGAATAAAGATGTTCACTATTACCTTGAGCAAAACAATCTTCCATATCACCCGCTATGGGACCAAGGCTACCTTTCGGTAGGCGATACCCATACTACCCGAAAATGGGAACCTGGAATGAGCGAAGAAGAAACGCGCTTTTTTGGATTGAAGCGAGAGTGTGGCCTTCATGAAGATAATGGCGAACAAGATGGATCGGGTATCTAATACGAATCGCTCTATTTCTTCTATCTATATAGACACATCTGATCTCTAAAAGCTGCCGTTGCAGCTTTTTTTGTTTGTACTAGTCTTAGAAATTGCTGCTGTAATTAACAACTCTGTGGATAAGTTGTTATATATAGTTGTGTAAATAGGGATAAATAAGCCTTTGTGTGAAAAGTAAGCCCTTAAACCTTATTTTTGCACTTTTTTTAAAATAACCCTTGCTAACGTGAGCGCGATCTCTATAATGCCACCTCGTCGACAGGGCAAGAGCTCACAAGGGTTCAGCAAGGTTGGCAGGCTAAATGTTTAGCGAACAAGTACTGGTTTTTCACTTCGAAAGAAAATGAAAAAAAACACAAAAAAGTGTTTGACACCAGCGCTCAAGTCGCTAGAATGGCCGCCTCTTCCGAAGTGATGCGAGTCGTAAAGAAGAGAAGCTCTTTAAAAATATAGACCTATCAATCTGTGTGGGCACTCGTTGATGATAATCCAAAATGATAGCTTAGCTATCAACTTAGATTTC
>JBHOHG010000016.1:0-131219 GCA_043422575.1 bacterium sp. HQB-39 | reverse complement strand
CAGATGACCAAAACACAAATTCTATCGCAAGCGTCAAGTTCTATCCTTGCGCAAGCGAAGCAAGCGCCTAACTCAGCATTGAGTCTGCTTGGCTAATCGCCCATCGCGATGGACGTTTGCCAGCATAACAACTGGTAACAATTAACTATCAAAAGCCGGGCAGCAATTGAGCCCGGCTTTATTACAATATGCCCTTCGAAAAGTAGCCGTTAGAGCAAACTTCGTCAGCGTTAAGCATTAAGAGGGCATTGACCGTGGATCAGGTGAAGTGAGGGTTTCTCCACTTGATTGACGCATTATCCGAATTCGTTGTTTCGCTTTGCTGTATCGGATTTTTACTGGGAGAAAGGCGTGATAAGACTGGACTGAAGGTGGCTTAAGCAGTGTCTTTAGAACAGCTCTTGTGACACAAGAAAAATAAAAAGGAGAGGGACTATCGAAGAATGGTATCAATAAAAACCAATATGTCTGTACTCGTGGCCCAACGTCACATGAGTAATGCGCATATGGAGGTTGCTGATGCCCAAAAGAAACTTCGCTCAGGTTCTAGGATTGAAGGCGCCAGTGATGATGCGGCGGGGATGCAAATTTCTAATGCATTGCAGGTCCAAACTCGTGGTTTAGATACGGCAATGAGTAATGCCATCAATGCCTTTTCGGTGGCTGAAACCGCAGAAGGGGCATTGCATGAAAATTCAGAAATGTTGCAAAAACTTCGAGATTTAGCGTTGCAGTCGGCAAATGGCTCAAACAGTCGAGATGATCGCGAAGCGATCAATATTGAATCAAAAATGTTAGTCGATGACATCGACCGCATTGCTCGTGATACCACGTTTGCAGGTGATAACTTGTTTAGTGGACGATACGGAAGCCAAAGCTTTCATTTAGGAGCGGATGGGAACTCAATATCGTTAACACTAAGAGACATGCAAACGGATGTACCTTCTATGGGTGGACAATTTGTTCGCTCGGAAACCCCTGGCGACGAGAGTTGGGTCGTGAGCAATGCCAATGATGAGCTGACCATCGATTACGAAGATGCGAAGGGACAAGATCAATCCATTAATATCTCTTTGGTACATGGGGACGATATTAATGAGGTGGCAACCTATATTAACGCGCAACAAGATGTCGTCACGGCATCGGTTACTGAGGACTTGGCTTTGCAAGTGTTCTCCTCTCACCGGGAATCACCGCAAGGGTTTGAGTTATCTGGGAGTTTGGCGGGAGAGTTGGACTTCAGTGATGCCGAGGAAGCCAAGCTGCATGATATCGATTTGACGACAGTAGGCGGTGCTCAACTTGCCGTCGGCGTGGTGGACGCATCGATCAAGTATGTGGACTCACATCGAGCCGAGATTGGAGCATTCCAAAATCGAGTCGATAATACGATGGATAATATCCGTAGTATGGAAAAGAACATCAGCGCTGCCAAAGGTCAAATCCAAGATGCAGACTATGCTCGAGTCACGACCGAACTGGTGAAGTCGCAAGTACTACAACAAGCCACGTCCGCGTTGTATGCGCAAGCGAATCAGGGCTCTAGAGCGGCATTGTCGTTTTTAGGGTAATGACGAGAAAGTAAAAACACCACCCTTGGGTGGTGTTTTTTTAGCAATAAAAAACGCCGCCCTGAGGCAGCGTTTTAAAATGATGAAGTAATAATTACTTAGTCACGCGTAGAACGGCAGTTTCACCAACGGTAACGGCACCAGAAAGCTTGTTCAGCTCTTTGATCTCGTCCATGTTAGAGATAACGACAGGCGTTAGTGTTGACTTCGCTTTTTCTTCTAGAAGAGCTAGGTCGAACTCAATGATTGTATCGCCTGCTTTCACTGCTTGGCCTTCTTCAGCAATACGCTTGAAGCCTTCGCCTTTCAGTTCAACTGTGTCGATACCAAAGTGTACGAACAGCTCAACACCATCGTCAGACTCAATTGAGAAAGCGTGGTTAGTTTCGAAGATTTTACCGATGGTACCGTTTACAGGAGCAACCATTTTGTTACCTGCCGGCTTGATCGCGATACCGTCGCCTACGATTTTCTCAGCGAAAACGACATCTGGCACGTCTTCGATGTTTACGATTTCACCAGAAAGAGGCGCGATAATTTCGATAGCACCAGCGTCAGCACTGTCGTCAGATACAAGCTTCTTAAGTTTATCAAACAGACCCATTGTGTCATGCTCCTAAGGTTTAGTTTTATTCTGTCGAATTATAGTATACCAATCTGAGACATTAGACGACTTTTTTTAGCCGTCTAATTCTTTATAAATATTCAGAAAATTGGTAATACGGATTACTTTGTATATTGTGCAATGAACTTCTCAACACACGCTTCAATTTCAGCGGCAGTTGGTAGTGAAAGCGCTTCTTCAGCCATCGCTTTCACCGCTTCAAAGTTCGCATTACGGATAACTTTCTTCACTTTTGGAATTGAGATGCCGCTCATAGAGAACTCATCTAGGCCCATACCAAGTAGAAGTAATGTTGCACGCTCGTCACCAGCTAGCTCACCACACATACCCGTCCACTTACCTTCAGCATGAGAGGCGTCGATAACTTGTTTAATCACGGTTAACACTGCTGGAGAAAGTGGGTTGTATAGATGAGAAATCATCTCGTTGCCACGGTCTACTGCAAGTGTGTACTGAGTGAGGTCGTTAGTACCAATTGAGAAGAATGATACTTCTTTTGCAAGATGGTGTGCGATTGCCGCTGCTGCTGGAGTTTCAACCATAACACCGATTTCGATCTCTTCATCAAAGGCATGGCCTTCAGCGCGTAGTTCAACTTTGAACTCTTCAATCGCTTTCTTAAGCTCGCGGATCTCTTCGACAGAAATGATCATTGGGAACATAATGCGAAGTTTGCCGTGAGCAGATGCACGTAGAATACCGCGTAGCTGGTCGCGTAGGATTTCGCGACGGTCTAGACTGATTCGAACTGCACGCCAGCCAAGGAATGGGTTCATTTCTTGTGGCAGATCCATGTACGGTAGGTCTTTATCGCCACCAATATCCATAGTACGGATGATGACCGACTGACCTTCCATTGCTTCAGCAACTTCTTTATACGCTTGATATTGCTCTTCTTCCGTTGGCAACGCGTCACGATCCATAAATAGGAATTCGGTACGGTACAGACCAACACCTTCACCGCCATTGCGCAGGATACCGTCACAGTCTTTTACTGTGCCGATGTTACCGCAAACTTCTACACGATGACCGTCAGTGGTTTCGGCATGAAGATCTTTCAGTTTTGCCAGCTCTTCTTTTTCGGCAAGAAATGCTGCTTTAACGGCTTTTGCTTCTTCTAATTCAGCGTCTGAAGGATTGATAACAACTTTGTTGTTCATCGCATCAAGGATCAGAGTATCGCCGTTTTTCACTTGCTTAGTGATGTCGTTAGTACCCACGATCGCTGGCAGCTCAAGAGAGCGCGCCATGATTGAAGTGTGCGATGTACGACCGCCGATGTCACATGCAAAACCGAGTACATAATCAAGGTTGATTTGAGCGGTTTCAGATGGCGTTAGGTCATAAGCGACAAGAATGACTTCTTCGTCGATATCACTCAGGGATACGATGTTGATGCCTAGCGCGTTTTTAACAAAGCGCGTGCCGATATCGCGGATATCCGTTGCACGTTCTTTTAAGTATTCGTCGTCAAGAGACTCAAGTGCAGACGCTTGCTCTTCGATCACTGTATGGATCGCGTTGTCTGCCGATAGTTTGTCTTTCTTAATAAGTGCTAGGATTTCTTCTTCTAGCTCTTCGTCTTCAAGAAGCATGATGTGACCTTCAAAGATCGCTTCTTTCTCTTCACCGAAAGTTTCCAGTGCTTTTTGTTTGATGCCTTCTAGTTGAGCAGATGACTTATCACGAGCGTCAAAGAAACGCTGAACTTCTGCTTCTACTTGGTCATCAGAGATGGTGTTGGTGTTTAGGACAATTTCATCTTCTTGAAGTAGTAGTGCTTTACCAAATGCAATACCTGGAGATGCTAGGATGCCTGAAATCATAGCCTTACCTTAAGTTGGTCAACTGTAAACGGGAGATATTTGACTTGTTTGCTAACGAGTGGTGTCGTTTTCTAGACGCCTATTTCAAACAAAGCCATTTTGCTCAGCAAAATGGCTTTGGAAGAAGGAACCGAATTAGTGAAGCTGGTCCATTAGCGCGACTAGGTGGTCTACTGCTGCTTCAGCTTGTGGGCCTTCAGCAGAGATAGTAACAACAGTACCTTTTACTAGACCTAGAGTCTGAAGTTTAAACAGGCTTTTCGCGCTAGCGCTTTTGCCGTTTGAAGTCACAGTGATGTCTGCGTCAAAGCCTTTAGCTTCTTTAACGAACTGCGCTGCAGGACGAGTGTGAAGACCATTTTCCGCAGTGATTTCTACTTGCTTCTCGTACATGTGATATACCCCAATTAAATGTATTTTTTTGTTAATTTGTGACCAATTCAGCTTAACGGCTTTCCCCACGAAGCGCTAGCTTCACTACAGGAGAAAACGTATTAGAACTGACACTAGTCAAATTGTTTTGAAAATAAGCAAACCTTTGCATTTGCTCACTTTCATCAAAACTTTGTCAGCGCTTCTTTATTTTGAAGCTAAAAATAAAACAGTGCTGATATTACCAAAGGTGAGGCTGGGATCAACAAAAAAGCCCCTAAAAGGGGCTTTTTTGGAGTAAAAATTGATTTGACTACGTATTACTGCTGGTTCTCTTTCTCTGTAAATAGGCCAGCAAAGAGTGCAGTACTTAGGTAACGCTCACCAGAACTTGGAAGAACGGTTACGATAGTTTTACCTTCAAATTCAGGTAGTTCCGCTAAGCGGTTCGCAGCAACTACAGCAGCGCCTGAAGAAATACCCGCTAGGATACCTTCTTCTTCCATTAGGCGACGCGCCATTTCGATTGCTTCTTCAGAGGTAACCGCTTCAACACGGTCAACAAGCTCAAGATCAAGGTTGCCAGGGATGAAGCCAGCACCGATGCCTTGAATTTTGTGAGGAGCCGGTTGAATTTCATCACCAGCGATTGCCTGAGCGATAACTGGAGATTCAGCAGGCTCAACGGCAACAGAAACGATGTTCTTGCCTTTTTCGCCTTTGATGTAACGGCTTGTACCTGTGATCGTACCGCCAGTACCAACACCAGCAACGAATACGTCAACTTCACCGTCAGTCGCTTCCCAAATTTCAGGGCCCGTTGTTTTTTCGTGGATCTGCGGGTTCGCTGGGTTGTTGAACTGTTGTAGAAGTAGGTATTTGTCTGGGTTACCTGCAACGATTTCTTCTGCTTTAGCGATCGCACCTTTCATGCCTTTCGCCGCTTCTGTTAGCTCTAGGTTTGCACCAAGTGCTTTAAGAAGCTTACGACGCTCAAGACTCATTGACTCCGGCATCGTTAGAGTTAGCTTGTAACCGCGAGCAGCTGCTACGAAAGCAAGTGCTACACCAGTGTTACCACTGGTTGGCTCTACTAGCTCAACACCTGGCTTAAGTGTGCCAGCTTTTTCTGCTTCCCAGATCATGTTTGCGCCGATACGACATTTAACACTGAAGCTTGGGTTACGCGCTTCAACTTTAGCTAGAACTTTACCTTTACTAACTTTGTTTAGGCGTACAAGAGGTGTGTTACCAATAGTTTGTGAGTTATCTTCGTAGATTTTGCTCATTGTGATGTTCCTTCATTACACGTTTAGTGAATACACAAAAAATCTTATGCGCTAAATAATAGGTCGAAAAGGATTAAAAAGTTATATCTTATTAGGTGTTTGGTGAATTTTTCCGTCAGTACAATTTTGCGCAAACAATGTGGTTAACAAGTTAACAGAAAACTGTGAACTTAGTAGATATGGAAGCAGAGGTGGATTATCAGGGAATGGTCGACTGTAGGGAATATAAGAAAGCAGGTCAGCCTAAGTGAAGGCTGACCTAGAAAGGGTTAGTTTTGTTTAAATTCTTCCACCCACATCGCCGTTGCACCGCATACGGCAATCGGCATGACAAATAGGTTTAAGATAGGGATGGTGTTGAACAAAGAAATTAACGCACCGAATGAGTAGGCTTTACTCTGATTTTGTTTCAAAGTGTAACGCATGTCATCGAAAGAGAGCTTATGGTTATCGAATGGATAATCACAATATTGAATCGCTAACATCCAAGCAGTAAAAACGAACCACAGAATCGGACCTAGTGTTTGTCCTAAGGCTGGAATTAATAGCAGCAAAAATAGTCCAATCGCTTTTGGTAGGACATAACGCAGCTTACGCCATTCTCGAGCCAAAATACGTGGCGTATCTTTGATCATTTCTTTAACCCCGTCATCATTGACGACTTGCCCAGTGAGGCTCTCCTCGACTTTCTCTGAGAGCAGCCCATTGAAAGGGGCAGCAATAAAGTTCGCTAATGCACTAAAGAAATAGGAGAAAGTGGCAATGATCGTGAGTGCGAGTATTGGCCAAAGTAGGTAAGAAAGCCAAGAGAGAAACTCTGGCAGCCCTCCGAGCCAACTGTCTATCCAGGCATTTAAGTTTGTAAAAAGGTAATACATGGCGCCGCCAATCAAAATGAGGTTGGCAAGTAGGGGCATCATGACAAATTTTCTAATTTGTGGTGACAGGGCTAATGAGGCACCGTAGGCAAAATAGCCGAATCCTGTTCTTTTCATAGTCTGACCAATCCGTGAGCGCTGTGTTATGTCTAAGCTATAGACTCTACAAGGTAATGATTAAGAGGATTTTATTGTACCTAGAAAAAATTAGAAAAAAAGCGTGCTTAAAATCACACCAAATAGGGAACTAAGCGGATTAATTTGTTCTAAATCTTTGTGGAGATTTGTTAAAGTAACGAAAGGTATACCCAAGCAACTTTAAACTGCACATAAATTGTGCGTTGTTTCGCTAAGAGGTTACTTTGGTATAGAAGAGCTGTGCGACAGGAGTGTTGAGGCTTCTTTTAAGCTCTTGTCTATTGTTGAATAGCTTGAGTCAGGAATTCATTATACTTGGTGGTACGAGGTTGTGACGGTATCGCCTAGGAGTTAAGTAAACCATGCAGGAATTGCGATTTGTACTCATTATTGTCGGGGCTTTGGCTATCGCCGCGTTACTGTTCCACGGCTTGTGGAGCAGTAAAAAAGAGGGGAAAGCCAAGTTTGGAGATAAGCCGATTGGTAAACTCGAAGGCGATGAGGCAGATGACGAGATAGTAAGCAAGCGTGGCTTTGCCCCAACAGAACAAGAAGAGAGTGTCGGCGAAGCAAAACGAGTAGAACCAAGCTTTGATTTTGATACTGAGCCTACTACTAGCGATCCACTGATTGATGGTGTGATCAGCGAGCCTCGTGTAATCAGTCGTCGCGAACCAGAAATTACGGCAGAGCCTGTCATCAATAATGAGACTGAAGAAAAGCAGGCTGAGGTTGACTTCAGTGCACATGATTCGGGGCTAAACCCCCAGTCAGCGCCTGCCACTGAGCTTTCGTTAAATCCAGAGCCTGTAGTGGATTCAGAACCATCAGCAACGCTAGAACAGCATGATGCTGACCAAAATGAGGTTGTCGCGGCAGAGCCGAAACAAGAAGAAGCACTCGATGTGGTTGTGTTAAGTGTGCATTGCTCCGGTGATGAACCATTTGTGGGTACACAGCTCTTTGATAGCATGCAAAACAACGGTCTCATCTATGGCGAGATGGATATTTTCCACCGCCATGCGGATTTGTCTGGTAATGGTAAGATACTGTTCAGTGTTGCGAATATGATGGCACCTGGGACACTACGCCATGATGATCCTGCTGACTTTACCACCAAAGGTATTTCATTCTTTATGACCTTACCTTGTTATGGCGAAGCGGATCAAAACTTCAAAGTGATGTTGAAAACCGCTCAGCAGATTGCCTGTGATCTTGGCGGGAATGTATTAGATGACCAACGTAATATGGTTACCCCAGACCGTTTGGATCAATACCGCCGTCAAATCAATGAGTTTATGGCCAAAGCGTAAGCTAATATTCTAGATTGAAGATAGGGCTCCAGTAATGGAGCCCAATTTATTTGTAACCCTATACCCAAGTGACCTCAAGCTTCAGTGTTCAACGCCCTTAAACGTCAAAGTAATGCCTTGCTAGAGGGGCACTTAGCTATCGCTGACCTGAAGAATGAGAGGTTATTTGGGTATAAAATCAACTATTAAGCACAAGAGTAGTGACATGTCAGAATCCATCCAACAAAGACTTGAAGTATTAAAGCAGCAGTTACACGAACATGCGGTTCGCTACTATGTTGAAGATAACCCAGTGATTCCAGATGCGGAATATGATCGTATGATGCAAGAATTACTGTCGATTGAGGCGGAGCATCCTGAGTGGGTTACGATAGATTCTCCGAGTCAACGTGTGGGTGGTGTTCCTCTCGATGGGTTTGAACAAGTGACCCATGAGATCCCAATGTTATCGTTGGATAATGCGTTTGAAGATGCGGACTTGGATAGTTTTCTGAAACGAGCAAAAGATCGTGTTCCGACTCATGTGTTGGATGTGTTCTGTTGTGAACCTAAACTGGATGGCCTTGCTGTCAGTCTTTTGTACGTTGATGGTGTCTTGGTTCAAGCCGCCACGCGCGGTGATGGGGCGACTGGAGAAAATATTACTGAAAATGTAAGAACCATCAGCTCGGTTCCATTGAAGTTGCAAGGCGAAGGTTACCCAAATCGTCTGGAAGTACGCGGTGAAGTCTTTATGCCAAAGGCAGGCTTTGATCGGCTGAATGAGCAGGCGCAAAAGAAAGGGGACAAGGTGTTTGTTAACCCTCGTAATGCTGCGGCTGGCAGTCTTCGTCAATTAGATTCACGCATTACCGCTACGCGACCATTGGCATTTTACGCTTATAGCGTCGGTGTCGTCGAAGGGGCTGAGCTATCGAGCAGCCACTATCAACGTTTCCTGCAGCTGAAAAGCTGGGGACTTCCGATGTGTCCTGAAACTCAACAGTTACACTCTATTAATGATGTGAAAACTTACTATCAAGATATTTTAAACAAGCGCGATGCTTTGCCTTATGAGATTGACGGCGTTGTGATCAAGGTTGATAGTATTGCCGCGCAAGAGGCACTTGGGTTTGTTGCTCGAGCACCGCGTTGGGCCATTGCTTATAAGTTCCCAGCACAAGAAGAGATAACGCTGCTAAGAGAAGTTGAATTTCAAGTGGGTCGTACGGGGGCGGTGACGCCAGTCGCTAAGCTTGAACCTGTTTTTGTGGGGGGGGTTACGGTGAGTAACGCTACCTTGCATAATGCCGATGAAATCGAACGTCTCGGTATTAAAGTCGGTGATAGTGTGATTATTCGTCGTGCTGGTGACGTGATCCCGCAAATTGTTTCAGTGGTTCTAGAGCGCCGCCCTGAAGATGCGCAGTCGATAACGTTCCCAGAGCAATGCCCAGAGTGTGATTCGGATGTGGAACGCGTGGAAGGTGAAGCGGTCGCAAGATGTACCGGTGGCTTGGTCTGTCAAGCACAGCGTAAAGAGGCATTAAAACACTTTGTTTCTCGTAAAGCGTTAGACGTAGACGGCCTCGGAGAAAAAGTGATTGAGCAGCTAGTTGATCGTGAAATGGTGGCAACACCCGCCGATTTATTTGGATTGAGTGCTGGTGTTATTACCGTACTTGACCGAATGGGGCCTAAGTCGGCGCAAAACGTGGTTGATGCATTGAATAAATCGAAGCAGACGACATTAGCAAGGTTTTTATACTCATTAGGTATCCGAGAGGTCGGTGAAGCAACAGCGGCCAATCTTGCGAGCCATTTTAAATCCCTAGACATGGTGATGCAGGCGACACATGAGCAATTGATCGACGTTCAAGATATCGGAGATATTGTTGCTCATCATATTACAAGTTTCTTCTCACAAGAGAGTAACCAACAGGTTGTTAGTCAGCTTCTAGAGCAAGGGGTGAATTGGCCAGCGATTACTGAAGTTGCTGCTGATGCACCGCAACCCCTTGCCGGTAAGACAGTGGTCTTAACAGGTAGCTTATCTATTTTATCGCGCGGTGATGCGAAGGCGGCTCTGCAAGACTTAGGTGCGAAAGTGACGGGCAGCGTCTCTAAGAAAACCGACATTCTATTTGCGGGTGAGAACGCAGGTTCTAAATTGGCTAAGGCGCAAGATTTAGGGATTGAGATCCGTACTGAGCAAGATTTGGTTGATTTACTGAACTAGCAAACACCTCGATTAAACATCCACAAAATTAAACAGCCCGGAGCCACTATGCTCTGGGCTTTTTTTTGTAAAAAAAAATGTTAGAAGTGTAGACGCCTAAAGTAGAAAAAAATTTCTGTGAACTTGCTCAATTGTCTAAAAAAACACTGTACCTATAGGTGTTTTATTGCGACACAGTTCAATTAAATTTCATTCGTGCTTGTTTAAGTTAATGATTAAAAAGAACTTATTTTCCATTTGGTACTTGGGGGCTAAAAACAAGATCTTGATCAGAAAGTGAGGGCGAAATTTGGACTTGCTCATATTTTTTTAGAAAAAAAATAAGTTCTGGTTGGATGTTGATTAAGCCGCAGTTAGTCTAACAGCCATGGATACACGAGGTGTATGCAGGAAAATAAAGAAAACCAAAATCAGGTTTTTAATAGGAATTCATTCCTCCCTTCGGCGGCCAACTTAAGGCGGGGAATTAACACAGCTATATCCATTTTTAGGAGTTTTTCCATGGACAAATTTTTCAAAGTGTCTGCACTAACAGCTGCGATGGTAGGTGCTCTAACAGTTGCACCAGCAATGGCTGAAGATACAGGCTTTCTAGATGGCGCGTCTCTTTCTCTAACAGGTGTTTCTGATACTCGTTACCGTTCACATAAGATTGGTGTTGATGCTGATCACGAAGAGAACCTAAATTACTCTGACTACAACCTAGCAGTAAGCTTCTCTTCTGGTTACCATGAAGACACTATTGGTTTTGACCTTGCTGGTTACTTCAGTGGCTCATTATACAACAACGGCGCATGTGCAGAGATCTCTCAGTGTGACGGTTGGGGCCAAGATGAAGCTCAAAATGGTGCACTGAAAGTTACTAAAGCGTCTCTTAAGTTCAAGGGTGACACTCTAAGTGGTGATATCGGCTTGACTCAAATGGGTGTTGGTACTCTAGGTAACGTTTGG
This sequence comes from bacterium sp. HQB-39, assembly GCA_043422575.1. Lineage (GTDB taxonomy): Bacteria > Pseudomonadota > Gammaproteobacteria > Enterobacterales > Vibrionaceae > Vibrio. The sequence continues at coordinate 120,038 of JBHOHG010000016.1, read as the reverse complement.
TCTTTTGTTCCTGGTACTTACAAAGGCGGTAAAGTATTTGCTGACCTTGGTGACTTTAAACTAGGTTACGGTGCAGCGACTTCATACACTGCTCCTTGGTGGATGACTTCAAAAGCAGTTCCAGGTCTAGAAAAAACTAACGACAGCCACTTTGACTTTATTCATTCTGTTGGTCTAACTGGTAAAGCTGGTGACGTAGGTCTTAACTTCGGTATCGGTTCTGCTAATCTTTCTAGCAGCGATGAAACAAACACTTCATTCAAAGCACAAGTTGACTTCAAAGCTGGCGATATTGCTCTAGGCTACGATTTCTACGGTGTTAGCTCTGATGTAGATTACGATGGTCTTGGTGCTCACCATGGCTTCTCTATGAGCATGCCTGCTGGTAGCGTAACTTGGTTATCTCAACTTCGTTACACTCACACTAAGAATGAAGCAGAATTTACGCCTCGTACAGTTCGTGCATACGGCTCAAACAATGGTACTTGGAGCCAGTGGTGGGATGCACTATCAGACTGGAACCAAAACACTCAGCTAGCATTCTACAACCGTATCAGCAAAGACTTCGGTAACGGCTGGAACGCTTATGCTGGTGCAGCACTATCTCAAATGGATGGTGAGAAAGGTTCAGGTTTTGATACTGAATACGCAGTTAATGGTACTGTAGGCTACACAATGCCTTCAGGTTCTTTGAAAGGAACAACTATGCGTTTCCACTCAACATTCCTTGTTCGCGATATGAACGACAACAGCGATTACGAGCGTGCAGATTTCCGTCTTCAAGTAATCGTTCCTTACAGCGTATTCTAAGCTAGTAAGACTCTACTGCCTATAAAGAAGCGAGCTTATATAGCTCGCTTTTTTTGTTTGTATCATTCATGTTTTAAAATATTATTATCCCAGTACCTATACGAATATAATCTGAGGTGATTAATATTATTAATGTTATTTTCTCAATTTTGCAATTATAACTTTTATTTTATCAAATTTGTTCATGCGAATAGTTGAGTAAATTTCGTGCTTTGATTAATTTACGGTTAAATTTGAATATTAATTAAATTAATGAAATATTTCTTAGTATAAGATTGGTTAAAATTAGTTTGTGCTAAGTCATATACTGCGTTGAAACGAATATTTCTAGTGGATATTTAATTCGTCATGGTTAACCTATGTTAATTGATATGTACTTGTTTTTTTAAGTTTAGTGTTAGTAGTAACCCTGTTTATATTAAATTTTAACATTTAACAAAAAGTAAATACTTTCAATCTCAGAGGTTATTCCATGGAAACGTTGTTTAAAAACTCAGCTTTAACGGCTGCAATATTGAGTGCTTTAGTAATATCTCCAGCAATGGCAAATGATTCCGGTTTTTTAGATGGAGCATCACTATCTATAAACGGAGTATCAGATACGCGTTATCGTTCACATAAGTATGGCCTAAATGCAGAACATGAAGAGAGCTTGAATTACTCAGATTATAATTTAATCTTGAATTTTTCTTCAGGGTATCATGAGGATACGATTGGTATTGATTTAGCGGGCTATTTTAGTGGTTCTCTCTACAATAATGGAGAGTGTTCGGAGATTTCAATTTGTGATAAATGGAAGCAAGATGAATCCCAAAATGGCACGTTAAAAGTAACGAAAGCCGCCGTTAAATTTAAAAGTGGTTCACTCAGTGGTGATATTGGTTTAACTCAAATGGGAGTTGGGACCATCGGTAATGTATGGTCATTTGCTCCTGGCACCTATAAAGGCGGGAAAGCATTCATTGATCTAGGTGATTTCACATTAGGTTACGGTGCTGCGACTGCCTATACGGCTCCTTGGTGGATGACCACCAAGCATGAACCAGTATTGAAAAAGCCGAATGATAGCCATTTTGATTTCTTACACTCTATTGGTTTTGTCGGTCAAACGGGTAACGTAGGGTTAAACTTTGGTATTGGTTCAGCGAATTTATCGAGCAGTGATGAAACGAATAGCTCTTTCAAAGCTCAAGTTGATGTTGCATTCGGGGATATAGACTTTTCATACGATTTTTACGGTGTGAATTCGGAGGTCGACTATGATGGCCTTGGCGCACACCACGGTCTTTCTCTTAAAGTTCCTGCTGGTGGTATTAATTGGTTATCTGAATTGAGGTACACGCATACTGAGAATGAAGCGGAATTTGCACCTCGGACCGTTGCTGCTTATGGCTCGAACAATGGTACATGGAGCCAATGGTGGGATGCCTTATCGGATTGGAACCAGAATACTCAGTTAGCTTGGTATAACCGAATTAGCCGTGACTTTGGCAACGGTTGGAATCTATATGCTGGTGCCGCTATTTCTCAAATGGATGGTGATAAGAGTGCTGGATTTGATTCAGAGTATGCCGTTAATAGTACGATAGCTTATACCATGCCGTCCGGTGCATTAAAAGGGTCAACGGTCAGTTTCCACTCCACTTATCTTGTGCGAGATATGAATGATAATAGTGACCATGAGAGAGCTGATTTCCGTCTGCAAGTCTCTGTTCCTTATAACTTCTTATAAACATTGATAAGTTTAAATAATAAAAAAGCCTGAGGTGAACTCAGGCTTTTTTATGTGATAATTTCTATTAGTTATTATTTAATAATTGTAACCAACTAGATAAGCATTAAACAACTTTCTCAATCGTCAGAATAATACCATCCATGCTGACGACTTTGACTTGTTCACCGATTGCAATATTTTGGGTCGATTTTGCAGACCAAGTCGTATCACCAATTTTGATTCTATTTGAACCGACTTTAATGTCATTTTCTAATACAACCGTTAAACCCACCATTTGTTTCTGCTTTTGGTTGAGATCTCGGTCGGCATCAGATGACTTATCGGCACTAAATTGACGGCGCCACCAAAGCCAAGTTGTGCTCATACACAATGTAGCAAAAGTTACCCATTGTAACTCCCATCCGAGTGGGAGTACTGAGAGTAGTGCGCCGACGATTAGAGCTGATATCCCTAACCACAGGAAGTAACCTGCGGTTCCGAGCAACTCACCTGCTAACAGTAACAAGCCTAGCGCTAACCAGTGCCAATAGTTTACTTCCGATAGCAGTTCAATCATTATTTCTCCTTACTTTTACTTGCAGAGAACATTTCAGCAATACCCGCAACTGAGCCCATTAGCCCGGATGCTTCAAGAGGCAGCATCACAATTTTACCATTCTCAGCTTCACCAATCGATTTCAGCGCATCCGTATAGCCTTGAGCAATGAAGTAATTCACGGCTTGCATATCACCTTTTGCAATTGCATCGGATACCATGGTGGTTGCCTTTGCTTCTGCTTCAGCCGCTCGTTCACGCGCTTCGGCTTGAAGAATCGCAGCCTGTTTATCACCTTCAGCTTTGAGTATTTCTGATTGCTTTTGACCTTCTGCACGAAGAATTTCCGCTTGACGAATACCTTCCGCTTCCAAGATTTCAGCACGCTTATTACGCTCTGCTTTCATCTGAGCATTCATTGCAGCAGTCAGGTCACTCGGTGGCTGAACATCTTTGATTTCGATACGAGTGACTTTAATTCCCCAAGGGTTGGTGGCTTCATCGACAATCGTAAGTAGCTTAGAGTTAATCATATCACGCTGACTTAGCATCTCATCCAGCTCCATAGAGCCAAGCACAGTACGAATATTCGTTAAGGTTAAGTTACGGATAGCATGTTCTAAATCGTTGACTTCATATGCCGCTTTAGAGGCATCAATGACTTGTACAAAACAGACAGCATCGATGACAACATTGGCATTATCTTTAGAAATCACTTCTTGTGCTGGAATATCTAACACTCTTTCCATCATATTGATCTTCTGACCGATAGAATCAATGAATGGAATAATAATGTTTAAGCCTGGTTTTAACGTTTGTGTATAACGGCCGAATCGCTCAACCGTCCAGTGATTACCTTGTGGTACCGTTTTTACCGCTGAAGAAATAAGAATAATTACGACGACAACCAGTACGCCAATGGTAATTAATGAATCAATGGCCATATTTTCGTTCCTTGTTTGTTGTTATGGAATCGGGCTCATTGTTACGTACTTTCGAATACAGGACAATTCGATAATTGAGAAGTGAGATTAAGTTTGCAAAGAAGTGTTATTCATTTATTGGTTTGAATTAATGTGCCAAATTTTATTTCGTAACCAGCAGTAAATGCCGCTGGTTACGATTTGTGTGGTTTCTTAGTAAAGTAATGAATACAGTTTTCGGCGATATTGGCTAGAAAGAGTATGGCCTTGACCGAGTGCTGCAAGGATATCCATTAAGGATTTTTTCACTTCGCCATCATTCGCATTGAGATCTTTTATCAAGATATTCCATAGCAATTCTAATGCTTGCTCATCTTTGCCAGCATCATGATAAAGCGCAGCTAGCTCGCAAGCCAAAGCATAATCAGTCGGTGACTGGTGGAAAGCTTGCTCCAGTTTCTTAAGCTCCGGGCTTTCTGCTGCTTGTTTATGCAGCTCAAGTTTTGCCACCAAACTTTTGTAAGAACCATCTTGGTACTGCAGCGGGATGGTTTGCAATAACGCTTCTGCTTCTACATATTGTTTTGTTTCTAATAAACAATCGATATGGGCTAATTTGACATCACCGCGATCTTTAAATTCATCATTAAGCTGAGCGATTAATGTGAGGGCTTCTTGGTGGTTGTTCTCACTGATACAAACAGAAATTTGTTGAAGCAGCATTTCATCTTGGCTAGGAAGGTGTTTCGCTAACATCTGCTCAATGGCCGTAATTGGCTGGGGTCCACCTAGTCCATCGACTGCTTGCCCATTATTGAAAAGAGCAATCGTTGGCAGTGCTTGCACACCAAACTGCGCGGCAATCTGCTGTTGTTGTTCGCAGTTTAATAATGCCAGTGTAAAGGCACCATTGTATTGTTGAGCTAGGGTATTAAGTTGAGGGATGATGTCACTGCTTTCTTGCGACATGGGTGCCCAGAAATGAATCAATACCGGTGTTTGCATTGAGCCTTCTAGTACTTCACGAAAGTTTTGTTCGTTCAATTCCACAATAAATGGGGATTGCATAGGGCCTTCCTGTTAAATCGTATCGTTTTGATATCTGAGATATTGGGCAAAATAGCCAGTTTATCAAGTGAATATCCCTGAGACGCGAATCTAATTGTGAAAAACGCTGCATGGGCAGCGTTTATCTAGGGCTTAGTCCGACAACGACTGACACTAAGGTCATGACGTTACTTTAACAAGGAGGGCGAATATCAAAGCGGGTGATGCGAATCCCCCAGACCTTAAGTGAGTCATTAATTTCATTACGAATACCGTTAGCAACGGTTGAATTATCACTCCACAATTCATTTAGGCTGTGTTTACCCAGTTTGGTATTGGTCGACCCGATAAGCAATCGTTCTACAGACTTGTGAGTATCGACTACTGAGAGGGCGGCGCGTTTAGAGTCGAAGACTTGGTAAGCGTAGGCGAGATCATAAGCCATAAACTCATCTTGCAAAGAGCGGGTACTTAAATTGTATAGCTGCTTAGATTGCTCAGTCAGTTGCACTTTTGCCGTCACTGACTGTGAAAATGGAATGATAAAACGTACGCCCGGTAAAAGTAGACGATAGGTGGTGGAACAAAGTGGAACGTACCAGTGCTGGTGTTTGGGAACAACCTGCACGGTGCGTCGTAAAATATAGATGGCAATAGGAATGCACAGTATGCCAATGAATACGATCTGATCTTGAGTCATGACGATCTCCTAAATAATGAAGCCTCAGAATTGTGATCAAGTCATAGGGTTCATTCAATCTTATGATTGAGAAGTAAGGTTTTGTGGGCAAAATCGAAGGTTTTTAATGGCAGTTTTATTATCGAAAACTCGAAAATGACGCCTTTTAGAATGGAAAACAAAAAACGCTGCATCGCGCAGCGCTTTCAAGATGGATGTCCTCACCATTACACAATAAGTAAGAGTGCAAGTGCCACACTCAAACTGAGCCAATTTAATTGGTTAAGTGTCATTGATTGCTTCCATTGTTGTTGATGAGTTGAATGCATTGATCCTCGTAGGGGGGAGAGGATCTTGATGATCATATTCTCATCGCAATGTTACGGTAAGATTACATCAACCAAACAAATTATTATGCAGCTCGTCGCAAAATGTTATCTAGCCACCTCGCAGGGAACAGGCGTTTCAAAACCGCAAAGAGTTTGGTCGGGAAAGTGACTCGGTATCGAATTTTCGGTCGCTTGCTTTCTAAAGCGTGGATTACGGGTTCAATACATGACTCTGCGGGTAAAGCAAACGCTTTACTGGAGTTTTTGCTGCGCATACGTTCATCTTGTGCCATATATTCGGTTTTATGCGGGCTGTTTTCAGGATCAATCCATTTATGAAAAGCAACTAAGGCATTATGGCGAAACTGCGTTTCGATTGGCCCCGGCTCCAATAGAGCAATATGGATATTAGTGTCATGCAGTTCAAGGCGTAATGTATCTGTCCAACCTTCTAAAGCGAACTTTGAAGCGTTGTAAGCTCCGCGATAGCGCATGGCTGCAAATCCAAGTACAGAACTGTTCTGTACAATGCGCCCCTCGCCCTGATTTCTCATGTGTGGCAAAACTTCGCCAACCAGTTGATGCCACCCAAAAAAGTTGGTTTCAAATTGCTCTCTCAAGGCTTGAGTGGGCAAATCTTCAAGCGCGCCAGGCTGACCATAGGCACCATTATTAAACAGTCCATATAATTGCCCATCGCAGAGTTTTAATGCTTGCTCGACCCCAGCTGAAATACTGGATGGATCGGCAAGATCCAGCTGTAGGCAAGTTAACCCTTCTTCTTGTAGTCGGGCTACGTCTTCAGGCTTTCTGCATGAGGCAATCACTTGGTACCCACGTTTTTGAAGTGCATGTGCACAGACGTAGCCAATACCAGTGGAACAGCCTGTTATCAGTACCGCTTTATTCATTTGTCTTCCTATACAAAAAATTCACTAAGGCCATCATATACCTAAGTCATCTCAAGGTGTTAGCTTCTAGGTTGGGTAGCTCTTTGGGAGCCGTATCGTGAGAAAGCTCTCAGTCTCTAGCTTGTAGGATGTTTTTTAACGCAGGTTCGACGTGAGAGTAATCGAAGCGAAAGCCTAGTTCCGTTAGCTTTTTGGGTTTGGCTCGTAGGCTATCAAACAGTAGGCAGCTGGATTCGCCCATCATCAATTTCATTACCCATTTAGGCGTAAAGAGGAGATGCGGTCGATGCAATGAACTCGCTAGAGCTTTGCTAAAGACTTTATTTGTGACCGGGTGAGGGGCACAAAGATTAAATTCACCTTGCGCATGCTCGGTTTCTAACAAGTAGAGGATTGCCCGAGTCATATCATGCATATGAATCCAAGGAATATACTGTTTGCCTGAACCGATGGGACCACCGAGTCCGAGTTTATAGGGCAGCAGCATTTTTTTTAATGCCCCACCGCGTAAACCCAGAACGACCCCTGTTCTCAAAACGCACACACGTGTCCTATCACTTTGAGCACGTTTGGCAATTTGCTCCCAATGAACGCAGACTTGATGTGGAAAGCCACTACTGTGGGCATGTAAGCATTCATCAAAAGGATGTTGCTGTTGATCGCCATAGTAACCGACAGCAGAGCCACTGATAAAAACACTCGGTGGCTCTGTACTCGCGTGAATGAGCTCAACAATTTGTTCAGTGACCGACCAGCGGCTGTTGCAGATCTCTTCTTTTTGATCCTCACTCCAGCGTTTATCAGCAATGGGTTCCCCAGCGAGATTAATCACAGCATCAAAGTCATTAAGATCCTGTAAAGGAGTTAAGGTTTCTATGTATTCGATGTTGCCTAGGTCAGCATGTTTCAGTTTCGATTGTGCGTTTTTACTATCACGAGATAACACTGTGAGTTGATGGGTGGTTAGATGTTTCACCAGCTCACTGCCAATAAATCCAGTTCCTCCTGTTAACAAAATTTTCATTATGTCCTCTACTTTTAAATTATCAGGGTGTCTTTGAAGACACTTCTCGATATTAGGTTACGGCAATTTCGCTACAGCGATTTCACGGCATTAATCATTAATTATAGTCACCTTCGCATTATTATGATCACCATGAAGATGAAATAGGTCGTGGAAAAATATACTGATTTTCCAGGTAACTAAATTTTCTCGGTGAGGGCTGGGGAACTTAAAGTGGTTTAGCTCACAAAACTGTCAATTTAAGCCAAGTGTTTCAAAATGTTTCATTTGTGTCACGCCCAGAAAAGTTTTTCTTTGCCATCCTTTTAATAAATACCCAAGCAGCTCTCGCTGAACCTAGCATCTTGAGGTTACTTGGGTATAAAAATAAGGAGAAGCAATGTCTGCAATTTTGGCTTTGTTACGTGCGTTAATAAGCAGTGCGAGAGATTTACTTCCTATCGTTGTCGTGATCACCTTTTTCCAATTAGTCGTATTGCAAGAGCCTTTGCCCAATCTGCTGTCTATCTCCTTAGGTCTGTTCTTGGTGGTGCTGGGTTTAACCTTTTTTATTTTTGGATTGGAGATGGGGCTGTTTCCTATTGGTGAAAGCATGGCGCAAGCATTTGCTCGAAAAGGCAGTGTGTTTTGGCTGATGCTATTCGCTTTTTGTCTGGGATTTGGCACCACGATCGCTGAGCCAGCATTAACGGCTGTCTCTGCCGAGGCCGCTCAAGTTGCAGCGGAAGGAGGCATGATTGAAAACACCAGCCAGTCGCGAGGGGAATATGCTCTGGGGCTGCGGATTACCGTCGCTTTGTCGGTCGGTGTCGCGATTTTGCTTGGCGTTTTGAGAATACTAAAAGGTTGGCCGATTCATTACATGATCATTGGAGGCTATCTTGGCGTGGTGGTCCTGACGATGTTTGCCCCCCAGAATATTATTGGCATTGCTTATGATTCTGGAGGGGTGACCACATCGACGATCACGGTCCCATTAGTGACCGCTCTTGGAGTCGGGCTGGCTTCTTCGATCAAAGGACGAAACCCGATGATTGATGGGTTTGGATTGATCGCTTTTGCTTCTTTATTGCCTATGATGTTTGTCATGATTTATGGGATGGTCTTGTCATGGTAACGATCGACGTCTTGCTTTCTACACTTCTTAGTACGGTCAAAGATGTATTGCCAATCGCTGCGATTATCATGGGATTTCAATTTGCGGTATTGAAAAGGCCAATCACTAATCCATGGAAAGTTGTGTTGGGTTTTGGTTATGTCATCTTAGGTTTATCTCTCTTTCTTATCGGGTTGGATTTAGCCTTGTTTCCGCTGGGAGAATCAATGGCTCTACAACTGACCGAGCCTGATTTTTTGATCAGGTTTAAATGGAGCTTAACTCAGGGTTTGTCTTGGGTGGATTACTATTGGGTGTACCTGTTTGCATTCTTGATTGGGTTTAGCACGACGATTGCCGAGCCATCCCTGATCGCCGTAGCAATAAAGGCCAGCCAAGTCTCTGGAGGCAGTATCAGCGTCAATGGGTTACGTATTGCGGTGGCGCTTGGCGTCGCTATAGGGATTGCTTTAGGGAGCTACCGTATTGTCGTCGGAGACCCGATTCATTTTTACATTATTGCTGGCTATATCGTGGTGGTTGTCCAGACGTTCTATGCACCGAAGATGATCGTACCACTCGCCTATGATTCTGGTGGTGTTACCACTTCGACGGTGACGGTTCCATTAGTTACTGCACTTGGGTTAGGTCTGGCTTCCACCGTACCTGGGAGAAATCCCATGATTGACGGTTTTGGACTGATTGCCTTCGCCAGTTTGTTTCCCATGATTTCCGTGATGGGCTATGCCCAGCTGACCCAATGGTTAAGCCATCGAACTGACCGTGATAAGGAGAATTCTGATGCGGTTTAAACTCATACTTGCGTTTGTTGAAGACAGTAAAACGGATGTCGTTCTTGATGCGGCGCGTGAAGCGGGTGCCACAGGCGCAACCGTCATAAACAATGCTAGGGGTGAAGGTATTAAGCAGAAGCGCACCTTTTTTGGGCTAACGTTGGAAGTACAAAGAGACGTCATTTTGTTTGTGGTTGAGGAGCACCTAGCAAGGCATATTCTAGAGACCATTAATGATGTGGGAGAGTTTGATTCAGCATCAGGGCAAGGTATTGCCGTGCAATTAGACATCGAAGATGCGGTGGGTGTGGCTCACCAAGTTGAAGAATTGACCCGAGTCGTGGAGGATGAACTATGAGCACACAGAAAATCATTACCGTACGGGATGTAATGGCGAATACATATGTAATGGTTGATGGGCTCAAAACGGTGCAAGAGGGCATCGTATTGGCTAAAGAGCATCAAGTTAAAGCGCTGGTGGTCGATAAGCGGAATGAGCAAGATGAGTATGGCATTGTACTGATGAATGACATCGCCAAAAAAGTATTAGCGAAGAACCGCTCACCAGAGCGCACCAATATTTACGAGATCATGACCAAGCCTGCGCTCGGTGTTGAGCCGTCGATGAACGTGAAGTACTGCGCACGCTTGTTTGAACGTTTTGGCATCAGTCGAGCCCCTGTCATCGAGGGAGGAAAAGTGATTGGTATGGTGAGCTACAACAATATCGTGATTAACGGTATGGCGACTTAAAGTCGTCGACATGTGTGCCCAAGAAAGCTCTGAATATGGCAGTTTGCAGCCACTGAGGTATTTTGCGTAGCAGCATCGAGAAAATGAACCGACTCTTGACCTAAGTAAATGACGGGGTAAGGAGTGCGCAGTATCATCGCCATGATTTTAATAAGGAGATAGCCCATGAAGCTGTTTTTTGCTTCCGATATTCATGGCTCACTACCTGCTGCACAAGCAGCTGTGAATCTGTATAAAGCGTCCGGTGCTCAGCACTTTATCTTACTTGGCGATACGTTAAATCATGGCCCGCGTAATCCAGTTCCAGAAGGGTACAACCCTCCAGCGGTTGCAGATCTATTGAATCCGTACGCGGCTGATATTATTGCAGTACGTGGTAACTGTGACAGCGAAGTCGACCAAATGTTACTGGCCTTTCCTACGATGATGGACTCATCATGGGTGATGTTAGAAAACGGACAGCGCCTCTTTCTGACCCATGGTCATATTTTCAATGGTGATAAGCGCCCTCCGCTACGTGATGGCGATGTCATTGCTCATGGACATACTCATGTTCCCGTTGCCGAGTGGCAGGAAAACGTCTTCATCTTTAATCCGGGATCGGTGACTTTTCCAAGAAATGGCTACCCAGCGAGTTACGGTATGATTGAAGATGGGTTAGTTTCGGTGATTTCATTGGCAGGAGACGTCATTAAGCAGGGAACGTTGGCGCCAAGAGGTTAAAGAGTTGACTTTTTTGTCGGACCACCGTCGTTCGGTGGTCTTCTCGTTATTTGATGATCGGCTACAGATTTAACAGATCATTGATGCCCTTATTTGTTGTCCGAGTGTCCTAAGTCGCGCTCAGGATCGATGACATCGCGCACTTTCTGCTTTAGTACTTTGGCTTCAGGAAAGCCGCCATCACGTTTTCGTTCCCAAATCTGAACTTGGTTACACCATATCTCAAAGCGCCCACCTGTGTCGGGGTGAAGCGAAACCGTCTCAATTTCTTCGCTGAACGTGTGCAGTAATTCTTGGCTTAGCCAAGCAGAACGGAGCATCCAATTACACTGACGGCAGTAATAGATGTCAATTTTTGCTTTTTCCATTTTTATTCCTAAATTAGCAGTTTTACTCCGACAGCAAAGGTCAGGATTTCAAAGGCGATTTTGATCGTTGTATTACTATAACGTGTCGTTAGCCAAGCGCCTAAACTTCCTCCGAGAAATGAACCAAGCAGGAGTACAGGCAACCAAGGCCAGTAGATTGGTGCGCCAGCTTGTGCGACGGCAACACCACCAATGCCATTCCACACGAGCCCCACGCACAGCATGGTATATGCCACCGCTTGTTTGTAATCCATCCCAAACCATCGCACTAAAAACAAAGTCACCAATAAACCCGAACCGGCAGTCAGGGAGCCGTTAATAATACCGATAAAAAACAGCCCAACGCCACCAATACACCAGCCTAAGCGATGACGGTTTTTATGGTGAGCCGTCTGACCTAGCTGAGGCTTGATTCTGGAATAGACACCCAATGCGAGGATCATGGCTCCCAATAAGGTTTCTGCAAGATCATTCGGAATATGCACGACAAGGTTGGCGCCCAAGATAACTCCTAAGCATCCGATACCTGTTATGTACGAAGCCATTGAGAAAGTGATGGTTTTGGCACGAATATGTGTCATCGCAGCTCCTAAACCGAGCGCGACACTGGCGACTTTATGAGTTGCAAGAGCGATAGAAAAGGGCAGACCTAAGAAGATGAGTAAGGGAAATTGCAGTAAACCAGCTCCTCCCCCAGAAAGGGATGCCAGCGTGTTGGCAATGAGCGAGCCTAAAAAAAGCCCCAAAGCACTGAACCACTCCATGTCCATCGCATGACTCCTAAACGAACATCCGTGTTCGTAAGAACTGGGGGAAAACCCAGTTCAATTCAAATTTAATACGACGAGAGTATCGTAGAGCCATGGTTAAGGCTAGTGAGCAGTAACGTCTTTTTGTTGACCACATCGATACGGCGGCTCTGTTGCGCATCCATCTTAAATAGTTGGGTGATCAATTTAAGCTGATTTTGGCTAAAGTCTAGCGATTGCGCCGACGAGATATCTTTAAATTCGCTCGGGGATACCAGCAGATAGTTGTCGCTGATTTCCCAAGTGCCCGCTTCAGAAATATTGATCAGTACATCACGTTCCGATTGAGTCGAAGAGAGCTTCACCATGGAGACGCGAATATAGTTACCATTCGGAAGATATTTTACATTGGATGTCACACTGACTTGTCTTAGTGGCCCTATGTTTTCATTATGTGTCGGCACTGTGATTTCAGTGACCATACTGGTTTGCCACTCTTTTGAAGTGAGTATCCGTTCAAGCTTGAGTTCGTCTCCCCAATACAGCCAAGTACTGAGCAGCAATGAACCAAGGAGTAGTGTAATGGCATGTTTTAATTTCATTTCTTCTCCTTAGCGTTAGCGGCAAACTTGATTGAGGTTAGAGCGATCGGCGTACACCCTTACTGTCAGGTTCTCATTGGAGTGTTCTACTGCATGGATATAATTCAGAACCAGTTGCAAATTTTGTCCCCCAGTGGCGATGACCTGTTGAGGGGCTTTGTCATGCTGGTGGTTTTCAATGTATTGGGTTAAACAGGTTTCAATCGTCGGTAGCCAGTCTTGTAGAGGTGGATGATTAATAGGGGTCTTGACTTGGACGCCCTGAAATTCTGCCACTTGACGAAATCCGCTTTCACTTGGGGATGAAAGAATAAACGCGGCGAAAGGCAGTAAGACGGCAATGAGGATGGCCATCTTCATCATCACGGCTTCGAGAGGTTGCGGTATGTGTTTAGATTTCTCTTTTTCTTTGAAATAAAGAGGCGCTTGGCTACTGGCGCCGGAATGTGAAGAGGCTTGCACGGTGTGGGCGTTTTCAGGTACTCGTTGAGAGTAACCTGTTTCATGTGACGGCACTTTCGTTGATGACAAAAGGAGTGACTCGTCATTTGTTGCAACCGATTTTGTTTCTTCGACTATGGACGTTTCGCTGCTTCGCTTTGCCTCGACTCTCGCGTTGTTCACAGAACAGATCAACAGGTAGCCGCGTTTGGGTACGGTTTTAATATAGTGAGGTGACTTGGTTGAGTCTTTGAGCAGTTTACGCAGGGTTGAGATCGCTTGAGTCAGACTTGAGTCATCGACTTCAAATCCTTGTTCACGCCAAACAAACTCGTGTAACTGATTCCTTGTTACTACCTCATTTGGGTGTTGCGATAAGAGCTGTAGGATACGGCTCTCATTGCTACCTAGACGAGTGACTTCGTTGTCTTCAATGGTGTCTATCAGGGTGTTGGCGTTAGGGTCAAACAAAAATCGCTGCCCAATCACTAACTTAGTTCCGATATGATTCATGAAGTTTCTTTTCGTTTTCTATTTTGAGGAAGTGTGTTCTGGCTGAGTCAATGTAATTGCCAGCAAGTTACATCAATTTAGATGATTTTAATCACACAGAATAGTCCAAACAGGATAAAAAAACAGTGTTTTTGTTACTCCTGACCTTGAATTTACAATTGTCATCCTCATGTTAATAGCAATCTATGGTACTTCACATGATTCCATGTGGGGACAATTAACAAAGATGTTATGGAGCTATCATGAGCGAAACAGCAACGAACAATAAAGAAACTCGCGGCTTTCAGTCTGAAGTGAAGCAGCTACTTCACCTGATGATTCATTCTTTGTATTCCAATAAAGAAATCTTTTTACGCGAGCTTATCTCTAATGCTTCTGATGCGTCAGACAAGCTACGTTTTCAAGCGCTTTCAAACCCTGATTTGTATCAAGGCGATGCCGATTTAGGCGTGAAACTGTCTTTCGATGAAGGCACTAATACCCTGACTCTGTCTGATAATGGCATCGGTATGAGCCGTGACGATGTGATTGAGCATCTTGGTACGATAGCCAAGTCAGGTACAGCGGACTTCTTTGCGAAATTATCTGAAGATCAGAGTAAAGATTCGCAATTGATCGGTCAATTTGGTGTGGGTTTTTACTCTGCCTTTATTGTGGCGGATGCGGTAACGGTTCGTACTCGCGCAGCAGGTCTTAACGCAGATCAAGCGGTTCAGTGGCACTCGGCTGGTGAAGGTGATTACACCATCGAAGATATCACCAAAGAGTCTCGTGGTACGGATATCGTGCTGCATATGCGAGAGGAAGGCAAAGAGTTCCTGAATGAGTGGCGTCTACGTGAAGTGATTGGTAAATACTCTGATCATATTGGCATCCCGGTTTCGATTCTCACGGCTGAGCGTGATGAAGAAGGTAAGGAAACCGGTGAGAAAAAGTGGGAGCAAATTAATAAAGCGCAAGCACTTTGGACACGTAATAAATCCGATATCTCAGAAGAAGAGTACCAAGAGTTTTATAAGCACGTTTCTAACGACTTCGCTGATCCACTTGTCTGGAGTCATAACCGTGTAGAAGGTAAAAACGACTACACGAGCTTGCTCTATATTCCGGCTAAAGCGCCATGGGATATGATGAATCGTGATCATAAAGCAGGGTTGAAACTGTACGTGCAACGTGTGTTCATCATGGATGACGCTGAACAGTTTATGCCATCATACCTACGTTTCGTACGTGGTCTTATTGATTCTAACGATCTTCCATTGAACGTCTCGCGTGAGATTCTGCAAGACAACAAAGTGACTCAATCCCTACGCGGTGCTTGTACTAAGCGTGTCCTCTCCATGCTAGAACGCATGGCGAAGAATGATGCCGATAAATATCAATCATTCTGGAATGAATTCGGTATGGTGCTTAAAGAAGGCCCTGCTGAGGACATGAGCAATAAAGAAAAAGTGGCTGGGTTACTGCGTTTTGCGTCAACAGAAGTGGATTCTGCAGATCAAACTGTTGGTCTTGCGTCTTACGTTGAGCGCATGAAAGACGGTCAGGATAAGATTTATTACTTGACGGCGGACAGCTACGCCGCTGCAAAAAACAGCCCTCACTTAGAGCAGTTCAAAGCGAAAGGTATCGAAGTGGTCTTGATGTATGACCGCATTGATGAGTGGTTGATGAACTACTTAACAGAATTTGATGGCAAGCAGTTCCAGTCGATCACGAAAGCGGGGCTGGATCTCAGCAAGTTTGAAGATGAAGCTGAGAAAGAAAAGCAGAAAGAGACGGAAGAAGAATTCCAGTCCGTTGTTGAGCGTACTCAAGGTTACCTAGGCGATCGAGTCAAAGAAGTGCGCACCACGTTCAAGCTGGCGACAACACCAGCCGTTGTGGTGACCGATGACTTTGAAATGGGCACGCAAATGGCGAAACTGCTGGAGGCTGCTGGTCAAGCTGCTCCAGAAGTGAAGTACATCTTTGAAATTAACCCAGAGCACGAAATGGTGAAACGTATGGCGGATGAAGCTGACGAAGAGGCATTTGGTCGCTGGGTTGAAGTATTACTTGGTCAAGCCATGTTGGCAGAACGCGGTTCTCTTGCAGATCCTTCGCAGTTCCTAGGTGCTGTCAATCAGCTTTTGACTAAGGGCTAATAGCCGAACTGAGTTAAAAAGAGCCGAAATTTCGGCTTTTTACTTCATTTTCTATGAACGTGAGTGAAGTGGTGTGAATGAGAGCGTGATCTTAGTTGATTCGCAATCTTTAGTCTTAATCTAAGTCTCACACTGGGATTGTATGGTAGAATGCAATCTTGAAACGAATTGAGCAGGCGTGTAAGGTGCACGCCTGCTTTTATTGTTTAAAGTAACTTGAACACTTATACCGAAACTTACCGTCAGTGTTAGCAGGGTTGTTTGATGAACTCAAAGTAATAGCAACATGCAACTTAGCAACAGTGAGCTTCGGTATAAATCATCATTATCTTAAGAGGATTCAACATGCGCATCATTCTTCTAGGTGCTCCAGGTGCAGGTAAAGGCACACAAGCAAATTTCATCATGGAAAAATACGGTGTTCCGCAAATCTCTACTGGTGACATGCTACGTGCGGCTATCAAAGCAGGTACAGAACTTGGCAAGCAAGCAAAAGCTGTAATCGACGCTGGTCAGCTAGTTTCTGATGAAATCATCCTTGGTCTAATCAAAGAGCGTATTGCTCAAGATGACTGCGAAAAAGGTTTCCTACTAGACGGTTTCCCACGTACTATCCCTCAAGCGGATGGTCTAAAAGAAATGGGCGTTGCTGTAGATTACGTTATCGAATTTGACGTTGCAGACGATGTGATCGTTGAGCGCATGGCTGGTCGTCGTGCTCACCTAGCTTCAGGTCGTACTTACCACGTTGTATACAACCCACCTAAGGTTGAAGGTAAAGATGACATCACTGGTGAAGATCTTGTTGTTCGTGACGACGACAAAGAAGAAACGGTACGTGCTCGCCTAGGTGTATACCATGATCAAACAGCACCTCTTATTTCTTACTACGGTAAAGAAGCGCAAGCGGGTAACACTCAGTACCTAAAATTTGATGGTACTAAGCAAGTTGCTGAAGTAAGTGCTGATATCGAGAAAGCGCTAGCATAATTGCGCTTCGGAAGCTGAAAAAGTTTGATATAGTGAAAGCGACCTCATAGGTCGCTTTTTTTGTTCTTACTCATTGATCCATAATGAGGTTATTTCGTAAAGAACCATTTTGATGCCAGTAAGATAACTTGGCCTAGCTTGCTAGGTATTTTGTTTAAGTTAGCGATTCCCGTTACTGGTGTAAGTCAGCGTCGAAAGGATTGTATGGAAAATAATAAAAAGCAGGGTGTGTTGCTTGTCAACCTAGGCACCCCAGACGAGCCAACGGCTCCTGCAGTGAAGAGATTTTTAAAGCAGTTTCTAAGTGATCAGAGAGTCGTCGATCTGACTCCAATTCTATGGCAACCGATCTTAAACGGTGCTGTGCTTCCTTTCCGTTCACCTAAAGTTGCCAAACTTTACCAATCGATTTGGATGGATGAAGGCTCGCCATTGATGGTGTATTCGAAGCGTCAGGCGAAGAAGCTGGCTGCCATCATTGATATGCCCGTAGAGCTAGGAATGACTTACGGCAATCCGTCGATGCAAACAGGCCTTGAAGCCTTGATGTCTCAAGGTGTTGAGAAAGTGATTGTACTACCGTTATTTCCACAGTACTCAGGAACGACCAGTGCGGCAGTTTCAGATGCTTTGACTTTGGCGTTTAAGAAAATGCCGGTCATGCCAAGTTTCGAGTTTATTCGAGACTACCATGACCACCCGTTATACATTAAAGCGTTAGCTAATAGTGTAAGACGCTCATGGGAGCAGCATGGTAAGAATGAGTATTTACTCTGTTCATTCCATGGTATTCCCAAGCGATACGCCGATAATGGCGATATTTATCCGCAGCATTGTGAAAAGACCAAAGAGTTGTTACGACTAGAGCTGGGTTTGTCTGAAGAGCAAATGGGGATGACGTATCAGTCTCGATTTGGACGTGAAGAATGGTTGACGCCCTACACTGACGAGACGTTGGAAGCACTGCCAGAAAAAGGCATTAAGAGCTTGGATATCATGACGCCAGCGTTCTCAGCCGATTGTTTAGAAACACTCGAGGAAATTTCTGAGGAATGCAAAGAGGTTTATACCGAAGCGGGTGGTGATGCGTTTACCTTTATTCCTTGCCTGAATGATGATGATGATCATATTGAAATGATGAAAGCCTTGATTCTAGGTAAGTAGACGAATAAGCCCTCCTTTTATGTATGAAACGCCGTGCAATGTCACGGCGTTTGTCCATCAATCAACGAACAAAATACTAAGATATTCCAAAAATTGAGGCGTTTTAAGCTTGGTCCGAGGTGCTTGAGTATGTCTATAATGCTACGATATTGTGAAATAAAACAATAAGGCTTAAGCAATAATGAAACGTTGGTATTTGGTGTATTGTAAGCGAGGCGACCAAGAGCGCGCTAAGCTACATTTAGAGAATCAAGGTGTGGAATGCTACTACCCGACAATTGAGGTAGAGAAGATTCGCAGAGGCAAGCGTATCTTAGCGGTTGAACCTATGTTTCCATCGTACGTTTTTATACGTTTTGATTTTGAATTAGGCCCGTCATTTACGACCATACGTTCAACCCGTGGTATCGTTGACTTTGTACGTGTTGGACTTAAACCACAGGAAGTCCAGCCTGAAGTTATTCAAGAGCTTCATTTACTCGAGTTCAATTCGGACGATCAAGCCTATCAATCGTTACCGAAAAAAGGGGATGTTGTTCGTATCAATGCGGGGCAATTTTCTGGTATTGATGCGATCTACCAAGAAAAAGATGGTGAAAAACGTTCGATCATGCTGGTTAAGATGATCAGTCAAATGGTGCCTGTCAGTGTAGACAATACTCATTTAGAGGTTCAATAACCTGCTGAGACGTGAAACCAGACAATGTAGATTTGTCATACTTAAGAAAGATCAATGAAGGGAGGCAATTGCCTCCCTTTTTCGATGTTGTTACGCGTATAGCGTCGCTGACTTGTGTTTAGTAAGCGTCGTTATGAACCGTTTGTACAGCGCGACCAGAAGGGTCGACACAGTTTTGGAACGATTCATCCCACTCAATTGCTTTTGCAGAAGAACAAGCGACAGATGGACCACCCGGTACACACTCAGCTGCTGATGCAAGTGGGAACAACTCTTCAAAGATCTCACGGTAAACGTAACCTTCTTTGGTCGTTGGCGTGTTGTATGGGAAGCGGAATTGAGCGGTTTCCATTTGCTGCTCACTAACTTTCGCTTCTGCTACTTCTTTTAAAGTATCAATCCAGCTGTAACCAACGCCATCAGAGAATTGCTCTTTTTGACGCCAAGCAATGGCTTCTGGTAAGTAATGCTCAAAACACTCACGTAAAATGTGTTTCTCCATCTTACCGTTACCACACATCTTATCTTTCGGGTTTAAGCGCATCGCTACATCAATGAACTCTTTATCTAAGAATGGTACACGACCTTCAACACCCCATGCGGCTAGCGACTTGTTTGCGCGAGCACAATCAAACATGTTTAATGCAAGCAGTTTGCGGACTGTCTCTTCATGAAACTCTTGAGCATTAGGCGCTTTGTGGAAGTATAAGTAACCACCAAAAATTTCATCGGCACCTTCGCCCGACAGCACCATCTTAATACCCATTGCCTTGATTTTACGACCTAGTAGGAACATCGGCGTTGAAGCACGGATAGTTGTCACATCGTAAGTTTCGATGTGGTAAATCACATCGCGAATGGCATCCAAACCTTCTTGGATGGTATAGGTCATCTCGTGGTGAACCGTACCAATCTGATCCGCGACTTCTTTAGCGGCTTTTAAATCAGGCGCGCCTTCAAGTCCAATTGCGAATGAGTGTAACTGTGGCCACCATGCTTCAGACTTCTCATCGTCTTCAATGCGCATGGCTGCAAATCGCTTAGCTACCGCTGAAGTAATCGATGAATCCAAACCGCCTGATAGCAACACGCCGTATGGAACGTCAGTCATTAATTGACGTTTTACTGCCGCTTCAAGGGCTTCAGTCAGCTCTTCTTTACTGCTGTGGTTGTCTTGCACGGCAGCATATTCATTCCAATCGCGTAGGTAATAGCGTTGCGGCTCAGCGTCTTTACTTCCAAAAGAGCTACCCGGAGGAAACTCACTGATGGTCTTACAAACCGGTACCAGCGCTTTCATTTCTGAAGCAACATAATAGTTACCGTGTTCATCATGACCTTGGTAAAGCGGGATAATACCTATGTGGTCACGACCAACTAAATATTCATCTTTCTCTTCGTCATAAAGTACGAAAGCAAAGATACCATTCAGTTCTTCAAGCAAGTCGGCACCAAGGTCCTGATACAGGGCTAGGATAACCTCACAGTCAGAATCTGTTTGAAAATCGTACTTATCTTCGTAACGAGCACGAATTTCTTTGTGGTTATAAATCTCACCGTTAACTGCAAGGATCAGCTTTTTGTCAGGGCTATAAATAGGCTGTGCACCACTGTTAAGCCCAACGATAGCAAGGCGCTCGTGAGCTAGGATGGCACGCTCTGAGGCATAGATGCCAGACCAGTCTGGACCACGGTGACGTAGTTTTTTCGACATCTCTAATGCCACAGGACGTAACGCTGCCGCATCACTCTTAATATCTAAAATGCCAAATACAGAACACATACAGGATCCTTTCTAATTCATTAACGGTATGAACTCAATTTGCCATCATGAATAAAAAAAGCAATCCATCTTAATGAAAAAAATGACAAACAGACTTGGTGGTTAAAAAATATTTATCAAATTGAACCTTGTGGTGAATATTTTTCATTTGCGGTCGGTTTTTAGTCAAAAAAAGCCCCTCAAAATTGAGGGGCTGAATAAATATTTATTTTTCTACAGGATGAATAGGCTAATCAGGTTTGTTAAATGAAGGCTTTAAGTGCTCACACACATGCCTAGCGAAACCGCTACCTGCTTCTCGATAGATATTAAAGGCGGCATCAACGCCTTCAGCGAGCAAGCCATCCATTTGGTCAGGGTACTCGGCAATTGCGGCAATTTGGCCTTTGAAATTTCGGCTTTTCAATTGTTCTAAGGCAATTTGGTTACCTTGGTGGTGAGGCATGGCCAGAAGGACCAATTTGACGTTGGCTGTATCTAAGATACGCTCCCAAAAGTCTGGGTCGGTTGCGTCACCAGCAATGACATTACGTCCTTCATCACGATGAAGCTGTGCGGTCTCTTCACGGACCTCGACACCAAGGCTCACTTTACCGTAACGCTGGCGTAATTCATCATAGGCACCACTACCAATTCGTCCCATACCAAGGATCAGCACTTGAGCATTGCCAGGGTTAATCAGCTGATCACGTTGGTTTAACTTCTCAGCAGCATGCTCTTGGAGCCACTTTCCTGAATGCTGATAAATGCTGTGACCTAAGCGGTTGAGAGGTGCAGCGAGAATGAATGAGAGGGAAACGGCAATGGCTAACGCGACCATCAAGTCAGACGACATCCAGCCCATCTTAAAGGCAAGCCCCCCCACAATCAGACCGAATTCACTGAAGTTAAACAGTGCAAGAGACGCCAACAGTGAGGTACGGACACGGAATTTAAAGAAATTAATCGTTAGGAAGTACAGCACCCCTTTAATTGGCAATAGGAGTAGGAAGAGTAAAGCCAGCAGGACACCATTCAAGCTGACTTGCGCCGAAAGACCAATGTTGAGGAAAAAGCACACCAAAAACAGTTCTTTCATATTGAACAGCGATTTTGATAGCTCTGACGCTTTGCGGTGACCCGCTAGAAGCATGCCCAGAATCAGCGCGCCAAGGTCCGCTTTCATACCGACAAAGTCAAACAGACCCGCTCCCACGACTAATGCGAAGAAAATACCAAACAAGACCAGCATTTCACCGTGGCCAACCCAATCTAGGACTTTGTAGAAGACAGGGCGCAGTAAAGGGAGGGCAAAGAGGGCAATTGCATACCACTCAGGTATTTTTCCAGTGGATACGGTTAAGAAAATCACGGCAAAGATATCTTGCATAACAAGAATACCAATCGCGAGGGTGCCATAGGTTGCGTTCATCTCGCCTTTTTCTTGCAGTGATTTCACGGCAAAAACGGTACTAGAGAAACTTAAAGCGAAACTCAGTAGTAGGATTTGCTCTATGTCCATGCCTGCCAGCGATGAAATGCCTAAGAATTTCAAACCAAATAGGGCTAAGGCAAAAAATCCAGTGGACGCTAAGTTATGGAACGTAGCCCCTGCCCAAATCTCCTTAGCAAGCAGAGTTTTCACATCCAGCTTTAAACCGATGGTGAAAAGGAGAAGCGTGACGCCTAAGTCCGCAAGGGTAACGATCGTCTCGTTACTTTCCATGCCTGCGGCATGGAGGCCGAACCCTGCTAATAAGAATCCAACCAGTGGTGGGAGGTTGCACTTCAGAGCAGCAAAGCCTGCAAGAAATGCGGTAGTAATAAGTATAATTTCCATAGTACTGAGCTAATCCATGAAATGAAAACGGGCTGTGATGCACAGCCCGTAATTGTAACCTATGTAACCAGTTGAGTTATAGAAAGAGTTAATCTTCTAACAATTTTTGTAACAAAACCCCATTAAGCATGGCTCGCTTGATCATCGCGAAAGCACCCATGGTAGGTTGTTTATCGATTTCTGAAGCGACAATCGGGAGTTCGGTGTGGAAGGTTTTGAGAGACTGGTTCTCTACGTTGCGGCGAATCGCTGGGAAGATGATGTCTTGTGCATGAGTGATGTCACCAGCAATCACAATTTTTTGCGGGTTAAATAAGTTGATAGTAATGGCGATCGCCTTGCCGAGTTGATTACCCACACGAACCAAGCTTTGTTTTGCCAGTTCGTCGCCATTGAGGGCATGTTGGCAAATGGTTTCAATGCCTAACTCTTCGACGTCAGTCAAAGATGAGGTATAACCTTGTGCTATCAGCTTTTTCACATGTTGCACAATCGCAGGGTTCGCGGCCACGGTTTCTAGACAGCCAAAGTTGCCACATTGACACTGTTCACCCAGTGGATCGATTTGGATATGACCGATTTCACCTACGTTGCGGTTGAAACCAAGAAACACTTGTCCATTGACGATAATACCAGCACCGGTACCGCGGTGGACGCTGACTAAGATTGAGTCTTGGCAATCTTGGCTAGCACCGAAGTAATGTTCCGCCAGAGCCATTCCACGCACATCATTACCCACAAAACAGGCAGTGTTGAACTTTTCTCTGATCACGTCACCAAGTGCAAGGTTATCAATGTCAGTGTTTGGCATGTATTCAACAACGCCAGTGGTTGGGTTTACTAAACCAGGTAGAGTGATGCCGATAGCAATCAGTTGATCTATTTTATCGCCACAGTCACCAATAAAGTCATTGAGCTTTTGAACTAAGCCTTCGATAAGATCAGATTGGTTAGTGTAATGGAGTTCATGTTGTGCATCTGCTAGAGACACACCACCGAGATCATAGAGGGAAAAATGGATGTAATCGCGTCCAAGTCGAACCGCGATTGAATGAAAAGGTTTAACCTCTGTTGTCAGAGATATTGCTCTACGCCCACCTGTTGATGCTTGTTGCGCGACCTCTTTGATTAGGCCGCGCTCAAGTAATTGGCGGGTAATTTTGGTAACACTCGCCGGCGCAAGTTGACTTACGTCGGCGACCTGTATACGGGAGATAGGACCTTGCTGGTCAATTAAACGGTAAACAGCTGCACTGTTTAATTGTTTGACTAAATCTACGTTACCTATCTGTCCGCCATTCATACTTAACTTTGCTCGTATTGTCCGTTAACAACCGTCGCTTTTACTTGGAAGTCTCTGTCGAAAATAGCAAGGTTTGCCACCATGCCTTTACGAATACGGCCTAAACGATCTTCAACACCCATTGCTTTCGCAGGGTAGAGCGTC
Organism: bacterium sp. HQB-39; assembly: GCA_043422575.1. Classification (GTDB taxonomy): domain Bacteria; phylum Pseudomonadota; class Gammaproteobacteria; order Enterobacterales; family Vibrionaceae; genus Vibrio. Next base: position 95,977 of record JBHOHG010000016.1, on the reverse strand, counting down.
GCCATACGTAGAGCTTCGTCTAAAGCGATACCAACGTGCTCAACTGTATTTTGAACTGCTTCAATCATAGTCAAAGCTGAGCCGCCTAGTGTGCCATTTTCATCAACACACTTACCATCACGGTAATATACTTTCTTGCCTACAAAAATAAAGTAATCCATCTCTGCGCCTGCAGGAGCTGTGGCATCGCTCACTAAAACAAGCTTTTCACCTTTAAGCTTATGCGCTAGACGGATGTTTGCGTAATCAACGTGGAAACCATCGGCAATGATACCTGCGTAAACGTCAGGCGTATCGTAAATTGCGCCTACTACGCCAGGTTCACGACCCACCATAGGCGTCATTGCATTAAATAGATGCGTTGCGAAAGTGATACCATTGTCAAAAGCTTCACGTGCTTCTGCGTAAGTTGCGTTGGTGTGACCAATCGCGACGACGATACCTGCATCACGAAGACGTTTAATGTGTTGAGGGTCGTTATGTTCAGGTGCTAGCGTTACTTTGCTGACAAGGTCGTTATTTGCACAGATAAAGTCGATCATTGCATCGTCAGAAGGACGGATGTGGTCAACACTGTGGATGCCTTTTTTCATCACGTTTAGGTAAGGACCTTCAAGGTGCAAACCTAGCGATTGGTTTTGGTACTTCTCATGGTACTCACGTGCCGCCACAACAGCAGAACGCATGTTTTCGTCTGAAGAGGTGATCAATGTAGGTAGGAAGCTAGTACAGCCTGATTTCAGGTTTGCTTCATGCATGATCTGAATGGTTTCCGCTGTGATCTCGTCGTTAAACATCACACCGCCACAACCGTTCAATTGTAGGTCGATAAAACCAGGGCTAAGGTTCGCGCCTTCTAGGTCTCTAACCTCAATACCTGTTGGAATGTCAGCAACAGGAACAATAGAGTGGATGACTTCGTTCTCAATGATCACAGCGTGCTCAGAAAGAACATCACTACCCGTGTAAATTTTACAATTACTTAGCGCATACATAGTCAGCTAATCCTTCATTAAATCAGATTCTAAATTTTTTTGTCATTACCAATTCTCTGTCTACGTCACCCAGTTTGTTTGGGAAGAGAATTAGTAAGAGATATTCATTACTCAGTATGTCGACATTGTTCGGCACGATTTCCACGTAACCTAATGATTAATATTGTTTTTGTTAATCTTTTGTAGGCTGTTTTTTAAGGCGAAGTTATGGATTTTGCTCGATAATCAACTGAGTATAACGCCATTTGAACATGACTGAAACTGAGCAAATATTATCCTTAAATCACCATTTTTTTGAATGATAAAATAAGTTTTATGATCTAGCTAGCAAATTCCCTTGGGATCAGGGAAAACTGGTGATTATGATCACAAACAGTGAGGTTTTAATTTGCGGGGCAAAATTAATGCAATAAACTGGATTTGACTAAATTGAATGACTAAAAAAAGTCTTTCAGCACAATGAAAATCCTATAGGGGGAACACAAGGTGAATATTCTAGGGTATTTCCAAAAGGTAGGTAAGGCGCTTATGGTGCCCGTTGCTACACTACCAGCAGCAGCAATACTAATGGGTATTGGTTATTGGATTGATCCAAATGGTTGGGGTGCAAACAGTGCACTGGCAGCTTTCTGTATCAAAGCGGGTGCAGCGATCATTGACAACATGTCAGTGCTATTTGCTGTCGGTGTTGCGTACGGCATGTCCAAAGATAAAGATGGTGCAGCCGCACTTTCTGGTTTCGTTGGCTTCCTTGTTGTAACAACACTTCTTTCGCCAGCGGCCGTTGCTCAAATCCAAGGTATCGATGCAAGCGCTGTACCAGCAGCATTCGGTAAAATTAACAACCAGTTCGTTGGTATCCTAGTTGGTATCGTATCGGCTGAGTTGTACAACCGTTTCTCTACTGTAGAACTGCATAAAGCATTGGCGTTCTTCTCTGGTAAGCGACTTGTTCCTATCCTAACCTCATTTGCAGGTATCTTTATTGCATTCATCTTGATGGCTATCTGGCCAGCAATCTACGGTGCATTAGTAGGCTTCGGTGAGTCAATCCAAGGTATGGGTTCGGCAGGTGCTGGTGTTTACGCATTCTTCAACCGTCTTCTTATCCCTGTAGGTCTGCACCACGCTCTGAACTCAGTATTCTGGTTCGACGTTGCAGGTATTAACGACATCCCTAATTTCCTAGGTGGCGCTAAGTCTATCGCTGAAGGTACTGCGACAGTTGGTATTACTGGTATGTACCAAGCTGGTTTCTTCCCAATCATGATGTTCGGTCTACCAGGTGCGGCATTAGCGATTTACCACACGTCTAAGTCTAAGAACAAAGATAAAGTTGCATCAATCATGATTGCAGCAGGTTTTGCTTCATTCTTCACAGGTGTGACAGAGCCACTAGAATTCTCATTCATGTTCCTAGCGCCTGTACTGTACGTTATCCACGCAGCACTAACAGGTGTATCAGTATTCATCGCTGCATCTATGCAGTGGATTGCTGGCTTCGGCTTCTCAGCAGGTCTTGTTGATATGTTCCTATCAACACGTAACCCACTTGCAACACAGTGGTACATGCTGATTGCTCAAGGTCTTGTGTTCTTCGGTATCTACTACGCAGTATTCCGCTTCGCAATCGTTAAGTTCAACCTGAAAACTCCAGGTCGTGAAGATGACGAAGAAGAAGGTGCAGTAGTGGGCGGCTCAAGCGACAAAACTGAGCTTGCGAAACAGTACCTACGTGCACTAGGTGGCCACGGCAACCTAAACACCATCGATGCTTGTATTACACGCCTACGTCTGTCTGTTAAAAACACCGACGTAATCAACGAAAAAACTCTGAAAGACCTTGGTGCAATGGGTGTTGTTAAGCTTGGCTCAAACAACCTTCAAGTTATTCTTGGTCCACAGGCTGAAATCGTTGCTGGTGAGATGAAAGCTATCGACCCAAACACAGACCTAAGTGATGTGAAACTGCCATAAGTAGTTTAATTAACACACGGTTCTAAAAGCCTCCTTCGGGAGGCTTTTTCTGTTTTTGTGGGCGAGGACTGATGCACTTTCCATCGAACCGTAGAAATATTCATATTTTCCTATGAGTTCGTATTGTCTAATTGCCTATAATTGTGGATCATTGGTGTAATCGGCTCTGGATCCAATATGTGGTCATCTAGGGCTAAGTTTTCTCTGACAATACTAAAACTTGAGGTGCTATAGATGAGTGAAGCTGATGCTCGTCCATCAAACTTTATTCGCCAGATCATTGATAAAGATCTAGCGGATGGCAAACACACTAGCGTGCATACTCGATTCCCGCCGGAGCCGAATGGTTACCTGCATATCGGTCATGCTAAGTCGATCTGTTTGAACTTTGGTATTGCTCAGGACTATCAGGGTCAATGTAACTTACGCTTTGATGATACAAACCCTGAAAAAGAAGACATCGAATACGTTGAGTCTATCAAGAATGATGTAAGCTGGTTGGGCTTTGAGTGGGACGGTGAAGTATGTTACTCATCAAACTACTTTGACAAGCTTTACGAATATGCAATTGAATTGATTAATAAAGGCTTAGCGTATGTTGATGAGCTAAGTCCTGAGCAGATTCGTGAATTCCGTGGTACGTTGACAGCACCGGGTAAACCTAGCCCATACCGTGATCGCCCTGTCGAGGAAAACCTAGCATTATTCGAAAAGATGCGTGCAGGTGAATTCGAAGAAGGGAAAGCGTGTCTACGAGCGAAAATTGATATGTCATCTTCGTTCATGGTGATGCGTGATCCTGTTCTTTACCGCGTACGTTTTGCTGATCACCACCAAACTGGTGATAAGTGGTGCATTTATCCAATGTACGACTTCACGCACTGTATCTCAGATGCGATTGAGGGGATCACCCACTCAGTATGTACACTTGAGTTTATGGATAACCGTCGTCTGTACGACTGGGTTCTAGATAACATTACGATTGAAGCTCGTCCGCATCAATACGAATTCAGCCGTTTGAATCTAGAATACACTGTGATGTCTAAGCGTAAGCTAAACCAATTGGTGACTGAAAAGCTGGTAGATGGTTGGGATGATCCGCGTATGCCGACGATTTCAGGTTTGCGTCGTCGTGGTTTTACTCCGGGTTCTATTCGTGAATTCTGTAAGCGCATTGGTGTTACAAAGCAAGACAACATGATTGAATTTGGTTCGTTGGAATCGTGTATTCGTGATGACTTGAATGAAAATGCGCCACGTGCAATGGCGGTGTTGGATCCTGTAAAGATTGTCATCGAAAACTTTGCAGAAGGTGATATTGAAAACCTAACGGTTGCAAATCATCCTAACAAGCCAGAAATGGGTGAGCGTGAAGTTCCATTTACTCGTGAAGTATGGATCGAACGTGAAGATTTCCGTGAAGAAGCAAACAAGAAGTACAAGCGTCTTGTACTTGGTAAAGAAGTGCGTCTTCGTGGTGCTTACGTGATTAAAGCCGAGCGAATTGAAAAAGACGAAAACGGCAATATCACGACTATTTTCTGTAGCTACGATGCTGATACGCTAGGTAAAAACCCAGCAGATGGTCGCAAGGTAAAAGGCGTGATCCACTGGGTCTCGGCAGATAAAGCCCTTCCTGCTGAGATTCGTGTTTACGATCGCTTGTTCACGGTTCCAAACCCAGCCGCAGCCGATAACTTTGCTGAAACATTGAACCCTGAGTCCCTTGTGACTCTTAACGGTTTTGTTGAACCAAGCTTAGCAACCGCAGAAGCGGAAAAAGGTTATCAGTTTGAACGTACGGGTTACTTCTGTGCAGATTCAAAAGAGTCTTCTCCAGAGAAACTGGTATTCAACCGCACTGTCGGTCTACGTGATACTTGGGCGAAGATTGAAGCTAAGTAAAGCCAATCTTATAAACATGATAAAGCCAGCGTATATCGCTGGCTTTTTGTTTTTAGTCTTAAAGCACCTTCTTTAGAAGATGGTCATTTACTGTCGAAAAATCTATACCCAAGTGACTTCAAGATGCAGTATTCAGAGCCTTGTCACTGATTTCAAATAAAGGCTTAAGTGATGAAAATCATTCCATGCCTTGCTATCAAACCAAGCTGTTCTCTCTGAATCTAGTTGCGAAAGGTTACTTGGGTATAAACTCACCTAACTCGTTTTTTAGACGTCACCTAGAATCAAAACTGCTCAAGTACTTTAGTGGCGTGGTGTAAAACCGATTGCTCGTGTTTGGTTGTTATACTCGAGAAGTTATCAGCATTGATTCCCACCTGATGAGTGAACTGTTTCGGAACAATACCATTGAGCAAATCAATAATATTGAAGAACTGTTGAAGGGTAATATTGTGGATCTTCTGTGCTTCAAGACGTGACATGTGCGGATCGCTTGTTTGGAGGTTCTTGCTATGGAGAGGGAATAGCATGAGCTCTGAACTTGGGAAGTCGATATGTTCGAAGCGAAACTGAGCTGCATTAGTAATCGCTTTGACGCGTCTACTTTCACCCTGAGTTTCCCACCCCACGCCACATAAACTTATCGAAAAGACACTCGGAATATTAGCGATAGTTTTAGGAGAAAACAGATCATCTTCATGCATTCGCCTGCATATCTCTGCTATGTTATCTCTGTTGACCTGCTCTAGGGTGATCAAGCCAGCAGAGCTTTGATATTGTAACTTAAGCGTATCTAGTAAGTATAAAATATGTTTACTCGGCAACCATGTTCGATCACTTTGCTCGATTTTTGAGTGATTTATATCACCTTTTGTTGCCCTAACGTTCCCTTTATTGCATTTTTTCTGCTGAAGAGCATTAAACATACTCATTAAATCCCACTCCAAGTCTCATAACGAACAAATATAGATGATAATGAGAATCATTACTATCTATATTTGTATGGACGTGAAACAAAAATAATGATTAGGAGATAGATATGAGTTTCATCTTAGGCGCAAGAAACTTGTTGTTTAAAGTTTTGTATCGAATCGTTCGGCCGCTGATCTTTTTAATGGATCCCGAAGATGCGCACTACATGTTCAAACGTGTAGGTGTTTTCTTAGGTTCAAACCCTGTGACTCGATTCTTGACTGGCCTGCTGTTTGATTACAATCATAAGAGCTTAAAAACCCGTGTCGATGGCGTGGACTACCGAAATCCAGTTGGTCTGTCAGCCGGTTTTGATAAAGATGGTGAGCTAACCAGTATCTATCCATCCATCGGGTTTGGGCTTGCAGAGTTAGGTTCATTCACTGGGGAAGTCTGTCCAGGAAACCCAGGCAAGCGTTTATTCCGTATGGTGAAATCAAAATCTATCTTGGTTTGGTACGGTTTAAACAACCAAGGGGCCGAAAAAATCTCAAGTCGTCTACAGGGTACAGACTTCGGGCGTCTCAAAGTTGGTATTAATGCAGCTAAATCGAATATCACACCGGAATTCGACCTACAGGATTCGATTGATGATTACGTTAAGACCATGAGGCTGTTCAAAGATATCGGGGATTACTACACCATTAATATTAGCTGTCCAAACACTCAAGATGGCGAACCTTTTGTTGATCCAGATAACCTTGATGCGCTCCTTACAGCAGTGAATGACAATCGTGTTGAAGGAAGGCCTGTGTATGTCAAATTGGCCGCTGACTTAGAACTTGAAGAAATCAATATCATTGTTGATAAGTGTGTTGAGCATAAAATGGACGGGGTTGTACTGACTAACCTCGCGAAGCCAGCCCATAACCAAGAATATGTCAAAGAGGAACTGCCTTACCACAAAGGTGCGATGAGTGGATTACCGTTGCAACGTATTTCGACCAATGTGATTCGCCATGTGTACCGCCGTACTCGAGGTGAACTGACGATTATCGGTGTTGGTGGTGTCTTTACGGCGAAAGACGCATATGAAAAGATCACGTCTGGTGCTAGCTTGCTTCACATGATTACAACCATGATTTTTGATGGCCCTCAGAATATCAATGAAATCAACCGAGGCTTGGTGAAGTTACTCAAAGAAGATGGATTTAACTCTATTGAAGAGGCCGTTGGATCTCGTAACCCATTACCTAAACTAAAATCGAAACCGGTTGAAGAAGAGATTGAAGAAGAAGTGAAACAAGAGGTAAAAGAGGTTGCTTAGGATCAGTGACGAATAAATAGCAATGTTACCTCGTTAACAAAAAACGCTCCAAGTGGAGCGTTTTTTGTTTGAAACTTATGTGTGAAACCGACTTAACAATAAAGCGAAAGATTATTTTTTCTTAGGCTTATGCGCATCTGGGTTATCTTTACATGAGTTATCGCCACATTTGCCGTATAGGTACAAGCTGTGGTTTGTCAGTTCAACATTGAACTTGGCCGCGATCTCTTTCTGACGCTGTTCAATGACATCATCAGAAAATTCAATCACTTCACCGCAATCCAGACAAACTAGGTGGTCATGGTGATGCTGTGTTGATAGTTCAAATACTGACTTACCGCCTTCAAAGTGGTGGCGAGTGACAATGCCCGCATCATCGAATTGGTTCAATACACGGTAAACAGTCGCCAGACCGATCTCCTCACCGAGATCAATCAGCTTTTTGTAGAGGTCTTCTGCACTGATGTGTTGGCATCCAGGCTGTTGAAGAACTTCTAAAATCTTTAGTCGTGGTAGGGTCACTTTAAGACCAGCGTCTTTTAGTGCCTGATTATTATCTGACATATACTTTCCCGTGAGCATCTGCAGCAATTAACAGAAATCAATATTCTCAATATTATAGGTTAACCGAGACGAACATTAAACCACGAACTTCAAAGGGTTAATCGGAATTTTTTGTAATTTTGGCTCATTTCACTTATATTCCTGATCAGACCAGTTACAATTGTGTAACACAAGATTGCGAGCAAGGATGCATGAATCGGACGTTAGCTAGGCTGTTCAAGCCAAGTATAGTAAAGGCTGCACTTAATGCTTGGCCTCCTTTCTGGGGGGCGGGGATTAAGATCACATCTATTTCTTCAGATTTTCGCCAAGTCGATGTAAAGCTTAAATTACGCTGGTGGAATAAAAATGCCAATCGAAGTCAATATGGCGGTAGTATTTTTTCTTTAACTGATCCTATCTTCTCATTGATGTTAATGGGAATTTTAGGGGAGGAATACTATGTCTGGGATAAAGAGGCGAGTATTAACTTCATTAAGCCGGGGCACACGGATCTGTTTGCTCGGTTTGAAGTTTCACATGAGAGAGTGGACGAGATCATTGAAGCGACCCGTCATGGCGATAAGTGTTTTCCTGAGTTCGTAATCCAAGTAAAAGATGATCAAAACCAATTGGTTTCTCAGGTGGAAAGAAAGCTTTATGTTAGGAAAAAACCGCAATTTCGCAAGATAGCCAATCAATCTTAAATTTTACAAACTCACAACAAAAAAACCTCCTTTCGGAGGTTTTTGTCATCAAACAATTTTCGCAGACTGAATCAGTCTTCTAGCTCAGCAAGACACATTTCTTCGTGAATCTGCTTACACCAGTTTTCAACACGCTCATCAGTGAGCTCTGGTTGACGGTCTTCATCGATACATAGACCAACGAATTGGCTGTCATCATCTTCAACAAGACCTTTAGACGCTTCGAATTCATAGCCTTCGGTTGAAGTGTAGCCTAGGATAGTACCGCCTTTCGCTTCAACGATGTCACGAACCATGCCCATAGCATCGCAGAAATACTCTGCGTAATCTTCTTGGTCACCGCAGCCAAAAATTGCCACTAGCTTTGTAGAAAAATCAATTTGCTCAAGCTCAGGGAAGAATTCGTCCCAGTCACATTGCGCTTCACCGTAATACCAAGTTGGAATACCGATTAGAAGAAGATCGAAGTTGTCGATGTCTTCTTTGGTGCTTTTAGCGATGTCTTGAACGTGAACTAGCTGTTTACCTAGCTGCTTTTGAATCATCTTTGCAACGGTTTCAGTATTACCTGTGTCGCTACCGAAGAAGATACCTACACTTGCCATAGATTTTATACCTTTAATTAGTTCTGTTGAGGCATTTTTCCGCCTTACTTTGGGCAGCAAGAAGGAGGGTTAACCTAAGCCTGAGCCTTCCCAGCTAAGCTGAATGATGCCTTTCGCAATGAATCCAGCACAGCCAAGAAACAACACCAGCCATACGATACGACGACCGAACGTCGGGACATTCCCCTGATTGAGGACGTCTTTTATTGCCATACCTATAAAGAAGAAGATAGCGGCAAAAAGTAAATCGAGCCCGATAGACTCAAGAACGTTCATATAGTCGTAAAGCATAGAACCCCACGATGCCAAATTAGCTTGCGCGAACTATACCACTGTTACCGAGTAAAGTTAATGCACGCGCAGTGGGGATATTTCATATTTCGCCAATTGAGTTAATGTTTCTCATTCGCACTGATGAATTTGCGCATTGCACGCAATACTTCTGCTGGTTTTTCTGCGTGTAACCAGTGTCCAGTATTCGCAATCACATGGGCTTTTACGTGTTGGAATTGTTTTTGTATTAATGGCTGATGATCGGCAGTGAGGTAGTCTGAATCCCCGCCTTTTACGAAGAGGGTTGGGATGTGGGTCAGTTCAATAGGGTCCCAACCAATAATGTTATCGTAGTGATTCCACAGGGCGTTCACATTAAATCGCCATGCCAAATGATCGCCTTGCTTGTACAGGGACTTCGCTAAAAACTGACGCACCCCTTCCAATTCAATATGCTGAGATAAAATGGCTAAAGCTTCGGAGCGAGTGCTTGGTTTTTCTTTCATGACGGCTTGAAGACCATTAAAGACATTGTCATGACGGCGGGTTTGGTAGGCAACGGGTGCCATATCGAGCACAATCAATTGGGAAATACGATGCGGCGCAAGCTCCACCAGTTTCATCGCTACTTTTCCGCCCATAGAGTGACCCACAACAATCGCGTTGTCGATGGCTAAATGCGCCAGTAACTGGTTGACGTCTTCAGCCATTTGGGTGTAATTATGAGCATCAGAGTGCAAAGAGAGTCCGTGATTACGTAAATCGACACTAATGACGTGATAATCTTGAGAAAGATCGCGAGCAAGTAAGCCCAAGTTGCCTAGGCTGCCAAACAAGCCATGAATTAAAACAATAGCTTGACCTTGTCCTTCGCTTTTGAAGTTGAGCAATGATGACATTTTATCTTATTCGTAGTGGGTTTAACGTGGAGTATCCGAAAGGATCTCGTTATAATCCCTCAGAGTTTAAACATTGAGATTGTGAAAAGCGAATGAAAACAATTGAGGTTGATGAAGATTTATACCGCTACATAGCGAGTCAAACCCAACACATTGGTGAAAGTGCGTCCGACATTCTACGTCGTCTGCTTCAGGTGAAGTCTGAAGAACGTAATGCCGCACCAGCGTTGGCGAAGCCGCAAGGTATAGTCGTAAGTAAGGATGCAGGTAAAGCTGAACAGATTGTCGATGGTGTTAAAGAAATGCGCTCATTGCTGATTTCCGATGAGTTTGCCACGTTAAAGAAAGCCATTGATCGTTTCATGCTTGTGTTGTCCACACTGCATCGTATCAACCCAGAATCTTTCTCTCAGGCGACGGCGGTTAAAGGTCGTAAGAGAGTGTATTTTGCTGACAATGAAGATACCTTGTTGGCAAATGGCAAAACGACCAAGCCTAAAGCGATTCCGGGGACCCCTTTCTGGGTGATCACCAACAGTAATACCAGCCGAAAAAGGCAAATGGTTGAGCAGGTGATGTCACAAATGGAGTTTCAGCCTGACTTAATCGAAAAGGTAACGGGTTCAATATAAGAAACCTGCCAAGAGCCTCATAATGCGCAAGTAAGTCGCGATATTATGAGGCTTTTTTGTTTTTATACTTATAACAAAGGACGTCAACATATGGCTAACCACCCAAGAGCCGGTCAAAAGGCTCAGCAAGAAGATTTACATAATATACCTGCGCTTGTTGCTAACTACTTCCTACTTCAACCCGAAGTTTCGAATTCAGAACATAAAGTTCAATTTGGCACGTCTGGACACAGAGGAACGTCGGATAAGCAAACGTTTAATGAAAATCACATCTTAGCTATCGCTCAGGCGGTTGCGGAGATTCGTTCAGACAATGATATCAAAGGCCCATTATTTGTTGGTAAAGATACTCATGCGCTATCTGAGCCTGCATTTTCCAGTGTTATTGAAGTACTGATCGCCAATGGGGTAGAGGTGATCGTACAAGAATCAAATGGCTATACGCCTACGCCGGGCATTTCTCATGCCATTTTGACTTACAACTTAGCGCATGAAAACAAAGCCGACGGCATCGTGATCACGCCGTCTCATAACCCACCACAAGATGGTGGGATCAAGTACAACCCAACACACGGTGGTCCTGCTGAAGCGGAATTAACTCAAGCTATTGAAGACAGAGCGAATGTGCTTATTGCAGAAAATCTGCAAGGGGTGAAACGTTTACCGTTGGCTGAAGCAAAACAATCGGCTTTGTTTGTTGAAAAAGACCTAGTGAAGCCGTATATCGATGACCTTGTAAATGTGATCGATATTGAAGCGATTCAGAAAGCCAATTTGAAATTGGGCGTTGATCCTCTTGGTGGCAGCGGGATTGATTATTGGCGTCAAATTGCGGCGCATTACAATCTGGACCTCACCCTCGTAAGTGAAGCTATCGATCCAAGTTTCCAGTTTATGTCATTGGATAAAGACGGTGTGGTTCGTATGGATTGTTCATCGCCATACGCTATGGCTGGACTACTGGCCTTGAAAGATGATTACGATCTTGCCTTTGGTAATGATCCAGATTATGACCGACATGGCATTGTGACGCCAAAAGGGTTAATGAATCCTAACCACTTCTTAGCTGTGTGTATTGATTACTTGTATCGTCATCGTCAAGGTTGGGGTCAAGACGTCGCTGTTGGTAAGACCTTAGTATCGAGTGCGATTATTGACCGTGTGGTTGCCGATCTGGGTCGCGATCTGTGCGAAGTGCCTGTTGGTTTCAAGTGGTTTGTGGACGGCTTATACGAAGGTAAATTTGGTTTCGGTGGTGAAGAAAGTGCAGGCGCTTCTTTCCTACGTAAAGATGGCACGCCTTGGTCAACGGATAAAGATGGCATTATTCTTTGTTTGCTTGCTGCTGAAATTACCGCAGTCACAGGTAAGAACCCACAAGACTATTATGAAGAGCTTGCCGCAAAACACGGTGAGTCGAACTATAATCGAATTCAAGCGGTTGCGAATGGTCCTCAGAAAGACGTGTTGAAAAAACTATCACCGGAAATGGTGACAGCTGAAACGCTTGCAGGGGATACGATTACCGCTCGTTTGACGCACGCGCCAGGTAATGGTGCTGCGATCGGTGGTTTGAAAGTGACGACGGAGAATGGTTGGTTTGCTGCGCGTCCGTCAGGGACGGAAGACATCTATAAGATTTATTGTGAGAGCTTTAAAGGTGAGGCACACCTGAAGCAAATTGAGGCTGAAGCTCAAGAGATTGTTAATCAGGTATTTGCCAACGCTGGATTGTAATCCTCACAAATGGTAAACCCAACCAATAGTGACTTGAAATGGCGACCTTAAGGTCGCCATTTTTATGTTTGTAGCGCCGATAGAGGCATATTTGTCCACTGAGCACACGGTTAAGTTGACTTGTCGGTTAGGTTAACTGGGCCAATCTCGACTAACAATAAACCAGAATTCCCCGTCCTCTGTTTGAGCATGAACAAACTTGCCTTCCACCTCACTCAGGGCGTTATCAAAACTGTCTAAACCCGTTGCCCACTGGTGTTTAGGTACTTCATACAAAGGTTTACCAATGCGCTGCCATTGATCTTGATAACACCAATTTCCGCTGATTTGACTCCGTGTTAACGGATAGTTCAGGCAGTGGGTAGGGACGGGTTCATCAGAGAATGGGTTAACGTAAAGTCGCCCCTGCATAAGTAGGCGCTGTTCAGGCTCGATAATATCGGGGTTAGCATCAGTGAAAGCAGGGTGGCGAGACATGGCAAGCTGGTGATTCAGCATGCGATCCAGTTTTTTATCGAGTTGATCGTGCGCATTCGGTCCGTACCAGACGCCTTGGTGTAGTAGGTAAAACTTGATGGCGACTTCCCAATGTTCAAATTGTCCTGTCTGGTGATGATTTAAAATCAGGTCAATAGCACCAAGAGTACGCCCAGACGGTTCATTTAATTGGACTTCTTCTAGATGAATCTCATAGCTTTCTGATTGTTGCAAGATTTCACTGCAAAGATGCTGATAAAGGAAACCTAGCCTTTGATTGCCAGTATAGGGCTTATCGAGTGCTTTTAAATCAACATTTAGGTGGTTTAATGCCGTGAAGGGTGGATGGGATTCGAAAAGAGAAGGGGTGGCGGCGATCCATTGCAAAAATCTCTGATAGTTACTCATCAGGACGAGGTATTCCGTAGTTTGTGAACTTAGGGAGATTGTACCCTGAATAACACGAGGTTACACTGGTTCGCAAAGCACAAAGCGAGTGTTTAAGTACAATGGAACGCACAATGAATCATCTAGAGCTTGAAAAGATCCTGAACGACAAACTGTCACCTAATTTAATCAAAGATTACGCGCCGAATGGCCTTCAAGTCGAAGGTAAATCTGAAATCAAACGCATCATCACAGGTGTGACTGCGTCGCAGGCTCTCATTGAGCAAGCGATCGAGAAAAATGCGGATGCACTGTTGGTGCATCATGGGTACTTTTGGAAAGGTGAGCCACAGCCTATTCGAGGCATGAAAGGAAAACGCATCCGCAGCTTAATCAAACACGACTTGAATATGTATGGCTACCATTTGCCTTTAGATATTCATCCAGAGCTAGGTAACAATGCTGAGCTGGCACGATTGCTGGATATTGATGTGTTAGGGGGACTTGAGGGACATGCGCAGTCAATTGCTATGCATGGTCGCCTAAAAACGCCTGTAACGAGCTCAGAGCTAGCGGAAAGAATTAGCCGAACCCTGAGTCGAACACCGTTGCATATTGCCCCTGACAACGCGGACAAGCTGATTGAGACGATAGGTTGGTGTACAGGAGGTGGTCAAGACTTCATCGAGATGGCTGTACAGCAAGGTTTAGATGCCTTCATTTCAGGGGAGATCTCGGAACGTACGACATACACGGCAAGAGAAATGGACATTCATTATTATGCTGCGGGTCATCATGCGACTGAGCGCTACGGTATTAAAGCATTAGGCGAGTGGTTAACGAAAGAGTATGGTTTAGATGTGGAGTTCATTGATATTGATAACCCAGTGTAAACTCTGTGTATCGATAATCGCTAGGCTGGATATAACAGGCTGACGAATCACAAAAAAAGGGCTTGTCATTAGACAGGCCCTTTTGCTTTATGAGTAAGTCAGTTAATGCTATTCACGTTCGTGAATAGGTTGAAAGTCACGTTGCACTTCACCGGTGTAAAGCTGGCGAGGACGACCGATACGATTTAGTGGGTCGCTGTGCATTTCATTCCAGTGTGCAATCCAACCGATTGTACGAGAAATCGCAAAGATTACGGTGAACATCGATACAGGAATGCCAATGGCTTTCAGAATGATGCCTGAGTAGAAATCAACGTTCGGGTAAAGTTTCTTCGAAACGAAGTACTCGTCCGACAGGGCAATGCGCTCAAGTTCCATGGCGACATCCAACAGTGGATCTTGGATGTTCAGCTCTTTAAGCACATCGTGACAAGTTTCGCGCATTACGGTCGCACGAGGGTCGTAGTTTTTGTAAACACGGTGACCGAAGCCCATGAGACGGAATGGGTCTTCCTTGTCTTTCGCACGTTCGATAAATTCTGGGATATTATCGACGCTGCCGATTTCCTCTAGCATTTTCAGACACGCTTCGTTTGCACCGCCATGAGCTGGACCCCATAGAGATGCGATACCTGCTGCAATACAAGCAAACGGGTTAGCGCCCGAAGAGCCTGAAAGACGAACGGTTGAAGTTGATGCGTTTTGCTCATGATCTGCATGAAGGGTGAAGATCTTGTCCATTGCACGCGCAACGACAGGGTTCACTTCGTATTCTTCACATGGATTCGCGAACATCATGTGTAGGAAGTTTTCCGCGTAGCTTAGGTCGTTGCGTGGGTAAATAAATGGTTGACCAATAGAGTATTTGTAACACATGCCAGCAAGAGTTGGCATTTTTGATAGCAGTCGGAATGCAGCGATTTCACGGTGCTCGTCATTAGTGATATCTAACGAGTCATGATAGAACGCAGCAAGAGCTCCAACAACACCACACATTACGGCCATAGGGTGCGCGTCGCGACGGAAGCCGTGGAAAAAGCTTGCGATCTGCTCATGCACCATAGTGTGGCGTGTTACAGTTGTTTTGAATTGCTCATATTGCTCACGAGATGGGGCTTCACCATAAAGAAGTATGTAACACACTTCTAAGTAGTCAGCATTGTTTGCTAACTGATCAATCGGGTAACCGCGGTGTAAAAGAATACCTTTACCACCATCGATGTACGTGATTGATGATTCACAAGATGCAGTGGCAAGAAAACCAGGGTCAAAAGTAAAGAATCCGTTTGCTCCTAGTTTACGAACATCAATTACAGGGGTGCCAAGTGCACCTTCCATAATTGGCAGTTCGATGGGCGCTTGACCTTCAACATGAAGGGTCGCTTTCTTATCCGCCATAACAATCTCCTTTGTTTATTTTTTAATCCATCCAGGATGTTTGTGTGCCATTTTTGTACTGGTCTTACAAACTAAAGTCAATTTTTCTCCGTTTTTGTGTGCACTTGTTATGATTTTTCGAACTAGAATCGTTAAAAACCTGTGCTGTGTAGCATTATTTGTTACATCAATTGTATTAGAATGTTGCCAGCCGTATAGTGGCGCAGAAAATTTTGGTTAAAACCTTATAAATTCGGGGCTAGAAACAATTGTGAGGTCAGTTTTTAACCCCCTAGGTTAACAATAATTTTACATTCAACTCATCGGTTGTAGCTCAAAAGTGTTAAATTAATGTTAACTTTTGTAGGTTTGTTGCCAGAATGAGTTTATAACAATAAATGCTCTTATTGAGCTGAGTGAGCAAGCCCGTGAAAGAAAGAAAGTCTAGACCTGTAAATCTCGATTTGCAGACAATACGCTTTCCTATCTCTGCCATCGCATCCATCCTGCATCGTATTTCAGGTGTGATTACGTTTGTCGCGGTAGGAATTCTACTTTGGTTATTATCTATTTCCCTGTCATCCCCGATTGGTTTCAAAGAAGCAAGTGATATTGTTGGCGGCTTTTTCGCCAAATTTGTTCTTTGGGGCATTTTGACTGCTTTGGCCTATCACATTGCCGGTGGTATTCGTCACCTGCTTATGGATATGGGGCATTTCGAGGAACTTGAGTCTGGCGCTATGAGTGCCAAAGTTTCATTCGTTGCTACAGCAGTGTTATCAATTCTTGCGGGGATCATGGTATGGTAAAACATGTTTCTTCTCTTGGCCGTAATGGTGTCCACGATTTCCTATTGATCCGTGCATCGGCCATTATTTTGACGCTTTACACTATTTATTTAGTAAGTTTTTGCGCCTTCACAGATATTACTTATCTATCTTGGACTTCCTTCTTTGGCGGTACCTTCACCAAAGTCTTTACCATGCTTGCCTTGGTTTCTGTGCTGATTCACGCCTGGATCGGTCTATGGCAGGTTCTGACTGATTATATTAAATGCGCCAAACTTCGCGGTGCGATGCTACTTGGTGTGATTGCTTTGTTGCTAGGTTACTTCTTCTCTGGTCTCTTTATCTTGTGGGGTGCGTAAGTGTCTATTCCAGTTCGTGAGTTTGATGCCGTAGTAATCGGCGCAGGTGGTGCGGGTATGCGTGCCGCACTACAAATTTCAGAGCAAGGCCTTTCTTGTGCGTTGCTATCAAAAGTATTCCCAACTCGTTCACACACAGTGTCGGCGCAGGGTGGTATTACCGTTGCGTTAGGTAACTCCCACAAAGACAACTGGCAGTGGCACATGTACGATACGGTAAAAGGTTCTGACTACATCGGTGACCAAAACGCTATCGAATACATGTGTAAAAACGGTCCAGAATCTGTGATTGAACTTGAGAAAATGGGTCTACCATTCTCTCGCTTCGAAAACGGCACCATTTATCAGCGTCCGTTTGGTGGTCAGTCTAAAGAATTTGGTGGTGAGCAAGCTGCGCGTACCGCTGCTGCAGCCGACCGTACTGGTCACGCTCTGCTTCATACGCTTTATCAGCAAAACGTTAAGCACAAGACCACGATTTTCTCTGAGTGGTATGCACTGGACATGGTGAAAAACCAAGACGGAGCAATCATGGGTTGTACCGCGATTTGTATGGAAACAGGCGAGATCTGTTACTTCAAATCAAAAGCAACAATCTTAGCGACTGGTGGTGCTGGTCGTATCTACGCTTCTACAACGAATGCACACATTAACACTGGTGATGGTGTTGGTATGGCATTACGTGCCGGCGTTCCAATGCAAGACATGGAAATGTGGCAGTTCCACCCAACGGGTATCGCTGGTGCAGGTGTTCTTGTAACGGAAGGTTGTCGTGGTGAAGGTGGTTACCTTCTTAACAAAGACGGTGAACGTTTCATGGAACGTTACGCGCCAAACGCGAAAGACCTTGCTGGTCGTGATGTGGTTGCGCGTTCAATGATGATTGAAATTCGTGAAGGTCGTGGTTGTGACGGCCCATGGGGTCCACACATCAAACTTAAGATGGATCACTTGGGTAAAGATGTACTTGAGTCTCGCTTACCTGGTATCTGTGAGCTATCTCGTACCTTCGCACACGTTGATCCGGTAAAAGAGCCAATTCCGGTTATCCCAACCTGTCACTACATGATGGGTGGTGTACCGACTCAAGTTTCTGGCCAAGCAATCAAGCAGACTGCTGATGGTCAAGACGTCGAGGTTCAAGGTCTTTACGCGTGTGGTGAAATCGCATCGGTATCAGTACACGGTGCTAACCGTCTTGGTGGTAACTCTCTGCTTGATTTGGTGGTCTTTGGTCGTGCGACAGGTCTACACCTTGGTGAGACGTTAGCAGCACAAGCAGAAGCGCGCCCAGCGACAGAGTCAGACATCGAAGCATCACTGGCGCGTACGATGCGTTGGGAAAACAGCACGGGTGGTGAAGATCCAGTTCAAATCCGTAAAGATCTTCAGTCTTGTATGCAAAACAGCTTCTCGGTATTCCGTGAAGGTGATGCGATGGCGACAGGCCTAGAAGAATTGAAAGTGATTCGTGAGCGTCTGAAAGATGCGCACCTTGCTGACAAGTCAACAGAATTCAACACGCAACGTATTGAGTGTTTAGAGCTTGATAACTTAATGGAAACGGCATTCTCTACAGCGGTAGCTGCGAACTACCGTACAGAAAGCCGTGGCGCTCATGCTCGTTTCGATTACCCAGAGCGTGATGACGCTAACTGGCTATGTCACTCGATTTACAATCCAGAAACGGAAGCGATGACGAAGCGTGATGTCAACATGACGCCAGTTCACCGTGATGCTTTTCCACCTAAAAAACGTACATACTAAGGGAGGACAAAACTATGAAACTTAACTTCTCTTTGTACCGTTACAATCCTGATGTAGACAAAAAGCCTTACATGAAGGATTACATTCTGGAAGTGGATGAAGGCTCAGACATGATGGTTCTGGATGCTCTGATCCTATTGAAAGAGCAAGATCCATCAATTGCTTTCCGTCGCTCTTGTCGTGAAGGTGTATGTGGCTCTGATGGTCTAAACATGAATGGTAAAAATGGCCTAGCGTGTATCACGCCGCTGTCTGCGCTACAAGGCAAGCAGATTGTGATTCGCCCACTGCCGGGATTACCCGTCGTTCGTGACCTGATTGTTGACATGACACAGTTTTATGACAACTACGCGAAAGTGAAACCGTTCTTAATCGATGACGATGCAATGCCGCCATCACGCGAGAACATTCAAACCCCAGAAGAGCGTGCGCATTTGGATGGTCTATACGAGTGTATTATGTGTGCTTGTTGTACCACGTCTTGCCCGTCATTCTGGTGGAACCCAGATAAATTTATTGGCCCTGCAGGTCTACTTGCCGC
Source organism: bacterium sp. HQB-39 (assembly GCA_043422575.1). GTDB lineage: Bacteria > Pseudomonadota > Gammaproteobacteria > Enterobacterales > Vibrionaceae > Vibrio. Next base: position 76,876 of record JBHOHG010000016.1, on the reverse strand, counting down.
TTACCGTTGGTTAATCGATAGCCGTGATACCGCGACTGACGAACGATTGTCTAATCTTGACGATGCATTTAGCGTTTTTCGTTGCCATGGCATCATGAATTGTGTAAGTGTTTGTCCTAAAGGTCTAAACCCGACGAAAGCCATTGGTCATATTAAGACCATGCTGGTTGAGCGCTCGGTGTAATGTACAAAAATTGCCGGCTATTCTAGCCGGCTATCTAATAGCTCGGCGCAGACCGCAGCAAACGTGAAACCTACTGGTTAAGGGAAAATATGCACAACGGCGTGATGAAGGCATGGCTCGAGTCTTCACACTTGGCTGGCGCCAATGCAACGTATGTAGAGGACCTCTACGAACTGTATCTAAGTGATCCCGATCTGGTAAGTGAGGAGTGGAAACGTGTATTCGATGGCTTGCCTAAGCCGTCAGATGAAGTGGTTGAACAACCACACTCACGTGTCCGTGACTACTTCCGACGACTCGCTCAAGAAACGAAGCATTACAATGTCCAAGTTAGTGATCCAGATGTCGACGCTAAGCAAGTAAAAGTTCTACAGTTGATCAACGCGTACCGTTTCCGCGGTCACGAAGCAGCTCAACTTGACCCTCTTGGTTTGTGGGTCCGTCCACCTGTGGCGGAGCTCGATCCTGCATTCCATAATCTTACCGAAGAAGATTTAGAAGAAACTTTCAACGTTGGTTCTTTTGCCATTGGCCAAGAAACAATGCAGCTGAAAGATATCTACTCCGCTCTTAAGAAAACCTACTGTGGCTCTATCGGTGCTGAATACATGCACATGACAGACACTGAACAGAAACGTTGGCTCCAACAACGTCTTGAATCCGTGTCAGGCCAAGCCTCTTTCAATAAAGAAGAAAAGCGCACATTCCTTGAGGAATTGACGGCGGCAGAAGGTCTTGAGCGCTACCTAGGGGCTAAATTCCCAGGGGCAAAACGTTTCTCACTTGAAGGTGGTGACGCTCTTATTCCAATGATGAAAGAACTGATTCGTCATGCAGGTAAGAGTGATATGCGTGAAGTCGTTATTGGCATGGCGCACCGTGGCCGCTTGAATATGCTGGTTAACGTATTAGGTAAGAAGCCACAAGATCTCTTTGATGAGTTTGCGGGTAAGCATGACGACTCTTGGGGTACTGGTGATGTGAAATACCACCAAGGCTTCTCTGCTGACTTTGCCACACCGGGTGGTGATGTTCACTTGGCTCTTGCTTTTAACCCATCACACCTAGAGATCGTTAACCCTGTAGTGATCGGCTCGGTACGTGCTCGTCAAGATCGCTTAAACGATACTGATGGCAGTACTGTTCTTCCAATCACGATTCATGGTGACTCTGCGATTGCTGGTCAGGGTGTGGTTGCTGAGACGTTTAACATGTCTCAGGCTCGTGGTTTCCAAGTAGGTGGTACGGTTCGAATCGTTGTGAACAACCAAGTTGGTTTTACAACATCTAACCCGCGTGATACTCGCTCGACGATGTATTGTACTGACATCGCTAAGATGGTTCAGGCACCAATTCTTCACGTTAACGCAGATGACCCAGAAGCGGTTGCTTTCGTAACGCGCATTGCTCTTGATTACCGTAATGAGTTCAAACGCGACGTGGTCATTGATTTGGTTTGTTACCGTCGTCACGGTCACAACGAAGCGGATGAGCCGAATGCGACTCAGCCGTTGATGTACCAAAAAATCAAAAAGCACCCAACGCCACGTAAGCTATACGCAGATGTCTTAATGGAGGCGGGCGTACTTGGTATTGATACCGCGACTCAGTTAATGAATGAATACCGCGATGCTCTAGACCATGGTGAAGTGGTTGTGAAAGAGTGGCGCCCAATGGCATTGCATTCTGTAGACTGGTCGCCTTACCTTGGGCACGATTGGGATACCGATTGGGATAGCACATTTGATACTCAGCGCCTGAAAGAGCTGGGTCAGCGTTTGTGTACTTATCCAGACAGCCACAAGCTGCAAAGCCGTGTAAACAAGCTTTATAACGACCGTATTTCGATGATCAATGGTGATAAAGCCGTTGACTGGGGTATGGCTGAAACCTTGGCGTACGCGACTTTGGTTGATGATGGTAAACGTATTCGTATTTCTGGTCAGGATTCTGGGCGTGGTACTTTCTTCCACCGCCACTCAGTACTTCATAACCAACATGATGCGAGCACCTTTATCCCACTGGCGAATATCCATGATAAGCAAGGTCCGTTCGAAGTATTCGATTCCGTACTTTCTGAAGAAGCGGTACTGGCATTTGAATATGGTTATGCGACAGCAGAGCCAAGTGGCCTAACGATCTGGGAAGCGCAGTTTGGTGATTTTGCTAACGGTGCGCAAGTGGTTATCGACCAGTTTATCTCTTCTGGTGAGCAGAAGTGGGCTCGTTTGTGTGGTCTCACCATGCTATTGCCGCACGGTTATGAAGGCCAAGGTCCTGAGCACTCTTCAGCTCGTCTTGAGCGATACCTTCAGCTTTGTGCTGAACAAAATATGCAAGTTGTGGTGCCATCGACACCTGCTCAGGTGTATCACATGATTCGTCGTCAAGTGGTTCGTCCAATGCGTCGTCCTCTGATTGTCATGTCACCTAAGTCATTACTGCGCCACCCGCTATGTACTTCAACGCTAGAAGAGCTCGCGGAAGGCACGTTCCAGCCTGCGATTCCTGAAATCGACTCGCTGAATGCGTCGAAGGTGAAACGCGTCGTGTTCTGTTCAGGCAAGGTGTATTTTGACCTACTAGAACAGCGCCGTACCAACGAGCAAGAAGACGTTGCGATTGTGCGTATTGAACAGCTTTACCCATTCCCTCTGGAAGAAGTTAAAGCGGCGATTTCAGAATACACCAATGTTGAAGATTTCGTTTGGTGTCAAGAAGAGCCACAGAACCAAGGTGCTTGGTACAGCAGCCAACATAACTTCCGTGCTGCGATCCCAGCAGGTGCAGACTTGAAATATGCAGGTCGCCCGGCCTCGGCATCTCCAGCGGTTGGCTACATGTCAGTGCACTTGAAACAACAAAAAGCGTTGGTTGAAGACGCTCTAAACGTGAATACAAAGACTTCTGACTAAGAACTAGAAGTAAAAAGGAAGAAACAGATATGACAATTGAAATTCTGGTTCCAGATCTACCTGAATCTGTTGCGGACGCGACCGTCGCTACTTGGAACAAACAGCCTGGTGACGCCGTAGAGCGTGACGAGGTGTTGGTCGAAATTGAAACTGACAAAGTTATCCTTGAAGTCCCTGCTCCTGAAGCTGGTGTACTTGAAGCGATTATCGAAGAAGAGGGTGCGACAGTACTTTCAAAACAGCTTCTGGCAAAACTAAAACCAGGTGCTGTTGCGGGTGAGCCAACTGCTGATACGACAGAAGATACAGAAGCCTCTCCAGATAAGCGACACAAGGCGTCTTTGACGGAAGAAAGCAACGATGCACTTAGCCCAGCGGTTCGTCGTCTTCTTGCAGAGCACAACCTAGAAGCGAGCCAAGTAAAAGGGTCGGGTGTTGGTGGTCGCATTACTCGTGAAGATATCGAAGCGCATCTAGCAAACGCAAAAGCGGCACCAAAAGCAGAAGCGGCACCAGTTGAAGCGCCAGCAGCAGCACGCAGCCAAAAGCGTGTGCCGATGACTCGTCTGCGTAAGACAGTGGCAAATCGTCTACTGGAAGCAAAGAACAACACAGCGATGCTGACAACGTTCAATGAAGTAAACATGAAACCGATCATGGATCTGCGTAAACAGTACAAAGATCAATTCGAAGACCGTCACGGTATTCGTCTAGGCTTCATGTCATTCTACGTGAAAGCAGTAACTGAAGCGCTGAAGCGTTACCCAGAAGTGAATGCGTCTATTGATGGTGATGATATCGTTTACCACAATTACTTCGACATCAGCATGGCAGTATCTACGCCACGCGGCTTGGTTACTCCTGTTCTTAAAGACTGCGATACACTAGGTTTCGCGGACATTGAGAAGGGCATCAAAGATCTTGCAATCAAAGGTCGTGACGGCAAGCTTACGGTTGATGAATTGATGGGCGGCAACTTCACTATTACTAATGGTGGTGTTTTCGGTTCATTGATGTCTACACCTATCATCAACCCACCACAGTCAGCGATTCTTGGTATGCACAAGATTCAAGAGCGTCCAATGGCTGTGGATGGCAAGGTCGAAATCCTACCAATGATGTACCTTGCGCTTTCTTACGATCACCGTTTGATTGATGGTCGTGAGTCGGTTGGCTTCTTAGTCACCATCAAAGAGCTACTAGAAGATCCAGCGCGTCTGCTATTAGACGTTTAATATCGCTAAAACGTCTAGTTATCTTAGATAGCTAGACGTCTACAGCAACCAAAGGCTAGACTGGCTCAGCGTCTGGCCTTCATTTAAGCCTATGGCTTGTTTGAGAAGCACCCTACAGACGTAACAGAGTAGAAACCTGCTCTTTATGGAAATAATAAATCCCTTAAGGGATAAACATACGGAATAAAACAATGAATTTGCATGAATACCAAGCCAAACAGCTGTTTGCAGAATTCGGTTTGCCTGTGCCGGAAGGCTACGCATGTGACACGCCACAAGAAGCTTTTGAAGCGGCTGGTCGTATTAGCACAGAGAAGAAAGTAGTAAAATGTCAGGTTCACGCTGGTGGCCGTGGTAAAGCGGGCGGTGTTGAACTGCACGACACAAAAGACGGTGTTAAAGAGTTTGCACAAAAGTGGCTAGGTAAAAACCTAGTAACTTACCAAACAGACGCAAATGGTCAGCCTGTAACTAAGATCCTAGTAGAAGAAGCATCGAACATCGCTAACGAGCTTTACCTAGGTGCTGTTGTTGACCGTGCAACGCGTAAGATTGTATTCATGGCGTCAACAGAAGGCGGTGTGGACATTGAAAAAATTGCTGAAGAAACGCCTGAGTTGATTCACAAAGCAGCGATCGATCCACTTGTTGGCCCTCAAGCATACCAAGGTCGTGAGCTTGCATTCAAACTCGGCCTAGTTGGCGATCAAATCAAACAGTTTGTGAAGATCTTTATGGGTCTTGGCAACATGTTCTCTCAGTACGACCTTGCTCTACTAGAAATCAACCCACTGGTAATTACTGGTGAAGGTGACCTTCTATGTCTAGACGGCAAGATCAACATCGACTCAAATGCGCTGTACCGTCAACCTAAGCTTCGTGAAATGCACGATCCTTCGCAGGAAGATGAGCGTGAAGCGCATGCCGCTCAATGGGAACTAAACTACGTTGCTCTAGACGGTAACGTTGGTTGTATGGTTAACGGTGCTGGTCTAGCAATGGGTACGATGGACATCGTAAACCTACACGGCGGTAAACCTGCTAACTTCCTTGACGTAGGTGGCGGCGCGACGAAAGAGCGTGTAGCAGAAGCGTTCAAGATCATCCTTTCAGATGACAACGTGAAAGCAGTACTAGTAAACATCTTCGGTGGTATTGTACGTTGTGACATGATTGCTGAAGGTATTATCGGTGCGGTTAAAGAGGTTGGCGTAAGCGTTCCTGTTGTTGTTCGTCTTGAAGGTACTAACGCAGACCTAGGTCGTGAAGTACTTGCGAATTCTGATGTTGATATCATTGCTGCTGAGTCATTAACTGACGCAGCTCAGAAAGTTGTTGCTGCTGCGGAGGGCAAATAATGTCTGTTCTAATTAATAAAGATACTAAAGTTATTTGTCAGGGCTTCACTGGCGGTCAAGGTACTTTCCACTCAGAGCAAGCGATTGCATACGGCACGCAAATGGTTGGTGGTGTTTCACCAGGCAAAGGTGGTCAAACTCACCTAGGTCTTCCAGTATTCAATACAGTACGTGAAGCCGTAGAAGCAACTGGCGCTACAGCAACGGTAATCTACGTACCAGCACCATTCTGTAAAGATGCGATCTTGGAAGCGATTGATGCAGGTATTGAGTTGATCGTAACGATCACGGAAGGTATCCCAACAACAGACATGATCGATGTAAAAGTGAAGCTGGAAGAAACGGGCGTTCGTATGATCGGTCCTAACTGTCCGGGTCTTATCACTCCAGACGAGTGTAAGATTGGTATCATGCCAGGTCACATTCATAAGAAAGGCAAAGTGGGCATTGTTTCACGCTCAGGTACACTGACTTATGAAGCGGTTAAGCAGACAACTGACGAAGGCTTCGGTCAATCGACTTGTGTCGGTATTGGTGGTGACCCAATCCCGGGTTCAAACTTCATCGATATCCTGAAGTTGTTCCAAGAAGATCCAGAAACTGAAGCGATCGTAATGATTGGTGAGATCGGTGGTACAGCAGAAGAAGAAGCGGCTGCATTTATCAAAGAGAACGTAACCAAGCCTGTTGTTTCTTACATTGCAGGTGTGACAGCTCCTCCAGGTAAGCGTATGGGTCATGCTGGCGCAATCATCTCAGGTGGTAAAGGTACAGCTGAAGATAAATTTGCAGCACTTGAAGCTGCAGGCGTTAAGACGGTGAAATCTCTAGCAGATATCGGCAAAGGTCTTCGTGAAGTAACGGGTTGGTAATGACCACCCGCTATTAACCGATAGCGATGACTATTCATTGATTGCTATGCAAGAGTGATAGCGATACAAAAGAAATAGTTTTACAAAAGAAATCGTTAATAAAAAGCCGAAGCACTATGCTTCGGCTTTTTTGTTACCTTGAATACACAAACGGATTGAGCTTTTGAAGCTGATCTTTTGAAGCAAGAGTATATGAATAGTTTATTGCCTTGCTTTGAGCAGTTGAGAAACCATAAACATGGCCGTCGCACAAATAACGACAGAAGGGCCGGCAGGGGTGTCGTAGTGCCACGATAGGCTGAGGCCAAGCAGTACTGCGATAGCGCCTAACAGAGAAGCAATCCCTGCCATTTGCTCTGGGGAACGCGCAAACTTACGTGCTGTAGCCGCCGGAATGATGAGCAGCGATGTCATGATCAAGGCCCCAACAAACTTCATCCCTACTGCAATCACGATGCCTACCATAAGCATGAGCACCAAACGCATCAAGTCTGCGTTAATTCCTTCCACTTGTGCTAAATCTTCACTGACCGTGGTATTTAATAGTGGTCGCCAGAAAAAAATCAGGGTGGCAAGAACGACACCAGAGCCGCAATAAATGAAGATAAGGTCAGTTGGAGACACCGCAAGTAAGTCTCCAAACAGGTAACTCATGAGGTCAACGCGAACATTATCAAGAAAACTGACCGCAACCAAACCAATCGACAGGGCACTGTGAGCTAGAATACCGAGTAAAGTATCCGTGGCGACAAGAGTTTGCTTTTGCAGCGTTACCAGCAGAGTGGCTAAGATCAAGCAACAAACAAGCAAAGCAAGATACAAATTAATATCCAGTAGAAATCCTAGAGCCAAACCCATGAGTGAAGCGTGAGCCAAGGTATCTCCAAAGTAAGCCATACGGCGCCATACCACAAATGAACCCAGTGGACCGGCGATTAAGGCTATCCCTAAACCCGCTAAAATAGAAGGAAGTAAAAACTCAAGCATGGTGGTGTCCGTGAGAGTGGTTAGAGCAAGTTTCAGCATTACCTTTTACAGGTTCACCCGATAAATCGTGGTGATGATGATCATGTTGATGGTGGTAGACCGCCAATGATTCAGTTGCTTGGCGTCCAAATAGTGCGATATATGAAGGGTGTTGAGTTATCGCTGCGGGTTCTCCTGAACAGCACACATGATGATGGAGACAAATGACATTGTCTGTTTTTGCCATCACTAAATGTAAGTCATGGGAGACCATAAATACCGCGCAACCGAAGCGGTGACGAATGTTATCAATCAGTTCATACAAATCGGCTTGTCCTTGCACATCCACACCTTGTGCGGGTTCATCAAGAACAAGGAGCTCTGGGCGTTGTAGTAAAGAACGAGCAATAAGCACGCGTTGGGTTTCTCCACCAGACAACTTATGCATATTGTTATCGATGAGGTGCTCGGCACCCACTAAACGCAGCGACTCTAAGATCTCCTGTTTACTAAATCGTCCAGCTAGCTGTAAAAAGCGTTTCACGGTGAGTGGAAGGGAGTCATTGAGTTTCAATTTTTGAGGAACATAACCGATCTTCAGTTTATTCTTTTTGATGACCTCACCAGAGGTTTGACGTTGTAAACCTAAGATAACTTTAACCAGAGTGGATTTTCCCGCACCATTAGGACCAATGAGAGTGGTAATTTTTCCTGGTTGAAGTTCTAAGCTGATATGGTCTAGCACGTGCTTGTCACCAAAGTGGACACAAACCTCGTTGAGGCGTACTAAAGTCGACATAAATAGAACTCATTTGCAATTGACTGATGTGATAATGTAACATTTAGCATATTCTAATGTCATTACCCGCTTTAATATAAGAGGAATTATGCTCCGCCTACTACTTTTGGCCACAAGCCTTATTTTCGCTCTGCCCGCGCATGCTATCACTGTGCTCACGAGTATCAAGCCTATTCAGATGATTGTTAATGAATTAACTCTAGGTGTTGCTCAAACTGACGTTATTTTGAGCGCAAACGCCTCACCACATGATTATGCGCTCAAGCCTTCTGATGTAAAAAAGGTTCAGGCTGCGGATTTAGTGGTTTGGTATGGTCGTGACCTTGAAGCGTTCCTAGCGAAACTGCTTTCAGATAAAAACAACGTCTTAGAGCTTTCTAAGATTGAAGGCCTGCCTCTGATTGAATTTGGTGATGACCACCACGATCATCACGATCATGGTCATGACCATGGTAGCCACGATCCGCACATTTGGCTTGGTGTTGAACAGGCGAGTCATGTTGCTAAAGCCGTGACTCAAGAGTTAATTAAGCTTGATGCAAAGAACAAAGCGACTTACTTAAGTAACCTTGAAAGCTTTGAGAAAAACTTAGCGCAAACTGACACAGCAATTAAGGCGGAGTTGGAATCGGTGGCAGACAAGGGGTACTACGTTTTTCATGATGCCTACAGTTACTTTGAACAGCGTTATGCATTGAATAAATTGGGACATTTTACTGTGAGTCCTGAGCGTCGCCCAGGTGCTAAAACGCTGATAAAAATCCGAAAAACACTGAAGAACCAAGATGTTCAATGTGTATTTTCTGAGCCACAGTTTACGCCTGCTGTTATCGAATCCGTCGTCCGTGGTAGCGATGTTACTAAAGGTGAACTCGATCCAATTGGTTCATCTGTGATTGTGAAACCAGGTAGCTACTTTGAATTTCTTCGAGGTTTAAGTACCAGTTTTAAACAGTGCCTAAGTTAATCAAACACTTTGAATTTTTAGTCACGTTATGAAAATAGTCTTTCATAACGTGACGAAGTCATAAAAAATCAAAGACCTAACGCTGCAATTACTGTTCTAGAGCTTTAAATCAAGTAATATGATCTGCTAGCGAGACACTATAACCCCAAAGGGGTACTTCACTAATAATTTAGCCTCGCACCAATGTTACAAGGATTTAGCTTGCTGCGTAAAATAGCCTTATTAGTTTGGGCTCTGTTCTTTTCTACATTCGTGTCGTCTCACGACGGCTCGACATCCGTATTTTATCCCTTGCCGAGTCAGGCTCAAGGGACGTATCTCTCTACCCAACATTTATATCTTGATGATCAAGGTGGTCTTTGGATTCATGATGTTCACGGTAACGTGTCATTTTATGACGGTAACTCATTACACCCAGAACGTGGCAGTTTATTAGGTGCGGCTTATCATGAGTTGGCTTATCTCGATGGTACTTTTTGGACCTTCTTTCATAATGAAGTGTATCTAACCACTCCGGGGCAGGATAAGCAGCTTGTTTTTAGCGTCAGCCCAGGCGTTGAAATCAAGAAAATAGGAGCATCAGAACAGTATGTTTGGGTCAGTGATGGTAAAGACTTTTATACCTTTGATACAAGGAAGTCTGAACTCGAAACATATTCTCTATTTTCACTCTATCGCCAGAATAACAGCAGTGATGTTCGAATTAATGATGCTGAAAAAGTACTTTCGAAGTGGGTTCTGGGGACAAACTCGGGAGTTTATGCTTCAAAGGGACGTGAGTTTGAACATATAAAGGCGACACCGAAGAATCACATTGATAGCCTCTACTTCTCCAAAGCCAGACGTGAACTGTTAGTTGGAACAAAAGAAGGGGCTTTGGTTGTCAACATTGAACATCCTAGTGAGCCCATTAAATTGATCGGCACGTCTCATGTTCAGACGGTTGCAGAGACTCACAAGGAGTATTGGGTTGGCACTGAGCATGGTCTATACATCTATTCTTTTTTGGATGGTAGAGTAGAACAGATACATGCTGCTAAAAACTCTCGTATCGATCTTTCGAATAGTAAAATAAACGCGTTAGTCAATGATAAGACCGGAGGAATGTGGGTTGCAACCGAGAGCGGTGTGTATTACTACTCTTTATTTAGCCGAAAATTTCAACGGCTATCGCACAGTCATCAAGCTTCAACTAAGTTAATTGAAAACGTCCAGTTTGATCACAATGGCAAACTCTGGTTACTGGATAAAAACTACATCTACTCACAAAGTCACGATGATCCTGATCATTTACAAGTTCATCAGCGAGTCCCTGCGGTTGTTAATGACTCTGCCTATTCAGAGGGCGTTCTTTGGCTAGCGACCAATAATGGTTTATATACTTTCCGTCCTGACACCGGAGAAGTCGTCCGCCATAGTATCTCTCAAAAACTCAATAACATCCGAATAGACCATATTTCCATAGCGCAAGATGGCAGCATTTGGGTCATCAGTGGTAAGAAGCTCTATTGTATTAACGATGAGGAAGTCAAATACAAAAATCTAGGTGATGACTGGGTTGTTGAAAAATACTTACCCGCCAAAGTAACTGCGTTACATGCGATCTCATCTGATAACGTCATCATAGGGACGGATCACGGCGTCTATCGTTACAACGGATTTAAAATTGAATTTGATTTTGCGACGGAAGCTTATGGTACCAACATAGATATTGCTGTTGTTGGCGATGCGGTATGGTTTGCAAGCCGTTATGGCTTATTTAAAACATCGCTCTCTGGTCATGGCTTAACACAACTTCCTCTTGTCGAGCAGAACATTCGATTACGTTGCCTTGTGGAGACGGAAGGCGGGGTTTGGTTGGCGAATTCTACCGGGCTGAGTTTTTATAATCAATTGGGTGAGCTAATCAGCCATTTTGGAGAGCCATTAGGGCTCATTAATAATGAATTTATTAATGGGGCTTGCACTGGGTCTAGTCAACACAATGGTCAGTTGCTTACATTTGCGTCGAAATACGGTCCTATCGTTACAAAAAGTAAGGACTTACTGACGTCTAAGTTGCCTGCGGTGCGGGCTATATTGAGCCGTGCGACATTAAACGGAAACCAAATTAGACTTGCGACCAAATGGCGACACCTTCAAGACTTGCCTTACAGTTCGTCTTTGGTATTTACCTTTGGCGCGATCCCCTTTACGTCTGATGAACCATTATTTTATCGTTTAGATGATAGTACTCAGTGGCAAATGTTAGATGGGCGCCAGCTAACTTTTGAACATCTTGCAGCTGGAGATTATAACTTGCAGGTGAAAGCGGGGGAAGCCAGTGCTAAGCATGTGCTGAGGCTGTCTTTTAACGTCAAAGAAGTGTGGTACCGAGACAGTGAAATCATTATTGCGCTTCTGTCTCTAGGGATTGGCGTTGTTATACTGCTCGTTTATTGGCGCTCACGTTATGTTGTTCAATTAAATAAAGAACTCTCGGGGCAAGTTGAGTTAAAGACCAATCAATTACGTCACCAAAGTCGTGTCTTATTGACCAGCAATCAGCAGTTAAGAAAGCAGTTACAAGTTCGAAATATTTTGGTTGGCGATTCCGTTAATCGGATGCGAGAAGGCGTCGACGGGTTTGTTTCCCACTATAGCGCTGAACGTTCGGTCGATTTAAATCAAAATAAAGATCTACAAAACCACATTACGTCGGTATATCGTATCCTCGAGGATTTAGCCTCCGAACAATTATCACCGAATACATCGTCGAAAAGTTATAACCTCAGCCAAGTGATTCGCTCGGTCGTCAATGCTTGGTCCGAAGACATCAATAAATCTGGAGTAAGGGTGAGTTTTCATGCCAACGACGACACGGTACGTGTGTTGGTCGAGCATTTTAATTTGGATGTTATATTCAATGGTTTAATTGCGAGCTGCTTAAAACGCTCCTACAGGGGGCAGGAAATTGAGCTTCATGTTACGGCAGATGAAAACCGAGTAACCGCTACCTGTATTGATTTTGGAGAAAGTTTTTATAGTGAAGAAGCTGAAGTCGTTGTTGAAGGAACGAAGAAAGAAGAATTAGGCACGCAAGCTTTGCCGAGCTTGGTTAATGCGAGTGGGGGCACTTTCGCGATTGATTGTAGTGCCGCTCGGAACAAGTTAGAAATGAGCTGGCCGAAAGCTGCTATTCAGCCGTATCGTCTTCCAACTCCGATTTTGGGTGGCACCCACTCATCTGAACCTGAGCAAGATACCTCTGAAGCGCAATGGTTGGCGAAAGTAGAAAATCTCGTTGAAGTCCACTGTGCAGACCCAGAATTTGGTACTGCTGCCGCAGCTAAGATGCTTTTCACCTCAGAAAGAAGTTTGCAACGTCGCTTTAAAGCGCACTACAAGCGGACATTTAAAGATTACCTCAACGAACATCGCCTTGAAAAAGCCTGTGAACACTTACTGTCAGGAGCCAAAGTGTCAGAAGCCGCTTTTGACAGTGGATTTAACGATCCGTCCTACTTTAGCCAGCGTTTTAAGCATCACTTCGGAATGACACCAAGTCAATTTATCGATAACGGGCAGTAGCGCCCGTTTTTATTAGTCTCTCGTATTTGGCCTTTTTTGCATAAGTCGTTATGTACTGTGTTATGCCTCTGTTTTCGAACTCATCTGGTTCTAGTTAAACCTTGCTTACACATCAAGCTTTTTCAATCTATCCCCAAGTGACTTCAAGGTGCCGTATTCAGAGCCCTGTCACTGGATTCAACTCAAGGCAGAGGTGAAGGAAATAGTCATTCTATTTCAATGCCCCTAATGCAGAAGTAGAGCCAGTGATAAGCTCCAGAGGGGCTCGCTAGCTGCGTTATCGCTTCTTGATTTAGAACCACTAGATCTGTAAAGCAATGCCTTGCTATCAAACCAAGCCGTTCTCGCTGAACCTAGCATCTTGAGGCTACTTGGGTATAAATATTACTTGCTCTAGTTAGAGAGATAAAAAGCCATTTAGTTTAGGGGGAAAGTTTGTTCAGAGTTTGAAGTTCGTCTATTTGTTTTTTCTGTAGTGAAGTTCTGAGTAAGTAGAATTTACAGTGGGTATAAGGAAGAAGAAAAAAAATATCGTGGTATAGCCGGGGGGACTATACCACGGGTGTCAACGACACCTTCGCTTGCTGCCGGAGTGATATGGTCAAGCCATATCACCTCTGGAATTCATTTGAGATGGCTGATTGCCCTCTCGATGGATTAACTATACGACCACTTACTTTTTTTTCTTATAAAATTAACGCCATCATTACCTAAGAAAAGCGACAATCTTATCGCTTTAACTTAAGTTGTTGAAATTTAAGGTTATATTTAATTTACAACAATGTTATTAATTTTGTATTCAGTTTTCACTGTGACATTGAAAATGATTTTTAACGTTTTTGACGAAAATTTAATTAACGAATATGACGTCCATTTTGCTTATTTTTGCTGTGTATTTGCACAGGTTTAGGCTAGGAAGGGGATGCATATGAGAGCACAAGAATTTTTGTTTTTTTGGGTGCTTTCAGTATGTCCGTTGTTAACGGTCGTTGAGGAAAAACCTTGGAAGTTACTGTTTCAGGTGAGGTCAGGAAGTGTGACAACACTGAGGTGTATTCAAGTGATTGCCTAAAAGATATAAGAAAGGACGATGAGTGTTACACAGACCCTTTTTCTATACAGATCACAGTTTAAAGCGACATCTAAAATATGAAACATTAATAGTATGTTTTCGATTTGCGGTTTTTGAAATCTTGGTAAATGTTTATTAGTGCCACGGAAATCTTAACGCCGATTTGTCGGATCGGTTTTACAAGGACTCTAAAACAGGAATCATGATGAATATAAGAAAAACTGCTATCGCAACTGCGGTGTTGGCGTCAGTGATTGGTATGACGGGCTGCTCAGACTCTAATGATGATGCCAAGCAAGTAGTGGCTCCGCCACCAACAGCCAACCCAGTTGGCGCAGCGTTTAGTATTACGCTAACGGATAATAAAGGAATACCACTGGTTGGAACGGCGAAGGTGACACTATCAGGTGACGGGACTAAGTACTTAAAACAGCAAACGGTTGCTGCTGCTAGTGCAGATCTTGGCCCTTTGACTGTAACCAACGGTATCCTTAACTTATTAATTGATAATGGAGTGAGTGCGGAAGCAAATGAAGTCGTCGTTACCGCTGTTGTAGAAAGTGACGGTTTTACCTCGACGTCTACCCTAATTCGTATTGATCCAAAAGACCCGGCATCCACCAACGTAGCACCAGTTCAACTGGTGAAATTTAGCGGAGATGTTAACCAAGAAAAAGATGCGGTCGTATTTGTTGATAAAACAGAAACGGTGAATAATGGTCAGTTGGCTAACACAGTCAAAGTTGATACCTCTACCGTTGACACTTCAGCTAAAGATACAACAGCGCTTGCAGGTGGTGGTGCGGAAGTTGAAATCGACAACACGGTACAGCTGCAGAAAGCGGATGGTACTGCGGTAACAGGCAGCTCAGTAAGTGTAAAAGTTAACTATTTCTCTAATGAACCTAATGGTAGTGGTCAAGCAGAAGCATCTTCACTTGATAGCTTCCCCGGTGGTTTTGATGTGGAAAGCGCAGATGTTGAAGGTCAAGCGAATCCAGTAGAAGATTTTTCATTTGTTTCTGCTGGTTTTGTCGCGATTGATATGACAACGGATACTGGAGAAGCGGTTAAAAAGTTTGATAAGCCAATCACAGTGACAATGAAAGTTCCTGAAGACACTATCTGGAATACTGAAGCAAATGATATTGGTGCGTCTACCGTACCTGCAACCGAGATCGGTAAATCATTGAATACGATTGCGGGCACTCATGCGGGGCAAGTTATTGAAATGCCTGTATGGAGTTACGAAGAGTCTACCGGTAAGTGGACGAAGTCAGCTAACACAGCCACAGTAACTTTGGATAAAACCAATCCTGCATTCTATGCCAATGGCGCGTTTATCGCGAAGATGAATGTCACGCACTTGTCTTACTGGAACTTAGACTGGATAAGAACAGCTCGTTGTAACCCGCGTTATAAGAAGTTTGATATTTTCTTTAGTGACGGTCAAACGCCGAACAATCTGACATATCAGCCGTCATTAACTTCCAGTGGTTTCTCTGGTCGTAGTTTATCGAATGCATCGGACCCTTCATTCTTGGCCTTCTATAATACACCAAATATGGATGTTAATTTAGGTATAAAGATCAATGGGGAAAATGTCATTCAAGCGGTTCGAACTACGGGCGGCGCCTTTGATACGACCAATGTTAACAATGGCGTATATACAGGTAATTTATGTAACTTAGATGCAATACGTCTCTCTAAAGCGCCTGAAGATTTCACTCCATTCACGCCTAAAGTGAAAGTTCAATCGGTTTGTGCTCAAGACGAAACTAAAGTTACTTCCCAGCCTGCTCGTGTCACTCTAAGTGGGCAGCGTTATTCTTATAGCCGCAATATAAACCAAGGAGAAACCGCAGTCTTCCCAGCATTAACGGGAGAAAGCGCGAGTCTGAATGTTGAAACCTTTGTTAATGCAGACGGCTATGGAACTAAGAAGCAAACATTTGAGTTCTCACCAACCAATGAAGAGCTGACAGTCACCTATACTATTCAGTGTACAGTTCCAACTGGTGGTACCGGTGGTACAGGTAGCACTGGTGGTTCAACTGGTAACTAATTGGCGAAAAGTCGAGTAAATATCGAGGAGTATCTATAAAAAGCGGCGCTTATTTGCGCCGCTTTTGTTTTCATCAGCAAAAAGGTCTGTTTGGTGTTATGCAGCCAAAATTTGAATTTATGACTTGGCTTTCTTGAACAATATGCTCAAAGATAAGACATTGGCAATACGTTGTGCCACGGTTTGTTGTTCTTCTTCAGAGCGAAATTCACCTTCAGTATTTCCCCACAAAGGCCCAGGCCATGCACAATCATCTTTAAAGCGAGCAATATGGTGAATATGCAATTGCGGCACCATGTTCCCAAGTGCGCCAAGATTTAGCTTATCAGGGCGAAATGTTGCTTCAAGAGCTTGGCTTACTGCTTGAGATTCGAGCAAAAACTGCTGCTGCTCTTTCATTGTAAGGTGATGCAGTTCTTTAACGTGCTCGCGTTTAGGAACTAAGATGACCCAAGGAACGGCCTTATCTCGGTGTAGTAGGGCTAGAGACAGCGGAAATTCACCAAGGAGAACGGTGTCTTTTGCAAGTTGCGGATGAAGTTCAAAACTCATAAAACTCTCCAATATATTGAGCAATCTGTTTTGATAAATGAGCCAATGCCTGAATTCACTTCAAAGACTCAGCACCTTCCACGTAATAAGTACCTTCAAAGTATTAGGTACCTTCTACGTTTGAAGTGCCTTTAAAGGTATGAGGAGACTTTCGAGGTATCACGTTTTCTTCAAGGCAGTAAGTGACTTTTGGTCTGCCCGATAAAATAAAAGGTTGATGTTTTCACATCAACCTTTTGGATTTAAGCCTGCGTAAATTACATACGCTCTAGGGTGTCGATACCTAGTAATGACAAGCCTTGCTTGATGGTTTTCGCCGTTAGAGCGGCCAGTTTTAGGCGGCTCTGCTTGACGGCTTCATCTTCAGCAATCAGGATTGGGCACGCTTCGTAGAAGCTAGAGAACTGACCTGCTAGTTCAAATAGGTAGCTACACATGATGTGAGGCTGACCTTCACGAGCAACAGATTGAACCGCTTCTTCAAATTGCATTAATTTCGCGATCAGTGCTTTTTCTTTCTCGTCAGTGATCGTGATGTTACCTTGAAGTTCATCCATAGATACGCCAGCTTTGGCGAATACAGAGGCAACACGAGTGTACGCGTATTGCATGTAAGGAGCGGTGTTACCTTCAAAAGCGAGCATGTTATCCCAGTCAAACACGTAATCAGTGGTACGGTGCTTCGATAGATCCGCATATTTTACTGCGGCCATCGCCACTGTGTTTGCGATGTTTGCTTTTTCTTCGGCATCCAGTTCAGGGTTCTTAGATTCGATCAGCTTAGTCGCGCGCTCTTCGGCTTCATCAAGAAGATCAGCCAGACGAACAGTACCACCTGCACGAGTCTTAAATGGGCGACCATCTTTACCTAGCATCATACCGAATGCATGGTGTTCTAGAGAGACAGATTCAGGAACGTAGCCTGCTTTACGAACGATAGTCCAAGCTTGCATTAGATGTTGGTGCTGACGTGAGTCGATGAAGTAGAGTACGCGATCCGCACCGAGCTCTTCATAACGGTATTTCGCACAGGCGATATCGGTTGTGGTGTATAGGAAACCGCCGTCACGCTTTTGAACGATAACGCCCATCGCTTCGCCGTCTTTATTTTTGTATTCATCTAAGAACACAACTTGAGCGCCATCATCTTCAACCGCCAGACCTTTTTCTTTTAGGTCAGCGACAACTTTAGGTAGCATGTCGTTGTATTTACTTTCGCCCATCACGTGTTCACGAGTCAGAGATACATTCAGACGGTCGTAGTTACGTTGGTTTTGAATCATAGTGATGTCGACAAGTTTCTTCCACATTTCAGCGCAGAACTCATCGCCACTTTGCAGCTTAACAACGTAGTTTCGAGCTTTTACTGCAAACTCTTCATCTTCATCATAAAGTTTTTTCGATTCACGGTAGAACGCTTCTAAGTCAGACAGCTCCATAGAAACTTCGCCCGCTTCTTTTTGAACACGTTCAAGGTTTGCGATGAGCATACCGAACTGAGTGCCCCAGTCGCCGATGTGGTTCGCACGGATCACTTTGTGGCCTAGGAACTCTAGCGTACGAACAACAGCGTCACCAATGATGGTTGAACGAAGGTGGCCTACGTGCATTTCTTTGGCAACGTTAGGTGCCGAGTAATCCGCAACGATGGTTTTAGCTTCTTCAGCTGCAACACCAAGGCGCGCATCAGCTAACGCAGTGTCCGCTTGTTTCGCCAGAAATTCTTCGCTCAAGAAAATATTGATGAAACCAGGGCCCGCAATTTCCGTTTTACTTGCAATACCGTCTAGATCTAGAACATCCAATACTTTTTGAGCAAATTCTCGAGGGTTAGTACCCAGCTTTTTAGCTACGCCCATAACACCATTAGCTTGGTAATCACCAAACTGAGGTTTTGCAGATTGTCGCACAGCAGCAGGGCTGCCTGCAGGTGCGCCAGCGGCTTCAAGAGCCTGAGATACTTTGTCGTTAATAAGTGCTTGGATATTCACACGCGCTTCCTTCAATTCAAGGATAAAGGAATCGGCGACGTTGGCCGAATCCTGTTAGAGTTCACAAAAATGGGATTAATGATAACAACTTTATCGTCTAGCACCTAGGGCGATTAAACGGAAAATTCACATTTTCTCGCTTGCTGGTCAAACTGGGAAGTTTCGTATTACCATTATCGGATAGCTCATTCATCAATAGAACAAAATGACCCAATTAGAGAATAAACGCCTGTTACCCAATCAAATGCTACAAGACCTTGATGGTTTTATGCAGAAAATCGATGACTTCGCTCAGGTGATCGGTATGGATTTGAGCTTTGCGCAAGCCGATCATATCGCGCTAAGGATCAATGACCGAGCACTGGCAGAACAAGCGCATCAAGCTTGGGAAAGTCACGGAAAAGTGATTTCAAAGGCGGAGATCAATGGACGTCCCATCATCGTGCTTGAATTTGAAAACCCATTACGGGCTAAAGGCTGGACAATCGAATGTCTCGAATTGCCGTATCCCGCAGCTGGAAGGTCCTACCCAAATGAAGGCTGGGAACATGTCGAATTTGTCGTCCCATCACATGCAGAGACTGCGCAAGAATATCTGGATGACCTACTTCATACTTATCCTTATTTCAGGCAGCAATTTTCCCAGCTAGAGCAACTGGGTGTGAAAGTAAAATTATCGAGCCCTAAAGGGGAAGGAGAAAGGTTGAATAATCCGACGGTTGCCTTTAAGAAAGACGGATTATGTATCAAGCTTCACCCACACTCGCTAAAAGCAATCGTGGCGTCTGAACAAGCTTAATTTTCGATGACGCTTGTCGTTTCAAGTGAATCTATACCCAAGTAACCTCGAGGTGCTAGGTTCAGCGAGAGCTGCTTGGTTTGATAGCAAGGCATTGCTTTGAAGATCTAGTGGCTCTAAATCAAGAAGCGATAACACAGCTAGCGAGCCAAGCAGACTCGCCCTTCGGGAGCCTGTCACTGGCTTCACTTCTGCGTTAGAGACATTGAAAATAGAATGACTATTTCCTTCATCTCTGCCTTGAATTGAAACCAGTGACAAGGCTCTGAATACTGCATCTTGAAGTCACTTGGGTATACCTTTCCAGTATCGAGTTCGACAATCACACCATGGCTGAGTTTAAAAACTCAGCCACAGCGTTTGAGGTAAAGATTAAAGGATGACGGTCTTGTTGCCATATACAAAGACGTGGTCATTGAGCACTTTATTGAGCGCTTTACTCAGAACGTTCTTTTCTACATCGCGACCAGCTTGCGCCATATCTTGCGCACTAAAGTTATGATCAACCGGGATCACGTCTTGTTTGATGATTGGCCCTTCATCAAGGTCATCAGTGACGAAATGCGCCGTTGCACCGATGATTTTTACACCTCGCTCATACGCTTGTTGGTATGGCTTCGCCCCAATAAAAGCAGGGAGGAAACTGTGGTGGATATTTATGATTTTATGGTGGTATTGCTCAACAAAGCCAGGGGTGAGCACTCGCATATATTTTGCTAGAACAAGGTAATCGGCATCGTATTGATCGATCACCTGCAGCATTTTTTGCTCGTGTTCTTCTCGGTTTAACCCTTGATGACACACATGATGATAAGGGATGTCGAACCTTTCGGTGAGGCTTTGTAGCGTGTCATAGTTGCCGACGACCGCTGCGATTTCCACGTCTAGGCTGCCATCGTAGTTTTTCATTAAAATGTCGCCAAGACAATGCGCCTCTTTAGTCACTAAGATAACAATGCGTTTCTTGTTAGAACTGATCAATTTCTTTTTTGCTCCTTCAGGTAACGCTTGATCAAGATCCGCCAGAAACGTTTGGTCATTGAAGTATCCTTCCAGTTCAGTACGCATAAAGAAATGACCGCTGGTGTTATCAACAAACTCATTATTATGGATGATATTGAGTTGATGTTTGTAACAGATATTGGTGATTTTCGATATGAGACCCGGTGCGTCTGAGCAATGTGTCAGTAGTGTTTTCTTTTCCATATTCTAGATACTTCCATGCTTTATTTTTTTTATCGTACGAAAAATTGTTTGGGCTAGGAACGGTGAACTAAGCCACAATAATCGACTTATAATTAATCTATTATCAAAATGGTTTCAATAGCTAATCCTCAATGTCAATGAGATCAGGGGTTTTGCTAATTACATTCCCATAACTGAGAAAGGTGGTAGATATGGATAGAGATCTTCTTGCACGCAGACTGTATGTCGAACGTGTCAATACTCTGCTCGGTGAACACCAATTAAACGAAGACCTTGTTGAAGAAATGTGGCAATGCAAAGCCTCACCCGCAGATGCAGCTAAAGCTATGCTGGAAGAAGAAAGCAGTTTCCAAGGCCCAGCTTGGCTCAACCGTTACCTTAACCGAAAGTAAACCTTCTCTTTTAATCATTAAGCTCAAGATCGAAATACTACATCGCTACGGGGCGAATAAATAATGGTTCGCCTCCCTTCACCAAAACTGCGATAATCCCGCGACTCAATATTCAACAGCACTTCAAGTACGAAAGCATGATAGCGAAATCCTTCTCCTCTGAGGGCGCGCTGGGGAAAGCGATTCCTGGCTTTCAGGCCCGACAAGCTCAAATCGATATGGCGGAAGCCGTAGCTAGCGCAATTAAAAATGAATCTCAGCTGGTGGTGGAGGCAGGAACAGGCACGGGTAAAACTTTCGCTTATTTAGTTCCAGCCCTGCTGAGTGGTAAAAAGACCATCATCAGTACGGGTTCGAAAAATCTACAAGAGCAGTTGTTCCATCGAGACTTACCTTTAATGGTGGAAGCTTTAGGTTTTTACGGGCAGGTGGCGCTGTTAAAAGGGCGCTCAAACTATCTGTGCTTAGACCGCTTGAGTCGTGAAATGATTGAAAGCCATAGTCATGACGCCGATGCAGGTTTATTGTCTCAATTGGTGAAAGTGCGCTCTTGGTCGTCAGAAACTAAAACTGGCGATCTTGGCGATTGTGAAGATTTGCCAGAAGACAGCCCAATTATTCCGACCATTACTTCGACAAACGATAACTGCTTAGGCAAAGATTGCCCAAGTTATCAGGATTGTTTTGTCAACAAAGCGCGGCAAAAGGCAATGGATGCGGATGTGGTTGTGGTCAACCATCACTTGTTCTTTGCTGATCTGGCGATAAAGGAGACGGGTTTTGGTGAGCTGATCCCTGAAGCGGACGTGTTTATTTTTGATGAAGCCCACCAGCTGCCTGATATCGCCAGCGAATATTTTGGTCAGTCAGTGTCTAGTCGTCAGCTACATGAATTGGCTAAAGATATTGAGATTGCTTATCGCACAGAAGCTCGTGATATGCGTCAGCTGCAAAAAGTAGGCGAACGTCTGGTACAAAGTGCGATGGATATGCGCATTGTTTTGGGCGATACCGGTTATCGAGGAAACTGGCGAGAAGCCTTAACGTCTGAATCAATCAAAAGAGAACTGACGCGTTTAACCGATGCGCTCGATCTTGCTGTTGATGTGCTCAAGTTGGCGCTGGGTAGAAGCCAGCTATTGGATGCGGCGTTTGAAAGAGCAAACTTGATCAAAGGCCGAATAAATCGCGTTTGTGACGTGTCAATTACAGGGTACTCTTATTGGTACGATACCACCCCACGTCATTTTGCATTGCACATCACACCGCTGTCTGTAGCCGATAAATTTCATGAGCAGATAGAACTCAAGGAAGGCAGCTGGATCTTTACCTCCGCGACGTTAGCGGTTTCTAACGATTTCGGTCACTTTACGTCACGTTTGGGACTAAAGCCTCAAGCTCAATTTTCTCTTCCTAGCCCCTTTGATTATGAAACGCAGGCTCGACTCTGTGTACCGCGCTACCTGCCTGAGCCAAATAGCCATGGATTAGCAGATAAGCTCGTCAGAATGTTGACCCCAGTGATTGAAAAAAATGGTGGGCGATGTTTTTTCTTATGCACATCTCACAGCATGATGAGAGAGTTAGGGGAGAAGTTCCGAGAACGATTAGATTTACCTGTTTTGCTTCAAGGAGAAACCAGCAAACAAAAGACGCTGGCTGAATTTATGGAACTGGGAAATGCGTTGTTGGTGGCTACAGGCGCCTTCTGGGAAGGGATTGACGTTAGGGGAGATGCTTTGAGCTGTGTTATTATCGATAAATTGCCATTTACTGCCCCTGATGACCCTTTGTTAAAAGCGCGAATAGAAGATTGCAAATTGCGTGGTGGAGAGCCTTTTGCTCAAGTGCAACTGCCTGATGCCGTCATCACGTTAAAACAGGGGGTAGGGCGTTTGATTCGCGATAAAGCGGATAAAGGCGCTTTGATCATCTGCGATAACCGTTTGGTAACGCGTGATTACGGTGGTGTCTTTTTAGCGAGTCTACCACCAATACCAAGAACACGAGATCTCGATTATGTGAGTGATTTTCTTACCGAGTCGAGTAATCAGTGATTACACTGACATTAGCATAGTAAATTTAGAGAGTTAAATGAGCACGAAGATTCTTGCCATTGATACCGCCACTGAAAACTGTTCGGTGGCTCTGTTAGACGGCGATAACGTTTATTTTCGCAGTGAAGTTGCACCGCGCGACCATACCAAGAAAGTCCTGCCAATGGTGGACGAGGTTCTAAAGGAAGCCAACGTTTCTTTATCGCAATTGGACGCGTTGGCGTTTGGTCGAGGTCCAGGTAGCTTTACTGGTGTACGTATTGGCATTGGTATTGCACAAGGTTTAGCATTTGGTGCGAACCTGCCGATGATCGGGATATCGACTTTAGCGGCCATGGCGCAAGGCACTTATCGCGTTCATGGCAGCGAACAAGTCGCTGCAGCTATTGACGCTCGTATGAGTGAGGTGTATTGGGGACGTTATGTTCGTCAAGCGAACGGCACGTGGTTGGAAAAAGAACCAGAATGTGTGATTGCCCCTCAGCAGCTTGTGGAAAACCTAGCGGCGGACTCCCAGACGTGGAAAACCACAGGTACTGGCTGGGAAGCATATGCTGAAGAATTTGTTGGTTTGCCTCTCCAACGTGAAGCTGGCGATGTTCTATTCCCTGATGCTCAAGACATTGTGGTATTGGCTAAACATGAATTTGAGAGTGGCAATACCGTACCAGTAGAAGAGTCCAGCCCAGTGTATCTGCGTGATAATGTGGCGTGGAAGAAACTTCCAGGTAAAGAGTAAGTCACTCAGTTGTTATTCTCTTCACAGTTGATATGAGGGCGATTTTTCTCATCATGTCGGCCGTGTGACGAAAACAGCATGTTGAAGGAAGTGTGGTCTCCTTAAGCCCACACTTCCTTCAATTCGGTAAGGAGCTTTATGTCATCCATTAATGGTTTACCCCCTTCGCTGATTCCTGGCAGTCAAAAGACAAATAAAACCAGTAAAAGGCAACAGGTTAAAAAAAGTGACCAAAAGCAGCCCGTTGGACAACCTTCCAAAGTGGCGAATGCAGTCGCGCATACCATTCGTCATGTCAATGAATCAGAGATTCATAAAGCGCAAGTTCAATATGACTTGCCAGAAGGACGTTCCCGCAAAGCGATGGAAGAGTATATGGATGTGATGAACCAAGCGAAAAAAGAGGAACTTGCTAAGCTTTTGGGAGTCGATATTTACATATAGAATGCCATTTTGTTTGGCTGTTCTTTTTGACGCCTAGTGAGGTATATATGCGCCTATCTTTCATTCTCCCTACCGCCGTATTACTCGGTCTCACCGGTTGTGCCCAACTTCCTACTGAATTACACGCTCGCTCTGAGCCAGTGCAAACCGATTATTCTCAATGGCAACAATCACCAGATACCTTCGACAATGTGCGAGTCGGTGGTGTGATCGCATCGATTGAAAATTTGTCGGATAAAACCCGCATCGAAATCGTCAATCTGCCTTTAAATAGCCTAGGAAAACCCGACATTAGCCAAGAGCCTCAGGGACGATATCGTGTTTATCTTGTAGGGTATGTAGAGCCGATGGCGTTCATGCCAGGGCGACTGATCTCTGTTGTCGGACAGAGTGATGGCGTAGAGAAGGGCAAAGTCGGCGATTATCCTTATACTTTCCCAGTTTTAAATGCCTACGGGCATCGCTTATGGCAAGTTGAAGAGCGAATCTACATGTATGACTTTGGCAGTGATTTCTACCACTGTTCGACCTATCGTTGCCGTGGAATGATCGATACCTCGAGACAGGGCAAAGTCGTCAAAGATGTAAAATAGTGTAAGTTGTTCATACCCTTTCGCACGACAATCTGTTGTTATGGTGTCGACTTCACTCAGTCGGCACTGGTCATCTTGCAGTCGTTTAGGTATTTATGTACAGTGTTTTATTAGAGGCTAAATGATTAAGGTACTGTGAGTTCATACATGCGGGAGCGAATTTTGGACTTGCCATCAGGCAAAATGGCAGCGTTAGAATATGGCGACGAAACCACGGCGTCACATTCCGTTTTATTTATTCATGGGTGGTTAGACAATGCCGCAAGCTTTCACACTGTGATGGCAGCCTTACATTATCGTCAACCTAACTTGCACTTATTGGCGATTGACCTACTGGGTCATGGCTATTCTGAACATAAATCCGCAACCAATTTCTACCCATTTCACGATTACATTGACGATATTTATCAATTATCGCGTATTTTATCATCAAACAAACCTTTGCTGGTTGGTCACTCTCTTGGTGCTTTGATCGCAAGTTGCTATAGTGCTGCGTTTCCAGAATTAGTATCAGGTTTGATACAAATAGAAGGGAATGGGCCCCTAGCCGAGTCTCCAGAGAATAGTGTCGAACGTTTACGGCAAGGTGTAATGAGTCGTCAACGTTACCGTCAAAAGCCTTCTCGTCAGTTAAAGAGTTTCGATGAAGCTCTCATGTTACGTTGCCATGCAAACCAGTTATCGGTGGATTTGCTTGCACCAATCGTCGCAAGAGGAACGGAATGTCGAGGTGAGCAATGGCGCTGGCGACATGACAGTAAGTTGAAATGCGACTCTCTATATCGTATGGCTGGTGAGCATGCTGACAGAGTGAAGCAGCGTATTCAGTGTCCTCAAACCGTCATACTTGGGGAGTCTGGTTACCGTGAATTACGCGAAGATCGCCGACTATTGACTGAAAATTGCCCCCAAGTTGTCGAAATACCCGGTGGGCATCATTGCCATTTAGAACACCCAGAATTGATCGTTGATCAAATTCTTGGTTTGGTTAACAAAATTTAAACAAGTGTTTGAGACTTTAGTGCTCAGACCTTTTTGCTGTGCTGTAATGAAGCTCAACTGTAGAGCCATCACAGCACTTGCTAGATTCAAGGAGTAACATCGTGGATAAACCTTGGTTGACTCGTTATCCGAGTGACGTACCAGAAACTATTAACCCTGATCAGTATGATTCGCTGGTCGAAATGTTTGAACAATCGGTACAAAAGTACGCTGACCAACCCGCCTTTATGAATATGGGGTCAGTGATGACATTCCGTAAGCTAGAAGAACGCAGTCGTGCGTTTGCGGCTTACTTACAGAATGAACTGAAACTGCAAAAAGGCGACCGAGTTGCTCTGATGATGCCGAATTTGCTGCAATACCCTGTCGCTCTATTTGGTGTTCTGCGCGCGGGTCTTATCGCGGTCAATGTCAATCCATTGTATACCCCTCGTGAGCTGGAACATCAATTGAACGATTCCGGTGCAACGACCATTGTGATTGTCTCTAACTTTGCGAATACTCTAGAGCAAGTGGTGGAGAACACCCCGGTTAAGAATGTGGTTCTGACCAGTCTGGGTCAGATGCTGCCACGAGCAAAAGGTACCATTGTCGACTTCGTCGTGAAATACGTAAAAGGCATGGTTCCTAAGTATAATTTGCCAGGGGCTATTTCCATGCGTAAAGCACTCCGTGCTGGCCGTCGAATGCAATATGTGAAGCCATTTATGTCAGGTGACGATATTGCATTCTTGCAGTACACCGGCGGAACGACTGGAGTCGCGAAGGGCGCCATTTTGACGCACCGCAATATGGTTGCCAATGTGATGCAGGCGAAAGGTGCGTATGGACCGGTGTTATCTCCGGGTCGAGAACTGGTGGTGACGGCATTACCGCTTTATCACGTGTTTGCTTTAACCGTGAACTGCCTTCTGTTTGTTGAGATGGGCGGACGTAACCTGCTGATCACGAATCCAAGAGATATTCCTGGGTTTATCAAAGAACTTCAGAAATACCCGTTCACAGCCATTACTGGGGTGAACACTCTGTTCAATGCCTTAGTGAACAATGAAGATTTCCACGAGTTAGACTTCAGCAATATGAAACTATCTGTGGGTGGCGGCATGGCAGTGCAGCGCGCTGTTGCTGAAAAGTGGAAGAAAGTAACGGGCGTACACCTACTGGAAGGCTACGGTTTGACCGAGTGTTCTCCGCTGGTGACGGGCAACCCATACGATTTAGAAGATTACACAGGAGCGATTGGCTTACCTGTGCCATCAACGGATGTCCGTATTGTTGATGAAGAGGGTAAACCACTGCCGAATGACCAAGTGGGTGAACTTCAGGTTCGTGGTCCACAGGTGATGCAAGGTTACTGGCAGCGCCCTGAGGCAACAAAAGAAGTGATTGACCCTGAAGGGTGGCTATTTACTGGCGACATCGTGAAGTTTGACGACGAAGGTCTGCTGCATATTGTCGATCGCAAGAAAGACATGATTCTCGTATCAGGGTTTAACGTTTACCCGAACGAAATTGAAGACGTGGTTGCGCTACACGGTAAGGTATTGGAAGTTGCAGCCATTGGTCAACCTCATGAAGTTTCTGGTGAGCTAGTGAAGGTGTACGTGGTCAAGAGCGACCCTAGCTTGACCAAAGAAGAAGTGATTGCACATTGTCGTGAGCATTTAACGGGCTACAAAGTGCCGAAGTTGGTTGAGTTCCGTGATGATTTGCCAAAAACGAACGTA
This sequence comes from bacterium sp. HQB-39, assembly GCA_043422575.1. Lineage (GTDB taxonomy): Bacteria > Pseudomonadota > Gammaproteobacteria > Enterobacterales > Vibrionaceae > Vibrio. The sequence goes on along the minus strand of JBHOHG010000016.1, from coordinate 49,371 downwards.
GGTAAGATCTTACGTCGTGTTCTTCGAGAAGAAAATGATGCCAAGCTAGCCAAAGAGAGTGCGTAAGCAACGCATCCCCTAAGGTTTAATGCTAGAATGCCAGCTGAATGAGTAAGCTGGCATTTTTTTTAAGCGAGAAGTACGTGAACTATAAAATTATCACCGAATACCAAGATCTGGAACAGGTTTGTCGCTCGGCGCGAGAGACAGACGTGGTTATGTTGGACACTGAGTTTGTCCGAACGCGTACCTACCATGCTCAGCTTGGCTTAATTCAGCTATTTGATGGCACGACGCTCTCTTTGATCGACCCAACCCAACTGGACGATATGACTCCTTTCGTTGCGTTGCTGGAAGATACCTCTGTGATGAAAGTGCTGCATGCCTGTGGCGAAGACTTAGAAGTGTTTCAACACAGCTTTGGTTGTATGCCTTTCCCTATGGTTGATACTCAGATCATGGCGGCATTTTTAGGTCATGGTCTCTCTACAGGTTTTGCTGCTTTGGTTGAGCAAGTTGAAGGGGTCGCATTAGATAAAAGTGAATCCAGAACGGATTGGATGGCTCGACCATTGTCGAAAAAGCAGCTGGATTATGCCGCAGCCGATGTGTTTTATTTGATGCCAGTTTACGAGCACTTATTAGAAAAAGTGACGCAAGCAGGCTGGTGGGATGCTGTCCTTCAGGAAAGTGATTTACTGGCACAAAAACGAGTGCGTGATGTAAACCCAGAAACGATCTACAAGGATGTCAAAGGAGCGTGGCAGTTGAAGCGACGTGAGCTGGCCCTTTTGAAGCCATTGGCAGAGTGGCGCTACAAAGAGGCGTTAAAGCGAGATTTAGCTCTGAACTTTGTGATCAAAGAAACCGATCTGTTGACGATTGCAAAGTTGGCATTGCAAAACCCACATCGTATGGAGCAGGAAGGGGTTGATCCACGAGCTGCGCATCGTCATGGCAATAAAATTGCGGCGATTGTAAAGAAAGCCAAGCAAACTCCGGCGGAAGAGTATCCAGAAAAAATCGAACGCTTGATGGACTATCCGGGCTATAAACAACTGTTTAAAGTACTGAAAGATGAAGTCAAGAAAGTATCGGCGACATCGGGGTTAGCGACAGAGTTCCTAGCGTCGAAAAAGCAGATCAATCAAGTGATCAGTTGGGTATGGAAAAAGGATAAAGATCCTGAAAAAACACCAGACGTGATGCAGGGGTGGCGTGAAGAGCTGCTCGGTCAGAAGCTGATAAAGCATATAAAATAGCTAGGCTTCAATGGCCGTATGTGCATGATTGACCTTTAACGGGTCTATCAGAAACGATGTAATACTAACAAAGGGTTGATACAGTGTATCAACCCTTTGTTGTTAAGAGAGCCTAGACAAGAACCGCGCGCTTATTTGTCGTCTTCTGGTAACTTGACGTTTAGCTCAAGCACCGAGATATCATCATCTTTATGCTCAAAGCTCAGGTCAACCATCGATGGGTTCACATCGACGTATTTACCGATCACTTCCAGAATGTCTTTTTTAAGCTGAGGTAAGTAAGACGGAGAAGGATCGCTGTGGCTGCGACGTTCAGCGACGATGATTTGCAAGCGTTCTTTGGCAAGGTTAGCCGAAGATTTTTTCTGTGGGCGGAAAAATTCCAAAAGTGACATGTTTAGCCCCCAAATAGTCGTTTAAGCAAGCCTTTTTTCTCTTCCGTTAAGAATCGGAAGTCAACTTGATTGTTCAGTAGACGTTCGACCGTATCATCATAAGCCATACCTGCGTCAGTCTTGTCATCAAAAATGACTGGCACACCTTTATTTGAGGCGTTGAGCACCGCTTGGCTTTCTGGAATCACACCGAGAAGCGAGATGTGTAGGATTTCTTCTACATCTTCCACACTCAGCATTTCCCCCTGAGTGACACGGCTTGGGTTGTAACGCGTGAGGAGCAAATGCTGTTTCACGGGTTCCATGCCTTGTTCTGCGCGCAACGACTTAGAATCTAAAATCCCAAGAATACGGTCAGAGTCACGTACCGAAGACACTTCTGGGTTGGTTGTTACGATCGCTTCGTCTGCAAAGTATAGTGCCATTAGCGCACCTTGCTCGATACCTGCCGGAGAATCACAGATAACGAAGTCAAAGCCCATTTCGTCCAACTCATCCAAAACGCGTTTCACGCCTTCACGAGTTAAAGCGTCTTTATCACGAGTCTGTGATGCAGGCAGAATGAATAGGTTCTCCGTGCGCTTATCCTTGATAAGAGCTTGATTTAGAGTTGCCTCTCCGTTAATGACGTTGACAAAGTCATACACCACACGGCGCTCACAACCCATAATTAGGTCGAGGTTACGCAAGCCGATATCAAAATCGATCACTGCGGTTTTCTTCCCTTTGATTGCTAAACCAGAAGCAATCGCTGCGCTTGATGTGGTTTTACCTACACCGCCTTTACCTGACGTAACAACAATAACGCGTGCCATCATGTATTCCTTATTAACTTTTTTAAATTGTGAGTATGTCGAGTTTTAGCACATCGTCGACCATAGTTAAGACGACTTTTTGTTGCCAATACTCACTGTTAATTTGATCGCTGAGCCAGTAGTTTCCAGAAATGGAAATCAGCTCTGCTTGTAAATCGTTACAATAAATTTGTGCTTCTTTGAGACCATTTGCACCCGCAATCGCGCGACCACGCAACGTGCCATAAATATGAATTGAGCCATCAGCAATCACTTCAGCGCCAGCGCTGACATGATTGAGGATCACTAAGTCGCTATCTTGTGCATAAATTTGCTGACCTGAGCGTATCGGTGTGCGAATGACCTTGGTTGGTTTACGCGGCTCAGGGGCGACAGGCTCAGGCTTGCTTGGCGCAACGGGTTTGCTTCCTGACATAATTGCCAAGCCAGCTTCGCGAATCTGCTCTTGCCTTGCAGTCCCTTTACTGCCGGTGACGCCAACCGGAATCATACCTGCCGTAGTAATGCCTGATTTTAGTGCCTTAAAGTCTATGTCAGCCTCGACTTGCTCAACATTGATGACCACTGGCGCGTTCGCAAAAAATGCAGGCGCTTGAGACACCTTGTCTTTGAGTAAATCGACCGCTTGGTCAACATTTGTGTCCGAAAGGTGCAAAACTGATAAGGTAAAGCTGCTACCTTTTAAGTCTGGTGTGTTCGACATCCGTTACTGAGACCTCTAAAGGTGAAAGAGCATTGCCCAAAACTAGTGGTGTCATGTTATATTTCATCCCCATAAGCGGCAAGCCGTCTAGGGCTTAATTGGACGAATTAATCCCATTTTTATTTAAAGTTTTAGGTTTTTCTCAAAATCTGTGGTTTCCGCAGATTCAAACAGCAATATAGGCCACACATGCTTTGTTCTATCTATAAAAGCTCAAAAAAGGAAGGTGCTTACCTTTACATCCCAAAAAAGGATGACTTTTCACAGGTTCCAGAAGCCTTGATGAAGATGTTTGGGACACCACTTCCTGTCATGACCATCAAGCTTGATGGCCGAACTTTGGCACAAGTTGACATTGAAAAAGTGAAGACGTCATTGCAAGATGAAGGCTTTTTCTTACAGCTGCCACCACCGCCAGAAAATTTATTGGAACAATATAAAGAACGTAAGGCTCAAAACAAAAACTAGAAGCCGAATCGATTGCTCAAGGAGGGCAAGGTGAAAAAACTGTTGTCAGTGGTATTAGGTCTAGGATTAGCGACAAACGTATGGGCTAATCCTGAAAATTTTGAAGATTACATCCTCAAGTTGAAAACGGAAGCCCGCTCTAAAGGGATCTCCGAGCAGGTGATCACGCAAGCCTTTGAGGATGTGACTTACAAACCGAGAGCGGTCAAGGCAGACCGAAATCAACCAGAAAAAAAACTGACTCTGGACGAGTACATTCCAAGAGCCGTCCCTAATTGGAAAGTGAAGCAAGCGAAAGCGTTGTACAAAAAGCACTATGATGATTTACAACGTATCGGAGAAATTTACGGCGTACAGCCGCGATTTATAGTCGCACTGTGGGGTGTAGAAAGTAACTTTGGCAAGTTTACCGGTAATTACAACATCATTGATGCGCTTTCAACAATGGCTTATGAAGGACGCCGAGAAGCCTTTTTCCGTAAGGAAACCATGTCTGCTTTGCAGATCCTTGATGAGGGGCATATTGATTTCAAGGACTTTAAAGGCTCTTGGGCTGGCGCTATGGGCCAATGTCAGTTTATGCCTTCGTCATTCCTTGCATATGCAGCGGATGGCAATGGGGATGAGCGTAAAGACATTTGGAAAACGAAGGCCGATGTATTTGCCTCGACAGCAAACTACCTATCTCAGTTCGGCTGGCAAGACGATTATACTTGGGGGCGTCAAGTGACGGTGCCTCAAGATCTCGACAGCAATTACGAAGGAAGAAGTGCGGATAAAGGGCGCTACCTGCAAGATTGGGCTAAATTGGGGATTACGCGTCTCAATGGTAAGCCTTTGCCTAAACTGGATGAAGACATTAAGGCTTGGTTGATCATGCCCGATGATCATAACGGCCGAGCTTACTTGGTTTACAATAACTATAACGTATTAATGAAGTGGAATCGTTCTTATTACTTTGCACTGGCGGTAAGTCATTTGGCGGATCGCATCAAGTATTAATGGTTTAACCGACACTTCATATTCGACTGAAAGGGCTCGTTAGAGCCCTTTTTCTTTGGCTTAAAAGAGTTTACGAAACGTTGACTGCCAGCGAGATTGCGAAAATGAAAAGAGGTAAATAGTGTTACCAGATAGAGCTTCACAGATGGTGGTGTTTGCCGCTTTAATCAAACACAAAAGTTTTACCGCAGCAGCGCGCAGTCTGGGTGTCTCGGTTTCTCATGTGAGTAAACAGTTGGCTCAGCTAGAGGCTTCACTTGACATCAAATTAGTGCAACGAACCACCCGTACGTTTACCGCGACGGAAGCTGGAGAGCGATTTTATGATCATTGCCACCAGCTGGTGCAAGTTGTGACGGATGCGAAGCAAGAGATGGAAAGCCAACGTGATGACGTCGCTGGTTTGATTAAATTAGGGCTATCACAATCATTTGGGACATTGCACATCATTCCCGCGATTCAAGAACTGCGACAGCGGTATCCCGATCTCCAAGTCGAAGTTCATCTGTTTGACTATAAAGTCGACATGCTGGAAGAAGGGTTAGACCTTTGGATCACCAACAATGAACAAATCCCCGAAGGTTACATAGCGCAGAGAATTGCCGATTGTCAGTTTGTCGTTGCGGCGTCTCCTGATTACCTTATGGCGCAACAAGCTCCGCAAACACCAGAAGAACTGGCGGAACATAACTGCCTTATCTACCGTAGCTGGGAACGAGATTACACTTATTGGTCATTCAGTAAAGCGGATCAAAACGTTGCCGTTAAAGTGACCGGAAATTACTCGGTAGACTTAGCGGAAGCGGTTCGTGACGCCGCTGTAGCTGGGTGGGGGATTGCTTATCTTGCGACTTACCTCATTCAAGATGAGTTTAAAGACAGAAAGCTGATTCAGTTGTTGCCAGACTGGACGCCGTGCCAAACCATGCCGTTTTATGCGGTTTATCCAAGTCGCAAATATCTACCTAAGAAAACCGCTGCGGTGATCGAATTTATTCGAGATAAAATTGGTTCTCCTTGTCATTGGGATGTCCGCTTATCCCGTTATTTACACCAAGAGTCTTGCCATGATTAATCGCCTAGCGCTCAGAGCAGGCGAGAGGTGATTCCGATCTATTTGGGGCAAAAGATTGTTTCTCGCGTTAGAAACATATTTTCCATATGGAAACAAAGTTAAAAAGCAATCAATTGCCTCGCGATAAATCAGCAAGTTAGCTTAATTGGGTTGGTATTTGGTTAAATCGCTACAACTGCGCAACAAGTGTGACTTGATTCACAAAAAATCCCCGCTATTATCCAGCGCCAACTTTTAAACCCCCTTTTTAGTTGGAAACTTCCCATGAATTCTTTGCTTGGTGTAGTGGCTATCCTTGGATTGGCCTTGTTACTTTCTACCAATAGAAAAAGTATCAATTTTAAAACGGTATCTCTTGCTTTCGCTTTGCAAGTTGCCTTTGCTCTCTTAGTGCTTTACGTACCTGCGGGTAAAACGGCGCTGAATGGCGTGACAGGCGCAGTACAAAACCTGATTGATTATGGACAAGATGGCATCACTTTTTTGTTTGGTGGCTTAGCGACAGGTGGCTTTACTTTTGCTATTAACGTTTTGGGCATCATCATCTTCTTCTCTGCGTTGATCTCGGGTTTATACCATTTGGGCATCATGCCAAAGATCATTAATGTTATTGGTGGTGGTTTACAGAAACTGTTAGGTATCGGTCGCGCAGAGTCTTTATCGGCGACCGCAAACATTTTTGTGGGCATGATTGAGGCGCCGCTGGTGGTGAAGCCATACTTAAAACGTATGACGGATTCTCAATTTTTCGCTGTGATGACGGGAGGACTTGCTTCTGTCGCGGGCGGTACTTTGGTGGGTTACGCTTCTCTTGGAGTGGATCTGAACTTCCTGATTGCCGCAGCCTTTATGTCTGCTCCAGCAGGACTGTTAATGGCAAAAATCATGGTGCCAGAAACAGAGGAAGTAGAAACTTACCTTGAAATCAATGAAGACGATGCCCCACGAGCGACAAACGTGGTTGAAGCAATGGCAGATGGCGCGATGGCTGGTCTACGTATTGCCGTCGCTGTCGGTGCAACGCTACTGGCGTTTGTCAGTGTGATCGCGCTGTTAAATGGCATGATTGGATGGGCTGGCTCGCTAGTAGGGATGGAACTGAGCTTTGAGCTGATCTTAGGTTATGTTTTTGCTCCTGTTGCTTGGTTGTTGGGCATTCCTTGGAGTGAGGCAATGACGGCGGGTTCATTGATAGGCAATAAGATTGTGGTGAACGAGTTTGTTGCGTTTATCCAGCTGATGGAAGTCAAAGAGAACTTAAGTGCTAACTCTCAAGCGATCGTAACATTCGCGCTATGTGGTTTCGCAAATATCTCAACCATGGCAATGCTGATTGGTGGTTTGGGTAGTGTTGTACCAGAAAAGCGTCCGTTTATTTCAAAGTACGGTTTCCGTGCGATTGCCGCAGGTGTGATGGCTAACTTAATGAGTGCATCCATTGCAGGTGTGATCCTCAGCTTCTAGGACGGATCAATACAGAAAAAAAGGGCGACTTAATGTCGCCCTTTTGATTGCTGCTTGGACTGAATGAGTAGGGGAGCCCTCTCAACAGCCATTTTTACTTTTTAGTATGATATTGCTCACAAGCCAGCATTGTATTCTCAATCAGTGTCGCGACCGTCATCGGTCCTACACCACCCGGTACAGGGGTAATGAAGCTCGCATTCTCGCGCGCTTTAGAGTATTCGACATCACCGACCAGTTTGCCAGACTCCAGACGGTTGATGCCCACATCGATAACCACAGCCCCTTCTTTAATCCATTCGCCAGGAATAAAGTTAGGCTTACCGACAGCAACCACCACGAGATCCGCTTGACGTACATGACCTTCTAAATCTTTCGTGAAACGGTGACAAGTTGTCGTTGTACAGCCTGCTAATAACAGCTCCAATGTCATTGGACGCCCAACAATATTAGATGCGCCAACCACCACAGCATGTTTACCACGAAGCTCGATATTATAACGATCAAGTAGGGTAATGATGCCTTTCGGGGTGCATGAACGTAGCTTCGGAATACGCTGCGCTAAACGACCTACGTTGTAAGGGTGGAAACCATCCACGTCTTTTTCAGGGATAATGCGTTCTAGTACGTGTGTAGCATCAATGCCTGCTGGTAGTGGCAGTTGTACAAGAATGCCGTCAATTTCTGAATCGCCATTGAGCTCTTCAATCAGAGCAAGCAATTCTTCTTCCGTTGTTGAAGCAGGAAGATCAAAAGACTTTGAAACAAAGCCCACTTCTTCACAAGCGCGGCGCTTGCTACCAACGTAAACTTGAGAAGCCGCATCTTCTCCGACGAGAACCACAGCAAGGCCTGGAGCACGAAGTCCCGCTTCGACACGAGCTTTAACGCGTGCAGCAACTTCTGAACGCACGGTTTGCGAAATAAGAGTTCCATCAATATTTTGAGCAGTCATGGCATTCCTTATGAAAGTGAAAGGCATAATTATTTTGGGCGCATTGTCGCAAAAAAACTGTAAAACATCCATACGCAAACGTTTGCTTTGTGGTGTTTTTGAACAGTTTTAACTCAAGCGCACTTTTTTTAAGCATTCAGATCAGAATGTTACGAAAAGCCATTGATTTACACAGATGAACTCGTATAATTCTTTCCCTGTAGCGCGCCCTTAGCTCAGCTGGATAGAGCACGTCCCTTCTAAGGATGTGGTCGTAGGTTCGAATCCTACAGGGCGTGCCATTTATTCAAAAACCCCGATAGCTCTCTGAGTTATCGGGGTTTTGTCGTTTTTAAGCCACCCATCACTTATGACGTTTTTCCCGAAATGCTGCTAAATCAATCACATTACTTGATGTTTTTACATTCTCAGCGGGCACAACGGGTTTTTGCTCGTCTTCAAAGTGATTAAGTAAGGTGCTGGCTAGAAGATCTAGCTCTGGCGACGCTGTATCTTCAGGAAGGGTGTCCATCATAGATTCAATTTGTGCAGCGATAACGTCGTTACGAAGGGCGGCGAGCCTAGGACGGATCTGATTCATCTGCTCTGGAGGAAGGTGACAATAGTGTTGAGCCCAATGCACACACATCTCTTCATCTGGGAAGAAGAAATCTTTGCTCGTTTTGGTTTTCCTGAATTGTCCATTGACCAGTAAGTCGAAGGTTGCCATCTGTTCCTGAGTTTCAGGGAGGTAACCAATGTCATCGACTTGGCAACCGAAATACCACGACACGTCGTTAATATGGGCTATGACACTTCTGTCACTGCGTTTGCAAAAATGTACTTTGCAGTGACGTTGAGTAAAGGTTTCCGCTGCGGCGTTGAAAATCGCTTCGCTATCTAAGCCTAAGTCTTCCAGCATCATGTGTTGCAAGTTGAGCAATCGTTCAATAAATTGTTCAACAAATCCCGCCCAATCCCCTTTCTTCAAGTGACAAAACACCATGGAAAAACGAGTCTGGACATGGATGGCAATGAGAACCCGTTTTCTTTGCACTTTGACTTCATGCACGACCCATTGAGATAACGGAGTGTCATCGAGTTTAAGGTCTTGAATGGAATCACTTGGAGCACTCTTAATCGGTGACATTTTTTCACCTTTGAGTGTTTTACTAAAAGCTTCCGAAGCCGTTGCGGTGCAATTGAATACCAGCACGAGGTTGTCCTTATTGATCGATAAACAAAGCTTGATAAGTAGACTGAAATGGCCGCTGTGATCAATAGATAATTAGGGCAACTTGATAGATAAATGGTGCAGGTACCCGCCACATCCTAAAATTGAGATCTAAAGACTTGTGTCGATTAAGTAAGATCGCAACCTGTGGCATCCGAAATACGCCTTGCCACAGGTTGATTTTACTTAATGTGAATCGCTAGCGTTATAGCTGTGGGATCGGCTCAATGACGACCTGGAAGTTCTTGATACCCACATCCGCGAGCTCTTCGTCACTCAATGAATATTCGACGGAGCGTTTGCTGCGGCTAGCTAACGGGATGGTTTTTCCATAGCGAACATTGGAACCAAAAGAAGACTCAGCAAAGAAATCCCCAGAGATCTGGGTTTCAATCGGTCTGAGGAGTTGCCCTAAGACACTGCGAATATTGTTGGCGCCATGTTCATTGAGCAGCCATGGCCAGTCCCACTCATTGTTGGTGGCAGGAATGTTACGGTGATCGTATTGATAGCGTAAATCTTGTTTCTTATCAGCGGTACGACCAATGACCCATTCAGAGGTATGAGTTGGGCGGTCTTCAGGGTGATGACTCAATGCATTGCCAGACCAACGCATAAACCCAGTCAAACTTGCTCGATAACTGAGGTTGGCATTAAAAGAGTAGGGGTAGCTAATGGAAGAGCGGAAGACCTCCATAAACACTTCTTGCTTGGTGTTTGGTGCAACATTAACCACAATAGTATTGGAAATCCCTTTGGTTTCTCCTTCGCCGTCGGTCGATGCCCAGCTTTGATTCGCTCCGACTTCAATTGATAGCTCTGTTTCACCAACCAGTGGCCATTTGAATTTATTTTTGGTCGTCACTTTTTGGCTAAAACCGTAGGTGTCTGTCTTCGACCAATTGGTGGTTTTTTCGTATTTGAAAGTGACACGATATTGTTGTTCTAGATCCGACTCATTGGTGACTAATTCCGCTCGGCGTCCGATAAGCTCGCGATCGGATTGAGTGATCTCGCCAGCTTTAAAGGTCTCAGGGTCAATATGATACTCAAAATCAGACACGGTCATTTTTAAGCGGTCTTGGCAGCGATACCCCTCGCAAGCTCCCGTATCATCGGCATTGATATGATACTTTCCTTCACCATCGGTGCTGATCATCATATCGTCACCAACGAATTGACTACCCGTACCACCCGCCCAACTGAATCCAAGATAGTGAGCAAGTAAAGCTAACGGCTGATAGAACTGGCGGTCATTAACAAGATACCACTCAGTGTAAGCCTCATCGTTCTCTTCCAGTTGCATTGCCATGTAGGAAGGAATGCTGTTATCTGGAGGTGTAAGGTAGGTGCACCAAGTTGTACTGGCTAACTGATCTTGTTTGATGGTCCCATTGTATCCGGAACCCATGATCACATCGCCATTTGAGAGGTTGGTTATTTGCCACTCCCCCATGCGACTGACAATTTCAGAACGAATCGGCATGATCTCCTCACGACTGATGGGTTTAAACCCTGATTCGCAATACTGGCCTTGTAGTTTTACATCTAGGATATCGACAGCGGCGCTGCTTGATGCACTGTATAAAGCACCCAAAATAGCCAAAGAAAGTACTGAAATGTTGGTTGTTTTTTTCACTGTATTTACCTGTGTACCCAAGTGACCTCAAGATACCTTTCAACAGACGAGCTTACTCATGAATCTAGACACTCGAGATGACTTGGGGCGTTATTTATTATTGAGTTGTGTGAGTTTTTTGCTTAAGCCTATGAACTCTAAGTTTTTTTATTATTTACAGGTATATTAATGGAAGCGAAATAAGTGGCTTGTTGACAGTAGATCACAGCTTGAGTTGATAGATTTTTAATTGATTGTCATTCGCATTTACATTTGCTAACGTTATCGGTTGTTTTAAGCTCTGCCTGTGCCGTATCTATCTGATTTTTAAGATGTGTATCGCAAGGACATCGAGGCGGGTTTACGCTGTCGTGAGGAAAGCTCCCCCCTGAATGACTCGGGGTCTAGCATCGAGGTTAGTTCAAACTTCATTGATCCTTGTTTGGGCGATAAAAGGGACGTTTGAGTGCTTGTTCATGTCCAAACTCTTGCTTAAGTTGTTGCTTTTGCTCCTTCTTTACTTCATCCCATGGTATATCTTGCAAAATACTGGTCACTCTCTGCTGGTATTTGTCGTTGGCACGCTGTAAGACACGTTCTGAACTTAAGTGAGTTTCTCTTTCGAGGTGTTTCAAAGCGCAAGCATAGACCCACAAGATATCGGCGAGTTCATCTTCTAAGTAGCAGAGCCGCTGCTGATCAATTTCCTCGCGCACTTCTTTGAGCTCATCGCCCAATGCGTCTAAGTACGTCTTACTTCCTTGCGACCAGCCGCTGTCGAGATCAATGTCGACTTTTTTATCGGCGATGTTGAGCAATGCTTGCAGTAAATCTTTCATCTTGATGGTTTTATGTGTGAAGGGAAATGAGCTCAAATTGTTGAAGAAACGCAACGGGTATTCAAGGGCTGACTCTTTTTCTACCTTGGATGAGGTAAGAAAATGGGAGTTGAACCACAACAGCTTTCGCCAATTAGAGAATAAACCTTGGGTTCACAAGTGGAGTTTCGCTCTGATTTCAAATCGGGTTCCAACGAAAGACTATGCCGATCTCAGTAACGACTTGACATAATCGTTACGACTATTGGCTATGCCGCGACGCCGACACTCATTTGCTGCTTTATTAAATTGCCCACTCTTGATCAACTTATTGAATTTGACAAAGCGGTTGAGTTTGGTCATCCCCAAATTAAAGATCATATCAAACAGAGCCAGCTTAACCGCATGAGGATAATTGACAAAATCACGACCGTAGAGCACACAGAGTTCTTTTTCGAACTGCTGGATGTGGTTTTCCGTGATCGCATCAATAGAGGCCGGGCTAAGGATCAATTTGGATTGGTGTTGATACCAGCCGGCCGCGTACTTTTGGCCGTAAGGTTGTTTTGCGATGTGATTGAATTCTTTCTTGATGTCCGAGTCACTGGCTTTTTTACCACTGTGCTTGTAAACAAAATCGAGCGAGAGTGCTTGCTCAGGTTTGCTGATAAGGTGGCCGACTCCAACGGTCACATTACCTCGCGTGTCTAGGTAACAATGGTCAACAATGCCTTCATACTTCGCTAGATTGTGCTTTAACTGAGCGTAGAGGTCAGACTGATCGACGTGATAAGCAACCTTTTGTGCCTGAATGTTTTTCTTGCGGTTTTTGGCTTGTTTAGCAAACGCTAGGTTACTTGCACGATTTTTGCGCCGTTCAAAACGATGCGCGATTTTTTTTAGTCCAATTTCTTTCAATAACGAAAAGATCGCCTTGTAAAGTTTCTTCTTTATTTTGCTTTTTATCTTTTTAATGAGCTTTGACAGCAATGACATCTTGTTTCTCTTGTCCTCAAAAATCGCACCCAGTATACGATTGAAAAGATGTAGATAGCTTATGAACAAGGTATGAAATGTGTCAGTTTTTGTTTCTGGAGTAGAGGCAGAGATTCATCGTATGACTGAATTTAAACTTAATACGGGGGCGAAATTTACTGATGAAGGTGGCGGGTTTTGTCCTACTTAATGAGTACAAAAAATGGCGAACGGTGAAAATGTAAGCTATCTAAAAGGGATGAATGAGTGAGCTGAATAGAAAAAACTGTATCGCATAGGTATGCAGTATCAATGAGACGTGTTGGTTTCTTTTTATTGCGAATTAATGTGCAATTTGTTGAATGGTATGATCTGGTGCGCAGTTCCAGTGATATTGCTTGTAGTAATCTCATTAGTGATTGTTTTTTAAATATTTCTATGACATCTTCCGCTCGACAACAGTATTTCGTGGTTTAGGAATAAAGTACGGGAATGAGGTAGGCACTGAGTGAGTGCTAGTACACCCCCTTTTGAGGACGACATGCTAAATAAATTATCTATAAAACATAAACTTGCTTTACCGATTATATTACTAACTCTTGTGATAGCCGTTATCACCATAGTCAATGTGGTGTTGTCAATGAAGCAAGAGAAGCTTAACGACCAACTCAATGATGAGGTTTTGCCTGTACTGGAAAGTATCGAAGATGCTTACCGTGATATGTACCAAGTGATCTCTGCTGGACAGGGATTAATGCTGTCTGATGATGCGGCGGCGATGAAGTACAACATTGAAGAATTCAAAGATAATGCTTACAAAATTAATCCGCGATTGAACAAGATAAATAATTTGTTTACTCATGGTATTTTGTCTTTTGATCAAAAAACAGAATTAGACAAGTTGACCACGGCAGCGGCGGCTTGGGTGAAGTTATACGAGCCTCTGTTTAACCAGCCTGATAAGAACAGTGCTCGAGAATACTTCTTACAAAATCGCAATCAGTTAGAAGTTGAATTTACGATCATTCGTAAGCAGTTAAAATCCATTAAGACTTTAATTGAAAAAGAACAAGTAAGGCTTCGCAAAGAAACGAAGAACAGCCTCTCTTATATGCAGTGGGTTCTGGAAGCGGGCGCTGTTATTGCTCTTATCTTGGTATTTGTTTCTACGCTGTTGTCACATAAGCTAGTACTTAAACCATTGATTAAAATTCAACAAGCAATGGAAGACATTGCCAGTGGTGAAGGTGACCTGACTAAACGAATCAGTGTTGATAGTGAAGATGAACTAGGTAAATTAGCGACGTCGTTTAATAGCTTTGTTCAACGCATCCACAATACGGTTGAGCAAGTCATCTTCTCCAGTAATGCTGTTCGATCAGAAATGGAGAACATTAAATCTCTGACACAAAGTGTTGCGGAGTTCTCTGGTAACCAGCAGCACGAAAGTGAAATGGTAGCTGCGGCAGTGAATCAGATGCAAGCATCAAGTATGTGCGTCAGTGATAATGCTCAAGAAGCTGCTCAAGCGAGCCTAAATGTCAATGATGAAACCACCAAAGCAGACAACGTAGTCAATGAAACAGTAGTTTCTATGGAAGACCTTGCAGGGGAAATTGATAACGCGAGCAAAGTGATTCACGATCTGGATTCCGATGTCGGTAACATTGCTTCGATTCTTGATGTGATTCGCGGCATTGCGGACCAAACGAACCTACTGGCACTAAATGCGGCCATCGAAGCGGCGCGTGCGGGTGAGCAGGGCCGAGGCTTTGCCGTCGTTGCTGATGAAGTCCGGTCTCTAGCGAGTCGCACTCAGGAAAGCACGGGTGAAATCCAGAATATGATTGAGCGCTTACAACAAGGCGCTAAAGAAGCCGTTCGTGTGATGGAAGGCAGTAAAGAGAGCAGTGAGAGTACGATCGAATCGGCAGGGGTTGCACGTGCTTCTCTAGGTGAAATCCTAAGCTCCATAACGCTTATTAACGAAATGAACTCACAGATCGCCACGGCAGCCAGCCAGCAGAGCAGTGTCAGTAGTGAAGTTAATTCGAATGTTAGCCGAATTCTTGAAAACAGTAACCACATGGTTGAGATGGTTAGCAGCGCCGAGAATGCGTGTATGTCGCTTTCGTCTCAGTGTGAAATGCTCGACGGGTTGGTGGCACAATTTAAGGTGTAGTTTGCACTACGGTGACAAATTAGAACGAATAACGCTGATGAACATTTAAGGTGATAGCTGCTGCAAGCACGGCACTTTTAAATTGAAAAGTTACTGAAGCCACAAGGTTAAAAGAAGTCACAAGGTGAAAAAGGTCAGTAAGAGATTACTGGCCTTTTCTTTTTTCTGAAAGCATGGCTTACAGGGGGCGTTGGTAAGTCATTATCTGCGTTCGCAGTTAAGATGGGTTGAAGTCTTGTTGGGTGTCGGCAGGGGGGGAACAGATTACACAATCTCTACCTTGCGTCTTAGCGAAATATAGTCGTTCATCAGCGCGTTTCAGCATCTCATCGGCGTTGTCCCCTTGATGAGATTGGGTGCTACCTATACTCACGGTCACTTGACACAGCATATGGTTCGGCATGGTGTGCATCGCTAGTCGCAGGCGTTCACAGACTTGAGCTGAAGCGTCGTGTCGCGTATCAGGCATGATCGCAAGGAACTCTTCGCCTCCCCAGCGGTAAAAAACATCTCCTTTTCTCGCCGTTTTAACTAATTGATTCGCGACTTCGCATAGGATGTCATCGCCCACTTGGTGCCCGTAGGTATCATTTACCTTCTTGAAATGGTCGATATCGATTAATGCGAGACTGAATGTGCTTTCGCTTTTGATTGCCTTGAGTAGTGCTTCATTGCCGGCTCTGCGGTTTGGCAACCCCGTGAGGGCATCGGTATAGGCTTGAGAATGCAGCTTATGAGTTAATGCCTTGAGCTCATGATTGCGTTGCGACAGTTCTCTGGTGCGCTCTTCAATTGTCCACTCGAGCTTGTGATTAAAACTGGCAAGCTCTCGTTGGGCAGATACTCTCATCTTGATATTAATCAGTAATACAGAGATTAAGCCTAATAGAAATAAAATCAGCGTTATGGTGCCATTGATTAACCATTTGTATTTTTCATACAAAGATTCTGGCTTAAAGTACAGCTCAGCATTAATGGGAAGTCGGTTAGGATCGATGTGAAAGCGAAGAAGCTGGCGGTAGTCAAATCTCGGTTTATAAGTCGTTTCTAATTCTACAGGAATATGCTGTGGTTGCTGCCCGTTTAATATTTGTTTCACGACATGACCGACTTGTTGTCCATGTTCAAATGGAGAGTGGATCATCCCACCAATTCCGCCATTGCCAATGATCAGTTCCCCCCACATACCATAAACAGGGACAGAAGCACTGGCAGATAAAATGGGAAACTCAGTTTGGTATGAGAAATAACGCCCCTTTCTGTCTTTGTGAATGGCTAACATCAATAAGGCAGTATCGTTAGGTAGTGTGTGTACCTGTTGAAAAAGTGCCTCCAAGGTGAAATCGTGCCATATCTCAAGCAATACTTGATTATGCTCGGGATCGTTTTGCCATTGCTCTATCACCTTATTGGCTTCGGCTCTCATATTTAGACCGAGGGTTGTGTTGTCACTGAGCATGATAATGCGCTTTACATCGGGCTGAACTTGGCGGATTAAGCGAAGGCTTGATGCGATCTCTAGACCTTCAACAACACCCGTAATATTTGGGCGCTTTAACAGATCGTTGGGATCGAAACTATTGACGCCACCGAAAATGATCGGGGTTTCTGGAAACAAGTCTTCCCCGTATTCTAGGACAAATTGGTAAGCGTAATCGTCGCTGACAATCACGATATCGGGAGCGTACTTTTGATATTTATAGATGAGGAGATCAATCAGTTTACTATCGTGAATGTTATCGTCACCAAATCGACGCTGATCCATATATTCAATGAAGAAGTTTTCTGGATTGACGATACCGCGAATTTCATGCTCCACGCCTTTACTGACCAGTTGAGTCCACTTCATTTGCGGATGGTAGGAGTGTAAGAGAAGCACTTTCACATCCTTTAGTTCATCGGCCATGGCTTTGGCGAATGAGGTCGCTGCTAATATTAAACCAATAATAAGGTAGCGCATCGCGAGCTCCATCATCTCTCTGTCACCACCTGCTTGTGGGAGTAAGTGTTTAAAGTATAGAGGTATCTCATGGCATATGAGATTACGACTAAAATAACAACTTTATTGATAAATTACATATTTATTTATAGAGCAAATAAGTCGTTTGTTCCCTTTACGACGAAGGCAAGGGGATATGGTATTAGAAAAGCCACAATCTAGTTCGGTGTTTGTCCGCCATGTGGTGTGCTACTTTGAGCGGATATTAAAGTGAAGGACTTGCCAATGTCGTGTTTAGATAAAGCTCAAATTTCTCGTCGATTTTCCCAGTTACCTACTGCGTTTTATTCTCCTGTCTTACCACAACCACTGACAGGAGTCCGCTGGGTTGCATGGAATGGAGATTTAGCGAAACGCTTTGCTTTGTCTGCTGCGCCGAACGATGAGTTGCTGGCCATCTTTTCTGGAGAGCAGAGCTCAGACCAATTTTATCCGTTAGCCATGAAGTACGCAGGCCATCAGTTTGGGACATATAACCCTGATTTAGGCGATGGGCGGGGACTGTTACTTGGAGAAATGGCTGATGTAAATGGCGAAGTATTTGATATTCACTTAAAAGGGGCAGGGAAAACACCGTACTCACGTATGGGGGATGGCCGTGCAGTGCTTCGCTCAACCATTCGTGAATATTTGTGTAGTGAAGCTATGGCTGGGCTTGGCATTCCCACAACACGTGCTTTAGGCATGATGGTGAGTGATACGGCGGTGTATCGTGAGGAAGTGGAAAAAGGGGCATTATTAATTCGTTTAGCGCAATCGCATATCCGATTTGGCCATTTCGAACACTTTTTTTATACCAACCAGCATCAAGAGCTTCAGCTTCTCGCGGATAAAACCATTGAATGGCACTTCCCAGAGTGCGCACAGGCTTTAAAGCCTTATGCCGCAATGTTTGATGACGTCGTTCGCCGCACGGCGGATATGATTGCTCATTGGCAAGCAACAGGCTTTGCTCACGGTGTCATGAATACCGATAATATGTCGATTTTAGGTCAAACCTTCGACTATGGGCCGTTCGGATTTTTAGACGATTATGACCCAAGCTACATCTGTAACCATTCAGATTATCAAGGGCGATATGCTTTCGATCAACAGCCAAGAATCGCACTTTGGAATCTCTCTGCGCTTGCACATGCTTTATCACCTTTGATAGATCGTGAAGACTTAGAAACCAGCCTTGCACAATTTGAAGTACGACTCAGTACGAAGTTCAGTGAGCTTATGCGCGAAAAATTGGGACTGCACAGCCGTATTGAAGGGGACGCACAGATATTTTCAAGTATGTTTGAGTTACTGCATCAGAACAATACCGACTACACGCGTTTCTTTAGAGCGTTATCAACGATCGAACGTCATGGGGGGCAGGGTGTATTAGATCTCTTTATTGATAGAGAGGCGGCGGCTCAATGGTTATCTATTTATCAAATACGATGTGCACAAGAAGTCAATGAACATGGCGAGCCTTTGAATGACCGCCAGCGTTGCGAACGAATGCGTCAAGTGAATCCGAAATACATTCTACGGAACTACTTAGCTCAAAATGCCATTCAAAAAGCGGAGCAAGGAGACTTTAGTGACGTCGAAACCCTTGCGACTTTATTGAAATCTCCTTTTGAGGAGCACCCTGACTTCGAAGCTTACGCCAACTTACCCCCTGACTGGGGCAAGAAAATGGAAATCAGCTGCTCTTCGTAACCTTTCCCTTCGACTTTTAACAGTGAATTGAGTTTTATGATAACTGCATCAGAAAAATTTGAAGTGCATCACTTTGGAGTAACTCTTACATTTTTAACCCTTTGATTTATTGAAGGGATAGAGTGGTTTGTTATCTAATAGGCAGAAAGTATGCAGGAAAATGTGATCTGACGATGGTCGCACCTTAATGCATTGAAAGTCCAAAGATGAAATAGGATATAAATGAAAACGATATGGACCCTATTGGCCTGCTCAGTTGCTTCTGTTGCAGCTCAGGCGCACACCATTGATATTACAACGACACCGAATTGGGTAGAGGCGCATCCTTATTCAAAGAATATCGATCCTGAAAATCGAGTAAATGGCAGTGTGTATTTACATGTCGGTAACCAGGTTAGCTTTTTAAATCAGCAGAAACAGGCTTATTCACGTTATGCGACAGCAGCACTAAACTCCGAGGGTGTTGAAGATAATTCTCAAATCACGATCAGCTTTGACCCTGCCTATGAAAAGATTGAGTTGCACTCACTGTTGCTATGGCGCGATGGAAAACAGATTAATAAGTTAAATGACTTTGAAGTCAAGCGTTTCAAGCAAGAGGAAGACCTTGAAAAACTGCTTTATAACGGTGAAGAGTCGTATTACTTGATCCTAAAAAATGTCAAAGAAGGCGACATTGTAGAATACAGCTTTTCAAGAATTGGGGCTAACCCAGTGTTCAATGGTGAGTTGAGTCATTGGGTGAGGCTTGGTTGGAGCGTCCCTGTTGGGCAAACATTTTCTCGTGTGATTTTGCCTAAAAATGATGACAATAAAGTGCGCCTCTCTGGTGATGCAAATTCCGAAGATTTAATCAAAAGTACCCATAGCAATTATACAGAGTACCGCTATCTTGTTGGCCAGAAACAGTATGATTACTATGAGGATGACCAACCGGCTTGGTATCAACCATATCCGTACTTGAACGTGAATAGCTATGGCTCTTGGGCTGATGTTGTCGATTGGGCTCTTCCCCTCTACCAACCTCAAACATCAGGTGAACGCTTAGATGCGGAATTAACTCGCATCAAAGCCATTGATGGTCTCGATGCGCAAATTCTAGCTGCGATCAAAACATCACAGCAGACAATTCGTTATTTAGGGATTGAAAACGGAATTGGTTCTCATGCTCCTCGCACACCAGAGCAAGTATTAAAACAAGGGTACGGTGACTGTAAAGATAAAACCATGCTATTGGTTTCTTTGCTTAATGGGCTTGGGGTTGAAGCCAGTCCTGCTTTAGTCAGTACTAACTACCGGGCGAAGCTCCTTGATGAAGAACCAAGCCACAGTGCGTTTGACCACGTAATTGTCCGTTTTACACACAACGGAGAAGAGTATTGGGTTGATCCCACGGCAACGGAGCAAGCGGATTCGATTGAAACCATTGCTCAATCAAGACTGAAATACGGTCTGGTGATCAAAGATGGTGAGACGCAATTAACGGAGATTCCAAACAATTCAATTAATGACATTATCGCAACGACTCATTTTCATGTTTCGGGGAAAACTTCTGTTCCAAGTAAGATGGAAGTCGTTACGCTTTATGAAGGTCATCAAGCAGATCGAATGCGCCGATACTTCAGCTCTCAATCGCAAAGAGAGATCATGAAAGATTACGAGGAGTTTTTCTCGAACTACTGGGAAGATATTCAATTTTCAGAACAAATTGTTATTGAAGACGACCAAGATATGAACATGATTGTGGTTCGAGAAAATTATGTTATCGATCAGATGTGGTATAAAGACAATAATAAGAAGCATGTCGATATTGGCAGCGACATAATATCTACTCGCTTTTATAAGCCAGAAAGTAAGCGAAGAACGACGCCATTTGCTTTGAGTTCAAACATTAACGTTAAGCATAAACTCATCGTTCATATGCCATCAAGCTGGGATATTCGAGGAGAGCTCGATCAGGTTCGTAGTCCAGAGTTTGACTTTACGATGAAGATGCGTGGAATTGGAGATTACGCTGATCAACTTTCAAAGCAATTTAAGACTATTGAGTTAGATATGGAATACGAGATCAAGTCCGATCATGTCTTACCAAATAGAATGAACCAGTATCTAAAAAACGTTAACGAAGCACAAAATTCGACTTGGTGGACTTTCTCAATTTAAGGCAAGCCCTCGCCACTTCAACTATAGATGTTGGGGTGGCGTGATCGCGACATATTCGCTTTTTCTCAATGTGATTGCGTTGCCCTAACTGGCTAAAAAGCTCGCAGATGAGGTTTACAAAACAAGAGCGAGATCTCTTTTTATGCTTTTCACCAAAAAAAGCAGTCGATTCTCTTGAAAAAGCCGCTATTGTCCCCATTTTAGAAATGTCATTTGCGCAGTTGAATGAAAAACTGCCAATAGGTTCGAGAATTTAGGTAATTCAGTAAGAGTTCGCGGTGTTCGGCTCGACAGGATTACAACAGATCGCTAGAATGTCGCGTCTAAATTTCTGTCCTGAGGCTAATAGGAGATAGCTTTGACTTAGTCGAAGATATCGCTGATTAGTCTGGTGTACCGCTTTAAGGCATTGCTTGAGCGACACCAATACTCGATTTTAAATTAGCTGTTCGGATAGAACACAACACAAGGATGCAGCCTAAATTGGAGGCAAAGCCCCGTTTAAGGCTCATACGCTCAGCAAAGCTGAGCCACTTTTGAGGTTTATAAATAATGCAAGTTACTGTTGAAACTCTAGAAGGCCTAGAGCGCCGTCTAAACATTACTGTTCCTGCTGCTAACATCGAAGATGCTGTAACAGCTGAACTACGCAACATCGCAAAAAACCGTCGTTTCGATGGTTTCCGTAAAGGCAAAGTGCCTCTAAAAATGGTTGCAAAGATGTACGGCAAAGCAGTACGTCAAGACGTGATGGGCGAAGTAATGCAGCGTCACTTCATCGAAGCGATCGTTAAAGAGAAAGTGAACCCAGCAGGTGCACCAACTTTCGCTCCAGTTGAGACAAAAGAAGGTGAAGATCTAGTTTTCACTGCGACTTTTGAAGTTTACCCAGAAGTAGAACTTAAAGGTCTAGAAAACATCACTGTTGAGAAACCAGCAGTTGACGTTAACGATTCTGACGTTGAAGAGATGATCGAAACGCTACGTAAGCAGCAAGCATCTTGGGTTGCAGTTGAAGAAGCAGCTGAAGAAGGCAAGCGCGTAAACATCGATTTCGTTGGTTCAATCGACGGTGAAGAGTTTGAAGGCGGTAAAGCTGAGAACTTCCCTCTAGAAATGGGCGCTGGTCGCATGATCCCTGGTTTTGAAGACGGTATCGCAGGCAAGACTGCGGGTATGGAATTCGAAATCGACGTGACTTTCCCAGAAGATTACCACGCTGAGAACCTAAAAGGTAAAGCCGCTAAGTTTGCAATCAAAGTAAACGCAGTTGAAGCTCGTGAACTTCCAGAGCTAAACGACGAGTTCGTTTCTAAGTTCGGTGTTGTTGAAGGTGGCATTGACGCTCTTAAAACTGAAGTTCGTAAGAACATGGAGCGTGAACTTAAGCAAGCAGTTAAGAACCGCATCAAAGAGCAAGCGCTTGACGGTCTAGTGAAAGAGAACGACATCGATGTTCCTGCTGCACTGATCGATCAAGAGATCGGTACGCTACGTCAGCAAGCTGCGCAACGTTTTGGCGGCAATGAAGAAGCGGCTAACCAGCTTCCACGTGAGCTATTCGAAGAGCAAGCGAAGCGTCGTGTAGTTGTTGGTCTTCTTCTAGGCGAAGTCATCAAGTCTGAAGAGCTAAAAGCGGACGACGAGAAAGTGAAAGCTCTTATTGAAGAGATGGCGACTGCTTACGAAGATCCAAGCGAAGTCGTTTCTTACTACGAGCAGAACGAGCAAATGATGAACAACATGCGCAACGTTGCTCTAGAAGAGCAAGCGATTGACGCAATCATCGCTAAAGCTCAGGTTACTGAAAAAGAAGTTAGCTTCAACGAGCTAATGAACCAGCAGCCAGCGGCTTAATAAGCAATATCTTGCGTAGAAAAGTTGACTAAGTGTTAACTCTTCTGCTAACAATGGTCCGTATGATTGTAATCATTCGGGCCATTTATTTTAGGGACATAACAATATGAGCTACCAAGAAAAAAATGCAATGTCACCCATCATTGACGCGTTAGTACCGATGGTGGTCGAACAAACTTCCCGTGGCGAGCGTTCTTACGACATTTATTCTCGTTTGCTAAAAGAGCGTGTGATCTTCCTGACTGGTCAGGTTGAAGATCACATGGCAAACCTTGTCGTGGCACAGCTGCTTTTCCTAGAATCTGAAAACCCAGACAAAGATATTTTCCTTTACATCAATTCACCAGGCGGCAGCGTAACAGCGGGTATGTCAATCTATGACACCATGCAGTTTATCAAGCCAAACGTGAGCACAGTATGTATGGGTCAAGCTTGTTCTATGGGTGCATTCCTACTTGCTGGTGGGGCACAAGGTAAGCGTTACGCATTACCAAATGCTCGAGTCATGATTCACCAGCCACTTGGCGGCTTCCAAGGCCAGGCATCAGATATTCAGATTCATGCGCAAGAAATTCTAAGCATCAAGCAAAAACTAAACGGTTTGCTTGCTGAACATACAGGTCAGCCTCTAGAAGTCATTGAACGCGATACCGACCGTGATAACTTCATGTCGGCAGAGCAAGCGGTTGAATACGGTTTGGTGGATGCAGTTTTAACTCACCGAGGTGAGTAATCACTCATAATTGCTCAGCGCAATTTAGTGAAAATTGTTATACACTCAAATCATAAAGAGTAAAGGCTAAGAGGTTAGCGAATGACAGACAAAAGCAAAGAGAGTGGCAGCGGTAAGTTGCTTTATTGCTCTTTCTGCGGCAAAAGCCAACACGAGGTTCGCAAGCTAATCGCAGGTCCATCTGTCTACATTTGTGACGAGTGCGTTGACTTATGTAATGACATCATTCGTGAAGAAATTAAGGATGTTCTTCCTAAGAAAGAATCTGAAGCGTTGCCAACACCACGCCAGATTCGTGAACACCTTGATGATTACGTGATCGGACAAGATTACGCGAAGAAAGTACTCGCGGTGGCGGTATATAACCACTACAAGCGTTTACGTAATGGCGATACGACGAGTGAAGGTGTCGAATTGGGTAAGAGTAACATCTTGCTGATCGGCCCGACTGGTAGCGGTAAGACGTTACTTGCAGAAACATTGGCTCGTTTCCTAGATGTACCATTTACCATGGCAGATGCAACGACATTGACCGAAGCTGGTTATGTCGGTGAAGACGTTGAAAACATTATTCAGAAACTTCTGCAAAAATGTGATTACGACGTTGCTAAAGCAGAGCGTGGTATTGTTTATATCGACGAGATCGACAAGATTTCACGCAAAGCAGAGAACCCATCTATCACACGTGACGTGTCGGGTGAGGGTGTTCAACAGGCACTTCTAAAGCTTGTTGAAGGTACGGTTGCTTCTGTTCCGCCACAAGGTGGTCGTAAGCACCCGCAGCAAGAGTTCTTGCAAGTTGATACATCTAAGATCCTCTTTATCTGTGGTGGTGCTTTTGCAGGCCTAGATAAAGTGATTGAGCAGCGTGTTGCGACAGGCACAGGGATTGGTTTTGGTGCAGAAGTCCGTTCTAAAGACGAAACCAAAACAGTGGGTGAGTTGTTTACACAGGTTGAACCTGAAGATCTAGTGAAATATGGTTTGATTCCGGAATTCATTGGACGTCTTCCTGTGACCACCACACTGACTGAATTAGACGAAGAAGCGCTGATTCAGATCCTATGTGAGCCTAAGAACGCCCTGACAAAACAGTACGCAGCTCTATTTGAACTTGAAGATGCTGAACTGGAATTCCGTGAAGATGCACTGCGTGCCATTGCGAAGAAAGCGATGGACCGTAAAACCGGTGCTCGTGGCTTACGCTCAATTCTTGAGAGTGTGCTACTGGAAACCATGTACGAGCTCCCTTCAATTGAAGATGTGAGCAAAGTTGTGATTGATGAGAGCGTGATTAATGGTGAGTCTGAACCACTATTGATTTACAGCAACTCAGAGAATCAAGCGGCTGGTGCAGAGTAACATCGCTCTATGAGAAAAAGGAGGTAAGTAATTACCTCCTTTTTTTATTTCTCTTATTGAATCCAAATAATTAGCCCCCATATACTCCACATAAGACTAAGCGGAAGAGAGAATAATATGAACTTGGAACGTTCCGAGCGTATCGAGATCCCCGTACTGCCTCTACGTGATGTAGTGGTATACCCTCATATGGTTATCCCATTGTTTGTTGGCCGTGAAAAATCTATCAGTTGTCTAGAAACTGCGATGGAAACGAACAAGCAAGTGCTGCTTGTGGCGCAAAAACAAGCGGACACCGATGAGCCAGCAATCGATGATCTATTTGAAGTAGGTACGGTTGCAACGATTCTACAGCTGCTTAAGCTTCCTGACGGTACTGTAAAAGTACTAGTTGAAGGCCAACAGCGTGCTAAGATCCATCAGTTCAAAGAAAGCGAGTTCTTTCTAGCTGATGCGGAGTACTTGGTCACTCCAGAACTTGATGAACGTGAACAAGAAGTGATTGTACGTAGTGCAATCAGCCAGTTCGAAGGCTTCATCAAGCTGAACAAAAAGATTCCGCCTGAAGTACTGACTTCTCTCAATGGTATTGATGAGGCCGCTCGCCTTGCTGATACGATTGCTGCTCATATGCCGTTAAAGCTCAACGACAAACAAACGGTACTAGAAATCCTAGACATTACTGAACGTCTAGAATTCTTGATGGGTCAGATGGAGTCTGAAATAGACTTGCTGCAAGTTGAGAAACGCATTCGCGGTCGCGTGAAAAAACAAATGGAGAAATCTCAGCGTGAGTACTATCTGAATGAGCAAATGAAGGCGATTCAGAAAGAACTGGGTGAGATGGATGATGCTCCTGATGAATTCGAAGCCCTGAAGCAAAAAATTGAAGAGTCTAAGATGCCGCAAGAAGCGCGCGAAAAGACGGAACAAGAGCTTCAGAAGCTAAAAATGATGTCGCCAATGTCTGCAGAAGCGACGGTTGTTCGCAGCTACATTGACTGGATGGTGAGTGTGCCTTGGAACAAGCGCTCTAAGGTGAAAAAGAACTTAGCGAAAGCAGAAGAAGTACTGAACGAAGATCATTACGGTCTTGAACGTGTGAAAGAACGCATCCTTGAGTATCTTGCGGTCCAAAATCGCATTAACAAGCTAAAAGGCCCGATCCTATGTCTTGTTGGTCCTCCTGGGGTAGGTAAAACATCACTTGGCCGTTCTATTGCTTCGGCAACAGGTCGTAAATACGTGCGTATGGCTTTAGGTGGCGTTCGAGATGAAGCGGAAATCCGTGGTCACCGTCGTACTTACATCGGTTCACTGCCGGGTAAGCTTATCCAGAAAATGTCAAAAGTTGGCGTGAAAAACCCGCTTTTCCTTCTGGATGAAATCGACAAGATGTCTTCTGACATGCGTGGCGACCCAGCATCCGCGCTTCTTGAGGTTCTTGACCCTGAGCAGAACAACTCATTCAACGACCATTACTTAGAAGTCGATTACGATCTTTCTGATGTGATGTTCGTGGCAACGTCAAACTCGATGAACATTCCGGGGCCACTATTGGACCGTATGGAAGTGATTCGCCTATCGGGTTACACCGAAGATGAAAAGCTGAACATTGCTAAGCGTCACTTGATCGAAAAACAAGTGAAGCGTAATGGTCTGAAAGCCAATGAGATTGTTATCGAAGACTCCGCAGTGATCGGCATTATCCGTTACTACACTCGCGAAGCAGGTGTTCGCGGCTTAGAGCGTGAAATTTCGAAGATCTGTCGTAAAGCAGTGAAGAACATCTTGCTTGATAAAGAACTGAAGTCAGTAACGGTGACAATGGATAATTTGAAAGATTATCTTGGTGTTCAGCGTCATGATTACGGTAAAGCGGATGATCGTAATCGCATTGGTCAAGTGACTGGTCTTGCGTGGACTCAAGTCGGTGGTGACTTGCTAACGATTGAAACTCAATCCATGCCAGGCAAAGGCAAGCTAACGCAAACAGGTTCACTGGGCGATGTTATGCAAGAGTCTATCCAAGCAGCGATGACGGTTGTCCGTTCACGTGCAGATAAGCTGGGTGTTAACTCGGACTTCTACGAGAAACGTGATATTCACGTTCACGTGCCAGAAGGTGCAACGCCAAAAGATGGCCCAAGTGCGGGTATCGCAATGTGTACTGCGCTTGTGTCGAGCTTAACAGGTAACCCTGTGAAAGCGGATGTTGCTATGACGGGTGAAATCACACTACGTGGTGAAGTACTTCCAATTGGTGGCTTGAAAGAGAAGCTGCTTGCAGCGCACCGTGGCGGTATCAAAACAGTACTGATTCCAAAAGACAATGAACGAGACCTAGAAGAAATCCCTGATAACGTGATTGCGGACTTAGTCGTTAAGCCTGTTCAGTGGATTGATGAAGTGCTAGAAGTTGCATTAGAACGAAACCCTACTGGGGTAGAGTTCGTCGCTGAAAAATAGTGATGTGCAGCAAAAATAAGTAAAAGTTTACGCTGATAGGTCTAAAAAGGCTTGTCAGCGTTTTTTTTGGAGGCTAAGTTATTCCACGAAAGCGGCCAGCCCTTATAAATCAAGGGATGGCGGTGGTTTTTGTACATATGGAACGACAGCCATCTTAAAATAATAATCACAGGTGGTACAAAGGGGAATAACAATGAATAAAACTCAACTAGTAGAATCAATCGCAGAGAACGCAGACATTTCTAAAGCGTCAGCGGGCCGTGCTCTAGATGCGTTCATCGAAGCGGTATCTGATACTCTACAGTCTGGTGATCAAGTAGCACTTGTTGGCTTTGGTACTTTTAGTGTACGTACACGTGCAGCTCGTACCGGTCGTAACCCTAAAACGGGTGAAGAAATCCAAATCGCTGAAGCAAAAGTACCTTCTTTCAAAGCAGGTAAAGCACTAAAAGACGCTTGTAACTAATCTTTTGGTGAAATGTTGGTTTGACAGTGGGATAACCCTTTAAAACTAGGCATTTCAGCGACCTCAAAGTGGTTGCTTTTTGTTCGAACAGACCTGTTGTGAGCAAAAATTGCGATGACCATGGCGAACTTTTTTAAATTATGCGCATCCTACTGATGCGCATTTCTTTTTCTGGTATTATCGCAGGAATATTTTTACCTAGTGAAGTTGGCTTTTCCTCGCCGCTTCAAAGTGGAGAACAGTAGAATTATGATGGAGAAAATACGCGAGGGCGTTGATAGCATCGCGGTTAAAATCATCCTAGGGTTAATTATCCTGACATTCGTTTTTGCAGGTGTTGGTATGGGCATCACGGGGGGCGGCAATACAGCAGCTGCGACGGTAGGTAATACCGAAATCCCTCGCCATGAGTTTGAACAAGCTTACCAAAACGAACGTAACCGTATGCAGTCACAACTAGGTGACTACTTCTCACAGCTTCTTGCTGACCCGAGTTATGTTGAGCAGCTACGTAAATCAGTACTGGATCGTATGATTAACGATGTTCTGCTAGATCAACATGCTGAATCACTAGGTTTAAGCGTCAGTGAAGCAGAAGTGCATAAAGAAATCACTAACATGGAAGCATTCCAGCAAGATGGCGTATTTAATGCTGACATCTTCCAAGCAGCACTTCGCCGTGCAGGTTTCAGCCCTGACTCATTTGCGCAATATATGCGTCAAGAAATGGTACGTCAGCAACTGGTAATGGCGCTGCAGCAAAGTGAGTTTACTCTGCCAAGTGAAGTTCAATCTCAAGGTCAACTGTTTGTACAGACCCGCGATGTACGTACACTGACATTGAATGTGGCTGAGTTTGCTAGCAAAGCAGATTTGACTGATGAAGAAATTCAACAGTACTACGCTGACAATGCGCCACGCTTTACTCGCCCTGAGCAAGTGAAGGTTTCTTACATTGAGCTGGCTGCTGACCAGCTTCGTGGTCAAGTGGTGGTGACTGATGCTGACGTTGAGCAGTACTACCATGAAAACCTAGCCAAATTCTCTTCTGAAGAGCAGCGCCGTGTAAGCCACATCCTTGTGGAAGGTGATGATCAAGCAAAAGCGCAAGCGATCCTTGATGAGCTGAATGCGGGTGCTGATTTTGCTGCGTTAGCGGAAGCAAAATCTGATGATTTCGGCAGTGCAGAGCTTGGTGGTGATTTGGGCTTTATCGAACGTGATGTTATGGACCCAGTGTTTGAAGAAGCGGCATTCGCTTTGACCAACGTTGGCGACCGTACTGAGCTGGTTAAAACAGACTTCGGCTACCACATCATCCAATTGAATGAGCTAAAAGCGTCGGAAGCGAAGCCGCTTGCAGACGTTGCTGATGAGATTCGCGTTGCGATTGTCGATCAACAAGCGGTGGATAAATTCTACGAGCTTCAAGAAGAGCTTGAACGTGTTGCATTTGAATCTCCGGATTCATTAGATGATGCGGCTCAAGCGATTAACCAAGCAGTGAGCACGACAGATTTCATTTCCCGTGTTGACGCACCACAAGTGCTACAAAATGCGGAAGTGATGCAGGCAATTGAAAGCCCAGAAGTTCGTGAAGATGGCTTGAACTCTCAAGCAATCGAAATCGCTCCTGAGCATATTATTGTTGTGCGTGTCGAAGACCTGCGTGATGAACAAGTACTGCCTCTTGAGGAAGTACGTTCTCAAGCGGTTGCTTTGCTATCTAACGTAAAAGGTGAGCAAGCGGCTCTTGAGTTGGCAACGGAAATTACTTCAGCATTGAAAGAAGGCAACCGTACGATTCTAGAAGAGAACGCACTTGCGTTTGGTGAGCTAGAAATGGTCGATCGCCGTTCTCCTCTTGCACAGACTGTGTTTGCAATGGCGAAGCCAGAAGGCACTCCAGTCTTTGGCCAAACTAAAGACATGCAAGGCAATGTGGTCATCGTTCAACTTGAAAATGTTTCTGCGACACTAGAACCCGCCGTTGCAGATCAAGTTGCTCTTCAGCTACAACGTGCGTCTTCACAGCAAGATATCTCGGCTGTGTTAACGGTACTTCGCAACAACGCAGAGATTGAGTACTTCGTAGTAGGTAATTAATTTCTGAAACTTAGTTGTTTGATATTACGGGCCGCTTTCGCGGCCCGTTTTATTTTGTCAAAACCTAGCTCGAAAGCGGGATCTCCCTAGTTAAAGTGGTGGCGAATTATTAACCAGAGTCGCGCGTTATTAACTGCGTCACTCATTATTAATCGCTTAACTTAGGAGACACCATGCGTACTTTATCGATTGTTTGCTTACTTATTGCTTTTGTTCTATCCCCTTTATCTTGGGCTGCTGACAGCTCGACGTCGACTGCTGTTGAGGCGAACACTTCAACAGCCAACTCTTCAACAACCAACACCTCGAAAGGAAAAGATGACACTAAACCTGTGCCAAAGGCGGTTGCGAAGAAAACAGCCGCTCAGGATAAATATGAAGGCATTGAGAGAACGGTAAACATTAATAAGGCTACAGCCGCTGAAATCGCGACAATGCTACAGGGAATTGGAGAGAAAAAAGCGCAACAAATCGTGGACTACCGCGAAGCCAATGGTCCTTACAAGGCCGTTTCGGATTTATTAAATGTCAAAGGTATTGGGAAAGCGACACTAGAGAAAAACTCTGATCGCATTCTGCTGTAGCTACTTACCAATGACGGTTATTTACCAATAGCAGTTATTTACCAGAGATAGTTATCTATAAACGATCGCCGTCTACAAACGATCTCCGTATACAACCGATAGCTGTCGAAAACGTAGTTCGAGACAAAGAAGTATAATGAATGCCCAAGCTTATCCATTTGACTTGTAAACCTGCGAGTTGTCGGTAGTGCTTGGGTATTATTCTGTGCTCAGTTTTATTTATACCCAAGTGACTTTAAGCCGTTATCGCTGAACCTAGCATCTCGAGGTTACTTGGGAATATAGAGTCGTGTCTTCACTTGAACGCCACATGCAAGTAAAAACCCCGCGATCACTCCAAGCAAATGAGCTTCCACGGCGACGCGCGTTTCGATCCAGTCTGAGGTCATGCTTGAACCGCCTGCATATTGTTCCCAAAGTACTTTTGCAGTCACACCGAGGGCGAGCCAGACACTGCTTCTACGGCCTGCTAAGATTTCTTTAACGGCCCAATACATAAATAAGCCGTGTAAAGTGCCTGAGATCCCAACATAGCGCTGCATATCAGTGACCATGATACTTATTCCCACCACGATACTGATCGTAACGATCGCAAATACGGTATCGCGCCAAGACGGCTGAAACAGAAAACCAATCACCCACAGCCCCGCGAGATTCATTAGCAGGTGAGCACTATTGGTATGCGTAAAATTTCCTGTTAGGATGCGCCACCAGTCACCAGATAGGATTGCTTGACGATCCCACCCAATCTGGTTGCTCCAAGGTTCAAATTGCAGACTGATAAAAATGAAGCTGCAAGCCAGTAAACAAAGGGTAAGATGTAAAGAATGTCTAGGTATTGTCTTCATTGTGGTAAGTCGTTAAAAGCCTGTATTTGCCAATGGATCCAACCGCTTAAATCCGAGGTTGAGCTGATCATCTTACAGCATCCCAGCGAAAAAAATCGAGCAAAAGGAACAGCGCCAATTCTTTCTTTAAGTATCGAGAGCACGCGCGTCTACATTGGCGAAGATTTTACCGAACACCAAGAGCTGAATCAGTTGCTGGCTGACCCCGATGCACAGCATTATATTCTCTACCCAGGGGAGTCTTCTATCGACGTTGAAGAAGCACTGATGCAATCCGATAAGCAGAGTAAAACAATACGCGTGATCTTACTCGACGGTACTTGGAAAAAAGCGTTTAAAATATGGAAGGTCTCCACCAATCTTCATGCTCTTCCACAAATTAAATTACCAACGGATTTAACGGGTAACTACCGAATCAGAAAAGCGCCGAGCGAGAATAGCTTATCCACGGTGGAAGCGGGTTATCAGATATTATCGCTGCTTCAGCCTGATCAAGACTTCACCCCTCTAGTTGACGCGTTTGATAAGATGATCGAACAGCACATTAGTCATATACCGAAAGAGGTCTATCAACGAAACTATCGTAGCTAGTGTCTATTGTAACTAGCGTCCATCGTAGTGAGTTACATGTGGCGCTGGGTGTAATGCGTCACCCCATCCAATAGTAAATAACAAGATGGAGTGACACCGGGTGCGTTACCGCTGAGATGAGAATAAGGTTTGATGCATTCTTTGAGCATGGCCATCCGTCATCGACGAGATGTAATCTGCGATCACCCGCATCTGCTCTGTAGCGCCATTTGCTTTGAGCCAATGAATTCGTGTTTCGCTAGGTAGGAGTCGCTCTGGATCGGCGCTAAAGGCTTCAAAGAGGTCCATAATAATTTGTTGACCTTTGTATTCCACTCTTTGGACTTGCGGAACTTGGATAACGTATTGGCTGACAAAGCGTTTCAATACCTCTAAGGCGGCGGTCATCGTAGTATCAAGTTGTGCATTTAAAGAGAGTAGGGTGCTGTCAAAACGTCCCTGAACGGGGCAAATACGAATGCTGGTCAGTAATGCATTGACCATTCCCCCAATGGCGTCCTTTCGCTGATAATGCTCACCACTGAACAGCATGTCACTGATGGAATCGATGTGTGCTTGAAACCAAGGATCTTGAGTTGCAATTAAAGGGGCTTTGGCGGCGTCATGCCACTGCTGTTTGGTCACCATCCCCAGTACAATCGCATCTTCTAGATCATGGACCCCATAAGCGATATCGTCGGCGAGCTCCATGATGGAGCAGTCTAAAGATTTATAGCGGGTTTTCTTATGTTCACTGTCGTGATATTGGGCATCGCGCATGGCGCTAATCTGCTCTTTGTCATGCTCAGAGAGAGGCGCTATGACCCAGTTAAAACGCTCTTTATCGCAATCATAAAGCCCCTTGGCGGGTGCCCAATCCTTTGCTTTGAGCTGTCTTTGATGCGCCACGGGTTGCGGTTGGATACTTGCCTGAGTTTGGCTAATAAAAGCAGGGTATTTGATGAGACCGAGCAAGGTGCGCCGAGCTAAGTTCATTCCAAATTGAGCAGTATATGGCTCTAGCTGAGTGACGATGCGAAAGGTCTGAGCATTCCCTTCAAAGCCGCCATGATCACGCATCATATAGTTTAAGGCGACCTCACCACCATGCCCGTAAGGCGGGTGACCGATGTCATGCGCAAGACATAAAGAGTCAATGAGGCTATCAGAAGGAAGTAAATCTCGATACTCAGGTTGTTTTTTCTTTATCTGTGCGACAATCCCCGTGCCTAACTGCGCGGCTTCCAATGAGTGGGTAAGGCGTGTGCGATGAAAATCTTCGAGGCTGTTGCCGTGTACTTGTGTTTTGGCCTGAAGCCGACGAAAAGCGGCGGAGTGCAGGATGCGTGCTCGGTCGCGCTGGAACGGGCTTCGGTGATCGTCACGACGGAGTTTATGTTCGTCATCATGTCTAGCAAGCCATTGGTCGCTTATTGAATTGCTCAATGTGATTTTTCCTTTCGGTTTAACTGATTTCATCCAGTGACAGTTCAAAACTAGGGGCAAATGTTGCCAGAAAGTATTCAAGTTCAGGTGAGTGGCGTTCTTGCAAAGTAATCGCGAGACGCTTTTTGGCGCGTGAAAATTCGTGATTCCCCGCACTTAATTCTTCTAAGCACTTTAAATAAGCGCATATACAATCCGCTTGCTTCACGATAGACGCATCTTCAGGGTGAGCACGTTCTGAGATTAAAAAAGGCGCAAAGTCGTCTTGAAACTCTTCAGGCAACATGGATAACAGCTTTTGCTCTGCGGCGGATTCTATCTTTTTATATTCTTTTGCGATGTCTGGATTGAAGTATTTGACAGGGGTAGGTAAATCCCCCGTTAACACCTCGCTGGTGTCATGGTACATGGCCAGTAAAGCTATCCGCTCAGGGTTTAACTTCCCATCGAATTTTTTATTTTTGATGACGGCAAGAGCATGGGCAACAAATGCGACTTGTAAGCTATGCTCTGAGACATTTTCACTGGAGATGGAACGCATTAAAGGCCAACGTTGAATCAGCTTCATACGGTCGAGGTGAGCGAAAAAATGACTTTGTTTCATAAAGATACCTCCGTGTAAGCTAAATCTAGCAGTCTAGAGAGCATCCACCAATAACAAATTGGTTATTTTTTCATTGAAGGCTGGGATGAAATGAGGGAGAGGGATAGATTAATGATGACTTTGATATAGAAAAGTGGACGAGGCTCCAGTGACTTCAAGATAGAAAAAAGGCGCTGATGCGCCTTTCTTGAAATACCTATTTCGAGAGCTCAGAGGCTTACTGGCTGTATGTGGACAGGAATCGCTCGAAACGACCAATCGCGGTTTCAAGATCTTCCACATGGGGCAGAGTTACGATGCGGAAATGATCGGGCTGAGGCCAGTTAAACCCAGTACCTTGCACCAGAAGAACCTTCTCTTGCTTGAGGAAATCCAGCACCATTTTTTGATCGTCATGAATACGATACTTTTTCGTATCGATTTTAGGGAATAAATACATGGCACCTTTGGGTTTCACACAAGAGACACCGGGGATCTGATTAATCAACTCCCACGCTCTATCCCGTTGCTCTAGTAAGCGACCGCCAGGCAAAATCAATTCATTAATACTTTGATAACCACCTAACGCGGTTTGAATGGCATGCTGCATCGGAACGTTGGCACATAAACGCATCGAAGCCAGCATTTCTAACCCATTAATATAGCCTTGAGCTTGATGCTTTGGTCCAGTTAAAAACATCCAGCCACCACGAAAACCACAGACACGATAAGCCTTCGATAGTCCATTAAACGTGACGACTAATACGTCTTCCGTGAGTGTCGCCACGGAAGTATGAGTAGCGCCATCATACAGTACTTTGTCATATATCTCGTCGGCAAAGATGATGAGCTTGTGCTTACGGGCGATTTCAATCACTTCGAGTAAGAAGTCTCGGCTGTACACCGCGCCTGTTGGGTTATTCGGGTTGATTAGGACGATACCACGTGTTTTTGGCGTGATTTTCTGTTTAATGTCGTCAAGATCTGGGTACCAATCGGCGCCTTCATCACAAAGGTAGTGAACAGCATTGCCTCCTGATAGCGCCACCGAGGCGGTCCAAAGCGGATAATCGGGAGCAGGGACCAGCATTTCATCGCCATTATTCAATAGCGCCTGCATGGCCATCACAATCAGCTCGGATACCCCATTCCCGACATAGACATCTTCCACATCTAGGCTGCGGATCCCCTTGCGTTGGTAATGTTGAACCACGGCTTTACGAGCGGAATAAATACCTTTGGAATCGCAGTAGCCTTGGGATGTAGGCAGATTTCGAATGACATCGACCAAAATTTCGTCAGGGGCATCAAAACCGAACGGGGCGGGGTTACCTATATTGAGTTTTAGGATTTTATGCCCCTCTTCTTCCATGCGCTTAGCATGTTTCAGTACAGGACCTCGTATATCGTAGCATACATTGTCGAGTTTTGATGACATCCCGATATTTTGCATTGTTTGTTTCCCGATTTAAGCAGTTATTCTTTATTAAACTACATCAAAAACGATTTATTTAGTATAAAAATCTAAAGCAAACCTCTGTATTGCTGGCTTTTTACTCAAGTGGTGACAAATTAGTAATTGAGGGGGGGATTCTTGCGCTAGAACATAAAAACCTTGCCAGATTAGCGTTAGAGTGAATGCATATACTCTGATTGCCATTCTGTTGAGGTTGTCTTTGTCTTATTTTTACCAAGCGATATCGCAGCTAATTCAAACTATAGAACACGCCCATCCATTAAGAGAGCGATATGAAACGAAACTTTCTGTCGAAGAGAGTTTTTGTGGTATTGAGTGGTTGGAAGGTCAGTCTCTATTTCCCAAGTGTTACTGGCAATCTCGAGATGACTCGAAACGAATCTTGGCGCTGGGTTCTTTAGCTTCTTATCGAGATCTAACAGAAGCATGTGCAGTATTGGATGGAAGCCAACGTATGTGGGGAGGAAAGCCGTTCGATCATACTGAGGGTTCGGAAGATGAGGCTCTGTTTTTCTTACCCGCCATCGAATTGGAGCGGAATGACGCTGGTTGGACATTGAGTGCAAATACGTATCGCGGTGGTAAAAAAACCATTGAGTATTTACAGAAACTCAAAGTGCACGTTAAGCCCCTGTTACCGCTGTCAGACAATCAGATCCACTTATCGCATGTACCAGAGTACGATACATGGAAAAACAACGTGTTATCAGTTGTTGATGGGATCAATCAGGGAACCTACGACAAGGTCGTTTTAGCACGTCAAACCCGTTTATTGTCATACGATCCGATCAAAATGGCGCAAATTTTAAAAGCAAGTCAGCAAAAAAACCCCAACAGCTATCACTTTATGTTGAGCCCTGAACCAAATGTCACTTTTATTGGCTCAACCCCAGAGAGGCTCTATTTGCGACAGAACCGTCAATTAGACACTGAAGCGCTAGCGGGCACCATAGGCAGGGGCGACAATGCATTTCAAGATACTAAGTTGGCAAATTGGTTAGCTAGGGATGGAAAAAATATTAATGAAAATCAACTGGTTGTTGATGATATACGGCAGAGCTTATTACCATTAACTGAGACAATTGAGTCGCAATCTGAGCCTGACTTACTTCGCCTGCGCCAAATGTATCATCTCAAGCGAGGCATTAAAGCGACGCTAAAAATAGGCGTGGACGAAGAGCAATTACTGTCTTCATTACAACCGACTGCGGCGGTGTGTGGCTTCCCTCGCGCCGAAGCACTGCAATGTATCCGCCATTTAGAGCCTTTTTCACGAGGTTGGTATGCCGGGTCTGTAGGGTTTGTTTCACGTCATACTTCAGAGTTTTGTGTTGCTATTCGCAGTGCGTTACAGGTGCAAGGCGACATCTCATTGTATGCCGGCGCAGGTATTGTGGCCGAGTCACAGCCTCAATTGGAATGGGAAGAGCTGAATAAAAAATTAGCAACCTTACTCAGTCTGATCCCTCAATCATACCCCCTAGGAGCGGCTTCATAGATGTCAGATCAAGCAGTACTTAATAGAATCTGGAGTGCCACTTTATTGGAAGAGTTAGCGCGATTTGGAGTGCAGCACATCTGTGTTGCTCCAGGCTCTCGTTCTACCCCTCTGACTTTGGAAGCAGCCAGTCACCCAGAGCTAACCATCCATACTCACTTTGACGAGCGCGGTTTAGGCTTTTTTGCATTAGGCATCGCGAAGGCAACTCAATCACCAGTGGCTGTTATTGTAACGTCGGGCACTGCCGTTGCGAATTTACTGCCTGCGGTTGTTGAATCGGGCTTAACGAAAGAACCACTGATCTTACTCACCGCAGATAGACCACAAGAATTAATCAGCTGTGGAGCGAATCAAGCGATTCACCAGCAGGGGATTTTTTCTCAACATGTTACGGATGCCTTGAATCTGCCAAGCCCGAGCCAAAGTGTGTCGTTAAACTGGCTATTAACTCGTATTGATAGCTTGATGCACAACCAGCAACAACAAGGTGGCAGTGTTCACATTAATTGCCCTTTTCCTGAACCCTTATACGGCGAGTATGATGACACACCATTTAGGACGTATTTGGAGAGTGTGACACCTTGGCGCCGTAGTAGAACCACTTACATTCAATTGACGCCGTTTGGTGAAAGCCGCTTTGAGGAGCAAGTTAACCAGACTCAGCTGCAACGTTTGTTTGAGCAGTGGCATCCCATGAAAGGACTAGTGGTGATTGGCAAAACCTCGTTATCACAAGCTTGTGCGGCAAAAAAATTGGCTTCCCGTTTGGGCTGGCCAGTATTGTGCGACCCGCAGTCGGGCGTAACCAGCGAATGGCGTGGATACGATGTTTGGTTACAAAATCTTCAAGCAATGGAGCAATTACAGCAAGCTGAAGTGATTGTTCAAATTGGGGAGCGGATGATCTCAAAGCGATTGAATGGCTTTATCAATCAGCAAGTGACGCAGCGACAATCAGACTATGTGCAGCTTGGTCAAAACACAGACAGTAACCCCAGCCATTTAGCATTGAGCCGATACGCTTTTCCTCTTACCGAAGCCATGGTAGCGGCATTGCACTTTCAACATAGCGAGACCGCGCCTTCGCATTGGGGCAAGCCTCTTAGCCATGACGCAATGAGAGTCGCGTCGTTAGTCGACCAGCAACTGGCTAAGCGAAGCCTAGTGTCGGAGTTAGGTATCGCGAAAAGCTTAGATAAGTTATCCGATTCGACCACAGTATTTGTCGGAAACAGTTTAGTTGCTCGGCTGGTGGATATGTTTTCAAACATAGGGGAGCGCTTGCTGTTTAGCAATCGTGGTGCGTCGGGGATAGATGGCATTTTGGCCAGTGCAGCGGGCGTTTTATCTTGCCAAGAGCAGCCGATGATGACGCTTCTTGGTGATACCTCTGCGTTACACGATTTGAATTCGTTGGCGCTGTTTAAATCTATAAGTACCCCTCATGTGATTGTCATCGCGAATAATGACGGAGGCGCAATTTTTGATTTACTGCCCGTACCGGAAAAACAGAAAGTGGATTTGTACCAAATGCCCCATGGTTTGGAGTTTGAGCATGCCGCCAAACTGTTTGGGTTAGAGTATGCAGCTCCTCAGAGTCAATCAGAATACGACGACATTATTGACCATCACTTAGCCTCAGGGTGTGGCACGTTAATTGTGGAAGCTATTGTGCCATCGGATCAGGCAAGTAACGATATCAAACAGGTGGTTCATGGTATCACCCTTAGCTAGTCAATTAGACGTAGCCAGTCTTAAAAGGGGCAGTACAAAACCTGTGATTGTGTTACTCCACGGTTTTCTCGGAAATCGACATGACTGGCAAGCCTGCTTGCCGTATTGGCGTGATCACACTGTCTTACGCCTTGATCTTCCGGGGCACGGTCGCAGTCATGCTACAGAGTGCGAATCGCTATCTCATTGCTGCACGCTAGTCCGCCAAACCTTAGAAATTGAGTTACCCCCATACACTCCCATTGTTATGGTGGGTTACTCGATGGGCGCTCGCATCGTTATGCACGGCTTAGTAAATGGTGAGTTTGATTCACTCAATATTTCGGACTGTGTCATTGAAGCTGGCAACTTTGGTTTGCAAAGTGACGCCGAGAAAGCGCAACGTTGGCACAATGATA
This sequence comes from bacterium sp. HQB-39, assembly GCA_043422575.1. Taxonomy (GTDB): domain Bacteria; phylum Pseudomonadota; class Gammaproteobacteria; order Enterobacterales; family Vibrionaceae; genus Vibrio. Next base: position 10,435 of record JBHOHG010000016.1, on the reverse strand, counting down.
CACAGTGGGCGTCTAGATTTACCTGCGAACCGATTGAGCAAGTGTTAAACGATTGGTACCAACAAATGGTATTTAACTCACTAAATCATGAGCAAAGACAAGATTTAGTCACTAAGCGCAGTGCTAACCTAGGCACTAGTGTTGCAAAGATGTTGCTGGCTACTTCGTTAGCAAAGCAGGAATGGTTGTTGAGTCGCTTAGTCAAGACCGCCATCTCTTTGCACTATTTATGCGGCGACAAGGATAAGAAGTTTCTGCAACTGGCAGAAAAAAGTGGTTTGTCCTTTCGTACAATTGCTGAGGCTGGACACAACATTCATGTGGAGCAGCCGCGCGCATTCGCAAATGCGATTTTGGCGCGAATCAATGAATAAAGAATGGGAATCAACATGGCTAAAACCGTAGGTATCACAGAGGAAGAGCTGTACGCGCCCGTTGTATGGCACGATCACAGCGACTCGTATCAAGACATTCATTACCATAAATCCGAAGACGGCATTGCCAAAATTACCATTGCGCGACCACAAGTCAGAAATGCCTTTCGTCCTCAAACGGTGCAAGAAATGATTCAAGCCTTGGCGGATGCTCGTTACGATTCGAAGGTTGGGGTCATCATTTTAACGGGGTTGGGTGAAGACGCGTTCTGCTCCGGTGGCGATCAAAAAATCCGTGGTGATTATGGTGGTTACAAAGATGATACCGGGACACATCACCTGAATGTCTTAGACTTCCAGCGTGACATTCGCACTTGCCCTAAACCTGTGATTGCTTCTGTTGCAGGTTGGGCCGTTGGTGGAGGTCATGTTCTGCACATGATGTGTGATCTTACCATTGCCGCTGAGAATGCTCAGTTTGGTCAAACAGGACCTAAAGTCGGGTCATTTGATGGCGGCTGGGGAGCGTCTTACATGGCACGTATTGTGGGGCAAAAGAAAGCCCGTGAAATCTGGTTCTTATGCCGATTCTATGATGCCAAAGAGGCATTAGATATGGGGCTGGTCAATACGGTTGTGCCTTTAGAAGCATTAGAACGAGAAACCGTTCGCTGGTGCCGTGAAGTATTGCAGCACAGCCCAATGGCACTGCGTTGCTTGAAAGCAGCACTCAATGCCGATTGCGATGGCCAAGCGGGATTACAAGAGTTGGCAGGGAACGCGACCATGATGTTCTACATGACCGACGAAGGTCAAGAAGGGCGCAATGCCTTTAATGAGAAACGTCGTCCTGACTTCAACAAATACCCAAGAAATCCTTAACTGAAGCAAAACAAGCTCAGAGCCACCTTCAAGCTGGCTCTGAGCTTTTGTATTTGTTTGAATGCGGTGATAGCTCGCCAAAACGGAAAATAGTTTCAACATGAACGAAATTAATGACGAGTTATGCGGTCAACTATATATCTACGACTCATTCATACTAAGAGAATGGTTGAGGCCCGTGGCCTAGCTCATAGGGTTTTAGATAAACAGTGTGGAAAGCGTGCATTTTGCGTTGATCGGCTGCGGCTGGTCTCCGAGCAAAATAGGCCAAGATGTAATGACATCTTGGGGAAAGGGATAAGTATGAGATCTGCGAAGATTTATCGTTATACGTTGCCGATGGACAGCGGAGTGGTTTTAAGAAACACCAAGCTCACTGAACGTGAAGGCTTGGTGATTGAGCTTGAACGTGATGGAAAAGTCGGTCGAGGTGAAATTGCCCCCTTGCCGAGCTTCAGTGTGGAAACACGACAACAAGCGGAAGCTCAGTTAAAAGATGTTCTGTTAGCTTGGTGTGAGGGGGTGGATCTGGATGACCGAGGGTTGTACCCTTCTGTGGCCTTCGGTGTTTCGATGGCTAAGTTAGAATTGACTCAGACGTTGCCATCACAAGGTAGCTACCAGCTAGCTGCTCTCTGTACGGGGGATCCCGATGATTTATTGCCTGTCTTGAATGCGATAGAAGGGCAAAAAGTTGCGAAAGTAAAAGTGGGCTTATATGAGCCGAGCCGTGATGGCATGATCGTCAACTTGTTGTTGGAGAGTATCCCTGATTTGACCATTCGTTTGGATGCCAATCGAGTGTGGTCTTTGGAAAAAGCGCAGCAGTTTGCGAAATTTATTGCTCCTTCGAGACGGTCGAGAATTGCGTTCGTGGAAGAACCTTGCTTGCAACCGGGCGACAGTTTTTCATTTGCGATTGATACGGGAATTGCGATTGCTTGGGATGAGACACTTCAACACGCTATGCGCGACCCTGATTTTCGCTTAGAAGATTTAAATGGCGCAAAAGCCATTATCATTAAACCTACCCTAATAGGCTCCGTTGAGCGTTGTCAGCAGCTCATCGAAAAAGCGCAATCTCTTGGCATCAAGGTGGTGATCAGTTCCAGCATGGAATCGAGCCTTGGTTTGACTCAGTTGGCCCGTTTGTCGCATTGGCTGCTGCCTGATGAAGTTCCCGGTTTGGATACCTTGAACCTATTCCAAACTCAATTGGAAGTGCCGTGGCCAAACTCTCCGTTACCGCTGACGCCGCTGACAGATCAAACGATGATTTGGAAAGCCTAGTTACGGTGAATGACCTCAGTTCAAGCGCGTCATTGTGGCAACAATGGCGCTTAACTCAACCCAATGCCATTGCGATTCGAGCAGGGGATCGAACAATAACATGGAATCAACTTGCTCTGATCGTCGATGATCTCAACGATCAGTTGGTTCGGCATAACGTTCAATCGGGGCAGGTGATTACGCTTATCTGCCGTTATGAATGGGAAGCGGTTGCTCTTTATCTGGCTAACCTGCAAATCGGAGCCATTACGGCATTCGTTATGGCGGATCATCCTGCCGCCATTAAACATAAACTAACCACACTTTACGACGACTTGACCCAAGCAAAAGTTTGGCGATCAAATTCTGCTGGCGATGTGGTATTGCCGAACAAAGTCACGCCTTTAGCGTTGCAATTTCGATCGAGCGTTCAGGTCAATGCTCCCATCACCACGAAAGCCGACACGAGCGAATCTGTCGTCACCCAGCCGAACTTAGCTCTGATAACGAAGCCAGCTTGTGGGGTTCAAACCCATGACAGGTGTGATCAAAGTGGCTCAATTATCTTTACCTCTGGCTCGACAGGGGAGCCTAAAGCGGTGCTTCATAGCGTGCAGCATCATCGCGCTTCTGCCCAAGGCCTACTTTCTCATTTTGTGTTTGAGGCCGACGATAGTTGGCTACTCAGTTTACCCCTGTTCCATGTCTCGGGCTTATCCATTGTTCATCGTTGGCTAGAAGCCGGAGCGAGGTTGAATATTGCTCAGGGGAGCTTGGTGGCAGATTTACAAGGAGTCACTCACGCTTCGTTGGTTGCGACACAATTACAGCGTTTACTGAGTGGTAGTCATTGTTTGCAAGAGATGGCTTTAAAGCGGGTGCTTTTAGGCGGCAGTCATGTCCCGCGCTCTTTAATGCAACAAGCGGCACAGTCTGGCATTGAGGTATGGCTCGGTTATGGAATGACCGAAATGGCGTCAACCGTGACGGCGGCTCGATTTGAGCCTGACAATAGCGCGGTGCACGGCTCTGGTGCTCTTCTCCCCAAACGCGAGTTACGAATAGAGAATGAGCGGATATGGGTGCGAGGTGAGACACTTGCCCTCGGGTATTATTGCCAAGGTTCGGTGACACCGCTTGCCGATGAGGACGGTTGGTTCGACACTAAAGATCTCGGTCGATGGCAGGGAGATCAACTGCAGATCCTTGGCCGATCTGATAACTTGTTCATCTCTGGGGGAGAAAATGTTCATTGCGAAGAAGTTGAACAAGCATTAGTGGCGCACCCTGACATCGCTCAGGCGATGGTTGTGCCTTTTGATGATGCAGAATATGGTCAGCGCCCCGTCGCGGCAATTGATGCCCAGAACGTCCCAGAAAACTTATCGTTACATCTACAGCAGCACTTATCTCGGTTCAAACATCCTATTGCGTGTTACTTGCTACCTGACGAATTAAAACCCATAGGCATAAAACTCTCGCGTCAAAAGGTGACAAAGTGGGTACAGGGGCATCATGGTCATGAAGAGTGAATGTAGGCGTTGTTACTTGGATATAGGCGGATACGCTTGCTGTCCGAGTGAGACCTCTTTGTCCGAATTGTACCTTATTGTTGGTTTAACCTTAGTGATGACAGTACCAATTTGGTCGAAGTGAGAGTGGGGGATTCACAAGCATATTTAATTTGGCAATTTCATAGAGCAAAAGTGAATTTCTCGTCATTAACACCATGATTCATAATGTCTGCATCATTTAAGGTCGTAGAGTAGAGGGAACTCGTGCGAATAGTTTTGGTATTAGCCGTTGTCATTCAAATATGGGTTGCGATTCAAAGTAGCGGTCTCACGCGGGCATTAGCGGAACTCACCGCTTTTCTTATTGTGATGGCACTGGTGTTGCAGCATCGCTCTCGGAAGAAGCGCACTCACAAGAAAAACGTCCTTACAATGTAACCTTCTCTTGATGCCGTATTGACTGAGAAATCACGGGGGAGGAAGTGACTTCACCGTCCCGGAACACTCGGTAGGCTACCTTTCATCCTATTGATGCGACGCTGCTTTACTCTGGCGGATTTGTCCTAGCGTCTTTACCTCACTTCTCCCCTTGCTTCTTTCCATTAGATCCTTTGCCCGCTAACTTGGTGACACCCTGACAATCATTGAGCGCCAAAAGTCAGTAGCCAGCCGAGAGAGACCACCGAGATCAATAACCACATTCCAATCCCAAACAGCAGGGGCTTGCTACCCGCTGTTCTCAGTGTTTCCACTGTAATACTGCATCCGATGAAAAAAAGGCAAAGAACTAAAGCCTGTTTCGCCACAGTAAATATCACGTCATAAGCGGTTTGCCATTGTGGAAGCGCATCGCTAAAACCGACCGCAGCACAATACAAGAAGATAAAGTAGGGGATCACCAGTTTGTTTGATTTCTGACGAAACAGCAGCGCACTGATAAATGCCACAGGGATAATCCACAGTGCTCGTGCCAGCTTGAGCGTAGTAGCGGTGGTTAAAGCTTCTTCACCATAGGCAGAAGCGGCGCCAACCACCGATGAGGTATCATGAATGGCAATCGCAGCCCAAGTTCCAAAGGTATGCTGACTTAACGAGAGGGCGTGGCCGATCACGGGAAAAATAAATAAAGCGACGGAGTTAAGCACAAAGACGGTGGCTAAGGCTAACGCGATACGTTCTTCTTTTGCGCCAATCGCAGGAGCGACGGCGGCAATGGCGCTGCCCCCACAGATGGCAGTACCAGCGGAGATCAAATACCCCGTCTCTTTTTCTAATCCAATCCAGCGGCTGATGACGACACCAAAGGTCAATGTACCGAAAATGGTAAAGACGATGAGTCCAAGCCCATCGGTTGTCACCGCGAGCGCTTGTTGTAACGGCACCCCAAATCCTAATCCGACAATGGAGGCAGAGAGCAGTTGCTTGGTGAGCTTGGTCAAAGGGATCTGAGTAGGCACTAAGCGTAATGAGGCTAATAAGAAGCCAATAACCAGTGCGGTCGCTGAAGTGACATAAGGCGTCAAACACGCGAACGCAGCCAGAATGAAAGGGATATTTTTTTTATTCACAGTATAAACAGCAGCAACATTATTCACGTGAGCTAGTGTAACTGAGCGGAAAGGTACAGTAAGTCTTAATGATTTGAACTAGTGTTCAGAAAAACTGAACGCTAGTGCAAATCCTATCATATTTAACGGCTGCGAAGCTCAGCTTGAAGAAATTCAGTCTCAATGAAAACTGAAGCCCAAAGGCAGCAGCTCAAATTGGAACTAAGCAAATAAACCGTTATTTCCAATCGCCACGGAGTGCGAGGACACGCTGAAACATGGCTTCGGATGTCGCTTGTGCGGGTGGGACAGGTTCACCCGCTTCAATCTCCAGTTGAGATCGAAATCGAGCCGGTAGCCCTTTACATGCACGCCCTTTGTGACGGCTAAAATAGCTGCCCCACAATCCTTTTAAAGCCATAGGAATAACAGGTACAGGGCTGCGTCTTAAAATTAAATCCATACCACGCATGAACTCATTCATCTCGCCGTCAGAAGTAAGGCGGCCTTCTGGGAAAATACAGACAATGTCACCCGCAGCCAATGCGCTTTCAATCTCTTTAAACGCGCTGCGCAGTGACGTGCGATTGGTTGCCGAAATTGGTATGACCCCAGCACGTTGCAGAAAACGTTTGAGTGGTGGCAAATTTGCGTATTCTTCTTCCATTACAAACCGGATCAAGCGAGGACAGACGGCACTCATCAATAATGCATCCATATAGCTGACATGGTTACAAACAATGAGCGCACCTCCCTTCTCAGGCAAGTGATGAAGGTTCTTGTGGTTAACCCGATAGAGGGTGTGAGTGAGTACCCAGAGTAAAAAACGCGTGGCAAAAATTGGAACTTGCGCGATCAAGTAGAGAGCGACCAGCAAATTCAACCCTGCCAACAAGAGAAATAGCTGCGGGATACTCATGGAAAGGAAGCTCAAGCAGACAATCCCTAAAATCGCACTAAAAACCATAAATAGGGAATTGTAAATGTTGAGCCCAGCGACCACTTGCGCTCTTTGAGTCTCAGGCGCACGATGTTGCATCAAAGCATACAGTGGAACGATGAAGAGTCCTCCTGAAGCGCCAATCAGAAGCAAGTAGAGGAATAAAGGCCAAAGCGCTTGGTGCTGAACAAACTCATTAAAGCTGGCAAATTGAGGTAAAGACTCGGGTACGGAAAGTGCCATGAGCGAACCAAACAGGGTGATACCGATAATGCCAATGGGCACGATTCCAATTTCAATGCGGTGGTTAGAAAGTTTGTCACAGGCAAGGGAGCCGATAGCGATCCCGACGGAGAATAATGCGAGCAAAAAGGACACGGCACTTTCGGTGCCATTGAGGTAGAGCTTAGTGAAATTAGGGAACTGCGTCAGATAAGCGGCACCAAGGAACCAGAACCAGCTGATAGCCATGATGCACTGGAAGATAATGCGATCTTGTTTCGTGATGGCAAGGGTGGTTTTCATCGCCTTGATAGGTTGCCAGCGAAATTGTATATCTGGTGCACTCGCCGGAGCCTTTGGGATGGCTCTACTGGATAGATACCCCATCACCGCAAAAACAACCACACTGATTGCCGCTACGTACTTGGCATGCTCCATGGAAGCGATGAATCCTGCACCAATGGTTCCCATTAAAATAGCGAGAAAGGTTCCTGTCTCCACTAAGGCATTGCCAGGAACCAATTCGCGATCGTTTAATTGCTGTGGCAACAGCGCGTATTTTACGGGGCCGAAAAAGGCAGATTGAGTCCCCATTAAGAAAAGTAGCAGTAATAAAATACCGTAACTCTCGGTGATAAATCCGATGGCACCAAGGCACATGATGGCAATTTCCATCAATTTGACTTTGCGGATAAACCAAGACTTTTCGTATTTATCGGCGAGTACCCCTGCCGATGCTGAGAAAAGAAAAAATGGCAGAATAAAGAGCCCAGCAGCAAGGTTGATGAACAAATTACTTGAAACAGGGAGCGCATTAGCTCCAGCAAAAGCAACGAAGAGCAACAATACATTTTTAAAAATATTGTCGTTAAAGGCTCCAAAAAATTGAGTAACAAAGTAGGGCAGAAATTTTCGTTGTCTTAAAAGTGAAGTCTGGCTGCCATTTGACATAGATGGTCCTTATCTTAGGTCAATGCCGTCGGTGAAATGAAAGGGTTACTAAGCGATTTGCTTAACGGAGAGCACCAAAGTGGGCGGTTGTTTAGCCAATCCCCCTTTCGAAAGTACACAGTCAAGGGGGAAGAGTAACAAACGGCTATTGCCAGCTTTGTAGATAATTTGAGATTAGGTTATGAATTAACTCTTTACCATCCACGGGTTCGTCGCTGAAAAATTTATCATCGACGCTGAGTAGCGTAATACCATGAACTCCAGACCAAAGCACGCGGCTGGCCTGTAGAACGTCAGATTCACTTTTTTGTGGAGCGATGATTTTGAGCAGATGCTCAAGCATACCTGTCATACTATCGATACGCTTGGCTTGCCAATCAGGAAGCTGATCGCCATTCATATTGTGCTCAAAGACTAGCTGCCAACGGTATGGGTGACGCTGGGCAAAGTCGTGGTAGCAATAAGCCAGTTGGAAGAGGGCTTCTTGTGGATCGGTTTGCCCTGCAGTGGCTACTTTGGCTTCTTCCGCTAGCTCATCGACCGTTTGGGCGACAGCATGCAGTAGCAGTAAATTATAATTACCGAAAACATTAACCAAAGTGCTTGGCACATAACCAATCATGGACGCGAGTTTGCGCAAACTGAGTTCATGATAAGAATGTTCAGCAAGAAAAGTTTTAACAGTTTCTAAGGTAAGAGCAATAAGCTCTTCTCTGGTGTGGTCGTTTCGGCGTGCCATGATAATAAAATTGTATATTGAACGTTGTTCAATATTCTAGACGTCGGGTATTTGAGCGTCAATACACCAACAATATACATGTGAAGCTGGCTGGCAATATTCTGATACATGTAATTAAAATCTGGTTATTTCATTGTTTCTATGAAGGGGTTATGATGACAGGGTCATAGTGATTAATAACAGTATTCACGGGCTACAAGACGGAGTACTATACTAGGCTTATCAAGTTTCAGTCAGACTACATAAAGGATAAGGATGAAACGTTTATTTTCAGTTGTCGCTCTGTTGATGGTATCTGTCGTAGCAGCTCCAATAGCAGAAGCAAAAAAATTCGGTGGTGGTAAGTCTTTTGGCAAGAGCCATAAAACGGCTCCCGCGCCAAAGCAACAACAGCAAGACACAACCACATTGAACAAAGAGCAAGCGGGTAAAAAAGCGGGCTCAAGCAAAAAAGGCTTAATGGGGGGACTGCTAGGTGGCCTTCTTGCTGGTGGTCTTCTTGCCGCATTCTTCGGTGGTGCATTTGAAGGCATCCAGTTCATGGACATTTTGATCATGGGCTTAATCGCTTTCGTGATCTTTAAATTGGTGAAAGCGTTACTGGCTTCGAAGCAGAACAGCCTAAATCAGCATCGTCAGCAACCAGCATTTGGTGGTCATTCACCTCAGTTTGGTCAGGACAAAGAGCAGTTCCAACAGCAGAACAATAACCAGTTCCAACAGCAGAACAATAACCAGTTCCAACAGCAAAATAGTGCGCCATTCCAGCAGCAGAATACGGCAGGTGGTAATGGTGGTTTCGGGTTTGGTGCTCAATCGGATGTACCACACAACTACCCACCGGGCTTTGATGCAGCAGCTTTCATCAATGGTTCTCGCGAACACTACCGTACCCTGCAAGGTGCTTGGAATACAAACCAGCTGAACACGATTGAAGAATATGTGTCCGCAAGTCTGTTTGAAGACTTGAAATCAGAGCGTGCCAAGCTTGACGGTGAGCAACACACAGAAGTGATGTACGTTGATGCAGAAATCGTACGTGCTGATCACGATGCAACTAAAGCCCAGCTTAGCTTGCAGTTTAGCGGTCGTTACCGTGATGCGGCAGAAGGTGTTGAAGAAGATATTGCTGATATCTGGCACCTTGAGCGCGACCTAACGGTTGCAAATGCGCCATGGTTAATTGTCGGTATTCAAGGTTAATTGTCGGTATTCAAGGTTAATTGTTGGCATTCAAGGCAATAGTAGGCCTTGAGGAGCAACGATAGAGCGTACCGCGCTCAAAAATCAATTTAGTCACTAATTAAAATCCCGCCTCCCCTAGGCGGGATTTTTTTGTCCCTATCTTAATGATTATTCCAGAAAACCTTATCTTATCGAGCGATGAGAGTGCAGATGAGATCTTGTGTTGATTGATGCACACAGGTTGATTGATGTACACGGCATGTTGAGTAGGTTGAGATACTTGAGAGGGCAGAGAGACTATCTCGTCATCAATGTCTTGGTTTTTGAACCGACTACTGTTTTTCGATTGGTGGCAGATTCTTTGAAGTGGCAGAAATGGATAGACAGCGACACAAGTTCAAGAAAGAAGAAATGAAGGATGAGTTTGTTTTGTAGCACAGACAGTTTGCGTTGTATTTAAGCTTAACGTTTAGCAAGCCTGTCGATAAGTGAGACGCTTTTAAGTTGGTGTTGGTTCGACGGGAGTTCAATACAAGCTCATGTGTTTGATCACAGGATGAAGTCACATGGAGTGATGCATGTACTCACAGGCTTATAGGTATTGGAAAGTTATTGCTATTGAAGAGGGCATTCATGAGGTGAGTTGAGAGTTGAGAGTTGAGAGTTGAGAGTTGAAAGTTGAGAGATGGTTAAGAACAGATACAAAAAAACCAGCTCAATGAGCTGGTCTTTTTTATGTGGTGGAGGGGGACGGATTCGAACCATCGAAGGCAGTGCCAGCAGATTTACAGTCTGATCCCTTTGGCCACTCG
>JBHOHG010000015.1:1291-146566 GCA_043422575.1 bacterium sp. HQB-39 | reverse complement strand
TGCTCTCCATTCCTAGGCTTGGTAAGGAGGTACGTTGCCACCGGAGATACAAAATACAAGGCTCTCAATATCATTGGGCAATGGTGGAATATCAGCGCCTCACTCATACCTGTGGTTTGGGGGAATTATGAGGGGATCCGCCAGTGCCCCAATAATTGTTGGTTATAACAACGAATCTCGTATCCGAAAGCAGAAATTGTGGGAGTTAAATCATGACAGTATTAAAGTAATAGTAAGTAGTATGGGAATACACTTACTTGACGACATGCTCGCAAGTAATCAGGGCGTATCGGGCTGGCGGTTTTTCAAAGATGATTCGGTGATTGCTTGTGCAGTACATGGTTTTGACTATCTATTCTTTTTGAAACCCCCAAGTGGTTTAATTAAAAAGTTAGGCTCAAAAGCAACAATAGAGCGCACATAAAATATAAGGATTTAGTGCTGAGTCTGCCAGTGTTTAATCTCAAGTGTTGAACAAGCCCAAGCCTTTTTCTCGCTGTGATGGTTTACTCAAGACGAGCTCTATAGTGATAGAACGGTTGTTCTGTAACATCAGTGTTCATGTCGCTATGTTCATCCCTCAGCTACCTCGGACGAACCACCCCATCAATCCAAAAGTAAATCCAAAATAGAAACCACTGCTCTAGGTAAAATCTCAGGACGAGATTTGAGGTTTTATGGCGTCTGGAACGCCTAAAACCGACCGGACAGCGAGTACGAAACCAAAGCGCCTTTCTGTTTACTCTTTGGCAAGACAAAGAGTGAATGTCCCGCTTGCGCAAAAACGAACAGATATCGAAGAAGTTAAGGCGGCACAGGCTGCCAGCATGTCTACTTTTTAATGATCTCATTACTTCGCTACGTCGGGCGAACCACCCCACCAATCCAAAAATAGAAACCACACTTTAGGGAAAATCTCAGGACGAGATTTTAGGTTTTATGGCGTCTGGAACGCCTAAAACCGACCGGACAGCGAGTACGAAACAAAGCGCCTTTCTGTTTACTCTTTGGCAAGACAAAGAGTGAATGTCCCGCTTGCGAAAAAATGAAAAGAGATCGAAGAAGTTAAGGCGGGGCAGGGTGGAGACATGCATAGTCTCAAAGAGATCTGAGATTTAAACTTATTCCAACAGAACACCGAAATATGCAGTTCATTGATCATGGTCGCTACAACATTGTAGAGTAAAAGCGAGGAATGAGCATCGGTCTTGATGCGAGCGGACAAAGCTTTAATATGAAAAAACGCCATAGAAATGGGTAATTTCAAAAGGTAGATACATCAGGGTTAGAAAGTGAAATACGATATTACTTTTATGCATACAGGTCAGGTGCATATTGAAAAATTTGGTCCCTTAGTAGCCGAGCTTTCACCAAAATTAAAGGTAAACCATGTTGTTGATGAGTCACTACTCACGCATGCTCAGAAGTTTGGTGTTGATTCGAACTTAAAATCTAAACTCATTGCGCAGTTGGACACTTTGAGCTTAGAGAGCAAAGTCATTGTGATCACATGCTCATCGATTGGCACTATTGCTGAAGAAGTAACGTACTTAAATGGTTGTGTCATACAACGGGTCGATCAGGCGATGGCTGATTTCGCCGTCGAAAATGGAGACAACATTTTGGTTCTTGCTGCATTGGAAAGTACGTTGGAACCAACCCGAGACTTGTTGATGAAATCGTTAGCTACATATCAATCGGCGTCAAAGATTACGTTGTACCGAATTGAGCATGCATGGGAGTCCTTTTTAGCTGGGAAAATGGATGACTATTATGACCAGATTAGTGCTGTAATTTCTGCGAATGAGAAAAAGTTTGATTTGATTGTGTTAGCACAGGCTTCTATGTCCGAGGTTCAAGCTAAAGTTAACGTGTCCATTCCTATAGTCAGTAGCCCTCGGCTTGGAGTTGAACGAGCAATAAAAGCTCTAGATGTTTAAGGTAACTAAGATAGTTGAAGTGAACAAAACATCTGCGCAAGTAAGCCTACAAAGAGAGAAAGGGAGCCTCTGGCTCCCCTTCACTCACCCTAATTAATTCACTTTCTGCCAAACACCCCAAGGACCACTTTTCGTTGGGTTGTCTCCTTTTGTCCACCACCCTGCGATGTAGGTAACGCCATTGACTGTGACGCGGTCACCTTTTAGGTAAATCGTATCGGCACTCCAAGTGCTGACACCTGCTGGTGGCGGTGTAACTACTGGAGGGGTTACCACGGGTGGAGGCGTGACTACTGGTGGAGGTGTGACAACGGGCGGCGGAGTGACGACAGGGGGAGGAGTTACAACCGGCGGTGGCGTCACGACAGGCGGTTCCGTTGTTGAAGAACAATCCGCCAGACCGATCATTTTCCAAACGCCCCATGTGTTTGCAGTGGTCGGTTGCGTGCCCTTGGTACTCCACTTGGATTGCCACATTGCGCCGTCCCAGACTACTTTTTCACCACGCGGATATTGCGTTTGGCGATCCCATTGCTGACTACAGCCTAAGACATCCCATGAATTGCTGTAAACGGTAGCATTGATTTGCGATTGATAAATCGTGTGTTTTTTATCTATCTTGAATTTTAATCTCACGGTGGCTGAGCCTTCGCGCAAAGCTGCAAATTCCACACCTACCTCACAGCTCTGCTGGGGCTGCAAAGTTGTAGCGGAACAGCCATCTGAGGCGATCACTGCGTTTCTTGCAATGCCTAATGTTTGTAGTTTTAGACTCTCAAAGGAAAACTCGGTATCCCCTGTGTTTTGGATCGAGAATGTGTGGCTTTTGGTTTCGCCGACCACAAAGCTGGAAACACCTTCGTTTGCAGAATAACTGACATGGACATTTCCCAATCGACCAGCAACAGCGTCATTGATCCATGGGCGCAGGTAGGCAACGTCACTATAGACACCTGGATTGTTTGGACGAGCACAACCGACGCCCCAGCTCACGATTCCCACTTGGGTGACTTTGCCACCTTGATTAACCACAATCGGGCCACCGCTGTCCCCTTGGCAAGCATCTATACCACCACGTGCAACGCCTGCACAGAAGTTATCTACACTGACGTCTGTGTAATCTCCCCCTAAGTCATTACAAGCTTGATCCGACATCAGTGGCACCGAAACTTGCTGTAAAACAGACGGTACGCCACCGCCTTCTCTTGTATCTCCTAGCCCCGCAACAGTAAGTTCGTCACCGATATTCGCGTAATGGGATAAATCACCGTCGGCGATATCAACCACGGTAGCATTTGGTACGATGCGGTCGAGTTTGAGTAGCGCTATATCATGAGCGAGGGTCGCTTGATTGTATTGTGGGTGAATGTAAATTTGGGTTACTCCAGCCAATTCCCCGTTGTTGCCACCGTAAATGTGGCTGCCTAACTTGATGGTCATTTCACTGGGTTCTGAGCCATTGACACAGTGTGCTGCCGTCAGGACGAATCCATCGCCAATGTAGCTGGCGCCACAATAAGTATTGTGGTTTTCACCGCGAACAATCTGAGTATAAAACTTCCAATCATCGGGATGAGCGTCGTGACCACCGACGATGCGTAAATGAGCATCCGATTGGGCTAAAGCCGCTGTGGGAAACAGCAACAGGGAAAGCAATGAGACTTTCGGTAGGTTATGCATTTGTGAATCCTTGTATTCATCAACGAGTCAACGCCAACTTGGCAAAGTAAATCCATATCCTGACAAAGTTCGGACTGCGGACTTTGGTATGACATGGATAGATAAATGCTATGAATTGCATTTTGCTGACATTTAGGTATTAACGAGGGTAAATACGAAGGGTTTTATGCTGAGTTTAAGTGGCGATTCTAATACTGATTGAGGAACAGAGCGTGGTATACATGGGATGTGTGATATGCCTCCAGTGGCTTATTTGAGTGTATGGTTTTGCTGGCAAGTATAATTTAATTGATGGTGTAAAAGTGAAAGGGGAATGCCAAAAGAGAAGCTCAATCAAGCGATTGACGTTTCATGCAGTGAGACTGAATGTGTAGGTGAAAAGGTTCGTGTAAGTAACGTGAAATTGAAGTGAAAATTGTGGTTCGCAAAGCCGATAACGAACCACATCTTTGAAAGGGTTTACTGCACTTTAGGCATCACTTTAGGCATCAGTACGGCTTCAAAGCTTTCCGCTTGGTTGAGGAAATCTTTTACAATCTGATTGACCTTATCTAACGTGGCCGCTTGGTTAGCATGTTGCTCTGCACGGATCAGGTTAGGAGTGTCAGTCAGCATGTAGCTGCGCTCGAGGGCGTCCAACATACCGAGATCGGAGCGTAAGTATCGATCAATGCGATCTGCACTTTGCAGGATCTTATTTTCAAACACTTGCGGATCGACACCTTTTTCCGCGATCTCCGCTAATACCTGTTTGGTCAAACCGACGAGCTCATTGACGCGCTCTGGCGCACACGAGAAACGAATACGACCCTCCGCATGCGCTTCGGAGTGGTTCTGCCAGAACCAACCTGATACGCCGTAAACTCCTGACGCTTGTTCGCGCAGCAGTAAACGCAGTTGGTCTTGGACTAGCTCACTACTCAGTTCTAGATAGTAAGCTTGATCGGGGCGCCACTGTTTCGGCTGAGTGAGGTAAATTTCAACTTCAGCACGAGGCTCAACAGACAGCGGTGAAAGTAACGGCTTCGCTGGGGCAATTGGAGAAATCATACTTGCGACACGTCCATCTTGTTTGACGGGGACAGACGCAAGGTATTTTGCTGCTAACATTTCCATACGTTGTGGAGAAACGTCGCCAACGACAAAGTATGTGAAGTCGGTTTTATCTGCAATGTAGGTTTGGTATAGCTCACTGAGTTCTTGCTTGTTCAGGGCGGCAACGTCTTGTTCCGTCAAGCTGTAAATGGTGGCTTGAGCAGGGAAGCGAAGTTGCGACACTTGGCGCACGAATTGATCTTCACTGTCTAAACCGCTCTCACTTAGCCTTTGAGTCATTTCGGTTTGATAACGCGTCAGGACTTTATCGCTAATAGGATTATCATTGAGTCGCATGTGGAAGAGGGTAAACATGCTTTCGAGACTGTCTGTTTTTGCCCAACCAGAATAGCCTTGCTGATGTTCATCCAATAAGGTCGACATCACAACAGGGTTACCACGGAAAATGGCTTGCAACTCAGGCAGAGAAAGTTCGCCAATGCCGGAATCGTCCACTAAGCCTGCTGAGATACGAAGTGGATGATATAGAGCTGGGTCAACCGAACGCGTCCCACCTTGTGTCAGTGCCTTAAAATGAACTTGCCCTGGGTTATTATCACTAAAGCGGTACACCAGTTTACTGCCGTTGCTCAGACGGTATTCAGTGACTTTTGGCTCAGCCCACTTACGTTCTTGTTTCACACTGCCTGCTTTGATGTCCAGAATTGGTAAGCTGGCTTCCGTGTGTTCAATTACCCAGCGCGTTTGTTGGGTTGACATCGCGTTAGACCATTCTCGTTGTAGAGCATGTTTGTCGAAGGTCTCAACTGCTTCTTCATTTGGCTGGGTGGTAAGCAGTAGACGAGAGTCGCTACTCAGAATACGGTCAAATGAGGCGGTGATGTCAGCTTTTGTCATCTGTTTCAGAAGGTGGGCGTTGAGCTGATATTTGTCAGCTTCGCTCAGTACCCACTCGTGGGTTGCCGCCGCAACCATAAGATCGCCCACAAGGTCGATGCTGTAGGTATGACTGTCGCGATTTTTTTCGATCAGTGTTTGCAGGCGTTTGATCTCACCTCGGATTTCGCGCTCACTGAAACCGTTTTGTTTGATTTCGGCAAGGAAGGCAAACAGGGATTGGGTTGCATGATCGAAAGATTGATCGCCTAAGTGAAGTGAGAAAACCGACTGTGTGGTTTCACGACCACTATTGGATGAATAGTAACTTGCTGAGTTGACCGCGTGATGCTCGTGGTTCTCCCATGATTGTAAGCGGACATTGATCAAACGTTGAGTGATTTGATCCGCCAGACTGGTGCGGTAGCGATCTAAACTGTACTCAGGTTCAAATGGGCGAAAGAAACTCAGCTCGATGGCTGGGCTTGAAACGCCAGGCTCATGGACAGATGCTGCACGCCAACCTTCCGGCATCGGAATGCTGTAATCGATTTTTGGCATTGGTTGGATTGGATTTTTCTGGTCACCAAAACTCTGCTCGATGGCGGCGATGATGCTCTGGCGATCAATATCACCTACCACAACAAGCGACATATTATCTGGGCGATACCACTTGTGGTAGAAGTCAGCCACGCGCTGTTGAGACACATTCATAATGGTATCGACATCCCCAATTGGATCGCGAGTCACGTAGCGAGATCCCGCCATTTCAATGGCACTTTTTTTATCACCAAGACGCAGCATAGGGCCTAATCGCGCTCGCCACTCTTCCAGAACGATACCGCGCTCCGCATTTAAGTCGCCTTTGTGCATGGTGACATGTTGTGCCCAGTCGGCAAGGATGCGGAACACCAAATCCAAGATCTGAGGGTCGTTACTGGGTAGGTTTAAGGTGTAAACCGTATTTTCGAAGTCGGTAAATGCATTGATATCGACACCAAATTTCATTCCGACTTGTTCTAGTTCAGTGATCACTTGGTTGCCAGCAAAATGCTTAGAGCCGTTGAATGCCATGTGTTCAACAATGTGGGCGACACCACGTTGATCATCCTCTTCATTCATTGAACCAGCATTGACCACGAAACGGATGTAGACTCGCTGCTCAGGCTTTTGATTTTCCGCGATGTAGTAACGGAAACCATTGTCTAAATGACCACGTTCGACATCGGGGTGGAATCTCAGGTGTTGTTGTTCCAGTGTTTGATTATCCAGAGGTTTGTCTGCAAAAGGGGAGGTGAGTTGACACCCGCCCATCAGCAAAGCAAAACCGGCAAGCAATGTAGGTTTTAAACGCATAATCTACTTCTAATTGTTGTCATTGTATTTAAGGTTGCAGCAGGCGGTTTGTGTGCCTGCTGCAACGATAAGAATTGATGGGTTAACCCGAAAAACGGTTTAGTGAGTTTATTGAGGTTTTATTTGTCCGTCGTTAAACAAGAACTCACCCGCCAGTCGCTCACTGGATTCACGGTGTGAGACTTCGATGATACGACACTCACTGAGCTGTTCTGCTAATACCTGAGTAAGAGAACGATAACTTTCAGGATCAAGAGCAGAGAAAGATTCATCAAGCAGTAACCATGTTGGCTTCTGAACCAAGGCTCTAGCAATCATTACCTTCTGCAATTCACCACCCGACAAGCGCGCCTGCCATTGGGTTACTTCTTCTAGCTGCTTGGTGAGGGAAGTTAAACCGACCAGTTCTAACGCGTGAACATACACCTTGTCTGTATACGTTTCGCTATCTTGCGGGTAACTTAAGATGGCTTTCAAACTGCTGTGCGGCAGATAGGGCTTTTGAGGGATGAACTGGCATTGAGATGCTTCAGGCATTGCCACTTCGCCTTGATAATAAGGCCAAATACCCGCAAGTGTTCGTAGTAAGGTGCTCTTACCGCCACCAGACGGACCACGAATGATACTGTGGTCGGTGAACTCACCGGTTTGTTTCTCCAGTATGGTATTGGCTTGTGGTGAACAGATCGTTAAGTTTGACCATTGCGGGTGCGCATTGAGCTTGTGCTGCTTCGCCTCTTCGATGGATTCTAACTGTGAGTGGAAGGTTACCAAACGATCGGTAATGGCTTTCCAATCGGCAATCGATTCATAGGAATCGACAAACCAACTGAAGGCTTCTTGAACCTTGTAAAAACCAGTGGCGGTTTGCATCATATCGCCTAACTGTAAAGAACCACTCATTAAACGTGGTGAAGCGACGAGGTATGGAAAAATCCGCGCGACTTCATTGTAACCACTGTTGAAAGCGGCGTAGCGCAGTTTTAGACCGGTTAACTGCTGCCAGTTGTCCCATACCTTGCCAAATAACGCTTGGGTGCGAGCCTGCTCAGCGGTTTCACCACGCTGCATTGAGATGGACTCAGCATGTTCACGCATACGCATCATATGAAAACGGAAGTTTGCTTCACTTTTCTCTTGCTCAAAGTTTAAAGGAATCAAACGTTTTGCCAGTTTATGGGTTAACCATGTGCCGACAATGGAATAAACAATCGCAACCCAAACCATGTAGCCCGGAATGGCCCACTCGCTGCCAGCAAATTCAAATTCTAATGTGCCCGATAGGTTCCATAGGATCACGGTAAAAGAGAAGAGACTGGTCACGGTACGCAACAAACCAAGACCCATGCGCAGTGTGGTATCACAGAAGGCTTGGATGTCTTGAGAAATACGTTGATCTGGGTTGTCGCTATTTGGAAAGAGAACTTGATGTCGATAAAGTCGTTTACCATCGATCCATGCATTCAAATAGGTATAGGTGAGCCAGCGACGCCATCGAATACGTAAGCCACGACGTAAATACTCTTCAAGCAGGTCTATACAGGTATAGCCACCCATGATGAGCACAAAGGTGCCTAACATGGACCAAAAATTCTCCCACTCTTCATTCTGCATTAAGTTAAAAAAGTCGCGGTTCCAGTTACTGTACATGACGGCGACTTCAACGATGGTGTAGTTCAGCGCGATGATGGTGAGTAGGAGAGCCCAAGCAATGAGTTTCTCATTACTTTTCTGCCAGTAAGGCATCATCAACGCCAAGACTTGACGCGAGAATGGCTTTTTTGCCATTGAGAGTAGGGGAGATTGAGACATATATAATTTACTACTGAGTGAATGCAGCACTAAACTTTCTTCCTGAATGCGTTATACGGTTTTGCAACGCGAGTTAGTACTCATTTACCTTAAGGTTAAGCCCTAAAACGGGGGCATTTAGAAAAGACAAAAGGCTCTAGTAAAACTAGAGCCTTAACAAGAGATACTGGCAGTTCACACTGAGTATCAAAAAGGGACAAATTAGAATTCGTAACCTAACTCAAGCCAGAATTCACGACCCGGAGTAAACATGCCGTAATCGCCATTTGAGCCTGATTTAACACCAGTTTTGCGCACTTGGTTAAGTACGTTCAGGACGTCTGCTTGCACATACATGCTGTGAGTGCTGAACAAGCTTGGCTGCCAACGTAGACGTGTATCCCACTGTGTATGTGTGCCGTAATCGAAAGATTTGTACATAGTGATGCCGTTAGCATCGACGGTCATTTCTTCGCTACCTTGGATAGGCGCTTTAACAGTGACATTGTTACCCCAAGTCACGGCAAGTTCTGGCATATTCATAGAAATACCAGCGCGAACTACCCACTCTTCTTCACTGCTGTTGACTTCACGTTCCATTTGAGCGCGTGTCATTGGTTTACCATCAAGGATCACCAGCTCATTTGGATCAAAGCTTTTCGCTAAGTCGCTACGATCGGTAATGATAAAGTCAGTGCCAAGAGACGTTGTCCAGTGAGTAGGACCGAAGGTCCAAGGGGTGCGGTTACTGATTTGAAGTGTGTAAACATCCACATCATAGTCAGCCCCATTGCGGTAGCCTTCAAGCTTGTCGCCCAACTCAACGTACATGATGCGGTCACGGTTCTTACGCAGCGTGTAGTTAGCAGCAAACGTTAAGTTACCGAAGTTTTGTAGCATACCTACACTTACTTCATCGGCAAACGGCGTATCGATGTTATCAACGGATGCAAAGTTTTTGCTGGTGTCGTTGTTCAGAACCGCGACTTTTTCGCTTAACTTCATCCCTGCAAAAGAACGACCGTAGTAGCGGTTTAGACCAAGGCTAAAGCGAGTGTTTTCCAGTGCTTGCCATTGCGTCACGAAGCGAGGAGCCACATTGGTATTTTCTAGGTAATCATCACGCTCAACACGAATGCCCGGACGGAAAGTGAAAGCACCGAGTACAATGTTATTTTGTGCGTAAATGGCGTAGTTTTCGTGTGACGTCTTAACTTCACCCTTTCGAATGACTTCTGAAGATGTATCTTCAAACCATGGCATTTTGATCTCCATAGATGTATGGACATCGTTATGACGAGTAAAGTCGTAGCGAGTACGCGTCATTTGTGCGCCTAGCTCAACTTTATGGCTGGAATCGCCAAGTGTCATGCGATCGAACTCATAGTTCATGCTCAGGTTATGCGTGTCTTGAGTCAGATCACTGTCACCGTAACCGCCTTCGGTGTAGTCGAATGAATTAAAGTCTTCATCCATGATGCTGACCACTTTCGCTGTCGAAGAGTTCGAATCGCGCCCATCTTGCATACGGTCAAATGCATATCGAACGCTCATGCTACCGCCGCCTAAGCGTTGCTGCCAGCGTACCGTCGTACCATAAGCAAGGTGAGAATCAGTGACGTTATTGTTTAACACTTCTGCGTAGTATTTGCCTTCTTCATAGTTAGAGTAGCGCAAACCAATCTCTAAGTTACGATCTATGTCTGGTGTCCAGTTGATATTAGCCAGTACGTTAGATGACAGACGTGTGTGTTCGCTGGTTGCCGTTTTACCGTCAATAGATATTTGACGAAGCTGCATGATGTCTGATGTTCTACGGCTAGCGCCAAACACTAAACCCCAGTCGCCGCCAAGTTGCTGTTCAACCATGACGTTAAACGAATGTTTATCGTAATCAGGTTGGAAAATAGCCGAATCGCCGTCTGGCTGCGCTTTATTGAAAATGGCTTTAGCATTAGCATCTACTTGGGTCGATGACCAGCTATCATTCGTGGTTCGGTATGATGCGGAGACTTTGTTATGGCCTTGATATTGGCGAGTTTCTGCTACAACCGCACCGCCAGTAAATCCACCAAGGCTTGCTGGAACGTTGTCAGTGTAGACTTTGATGTTACCGAACATGCGTGCATCAAAGAAGTAGCCTTGCTCTGAGTGAGTGCGAGGGTTGACTTGCATTGAACCGTCAAAGTGAGCGGCATCACTCATCAAGTCATTGTTGACATTCACACCATCAATGAAGTAACCGGTTTGAGACGCATCAGCACCATTGATCGAAATCGACATTGGCTTGATTTCACCTTTAGTGAAACCGTCTTGCTCATCACCTGCTGCACGTACCGCTGGAACGGTCGTTAGGTAATCGCTAAGGTTGCCGTTACCCGCAGGGCTGTCTTTTACTGCTTGCGCATCGATGTTCTTCTCAGAAGCAACACCTTCTTGCTTTGAATCTTTGACAGTAATTTTGATTTCTTGCTCAGCTTGAGAATCTTGAGAGAAAACAGGAGAGCTTGCTAGGGTCGCACCGATCAGGGTGGCTAGCAGCGTTTTGTTATGGTTCTTCATGATAATGGTTTTTAAATTAAGAATGGTTCTCAATTATGTTACCAGTAAAATTTTACCGAGGTAAATAGCGCTAAATTGAACAAATTCACTAAGTTGTAGGACATTTTGGCTTATTTTTGTTTGGTAAATGTTAATTGATCGCAATTGATATTGATTGCTATTTGTTGGGATAAGCCTGAGTGCATAAGGGGAGGCGCGCGATAAGGTGTTTAGTTTGTTTTTAGAATAATAGCCTGTGTCAATGTAACAAAAGTGAAACATAATAGAGGTAAAAAAAGTTGATTTTTTTTGTCGAAAAATAAAGTAAACGTTTTCCTTTTAGTGTTATTGTTTGATTGTGAATTGAATTGCCAAGTATTTTCCTGAATTATGGGTTTAAACCACGATATTTACATTGTCTTTTGAGTGAAAATTATTATCATTGCGCGCTTAATTTTCCAAAGAGACGGTGTTGGGTAAATCTCGAGTGTGTGAACAATTTAGAATTTTATGCTGCTTTTGGCGCGGAGTGACTCTGCTGCCCTTGCTCGTAGGGATGTTGCTTTCTCAAAGCGTTTCGGCTTCGGTCGAAGGGTTAGTAAAGCAAGAAGAGCAACAGCAGAAACTGGCCGTATCGACACAGAACACAGTGATCAAGCGTGATGATCAGTTAATTGCTCGCCAAGCTGAACTACGTCAGTTGGGTTATGAGTTACAACTGCAAACCAAGTATCAGCAGCAATTGTCACATCAGCTAAACCAATTACAGTTGGCGATGGCCGGATTGGAGTCGCGCTTAGATGACGTGCGCGCCGTCAAAGTACAACTGCGTCCGACCATGGAAAACATGATTGTCGTGCTGGCTCGATTAGTAAAGGCTGATGTACCTTTTCAACTGACTGAGCGAATGGCGCGTGTTGTTCTACTGCAAGAGGCGTTAAACGATCCAACAACGACGGACGCCGAATTGCTGGGCGATATTTTGTCGGCTTATCAACGTGAATTGGCATATGGCAACCAAGTGGTGACTTGGACTGAACGTTTAGATGATCAAAGAGTGCACTTTTTGAGAGTGGGGCGTATCGGTTATTACCATGTATCGATGGATTACACGCGCGGTGCACGTTGGTCAACTCAACATAGCTGGGTGACGTTGTCACAAGCTGAGTTAGATGCCGTTGCACATGCTTTGCAGCAGGTACAGCAGTCGACATTTACGGTTGCGCCAACCGCATTGCAATTGCCTCTTCCGTTATTAGAGACAACGGCGACACCAACGCCTGAGACACCCCACTTTTCTCATGAACCCCACTCTCATGAACCCCACTCTCATGAAGAGGAACAGTAAATGACATTGAATCTGTTTCCGGCTCAGAGCCTCACTTTTCCATTCTTCATGCCTTCAAAGCAAACACTGAAAGTGAAAGTAAACAACACAATTAAAGCATTGATCCCATTGTGCGCTTTGACGATGTTGCACCCATCGACTGCCGCCGAAAGTGGGATGGAAGGGGCATCAAATCAGAGCTTTGAGCAGATCGTCAAGGCGGTGGTGGACGGCCATCGTAATGAATCTGCGGATCTTAAATCGTTAGCGCGGGAAAAGCATCGGGATCTCAAAGCAATCACAAACGTGATCACGGTGAAGAAAGAGCAGTTAGAGGAACTCAATCGCCAGAACCGACAGTTAGAACTCGACATTTTAGCGATGCAGCAAGCTCTAAGGCAAAAAAGAGATCAGGTCAAAGCCAATGAAAGCGCTTTAGAAGAGGTGATGACGACGTTTCAGCAGCAAAATAGCAGCTTTGCGGATAATGCAAGTCAGTTCAGCAGTTGGTACTTTGTTGGGCGTGACTCTAGCTTGACGTCTCTTAATGATACTTTTTCACTCGACGCGTTGGATCGCTTATGGAAAGGGTTGGTGTTGCAGATCGGCCAAAGCGCCCAAGCTGCCTCTACAGCCGCTGAAATCACCTTGGCGGATGGTGAAATTGTCACTGAAAATGTCAACTATTGGGGGACATTCAGCCATTACTCATCCACTTATGGTTGGCTTAGGTATCAGCCTAACTACGGTGGTTTTACGGTGTTAGCCGCACAACCTGCCGTGTCTCCTACGGCCGACATGACATGGATTGACCCTGCTTTTGGTTATGGCTTCGAGCGTTTGGCTCAAGATAATCAATGGTGGAAGCCGTATGAACCTATGGGAGTGGTTGGGATCATTATTCTGACAGTGGCACTGATTGGTTTGGTGATCGGAATGGTACGCACAGTCAGTCTATTCAAACTCGAAATGGGTATGCATAAACAACTGAGCCAACCACAGCATCCAGATCAGAACAATATGGTCGGGCGTTTGATCTTAGCGATTGAGCACGTCACTTGCCCGAGCAAGCTGGAAGATACCGTCGATGCTTGTGCCAGTCGAGAACTGCCGTCGTTGCAACGTGGTATTGGCACATTAGCGGTTTTAGCAGCAATCGCGCCTTTACTTGGCTTGCTCGGCACAGTGGGTGGCATGATTGAAACCTTCAGTGTGATGCAGGTGAAAGGGGCCAGTAACAGTGATTTGTTAAGTGGCGGTATTGCTGAAGCTTTATTGACGACCAAGATGGGGTTAATTACCGCGATTCCACTCTTGCTCTTGCATTGCTTAGTGAAAACCCGCGCGAAGAAGATTGCAGAAATCTATGAACACCAAGTGGCGGCATATGTGGTCTCTTATCGACATCAAAATTCGCAACATTGAATGTGATGCAATGGGCAACAGGCGATGAACCAAATAGATACCCCCCAAACGATGACGCCTTTATTGGAAGCACAAGCAGAAGGTGCGCTTTCATCCTCTCTGAGCAGCTTATGGAGCTGGCTCGTGTCTACCTTGACTGAACAACTGTGGTTTCTTCAATCAGGCGTAGCGTTCACGATCGTTGCAACGTCATTTGCGATGTGGATATTGATTGGATGGCGATATTTTGTGGCTCATCAAACTGATCGGTTTGTGAATCAGCCTCATTGCTTTGCCGACCAGAACCAACTTTGGCACGAGACCATAGTTCAAGCGGGTCTGAGCCAAGTGAAGGTGCGCTTGACCCAAGGTGAGGCAGAATTGGATTTGATGATCAAACTGCTTCCTATGTTAGGGCTACTTGGCACGGTCAGTGGGATGGTGGAGAGTTTTGCTCAGTTTGATCAACAGGATGTTATGACCTCTGTGGCGAGCGGGATCAGCCAAGCCATGTTAACCACTTTGATTGGTTTGCTAGCGGCATTGTCGGGGATGTATTTTGCCTATCGCCTGAAACGACAAAACCGTAAATTAATCGCCCGTTGTCAGCAGCAGTGGTTCGACTCAGTCTGATGCCATTCCCCTTATTGGAAATATTATGAAAATTAAGTCATTCTCGGATGCCGATGATAACGCTCAGGTTGATTTGACACCGCTGATCGATGTGGTGTTTATCCTGCTCATTTTCTTTATCCTTTCGGCTTCTTTTGTTCAAGATAAGCTGATCCCCGTTGATCGCCCCAGCGCGCAATCTTCTGAGCAAAGTGTAGGTAAAACCTTGCAAGTGACGTTGGATAAACAAGGTCAGCTTTGGTTTAAAAACGATACGGTTTCTATCAAGCAGCTCGCTGAGCTGGCTCGTATAAAGAGCCTTGAAGAGACGAATATCACGGCCATTTTAAATGCAGATGAGGCTGTTTCTGCTGGAAAGCTTGTGCAAGTCATTGATGCATTGAGGTTAGCTGGAGTCGAGCATGTTGCTGTCGCTACCCAAGACTAATGCAGTCAATTGGTCTGGGATTGTGATAATGACCATTGTGGTGCATGTTGCTCTTGCGTGGTTGTTAAAGTCGATGTTAGTGCCGTCGTTACCTGAGTCCAATCTGATTCATGTGCCTATCTATCAGGTGAAGAATCAGCGTCAACAACAGCCAGAGGTGGAGCTTGAAATTCAAGAAATTACCACGAGTGAAAAGCCAAGTGCTGCGCCACCTGCTCCTAAACTGATGACCATGAGTTTGTTAGAGACCACGACAACGTTTACTCTGCCTAAAGTGACATTCAGTGCGGATCTTACTGAGGAGTTTGATATGGCATTGACCTATGACGTTTCACAAAGTGCAGTTGGGGATGGCAGTCAGTTCCAATCTAAAATCACACTGGCCAAACCGACCTTCCAAGTGCCGATTCAATATCCGCCTCGCGCGAAAAGCAAGAATATAGAAGGTAGTGTAACGCTGGATCTTTACATCGACGAATCAGGGAAACCGCTTCGTCATCGCGTTGTGGCTGAGGAGCCTGAAGGGGTATTTTTACAAGCCTTGCTACGTTCTGTTTTACGTTGGCGCTTTGAGCCACCTAAAACAGGGGCATCTCAATGGCAACGTGTCAGTATTGATTTCGAATTGGATTAATTGATGTTGACACGCCACCTTAATAGAAGTGATCTTTCGATGATGTTTTGTTCAAACACCCTTCAACGATTTCTGAATCCGCTTTGCTCGTATCGTGCAAAGGCGAGTCGTCTGAAATCGGTACTTGGCTGTTTTGCGCTGAGTTGTTTATCCAGTGTTTCTTTTTCTGCGAATGCGCAAGTCGATATTGAGGTTTACCAACGTTATCAAATGCTCAGCCAATGGCTGACCGAGGAAGTCGATCAAGATATCGCTCCGATCCAACGTTTTTACCAAGAGCATCAAGGTGGTGTGAAGATCCATCATCAATTAGCATCCTCACTTTATTTACAAGCGTGCCTATCCTTGGACGATTTAGCTTGTGCATTGCAGCGTGCCGATGAGTTGTTGGGCTTTGATTTACCAATGAAAGAACAGTTGAAACTCAATGAGCTGATCATCCAATTAGCGTTTGATCAAAAAGATTACTCTAGAAGTTGGCAAGGATATCAAGCGTGGTTACTCAACCGTCATACACTGACAAAGATGAGTGAAAAGACTTCCTCACCATTGAAAGGGAATAAAGCGGTTCCAAATAAGGTTTCCCCTGAGCAATTAAGAAAGATACATGTCATCGCCGCATACTCTGCATACCGTCAACAGCAATGGCAATCTTCGGAGGAGGCGATACAGCGCGCTCTTTCTCTGACAGAGCTGCCCAGCCAAGATAAAGTGAAAGATTACCGATTTTTATTGTCAGTGTACCAACAATCTGATCAGCTTCATCAGGAGTTTTACACTCTGAAACAGTTGGTGGTTGAGTACCCCAATGAATTGGCGTTTTGGCGACGGATAGCTCAAAGCGCATTAGAGTTAGGGCGCGTGAATGATGCGATGACATTTTTGGACGCCCTGATTGAGCAACAACGCGCTTCCACTAGTGAACGCTTACTGCTGGCTCAGTTGTACCTACAAAATAGTATGCCTAATCGCGCCGCGATTTTATTGCAACAAAGCCAGTCATTGTTTATCGAAGAAAGTCCATACCTTGAACGATATCGTAAGCTATGGTTGCAAAGCCTGTTGTTGTCAAGGCAACGGGAGCAGGCACTCAAGCTGTTATCCCAAATGAATGACCCTCAGCATCTGAGTGTGCGAGCGCAGCTGACATTTAGTCAAGGTCATTGGCAGCAAGCGTTACCATTATTGGACGAGTTGATTAAGAAAGAATCGATTAAGAAAGAGTCGGAATATAGCTATTGGCAGCTGCTAAAGGGGATGAGTTGGTTCGAATTACAGCAATATGAAAAGGCACGAGCAATATTGAGTCAAGTGCCCCCCCCTCATTCAAAGCAGGCAAAGCAATGGCTTGAGCAGATTGACTATTTGACTCAATGATCGAGTTTTTAAGCAAGCTTATATCACCGCAACTTGTTCGCTTAACTCCTTAAGTAGTAAATGCGCACTTTCACCGCTCATCTGATAAGGGTCGAATTCAGAGCTGATCGAGTATTGTAAAGTGATGGCTTTGGTGAAGTTCATATCTGGTACATAGCCCATCGACCAATCGCTGAATTGGCGACGACAGATCTCTTGATAATCCAGAATCACTAAGTCGGTGTGACGTTTATCGGTGATAATCTTGTTGTAAATGTGATTGATATTACTTCTCGATCCTTCTAAACACTGCAAGAAGTACTTTTGGCTGTAACAGAGTAAACCACTGACATTGTTTTCTAAGTTGTGTTTTCGAGCACTAGTTAGTATCTGCTCGATGTCATCGTAATTGAAACCATCCGCAACTCGACTTGCGTAAATCAATCTCACCAGATACATAAGTCACCTTTTTCCATTGATCCCAGAATTCAGCTTGGTAGAGAACCGAGCATTCGGCAAGTGAATACCTTACCTATCAACAATAAAGCCGCTTCAGTGAGTCATGCTGGCGCTATCAACGCAACTTACTGCCTCTGGTATATACTTAATTGTCACTACCCGTACTTTCGGCAGTAAGTGAACTTAGAATTTTATCTGACCTGTGACTCACATGAACCTTTAATGGTGAATGTTTTTGGTGAGTGTTTTTGGCGAATGTCGCTGACAGAGATTAAGGTGCGATGGCTTTATGGATGATAAGCTTTTTCAATCTGTGGTTGAGTTGACCGAGCAGCGCAATAAAACCTCATTGGGATATTGTGTGATTGCAACGTTGGCGGAAATGATGCCATTGAAATCGGCTAAAATGATGCATTTTTCTGGTGCTACAGGATTTTTGATTGCTGAGATTACCACCTCGGATGACGCAAATGAAGGGATGCAGTGGCAATATGGTGATGAGTCGATCACGTTTCCACAGCATGATCATCAAGAAACCGCCGTTGTCATCACCAAGATCGCGGATGATGATTATCAGTGCTTGTATCCAATCAGTATCGATGACAATACTTCCGCTCAATTGAGCTTTTGTATTGCGAAGTCACCTCATGAGTATGAAATGCTGGTGGATGGCTTGGTTAAGATTTATCGAAATTACCTGACGCTCCTGTTTGAAAGTGAAAGAGATAAACTGACGGGGTTACTCAACCGAAGGGCCATGGAAGATCGATTAAAGTTGCTATTCCATTCCCAGTCTGCAAATGAGAACCAAATAGAGTGGGTGCCTTGGATAGGGATTATTGATATCGATAAATTCAAAGGTATTAATGATCGGTTTGGGCATTTAATAGGTGACGAAGTCTTGCTGCTTTTTGCTCAGCAAATGCAGAGCTATTTTACATCACATGATCAAATTTTCCGTTTTGGAGGGGAAGAGTTTGTGGTGATTTTACCGGAATCGACTGCTGAAGAAGCAAGGCAGAAAATAGAGGGTTTTCGGCGTCATGTGGAGAGTTACCGATTTCCACAGGTTGAGCAAATCACATTCAGTGCGGGCCTATGTGCTATCCGCTCTCATGATTACGTGACGACGATTTTGGACCACGCTGATAAAGCTCTTTATTACGCTAAAGACAACGGTCGGAATCAGCTTCAGTGTTATGATGCCCTAATGGCGAAAGGTGTCTTTGACCAAGACGAACCCGGTGATTCTAGCGTGGAACTATTCTGACCCATTACTTGCTGTAACAGACACTTTTTTGATCTAGTACGGGTCTATTGATGACCTGTAAGCGCATAATATCGTCACAAAATGCTTATAAATCACCTGCTTTGTTGACGTTACTGTGACTTGAATTCGTGGTAGACGTCTTGCTACATCGACGCTCTCACAATGGTGTTCAGCGTTGCAGGTAAATAAGTTTCAACATACTCAACGTTTCGTCATCGTGAGAAATTTGTCGACCATGCGCCCCTATTTAAAATATGTTATCCCGCTATTGATCCCAGCGATTATTCTCCTCATGCCACTTTCTGCTTTTCCTTTTGAGGGCTTAACGGTCATTCAGCAACGAGTCATCGCTATATTTCTTCTTGCCGCACTCTGCTGGGTGTTTGAACCGATTCCTATCTACGCAACCTCGGTTGTTATCATCGTTTTGGAACTTTTGCTGCTTTCTAACAAAGGATTAATCTGGTTTCGAAGTGACGCTGGTACCGCCGGGTTTGGTGAATTGATTGCCTACCAAGAGATTATGGCGACTTTTTCCAGTCCAATCATCATGCTGTTTTTAGGCGGTTTTTTTCTTGCCATGGCGGCAACCAAATATCGTTTAGACGTCAATTTGGCGCGAGTGCTTCTCAAGCCGTTTGGTCAAGACCCTAAGTATGTCATGTTGGGATTGATGTTGATCACGGGTGTGTTTTCGATGTTTATGTCCAACACGGCGACGACCGCTATGATGTTGTCAATCTTAACGCCAGTTATTGCGGTATTTGGACCCAAGGACCCGGGGCGTATTGCCTTTGCTCTTAGTATTCCGGTCGCGGCCAATATTGGGGGGATTGGGACGCCGATAGGTACACCACCCAATGCCATTGCCTTAAAGTATTTGGTGGGAGATCAGAGCATCAGCTTTGGTGAATGGATGGCATTTGGTGTGCCATTTGTGGTTGTGATGATGGCACTGGCTTGGTTTTTAATTGGGGCTTTGTATCGTGCTCAGCAACCAAAAATAGAACTGAGTATTAAAGGAAAATTCCTAAAAACACCGAAAGCGATTTTAGTTTATATCACCTTCGGGTTAACCATTTTACTTTGGTTAATGGGTTCAAGTCATGGGATGAACGCTTACACGGTTGCTCTGATCCCAGTGGCTGTCTTCTCATTAACAGGAATCATTAATAAAGAAGACCTGAAAAAGATTTCTTGGGATGTCCTATGGCTCGTTTCAGGTGGTATTGCATTAGGGTTAGCATTAGACCAAACCGGACTCGCTAAACTCGTCGTGCACAGTATTCCGTTTGATGCCTTCTCTCCATACGTTGTCCTAGTGGGCGCGGCTTTCTTATGTTTATTGATGGCGAACTTTATGTCGCACACGGCAACGGCCAACTTATTGATGCCAATTATGGCGGCCTTAGGGACATCCATGGTGTCATTGGCGCCATTGGGTGGAGAAGTGACTCTTATTCTTGTTGTGACGTTTGCGGCTTCATTGGGTATGTCGTTGCCGATCAGTACGCCTCCAAATGCGTTAGCGCATGCGACTGGGCATGTGCAAACGCAGCAGATGGCGCGTGTTGGCATTATATTGGGTATCGTTGGGGTTATTTTAAGTTTTTCACTTGTTTGGCTATTGAATGCTGTCGGTCACATAGGGTAGTTCATCATGTTTACCAGCCAAATTGAGCGTTTAAGAGAGTGCTACTTCTCTCAGCCTGAACGAGAAGTGTCATTAGCCAAAGGCGAGGTTTTGCTCAAGCAAAATGGTGACAATCATCGTTTGTATTACGTGCTGGATGGCGAACTTGAAGGCTTTTATGAAGAGTCGTTAGAACACCGAATTAAGATTTTTAATGCACAAGAAGGGGCATTTATTGGTGTGCATAGTTTCTTTTCCGGTAACTGGAGAGCGTCGGCAACAGTCATTGCGAAAACGCCTGCAACCTTAGGCTGGATCGACCGAAGTACAAAGGCGGTCGATCAAGAGAATTATGGTCCCGTGTCGGCGCAATTTACCCCGGTGATTGTCGATGAATTAGCGAGACGCCAGCGTCGTGCTACGGAAGAGTCTCTGAAAAAAGAACGCGCCCTTGAAAAAATGCATAGCGCTGAACAAATGGCAACCTTGGGTCAGTTAGCGGCGGGGATAGCCCATGAACTTAATAATGCGATTGGTGTGGTTCACAGTAAATCTGAACGATTGGAAAAAGCGATTCTACATCTGTTAGAAGAGGTGCACCCAGAAGCGAGCCAATTTTTCGATACTGGCTTGATTGAAGGTGAGAAGCTTGCATCGAAACAGGTTAGGAGTCGAGCCAAGCAGATCGAACAAAAATATAAACTGGGTTTGCCAATAGCAAGAGAGTTAGCACGAGCGCAGCCTAATGGTGAGTTGACGTCAGACTGGTTTAATGAACCTGAGCAGTCGATTCGTTTTTGGCAATTGGGAAGGGATCTGCATGATTTAAGATTGGCTTCGCAACATACCGTTGGGATTGTGAAGTCAGTAAAACAATTAGGACGTGCAGACATTGATACGCGAGATAAGGTCAATATTAATGAAAGTATTCAGCGTTCTTTAGCGCTGTTACACAGTGATTTACGCGGGATTTCTGTGCGGGTTCGGCCAGGGGAAATTCCTTTGATGGAAGCGTCACCAACTGAATTGGTTCAAGTCTGGGTTAACCTAATCAAGAATGCAGTGGATGCGTTATCTGAACACACTAACCCAGAGATAGAGATCCAAACCCGTTTCAATAAGCAACGCATCCTAGTCACTTTGGCAAATAATGGCCCTGAAATTGATGAAACAACGCGACGTAAGATCTTTCAGCCGAACTTTTCGACCAAAAAAGGCGGTTTGTCTTTTGGGCTCGGGTTAGGGCTGTCTATTGTTCGTCGTATCGTCTCGGGCTACGGCGGCAGTGTGGCGGTGAAGAGCGATGCTCAAAAAACGATTTTTCGAATTCGATTACCTATCGATAAGCAATAGAGGAAGACAATGGAGAAGCTTAACGTTATTTGTGTTGACGATCAGCGAGAAGTGTTAAGTGCGGTCAGGCAAGACCTAGAGCCGCTGGCAACTTGGTTAAACATCGAAGATTGTGAGTCTGCTCAGGAAGCGCTTGAGTTGATTGAAGAGCTTGATGCCGAAGGGGAATGCATCGCTTTGATTGTTTCGGATCATGTCATGCCAGCGAAAACGGGTGTGGAATTTTTAAGGGAAATCGAGGATGACACGCGTTTTGAGTACACCAAGAAAATCTTACTGACAGGGCAGGCGACTCATGGCGATACGATCAACGCGATCAATCAAGCTGGGATTGATCGTTACTTTGAAAAGCCTTGGGATGCACAAACTTTGGTGGCAAGCGCGCGCACGTTAGTGTCCGAATTTATCTTCCAAATGGGATTAGATTATTCTGAGTTTCAGGATGAACTCGACCCACAAGTCATTTTTAAATTTTTACGTTAGTGATTTACGGTCTGTCTCACAGGCTGCTTAATTTCAGGTAGCCAGTGACAGAGCGATACTCAGCAGTACTGGTAACGTTAACACCCCAAAGAAGTTGCCAAATAACACCATCGCAGCGACCTTGTTGGCTTCAATATCAAAGCGCTCAGCAAACAGGTAGTTCATGACGGCGGGTGGTAGCAGACTAAATAAAATCATCATTTGCAGTTCCAATGTGGAAAGTGGAACCAGCCAGTAGATAAGGCCAAACGCAATCGCGCCAGTAATGAGTGATTGAATGGTGCATAAAATGCCTACCTTTAATCCACTCAGTCGTAAATTCACCATCTGTGAACCCAACGATATCAGCATTACAGGGATAGCGGCTTGTCCGAGTAACTGGCTTGCATCTAATATCGGAGACCAAACGGTGAGATCTGATAGATTGATGACCAAGGCTGCCGCTGCAGCGATAAATATAGGCATCTTTACCACTTGTTTGAAAGGGTTGCCGTTGCTGAGTAATGCTAATCCAAGAGTGATATGCAAGCAGGCAGAAATGACAAAGAGCAAGACTGCTGGGGCGAGAGCCAGATCACCAAAGGTATAAGTAAATAATGGAATAGCAAGATTACCACTGTTTCTGAACATATGAACGGGTGCCCAAGCTTTGAAGTTCAATTTGGTCACCTGACAGTAACCATACATCAGTAACCCCGGAACAAGAACGGCAATGGCTCCAGCGGCTAACAGAGGAAGCTGTGCTGAACCAAGAGGCATGGTTACCAGTGAAGTAAACACTAAAGCAGGGGCGAATACGTCCATGTTAATACGATTGATAGGCCGAAAATCAGGCTTTAAAAGTCGACCAATCGCGAATCCAACCATAGCAAGAGCGAAAACTGGGAAGAGAATAGAGATGACTTGATTGATCATGCTGATGAGCTTCTTTGTCCTTTTTTTCATCAACTTAACAGCTATTTTACATTTCGTCACTCTATCGCTGGATGTTGAGCGCCACTTTTATTATTGTTAAATAAGTCAACAATATGATCTGTATCGCGATTTGAGCGCCGAATAGTTGAGCAAACAGCTTGGTTATACAAAATCTTTTGCACTTAAACGTAGGGCATCGCGACAAAATGCAATATAATTGTCATCTTTATAATCCATATGCGACCACTTGCATTTTTCGGCTCCCGTCCGCTAAAAATGTTTGAGGTCTGGCTAAAGAAGAGTGTTAAACCTCAATTTGATTGTGAGTGTACATGCAGTATAAACCTGAAGATTCCGTAAAAATTGCTATTGAGAACCTAAGTATTGGAATGTTTGTCACGGCGATTGAAAACAGTAAGCGAGTAAATCTTGCTAACGCTGGTAGGGTTTCTACCTCACAAGCTATTGAAAGACTGACTCAAAATGGCGTTAAGTATGTTTGGGTTGACCGTAAACTCTCATCCAGTAAGTGTGTTTTTCGTATTGTTCCTTCTGAGCCTGATACGTTGCAACAAGCAAAACCTGAATCGACGGTTATTGAAAGAGTTAAACCGAAACCAAAACGTTTAGGGCGATCTGCTAACCAAAAGAAAGCCAAACGCATCATTGCTGAGGCCAAAGGGTTAGCCCAAAAGCTTATGTCGCAAACGTTCGAGTCTAAAGTCATTGAGCTTGATGAGATCGAAGCTTGGGCGGATGATATGATTGAGACGGTTCTGGTGGATTCGGACGCATTAAGCTGTGTCGCAGCCCTTCGTCAGAAAGACAGCTACCTATTAGAACACTCGGTCAATGTTGCCTGTTTACTGGTGACGTTTGGTAAGCACCTGAACCTTCCTCAGCAAACGCTGAAAGATTTGGCCGTTGGCGGCATCATTCACGATGTGGGTAAAGTCAAGGTGAATGACAAGGTTCTGAATAAACCCTCGCGCTTAACTCCTGAAGAGTTTGAACATATGAAGCTTCATCAGGTGTTTGCTAAAGATATGATCGTGAATGTGAAAGGGCTAAGTGATGTCAGTCGAGATGTATGTTTGATGCATCACGAGAAGCTGGATGGTACGGGCTACCCGCTTGGCCTGAGTGCAGATCAACTGCCAATTCATGGCCGCATGAGCAGTATTGTCGACATCTATGATGCCTTAACTGCTGACCGATGTTATAAAGCAGGGATGAGCTCGGCTGAAGCGTTTAAAATTATTCTTAGCTTGACGCCAAAGAGTCTCGATCAAGACTTGGTTTATAAGTTTATAAACTGTATTGGGATGTTCCCTGTTGGTTCATTGGTTGAGTTGAGTGATGGTCGTGTCGCGATTGTTTGGACATCGAACCCTGATAGACCGCTTAGCCCTGAAGTGAAATGCATCTACTCAAATAAGTATCACAGGTTTGTTGACGTGAGTTTTGTCGATTTAAATCAAAGTTCACTTTCTATTGCGAAAGCAGTTGCGCCGTCAACGTTAAAGTTTGATCCCGCGCCTTTCTATGACTGATTGTCCTCATCGCTTGAACTAGAAAATAACTCACTTTGAACAACCCACTTTGAAAAAAGTGGGTTGTTTTGTTTTAGAGTATAAATTCAGTTAATCCAGTCGCCATGGGAGTTTCGGGACTCTTCTCGTGGTCAAACGAACGTTATCCGTTGGAATTAAATGCTAGCACTAAACGGGCTTTCATGTTGTTTGTTGTTTGCCAAGATGTTGAACTTATGTGATGTTGAAAGGACTTATACCCAAGGAATCAATAGCTATGGCTTTAGAAACATGGACGTACTATGCACTTGCTGTACTGGTCTTAACGGCTTCCCCTGGACCGAGTTCATTACTTTGTTTGACTCGTGGTGTGACGCAAGGCTTTAGCCGAGCACTACTTACCGCCTTAGGGAGTTTGACGGCCATTACTATTATCTTATCGCTCTCGTTTACAGGGTTAGGAGTGGTGATCGCATCGTCAGAAATAGTTTTTACTGTCATTAAATGGTTAGGGGCTGGCTATCTCATTTATCTCGGCTATTGCTCTTTAAGGTCGTCACAGCAAGATTTCGATATCATCACTGCACAAGATGAAAGCCAATTGATGCCTTTATGGCGCAGTTTCTTCAGTGGTTTTATTGTTGGAGCGAGTAACCCTAAAGCGATTTTGTTCTTTACCGCATTGTTTCCTCAATTCATTGAGCCATCCGCACCATTGCTGCAACAATACTCGGTATTTACAGCGACTTTTGTCGTAATGGAATTAACTTGGCTGATCTTCTATGCATATTTAGGCGTTCGTTCCTCTCGATGGCTCTTTCAGCAGGGGCGGGCTAAGCTATTTAATCGACTCACTGGTGGGGTGTTTATCAGTGCGGGCCTATTTCTATCTACGACAAGCCGCGCCTAACGAGCAGGCATTTTGATTAGTAAATACTTATGAAATGAGATGTTGGTGCCTAATTTTTGAGCTTGGTCTTTCCATTTTCTCAATAAGACATTGCATTTATTTCAATAGTAGAAAAGTGCCGTTCAGCATAGACTCTCTATTAGGAACTGAGGTGGAGCTTGATAGTTATTCAAACTCATGCCTTTCCAACCGCCTTTGTTCCCCCTAACTGCAACAACGTTGCTCGGCTAGAAGAGGGGCAGCCCACTGCACAAACTTGGTAGAACCCAAATTATATAAATTCAAAGGTCTATCATTTGTGATTGCGCTTATTGAAAAGGACTTAAAGCGACATTCGCTCCTTAGAGATAACAGTGTGATACCGACACACTAAAAAACTAATGGTATCGAACACTGAGCCGGTGGGTTTTGCTTACCTCGCCCTTCCAATTTGATTTGATGTCCTTCGAAATCAGATCCAACTCCTACACCTTTCTGAAGTCACGGAACTTCGATGTCACGGCTGTTCTCCAATAGAGCCGCGCTTAAAGCTGCCCAATGACTCAGCTATCCATTACCCAGTAACCCAAATAACCTCAAGAGACTCGGGTTAGCCTGTATGGTCAGCCAGTGAAGAAAGCGTCTGTTTTAGCCAAGCAATTGCAGGGTCGTTTAGGCTTTGTCGCGTACAAACTAAGCTGTATCCAACGTGACCGTAATCAAAAGGAAGCGGCTTCATCAGTAGGCCCTGAGCCTGTTTCGCTTGTAAAGCCCAGCGCTTTGAACAGGTAAAAAGGAGTGGGTGGTGATGACATAACACTGCGGCAGCACCAAAGTCGGCCACTGAGATTCGAGTTTTTCGGCCTCCGTAACGCTGAGTTAAGTTCTGCTCAAAATAAGGCACGGTTAATTCTTTGTCGTGAATTCCTACGTGTTCGGAATCTAAATAAGCATCAATGGTCATTGGGAGATCAGCGCTCGGGTGATCTGGCCCCATAAGGCAGATCATCTCGTCGTCCAGCAATGTCGTCCAATCCAGCTCTTTTTGCGCCGATGTCGGCTGGCTGATGTCGTGAGGTAGGAGCAAAACATCAATCTCGCCACTGAGCAGGGATTCAAAACCGAGTTGCTCTTTCGCATAGATATTAAAATTGGCATCGGGGGCCATTGCAAAGATCTGATTGAGGATTGGCGCGATCACTTCAAAAGTACTTTCACGCATTGATAAACGATAATTGCCTTTAAACTCACTAGGTTCAAAGTCCCCTTGATGAAGGATGCCACTCATACTCGCCAAAATACTATGAATCGTAGGCCCTATACTGATGGCGTAAGGCGTGGGAACAAGGTGGCTACCATCTCTATAAAACAACTCATCATTGAGTACTTCACGAAGCTGCTTGAGCGTTTTGCTGATACTGGATGGTGTGACACACAGTTTTTCAGCAGCTCCAGTGACGCTATGAGTTGTCAACAAGACGTGCAAGGTGGTTAAGTGTTTTAAACTGATACGAGAGAGAGCGATATAATTCATAGCGAACAAGACCTTCTAATGACAACAAGAAAGTCCCAATTTTGAGAAATTCTATTAACAGAGCCAAGCTATCTTAGTTAACATTCCTTGCCAAGGCATTTATGACCCTTTTATTTTAATGGGCTTCAGTTGTATCAAGGCGCTGAGTACTGAATACGAAAGTCATGGGCTTACAACGTTGCTGTTCTGAAACCTTTAGGCATGGGGTAAAAAGCGAGCAGACTAAAATCGATCCCATCAAGGGCTGACTTCATACGGTTTATTCTGAGTGGCTCGAGAGAGAATAATAATCGGAGATGTTGTTTCTTAAAGTTTCATAAACAACGGCGCACAATTTATTATTTTCCACCAAATCGTCCATGATCGGTAATATTTCGTTGATGCTCATTCTTCCGCGATAAGGACGGTCCTGAGAGAGTGCTTGAAATACATCAGCGACCGCAATGATTCGGGAAGGTATGTCTAGTTGTTCAGCAGTTTTATGGTATGGGTAACCAGAGCCGTCTAATCGTTCATGGTGATTTGAAGCCCACTCCGAGATTTTTGAGTTGGGAAATACCTTGGTGAGTGCCAACTCTGTGTCAACAGTGTGGCGTTTTATTCGAGCGTACTCTTGCTCCGTGAGCTTACCTTCTTTGTGTAAAATCTCGTCGGGTGTTTTGAGTTTACCAATGTCGTGCACCAAACCCGCAACGTATAACATTTCATTGTCATGCGCTGACATGCCAAATTGTTCACCTAGTAAGCGGGATAGCTCTGCGACTTTTTGTGAATGTTGGTACGTAAAAGCACTTTTGGCATCAACAATGCGAGCTAGAAATCTTGCAAGTGCATTGATTTCTTCAATGTCGAGGTTTTGATGGGACCAACAATCACTATTGAAGTTTAAACCGATGGTTTCGATGTTGTATGACTCCATCGCAAACCAAAAACCGTCAGTGAGTACGAGGTCCGATATCGCAGTGACCATATGAGGAGAAAACAACGTCCCCGAGTGCTCCCTTAAGCAATCGGCAATAAATTCTTCATGAAGTGTCACAATGTCATTGTGGCAATCTTGTACATACTTAGCGCGCAAAAAGTCCAGACGGTCAGATAAATAAAGCAAAGCGGCCACTTCTTTATCAAATGAGGGAATGTCCAACTCAGTCAGTTCTTGCCAAGGAGTATGGTGATAGAGAATTGGGGTAGCAAAGCGCGTGAGTGGAGGGCAACTTTGAAGTGCGTGATATCCCCGTATGCAGTGCTCCTGTGAATCTTGAGGCACTAAACTTTCAAGTAATTTTATATGCTCTTTGGTTTCAGAAACGCCACAGTCATGGATCATACCGCAGAAATAGGCGAATTCGGCATGATAGTCATCCCAATCAAGCTTTTTCGCACATTGATAGGCAATGTAGGCGACTCTGTGGTTGTGATGCACATCATCGATGCCCACATAATCGAGTGCCCTTGCTACCCAGACGATTGCATGTTTGAGGTCAACGGAAAAAGATTGTGTAGGAACGGTTTGAGTGTGAGCCATGCTGATACCGACGATAAAGGTTAAAAGTTGTACCTGCTTGTTCATAAAGCCTGAGAGCAGGAGGTATAGGAAGTCAAAGTCAGCGTATTGTTTCACCTGTAACGGGTCATCAATGACAATGATTGTGACACTCCATATACCCAAGTGACTTTGAGATGCGGTAATCAGAGCCAGTGACAGGCTCTCACAGGGCGAGTCTGCTTGGTTTGCTAGCTACTATTGCTTTTTGAGTTAGAGCCACTAGAGCTTCAAAGCAATGTTTTGCTACCAAACCAAGCAGTACTCGCTGAACCTAGCATCTCGAGGTTACTTGGGTATAGATTGATTTTAGCCGCCATAGCAATAAATTGAGTAGCTAAAGCACATAATTAGCCCTTTAAATATTAAGTTTATAGTCATTATGTTGGCTTATGGGGCTATCTGAGTGATTGATCGTTCTTTTATCTCTTTGTAGCACGATAAAGCAGACAGATTATTTGGGGAGGATAATAGATATAAAATACGGTTTGGCTAGTCGAAATCACTATTTATTTGATATGACCCCTTGTTTTTTATCAAATTCAGGTTTCTTTGCTGCCCTTTATTCATTAGTTTTCATAAATCGCAATGAGGTAAAACTTTGAGCTGTGTAAATTTAATCTTACACGGTTGTTTTTATTGTTGTACACACATGGTTGTTATAGAGATGTCATTTGTGCAAAATAGAATTATTGAGATGAAACACTGGGTTTTAGATTAAGTTTTAGTCGTTAAATCTGCGTTTTATATATTTTCCGTAATCAAATGTTTACAGAGGGGCTGCGATGGGTTCTAAGGTTTTAGGTAGTACCTTAATTATTGCGGGTACAACGATTGGAGCAGGGATGCTGGCATTGCCATTAGTGTCTGCTGGAGTCGGATTTACAATGTCAGTGGCTATTATGATCGGTTTGTGGTCTGTAATGCTGTTTACGGCTTTACTTATGGTTGAGCTGCATCAGTTTTTACCCAAAGAGGCGACCCTGAGAACTCTGGCTCATGAGGTTTTGGGTTACAAAGGTAAGTGGGTTGCAAATTTCGCCATGATGTTTCTATTTTACGCTCTGTGTGCTGCATATATTGCTGGTGGTAGTGCACAATTTTCTCAAAGAGTCGAGCCACTGCTTGGTTTCTCGCTTGACGCTTGGCTATCGACCACGATGTTTACAGTGGTTGTTGCGGCTATCGTGGTTATCGGTACTTCGACGGTTGATAAAGTCAATCGCGTTCTTTTTACGTTGAAGCTAGTGGCAATGACGTCCGCTTTGTTCTTTTTGACTCCTAGTATTTCGGGTGGATATTTGCTGAGCATGCCTTTGGAGCAAGGGCTCCTAATTGCAGCGATCCCAGTGATTTTTACTTCGTTTGGCTTTCACGGTAGCATTCCTGCCATTGTTCGTTACCTTGATGGGGATACCCCGTCTTTGAAGAAAGCCATTGTTGCTGGCTCATTTATTCCTCTGATCGTTTACTTGTTCTGGCAACTTGTGACTTTAGGAGTTGTTCCACAATCAGATCTTGCTAACAGTTCGGGGTTGGCGGGATTAATCGCTCAACTTTCCAATACCGTCGCGAACTCTCATTTGAAGCATTTGATCAGTACTTTTGCAGACCTTGCATTGTTAACCTCTTTCTTGGGTGTCAGTTTGGGTTTGTTTGAGTTTCTCGGCGATAATAAAACATTGAGAAATCAAAGAGCCCTGACGGGAGTAATGACATTTTTACCGCCGCTTCTGTTTGCACTGTTTTACCCAGAAGGATTCATTATGGCACTGGGTTATGCGGCCATTGCTTTAGTTGTTCTTGCGATACTTTTGCCAGTAACTATGGTTTACAAAGTAAGAAAAACAAGGGAATACAATGATGCTTATCGAGTGAAAGGGGGAGCGGTGACGCTAGTCTCAGCAGGAGCCATTGGTGTCATGATTGTCATCACTCAAGTGGCGATCAGCGTTGGAGTGTTACCATCATTAGGCTAAAAATTAAAGAATGACTATTCGAGGAATTTGATGAACTAAATGGAGCTTTATGCTCCATTTTTGCTCGTAGTGTGTACGAATATTTAAGCAGAAAAAAAACATGCTTAGGAGAGGGAAACGAAGCCAAGCCTGACCTAAACTTTAGTGTAACGTCAACTAGAGGGAAGGTCTTATAATGGAAGCGCTAAGTACAGTTGAAATCGGAAATAGGAAAGAAGGGAAAAGCCTGAATCAGCAGCTCACCGATTTACAGTACCGGATGCAGGCTCACCTTCCTGGGCTAAATCGAATCTCGTTTGCCATTTACGATTCCAAAGACCATATTCTTAAGACATATGCTGACAGTCAGCAATTAGCTTTATCCCAAGCCCACTATGAATCGCCACTTTCAGCGTTACCAACACTTAGAAAATGCATACTTAAACGTGAACCTCGTATTTTGGATGACTTAGCGAACATTAAACCCAGCCCTCATACTACTATGCTGTTAAGTGAAGGGTATCGCTCTTCGGTCGCCATTCCTACTTTCTTCAATTCCGCTTTCAAAGGGTTTATTTTTCTAAACTCTTATCAAGCTGGTGCATTTAATGAAGCGAATATAACAAAGATTAAGCCTTATCTGGAAATGGCGACCTGTTCGATATGCGATGAGTATCAGCTAGTTCAGGAGTTATTCGAATTGGCTAATCGAGTCATGGAGGATTCTCGGGAACAACGTGATGAGTATCAGGCACACCGGCAAAGGCTACGTTGCTATTGTAAGTTGATTGCACTGGAGTTATCGGATAAATATCATTTTGATGACGAAATGATTGATAACATTTCGATGTTTTCACAATTTCATGATTTAGGTAAATCTACGATCCCAAATAAGATTTTACGTAAGCCTGAGGGATTGGATGTGGATGAAATGCGATTAATGAAAACGCACGTTAGTAACGGTATTACTCTGATCGATGAACTAGTGGCAACATTAAGAGCACCGAATCATCCCAGCGTACATTTGCTCAAAGATATCATGGCGTATCACCACGAGTTTATGGATGGTACTGGATACCCAACGGGGCTATGCGGAACTCAAATCCCGATTTCAGCAAGGATTGTCTGTACGGCAAATATCTTTGATGCATTAACGACCCACCGCCCTTACAAACAAGCATGGGACATCCCTCACGCGTTATTAGAACTTGAGAAAATGGCGACGCTACACAAACTTGACCACGATTGCGTCAATGCTTTACGTGAGAGGCAGAGTGAATTAAAACCAGTTTACTCGCGTTACCCAGAAGCCGATCCGAAAGATGCCCAGTGCTAGAGGTTGATATCCAAGTGACAGGCACCCGAATGGCGAGTTTGCTTGGCTCGCTAGCCGCGTTATCGCTTCTTGATTTAGAGCCAATAGATCAAGAAACAATGTCTTACTATCAAATCAAGCCGCTTTCGCTGAACCTAGCATCTTGAGGTTACTTGGGTATATTATAATGTCTGTACATTTATACAGTAAATATCTTGCATAAGTGAATGTTCACTACTAATCTGTATTTATATACAGTTGTTTGTGAGGTGACTTATGTTGTGGGATACACTAGAACGCGTGAACCGCTTACGCCAACAAGCGATGAACAACCCTGAATTTATCGACTCGGCTCAGAAGCATCAACAGGCGATTGCTGATTCGGAACATAAAGAAGCGGCAAGACAACTTAAAATAACTCGGCGCGTGAATGTAAAACAAGGAGTAAAGACATTGGCTGAAATTTACCAGCCAAGTGTTGAGGAAAGTCAGGACCCAAAACGAGAACATTGAAAATAGGGTAACTATATTTCCTTTACCGCTGGCATGAATTGAAACCAATGGCAAGTCTCTGAGAGCAGCATTTTGAGGACACTTGGTTATACGGCGCACTCTTCACTAGGTACTAGGTAGCAGTGATCAGTGCGCTGGGGACGTGAGTTTAAAAGTCCGCTTTTTTTACAAAATACGGGTTTTTATATTTCTTGGCTGGACCAAATGTCGATACCACAAGCTTGTTCCACAACGCTGTGTCAAATT
This sequence comes from bacterium sp. HQB-39, assembly GCA_043422575.1. Classification (GTDB taxonomy): domain Bacteria; phylum Pseudomonadota; class Gammaproteobacteria; order Enterobacterales; family Vibrionaceae; genus Vibrio. The sequence goes on along the minus strand of JBHOHG010000015.1, from coordinate 113,902 downwards.
CCATATCAGGAATATCTGGATATAGGGTTTCAAGCTCTTCTCTTGCGTGGCGCATCAGTTCTTTTTTCTTGATCTGATTGTATTTCCGCGCAATCTGATTGTGTTTCTTCAGCCACTCTTTTTTGTACTCAATAAGTGCCGGACGTGCCTTCTCAAGCGGTACTCGCGACAAATAAACACGTTTATAAGAGACTTTTCGGTCAATTAAAGTACGCATTGCCGTTTGAATGTATTTCCCATGTTGAGTAATTGAGATGTCGTCTTCAGGTAATGGCGGTATGCTCCATCCTCTTAAGTAGAAATCAGGTCTTTGATATTGTTTATTTCTAACACTAATTGCGTCATGCAATACTAAATCAGAGGTCCCTCTGAATGTTTTCTGCCACTTACCGATACGGATCTGAATAGAGCCCGGTAGACGGTAAATGTGCGTAAATTTATCTTGATCCATTGATAGCAGCGTAAAAATAGTTATTAAATTTTTGTATACGCCGTTAACGGCGCGCCAACTTGCTTCTCTTTTTTGAGTGGCTAGAGAAATCAGAGGAATATCTGGAAATGTACAGATTACCCGTTGAAATTATCTAAGCCAATCCTCGGACGGCAATGAGGATAAAGTCTAGCATATGGTCAAATTTTAACGCTTGATATTAGGCAAAGTAAACGGTTAATCACTGTACGGGAAAGGGTTCAAAGTGGTTAGGAAGGCCCTAAAACGTTGTATGTCAACTTAATTTAAAATATGTTCTTTATAATTCAGTAAGTTAGAATTTTATGCGTGTTGATACGCGAAAACTCGCCTCTAAAAGTTTAATGCTAAAGTAAGACGTTATTCACAAAATATTTTGCTTTAGGCTGATTCTAGATATCAAACTTTAGGAATATGAATTAACGTCTATCACAAGTGACCTCAAGGTGCTGTATTAAGCGCCTTGCCACTGGTTAATCCGTCTAACGCGGAGCTGAAACCAATGACAGGCATCCAACGGCGAGTCTGCTTGGCTCGCTAGCAACAGTACTAAATTAATCCTCACAATAAGTGAGCAAAGCCTTATGCACGATTAACGATCTGAAATCCAAGCTTTGGGGCTAATCTGGCTAAGATATTGGCAAGCTTGGACAAGCCAATATGTATTTCATTACCGTCTTGTTTTAAGCCTAAAATCGTCTCTTTTGCAGCCATCTGAGGCGTCATCGCTTTTACAGTGTCAGGTAACCCATTGACGTGGAATGGCGTATTAACTAGAGGTGGCATCACTTCGACAATACGAATGTCGTAGCTCTTCATTTGATGACGGATACTTTGCGTGAAACTGTGTAAGCCCGCTTTTGCAGCGCAGTAAAAAGGCATACTGGCTTTTGGTGCATACACCAGTCCAGTTGTTACATTCACTAGCAAGGCGTTTGGACGTTTAAGTAAACGGGGTAAGGCTTGAAGCGACATGGAAATATGTGCTTCAAGATTGTGACGTAATTCATTTTGATAAGCGGAATGGTCGTCGTTATCCAGAGGCCAATCTTGTTGTTCTGATAGCTTATGGTGTTGGCTCCATCCGGCGTTATTGATCAAAGTGTCGAATTCAGGGTAGTTGTCATCTAACCAGCGAAAGAATGCGCGGCGTTCATCTGGGTCGGCGATATCCATACTAAAGGTGGCGATGCCTGTGGCTTCTAATCGTCTCAGCTTTTCTTTGTCACGCCCTATAACAATCAGCCTATTCTCAGCCTGTAAACGTTTGACTAACTCTAAGCCTATTCCAGAACTACCACCTGTAATCACTATGGTTCTGCCAATAAGTTGTGTTCCCATCTTCATTCTCCTGTTTTTACTTTGAAAAAAGCATATCGAGCGAAACACAGAGACACTTTAACAAGGGTTAAAAACACAGAAAAAAGAAGATCTAAATCACTCGATTGTAAGCGTTCTGGAGACCTAGCTTGGCTCGGATCCTTGATAGTGATACTTCCGATATCCCTAAATAGGAAGCAATGTGATAGTTCGGGAGTGAGTCTAATAGCTCAGGGTTCTTTTGACGAAACTTGAGATACAACTCTGTTGGACTTAATAAAAGTAAATCGGCTTCTCTGGCTTCTTTTTTTAGCGCAAGCCTCGTTAACAGTGCTTGAGTCAGTTGCTGCCAATGTGGTTGTGTTTTGGAAAGGTGGCTAAATTGACCAAAGGGAATGGAAAAGCAGCTGACCTGTGTTAATGCTTCACAACCAAAACGAGCAGGCTCGCCAGTATGCAGTGAAGATAAGCTTGATGCGACTTCAGCGACACCCAAAAAAGATTTATTTCGGCGGGTGCCATCCGGTTTGATGTAAAAGTGACAAGCCGTACCTCTTGTAATTAGCCTAATCTTAGAGGTTTTCTCATTTGGCATAAAAATCATTTCGCCAGCTTGATAATGGTTAAACCCACCATAAGCTTCCAGTTCTGACCACTGTTTTTCAGTCATAGGAGTTAGCTGACTTAAACGTGAGTATAACTGTTGTGTTTCGGTTAAGAATTCCATTTATACAACCAGTTTTGTAAAGAAAAGAACAAATTAACGTTATTTATAGAAAGTTACGTGCCAATTCATCACAAAATGGTGAATAAATGTAAATAAACTCGAATCTATCAATAGCTCTATTGCAAATGAGAATTGAACTCATTAGTATTGCGATTCATTAAGTGTCGTAAAACGAAATGAATCGTGAAACTAACCAATTTGACCACGCTAATGTTGATGGCGTTAGCATCCAATACTGTCTTTGCTGAAAGCTCCACGATAGAAGCTGATGAAGTTTTCGTTGTCACTGGAACAAAAACCGAGAAGTTACTCTCGGATACTCCGGTTCGTACCGAAGTAGTGACGGCTGAACAACTGGCATCAATGCATGCAACCGACTTGAAGCAAGCCCTTGAGCAAGTCCCCGGTGTCACTTTAACACCAGTCCACGGTAAGCAGGGGGGGTATGAAATTTCAATGCAAGGATTTGGCGGTAACCGAGTCCTTGTTCTTATTGATGGTATGCCAATCTCTCCATCCACAGGATCGACGACGGATCTTAGCCAGTACGGCATTGTTAATATCAAGCAAATTGAGATTGTACGTGGTTCAGTATCGGCACTTCATGGTAGTGAAGCAATGGGCGGTGTGATCAATGTGATTACCCATACCCCTGAACATGGATTTGGTAGCGAGCTGACGCTGCAAGGTGGTAGCTACGATCAATATGATCAAGCCGATACTCTGCCAAATAATGCAAATGTCAGAGCGAAAGGGCATATTGCCAGTGATTGGGGTTTTGCTATGGTCGCGGTTGATCATCGCGATTTTGGCGGATCAGATATGCGTTCGGACGTGCCTGGTTACGATAATTTCAGTGGTACTAAAACGAACCTCTCAACAACACTGGCCATTGAGTTCGATAATGGCGGTTTGTTATCGATCAACCCTAGTTACTATAAAGAAGACCGTGAACGCATCTATGCGGTTCAAGGCACGAGTATTCCATGGGTTAGAAAGTTAGAAACGGGTTTAGCGACCCGCGAGCACCTCAATGTCCGTTATCGCGGTAATATCGCCGAAGATATTTACCTGTCGTCCTATGTGATGATGGAAGAGTATGATGAGAAGACCACATTAGGCGCCACGGATAAATCGAGTTTCGAGACCAAGCGGCATGCAATTCAAGAACTGAATAAAGCAGAAGCGCAAATCGACTTCCCATTAGGTGATAAGCACCTAGTCACTTTAGGGGCGGTTGGTTTATACAACAGTCTGCAACAATTCAAAAACGGTGTCAGTGAGTTAAAAAGCGATAAAGAAGATCGAAGTTCGGTCGAGTTCTTTCTGCAAGATGATTTTTTCATCAATGACCAACTCGAGCTGCTTACGGGTTTTCGTGCTCAAGAAGATTCAGATTTTGGCTTCCATTTCGCACCCAAAATCAACGTGATGTATACCCCGACAGCTCTGGCTGACAATGACGTTAAAGTGCGCTCTGGTTTTGGGTATGGGTATCGCGTCCCTAACCTCAAAGAACGTCATTTCATTTTTGACCATAGTAATTTGGGTTATATGGTCTTGGGTAATTCAGAGCTTAAACCAGAAACCAGTCGTAGCCTGCAACTCGGTGTTGAATCCACATTCTTTGATTACCTGACCGGTGATATCAACTTGTATCACCATGATACGGAAAAGTTGATTGGTACTGACTTCTCACATACCCAGCAGGGTGTGGCTATCTATAAGTATAAGAACTTCAATGAAACCAAACAAAGCGGCTTAGACGCCCACTTACGTTTCAAGCGGGTAGGGGACTTTAGTGGCTCACTTTCTTGGAGTTACTTAAACGCCAAAATTTCTGATACGTCGAAGTACATTCCTAAGTATCCCAAGTCTCAAGCCAAGTTAAATGTAAATTACCACCTTGATGCTTTGGCGACGGAATTATCACTTTTTGCCAGATTTGAAGGCGAGTCTTATGCCGACTCAGGGAACACCAGAATTTCACCATCACATGCCGTCTATAACCTTAAGGCAAATACTTGGATTGGTGAGCATGTCAAAGTTTTCGGTGGTATCGACAACTTAACCGATGAAACGAAAGACTTTGCCAAAGCAGACTCAGATGTTAGACCGTCGACAGGGCGATTTATCTATCTCGGTCTAACCGTTAAATATTAAAATACATGATAGGGAACAGCATGAACAAAACTCATCTGATTTTGCCAGTAGCACTTTCTAGCCTTGCTCTAGTGGGTTGTGGCTCAGGTAGTGGCAGCGATAGCAAAGACACTACGACACCACCAGTCGAAAAAACGTATACTGAAAAATCTGTTGATTCATCAACAGGAGCTCAAACAAAGTTCAATCTAAGTACTGGTGAAATGGGTACTGATAGTAACTGGCATGTTTCTTATCAGAAGTATGTTGGCTTTGCCACCAACGGTGGGGTAAATGCTAACGCTACAGCTGATTCTCAAGGCGGTAAAGTGACGGGTTGTATCGCTCATAAATACGATGCCTTGTTTGATGAAAAGGGTAATCCTGTTGTTGCTGAGTTTGAAAAGCTGACCCAAGCAAATACACAAGCTGACTTTGAAGCAGTAACGAAAGCATCGTGTAATGACGCGGATTACAGTGCTGATTACCTATATACGCAGATCGCAGGTTCTGACTGGTATGCTTACAACTTTGCAACTCATACTGTAACGGCTAAACCAGGCAATGAGTTCTTGGTTCGTCACGCTAATGGTACTGATGTCTCTCGTTTCTCTGTCACTTCCATCACTGAGAATACTAAGTTCGTAATCAAAACAGAAACTTGGGATGATAATGCCAAACAGTACAAAGCGGCACAAACATCAGCCGAGTTTACCCCTGGAGCTGCGGCATATTTCGATTTCGATACGAATGCACTCGTCACAGAAAATGATGGCTGGGATCTCAAGATCATCGCATCAGGACGTACCTATTCTATCCAAACTAATGGTGGTATCTCAGGCTCTGGTAAAGGTGGCTCGGCAATTCTAACCGCAGGTCAGACGCCGTCTAGCATCAACAACCCGTTAACGCGTGGTGAAGGCGGCGACGTTTACCGTTACACAACAGACAAAGCTAAAGGTGTAATGTCTGCTCCTGGTAACTATGGCGCGCTTCAATACGGTGTCGGTGGTGGACACAAAATGTGGCCAACGTTTGCTACTTACATTCTCAAAGATGAGGTTGCAGAAGGCACTTACGAATACTTTAAAGTACAAGTAATTAGCAACTATGGTGTAGATGAAACAAAACCAAGCGCTAATATTGTATATCGTTTTGAAAAGCTAGATAAGTAAGAGACACATTAAGCAAAGATAAGCGGTAAGTAGCTAGATAAATGAAAAGCCACCTTCGGGTGGCTTTAATCTTTTTTACTACAAATCTAGGTGACTTCTAAATGGGTTACTTGGGGAGTTCGACAACTAAGCTCCTGATGTCTACACTCGATTATCACCGACGCTAAAAGCGATGATTTGGCTTATCTCAGTGAAACTTCGACCACTTTGTTTTTGCCAAACAACAAACGCTTCATTAGCTGCTTTCAGGGAGCGTTTCGTGTCCCGTCCTCCTTCGATGACATTGTAGTTTCTCAAATAAGCTTCAACATCATTAGACAAGATAAACGTATCGACACCCAGTTGGCGTAAAGCATATGGGCCAGTATTACCGCCAAGACGCTTGCCATGCTTTTTCAAATAAACCCATAAATCAGTAATGGATTCACTCGGCCAGGTTGCCACCATATTTGCAAAAGAACCGTGTTGGAGCCGAACTTCATGGATCATTCGTGCATTCTCTCTAATAGACATGACTTTCGTCATATGACGAATGATGGATTTATCTTGCGCTTTGATCTCCCATTGTTCATCGGACAGCATTAAAAGTGGCTCAATGTTAAAATTGAAAAAGTGTTTCTCGAAATTTGGCCACTTGTTTGAAACGACACGCCATGAAATACCACTTTGAAATGCTTTAAGGCTAAACACAGATAACCATCGGTCATCTGGAATGGTTCGCAATTCCTCAATGGATAAGGGTTTAGCAAGCATAGACTCTAAAACATTGCGTCCACCTTTTCTTTCGGCAGCTCTTCGATATATCTCTTCAAATTTTTCCATTTTATTAGCGATTCCATTTCTGGCAAAAGGCGTTATGAGTAACCAACATTAATTAAAATTAATCTAATGCACAAGCCGAATAAAAAATTAAAAGTTTATTGTATCTACGCCATATTTATGACTTTTATGCTAATTTTACGACAATTCGCAACATTTATTCACCCTTCGAATTAAGGCCTGGTTTCATAAAAAATCTGGTTATTAATAATACTAACTAAATCTAAATGAGAATGCTTTACATTAAGTTTGTTGCTCGGTAAAGTGCGCCACATATTCAATTGTCTGCAATAGATAATACTCAAGTCACTTCCAGATGCTAGGTTCTGCGAGCAACGCTTGCCTTTGCAGCAACGCTTTCCTTCGACTCAGCCTTGAAAACCAGTGACAAGGCTCTGAATACGGAAGATTGAAGCTCTTGGGATAATCTTGAACGTCAAGCTAGTGAGTCAATGCAGATGGTAGTACAAGGATTTTTAGCCCCTATGTTTAAGGAGAACACCATGACTGCGTACAGTGGCAGCCGTCTTGGAAAGCAACAATACAAAACATTTAAACTCTCTACGATTGCAGCAGCAATGTTGGCGTTAAGTGCCCATGTTATTGCTGAGGAGTCAGCGAAAGAAGAGAGTGATGAAGTGGTCATTGTTACTGGTGAAAGAGTAGAACGTACTATCTATGACACCAGTGCGAGTGTGACGGTCTTTGATGAAGGAACATTAAGTTCTGTTCCGAGGGGCTCAGAGTTGAACGATATCTTACGTTTAGCTCCAAACCTTGTTTTTACTGGAAATGATAATAATCTGCCAACGGTACGTGGTATTGATGGATCAGGGCCATCAGTGGGTGGGTTAGCCAGTTTTGCAGGTACCTCAACTCGTCTTAACTTTTCAATCGACGGCCGTTCTCTAACTTATTCCGAGGTAGCTTTTGGCCCTCGCTCACTTTGGGATGTCGAACAAGTAGAAACCTATGTCGGACCGCAAAGTTTAATTCAAGGTCAAAGTTCTTCGGCTGGGGCGATCATTGTTACTACAAAGAAACCCACCTATTTCTTTGAAGCTAAGGGGCGAATGGCTGCCGGAGATAATGAATATGGTCAGTTAGCAGGTGTTATATCAGCGCCGATCATCGAAGATAAATTAGCGTTTCGCCTAGCCGTAGATTCTCAAACCAAAAAAAGTCATGTTGATTTAGAAAGTTACGTCCCTGTCGGTGATCCAAGGCTCACAACGATGAATACGATTCGAGGCAAAGTGTTATTCGAGCCATCCTCAAGTGTTTCGAATCTTTGGTCGGTGACCTACATGGACAGCCGCGCGCCTCAATCCGAGAATGTACCGCACCCTGTACATTACCCAGCGAAACGCCCTGTATACGATACCAAATCGACGACTTGGTCTTGGGACTTTGCTTGGGAAATTAATGACTTTATGACATTTGAACAACAAGTATTGTTGTCAGAATTCGAATATGATCGTATTACTAACCCAGAGAGAAAAGCGAACTTCTTTACTGAAGGGGATGAGTTCCACATAGAACCAATTCTGAATTTGAATTTCGAATCACTGACGGGATTGATAGGGTTACGATGGTTTAAATCCAGCCAAGACGATTACTTCGATTCCAGATGGACGTCGGCGATGAGTGGAGAAACGGAAACCCAGTCGCTATTTACAGAATTTACTTGGTCTGCTGCAGACGTTTTAGACCTGACATTTGGCGGTCGTTTCGAGCACGAACGTAAAAAACGAAATGTACCGAGTCCAATCTTTTTAATCGATCATGATGCTAAAGAATCGATCTTTTTACCTAAGTTCGACGTTGCGTTTAAACCAAATAATCGTATGACTTACGGTTTTAAAGTGTCGAAAGGCTTTAACAGTGGTGGAGCCGGGCTGAGTTTTTCCGTTGACAACACGGGATTGCCGAAGACTTATGCGTTTGACACTGAGTATGTTTGGAACTATGAAGCATACACTCGATTGGGTTCAGAAGATGGCGCAAGTATCTTTACTGCCAACGTATTTTACAATGACTACGAAGATATGCAGGTTCAGCAAGCTCAATCAGACAAGTACGTCATGATTGTAAACTTGAAAGATGCGCAGACATATGGTGGTGAACTGGCCGCGACCTTAGTACCAAATGAGAACCTAGATGTATTCGCTAACATCGGATTAGTAAAAACGGAGTTTAAAGAGACGGCAGCTCAAGGTGGTAAGAAGAGGGAGCTTCCGCGAGCACCTCAGCTGACGGTTGCCGCAGGCTTGAACTACTATGCAGGTGACTTCGAAATCGGTGGTAATGCAACCTATACGGGTAAGTATTTCTCAGATCTTGATAACTCTTCTGTCATAGCGATTGACCCATATCTGATTGCAAATGCACAGGTCGCGTACAATTTTGAAAATGGTCGAGCGACACTGTATGCGAAAAACCTATTCGATACAGAAGTGGCGACATATTATTTCGCAACAGACGCTACGGATGCGCCATTAAATGTAGCGCCTCGTACTGTAGGTGTCACCGTTGAGCTGACATTTTAAATAGCTCTATAAATATCCAAGCAGACTCGCCCTTCGGGAGCCTGTCACTGGCGTCACTTCTGTGTTAGAGGCATTGAAAATAGAATGACTATTTCCTTTACCTCTGCCTTGAATTGAAACCAGTGACAAGGCTCTGAATACGGCATCTTGAAGTCACTTGGGTATAACACTATCCACACCACCGATTTGGGTGAATATTGATACTCTGAGACTCATTGGTGGTTGGGTAAATTTAATATAACTAAAGTTGGTTTAAACCCTATTTGTGTAAACAAATAGGGTTTTCAAGGAGATGACCCAATGAAAAAAGCAATACTAATGTTGTGCAGTTTGATGATGTCATTTAACGCATTATCAGCCATTAAAGTAGAACATGAATTAGGGACTTTAGAGCTAAAACAAACGCCAAAACGTGTCGTCGTTCTTGGGGTTGGTGGCCTAGATATTATGGACTATTTCGGCATTGAACCTGTCGCTGTATCTAAAGCCTATCTCCCTACTTATTTAAAGAAATATGAAGGGGATAAATATGCCGGTGTGGGTAACTTCTTTGAACCTGATTTTGAAGCCATTTTTGAAGCAAAACCTGACCTTATCTTAATTGGGCCTCGCTCCGGAAAGCATTACAAAGAACTGACTGACATTGCACCAACCTTGCTATTTAGCCCAGCGGCTGAAGGTAACTACTGGGGTTCAACACAGCAACAATGGAAGAACTTTGGTACGGTTTTTGGTATTGAAGATAAAGTGAACGCAAAAATAAACAGTATTGGCAAAAAGATTGCTGAGCTTAAAAAACGCAATCAAGATTCCGGTGTTAATGCCATGCTGTTGATGAAAAGCGGTGAGAACGTCACTATATTTGGTGCAAATTCGCGCTTATCCGCTTTGTATGACGAGTTTGGTTTTACGCCTGCCGTTGAAGATGTCAAAAAAGCAGGCCATGGTCAGCTGATTGCTTACGAGTACGTTTCGAAAGTCGATCCAGACTCTATTTTTGTCTTAGATACGGATACTTTAAAAAATCGTGAAAAGGCAAAGGATGTGCAAGTGGATGTTAAGCCAATTGATAATGCGTTAATCGCTAAAACAAAGGCTTATAAAGCGAATCGTATCGCTTATCTTGATGTTGATGCTTGGTACTTAGCGATGTCTGGTATCACGGCTACTGAGAATATGATCCGTGATATTGAGCAGTTTAAGTAACGCTTAGCGCTAATATTAAGGTTAAGAAGAGACTGTAAGGTAATGGAAAGCCACCGATATCGGTGGCTTTTTTGTGTTTCGAATTTTATATTACTTCTTCACCGCGACCACTGAAAAAATATGCCAATGTTTTGTTTCACCTAACACTGTTTTACCTAATTCATCGCGTTCTTTAAATTCGATGATGTCAAATTCAGAAAAGAGTGCCAAGACTTGAGCCTTAGTCAACGAGGTTGTGACGCGTTGACTGATATTCGCCCAATCATCTTTCGTTCCCATAAAGTCGCCTGCAAAAACACCTTGTGAAGCGATACACGTCTGTATTTTATGCCAAGTTTGGCTAAAGTGTTCCGGCTGTGCGAAGAAAAGACTGGAGTTAGCCACAACGAGGCTACTTCTAGGGTAGTGATATGATTCGAAACTGGACTCAGTCAGGTGCAGGGTCTCTTCATTGGGAAATGTTGTCGTACAGTGCCTAATCGAATCAGGGTTGATATCGACGGCGTGGACGCAATAATCATGATTTAATAAAAAAGCAATGTCTCTACCAGATCCACAACCAAGATCTATCGCCACCTTTATATCAGTTTTATCAAGGTTGACTGCGGTTTCTGTTTTAGGACGATGAGAAAAATGTTGCGTTTTATCGTAGTACTGTTGCAGTTTAGCTGACGTTGATTCCATATCTTACTTCCATAAATAACTGGTCACCTATCATCTCGAAGTAGTGGATGATTCGAGAGTGGTTATCTTGATTTTGACAAGGTGTAAAGTAGCATTAGTGAGAGTAAATGGATATGCGCAAATAAAGTATTTACTGCCTTGTTAATGACGTCAATACAAGCTGAAGGGTGAAAGCCTGCTTGGATGGCTTCAGCAGGTGGCTTGTTCTATTTCTTGAAGTGAATATCGACATAATCGGTCACGTCATGATCACGCATATTTTGCATACGCCAATAAGGGCGTTTTCCCCAAGCTTTGAAGATGAAAGTCCCTTCACGTACATAAGGTTCAAGATTTATGTGGTCGACACGAGTGACCAGTTTCCCTGTAATGTGAAATTCGCGTTTGTTGATGACAGTGACGGAGCCATCAAGCTGCATATAATTAAGCTCTTTACCACGCTTTTCTTCTTGGTAACCACTGGCGATGAGTTTGTTATCACGCTGAATAATGGTTAATTGCCCTCTGTTACCTGAATTATCATCATCTAGCCACTGCAACGTAAAATCGTGTAAGCCGATGATGTTGTTTTGCACATAGTTAGTGCTTGCGTTTGAATTATCTTGAGGTAAGTCATTAGCGACAAGGTTAAACGGCAACATGCAGCAAATAACAAGACCCCAGCATTTAAACCCAGCTAAGCGGTAGATACCTTTCTGCTGAATTCGAAAAGGATTTATCTTTGATATAGATTTGATGAACATAAATACTTCCTTTTTGACAGTTAGCGAACAGCAATCCCTTTGCGTAACAATCTTTCAATCACGCTAATAGGAAGGTGGCATTCTCGGATCGTTTTGAGATTGGGTAATGCATACAGTGGGCTAAAGTCTGAAATGTTCTGAAAATTTATAAACTCGATATGTTCTAGCCCAGTCATCGCACTCAGTCCATGTAAGGTATGAGGGTCAAATTCTTCCGTTTCTCCCGACCAATTTGGCATAATTTTGCTATGAACATCGGCACACTCTTGAGACAGGATTGTGACTTTGGCCAGCTGATTCACGTCGACCACAATGGATAGGAATTGTTTCTTCACTTCTTCAATCACGGCAAACCAATCATAGGCACCTTCATCGAAAAGGAGGTCGTGATAGCGTTTGTATTCAATACGGTCCACAGCTTGCTTGATTGCAGGGTCCTCTGTCATCAGGCACTCGATAGCGAGTAATTTTATGTGGTTATCTATAATTAGTGGTTTGTGCTTAGTCGTAGAGGTGTCCATTTGAAATTTTAGCCAATTCGTTGCCTGTCTTATTTCTGATATGGTACTGGTTTGATGAGTGGGGAAAAGTCAGTTTTAGGTAAATTAATAACATTTGGGACTAGTATGAATAATCATCGTATTAGAAAGGTAATTAAGTCTCAGATTTAAGATGACCACTTTACAGTGTATTGGTTGGCACATTTTTTGTGTAGAGAAAGAGAGCTTGTAGAATGTTTGATTCTGAGGGCTTTGTTTACAACATTGATAAAAATCAAGGTGTGGAGTATTGAAATGTTGCTTAAATAACTGACAAGGCACAGGTTACTGAAATAAACGTGAAGTGTGGGTTGCAAGTGTACACGGAGGAACGATGAAAACTGTCAAATTAGACTTGCCAATTGATGGTGACCCTAAGGTGTCCATTTTAATGGTGCAAGGTACGGCTCCTATGTATTACGACGGGAAAATCCCAGGCTGTCCTCCCGATTATTATTTAGGTAATCGCGCATTGTATCAAGAACTTGTTCATGAGCTGGTGGGCTACAAGTATAGGACAGTTCGGTATTTAAGAGACGGTGTGAGTCAAAGTGGTATTAACTGGGACAAGTATATACACGTTGATCATTATCAAATCATAAAACAACTCAATCTAATCAAAAACAGCCTTCCTGAATCTGAGCCTAAGATTTTATTTTGTTGGAGTGGTGGTAGTTTACATGTGTCGCATTTGGATTTAACCGATGTTAATGGCATTGTGATCGTTGGAGGCCTTTGTACGAACCGATTTCATAATGCAGGTTTGAAAACCAAGAGCAAGGAGCAGCTAAAGGGTTTTATGGCAGAAGTGGCATCTTTTGCGGCGTTAACATCATCGGAGATAGATAGGATTAATGAGCCTAATCGTGATGGACCATTGAAAAGGTTTTGGCAAGAATTGCATCTTTTAGATAATTGGAGATACATCGAGTCTCATATCGAGATCCCTATGCTTATTATGCATGGCGATGAAGATGAAGAAGTGGATGTGAAGCAGGGGCGGTTGTGGAATCAATTATTACCGAAACACAATATCAAGTACATCGAAGTAGCTGGGGGAGATCACTTTCTCAATACTGAACACACGAATGGCGCCAAAAGAATTGGCTTTGAAATCAATCAATGGTTAATTGAAAATAATTTGACATCACGTTAGTTATGGCCGTAAACGAAAAAAGCCATTCCCTCTTTAAACGAGTTAACGGCTTTTCTATCTATTTTGGTTGCAGCATGGTCTAAGTGGGACTACTTTTCACAGAAACAAATTTACTGTTTGATTAAGGTTAAACCACTTGGAAGGGCATCACCAAAGACGCGCTTGGACTCGCTTTCGGACAGCTCGTTGACTTCAGCAACCAAACTTAACCATGAATCAGGCACTTTACTTTGTTGTAGCTTAGCTAACACCTGTTGGCGGTAATCATCAGAGATATCCAGTTGGCGATCGCCTGTTTTACGACAAATCATGACCGCAGCAAACGCGATCATCGGCTCTTTTTGCCAATTTTGATCCAGCAGTTTAGGCAGCCATTGCTCTGCTTGCTCGCGTGGCACGACATTGTGTTGACTGCCATACAGTGGAGTACGAGACGCTAAACGACCGACGGCCCACCAGTGCGCTTGTTCAAACTGGCTATGATTGATCGCCTTGCTTAAGAACCAAGTTGCGAGTAAAACTTTATCCTCTACGTCCAACATTTCTAAAGATGCGGCTAAACGTACCATGGATTCATAACCCATTTCCTGTGCCGCTTTCGCTGACTGCGGGTTCTTCATCGCACCTGGATGTAAGTATTTCGCGATGTCAGCAAGAATGGTTTCCTGTTGCTCTTGGCTTAATCCGCCAGCAACACGACGCCAGAATACCCACCAGTCTGTCCAACCCTGATGGTTTTTAAATTGGATACCTTGTTGATACAAACCCCAAATTTGTTCAATTCGCCAAGAGTCCGTGGCATCACCAAAACCTGGTCGCATTGCAAACCCAGCTAAACGAAGCCAGTTTTTCTCGTGGGGCTCAGAACGACGACGGCGTTTACGGCCTTGAGCAAATGAATCAAACAGTTGACGTAGAGTGGTAAAATCCCACGTATCGCGTTTGCCGAGTTTCTTTTCAAGATCTTTGGCTAAGGTTTTGATCTCTTTACTGTCGGCACTCTTTTTGTTACCACTGTATAAACGCGTGATCAGTTCTTTGACTTCAGGTAGCTTTGGATGCAGCTGTGGTTGATTCTCTTCTTCGGTTTGTTGATTACGAACCTCGAATTCTAACGCCCAACGTTTGCTATCATCATCAACGCTGACACATTCCATTTTTAATGTGCCAACTTCGGTGAGCTGGCAGGCTAGCTGAACTTCAACGCGCTCTTTTTGGTTGACTTCAAGCCTTGTTCCTTCACTTTCAAGGGTGGAGATGTAAGGAGGCAGAGGGCTGAAATGGTCAGGGTCGATGTCGACCATAATACCATTTTGCAGGGAGGTATTTTCAGCGAGTGTGTCGAGTGTCGAGGTTAATAGATTAAAACGAACAGGCTCACCAAGCGTCAGAGAGAAACGTCGACCACTTAAGCGGATCTCATGGCCTTCTTCAGTCCCTTTGGCGAGCAAGCATAAAGCTTTCCCCATCTTATTTTTTTCTTGCAGATGCAGGAAATAGGAGCGGGCAGCACCACCGCCGATTTTCAATTGTGCTCCGCGTCGTGCTTTACCAAACGCGACAGCGCCTAAAGCCACTGACCAATCAGGGTGTGGGTTGTCTAACACGGTCACAGGGCTACCACGCCATTGATCTAATAGCTGTGTCACACGATCCGTCACTAAATCACTGTTAAATACGCCACCATTCAGAAGTAAGCCAACAGGCACCGCAGGGCGGGTTTGGTCTTCTTGAGCGAGTGCCGCGTAAGAGACTTGTTGGTGCTGATTAAGGAACTCTGCCACATGCTTACTGACCGCTGGATCGGCCACATAAGGCAAGCCAAATTCCACGACCGCACTACGACGTTTGTCTGGTGTTTCGGAGAATGCTGATAACGGGAAAAAACCATCCAGTGCAATCTGATGAACTTCTTGTTTGGTTAAACCAATACTCTTCGTTCCACCAAGAAGTTTTGAGCCGCTCCCCAGCATCGTGATTTTCACTTCTTCTGGCGCACCGCTTGAGAGAAGGTTCTCTTTTGCTGCACGAGTTTGCTGAATCAGCTTGGTCAGACTTGCCGCATTGAGTTTTTTATTTTGATTAAAACGCGTTTCTGCAAGATGCGCTAAAGCAAGGTCGAGGTTATCCCCCCCTAGCATCAAATGGTCACCGACGCCGATTCGATCCAGCGCAAGTTCATCTTGATCAAATTTTGCTTCAATCAAACTTAAATCCGTCGTACCGCCACCAACATCGCAGACGAGGATCAATGGCAGTGATTTTAATTCATCAGCAGCGGTTTTCTGATGGCGCGCATACCAGTCATAACAGACGGCTTGCGGCTCTTCGAGCAAGACTATATCGCCTAGGCCCGCCAGTTTTGCCGCTTCTAAAGTTAACTTACGCGCGGTTTCATCGAATGAAGCAGGGACGGTAACGACGACATCCTGTTCTTCAAGCGTATTACTTGGATTGCGGTAGTTCCATGCTTGGCGAATGTGGTTAAGATAACTGGCACTGGCGATGACAGGAGAGACTTTCACTACATCACCCGCACCTGCCCAAGGGAGAATCTCAGAGCTGCGGTCTACACCTTGATGCGAAAGCCAACTTTTTGCACTGGAGACTTGTCGACCTTCGACTTTTGCGCCTAATTCACGCGCCCATTCACCAACGATCACGTTAGCAATATCACCCACTACAGGTCGGTGTTCCCAAGGTAGAGTCAGGTCTTGAGCTGAGACTTGTCCTTGTGCTGGATGGTAACGAAAGGATGGGAGGAGGGGTTTTCGTACCACTTCTCCGGGACCGATTAATTGGTCAATTTCAAATAACTGAACATCAGAATGCTGAAGATCGTCTGTGATTTCACAATAAGCCACGACCGTATTGGTCGTACCTAAATCTATACCGACGAGAAAACGAGGGGATGCCATACAAATCCTTTTTCAAAAACGGCACCCGAAGGTGCCGTAAGGTATTTTTATTCGCTTGACTCTGATGAGTCAGCGGCTTGGTTTGCGTCCTCTCGAACATCAAACTCAACATGCCATTTTTGGCCATTGTCTGCGGCAATGGCTTCTAAGTAGAGGGTACCCAGTTCAGTGACGCGTGATGCTAGGGTAACTGGCACAACTTCGCCTTCACGACGTCCTTCAGAAACAGGTAAGGTGACTTGAATCTCAGGCAACTCTTCGAGTTCATCCGGTGCCCAGTGATCAAGGTGCGTTCCTTCTGCATCATCGCGGCGAACCGTTGAGCCAAAGAATTGGAAATTGACGGGTTGACCGATAATCAGACCAAACTCTTGGCTTGGGACTTCAACACTTGAGCCTTCTTCCATACCAAATGGTGCAACACAGAGTGCTTCCATAGGAGGAGCCATCCCCGGAATTGCAGGCATAGCACTTTCGATACCCACATAGTAGCTCGAAGCAATACCGCCACGAATTCGAACCCCTTGACCGCGACGAACGGAACCATAGTATGACGCGCCACTTGCAACAGCGAGGTCAAGGTCAACACCAGTAAGGCGCTTAGCCATCTCTGAGTCTGCATTGATGAGCCATTCGTTCAAGGTTTCTTCTAAGCGTTCAGCAAGCAAAGAAGACTTTAATACACCACCGTTAAATAGGATGGCGGTAGGTTTAATAAAATCGGCTGAGCTTGCTTCTGCGCCTGGCATGCCCTGCATACCTGCAAACGGATTATGTTCTTGCGGTGCATCGCCACCAGACTGCGCATTCGCTTGTTTGGTGAGGAAAGCGGCAATATGACGCGTGATGCCTGCGTCTTGTGCGTACGGTAAGCCCATTTGTGTTAAGGCACCACGGTTACGCTGTACAGGATGCTCAGAGACGGCAACTTTAGGGAAAAAGCCATCAACAAGCGTTTGTTGCACTTCTTCTTGAGTCAGCTCTGTTTTGAGAGTCGCACCCAATAACTTAGATCCACGACTAGGAACTACAATTGGAACAGACTGTAGGTCCGCGTCATTCAGTAATGCTTCTTTTGCATCACGGCAAGCGTGGGTCATGGCTTGAACTTGCCATGGTTGTAAATCTTTACCGTCTTGCGCTAGCTTCATTTTCAAGCGATACGCCAAAGCCAGATCCATATTATCGCCGCCAAGCAGAATATGCTCACCAACGGCGATTCGGTTAAGGGTCAGGTTACCGTCATCTTCGGTGACTTCAACCAAAGACAAGTCGGTTGTACCACCACCAATATCAACCACCAATACAATGTCACCAACGGAGACTTGATCACGCCATTGGTCGCCACTGTTATCGATCCAGTTATAGAGTGCAGCTTGAGGCTCTTCCAGTAGGGTCAGATGAACAAAACCTACGTTGCGAGCGGCCTCTGCGGTCAAATCGCGGGCGGCAGGGTCAAATGATGCTGGAACAGTGATAGTGACATCTTGTTCTGAAAGCGGATGACTTGGATTAGCATGATTCCAAGCATCTTTAAGGTGCTCTAAATACAGTTCTGTTGCACGAAGGGGGGACGCTTTTTCTACCTCTTCTGGGCTACCAGCAGGGAGAAAGGCTTCGCGGCGGTTAACGCCACCGTGACATAGCCAAGACTTCGCACTTGCAATCAAGCGAATCGGGGTTTTTGAACCGAGGTTGCGAGCAATGGCACCGACCAGTGCTTTTGGCTCTGATGACCAAGGCAGCACACGAGATGACTCATTCATCTCATGCTCGTGGGGTTGGTACAAGAAAGAACCCAGTTGCTGCTTCGTTTCAACGGTACCTGGTGCTGTTAGCTGAGGAATCGCCATCACCTCAACTTGGGCATCTTCTTGTTCGGTATCCACATAGGACAACACACAGTGAGTCGTACCCAAGTCAATACCGACGCTGAATTTTGGCGCTTCAGGAGTGGTGTGCTCAGTGACGTTTTGTTCAGAATGATGTTGTTCCATTATAGTTCTACCTCTGCTGGAGCTATCACTGTTGCATCATGATGTTTTGCAAGTTTAGGTAGCTTCATTTCGGTCGCTTTCCAACCTTTGTGTACGAGTACACCATTGAATGGGGCATTACCAGTCACGTTGCCAGTAAGGCGTACTTGTTGGGAATTAAAGCCTTCTTCGATAGTGATGCGAGTTTCTTCTTCTTCCGAACGAATATGTTCGAGCGTCACATAATCACTAAGGACTTTTTGGCCGCCCGTGTGAATGACACGTGCTGCAGCGCCAACATCTTCATCAGAAAATGAGGATAGGTCTTCTTTTAGGAAGTCAATCAAACGCGCTTCTTGCTGCATAATTGACAGTAACTGCATTGCAGAATCGGTTGAAGCCGTTGCAAGTTTGGATTCTACTTCAACAATTTTTTCGACTTCGACGATCTTTTCGACAGGTATTTCAACCTCGACGATTTTCTCTACCGGCTTCTCAACTTCTTTCTCAATTACTTTGGATTTGCGAGATACTGCAATCAGCAGTAATAGAACGCTCGACGCTGTTAAACCTGCGTGTAACATATCAAACGTTTGTGGAATCAGGTTCAAATCAATGTTCATTATGTTGTTCTCTTAATATTGATATAGTGAGTCTGTTGATTCGTCGTACTCAGTTCATACACAGACACAGAATCTAGACATTAAAATTGTGTCGGATGGTAGCATATTCAAGGGCTAAGGCTCTAAGTATTTGCCTTGAGCATGAGTTAAATTACACTTTGTTGCTGAAAATTAATGCAGCCGCACAGGGTTATACTTTTGATTGCGCGATGTTTGAGCAAGATACTGGTAAAATATAGTGCACCATATGCAGATATAGCATATGGTCGTTACGGTCAGATTTAAATAATAAATATTACTACTCGTCAGAACGGTTTTTCCTACAGGTTTTATTCATGAGTCACACTGCTGCTGGGGAGCAACAGCCCTTTAAGTTGTTCTCGCCTTTGATCGCTTTTGCTGCTTCGTTAGTCATTACTGCTTTGTGTGTCGTTGCGGTTTACCACATTCAAAAACGCTATGAATTAGTCATGTTTGATAACTTGGCTCAGCGACAAGCGGATTCGCTACTTGCATTTGTTGAAAATGACTTAGGGTTTATTGGATCCGGGGCCAATTTTTTTCATGCTACCGACAGAGATGATTGGGACAGATTCCCAGCTTTTGCTCGCAATACTTTGCAGAGCTCAAAAAGCTTAATCTCATTGCAATGGATGCAAAAGGTCGCTGCAGAAGACATTGAGAAACATGTCGAACAGACCCGAAAAACGTTTCCAAACTTTTCCATCTTCACTGTTCCTAAAGATCAGCCAAAAACTTTTGGCTACATTTTGCAAGACAATAAGCCAGTCTTTATCGCCTCAGACATCTACCCACGCAGTGACGTCAACATTTCTCTTTTGGGCTTTTACTCTGCGAGACAACGATTTGAATTGATTTTGGACGACATCCGTACAACCGGGCAAGCCAACGTGTCTGATAAAGTCAGGCTGTTACAAGACGGTTACGATCAGAGTTTAGAAAAAACAGGGCTGTTGGTTTATCACCCAGTTTTTGACCAACAACATCGTGACTTACTTGGCGTCGTCGTTGGAGTTGTGAGAAGTACGGTCTATTTTGATGAGTTAGTTACCAAAACCGCGACAGAGCTGGATTTACGAGTTCGAGTGGTCGATTTAGGTTTTGATGCTGAAGATGATCCGGTTTTGTTTCAATCCGAGCAATGGGCGCAGCATAAGGGGATAACGATAGGTAAAAAGATCTCCTTACCCAATCGAGACTGGGTGATTGAGTTTAAGATGGTTAGCGGTGTATCAGTTTGGGACCGCACCGTTCTGATCGGCCTTAGTTTTGGTGGCTTTTTGGTGTCTTGTTTAGTGGCGTATATTGCTTTGCTTCAGTCTAGAGAGAAAGAACGTTTAGCTGAGATGCTAGATAAGAAAACTCAAGAATTACAGATATTAGTAGACCGAGATGCGCTAACACAAAGTTATAACCGACGGGCATTCAATCAACATTTGTCCAATGCCATTAAAAGGAACAACACCTTTAGCTTGATCAGTTTTGATATTGATAAATTCAAATCCATCAATGACCTATATGGGCACATGGTCGGTGACGAGGTGTTGATACATGTTACCCGAACAGTAGAGCAATGCTTAGGTGAGGGCGACGAATTGTATCGAATCGGCGGCGATGAGTTTACTATCATTTCTACTGTTACGGCGAAAAGCGAATTAAAGGTCTACGTCGATACCTTGCTGACCACAGTGAACAATACGCGTTATGTCGAAAAAGATGTCTCAGTGCGATGTTCATTGAGTGTTGGAGCTGCGGTTTATCAAGGCGAAAACCGAGAAGCATTGATCCACAAGGCGGACGAACAACTCTATAAAAGCAAAGGAGCGGGAAGAAACTGCGCGTCAATTGCTTGATAAGTATCCGTTTAAGCGTGTAGAGATCGAGTTATGTTTCTGCTTGGGGTAGAATCCAGCTCTTGAGATAAGTTGCAACGAGAAGATAGGCAAATTATGAATCACAATCGCTTGGTCTGTTTTGATCTAGAAATGTGCTGCTGGAATGAAAACGGTGTGGGGCGCACTGGTGAAATCATTGAAATTGGTTTAGCAGAGATCGATTTAGTCAAAGGTGAAATCGTCAAGCGAGCTCAGTACTATGTCTCTCCTGAAAAGGATGAAGTGTCGAAATTTTGTAGTGAACTTACAGGGATCACACCACGCAAAATTGAAAAGCAAGGTCGACCTTTAGAACAGGTCATCCAGTCAATGATCAAAAATTTTGGTGGCCGCAACAAAATTTATGCAGCTTGGGGGCGTGACGATCAGATTCTTTTTTCAGAATGTGAAGAAAAAGGTATCGATTTGCCATTCAGTGAGTTTATCAATTTAGCCACTCTGTATCGTATGCAAAATCGGCTTAAAGACAAAAAAATTGGTCATCGCGCTGCGCAGGAAGCCGCCGGCATTGAATGGGAAGGCCGTCAGCACTCAGGTTACATTGACGCATACAATTTGGCTAAGCTAGCGCTTAACATGCTTTGATTTTATCTATTTCACTTCTCATCCATTACCCAACCGACCCATTTGTTGCCAATTGTTCTTGACAGTATTTCTTGCTGTTGGGCTCTAAGTTGATGTCAATAAATCAAACACTAAGTGATTTGAAAGCCAATTCAGTTAGCATTATGGACTTGTTTTCGTTAAGTGTGTCGAAAATGTGTGCAACTTTGCACTTATGTTCTATTGTTTGTTGTGAGGCAAGGCGCGACAAGGGAGGGGCATGCAATGTCATTGTTAATGGCGGTATGGTTGGTTTTGTTGGTAGGTGGAGGCGGGGCTTTTGCTTATTGGCACTACAGACCTGTGATTTAAAAAAACGCGCATAATGCGCGTTTTTTATTGGAAAAATTCCAAGAGCTAAATGTTACGATCATTGACCATGACTTTTGATTTTGGAGCGAATGAAGTCATTATGGTTCACATATAGGAGGTCAGCCGTTTTTCGAATCACGCTGTCTTCTAAAGGGTCTAAGTGGTTGTCTGAAAATGCGACATGCCACATAGCTTCGATTAACTCTATTCGTTTGTCGTAGCTAAGTTCTCTTAACTGATTGGTAAACTCGAATAGGGAAGTCGTATCTTGCTGTCGTGCTTGTTGAATTAGCTGATCGGCTTCGATTTTGTCTACGTCGAGAAGTCTAGTCAATAAGTCGCTTTGAGCAAGCAGTTCTTCGTCATCGACCTCATTATCCGCATTGGCAACTTCGTACAGCAAACAGGCGATGGCAAAGTTTGGTGAAATGATGTTATCACCAGCAGCTAAATCCTCACCTTCGACTAATTGTTTGAATAACTGTGTGAGAGTATTGATCATAACTTCCCCCTGTGGTGCTTTTTCGGTACTGCACATTACTACGATGTAATTAAAACATGGGTGCACAAAGTCACGAATACAAGTTTAACCAAGAGATTAAAACGGGAAATCAGTCATCGAGTTCGTCGTGTGAGTCTTCAAGAATTTCGATGACCTCAGAACTCGACAGTTCATGCCCCATCAGAAACAGAGCTAACATAGCATCAGCCTTTGTTTTTGTATCACTGGCTTCATCAATGATCTGTTCAAAGCGGCGTCGGATCAGTTTGACCTCATGCTCTACAAAGCCTCGTCCTTCTTCATCACCTTGTTCCTCTTCTGGGGCATTATCAAATTCCAAGAATAGAAATCCCTGATCGAGTTTGGCGTCAATCAAGCGTTCTGGTAGCCACTCTTCACCCATAACCACATCAGGGTCTTGATCGGATGGAAGTGTGTTTAAAATGGAGTTTAGTTTTGAAGCTTTCACTGTTCGTTCTTAAGTATAATAACCTAACTTATTGTAACGTCAGCACACTATGAAACATAAGGGGTAAGTCACTTTAAAATCGAATTATTTACTCAATTGTCATTTGAATGGCTATGAATTAACCTTTTGTGTACTTTGTTTAAGCTTAGTCTTAAGAGGGAATAGTTGGAGATTAAGTTTTGTCCACAAGTGATGAGAGCGTGAAATGGGGTTTTGTAATCAATCGAGTTAAAGATAGTGATTTCTGAGTCACTAGGTTGTCTATGTATTGCTATCTAATCAAGTATTTATCTATGAACTCAGCATCGGTATCTTTGTGAACGTTTGAAACGACTCACCGCTGACTCTCTAGAATATAGAGAGGGCGGCGAGTGCAGCCATAACAGCCCTGAGTGAGGGTTAACCCAAGCTTAACTGAGCCAGCTTTTGACTCGCTTCGGTGTAGCCTTTTGTTGCATATTCTTCACCCATGCTTAGTGCTTCGGCGTAAACAAATTCAACGTCAGTAATACCGACGAATCCTAAAACCGTTCGCAAATAAGGCACAACAATATCGAGTTCCGAATCTTTGTGGATACCACCACGCGTGGTAACTACAATAGCTTTTTTGCCTTTTAGCAGCCCTTCAGGTCCATTTTCGGTATAAGTAAAGGTGACACCAGCGCGAGCAATGAGGTCAATCCAGTTTTTTAACTGAGTTGGGACGGTGAAGTTGTACATCGGCGCAGCAATGACCAGTGTTCCAGCGTCTTTGATTTCTTGAATCAAAGTATCAGAGAGTTCGACAACAGATTTTTGTTCCTCGGAAAGATCTTCAGTGGCACGCAATGCAGTGGCTACTTCAAAATCGAGCACTGGAAGTGGGTCTGCTGCGAGGTCGCGCACCTTAACATGGGTATCCGATGAGCTGTTTACCAATTCATCAATCAGTTTATTTGATTGAGAGTATTCACCTAGAATGCTTGATTTTAACGCAAGTACTTTTGACATAATGCTTTCCCCATTTGGATTTAAAATTGAGTAGCGAGTGAGTGTCGCTGATGGGGTCAGTATATTCGGGATGCAAAAAATCAATAACCAGTCATATTTGCTTAAGTTATTCGAAAAAATTGAACAAGAAAAATCGATCGATTTATTGATTTTCTTACTATTAAATCACCACGAAAACCAATGCGGATAGTAAGCATGTCTCACTTCGAGTGTGATACAATCCACCCAGTTTTATCTAAAGAAAAGAATAGGAAACGCTTTGACCTCGTCACAGCCAGAAAAAGCTCAAAAAAACGAGCCACAGTCAGTAAAAGCGAAAGAAAAATCAGCGAACGATCCTAAAATGGCCACGAACAGTGCGCCCTCGCTGAGAAAAGCGCTTAATCAATGTATGTTGCGTGACCGATTCCGTTTGAATAAACGAATCAGTGGCGCAAGCAAAATCAAAAAAGAGGCGTCTCGAAATGCGGTCTTTGATGAGATCGCACTCGATATTGCTAAATCCATGATGGAAGTGGAGCAAAGAGCAAGTCAAACCCCAACGATTGACTACCCTGAGATTCTACCAGTCAGTCAAAAACGTGATGATATTGCTAAGGCTATCGAAGAAAACCAAGTGGTTATCATTGCTGGTGAAACGGGCTCAGGTAAAACCACTCAGCTGCCAAAAATTTGTGCGGAGTTAGGTCGTGGTCGTTTCGGTTTGATCGGTCATACCCAGCCTCGACGTCTTGCTGCACGTTCAGTCGCGAATCGTATTGCGGAAGAAATGGAAACCAAACTCGGTGAGTTTGTCGGTTACAAGGTTCGATTCAACGACCAAATATCTGAGAATACGCAGATCAAATTGATGACCGACGGTATTCTATTGGCAGAGATCCAACACGATCGTTTTCTGAACCAATATGACACCATCATTATTGATGAAGCTCATGAACGTAGTCTAAACATCGATTTTATTCTTGGTTATCTGAAAGAGCTGTTGCCACGTCGTCCTGATTTAAAAGTGATCATTACTTCGGCAACCATTGACCCAGAACGTTTCTCTAAGCATTTCAACAATGCGCCAATCATCGAAGTATCAGGTCGAACGTACCCAGTTGAAACACGCTACCGACCTTTAGGTGGTGAGGATGACAGTGATCGCGACCAGCTTGAAGGCATTTTTGAAGCTGTTGATGAGCTGTGCGATGAAGGGTTAGGCGATATCCTAATTTTCATGAACGGCGAACGTGAGATTCGTGATACGGCGGATGCGCTGGCAAAACGAAACCTCAAGAGCACCGAGATTGTGCCTCTTTATGCGCGTTTGTCGGCTGGAGAACAGAATAAGATTTTCCAACCTCATGCTGGCAGACGTATTGTGTTAGCAACAAACGTGGCAGAAACATCGCTTACGGTACCGGGAATCAAATATGTGATTGACCCAGGTACTGCCCGAATCAGCCGTTACAGCTACCGTACCAAAGTACAGCGTCTTCCAATCGAAGCGATTTCACAAGCGAGTGCCAACCAGCGAAAAGGTCGTTGTGGTCGTGTGGAAGAAGGGATTTGTATTCGCCTTTATTCAGAGGATGATTTTAATGCGCGCCCTGAATTCACTGATCCTGAAATATTACGAACCAACTTAGCATCGGTTATTTTGCAAATGACGGCGCTGGGCTTAGGCGATATTCAAGCTTTTCCGTTCGTTGAAGCGCCTGATAAACGTAATATTCAAGATGGTGTTAGGTTGCTGGAAGAGCTCGGTGCAATTAACTCGAATGCGAAAGATCCTAAAAAGCGTCTAACGGCATCGGGGCGTCAATTAGCACGTTTACCGATTGATCCACGATTAGCGCGTATGGTACTTGAGTCACCAAAATATGGTGCGTTGAAAGAAGTAATGATCATCGCTTCAGCCTTGTCCATTCAAGATCCGCGTGAAAGACCGAGTGATAAGCAGCAGTCATCAGATGACAAACATCGTCGTTTCTTCCATGAAGAGTCTGATTTCCTAACGTTTGTGAACCTATGGGAATACATCCAGAAGCAGCAGAAGGCGTTAACAGGCAATCAGTTCCGCAAGCAGTGTAAGCAAGAGTATCTCAACTACTTGCGTATTCGTGAATGGCAAGATGTGTATTTCCAACTGCATCAATCGATGCGTGAAATGGACTTCAAGCTTAACGATGAGCCTGCTTCATACCAAGGTGTTCATAGTGCAATCTTAGTCGGTTTACTTTCACACATTGGAGTTAAAGACCAAGAGAAAAATGAATACCAAGGGGCGAGAAATGCTCGTTTTCATATTTTCCCTGCATCTGGTTTATTTAAGAAACAACCCAAGTGGATTATGTCAGCGGAGCTGGTGGAAACCTCGAAACTTTGGGGTCGAATCATCGCTAAAATACAGCCAGAATGGATTGAACCTTTAGCGAAACATCTCATTAAGCGTAGCTACAGCGAGCCTCATTGGTCTAAGAAACGTGCTGCGGTTATGGCGTATGAAAAAGTCATGTTGTACGGCGTACCCATCGTACCAAAGCGTTTGGTGAATTACGGCAGTATCGACGCTTCGGTGAGCCGAGAAATCTTTATCCGCAGTGCTTTGGTTGAGGGTGAATGGGAAACGAAGCATGCTTTCTTCAAACAAAACCGCAAGCTACTGCAAGAGGTTGAAGAGCTAGAGCATAAATCGCGTCGTCGAGATATTTTGGTTGATGATGATGAGTTGTTTGACTTTTATGATCAGCGCGTAGCCACAGACGTGGTCTCTGGGCGTCACTTCGATACTTGGTGGAAAAAAGCCGCTAATGACAATGCCGAGTTACTCAACTTTGAGAAAGAGATGCTTTTCCGTGGTGATGCTAGCCATGTTACTGACCTAGATTACCCTAACTTCTGGCACCAAGATGGCTTGAAGCTAAAACTGAGTTACCAGTTTGAACCTGGTGATGATAGTGACGGTGTAACAGTCCATGTGCCATTGCCAATTTTGAACCAAGTTTCCCAAGACGGCTTTGATTGGCAGATACCGGGATTACGACATGAATTGGTAGTGAGCTTAATTAAGTCACTGCCCAAGACTTTACGCAAAAACTTTGTTCCTGCGCCCAACTATGCGGAAGCATTTCTTTCTCGCGTAACCGCACAAGAAGCGCCACTGCTTGATGCGTTAGAAAAAGAACTTCGTCGTATGACAGGTGTTGAAATACTTCGTGAAGAATGGAACTTGGATCAAGTTCCTGAACACTTGAAGGTCACTTTCCGTGCAGTTGACCATAAGCGTCGTAAGCTTAAAGAAAATAAGGATCTTCATGAGCTTAAAGAAAGCTTGAAAGATAAAGTTCAGGAAACCTTATCGAAAGTTGCGGATGACGATATCGAGCAACAAGGTTTACATACGTGGAGCTTTGGTGAGCTCCCACAGGTGTATCAGCAAAAACGGGGCGGCTATCAGGTTAAAGCTTATCCAGCAATTGTCGATAACAAAGATAGCGTTGAGATTAAGTTGTATGAAACCGAGCACGAACAGCAAGCTGCAATGCGCGCAGGTCAACGTCGATTGGTACTACTGAATGTACCGTCGCCGATTAAGTATCTGCATAGTAACTTGCCGAACAAATCGAAACTTGGTCTGTACTTTAACCCTTACGGTAAAGTGATGGATCTGATTGACGATTGTATTGCTTGTGGTATCGACAAGTTAATCGAAGAGCAGGGTGGTTTAGTATGGCAACCTGAACAGTTTGAAGCGTTAAAAGAGCACGTTAGAGCCGAACTGGGTGATACCGTGGTTGATATCGCGAAACAGGTTGAGACGATTTTAACCACAGCTTTCAATATCAATAAGAAATTGAAAGGAAAAATCGACTTTACTATGGCATTTGCTCTGTCTGATATTAAAGCTCAAATTGAGTCGCTTATTTTTAAAGGGTTTGCTACTGAGTGTGGATGGAAAAAGCTCCCAGACATCCTTCGCTACATGAAAGCGATTGAGCGTCGTATGGAGAAGCTTCCGATTGACCCAAATAAAGATCGACTTCATATGCTTAAAATCGAGTCAGTCGCGAGTGATTATAAAGAGTTACTGAACAAGATCCCGAAAGGTATGGTTGTACCTGATGAGGTAAAAGAAATCCGCTGGATGCTTGAAGAACTCAGAGTAAGCTACTTTGCTCAGCAGCTAGGCACGCCTTATCCTGTTTCGGATAAGCGAGTCAAGAATGCAATTGATGCGTGTTAAAACAAGTGCCGGTCGGTAGGGTATATAATTTGCAACTAGCGACAGGCACTGGGTATAATTACGGAATAACTATGCTGGTCAATACTTTGATGCTTTAATGCGTCTTAAGTCTTAGATTCGGTACAAATGACAGAGAAGGTTAATCATGAAAAAGACTCTTTTAGCACTTGCGCTTCTAGGTGCATCATCAACAGCAATGGCAGACTCATGGCTTTATGGTGGTGCTTCTGTTGGTCAAGCGGACTTCAACGATGAAAGTGCAACGTCTTACTCAGTTCACGCAGGTACTGGTATTCTGCCAATCATTGGTATTGAAGCTGGTATTACTAACCATGGTGAATTTGAGTTCACTGGTGGTCGTAAAGACAAAGTAAGCTCTTACTACGCTGCACTAAAGCCAAGCATTGATTTTGGTCCTCTACATATCTACGCGCGTGGTGGTTTACACACTTGGGAACTGGACAGCACAACAAACTCTGCTGACGACGATGGTATTGACATGATGTATGGTGTTGGTGCTGAGTATTTCATTTTTGGCCCGTTTTCAGTAGGTGCGAGCATGATGAACTACACAGTTGATAGTGAAGACATCACCTCATTCAATTTGAATGCGACATTCCACTTCCTATAATCATTGGATTTGAACGAAATAAATTGAAAAAGCCGACAATTATGTCGGCTTTTTACTTGGATATATGTCTTGTTCAACTAGGCAGCTTGGCGCAAGGTAATACCAGCTTGGTCTATACGCGCATAAAGGTCTTCTCGATTACCGTGATACCATTCGCGAGGCATATTCGATAACAGCCCCTGCTGCTTAATTTCACCTAATTCTGCTTTTGATACAACACAATAGGCTAAACGAGTATCGAGTAGCTTTTTCAGTACGCGTTTAGTTAGATTGCCATCTCGTTCAAGAATTTTGATTTCGCCGATGATGCTCTGTTCTGGGATAACGCAGATCAATTGACTGTCTTTTAAACCCGTGACATTTTCTGAGCGGGGGCATTGGCTGCGTGCCAATTCCCAATCAGGCTTGTTTTGAGACGTAACGAAGTTGTTTTTAAAGCAAAAGTATGGGAATAAGAATCGCTCTACCTGTTCCCAGCGTTCCCATTTCGCTTCTAAATAGATGTGTTCCAATTCAATATCTAAATCTGTCATTTATAAAGCCTAACTGCCGCGACTCCTTGTAAGTCATCTCCAGCATACTGTTGTCATACACTCGATAGTAAACCTACGATGGGGCTCTCCCACTTCCAACACATTTTAGCCGCGTTTTTACGCATAAAAAGTGTCATTCTATTGTGTGATTACTGATCTAACATTGTAAATAAGTGGTAAACAAAATCACACGATCTGGCGCATTTTACTGTTAAATTGCCACTAGAGCCAGTGTTACGTGCCACATACGGGTGTCATTGCTGAGAAATGGAACAGTTAAGGACGAAATTTAGTAAACCCAAAGCTTACAGAGTCATATTTATTGACTGTATGTTTATTCAATCAACAGGGGAGCGGAGACGATGTACAAAACGAGGCAAGCGAACAAAGTATTACTGGGAATTCAAGTAGCTATTATGGTGTTTGTTACTTTTTTCGACCTTCAATTAATCGAGATAGTATTGGTGTTAATACTGAATGTAACCATTGCGCTGATCTTTGGTTGGTTAACGATCGAAGTGGTTGAACAACAGCTGAAATGGCATTTTGGGATCGGATTAGTTTCTCGAAGTATAAAAATAGAAGAAATTCAAACAATAGAGGATCACCATGCGCAATTTTATCAGGGGCTAGGCATGCGTTTGCTTAAAGATGGTTGGATGTATAACGCTGGGGAGGGCGATGCAGTGAAAATAACAATGGTAGATCATCGGATCATCTACCTTGGGACTCCTGACAGAGCAGGTCTTATCAAGCACTTAAAGGTCGATGAGAACGACTGATGAAATAAAACAACTAGAATTTTTACTAGCATTCTTGAGTGATAAATATACAATCTTGAAAATGGTGACTAATTATTTTAATGGAAAGCTAGGTGAGATTATTAAATAAACTATTATTGACAGTTCCTTCATTAATACTGACCGCTTGTGTGAATACCGAGTTTTTAGACCATCAACTAAGATTAGTTGAAAATCAAACGGATCGCTTGCTGGAAGAGAAAGCTGGTCGATCGGATATGTACTTTGTAGGCTTTGCGGCCGACAGCGTACAGAAGGTTTTTCGCAAAGAAATACAGTTCACGCAATCTATGTTTGACCGCGACTTTCATACGTTAGGGCGTTCTGCTGTTCTGATAAACAGCAAGCTTACGAAAGACGTGGCGCCAATGGCAACGTATCAAAACTTAAACGACACGCTTCATCAGGTAGCAAACAAAATGAACCGTGAAGAAGATATTTTATTCTTGTTTCTTACTGGTCATGGGATACGAGGCGAGGGTTTGTCGGTCGGTTTTGGAAATTACCATCAAGAAGTCCTGTCACCACAACAGCTCAAAACCAGTTTGATGAATGCTGGGATTAAGTGGAAGGTCATCGTTGTTTCAGCCTGTTACTCAGGTCAATTCAAGCAAACATTAGCGGATGGTAAAACATTAGTCATCACTGCATCAGATGCCGAAAATCCATCATTTGGCTGCACCAATACCGCAGACATGACATTTTTCGGTGAAGCATTCTTTCAGAGCGCATTGAGTAGAACGCGTTCATTTACAGAGGCCTACAATATTGCTCGTTATGAAATCGAAGCAAAAGAAGATGATTATGGATACCCTCATTCAAACCCTTCTATCTCTTCAAGTCATGAAATCGAAAACAAAATTTCACATTGGAGAAAACAAAATTTCGATCAATAAATGATTTTTTAAATCTATCAATTTAATAAATAAATTAATAAACATGAGGTTTATATCTCATTTTTAAAGACAATATTGATATTAACTAATATCTCTTATCCCTAATTTCTAATTATTGAGAAAAAATAGTATTGATTGGGAAGGGTGTCAATATTAGCATCCTTTTACCCGGTAATAGTACATTAAATATTATCTTTAAAAATTAGGATGCAGGAATATTAAATATGGATACAGCAGTTAAGCTTGAACCAAAATATGAATTTACAGAAGAAGATAGACGAGCTCAGTTTCACGCAAAATTTTGCTACATAATGATACTACTCACCATTTTTGGAGGGGTTGGGTTTATCGTTGGTTTTTCTTGGGCGTTTATCAAAAAATCGGATGCACTAGATACATATTTCTACGATCATTATGAAAATATCACTAAGACATTTTGGATTAGTTTAATTACTATTGGTCTTAGCGTTTTAAGTCTGTTTATTTTTGGCCTCGGTGCGGTGTTTGTCTTAGTAGGCGGGTTTATCTATGTTTTGTTTAGGGTGTTAAGAGGCTTATCGCGCATAACGAGGGACAAAGCATACGAAGTCCTTTAAAGGTTATCGCGGTGTTGCGAAACTTGTCTTTCTCATGATAGATATACCCAAGTAACCTCGAGATGCTAGGTTCAGCGAGAGCTGCTTGGTTTGATAGCAAGGCATTGCTTTGAAGATCTAGTGGCTCTAAATCAAGAAGCAATAACACAGCTAGCGAGCCAAGCAGACTCGCCCTTCGGGAGCCTGTCACTGGCTTCACTTCTGCGTTAGAGACATTGAAAATAGAATGACTATTTCCTTCATCTCTGCCTTGAATTGAAACCAGTGACAAGGCTCTGAATACTGCATCTTGAAGTCACTTGGGTATAAATACTGATGAGTATTTATGAAGCACAACAACGTCAGACAAGGAGAGGCGAGTGAAAGAACGTCATTTGGAAAGGATCTCTGAATATCACTTGTCAAGAGAAGATATCATCGCGAGAAATCATGCTAAGTGGTGCTATTACTCAGTGCTATCAACCCTATTCGGAGGTGTGGGTTTCATCTTGGGTTTTGGATGGGCTCTTATTAAAAAGCCATCGGTTAAAAATACCTATTTTTACGATCATTTTGAAAATCTCACACTGATGTTTTGGGTCAGCCTGTTAGTGATATTGGTGACATTTAAAACATTCATAGAGTATGGTTTGATAGCGGTCCCTATTTTATTAACAGGGGTGGGGTTTATTGTCTACCGATTAGTGACAGGATTGTCACGAATAAAAGCAAATCGCCCATATAAGTTTTTCAAGAAAATACAAATCAGTTCGCGCTGAACCTAGCGAGGTTACTTGAGTGTAGTCAGTGATGGTATTAAATTAAGCGCAGCGTATTCGCTGCGCTTAGACTATTTTTTCTGGGCTTAGACTATATTGGCCCTTACAGATAGCGCGCTGTAAGATGTTTCTTAAAATGCTCTACATTCAAAGTTTCACCAGTCGCTCGCTTTACGAGGTCGTTAGTCGATAGCACACTACCTTGACTCCAAACATTGTCCGATAGCCAATTAAAGATCGGTGATAGATCACCAGAACGAATTGCATCATCAACATCAACATTTTGCTGCATTGCCGCTTTGAATTGAGCAGCGTACATCGCACCCAGGGTGTAGCTTGGGAAGTAACCGAACGCACCATCAGTCCAATGGATATCTTGCATACAGCCGTTGGTGAAATTACCTTCAGTCGATAGACCTAAGTAATCTTGCATCTTCTGATTCCAAAGCTCAGGAACGTCAGTATGCTTAATTTTGCCGTTCATTAAATCACGCTCAATTTCATAACGCAAAATCACGTGGGCTGGATAAGTGAGCTCGTCGGCGTCAACACGGATAAAGCCTTTTTCTACACGCGTATAAATCTTTTGTAGATTGTCAGCTGCGAATTCATCACCACTAAAGTGATTCTTTGAAAGGCGAGCTAAATGGTCAATAAATGCATCACTGCGACCAAGCTGCATTTCGAAGAATAGAGATTGTGATTCATGGATCCCCATAGAACGTGCAGCACCAGATTGTAGACCAGCTAAACGTTTTGGAAGACCTTGCTCATAACAAGCGTGACCAGTTTCGTGTACTATCCCCATTAAGGACTGAACAAACTCTTTTTCATTGTAACGAGTAGTGATGCGAACATCGGAAGGTACACCACCACAGAATGGGTGAGTACTTTCATCGAGGCGACCGTGTTCAAAATCAAATTGAAGCAGTTTCATAACATCTAAGCCCAGTGCTTTCTGATTTTCAGCAGGGTAGTGAGCTTGAGGTTTGATAAAGGATTCAGATTTCTGCTTGTCAATCGCCTCGTCAATCATCCCAGGTAACCAGGTTTTGGCGTCATTGAATAGCGCATCAAGTGACTCAGTCGTTACGCCCGGTTCGTACATATCCAACATGGCATCGTAACGAGAAAGCCCAGTAGCTTCTGCGCGGATCTGCGCTTCTTCAACAGAAAGTTGAACCACTTCAGCCCAGTTTTTTTCAAAACCTTGCCAGTCATTATCACCACGCTGTTGACGCCATGCATGTTCACACTTTGAACCTGCCAGTGATTGCGCTTGTACCAATGACTCAGGCAGCACCACACGCTGTTCATAGTCACGTTTGAATTCACGAAGCGTCGCTTTTTCTTCTTCACTCAGGTTTTCTTGCTCTGCTTCTGCAATCCAGTCCGCCAGTTCTGGTTGAGTAAGAAGAGAGTGAATATGTACGTTTAATTCAGCCACGGCACGAGAGCGTGCTTCTGCACCACCTGACGGCATGACAGCTGCTTCATCCCAGCTGACGATAGCGCTAAGATGGCCAAAATTATCAACTTTTTTTGATTGTTCTACAATTTTTTTAAATGCACTCATGTGATTACTCTAATAATTATTAAATAGGGTAATGGACAGTAGATAACAGGAAATTCATCTACTGCTTGGTAATTCGCATGCTTGAAAGAAAGGAAAGTGTGAGGGTATTTCGCTATCCATGCGATGTTGTGGCAAATTCTATCAATTTACGTACCAAATTTCATCCTCACCTTGAGCGTAAACCAGTGATAAGGCTCCGAATACAGTTTCTTGAAATATTGAATAACCGAGTGAAACCACCTTCTTGCACTCTCTAAGTATAAATCGCACAATAGCTGATAAATTATACAAAAAGATACAGTT
This sequence comes from bacterium sp. HQB-39, assembly GCA_043422575.1. GTDB lineage: Bacteria > Pseudomonadota > Gammaproteobacteria > Enterobacterales > Vibrionaceae > Vibrio. The sequence goes on along the minus strand of JBHOHG010000015.1, from coordinate 79,743 downwards.
ATGGATTTTGTTTATCATGTACCTTGGGAAGCATTTGTTATCGCAATAACAGTACTCACTTTGACACCAGGCTTAGATACGGCTTTAGTGATACGAAATACAACCCGAAGCGGTACGAGTGATGGTTATGCTACGAGTCTTGGGATTTGTTGTGGCTTGTTTGTCCATGCACTATGTTCTGCAATTGGTATATCAGCATTACTTGCCCAATCGGCAGAATGGTTTCAACTATTAAAGTGGTGTGGCGCAGCTTATTTGGTCTGGCTTGGGATGAGCAGTATTCGAGGGCTTTTTATGCTTTCGAATGACAAAGAAGAAATCGCCATTCAGAAGAAAACAGTAAGGCTGACACGTTCATTTCGTGAAGGTTTTCTTTCCAATGTATTGAACCCGAAAACGGCGATATTCTACTTGGCGTTTCTGCCACAATTTGTGCAAACGGAATTTTCTCCGTTACTCCAATCGTTAACTTTTGCAGCGATTCATTTTGCCATTGCAATGATATGGCAATGTGGGTTATCGACTCTTTTAAACAGAGCGAATGCTATGCTGCACAGCCGCCGCTTTAAGATGTTAATGGAAGGTGGAACTGGTGTAGTTTTAGTAGCACTCGGTGCAAAACTGCTGTTAGAAGATGCTCCGCCAGTGAATCACTAACTCGCTTTTGAAGAAAAATCGTTATGACACTTTTGCATTGGCTGTGTAGCGGTTTGATAGTCAAACATGTGTTTTAACTCAAAAGGAATGAAAAAAAGCAGTCGTTAATAAGACTGCTTTTTGATAGAGCCCCACGAGATGGGAGCAGCTTGTAGAGTAAAGCGACTGGATTATAATTGCAGCGTCGCTTTCTTAGCTATCAGTCTCTTACTAATGTTTTATTAGCTATCGACGTCGGGGTAAAGAAGAGTTTGGTTTCTTCGATAACGACATGACGCAAAGCGATCAATCCAATCAGGTTAGGGATAGCCATAAGACCGTTGACGATGTCTGCTAAGACCCAAATCATATCGAGTTGTAAGAAAGCCCCTGAAGAAACTAAAGCAACGAATATGATTTTGTAGGGTAGAACGGCTTTCGTGCCTAAAAGGTACACGACGCAGCGTTCACCGTAATAATTCCAGCCTAAGATGGTGGTAAATGCAAAGAACATCAGACCTATCGATACGAGTAGCGGCCCCAGTGTATTAGCATTTAAACCAACCGAAAATGCATGGGTTGTCATAGCAGCGCCTGAGAAGTCGCTTTGCCATGCCCCTGTTAATATCAGTGCAAGCCCAGTCATAGTGCATATGATGATGGTATCGAAGAAGGTGCCTGTCATTGAAATCAAGCCTTGCTTCACACAAGAATCAGTCTTAGCGGCGGCGGCCGCCATGGGAGCACTGCCTAATCCCGATTCGTTGGAGAATACGCCTCGTGCAATTCCAGATTGAATGGCTAACATGATACTCGCACCGAGGAATCCACCAGTAGCAGCGGTCGACGAAAAAGCAGAAACGAGTACTAATTCAATCGCGGGTAGCAATTTTTCAGCGTTCATGATGATCACACTAGCGCAGGCAGCGACATAGATCAGTGCCATGGTCGGTACGACTTTACCAGCCACTTTCGCAATTGATTGAATTCCACCTAAGGTTACAAAGGCAACCAATATGGTCAGGATAAAGGCTGATAACTCACGATCTGCACCTAGTGCAATTTCGCTGGCATCAAGTATGGCATTGACTTGCGGGAAGGTACCAATTCCAAAACAGGCAACACCGAGTGCAAAGACAGCGAATAAGATCGCTAATGCTTTTGAGCCTACGCCATATTGAAGGTAATACATAGGACCACCGATCATTTGCCCATTGTCATCGACACGGCGATATTTGACCGCTAATAGACACTCAGCATATTTGGTCGCCATCCCAAACAAAGCAGCAAGCCACATCCAGAAAAGGGCACCTGGGCCTCCGAGTTTAATTGCAGTTGCGACACCAACGATGTTACCTGTCCCTATTGTGGCTGAAAGAGCGGTGCAGAGAGCAGCAAAGCTGGAAACATCGCCTTTAGCGTTACTGGATTTATCTCGGGTGAATACCATCGCAAGGGCAGAAGGTAAGTGACGAAATTGAATGAAACCCAAGCGAGCTGTGAAATAGACACCGGTCCCAACCAGTAATATTAATAGGGGTGGTCCCCAAATGAAGCTATCAATTGTTTTTAAAAGTGAATGCAGATCTTGCATGATTTCCCCTTAATGAATAAACGTCTAAGGAGAAGAGGGAAAGGGAAGGATGTTAACCAAAAAAAGCACAAACGGCAGAAGCAGTTGTGCAAACTTTCCACTCCTCTGTCCTTTTGCCTGAGAGTTTCACTTTGCATCGGGCAAAGCTTGCTCCTTCGGCGACCGATTTAACGGTTCTCTCCAGAGGTTCCTCCAACAACAGTCCTCGCTTGCTATGGCGTACAAACAGTACGTACTAAAGCAATGCACCTGAAAGATTTACTTCTTCGGCGGGTTGTATTTCTGTCGAATGACATTCAACAACCACTCTCCTGCAGTCTTCATCGGAACATGACAGACTTCGCAAGTCTGTCAAGGAAACATCATGATACTCACGGAAAAATATATGACAAGCAAAAATACAACGAAGTGGATAAATGACCTGAATTATCATGTTAATAAGGCGTTAAATTTGTTCTAAGTGGTGTGTAAGTGAAGTAATTGACTTTTAAATCCTGACGTTTGGTATGTGTGACGAATTGCATTGAATGCGAATCAGTTAAAAGGCTCTGTATGCTAATTTTTAAGTCACTTTCATGCTATATAACTAAATAGTTTAGATAAATTAGAGGCTTATTTTGATAGTTTATTCTCTCATTTATATAAATGTATTGGTAAACGTTTATGAAGTTAATGACGCTAGTTAAAATCGTACTGGTTATAGCTATGGGTAGTTTAATCTATAGTGTGATTAATCAATTTAAAACGACAGTTAAGATTTTTGATTACTCTATGGATGTGATACCAGTAATAGGTAAAGTGTCGCAAGATTGGAGTATTCCATCGATTGAAGAGAATTTCAGTAAGGAAGTTGTCCAAAACAACCTTGAACAATATCTGACGATGATTGAAAAAGGGAAGGAGCTAGGAGCTCTGGAATCTTGTGATAACCCTAAATTACTTGAAGGGGAAAGTATTGGAGTTGAAGAGCACTTCTTTCTTTATTTAACCTGTGAATTTACAAATGGTAAGTCTAATTTAGTGGTCTTTATGACTCATGATGGCGATGCTCTCGAGCTACTTGGATTTATGTTTCAATGAAAAAAGTTTTCGATTTGAGACTGGAAATTGTTCTGGTGGATTGAAATAGCCTTACATAATGATATTCAAGTACTATTTCAAAGCTTTTGATAGATGTAGTTTGTCAATAAGTTTTTATCATTTAAGAACTTTGAGATGAAATTAATCTAGAAGCAATAAATGTTTGGTTGTCATTACTAATTGATTGATATTTATGAGAAACAGTCAAAATATCTTAATATATAAAGGACTTTCCATTGAAAAAATCTCTATTTTTTATGGCACTCTGCCTATCTGGCTATGCCAGCGCATCATCAACAATTTTATTAACGAGCGAAGCTGGTGATTATATCGGCGGTGGTAAAGATGTAAATTTGACTGGTGAGTTTACCTATACGATTGATAAAGATGTAATTAATATCAGTCACCCAAGTGGCTTTTGGTTTGAATTTGCTGCACCAAACCATCGAGACTTAAATAAAGGTGGATACTTAAATGCAGAAAGAGCTGCATTTCGAGGTCCATTTAATCCAGGGATCTCGGTAAATTCATCGGGTAGGGGCTGTAACAGAATTAATGGCGAATTCTACATTTATGAAATAGATACCACGCCTAACAATGAATCACTCGCACTTGATTTTATTCAACATTGTGACGGCAGCAGTGGAAAGCTTTCTGGTAGTGTTCGACTGAACACAGAGGTTGCAACGCCTTATCCATACCCTTTTCCTATTATTGAATCACCGAGCCGTACTTTGATTGAAGGGACGAGTTGGAATGTGGGCGGTACAAAGTCATTTTCGAACATAGGGACCATTGAAAGCTACTTCTGGGAGCAAATCAGCGGCCCAACACTGAATATATTAGATCCGACGCAACCGAACGCTCGCGTAGAATTGAGTGATGAAATTGCATTGGGCGGAGAAGAGGTCCGACTTCAGTTAACCGTCACGGATAACCTAGGTCAATCAGAGTCGGTGGAGCGCTCAATTTCAATTAAGAGCAAAAGTGACCCACAAACCTACTTTGAGTTTACCAGTCAAGATGGTGACTACATTGGGCAAGGAAAAAGCTGGTTTTACGATCAATCATCGAGTTTGATTCAAGCCTCAAAGAACTACAGTAATGGTGTAAATGTAAGCATACGAGGAAGTGAAAACTGGGATGTGAACTTCGCTGCGCCTAACAATGAGCCGCTCGAAGTGAAAGCGTATGATGTTGCACAACGTTTTCCATTCAACCCTGAATCCGTAGCAGGCTTATCAGTGAGTGGGAATGGCCGAGGTTGTAACAAGTTATACGGTAGTTTTGATGTTTCTCGATTACTGATCGAAGGTGACCAAGTTAAAGAATTCAAAGCCAGCTTTAAACAGTTATGTGAGCAGCCAACAGGCCCTGGTTTATTTGGTGAAGTCGCTGTCAACGCACGACACGAAAGTGTACCTGTTGCAAATGCAGGGGTAGATATTGACGTTAATGAGCGACAAATTATCAACTTAAATGGCTCTGCTTCATTTGATAATTTAGGCTCGATTCGTTCCTACCAGTGGAGTAGTGACAACTTCGATATTAAAATTGTCAACTCGAGTAAATCAAGAGCCTACATTGAACCAATCACGCTATCAGATAAAACGGAGAGTCGTACCTTTAACGTCAATCTTTTAGTCACTGATGATGAAGGTTACAAAGCCGTCGATACGGTGAAAATCACCGTTCGCGCATCTAATTTGGCCCCAATTGCTGCTGATGATCGTTATAGTGTTGTGTCAAGTGAACAGGTAACTCTCACACCCCTAACGAATGACTCAGACTCTGACGGTGTTATTCAAGAGAACACGATCAGAATCATTACTCAGCCATTGTATGGAACGGTTGTTGTCGATGAACATGGACAAATCATTTACACCCATAATGGGGCGAACATTGTTGAAGATACAATAGTATACACTGTCAATGATAATGATGGTATTGAGTCAAATCCTGCAACCATTACCATTGAGGTGAAAGAGAAAGACACGGGTAAACCACCATTCAATAGCTTTATTGAATTCTTATTGTGGTTGTTAGGATTGCTAGGATATACCTCTATTTAGTCGTCTAGCAGGATGCTTGACGTGATGGTCAATTTGTAACCTGAAAGAGCCTTACTCGAAACTTGAGTTGGGCTCTTTTTTGTATATACCCAAGTGACTTCAAGATGCCGTATTCAGAGCCTTGTCACGGGTTTCAATTCAAGGCAGAGATGAAGGAAATAGTCATTCTATTTTCAATGTCTCTAACGCAGAAGTGAAGCCAGTGACAGGCTCCCGAAGGGCGAGTCTGCTTGGCTCGCTAGCTGTGTTATTACTTCTTGATTTAGAGCCACTAGATCTTCAAAGTAATGCCTTGCTATCAAACCAAGCAGTTCTCGCTGAACCTAGCATCTCGAGGTTACTTGGGTATAGTATTAATCCACTCTGATGAAAATGTGATCAGTGAGTTTCAGAACCTATTGATCTTTTTCTAAAATAAAATAGGTGACGCGGTTTTCTCAGTGTTAGACTAGCGGCGTAGTTTGAGGCAAGGACTGATACAGAAGGGTTGTTCCCTCGTACATAGCCTCAATAGGGTATTCAATCGATCAAAGGAGCCACCATGACCAAACTTGTTGCCCTCGTTGTTCTTATGGCATTGGCCTTCATAATGGTGAGATACAACACAAATGCCAAGGTGCAAAAATGGGTGGTGATCTCTCTTGTTGGCAGCTTTGCTGTATATATGACCGTAGTTGTTATTAGCGAACTTATGCGCTGATGGTTTTTGGGGAGTAATTCGTGCCTTCACAACACTTTGAAGAACAAGATGATGACGTTGTCGTTATCGAAGAGAGAGATAAGCGAACACATATTTATATTTGTTTAGCGGTAGTGCTAGGGCTTGCATTTGGTGGACTCGTCGGAATGCAATTGACCGCAAGCCAATGGCAGGACACTTATCAGAGTCTTCAATCAAAATATCAAGATTTACTCAGTGAAAAAGCGCTCATCGTCGAGAAAGTGAATACGCGTCAGGAGAAAGTGGATTACGAGATAGATCAGCGTTTAGAAGCCGCACTGCAGCAACAAAGCGAGTTACACCAAGCTAAATTCTTATCGTTAACAGAACAAACCACTGAACTGGAAAAAGTGAATCTTTCACTGGAATCTCAAGTACAGCAACTGCGTGATGAACTTGCGGTTATGCAAGAGAATAATCAAAAACTTGAGCGTCAAGTAGACATGCAAACGTCTTTGTTTGCACGCTCACGTGAGTTATTTCAACGCGAAGTGACGGTTGCTCAGGAGCTAGAAAAACTCCAGTTGGAACGTGAAGAGTTGATGCCAAAAATTGCCAGCTTTAAAAAGGCTTGTGATGTCTACTTAAAAGGCAACTCGTGGGATTCTAAGTCTGATTCATGCGATAAAATGGATGAAGCGAATTCACGAGTGAGTCATATAGATCAAATGGTTGAAGTTTATCGGTTAGATTTAAAGCAAATTCAGTCGATCAGCGAAGAATTGGGCTTGTAAAAGCAGCATAAACAGATGTCATATCACGCTGACAGTGTCATTTAAACCCAAAAATCCCGCTCACGTAGCGGGATTTTTTATTTGCCAGAAGTGGCAAAGGGATGGGATTACATCCTACTTGAACGAAGGGCAAACAAACTCTGCACGCCACTCTAAGCTTTTTGAACTTCTCATGGTTTGTAACACTTCACCACCACTCATTTGTGGGAATGCAAGCGCCACCTGTAAGTCCGACGAGCTGCACTCGTTCTTTTCATAAGCCCTGACGTGGGTAAAAGTTGAATGCTTATTCTTCGACAGCATTGCCTTATTTAGGCAAATTCCAAAGGTATCGCGTTCCATTAGCATATTCCTTTATCGAAACACCGCTGTTTTATTAGATTTTGGCACGGTGTGGTTGTTTTTTGTCCAGCATAATGAGTATACGACTAAGAATTTAAAAAGACCTCAAAATTGACAAAAAATGACGTGAGCCAGATCGATATCTACATATATTCATATGAAATCTGTTGGTTTGTTACGAGTTGTTAAAGTCGATGTTGCTAAATTTCTGTTTGATAGAGTTTGCTTGAGTCTTAGTCGAATGACTTATACAGATAGCGCAGACCTCACATTTAGCAAAGATGACACCAGTAGAAATGTTGCGAAACTGTTATTGTTCTTGAGGGTTGGATACAACCTACATTTGGAATGTGAATAGAAACTTACGTGGAAAGTGAATAGAAACTCACGGCCAGTACATTCTGGGTGTGTAGGAGGCGACATGATTTGGCGTTCGATGAGTCTGCGGAAACGCTTGTTAGTGATCATGACACTGACTGGCCTTGTTGAACTGTTTATCTTAGTGATGGCTGGCTTTTGGTATGTTAAAGAGACCCAAGAGCAAGAAATGGGAAGTAAAGCACTCGGGGTCGCCGAGTTACTAGCCAGTTCCCAAGTGGTTAAACAACTGATTCAGCAAGATGTCACAAACTTGGATCAACTGCGATTTCGTAAAATGGCTGATCATCTAGGCGCGGCTTTTATTGTCATTGGTGACCGTCAAGGAATTAGGCGTATTCACCCGGTAGATGAACGTATTGGTAAGCCGATGAAAGGTGGCGATAATGTCGCGGCCCTACAAAATGGTGAATCCTATGTTTCTATTGCCGAAGGGTCGTTAGGCCGTTCTGTGAGAGGAAAAGCGGCGGTGTTTGATGATGATGGACAAATCATTGGTGTGGTCTCTGTCGGTTATCTACTAGAAAGTCTCCAAGAGAGGCTACAACCCTTTCTGATGTTTTTGAGCGTTATGGCACTGTTGGTTGTTTGTGTTAATGCCGTTGTATCCAGCTACGCGTCTAGACGCTACCAAAGAACATTACTCGGTTTTGAGCCTGAAGAAATTGGAAGACTCTACAGTGAATTAGATGCCACACTTGCCACCATCAAAGAAGGGATAATCACCATTGATAATCAAGGGCGTTTACGTTCAATCAATCGGCGCGCCTGTGACATCTTAGAATTAGATTCGACCTTGGCATTAAACCAACCTTTGTCTCACATATTACCAGGCAGTGATTTACTCAGGGTGCTTGAGCAAGGTGAGGAAGAACACAATGTTGAACTGATATTTAACAATATCAGTATAATTGCAAACCGTAGCCCAGTATGGCTCGATGGTGAAGTTATCGGCGCAGTATCCAGTTTTCGATTGAAAGATGAGATGACCGAGTTGACCCAACAACTCGCTCAGACCAAAGCCTATGCGGAATTGTTACGCTCACAAACCCACGAACATAGAAATAAGCTCAATACGATTAGCGGTTTAGTACAAATGGGGGAGTTGGAGTCCGTACAGCATTTGATTGGACAAGAAACCGCACATTATCAGAGTTTGATTGAGTTTCTACGAGAAGCGGTCAAAGATCCTTTGATCGCTGGCATGTTGCTTGGCAAAAGTGAGCGTGCAAGAGAGTTAGGTTTAGAGCTGGTGGTTGAAGAAGGCTCTTGCTTGCAACCTTTACCACTCAGAGTCCGTGCAGAAGATATGGTGACGGTGTTAGGGAACATTATTGATAATGCCTTTGATGCGGTAATGACAGCAATTCAACAAGACCCATTACTCTTACCAGAAAGACGAATCGTTGAAGTTTCGGTGAGTGATTATGGCCAAGAGATTGTATTGGAAGTGACGGATAGTGGTTGTGGCTTGCCTGAAGAAATGAGCTTGACCCAACTATTAGTTAGGGGCGTTTCTACTAAGTCGAAGAAAGAGCGCGGGGTAGGGCTGCATCTGGTTAACCAAATAACAAGGCGTTATCAAGGCTCGGTGGAAATGCTTTCCAATGGCAGCGAAGGAACGCGAGTCACCGTATACATACCCAAGGAAGAAGTATCATGAAAGCGAATGTAAAAGTGTTGATTGTGGAAGATGACGTAGCCATTGCGGAATTACACCATAAGTACATTCAACAAATGGAAGGTTTTGAAGTGGTCGGTATTGCGACATCCTGTGACGAAGCGAGGTTACAGTTGAACCTTTTAGCGCCTGATCTGGTGTTGTTAGACGTATACCTTCCTGATGGCAGCGGGCTGACATTACTGAGTGAATTACGAGGTGAAAAACAGCATTGTGACGTTATTTTAATTACGGCAGCAAGAGATGTAGACACCTTGCAAAGTGCGATGCGAGGTGGTGTGGTGGATTATTTATTGAAACCTGTGATGTTCCCACGTTTAAGTGCATCTTTGGAAAAATATAGTGCGCAGAGACAGCAGATCAATGGCGTTCAAGACTTAGATCAGAGGCTAGTCGATCAAATGTTTCAGTCAAACAGTAATGCTGACTCCACGACGGTGCGGCTCCCAAAAGGAATAGATGGCGTAACATTGGATAAAATTCGAGCGCTATTTGAACACGATCAGAACTCGTTCACAGCGGATGAAGCAGGGGAAAAAATAGGAGCAAGTCGCACAACAGCAAGAAGATATTTAGAGTTTCTTATTACTGCCGGCGACCTTGAAGCGGACCTAAACTATGGCAGTGTTGGGCGCCCGGAACGCTCCTATAGAAAGTTGCGTCGATGATTGCATTTTTACTCACTGCATTTGGGTGTCCATGCTTAACTTGTACTCCGTAGCAACTAAATTTCCGTAGTAACTTCATCTTCGTAGTAACTAGGTCTTCTTAACAAACCTATGTACTCTAGCGAGCAATGAGATTATTCAGTGATGCTGGATTTCAATTTAGTGACCTCGTGATGGATCTGCGCGACAGCAACATGTACAGGTGATTCTGGGTAATCTTCGATATCCCAATAGATGATTTTATCGGCCACCTCCATGAGTCGCGCCATCACCATCGGCCTGTGCTCTCTTTCACATAGTGCAATCACTAAATCAAAATGCTCAATCTCTTCTCTTGATGTCAGCTTGGGCTTTCGCTGTAAGCAAGCGCTATCGACAAGTTCTAATGCTGCCACTATATCGTTAATTTCTTGCGCCGAATTGCCTTTATTTTTTGGGTCGAGTTGATCAAGTAAACCACTTGAACTGATAAGGGTATTTTCAAAATAGTGTCTCGCAAGGCATTCAGCGTATCAACTACGGTAAAAATTGCCTGAACATAGAAATAAAATGGACTTCATAGCGTTCCCTGATGATTAATTGGTCAGGAAAAATTACCACATTTGCGAGTGAAACTAAGGTTAGAAAGATTAAAATCTGATTAAATATGTAAAGCATTACATTAGTGTAATGTGTCTTAACAAATGATTTACAATATGTTGTTTCTGGTACGATCAGTTGAAATTAAAATAATGCAAATAAAATCAATTATTTATGTGATTATTGAGTCATTATTTAAACGATTGCTTTGTTAACTATTGATGTAAATCAATAACTCGTAGACAATACGCCACCGTGTCGGTGGATTCATTCTCATTTAGTACACAATTTTGTTCGGTTTTTCCTATCAATGTAATAGGTAAGACCAATTATCTATTTTTAGGTGTCGTTGTTAGGGTGGGTGTCCTTTAACGCCTTTTACCCGGGCACAAAATAAGTACCTCGTTTTAAGGGAAAGATGATGGTAATACCAGAAAACAGCAGCATAGTTATCTTTGGTGCTTCAGGTGACTTAACTTATCGCAAGTTAATTCCAGCGTTATACCACCTCTATGCAAGTAAGCAGCTACCAGACAACTTCGCAATCTTGGGCGTAAGTCGTACTGAGTATAGCGACGAGTCATACCGCGAAAAGTTAAAAACATCGCTGCAAGAGATGGAGAAAACCGAGCCGGAAACGCTCGATGCTTTCATGAATCACCTGCATTATCAGGCCATCAATACTTCCGATACAGCGGACTACGCGAAGCTTGCCAGCCGCTTAGACCAGATCGCTGATGAGTACCGCTTTGAACAGCGCAACACTCTCTTCTATCTAGCGACACCACCAAGTCTATACAGTGTTATCCCTGCTAGCCTTGCCGCCCATGGCCTCAACAGTGACGAGGATGGCTGGAAGCGTCTTATTATCGAAAAGCCATTTGGTTATGATCTAGAATCAGCGCAAAAGCTGGACAAAGAAATCCACGAGCATTTCGAAGAACATCAGATCTACCGTATCGACCATTATCTTGGCAAAGAAACGGTACAAAACCTATTGGTTTTCCGTTTCTCAAATGCGATGTTTGAACCGCTGTGGAACCGCAACTTTATTGACTACGTTGAAATCACAGGCGCAGAGTTCTTAGGTGTTGAAGGTCGTGGTGGTTACTACGATGGTTCTGGTGCCGTGCGTGATATGTTCCAAAACCACCTTCTGCAAGTACTTGCGATGGTTGGTATGGAGCCGCCAGCTCAGATCAATGCAGATTCAATGCGTGATGAAGTGGTTAAAGTCCTTCAGTGTCTAAAACCATTAGAAGAAGACGATTTACGTAACAATTTGGTTCTTGGTCAATACACAGCTGCTGACGTGCGTGGGCAGTCATTATTAGGCTATCGCGAGGAACCGGGTGTTTCGGACGAATCTCGTACAGAAACCTACGTTGGTCTGAAAGCTTACATTAACAACTGGCGTTGGAATGGTGTTCCTTTCTATGTTCGTACAGGTAAACGACTTCCGACACGTGTAACCGAAGTTGTGATTCACTTTAAGCGTACGCCGCACCCAGTGTTTGGTCAAAATGCTCCTGAGAACAAGCTCATCATCCGAATTCAACCGGATGAAGGCATTCAAATGAGCTTTGGTCTTAAAGAGCCAGGTGCAGGCTTCAATGCGAAAGAAGTGAAAATGAATTTCCACTACGCATCGCTTGAAGAGACGCAGATGCTAACAGCATACGAACGTTTATTACTTGATGCATTAAACGGTGATGCTACTCTATTTGCCCGTAGCGATGCTGTGGAAGCGTGTTGGAAGTACGTTCAACCGATTCTTGACTTCAAGCAAGACCCACAAGCACTCTTTGGCTACGCATGTGGTACATGGGGACCAATTGAGTCAGATAATCTGCTTGAGCGCGATGGTCGCGCATGGCGTTTCCCATGTAAAAACCTGACAGACACGGACTACTGCGAATTATGATCAACCATAAGATCTTTCAAACAGCGGACCAAGTAGTGGAAAGCCTTGCTCAAGACCTTCAGTCTTTCAGCGAGCAGGGCAAAGCGGTTCATATTTCTCTTTCTGGCGGCAGCACTCCTAAGATGTTGTTTAAGCTGCTAGCGACAGAACAGTACGCCACTGCGATTCAATGGAAAAATCTTCACTTTTGGTGGGGAGATGAACGTTGTGTCGCGCCTGACGATGCGGAAAGTAACTTTGGCGAAGCAAATGCATTGCTATTTAGCCAAATCAATATTCCTGCTGAAAACATCCATCGCATTCGCGGTGAAGAACAGCCTGAAGTAGAAGCAGCGCGTTTTGCAAAAGAAATGCTCGATGTGATCCCATCCCAAGATGGCACGCCTGTGTTTGACTGGATTCTACTCGGTGTTGGAGCTGATGGCCATACGGCTTCTCTGTTCCCAGCACAAACCGATTATAACGATGAGAACCTTTCTGTATTAGCGACCCACCCAGAATCGGGTCAGATTCGCGTTTCAAAAACAGCGAAGGTACTGGAAGCGGCACAACGCATTAGCTACTTAGTGTTGGGTGCGGGTAAAGTTGACATCGTAAACGAAATTCATACTACTCCAGCCGAGTCTCTGCCGTATCCGGCAGCGAAGATTCAATCTAAGTCGGGTGAGACGGAGTGGTATCTAGATTCAGCCGCAGCAGCGAAAATCGCTTAATTGCTTGCGTAATAAAAATACTGGAGAAAAACAATGAAAGGTGACATTGGTGTTATTGGCCTAGCGGTAATGGGTCAGAACCTTATCCTAAACATGAACGACCATGGCTTTAAAGTTGTGGCACACAACCGTACTGCTGCGAAAGTTGACGAGTTTCTTGAAGGCCCAGCAAAAGGCACAAACATTGTTGGTGCTTACTCTCTTGAAGAGCTAGTGGAAAAGCTAGAAGCGCCACGTAAAGTGATGCTAATGGTTCGTGCTGGTGACGTTGTTGATAAGTTCATTGAAGCGCTAACTCCGCTCCTAGACAAAGGTGACATCATCATCGATGGTGGTAACACTAACTACCCAGACACAAACCGTCGTGTTGCAGCACTTCGTGAAAAAGGCATCCACTTTATTGGTACTGGTGTTTCTGGTGGTGAAGAAGGTGCACGTTTTGGTCCTTCTATTATGCCAGGTGGCGCACCAGAAGCTTGGGAAGCGGTTAAGCCAATCTTCCAAGGCATCTCTGCTAAAACAGACGCTGGCGAGCCTTGTTGTGACTGGGTTGGTAACGACGGCGCAGGCCACTTCGTTAAAATGGTTCACAATGGCATCGAATACGGTGACATGCAGCTTATCACAGAAGCTTACCAGTTCATGAAAGATGGTCTTGGTATGTCTGCTGATGAAATGCAGGCAGTATTTGCAGATTGGAACAAGACTGAGCTAGATAGCTACCTTGTAGAAATCACAGCGGATATCCTTGGTTACAAAGATGAAGATGGTGAGCCTCTAGTCGAAAAAATCCTAGATACAGCGGGTCAGAAAGGTACGGGTAAATGGACAGGTATCAATGCACTTGACCTAGGTATTCCACTGACTCTGATTTCTGAGTCAGTATTCTCTCGTTGCTTGTCAGCACTAAAAGATCAGCGTGTTGAAGCTGAGAAATTGTTTGGTAAGACGATCACTCCAGTAGAAGGTGATAAGCAAGAGTGGGTTGATGCACTACGTCAAGCACTGCTAGCTTCAAAGATCATCTCTTACGCTCAAGGTTTCATGCTAATGCGTGAAGCGTCTAACGAGAATGGTTGGGACCTAAACTACGGTAACGTTGCACTGATGTGGCGTGGTGGTTGTATCATCCGTAGTGCATTCCTAGGCAACATCCGTGATGCATACGAAGCGAACCCAGATATCGCTTTCCTAGGTTCTGATGATTACTTCAAAGGTATCCTTCAGAACAGCCTAGCAGCGTGGCGTAAAGTGGCAGCTAAGTCTCTTGAAGCGGGCATCCCAATGCCATGTACGACTTCTGCGCTTTCGTTCCTTGACGGTTACACAACGTCTCGTCTACCTGCGAACCTACTACAGGCTCAGCGTGACTACTTCGGTGCTCACACTTATGAGCGTATTGACCGTGAGCGTGGTGAATTCTTCCACACGAACTGGACGGGTACAGGCGGCGACACTGCGTCAACCACTTACGATGTATAATTAATTTCGTATTTGAATATTAAGCGCCTCCTAGTGAGGCGCTTTTTTTGTCTGCGGATTTTTGTTGGATGAATGTGAAGAGGCAAAAGAGGTGGGAATGCGTGGCCGACTTAACAGATTTGTTTCTCACTGTTTAGACTTTGTAGTGAATATCACAAGATTAATGTTAATTAATTAGTGAACTCACGCTTTTGTCGCTAACATTTGCGCCAAAGGATCACAAAAACGGGTTTCAGGATGAAGTATAGAATCCAACGATTACTGGCAATCATGAGCATGGGGCTCGGAGCTATGTCGGCGTCTTCAGGGGCGACGGCGATAAAGTTCGTTGATCAAAACGGAACACCTTACACAGGCGTTAAGTACATTATAGAGCATGAAGAACATGTCGCTGAAGGCGTGATTGGCGCGGATGGTTTGATCCCAACCGGCGATTTCTTCGGAAAAGAAGTGATTCTAAAAGTCTATAATTACCCTGACGAGCCAGATCGATATGATCGATTCAGTGTGAATGTGGGTGGGCTGGAAAGCATTGATACCATCAAAGGGATTCAGCAAAGGCTCGCAAACTTAAACTTTTACATTGGAGCGTTTGAAGGAGTATTGGATGAGTCAACCACGAATGCGATCAAATCTTTTCAGACGGAAAACCAGTTAGAGCCAACAGGTTTGATTGATGAGACAACCAAATCTCTTTTGGGTTCTTTGACAGGGCAATAAACGACGCCTGTTTAGCTCGCTCTATATCAGGAAGCGTTGCGTTTCCCGACAAAATTCAATTTTGGTGATGACATTTTCCATTGCTTTACGCGCACCTTGACTGAATTTCATGCCATATTTAACCGAATGAGTTCCTTGTTTCTGATTCATTACCGTTGCGCTGAGTAGGATCTTTTGATCCTGCGACTCATGCTCATTTTCATCACTTTCTGAGGTGGGGTTTGACAAGCTAAATTGAAGTTGTTGACCGATTTTGTAATCTGCGAACTGCCTTTCGATTTGCAGTAAACAGCCACTCGGTGAGATGTCTTTCAGCATGCAAGGCAAGCATCTACCATGCGGGTCAACCGTACCGTCTAATGTGATTTGTAAACGAGCCTCCGAGCGAAGCCCTCCTGCGATTTGCGCCGATGTCGGCACACTGACGAGAAACATAGCGACATCACCTGCTTGAATGACGTATTCCACTTTGCTTTTGAAGTAGATTTTCTGTGCGTCACCAAGCCCACTGATCACACAAGCTCGGATAACATAGCCGCGCTGGAAATAGGTAGCAAGGGCATTTGGCGATAACTTTGGCATTTCGAATAGCAGTAGGTGTTTCGAGTGAAGGCCGACAAATTTCGAACTGCACTTAATTGATTTTCCCGTAGGGGTTGATACATGTAGCGCCACTTCACTAAGCGGACAGACGTGTGTAAACACATCTTCGCCGTAACGGATGCCAAGAGTGTCCTGGTGCCCCGTGTCAGCCGTTTCTTGAGTATTCGATTCAAGCGTCTCAGCCATAATGACAGTTATCCTTCTCTTCTCGACTAACAAGATATGACGAATGGTCCACGGAAATTCATGGACTTCGATATCAGAATCATAACCACGAGTAAGCCGATCCTTTGCATCCGTTAATTGGTATCCGATCCCTAGTATCTGATCCTAAGTGCCCATGCCCCTAAAAGCATACCTTCACTTATAATGTGTTAATCGAGTCTTTTTGAGTATTGTAATATTATATTAGGTATATGCCATTGGGGTCTATGCAGCAAGTTTTGTGGTTATTTAGGATGGTATTTTGCTTTTCCCGTCATCCATTGGCTTAGTTCGCATTTGGTTCTTAAGTACTACTCCCTTTATTGATGTTTGAGAAAGTTATGAATTTTTAATTTACAAACAAATGGTTAACCCTTGATTGTTACGTTTCAAAGGTTATGATCAGTTGCAGTAGGATGAGCAGGACAGTTGCCTACTCCTCGATGCTCCTCCTACAATTGTATTGATGTGGATGATGTTTCATATAGTATCTGCATCTATCTTGAAACCCGAGCAGCCCATTTATAACCAAGAAATCTCAAGATGTTAGGTTCAGCGAGAACAACTTGGCTTGATAGCAAGGCATTGCTTTGAAGACATAGTGGTTCTGAATTCTATATCTTGAAGTCACCTGGGTATGGTGGTGCTCAAATCTTATTAACCGAGGTATTGACCAAACATAGAGGTTCTAGTGATGACTATTAATAAGTACTTTGTCTTTTTTCCCGCTTTTGAAGAGCAGAATCCAGTCAAGGAAAATGAAGTGGTATCCACGAAAGAAGCTCAACGTCAGGCATTAGTTAAAGAAGCCCAAGAAGAAGGCGGATTATAACGGTTAGGTTTCAAGGAGAAGAGCACCGTAAGGTGCTCTTTTTTTCGTTGTTACCAAGTAACTTTTTAATTTCGACAAGAAACAATGAATAGCGACCGCAACCAACCACTTTTCCCTTCATTGAACGCTTTTTAGAAGACCTTCGGCAGTCATAAAGTGCTGAGCATTCACTAAAACATAAACAAAGATAAAGGCTTAAATAGCACTAGTACAAGTAACGAATAATGTCGAATTGTTGATGTCATGAAAACGAAAGCAACAAATGTTTACTTTCGTCAAGTGTCATACTTTCAAGATTGTGTCGGTTTTTAAAACACGAATCGATTCAATGAAACAATAGGCATATGTTAGGTTACTTATATCCAAGTAACCTCGAGATGCTAGGTTCAGCGAGAACTGCTTGGTTTGATAGCAAGGCATTGCTTGAGGATCTAGTGGCTCTGAATACAGCACCTTGAAGTGACTTGGCTATGTGCAGCGAGAGGGTAACCTCGACTAAAACAATTATAAATTATGGAAAAAACCATGTATATCGTATTTATTTTGCTTGCAGCAATCCTCATGATTCTTTATCTAGTCGTTCGAGTCTCCGACTTCAATTTAAAGGGATATCGGAACAATCCTTTTCACTATTTGCGAAGACCTTTGGGAGTAAAGCACTCTTTCCAAGTAAATGGCTTTAGGCTTGAGAGCCCCGTTGAATTAACCGCGCTGTTTATGGTTGCGGTTGCGAGTAGTGAAGGTCAAGTTACAACAGAAGAAAGGCGATTGATCTTGACCCTGTTTCAAGACGCTTTCGGGCTTAGTCGCGAAGATTCAAAACAGCTCTATGCAGCAACGATACACGCTTTGAAGCGTGCAAAGTCTGTTGATTCGCATATTGATAGTGTTGCTGAAACAGGGATCGAACGATTCACATCATCGCAGCGCAGTTCGGCAATCGCCTTGGTCAATAAAGTCGCCGTAACCGCCAAAGAGACCAGTGCTAAAAAAATGGAGCTGGTGGCTTATTTATGTCGCTTGCTATCTGAATCATCGGATGAAGCGAGAGTGTGGTGATTCAATTGTAGTAGTAACTTCTCTAGCCCCTGAGTTTTACTCAGGGGCTTTTTATTTAACGTTCTTCTTGGCTTAAGTCAGAATGCCTAGAGACTTCAGTTTACGGTAGATCGTATTGCGACTGACACCTAATACTTTCGAAGTGCGGCTTACATTTCCGTTATTAGCAAAATACGTTTTAACTAACGTTTCCTCAATGGTGGATTTGAGATCAGTTGAGTTCATGTTTCCATCGACTTGCTTCTCATTGCCACCCTTAATGGTTCGGCTTAATTGAATCGACAGATGTTGAGGAATGTGCTCAAAGCGCAAGGTATCCGAATCTTCGGATAATAGTGCTGCGACTTTGAGTAACGAATCTAATTCTCTAAGGTTACCAGGCCAGTGATAAGTCATTAAGGCTTCAAATAAATCATCGTCTAATCTCTGTTCGTGAAACGCGTAACGCCTATAAATCGATTCAATTAATGCCGCTTTATCAGTGCGATCTTGCAAGCGTGGCAGTTCGATTGCTAGCCCATTCAAGCGATAGTAAAGATCTTGGCGGAAGAGACCTTGTTGTATCAATGCTTCTACATCCTTATGGGTTGCAGATACAACTTGTACATCGACCTGAAAGGATTCGTTTGTCCCAATAGGGGCGACGACCTTATCTTGTAAGACATGAAGTAACCGCGATTGCGCGTCGAGAGGAAGGTCGGCAATTTCATCTAAAAAGAGTATTCCACCACTTGCTTGACGGATTTTACCTTGGAACCCTTTGCTACTGGCACCCGTAAACGCCCCTGCCACATAGCCAAATAGCTCAGATTCGATCAGGTCTTTAGGTAGAGCGCCACAGTTAACAGAAACCAACGGTTGGTTACGGCGTAAGCTGTGCCTATGTAATGCTTTGACAAACTCATTTTTCCCAACGCCCGTTTCTCCCATAATTAACAGAGAGATGTCTTTGTCGATGACTCGGTTAGACTGTTGCCAACATAGTTCGACATGATTGTCTCCAAAGTGGAGATGATGAGCGGAAGGGGATATTACTCCTCTATTCTGAGTCGACGTTAATGCATGTTTGGTGAAGACAAAGTCGTTACGTTGCTGCTGGCAGTCGAGGACCTCATTTAGCTGCTTCCCAATCACATTAGGTTGTGAAAGTAGTTGGCCTGCAAATTGATTTTGCGCCAATATTTGTCCGGATTCATTGGCAATTAAAATCCCTTGCCATTCGGTTTCCAAAAGCTGTCTGTCACAAGCTATATGGACTTTGGTGTGTCCATTCGGGATTTGTGCGAGTAATTGATTTTCAATTTTCTGTACCATGGTTTGCACCAAGATTTGTGTCGATGAGTTATGGCAGCGTTGTTCACTCGTAATATCTAAAATTCCAACAAGGTGTCCCGAATGATCGAAAATTGGACTTGCCGTGCAACTGACAAAACGGTGCTTTTGGATAAAATGTTGATTCCCGATGACAGATATTGGGCGCTGCTCCACAAGGGCCGTCCCGATAGCATTGGTACCTTTATACTTTTCTTGCCAGCATGCTCCAGAGCTCAGTGCAATGCCCGTTAGCTTTTCTCGAAACTCACCTTGGCCCCAACTCGCTATCACTACAGCATCAGCATCGGTCAACAGCAGGCGTGAATCACTGCGAGCAAAGATTTGATTGAAAAGCGGGACAGCTTGCTGTTCAACCGCTTCAATCAAATAGTCATTTTGTTGGCATCGCTCATTGAGCAGTGCACTCGACATTATAAAATCATCGGGTTGCTTTTTTTGACTCAAGCCTGCTTGTTTACTTCTTCCCCATGAATCCAATAACCAAGAGGATTCAGCTTGGGTGTCCATGTTGTGGGTGTCCATGTTGTGTTTCGACGTCATTTGTGTACCACCGTTGAACAGTGTAACTGTGTCAAATTGGTACAGTTGAACATGGGCTTTGTGATTTTCGCCTAGGTGTATTCGAGTTCAACTGCCACCAACGCTTTGTAATTATCTGATAATCATAGTTTTACAAGTGATTAACAACAAGTCCGTGTTTTTGGCTTGTGATTTGCGTTAGTACTTGAGTTAGCACTTGAGTTAGTACTTGAGTTAGTACTAGCGATGAGTACTAAGACAATAAGGATGACTTTTCGCCACAACTCGAGACAGAGTTGAGAGAGTTAAACGGTATCAGACACCCCAGTTAGAGGGTGTAAACGTGAATCAAAAGGAACGACACATGATTTATGCACAGCCAGGAACTGACAACGCCATTGTTTCATTCAAGCAACAGTACAATAACTTCATCGGTGGGGAGTGGGTAACCCCAACCAGCCACGAATACTTTGACAATATTTCTCCGGTCAACGGGAAAGTGTTTTGTCAAGTCGCGCGCTCAACTAAGGAGGATGTCGAACTGGCACTGGATGCAGCTCATGCAGCGAGAGCAAGTTGGGCAGCGACGAGTGTGACAGAGCGATCCAACGTGTTATTGAAAATCGCCGATCGTATTGAGGAGCATTTAGAAGAACTTGCGGTGGTTGAGACATGGGAAAATGGTAAACCTGTTCGAGAAACCCTCGCTGCGGATTTGCCATTGATTGTCGATCACTTCCGCTACTTTGCAGGATGTATTCGCGCTCAAGAGGGGAGTGCGGCTGAGTTAGATGCCACCACGGCCAGCTATCACTTTCCAGAACCGATAGGCGTGGTGGGGCAAATCATTCCTTGGAACTTTCCGATGTTGATGGCGGCGTGGAAACTGGCACCTGCTCTAGCGGCGGGCTGTTGTGTTGTATTGAAACCTGCAGAACAAACTCCTACATCGATCCTTGTTTTAATGGAGAAAATTGGTGATTTGATTCCTGCAGGTGTCGTCAATATTGTCAATGGCTTTGGTTCTGAAGCAGGGCAAGCGTTAGCCACCAGTACTCGGATTGCTAAATTGGCGTTTACAGGGTCTACCGAGGTCGGCAATCATATTTTGCGCTGTGCTGCTGATAACTTGATCCCTTCTACTGTTGAGCTTGGCGGAAAATCGCCTAATATTTATTTCCCAGATATTTTCGATCACGAAGATGAATATCTAGATAAATGTATTGAAGGCACGCTATTGGCTTTCTTTAACCAAGGTGAGGTGTGTACTTGCCCTTCAAGAGTACTTGTTCATGAATCAGTGTACGATAAATTCGTCGCTAAGGTTGCTGAACGAGCCAAAACGATTCAACAAGGTAATCCGCTTGATACAGAGACCCAAGTAGGGGCTCAGGCATCGCAGGAACAGTTTGATAAAATTTTAAGTTACCTTGAAATTGGTCGCCAAGAGGGAGCAAATGTGGTCTTTGGTGGTGAGGTATCAATGCAAGCAGGCAGTATTGAGCAAGGGTATTACATTCAACCTACTTTGTTGGAAGGTCATAATAAAATGCGCGTGTTCCAAGAAGAAATCTTTGGGCCGGTCATTGCGATTACCAAATTCAAAGATGAAGCTGAGGCCTTACACATTGCCAATGATACCGAGTATGGTTTAGGGGCAGGGGTATGGACTCGAGATACGAATCTCGCTTATCGAATGGGAAGGAATATTGAAGCTGGTCGTATCTGGATTAACTGTTATCACGCTTACCCTGCACATGCTGCGTTTGGTGGATACAAAAAGTCTGGTATAGGACGAGAAACGCACAAAATGATGTTAGATCATTATCAAAATACGAAAAACCTCTTAATCAGTTACGATGTGAATCCATTGGGCTTCTTCTAATGTAATGATCGGGCTCACTTGTGTCGATAACGCAGTGAGCCCGTATTTGTTTGAGCGACAAGTGCTATCATTCCAGCAAATGCACAAATACGCCCTAACCCCGCAATGATTGCCGTGCGGAACCCGTAGCTCCAAGCGTTATTCATGGACAGTAAATTGTTAGGTCCAGGGGTCATATTCAGAGCAAAGCAAGCGGGTATAAATAGTAATATCTTCCAGAGTTCCATAACTTTCCTATGTATTAAATTCATTTAGAAAGGGGGCTAGAACGCAAAATAGCACCTCCAATTCATATCATGTATTAATTCCATAATTTAGAAATCAACAAAATGCTTAATTTCACAAAACGAGTGAAGATGACTGCAAATGGTATCGACTTCGGTAAGTGAAAAAGGATCGGCTTGCATTCTAATTTATGAACCAATACCGAATGGTAGTTTAGTTGCGCTCCTGTTAATAAAAATAGAAGAGCCGTCATATTAAACGTAAAAATTGGAGAATGTTATGTCATTCAGGCTTGGTTATGAGTCAATACCACAATTAAAAGTTAGGAAAACCCTACTTGCTATTATGGCTGCAGCGGCATTAGTCGGTTGTGATAGTGATGATAAAACGAATACCCCACCTGTTGCTCAAGCAGGTAGTAATCAATCTGTCAATGAAGGCCAGCGCGTGATCTTGCAAGGTCATGTTGAAGATAAGGATGAACAATTAGGCGCTATTGGCATTGAGAATTGGAAGCAAACAAAAGGGGACCCTGTCGAATTAGTGCTGGGTGACAATGGGGAGATATTCTTTGTCGCACCTACACTAACGAAAGGTGAGACAGAACTAGTTGTTTTTGAGTTGTCAGTAACGGATAGCAAAGGGGCATCGGCAAGTTCGGAAATTACCATTACGATTAATAACGTTGAACCTCATTCAATTGTTGACGTACAACCGGGCTTTGGTGCTGTTGGTACGGAAGTAACCATTCATACGAATATCAAAGCTGATCTTGTCGAGACAGTGAAATTAGGTACTCAAAGTATCGTACCAACGGCGTTAACTGATGAGCGTGTGACATTCATTGTGCCAGAAGGGGGCACCTCGGCACCTTTGACGATTTCGACAACGGGTGGAGGTACTAATGCCGTATGGTTTACCGTGTCGGGCTCGGGCTTAATTGCACCGGATGAAAGCAAACTCATCGTAGATGATTCGGGAACCGAGTATGTATCGGATTACTTAATCGTTGCCGTTTCACCAGAAGGTGATAACTATGAAAATGCGCAAAGGCTTGCAGGTTTAGTTTCAGGTGAAGTGATAGGCCAATACCCTGAATTGAGCTGGTGGCAAATTGCGGTGACTGCCGAAACATTAGTGGACTTGGAAGGTAAAGCGGATACCTTAAATGCTGATACTACGGTGACAAATGCCATTATTGACACCCTTGCGAAAACAGACGCGGTAGACTGGGCACAAGATCCGGCGATAGGTGAACAACGAGACAGAAACCACATTGAAGAAGGCGTACAATACTACGTAGATAACGTTAGCATCGCTGGCGGGGATAAAGCATTGCCATTTCATATGGCGATAGGCGTGTCCGAAAGTGGCGTGGATTTTGACCTGCCTGACTTCTCCGACTATTCCGGAACCAGTTCGAATGAAAATACGAACATTCGCCTATATAGCAAATTTAAGTCAAGTGAAAGTCAGCTGGGCGAACATGGCAGTAATGTTGTTGGTCTCATTGCAGGGGAGCTGGGAGATAAAGGCAATGCGGGGTTAGTGGCTAGCTTAGCCCAGCAGCACAGTGGAGCAAGTATTCGAGTTGATGCCGGGAACGTCACTGTGGCGGGGCGTTTAGTCTCCACTTTGGAGATGTTACGAAGCGGTGCACAGGTCATTAACTGGAGTTGGGGCTTCCATCGAAGTGTCGCGACCGATGTGAACGGCGATGGCAAAATTACCTCCGATGAAGTTACGTCTGGCGCACGTCAGTGCACCGGAGATTTCGTTTTAAATAATGCCATGAATCAACGGAACTTCGACTCTTACTCACGCGCGATAGACAATTTCTTTAATGTGATCGCAAGGGATTATCCTAAAGCTGTGATTGTGAGTTCTGCGGGGAATGGGGCTTCTGATGCGGGTGAAGTCAATAACCGTTTACCAAGTTCGCATCGCAGTGAACAGCTCATTGTCGTCGGTGCTCATACTTCTGGTGGTGTTTATGCAGACGGAAAGAAAGAAGACGATAGGGCTGCGACCGACTACACAACATCGTGTTTCGACACGGCAATTGCGACAGATGTGAAGCGAGCTCATTATTCGAACTACGGTGAACGTGTAGATATCGTTGCGAGTGGTACGATTACCGGTTTTGAGAACCGAAGCCAGCCTAGCGTCTGGGGGACATCATACGCTGTGCCTGTTGTAACTTCGACCGTTGCTTTGATGCAGTCGATTAACCCCAATTTGACGCCGAAAGAGATCAAAGAGGCACTTCGTTCTTCAGCTTTGCCTATAGAAAACAAGGTCTTAATTGAAGGTGGTCTGAGTGTGGTGACTCGTGCAATCACAGCGTCAGAGTCAGAAGTTAATACAGGCAAAGGGGCTCGACTGAATGTGAAAGGCGCATTGAAGGCGGCGATTACCAGTCTAGCAGATGATACCCTAACCAAAGGACCAACTGTTGGTGTGGATATTCCTGAAGGGGCATCCGAGGTGACTAAAACCATTGAGGTGACGATTCCAGGTGATAAGGCCGTATTTGATAAAGTTGATGTGATGTTTATCGTTGATGTGTCAGGGAGCTATTCTGATGATATTGCAACGTTCCGCACTAAGTCGACCGAGATTTTAGATGCCTTCTCTTCTAGTGGCTCGAATGTTACGGTGGGTATTTCAAGTTTCAGTGATTTCCCAGTTCAACCATATGGACAATCAGATGATTATGAATTCAAGCTTGATCAAGCGTTAACCAATAATTTTGATGCAGTGAAAGCGGCCATCAATAAGCTTAATACGTTGAACGGTAATGACACTCCTGAAAGTCAGCTTGAAGCCTTGTATCAAACGGTTCAATCTGCAAGTGGCTGGCGCTCTGGTGCACTTCCAGCGATCTTCTTAGCTACAGACGCAAACTTCCATAACTCAGACACCAACGCCGAGTATCCAGGTAAAGGATATACTGAAACACTTCAAGCTTTAGAGCAGCGTAAAGCGCGAGTTTATGGATTGCAATCCGGTGGTTCGGTTGAGGATGTGGTTGAAATTTCAGAAGCCACAAAAGGGGAAGCCTTTACCCTATCAAGAGACAGTAATGAAATCGTCAAGGCTGTTGTGGATGCTATCGATTCGGCGAGTTCGGATCTTGCAATTACACTTGAACCGGTTGGCGATTTCGCTGATGTCGTCAAAAGTATTAAACCGACAACTCAGCCTTCGTTGGAGGACGGCGCGCCAATCACAGGGGTTAACCCAGGCGATACCATTAGCTTCGATGTGACTTTCACAAAAGGTTCCTTAGATCCAAGTAAAACTCATACAATTGTATTCCGCTTACTGGTACACGCTGATGATGTGGCAGTAATACAGGAAGTCCCGGTCGTGTTGACAGTGAAGTAATAGGAGAGAAATGATGAAACTGTTTGTATTCGGTATAACGATGATGTTGTCTTTTTCTGCGCTGTCCTGCGATTTGGTTGAAACAGAAAACACCGACCTTATTGTTAAATCAGCTGCTACAGAACAAGAGCTTGGTTATGTTAGCGAAAATGAGGACGGCACTTGGTTTGCTTGGGTAAGTGGGTCAGGAGCCGTAAATGAAAACTTTGAAGATGCAGAGTCTGCGAGCCAAGCGGTTTGTGAGACAGAGTCCACTGATGATTAATCTGTGTGGTCTTTAATCGGTGATATCGGCTTGGCTTGCCAAGCCGATTTTTTCGAATTCAGGAGGTAAGCAGTGAGGTGAGTGAGAAGTTACTCATCATTTACCGTGCTGTGGTTTCACTGCCGCTAATGTTTTGTCCATAGCTCAGCTTCGGGGCAAAGCTCATATTAGAAATTAAACATCAGGTGTTATTGCTCAAGTTGCCACGGAACCAAGCCAATTTGTTGTGTAGGCTGGTCACCTCACCGACAACAATCAATGCAGGGCTTTGGGCTTGCTGAGCTAAGGTTGGCAGTTCTTTGAGCTTGCCTGTGAATACGCGTTGGTTTTTACGGGTGCCATTTTCAATGATGGCACAGGACATGTCCGCTTTGAGTCCGTGACTTAGAAGTTGATCAGCGATGTATCCACTCTGTTTTAGCCCCATGTAAAACACCAATGTGTTGTTGGATTGTGCCAGTGAATGCCACTCAATCTCGGTACCGTCTTTTTGAATATGCCCAGTAATAAACTGAACGCTTTGCGCATGATCACGATGGGTTAAGGGAATACCTGCGTAAGCAGTCGCTCCTGCTGCGGCAGTAATGCCGGGAATGACTTCATAGGGCAGATGATGCTCGGCTAAGGTTTCGAGTTCTTCCCCGCCACGTCCAAAAATAAACGAATCCCCACCTTTTAAACGCACCACTCGTTTCCCCTCAAGAGCTTTATCAACTAATAGCTGATTGATCTGGTCTTGCGGCACACAGTGATAATCGAGTTTCTTACCCACGTAAATACGCTCTGCATCCTGATGGGCAAGATCTAAAATGTCTTGCGATACTAAGCGGTCATAGACTAATACTTCGGCATTTTGGATCGCTTTGAGCCCTTTTACTGTGAGTAAGTCGGGGTCGCCAGGGCCGGCACCGACCAATGAGACAAACCCAAGATGGGAACTTTGGTGAGCGGAATCGTTCTGGGATTCAAAAGTAAAATTTACATCGGTCATGGCGACACCATTATCTGGATTAAACTCAATCTTGTTTAGCAAGTATTCAAAATGGGTATTTGGCTTCCTCAACATCAGCCAGAGACAGAGGAAGCCCAAGGGTTATGCTAATGCATTAGTTAGAGTTGATAGCTGGCTGCGTGCGACCATGGGTAACATAGAGGCTCAAACAAGTGATCAACAGACCGCCAACCAAGTTACCAAGAATGGTTGGTAAGAGGTTCCAGCCTAGCCAATCGGCAATGGTAAATTCTGCACCTAGCATCATGCCTAATGGGAATAGGAACATATTGACCACGGCATGCTCAAACACCAAGCTAAAGAAGATGAATATCGGGAACCACATAGCAAGGACTTTACCGACCACATCTTTCGATAGCATGGCACCAATCACACCCAGACAAACCATCCAGTTACATAAAATCCCTTTGACGAACACGGTGATCCAACCGTTCAAGCCGTGTTCGGCGTACCCTAAGGTGCGTCCAGTCGAAGCGGCGATAAATTTCTGACCAACTGCGCCTGGGTCAACACTGAAATTCATGGTGAACGTTAAAGCCACAAGAAATGCAACGGCTAAAGAGCCAATTAGGTTGCCCGTTGCAACCAAGCCCCAGTTTCGGAAGATACCTGCCCAAGTCACCCCACGGCGTTTTTCAAATTTAGATAAAGGGGCGAGACCGAAAACACCAGTGACGAGGTCAAATCCCATCAAGTTGAGGATACAGAAACCAACGGGGAAGACGAGTGCGCCAACAATCCCCATCCCCGTTTGAACAATAGTAGTAATGGCAACTGCTACCGCGATGGCGAGGATAGCGCCAGCCATAATGCCGCGAATCAAGGTGTCCCGTGTTGACATAAACACTTTGCTTTCGCCAGCATCGATCATGGTTTGCACAAATTCTGCAGGTTTAACGTAAGCCATAATGATCCTTATTTATAAAATGTAAAATTGAAAAGTAAAATAGTCGAAGGCTTCCGAACCTGATGAGCCCTGTCCGGATGAAGGGACTGGAAGCCTTCTGCTTATTGCACTTTTGGTTTGAGTCGCCGACTCACTGGTTAGTGAGTGCCAACCCGTTTATCCTTGCTGTACTTCAACAACCCCATCATTGATTTTGGTTTGGTAGCATTTGACAGAAAATCGTTCATCTTCCATGCACAAACCTGTTGCAAGGTTAAATCGCTGTTTTTTCAGCGGACTTGCTACCCAAAGCTCACCTTGGTGCTCACAAATCAAACCGCGAGATAGGACGTTGGCTTGAAAGAATGGGTCTGTGTTACTGATCGCGTACACTTGCTCTTCAAAACTCGGGCGAAAGATAGCTACTTGTTGTTCATTAACCAGAGCACAAACTCCAGTGCCTGGAACGATATCGTCTAATTGGCAGATTGCTTGATAGGTCATACAGTTGTCTCCAATGCCACGTGTAAAATGTCACCTTTGCTGTGTTGAGATTTCTCAGCGCTGGTGGCTGGTCGATGCTGTTCGCGCTCTGGGACAAAAACTACCGCTTCGTCACGACGTTCAGAGTTTATAAAATGAGAGAAGCGAGTGAGTTGAGCTTTGTCATTTATGGTGGCAGACCATTCGCATTGGTATTCATCAATCAAAGTAGCGACATCTTGTTCAAGCTGAGCATTGATGCCTAACTTGTCATTAACGATGACCTCTTTCAGATACTCGATGCCCCCTTCCATGTTTTCCAGCCAAACGGACGTGCGCTGTAGCGGGGCAGCGGTACGAATGTAGAACATCATGAAACGATCGATGTATTGCAGAAGGGTCGCTTGGTCCAGGTCGATGGCAAGAAGATCGGCGTGACGCGGTTTCATACCACCATTTCCGCAAACGTATAAGTTCCAGCCTGCATCCGTGGCGATGATACCGAGATCTTTACCCTGTGCTTCGGCACATTCACGAGTACAACCAGAGACACCAAATTTCATTTTGTGTGGGGTACGAATGCCCTTATAGCGATTCTCAATCAGTGAACCTAAGCCAACCGAATCTTGCACACCGTAACGGCACCAAGTAGAGCCGACACACGTTTTCGCCATACGTAACGCTTTGGCATAGGCCTGCCCCGTTTCAAAGCCAGCCTCAATCAATTTGCGCCAGATGTCCGGCAAATCATCTTTTTGCGCGCCAAACAAACCAATGCGCTGTGCACCCGTGACCTTGGTGTATAAGTCATACTCTTCTGCGACTTTTGCAAGGACACCCAAAGCTTGAGGCGTAACTTCGCCTCCCGCCATGCGTGGGATGACGGAGTAAGTCCCATCTTTCTGAATATTGCCTAGGAAGTTGTCATTGGTGTCGTGCAGTTTGACCAGTTGTGGCTTGAGGATATGCTCTCCCCAGCACGAAGCGAGTAGGGAGCCAACGACGGGCTTACAGACTTCGCAACCATAGCCTTGACCATATTTATCTATCAACTGCTCGAAGGTTTTAATTTCTTCAATGCGGATCAAATGAAGCAGTTCTTGGCGCGAGTAAGCAAAGTGTTCACATAAATCATTTTTGACTTCGATTCCTGACTTAGCCAGTTCAGCATTGAGAACTGACGTGACTAAAGGTAAACAACCTCCACAGCCAGTCCCAGCACCCGTGGCAGCTTTGACGTCAGCTAAAGTGTGATGACCGTCAGACACCGCTTGAGAAATGCTGGCTTTGGTGACATCGAAACACGAACAGATGACTGCGCTATCGGGTAAAGCATCCGCGCCTAATGTCGGTTTTTCTGCGCCTGCGTGCGCTGGCAGTATTAAAGAGTCTGGGTGCTCTGGAAGGTCGATTTCATTCAGCATTAATTGCAGCAGGTCACCATAATCTGAGGTGTCGCCAACCAGCACCGCGCCAAGCAGTTTTCGATTATCCTCTGAGACGATCAGTCGTTTATAGACTTCTTGGTCTTGGTTTTGGTAAACATAGCTTTTGCAGCCCGGAGTGCGAGCATTAGCGTCACCAATCGAGCCTACTTTTACTCCAAGAAGCTTGAGTTTGGCTGACATATCAGCCCCTTCAAATCGACTGTCTAGATCGCCAAGTAGATGATCGACAGCCACTGTTGCCATTTTGTAACCCGGCGCCACTAAGCCGTAGAAGGTTTCATTCCATGAGGCACATTCGCCAATAGCGTAGATGTTGGGATCGGATGTTTGGCAGTGGTCATTGATGGCGATACCGCCACGAGGAGCTACGCTAAGTGACATCTGCTTAGCCAGTTTGTCTTGAGGGCGTATCCCCGCAGAGAAGACGATGAAGTCGGTTTCTAGCTGTGTACCGTCAGAGAAGCGCATTACATTACGAGCCTTTTCGCCTTCAGCGGCTATCTCTAAGGTGTTTTTATTGGTATGAACTTGAACGCCCATACGTTCAATTTTGTTTCTAAGTTGATCGCCGCCTGCTTGGTCGAGCTGCTCAGCCATTAATTTCGGAGCAAACTCGACCACGTGTGTCTCAACCCCAAGTGCTTTTAATGCGCCTGCGGCCTCTAGCCCAAGTAAACCGCCGCCAATGACAACGCCTACTTTGCTATGTTTGGCACACGCTTCAATCGCTTTCAGGTCTTCAATCGTGCGATAGACGAAACAATCTTTACTTTCATGACCTTTGATTGGAGGGACAAAGGGAAACGACCCAGTCGCCAGTACTAACTTGTCATAAGCTAACTCGCGACCACTGCTGGAATAGATGATTTTATTGTCACGGTTAATGTTAATGGCACGTTCGCCGATCAAAATTTGAATATTGTGCTTTTCGAAAAAACCTTCTTTGACGAGTGACAGTTCATCAGCAGTATGGTGAGAAAAGTAAGAAGAGAGGTGCACTCGGTCATAAGCGACACGGGGCTCTTCACAAAATACAGTGATGTCGTAGTGTTCAGGATTTGTCTTTTCGACCAAGTCTTCGAGATACCTCTGTCCGACCATGCCATTCCCGACGACGACCAACTTTAACTTGCTCATATCTTGTTATCCAGAATCTAATTTATCTGAGCAAATTGTTATTTATGACAGATTGTG
Organism: bacterium sp. HQB-39; assembly: GCA_043422575.1. Lineage (GTDB taxonomy): Bacteria > Pseudomonadota > Gammaproteobacteria > Enterobacterales > Vibrionaceae > Vibrio. The sequence continues at coordinate 49,079 of JBHOHG010000015.1, read as the reverse complement.
AAGATATGATGTAAATCAATTACAACTTCAAACTACCCTAAAGGGGTAGATGATAGGCGGTTTTAGGTGTAAGTGGCTGTTTGTGAGTGTTTAACCAGAAATTTGGTAGAATTTTGGTGGTAATTTGACTAGATTTTCGACTGAAATCACGGGGAGTTGTGTCTTTTTGTGAAGGAATATGACCGATGTCTATGGGGGTTGAGTTCAACAGTCAGCAAAGAAATAGAGTCAGTGAAAATAATAGAGTGGGGGATAGAATAGCGAGTGAAAACACTCGCTAATGATTTAAAATTAAGTTTTGCTTTGTGCTTTTAAAAATACCTGAGTTTCTTGTGGCGAGGTGAGATGGATAAATTTGATGTGAGCGTAATTTGGGTCTTGCTTCAATGCCAAATAACGTTGACGAACCTTTCGGTACGATGTGATCGTCCATAGCAGAATAGACTCTTTACTCATAAACGTTTGTCGGAACGTCTCCGTGTTACCCGTCCCTTCCCAAAACTCTTCTTGAGTCACGATACGATGTATGGCTCGTTTCATGGCTTGGGAGAAAGTCCGTGGAAAAGAGTAGTCAAGCCAAATAATGGTATCGACATTTTTCCACTTTAACGCTTGGGTTCGTGAATAATTTCCATCAAGTACCCACTGTGGTTGAGCGAGCTCTGGGGTCAAGGATGCGAAAAATTCTTCGTCGCTTGACTCTGTCCAGTTTGGTTTCCAAAAATGTTTGTCCATTTCGATGTAAGGGATCGAAAGAGACTCGGCGAGTTGTTTACTGAAAGTGGATTTACCGCTTCCACTGGTACCAATTACATTGATTCTTTGCATGTTTCCCTCTGAATATTGAATGATTCATTGGGAGTCTTACCAATGCACAATCAACAGCTTGGTGTAATCCTGAAAGGTTACACATCTGTGTTTGGCATATTGTGATGAGAGTTCTCTCGAACTGAGTGAATGGGGCTAACGCAAGGTTACCTTAATTCGTGGGGCATTGGACTCCAGCGCTTAGATGGCCTTATTCAACAGTCGTTGTACTAAGGCTAAGCGCGAGTCTATGTTAGGGGTAAGTGCTGGATATCGCAAGTAAAACGACTCTTTACCTGTGATGTATCGTGCCATAAGTAAAAAGTCGACCCGAGCTGATGGCCGACTTTTTTGATGAATGAAGGTTCGGGATAAGTGTGTGGCGCTAGTGGAGCTGGTTAACTTACTTTAAAGCGACCGACAACATCGTTTAGATCCACCGAGGTCGCACGTAATTCGTCACTGATGGAGTGAGTTTCTGCTGCATTACCGTTCAGCTGACGAACAATTTCTTGAATCGCTGCCATATTACTGCTGACCTCTTGCGTGACTTGGCGCTGCTGCATGGCTGAGGTCGCCATCAGTGTGTTGAGATCATTAATTGAAACAACGGAGTCGGTAACAAGATTAAGCGAGTCCATGACCTGATTGGTACGCTCAGCGGTGTTTTGGCAACTCGAACGCGTCGTATCCATTTCTGAGACGACATTGTCAGTGGTGGCTTTCAGCTTAGCGAGCATTTCATTGATTTGAGAAGTGCTCTGTTGTGTTCGCGCGGCTAGAGCGCGCACTTCATCGGCTACGACGGCAAACCCGCGACCTTGTTCACCTGCACGAGCGGCTTCAATGGCAGCATTGAGCGCCAGTAAGTTGGTTTGTTCGGCAATTTCTCCAATGACTTGCAACACGGTACTGATCTGTTTGGTATCTTCACTCATGGTGCCGATGGTATTGGACATGGAAGCGACTTGTTGCACCATATCTTCAACGCTTGCAACAGCGTTGCCGACTGTTTGTTTCGACTCTTCTGCGTAACTGTTGGTTTTTTCCGTAAGCTGGGCTGCGTCGTCAGCACTTTGTGCAATGGAGGCTGCGGTTGCACTCATTTCTTCAATCGCAGTAATCGCTTGCTCAGTTTCCTGAGTGTGTTGATTTAAAGTGGTGAGGTTGGCGCTGGATTGCCCAGCGATTGTATGAACTGCTGAGTCGATCTGTTTTGATGAGTCAGAGACTTCAAGAAACATTGTTTGAAGCTTTTCAATAAATAAATTTATTGAATGGGAGATTTGACCGATTTCGTCTTTCTTTTCAACGGTTAAACGCTGTGTTAAATCTCCATTGCCTTGTGACAAGTCTGCAACGACAGCTTGCAGGCGAGTCAGTGGCTTAAATGAGAAGTTCAAAAGGAGGCTACTTACGACAATAATGATGCCGCCACAAACTAACAAAGCTAATGTGATCAGCCAATTCAGCTTATCGGTGTTCGCTTGGATGTTGTCGAGGTCAATATAGCCATTGAGTTGCCAGACCTGATCTCCAAATTGTACTTGACGATTAATCGGCGTTAAATTATTGCCATGCTTGTTGCTGAAAATAGTACTGGTGCCAGCGATAAGCTCCGCGTAGCTACCCGCCGCAGAATGGTCTGTAATGATTTTATTAAACTGATTTAAATTAAGAACAAAAAAGTCGACCGAATCATCAATGCGTTTGATAGAGAAGGTGATAATAAATGCATTGCCTTGCTGGGTTATCGGACTGATTTGCATCGCTTCTGCGTGAGTTTCTGCTTGGTCGATATAGTGTTGGGCATCTTCGTCACTCATATTGCCAGAATCATCAAATGCATATCCGTTGACGATTTTAATGATCTGATCAAACCCCGAGCTTTCTTTGGTTTCTGCGATGTCCATCATGCTGAAATTAAGGCTAGTGGCAAGTTTCAGCTTCCCGTTGAGCTCATTTTCAAGCTTTTGTTCAATGAGCAGAACATTGTGAGTGATGTTCTTGCTGTCCGAGTCATGAATGTACTGACTGATAAAGTGATTGACACTGATATATGAGGTGAAAATGGTCAGAGCGATGATAGCGGCGATCAAACCAATGATCTTGTTCTTAAACGATATGTTGGCCATAACACTTTACATCCTTAAAAGTGATAGTACTCGACTGAATTGAGGTTGCCGTTGGGGAAGGGAGTATTCACAGTATCAGTGTGAAACAAACCTAAGATCGGAGTCGCGGCTCACATGCCGACAACTGCAACAACAAGTTCATTTTGTAAATTAGAACCATGCCATCTTCCTATGACACTGGTGTTCTAAGCTAAATAAAACACTATTTATGCTGTGTTTTTGAATGCTCAATGTTAAGGCAACGTTCATTCTGTTGCAATGCGGGTGTGCGGTTAATCGCTTGCTTATTGGATCTAGATACGGGTTTTGTTCACACTAAACTGATTTTTACGAAGTAATAGGTAGTTACGGACACACTTAGTAACAAAATGCCAGCTTTCAGTGATGCTTGGGGTATTTTGTGAGCCACCCTCGCAGAGACGTAGCCCCCAACGACACTGCCAATCAGAACCACGCTGCCACTGTGCCAATCAATATGCCCCGATGCAGTAAAGATGAACACGGCAATGATGGAGACCGCCGTTGATATCACTAACTTTAAAGCGTTCATCACATGGATGTTTTGGTAGCCAGCGAGCGCCAGATAGCTGAGTGCAACGATGCCCAGTCCGGCATTAAAGAAGCCACCATAAATGGAGATAATAATGAGTATTGGAGGCAACGTTCGTTGAGATCGGTTCTGAAAAAAGCGATTAATGAATTGGTTGATACTGCCACCAAATGCAAAAGCCAGAGTGGCGAACAGCATTAACCAAGGGATAGCAAATTCAAACACGGATTCATCGGTGTTGAGCAATAGCCATGCTCCGGTCACACCACCAGCGAGACTAAATAGAGTGATGGTGAATAATAACTGATGATGTTGGCGTAGATGATGACGAAAGCCATAAATGCCGCTGATATACCCAGCGCAAGAGGCGTAGGTATTGGTTGCATTGGCGACAAGTGGAGGGACGCCAACCGCCATTAAGGCTGGAAATGTGATTAAGCTACCTCCGCCTGCGAGGGAATTGACGACGCCAGCGATGACACCAGCAAAAAAGAGAAAAGCAAAATCCATCGCACCTCCTATCCATAACATGATCACTGGCTTAACAAGTTGTTAACTTGATATTAGTGCGGGTCTTAGAAGGTGACTAGACGACGAAAGTCGAATCGTGACTGAGTTGAGGTTTCGTTGGGAGAAAAAAGCCGACAAGAAGTCGGCTTTTTCAGTAGAGAAAATTACTGCACTTTAAAACGGCTGACGACATTAGAAAGTGAGTCTGCTGTCGCCCGCAGTTCATCACTTACTGACGTGGTTTGAGAGGCATTATTGTTCAGTTGATTAATCAACTCCTGAATCGTGGCAAGATTACGGCTGACTTCTTCGGTGACTTGACGCTGCTCTTGTGATGCGTTGGCAACGGTCGCATTCAGTTCATTGATTTCAACGACGGAGTCTGTCACGACACTCAATGAGGTCATTACCTCGTCAGTGCGGGTCGCGGTTTGCTCACAGCTTGAGCGAGTGGTGTTCATCTCTTCAACAACATGGTCAGAAGTACTGGTGAGCTTCGACAGCATGTCATTAATCTGAGAGGTGCTGGTTTGCGTGCGTGCGGCGAGTGCTCGGACTTCATCGGCAACGACCGCAAAGCCACGTCCTTGTTCACCTGCGCGTGCTGCTTCGATAGCGGCGTTGAGCGCCAATAGATTGGTTTGTTCAGCAATTTCGCCAATTACTTTCAACACAGTACCAATTTGTTTCGTGTCACTGCTCATTTCGCTGATGGTTTCCGACATCGCATCGACTTGATTGACAAGGCTGTTGACACTGTTGACCGCATTGCTTACCGCACCTTTAGACTGCTCTGCATAGTCATTGGTGCGTTCGGTCAGTTGCGCGGCATCGTTAGAACTGCTGTCGATCGACATTGCTGATGAACTTAATTCTTGAATTGAGCTTATTACCAGCTCTGACTCTTGGGTATGTTGATTCAGGGTTTGGACGTTGGAACTGGATTGAGAAACCAACTCACCAACGGCCAGCTCAATTTTTTGTGTCGACTTAGAGACATCAATCAGCATTGACTGAAGTTTTTCAATGAAGAGGTTAATAGAGTGAGAAATTTCACCAATCTCGTCTTCACGTTCCACTTCTAGACGCTGAGTCAAATCGCCACTACCTTGTGATAAATCGGCAACAACTTGCTTGAGGCGAAGTAGCGGTTTGAAGCTGAAATGAAGCACGGCAATGGTCAATGCGATAATGATGCTGCCCGAAATCAGCAAACCAAGGGTGATGTTAAAGTTGAGCTGATTGGTGTTTTCTTGGATGGTGTCTTCATCGATGTAACCAATTAAAGACCAATTTTGATTGCCAAACTGAATTTGCGTCTCAATCGGGATCAGGTTATCCCCTTGTTTATTGGAATAAACAACGGTGCCGTCGTTCGCAATGAATTCTAAGAAGCTGCCTTCCACAGAGTAAGTTGGAATAAAGTCGACCAATTTACGTACATCAAGAGTGAGTAGATTGACGGTCTCTTCTTCAGCAACAACCGTAATGGTAATCGAAGGGATGCCTCCATTGTCAAACAGTTGACCTATTGTGACGGTGCCTTCTTCGAGTTCTTCAGCAAGTTCAATGTAGCTTTCAGCCGCATCATCGGGCATCAGACCATTTGAGTCATAGGCAAAGCCGTCAGAGACATGAATGATGCGATAAAAGCCTGAAGACTCCTGCAGCTCAGGAATGTCCATCATACTGACATACATATCTTTTGCGTCGTCTAGCTTCACTTCCAAGATGCTTTGCAGCTTATGGTTGATGAGGTTGACATTGCGTTCAATGTCTTTGGTATCTGACTGATTAATGTACTGACTGATAAAATGATTAACACTGACGTATGAGATAGCGATGGTGAAGCTAATCGCGAACACAATCAAAGCTATCAATTTGTTTTTGAATGATAATTGCATCTTTGACACTTTACATCCTTTCAAAGTGAACCTGTCTAAGCAGGCTTGTACGGGCAATGCCCACGCGGAATGGGCATCCTAAATCACCAATCGGCAGTCTGCAATTTACAGAATTGACAATTGTAAGAGTGAATATGACCAAATAAAGGATATATTATTCTGTTTGTTAGATTAAAAGTCATAAATTACAATATGTTAGATTTAGCTTGTGCGAGTGTTTGATCGAGAATTATTCATATTTGATAAAAATGTCAACTCATGTGTCAGTTCTTATTTTTGCGACTTACGATCAAGTTTTACAATTAGAGAGCCTGGTTCCATAATCAACAATTTATGTCATTGATAACTGTTGAATTATCAGTGTTTTGGCCGACTTTGGGGGGCAGCTGTGATGTTCGCCGGGATGTTATGGATAGTCTGCTTCAATTTTCTTATCAAAGAGTCAAACATTCATTGACATCAGATTATATGCTTAAGGGAGTGTTAATTCTTTCGACTTAAGGTATGGCGAATGAAAAGCCAGCAGATGCTGGCTTTGGTATCAAAGACTTTAAAGATGATTAGCTTACTTTTGCCAAATCGAGTTTAAAACGTGTGAATATCCGACCGAGCAAGGGGCTGGCAAGAACGAGTATTGCCAAAACCGTGAAGGTCAATGTAATTGGGCGATCCCATAAGAAACTTAACTCACCATCCGAAATCATCAGAGCCCGTCTTAGGTTTTCTTCCATCAGCCCACCCAATATAAAGCCGAGAAGGAGTGGTGCTAATGGGAAACTTGCTAATCGTAGGGCAATCGCCGCCATCGCCACCAGTAACATAACAAACACGTCCATCGTGTTGAATGACACCAAATACACCCCCGTGATTGAGAAGAATAAAATCATGGGTATCAGCACGGTACGCGGGACGGCCAGTAAGCGTGATATGTACGGAATTAATGGCAAGTTCAAAATTACTAATACGATATTGCCGATGTACATAGAGATGATGACCGACCAGAACACATCGGGATGCTCTACAAATAGGCGGGGGCCGGGCTGAATGCCATAAGCGATTAACGCGCCTAGCATGATAGCCGTGGTTCCTGAACCTGGGATGCCCAGTGTTAGAAGAGGTACAAATGAGCCGCTCGAAGCCGCATTGTTCGCTGATTCTGGTGCGACAAGACCTCGAATACTCCCTTTACCAAACTGCTTTTTCTTCTCTTTGGGCGCAAGGTTTCGTTCCATACCGTAACTCAAGAAGGCAGCAATGGTGGCACCTGCACCTGGTAGAACGCCCGTAAAGAAACCAAGGATGGAAGAGCGAATCGATACGGGGGCCACATCTTTGATCTCTTCCTTGGTCACTTTCATCGAGCCGATATCGCTCATTTTTTGTTGCTCTTCATCGCGGTTATCTTTGCTTGGTTTTAAAACCCCCATCAAGGTTTCACCTAGGGCAAAGGTCGCCATGGCAAGCAGTAAGAAGCTAAAGCCATCCATCAGATCCGTCAAACCAAAGGTGAAACGTTCCACCCCAACACCTTTATCAATTCCGACGGTCGACAGCATCAAACCTAGGATGGTCATCATCCACGCTTTAAGTACCTGACCTTTTCCCGCAAACGCAGCTACAGCAGAAAGACCAAGCAACATTAAGGCAAAATAATCGGATGACTGAAAACTCAATGAAACACTGGCAAGCGCAGGTGCTGCGACCAGCAACATAATGGCTGACAGTGTTCCGCCCGTAAACGAAGAGTATGCCGCCAGTGCTAACGCTTTACCAGCTTGACCTTTTTGCGCCATCGGGTAGCCATCAAAAGCGGTGACCACGGTCGAAGAACACCCAGGGGCATTAATCAAAATCGATGAGGTCGAGCCACCAAATACCGCGCCATAATACACTCCCGCCATTAAGATCAAGCCTGAAGACGGTTCAAGCCCATAGGTGATGGGGATCATTAACGCGATGGCTGAGATGGGGCCGAGTCCCGGCAACATGCCAATAAATGTGCCGACGAAGCAACCAACAATCACCATCATAATGTTGGTTGGCATCACCGCAGTGGATAGACCTTGTAAGATTCCATCTAACATAATCGGTACCTATCTTTGCTTAGAAAAGCGTAAACAAAAGACCTGGCTCTAGATAAATATCCAGTCCTTGGGTCAGCAATAAATAAAAAGCGATCACAAAAGGGAATGACGCTCCAAAAAGAATTTTTTTGTTGCGTTCCCCCAGCAAGTAAAAGCCGCCAAGTAAAAACAGACTGGTCGCCAAGACAAAGCCAACATAGGTTAGACCGGCACCATATAGAGCCATTAACCCTAAAAAGCCAGCTAACAAGCGCCAGTTCAATTGACCTAATTCCACTGAATCTTGTTCTGGCTTACTGGTGACCAGCATCAATAGCGACAGACCGACTCCAATAAATGTCAATAGTGTAGGCAGTGTTCTTGCTGTGAAAGGTTCGTACTCATCCCCAGGAAATAAAGGGATGAGAGAGGTTTGGTATCCGTAGCCTAAACAGAAGACGAGGAACACCAAAGCTGCGATACGATCGCGATAGAGCATATTGTTGAATGTCTTTGGATGAGACATGCCGATCTCCACAAGTTGATACTTCAAATCAATTCAGTTGAAGAAAAAAGCCGTACTAGAGCAGTTAATGTGAAGAGGGCGCATTAACGAATGTAAATCACAAGCGTTCAAGCGACTTACCTGTTTATGGTGTATAAACAAAGGAGTAGTGTAATGATCAATCTGACATAGCCGACGTGCGGTCTGGTCAAATTGATAACTCTAGTACGGCAAAAGAGAAGGCTACACAGCAAGTCTTTACTACTACAGCACAGTAAACTTACTAAGGGAGCGTGCAGCCTGAATACTGTCCCAATGCTGTCGAAGATAATCATTATCCTTTCGAGCTTGGGAGAGGGTTATTTTAAGAACCCAAGCTCCTGCATCAGTGAACGCATTTGTTGTTCCTGCTGCTCTAGGAAGGCATAGAAGTTCTTATCGGCTTTGTAGTTGTCGATCCAACCATTACGATCACGAACGGTTACCCATTCGTCCGTCGTGTACATTTTGCTCAGAGCGCGATTCCATTGATCCACTTTTTCTTGGCTCGTGCCAGGTGCAGCAAAGAACCCACGCCAGTTAGCAAATACGGTTTCATTGCCATATTCTGTTAACGTTGGAATATTCGGAGCGGCTTCAATACGCTTCGGAGCCGTAATAGCCAATACCTTAACCTGACCATTACGAGACATTTCTAGTACTTCGCCTAGTCCAGTTGACAGCAGTTTGGTTTCGCCAGAGAGCAATGCCGCCATAGCTTTACCCCCAGCATCATAGGCGATGTAACGCACTTTTCGCGCATCAAATCCTTCGCCTTTAAACGCTGCCGCAGCGACGAGGTGATCCATCGAACCACGAGCAGACCCTCCAGCAATTTTGACTTTACGTGGGTTCTTTTCGAATGCTTTGACCACATCTTCCCAGCTATTGTATGGCGAGTCGGCGGAGGTCACGATGGCACCGTAATCCGCAATAGTTGCAGCTACAGGCGTTAAGTCACGAAATGATTGCGGGAAAATTCCTGTTAATGAACGAACCACTATTGGGGTTGAATTCACCATTAAGGTGTCTGGTTGGCGTTCGGCAGTTTCTATAAGGTGAGCAATGGCTTTACCGCCGCCGCCTCCAGATAAGTTCTGATAAGAAATCGTCTCAACCAGCTCAGATTTCACTAGCACGTCACCCGTTCCGCGAGCGGTCATATCCCAGCCACCACCAGCACCGCCAGGGATGAGGAAATGGAGTTTCTCAACTTCAGCTGACCAAGCCGAAAATGAAAAGCTAGCTGCGATGATGGATGCAGCCAGGGTTGGTTTGAGTACCTTTAGCATTTTTCACGTTCCTTATGTAGGCGCTGATTTACCGCTATCAGCTTATTGTTATGTCACGACGTCTTACGTGCGTCATGGATATGCTTAAGGTTAATGGTTTGTTAATGACTGGTCTGTAAAGCGTCAATAAAAACAATAAGGTGCATAAAGTCGGTTTTGTTCATAAAGTTCACGCCAATTGTGAAGCAAGTTGTAAAATCGAGATGAGACAAGTTGGTTGCATATAGGTATGACGTTCTTGGTCTAGACTCAAGAAATAAGAAAGGTATTGGTGTCATTAGTAATTTTCTGAAAACGTCACCAAACCGTGTAAACCTTGTTGGCGGCTATGAAGAAAAAATATTCGATACGATTGACTGTCGGTAGCATGTTCTTGCTAGCGACATTTATTACAGCGGCGGTAGCGATTTCTCTGCAATATTACTTCAGCTATCACCAAGCAAAAGAGGCGACATTGGAGCGATACCAAGTGGCCTCTGAAGATATTGCGCAATACTTAGAGCAACTTGAAAATGACACGGCACAAACAACGACCATTCTTGCACGAATGGCTCAAGGTTATGATTTCAAGCCGGAGTCACTCAAAGAGCTGGTGAAGCTGTATGCCGAAGTTATGCTTTACGAAAATACGATTTATAGCGTTTACATAGGAAATGATCAGGATAAATTTCATCAACTGATTAACCTGAATGTTTCTGATGAAGTTAGGGAACGAAGCCGAGCCAGTGCTGCTGATCGTTGGGCGATTGTCACGGTTGAAGACGTTGATCTTCAACGTGTAAAGACCACGGCTTACCTCGACTCTGATCTTAATGTTCGCTATGTGAAAAAGGAACGCAGTAACTATTTTCCTACCCAGCGTCCTTGGTATCACTTCGCTCCGCAAAATGTCACTAAAACCGAGCCTTATCTGTTTCAGCATTTTAAAGTATCAGGGCAAACCTTCTCGAAACGATTACACAATGAGAATGCGGTTCTTGGTGTGGACGTACTCCTTTCTGGATTAGCGACCAAACTGGCGGATGAGTTTAATCAGATCGAGGCGGAGGCGTTTTTGCTGGATACCGATGGTCAAGTCATTGCCAGTAATCGCGATAGACAAGCCTATCAAGCTTTGCCTCCCGCACCGCCTTTACCCCTTACAGAAGAACAACGTGAATTGATCTTCCAATCCCGCTCCTTGAAAGTGTCGAATCAACTGGCTTGGGGACCCATCGATTATTCAATTGCTGCTCAACCGAGAGGTTATGCCGTTGATATTTTAGACATGATTGCCATTAGTACGGGACTGAAGTTGGAATACATCAATGGGTTCGATTGGCACTCATTGTCGAGTCAATTCGAAAACGGTTCTTTAGATATTTTGAATGCGGCCCCATCGGGCAACGATTTAAGTTCTGCTTATCATCTAAGTGACCCGCTTTTTAGAATGAATTTCGGGTTAGTGGGGGTGGACTCGGCGTATCTCGAATCTTTGACAGCGTCGATGAGGCGGCTAGAAGGTAGACGTATTGCGGTGTTAAGTTCGAGTCCGATTGCAGAGCAAGTCGTAACCGAATTTCCTGACGTTTCTTGGTATGTGGTTAATACGGTCCGAGAGGGCATTCAGTCGGTTTTAGCCGCACAAGTAGACGGATTTTTTGTAGCGGAATACGTGGTGAAGCAAACCATTCGGGACTTTTTCCCAAATGTCCAAGGTCTCTCTTATTACGACATTCCAGAGTTCAACGCCGTCAACAGTCCTAGTTTTCATATTGCGATGGGGCCAATGGATAAGGGGTTGATTGAAATAATTAATTTAGCGATCACGCACATCAGCCCCATGCAGAAACGGGCTTTGAGTGATAAATGGTTGATGCCCACTTTACTGCCTGAAGACCAATCGGCGCGAAATGATTTTTTGCTGCAAGAGGATCGCAATGTCTCCTTAAGGCGTGAATTTTTCGAGGTATTACATCGACCGCATCTCTACGGGCAACTGCATTCCTTCGATTCTGAGGAGGGTAACGACGGTCATTTCTACTTTGTTTATCCCATATCTACGGTTGAGAGAAAGTCAGTCAATCCACAAGATGGATTAAAGACGCCTTCTGCGGCGAAAGAGTATGTTGCGGTGTCGATTCCACAAGCGGTGGTGTATGGAAAGGTGTTAGAGCAAACCATAAGGACCACCTTATTCACCAGCTTATTACTGTTCGTATTTATTCCATTCGCATGGTTTTTTGCAACGCCTATTGTAGAACCCATTATTCAGCTACGACGCGAGGCAATCAGCTTAAGACGTCGTCATTTTGATGAAGTTATCCAATCCATTTCAAAGCGTGACGAAACTAAAATTAAAGAGTTGGACGATTTGGCCTGTGCGATGCGAGATATGGCGAAGTCGATGCAGAAATACCAAAATCAACAAAGTCAATTTACGGATGAGTTGGTTGACTTATTAGCGCATACCGTTGAGTCATCATCACCGCAAAGAGAGGGAGAGGTGGCAAGAGTCACTCAGTTGAGTCGAGATATAGCGAAAGCGGTATCAAAAGATTCTCGCCAAGAGTTTGCAGAGTTTCAACTCTTCTCTGATCAGCAGTGGCGGGAGTTCACTATCGCAGCTGGCTTATATCATACTGGGCTCATTGCCGTTCCTGACCAGCTTCTATCTAAAAAGACGAAGTTGGAAACTCGTTACAATCGAATTCATGAAATTCGTACTCGTTTTGAGGTGTTATGGCGCGATGCCGAGATCAGTCAGTTGAGAGCAAGGTTGGTAGGACGAATTACTGAGGAGCAAGCAGGGGTCACATTAAGCCGATTGAAGCGTGAATTGGAGCAAGATTTTGAATTTATTGCTGAAATTAATCAAGCGCAGCGAACACTTTCTCAAGACGATCTGGAGCGAATCAGAAACATTGGTTCAAGGACTTGGCTACGACACTTTGACGATCGACTTGGTTTGTCTGAGGAAGCGCTTACAAGGTATGTAAGCAAACGAGCACCCTTACCAGTGGAAGAACCATTATTGTCTGATCGCCCAGAACATTTAATCGAAGCGTTTCAGGCTCGAGGTTATACCGTTAAGGTGCCTAATGGTCAGAATGTGGCGAATCGAGGCGCGAAGCCTGATTATATTGGCAACCGTGGTGAACTGTATAATTTGTCCGCACAGGATGGATGCTTCACACAACATGAAAAAGCGTTAATGGATGCTTGTGTTGTACATAACTCGGATAAGTTAGCGGCGATGTCTTACCCTCCAGAACTCTCTAAAGTTCCGCTCTATTTAACAGCGAAAGCCATGCTCGCAAGCTTAAATGGTGATCATTGTTCTCCAACCCACCCAGCCTTCTCAATGGCGGAAAAAATAATGGTCTTAGCTGAAGCGTTTTACGATTTAACACGGTGTCGTAGTGACAAAAGTACATTGATGTGTGTGAACGAAGCTTTAGACACGCTTCATGAAAAAGCCTTGCAAGGCGACGTCGACCTCGCTGTCTTTTTATTGTTTGTTGAAAATGAAATTTATAAAGATTTTGCGGATCAGCATTTGCAAGAAGTACAGCACCAACGGGTTGATATAGCAAAGTATCGACGAAAAGCGGAGGTTACTCTATAGAAAAATAAGGGTTTTAGTTAATGGGTTGTACTAAAACACTCGAATTAAAGCAAAACATAAAGATATGGTCATAAAAACAAAGCTAAGGGTATATACCCAAATTGTCATTATTCGTTCAGGGGGCTAGCCATGGAAAAGGCAGCAAATAGGCGCGACGCCGATACTTCTCCATCAGTGGGAAGGAAATTTTCAATCAGATTCACCGTCGCAACGTTATTTTTTATCGCGACTATTTCAACTGCGGTGTTTGCCATCTCTTTGCAGTTTATATTCACCAAAAATATGGCTCAAGAACATGTCTTAAGTAAGTTAAGCATTGCAGCGTCTGAAGTCAGTGAATACATTCAACAAATGGATACGAATGCACAAAGTAGTGTTCGGATCCTCAGTAATTTAGCGACGAATATTGACCATCAGTTTAGTGAACAGGAAGTTCGCGAGATCCTCATTCAAGTGTTAAAAGACAACCCACTCTTTTACAGTATTTACATTGGTCAAGATAATGAAACGTTCTATCAAATCATCAATTTAAATTCATCTCCGATTGTCCGAGAAAGGATTGAAGCGGGAGCGCAAGATCGATGGGTGGTTATCACGATTCATGGGCAAGGTGAGGAGCGGATTCGATCAACGCTTTATTACACCCGAGATTTTGAACTGAGTAAGTTGATCACAGAACCCAGCAATTACTATCCGACTCGACGCCCTTGGTTTAATGCAGCCAGAGCAGATGAGGTTTTCAAAACAGACCCTTATCTTTTTAAGCATCTGAAAATAACAGGGCAAACTTATTCAATGCGCTCTAAAGATGCGGTGATTGGTATTGATATCGTTTTATCTTCGATTGGATCAAAGTTGACTGCGAGTGCGATGAACCTGCCTTTAAACAGCGATGTTGAAGCGTTTGTTTACCGAGGAACAGGGGATGTAGTTGCGAGCAATCAAGCTCGACAAACCGAGGTGCATCTTCCTCAGCTATCGGAAATATCTTTACCGACTGAAGCACAAATGCTGATTGATGATCTCTCGCCAGTGTTGGTGTCGAATCAACAAGATAGGCAGCCATATGATTATGCGATTGCGGGCGAGCCGCAAGGTTACTCTATTGCGTTGATCACGACCTTAGCCCAACTGCTGGGGTTAGACGTTGAGTTCGTCAATGGCTTCAATGCTGAACAACTCAATCGAGACTTCGAAAAAGGCAACTTAGATATCATTCATTCACTTGATATTGATTACACTTTGCAGGAGAAGGTTGGGGAGAAGGAACTGGTGCTGTTTCATTCTGAGACTGCATTTATCGGTTTTGCTAATAGAGCTGACCTTCATGATTCGAAAGTCGGCATTGTCAAAGGACGCGGTTTAGATAGATTACTGAAAGAGTATTACCCAGAGGCTAAATGGGTGGAGTATGAAACGAGCAATGATGCCAAGAAAGCATTGACTAAAAGACAGGTCGACTACCTCTTCGATACTGAGCAAGCATTGTTAGCCATCAAACACGCCCTTTCGATACCTCTTCACCTGCATAAAGCGACTAGTGAAATTCAGATACCGTTTAAAATTACTTTCTCAAAACAAAGTGTACGACTAAAACCATATTTTGAACAAGCGCTCAATCAAGTCACAGAAGAGCATCGTAATGTGTTAGCAGCTCAATGGTTTGGGCAGCACATGAATAACCAAATACCCTATAAAAAACTGCTTGAGATCACTCATCAGCCCCAATGGCAGCAGCGGATAGTCAAAGAAAACTTTAGCGGTGTGGATAAATACGTTTATGTTCGCGCCTTGACGGCGGGAGAAGCGGATAAGCGTGAATTTTTCGCTGTGGTGATTGATGAAAGTGATGTGATGGGGGAGGTGTACTTTAAGCTGTATACCACCGTCGGTGTCAGCGTTCTCGTCCTGGTAATTTTGCTGCCATTAGCTTGGTTATTTGGCTCTCCCATTGTTAATCCCATCAAATTATTGCAAAAAGAGACTCAAAAAATTAAGCGTCGCCAGTTTGATGAAGTCAAACAAGTCAAAACGCATATCAAAGAGGTGTGGCAGCTTTCTCATTCTTTATCTGAAATGGCCGCTGAGATTAAACGCCATGAAAAGCAACAAGAAGATTTTGTGGAAGCTTTTATCAAGCTCATCGCACAAGCCATTGATGACAAATCACCCTATACTGCAGGACATTGTAACCGTGTTCCCGAAATTGGTTTGATGTTGGCCAAAGCGGTAGAAGAGTGTGATTATGGTAAATTTAAAGACTTTAAGTTTGCCAATGAAAATGAACGACGCGAGTTTCGAATTGCAGCATGGCTGCATGATTGTGGCAAAATTACCACTCCAGAACACATTGTGGACAAGGGAACCAAACTTGAAGCGAACTACAATCGTATCCACGAAGTTCGAACTCGATTTGAAGTCTTGCTTCGTGATGCTGAAATTGCACATTTGAAGCGTGTTATGTCTGAAGCGCAGTCTGAATCTCATTCACAACAAATCTTTAATGAAACCCGTGAGAAACTGCATCAAGATTTTGAATTTATCGCCCGCTGTAATATTGGGGGGGAGTTTATGGATGAAGTTTCTATTGCTCGCGTCCATGCGATCAGTGAGCAGACATGGCAGCGACATTTCGATGATACGCTCGGTCTGTCACCGGTTGAACAGCTGAATCGACCGAGTGAATCTCAGGCTTTACCGATAACAGAAAAGCTACTTTCCGACAAAACTGAGCACATAATCCCTCGTGACCGAGAGATGATTTTCGACCCGAGTCTCGGCATCAAAATGGAAGTGCCGCAGCATCAATATAACTTAGGCGAAATCTATAATCTGTCTATTTCTCGGGGCACGTTAACGGCTGAGGATAGGTTCAAAATCAATGAGCATATTATTAGCGGGATCAAAATTTTAGAAAGCCTGCCATTCCCCGCAGAGCTGAGTAGGGTCCCGCGATATGCCTCTACTCACCATGAGACCCTTAAAGGGACGGGTTATCCAAGAAAACTCACTGGCGATGATTTATCGACTCCGGAACGCATTTTAGTGATTTCTGACATTTTTGAAGCACTAACCGCGTCAGACCGACCGTATAAAAAGGCAAAACCATTGAGTGTCGCGATTGATATCATGTACAAAATGGCACTCGATGAGCACTTTGATATGGAACTCTTCCAGTTGTTTTTGCGCAGCGGTGTCTACCTTGAGTATGCCAAACACTTTCTACCTGCAAAGCAAATCGACAAGGTAGATATAGAAAAATACTTTGATAATGAACTCGCGGCTTAGATAAGCTATTAAAATTTATGGGATCGTGAAATTTTTTTCAGTGTCACGCTATCTATTGAGTTAATCAACACGGAGAAACTCAATGAAAATTTCAATCAAACTCATTATGGTCGCGGTCACTTGGCTAGGTTCTATCAATATGGCTCATGCACTTGATCCTGTTTATAACGACCTATTTGGTAACGCGATCAAAGGTTATGACCCAGTAGCGTATTTTACCGAAAGTGCTGCGGTCAAAGGGGATAGCGATTACAGTTATGAGTGGAATGGGGCAGATTGGCATTTTTCGTCTGCTGAAAATCGTCAACTATTCATTGATAATCCAGCAAAATACGCGCCTCAATACGGCGGCTATTGCGCGTGGGCGGTGAGCGAAGGGTATACCGCTAAGGTCGACCCGACAGCTTGGAATGTTGTCGATGGCAAGTTGTACTTAAACTATAACCAGTCAGTTAAAGCGACTTGGCAAAAAGACATTTCAGGTCACATCCAAAAAGCGGATAACAACTGGCCGAAGTTACTAGCTGAATAACACGCTCTATTAGCAATACAATCGATTGAACGAAAAGCTAAACAGCAAGTGTTAGCGCACTCGCTGTTTTTTTATGGTTGAAATGTAAATTGGACACCCACTTACTTAATCAAGCCTGTAAATTAGACACCCATCTAAGAAAGCCAGAAATATAAAACTAGCAATACACACGTGACGAAATGTTACGAAAGCAGAGATGATCTAAGGAGAACCTAACTAGACACCCATTCGAATGAGCGTGTTTAGAACAAGATTTAGAATTATTTCATTGCTTTAAATTACAGATATCCGATGTCCCTTAACTCTCCGTTTATTGCTTGTTCTTAGTCGTTGAGTTCAAGGTTCTATACAGTGTGTAACTTGGTGTTTATAGTAGTTGAGTTTGCTTATGCCATCTGAGTTGCGACCTTACCGTCCAAAGTCATTGAAGATGATGACGAAGTCATGAGGTTAATTCGTCATCAATGTTATTTTACAGTTCGATCAGATTGTTCTAATCCTTTTGTTTGTGGAGAGAAGCCAATGCTAAAAATCCGTGATTATCGTCGTTCTGATTTTTTCGAGGTTGAACGAATTTATAATCGTTAAAAATCTGACGATTTTACTGGAGAAACGTTCTCAGTAGATCATGTTCCGTTATCCGATAATAATGATATGATGGAATTATTTTATAGTTAAAAAATATAGGTGTGTGAAAATAAAAGAATAATTGGTTTTGTTGGACATGATGGTTGTTATTTATCCTGGCTCTATGTAGATAAAGATTTTAGAAGGAGGCGTGTTGCACAACGGTTATTGTCATATTTAATAAATAGAAATCCATTTAAACTTGAGCTATGTGTCGTTGAGTAAGATTTAGCAGCCGTTTCACTATAAAAAAACTCGGATTTAAGGTTGTCGAAAATTTCAAAGGCAAGTATTTAGATAAATCGATAAGCGTATTAAAAATGAAAAATTAGTCAAAACCATACTTAGATACCCGATAAATGTTAATCAGACTATTGTAATCAAGGATACATATTCTATGGTTCATGTAAGTTCATATAATGGGAGTCAATCGAATGCCTCAAGCGAGAAAGAATCAAATCAGTTTAGAAGATACACCGTATTATCATTGTGTGTCACGCTGTGTCAGACGCGCATACTTGTGTGGAAAAGATCCAGTCTCGGGACAAAATTACGAACACCGTAGAGGGTGGGTCGAGAAGCGTTTATTGTTCTTAGCAAGTGTGTTTTCGATTGATGTATGTGCTTATGCGGTGATGAAAAACCATACGCATGTGGTGTTGCATGTTGATAAAGAAAGCGCGGACGGTTGGTCGCAAACAGAAGTGATTTCCCGATGGCACAAAGTGAGCAAAGGGAACCTTATCTCTCACATGTACATGGATAAGGAAAAACGAGAAGCTTTAAGTGAAAGTCAGATCCAAGCGCTCTCTGAATATTGTGAGCGATGGAGAAACCGTTTGTACGATATCAGTTGGTTCATGAGAATGTTAAATGAGCCAATAGCTCGGCAGGCAAATAAAGAAGATGGTTGCAGTGGGCGTTTTTGGGAAGGGCGCTTCAAGTCGCAAGCGTTGTTAGATAACGTAGCATTAGCTGCCTGCATGGCTTATGTAGACCTAAATCCAGTTCGTGCAGGTGTCGCCTCTACACCTGAGACGTCCGGCTTCACAAGTGTTAAGACGAGAGCTCAATGTGCTCAACGTGGCTATCAGCCTTCGTCGCTACTCCCATTTGTCGGCGACGATCGAGAAAAGATACCTAAAGGGTTGCCGTTTCAACTGACCGATTATTTGTCTTTGGTTGATAATACCGGTCGTATTGCTCGACATGACAAGCCTTGTCATATTTCGGAGGATAGACCGGAAATTTTGACGCGTTTAGGCTTAAATAACGAACAGTGGATTGAATTGACTAACCAGTTTAGTCGTTGCTTTAAAGGCGCGGTGGGTAGGGAGGTCCCATTAAGGCAATTTCATAAAAATGTAGGGCATGCTCGCCCGCATGGCTTAACCCAATCGCGCCGATTATTGTCCGCAGCTTAAAGTAGTTAACGAAGAGACGCTGCAAAGTCTAGTGAACTTAAAGTTCAGGCATCTTAATTTCTAAAAAAGGTTATTCAACCTTAATATCACGCACCTATCCGCAGTAATGTTTATTATCTACATCGGAAAATCAATCCAGCGCATAGAAAGTCAAAAGCGATACCTCGGCTGATAGTATCTAAATTATCTTATATATGGGTGTCTGTTTTATGTCGTTAACGATAATGTTTATGTTCACGAGGTATTATCATGTATTTTTATGGATGTCCGGGTTGAACGGGGTTGTATCGGTTTGTAGCTTGTAGCTTTTCGGTATGTAACTTGTATGGATGTCCGTTTTAAAAGTCATTACGTTTTGATTAAAAGTCATCAATCTTGAGTGTTTTAAATTGGTAATACATTTCAGTTTCATATGATGTCAATGTTATCACTATTAAAATTTCCAATAAGAATTATAAATTAGTTTGATTTTTAATCTATAAAAGTGAGAGGTTGTTCACGATCAATGCAACCGGTTGCGCTTTTATCTTTTCTCTCTGTTTGCTACAGTTTTCTTAAGCGGATTTCAGAGCGAATTAATACCTTTAGATTAAGTTGTTTTGGGTCTGGGTCTGGGTCTGGGTCTGGGTCTGGGTCTGGCTTTGGTTGATATCTTTATTTAATGTTGAATTTATTGGCATTCTATTCGTTTGTATAATTTAACTATATTGAACAACGATGGTTAGTTAGGGGGCTGTTATTAATTGTAAGTCACTGGAATGATAGTGGCTATCTACACTGTCGGTTTAATGTGGTTAATTTTAGGCTTGTTATTTTAGTTTGAATTAAAGGTCTCATTAATTTAATTAATCGAGATGGATTTTTGCACCCTAAATATAGGCTTTATTATGAAAATATATGATGCAATGATGCGGGTCGTAGAACAATATATATCACCACTCGCTGCTAAAGTTGGTTCACAAAGGCATGTCAGTGCTATGCGCGACGGTTTTATTGTCGCCATGCCATTTATTATCGTCGGGAGTTTCGTTTTGATTTTTGCTTTCCCGCCTTTTGATCAAGATACGAGTAATAGTTTTGGTCGTGCGTGGATTGAATTTGCAAGTCAACACTTTGATACCATCATGATGCCACACTATATGTCGATGGCATTGATGGGCTTGTTTGTTGCGATGGGCGTGGCATACAGTTTAGCTAAATCTTACGGTATGGATGGCATCACCAGTGCGGCATTAGCGTTAATGTCGTTTCTTTTGATTGCTGCTCCCGCTAAAGAAGGCGCGCTTTCAATGCAGTATCTCGGTGGAACGGGGGTCTTCACTGCGGTGATATGCGGGTTCTTTGCAGTCGAACTTTATCGTGTGATGAAGAAATACAACATTACCATTCGTATGCCAGCTCAAGTTCCACCAGCGATACAGCGATCATTTGAAGTGTTACTGCCCGTGGTAATGGTATTTGCTCTGTTGTATCCCCTCAGTATATGGCTGCAAACTCAACATGATATGTTGATTCCACAAGCGATCATGGAAGCGTTTAAACCTTTGGTCAGTGCTTCAAATACTCTGCCGGCAATCATCGGCGCTTTGTTGTTGTGTCAATTACTGTGGTTTGCTGGTATCCACGGCGCGGCAATTGTTGTGGGGTTGTTAGGTCCCATCTTCCTAACGAATTTAACGGTTAACATCGAGGCATTCGTTGCTGGCGAAGAGGTTCCAAACATATTTACCCAGCCATTTTGGGATTTCTATATCATTATCGGAGGCTCAGGAGCTACGTTGGCTCTAGTTACGCTGATGTGCTTTAGCCGCTCTGCACATTTAAAAAGTTTAGGGCGTATGAGTGCGGTTCCAGGCTTCTTCCAAATCAACGAGCCAGTGATTTTCGGAAGCCCAATTGTGATGAACCCAACCTTATTCATCCCATTTGTCTTCGTCCCGATAATTAACGCCACCATCGCTTACTTCGCGGTACATAGTGGCTTTGTTGGAATGGGAATTGCGACCATGCCTTGGACTACACCAGCGATCATCGGTGCATCGTGGGGAGCGGGCTGGACGCTGGCACCTGTGCTGTTAGTGATTCTTTTGTTTGTGATGGATCTCTGTCTCTACTACCCATTCTTTAAAATCTTTGAACGCTCTCTTGTTGCTGAAGAGCAACAGGCTGAGCAGAGTGACCAACAAGCTTCCCCGACCTCTGGGGAAGGGGTAACTGCTTAAGATCATTTGCCCGGCAATGGCTGGGCATCCTCAAGAATTGGAGAAACACAATGCAAAAGAAAGCATTAAAGCTAGCCATTATTGGTGGTGGTAGCAGTTATACCCCAGAGTTGGTTGAAGGTGTCTTAAACCGGCTGGACAGAGTACCAGTACGAGAAATCCATTTTGTAGATATAGAAGAAGGCGCTGAAAAACTCGATATCATCGCGGCTTTAACGAGACGTATGGTCGAGAAAGTCGGCGCTGATATTGAGATAAAAGCTTCATTCGACCGCCGCAGTGCCATTCGTGACGCGGATTTTGTGATGACACAATTTCGCGTAGGTGGGTTAAAAGCGCGTGCGAATGATGAGCGTATTCCACTCAAGTATGGGGTGATAGGACAGGAAACAACGGGACCGGGTGGATTTGCCAAAGCCTTGCGAACCATCCCTGTGATTTTAGATATATGTAAAGATATTGAAGAGCTATCACCGGATGCATGGATGCTCAATTTCACTAACCCAGCAGGTCTGGTGACGGAGGCTGTGCTGCGCCACACTCAAGTCAAAACCATGGGGCTATGTAATGTTCCTGTGTCGATGACCATGATGGTGGCTGAAATGATGGACTGTGAACCGCATGATCTTCAATTAGATTTTGCAGGTTTGAATCATTTAGTTTGGGTCCATAAAGTCTGGCTGCAAGGTCAAAACATCACAGATACGGTGTTAGAAAAAGTTGGCGATGGTGCCAATTTCAGCATGAAAAACATCTTTGAAGAGCCTTGGGAACCAGCGTTTCTAAAAGCACTCAAGGTGATCCCTTGCCCTTATCATCGTTATTTCTATCAGACCAATGCGATGTTTGCCGAGGAGCAGGAGTCGGCTGAAGATGTTGGCACCCGAGCAGAGCAAGTGATGCAGACGGAAAAAGAGTTGTTCCAACTGTATCGAGATGTGAATTTAGACCATAAGCCGCCGCAACTCGAAGAGCGAGGTGGAGCGTATTATTCGGATGCATCATTAAATTTGGTGGACGCGATATACAATAACCTCAATGCTGTGCATGTCGTCAATGTTAGGAACAATGGTGCAATTCATACTCTGCCCGATGATGCGGTGATTGAGTGCAGTGCAGTTGTTAATAGCAGTGGTGCGAAGCCTCTCAATGTCGGTGCCTTACCTGCTGAAATTCGAGGTTTAATTCATCAAGTTAAAGCCTATGAAGAGTTAGCGGTGGAAGCTGCCGTGTCGGGAAGTTATGACAAGAGTCTGATGGCCTTAGTGAACAACCCATTAGTACCTGATATTGCCGCCGCAAAAGCATTATTAGATGAGATCTTAGTGTCTAACCGATCTTATTTACCGCAGTTTCGCGATGATGAAAGCCTGCATGGCTAGTTCAATATATCCCCCAAGTAAACTCGAGATACTAAGTTCAGCGAGCACGACTTGTGTATAGGTTTACTCGCAATATTTGAAAGCGGCTGCCTTGCTGGCTCCCCCTATGATTGAATACCAGCGGTGAATACTGGCAGCTCGCTTTCATCTTCGTTAGAGTAAAACGTGGATTTCAACTTATAAGCTTTGAGGATCGTAATTCAGATGGCAAGGATCAAAGATGTTGCAGAACTGGCAGGCGTCAATCGTTCAACCGTCTCCCGCATCATCAACGGAGAAGGTAAATTTCGCCCCGATACTAAGCGGAAAGTGGAGCAGGCGATGGCCGAGCTTAACTACCGTCCCAGCGCCATCGCACGTTCATTAGCGACCGCTTCCAGTAATATGACGGGTTTATTGGTAACGTATTACACGGGGGGCTTTTTCGGGGAGATGATGCATCAAGTTCAAACCGAGTTAGACAAGCACAATAAGTTTTTGATTACCGCTCAGGGGCATCATTCCGCAGAAGGGGAACGCGAATCTGTGCAGCGTTTCCATGATCTTCGATGTGAAGGTTACGTGCTACATAGCCGTTATATGTCCGACGATGAGCTGCGGGAACTGGCGCGACAACCCACTCCCTTTGTGTTGCTAGACCGTTTTGTCGAAGGGCTAGAAGAACGATGTATCACCTATGATCATACTCTTGCTGCGCGACAAGCGACACAATACTTGATTAATAAGGGGCATCAAAAAATAGGCTGCATCGCAGGACCGCGAGAGAGAGTCAGTGGTCAGCAACGTCTAAACGGTTTTCAATGGGCATTGGAAGAGAGTGCTTTGTCATTGCAATCAACGCAGATATTCAGTGGCGACTATGGGCGTAACAGTGGTTATCAAGGTGCCAAAAGCCTGATGGAAAAACATCCGGATTTGACCGCAATATTTAGCTCAAGTGAGGCAATGACGAGTGGTGCATTACAGTATTTCTATGAGCAAGGGATACGAGTGCCTGACGATGTGTCTATCATCAGTTATGACAGCGTCGATGAGTGTGAGAGCTTTTACCCCCTTGTATCATCGGTGCAATTTCCACTTTGTGACATGGCACATGCAGCGGTGGAAGTGCTAATGACGATGATCGCAGATAGCCAAACGCCAGTCTCACGTACCTTCGCTCCGACTTTAAAAGAACGTCACAGCATTCGTTGTTTAACTTAGGCGTTAATTGAATTAAATCCCTTGGATGTGAAAGACTTTCTGATTAATCAGGTCTTATAATTATATGTAAAATACGAAGGAAAATTCGTTGAAGATCATCCCACTTAGTCAACACATCGGCGCATTGATTGACGGTATCGAGCTTGCGAGCCTCAGTGAACAAGAATTTGATGCTGTGTACGCTGCTTATCTTAAACATAAAGTTTTATTTTTCCGCGATCAAAACCTCACGCCATCGCAACATTTAGCTCTTGGGCGTCGTTTTGGCGAGTTGGAGCCAGTCCATCCGTTTTTTCCTCATTTACCTGAACATGATCAGGTTGTGATTATTGAAACCATACGTGGAAACCCGCCGAGCACTAGCTATTGGCACACCGACTTGACTTGGAAAGCCGTTCCTTCGCGATGCTCCTTGCTTCACGCACAGCATTGCCCACCAGAGGGGGGCGATACGATATGGGTTTCAATGGAAGCCGTCTTTCGCTCTTTGTCCAACGAAGAACAGCGCGCACTAATGGAGTTAACGACCACACATGCTTTACATGCTTTTTCAGGCAGTCGCTACGATCGCATTGACGAACAAGGTCGCAGCAGTGTGGTAGAAAAGTCAAAGGCGTTTCCGCCTGTTGTTCACCCAATGATTTCGAAACATCCTGAGACAGGGCAACCCAGTTTGTATATCAATGAACAGTTTACGCGTTCGGTGAATGGGATGGATAGCGAGGCAGGCAGAGCACTGTTGGATAAGTTGTTTAAGATCGCCAGAAAAGAAGAGTTTCAGGTTCGTTTTTCTTGGCAACCTAATTCATTGGCCATTTGGGACAATGCTTGTACTCAACATTTTGCGGTGACGGATTATAGCGATCAACCAAGGCGATTGCACCGCGTCACTGTCGTAGGCGAACCTGTCAAAAGGTACAACGCATTGACGTAAGTAGTGGTAACAAACGCTCACTATCGTTATCTCACATCATCGTGCCGTCAAACCTACCCAAATAAACCTACTCTCATCGTTAGACTCTCTGGCAAAGCGAATGCAAGCTTGTCAGAGAGTCACCACCTGATTGAAATTGCATCAAAAGTTTTTACTTCGTTATTGGTCTTTTACTGCAATATTCCCCCTTAGAACAACTGAATAATCACTCTAGTTTAGTCGTAATTGTCGACACTCACCTTGCTGGTTTTCAACTTTATTGTCTATTTTGAAATTATAGAGAGTGTTTTGTAGACAATTTTGTGAATTAGTTTTTTGGATTAGTTCTGTGGATTAGAGAGGAAGGGGAATCTCGATGAAACCGAATCTAGAGATGCTATCGGCCACGGTTCAAAAGAGTTTTCCGCGCGAGCTAACAAAATCGGATTCACTCACCGCCGATTTGATTGAGCTGGTGGTTTCCGGAGAGCTACCGCAAGGGAGAAAAATCTCAGAGCCGGGGCTGGCGAAGCAATTTCAAGTCAGTCGTGGCCCATTACGTGAAGCTCTACTGCGTTTAGAAGGTTTAGGACTGATCGAAAGAAGCCCTCGTATTGGAGCGCGAGTAATACGGTTAGATTTGGAAACGTTGCGCGAGCTTTATTCCGTCAGAGAAGCACTGGAAGGGATGGCGGCAAGATTAGCTGCTCGAAATATCACTAACGAGCAATTAAATGATATTGAATCTCTACTAGCGCTCCATCAACAGCATATCGAACAGGTGTCAGGAGCGTCGTATTTCAATCAGCAAGATGATTTCGACTTCCATTATCGTTTGATTCAAGCCAGTGGTAATCAACGGTTAGTTCAGCTGTTGTGTGGTGAGCTATACCACCAGCTACGCATGTATCGCTACCAATCTCCCAGTAGCGACTCACGGCCAAACCAAGCACTTAAACAACATTTTGCCATTTTTGAAGCGGTTCGACATGGCGATGAAGAGTTAGCAGAAATATTAATGCGCCGCCATATCTCAGGCAGTCGGCAGCTGCTTGAAGCTCAATGGGCGGCGACACCTGAACCGACAGAGGTCAATGATGAAGCAAACACAAGGTCATAAGTTAAGACAGTTAGTTGATGCCCAGAAAAAGAAAACTGGGGCTGAGTTAATGCCACTGCAAATTGTCGGGGCGGTGAATGCGTATTGCGCCTTGATGGCAAAAAAGCTCGGTCACCAAGCCTTGTATCTCTCTGGCGCTGGGGTTGCTAACGCCTCTTATGGTTTACCTGATCTTGGGATCACCAACATTGATGATGTCGTGACGGATGTCAAAAGGATCAGAGATGCGTGCGATTTGCCCATGCTCGTTGATATGGACACGGGATTCGGTGGGGCATTCAATATTGCTCGTAGTCTCCGTGCATTGGAAAACGCAGGTGCTGCGGCTGTGCATATTGAAGACCAAGTGGCTCAAAAACGCTGCGGCCATCGACCAAATAAAGCCATTGTGAGCCAACAAGAAATGGTGGATCGAATCAAAGCGGCCGTCGATGCACGCATTGACGATGATTTTGTGATTATGGCGCGTACCGATGCACTGGCGGTTGAAGGGCTACCTAGGGCTATCGAGCGAGCGGTGGCTTGTATTGAGGCGGGTGCCGATATGATATTTCCTGAAGCCATGCACACATTGGAGCATTACCAATCCTTTTCTGATGCATTAAATCAAGAACTTGGTCGTTCCATTCCAATGCTTGCCAATATCACTGAGTTTGGTCAAACGCCTTTGTTTGATACTAAGTCACTAGGAGATCATGGCGTCAGTATGGTTCTTTACCCATTAAGTGCCTTTCGGGCAATGAATCAAGCCGCTGAGAACGTGTATCGCGAAATTTTAACGAAGGGTACGCAAGAAGCGGTGGTAGATAAGATGCAAACCCGAGAGCAGCTTTATCAGTATTTGGATTACCACGCTTACGAGGCCAAGTTGGATCAGCTGTTCACTCTCCAGAAAAGCACTAACCCAAATAGCACCATCCTTCCAACTGAACATACTCAAACCCGTCATCCTCGAAATCAGAATAAATCGTGATAGAGGTGATGTGAAACGATGAGTTGGAACTGTGGGAAAAGAGAGATGTAGTAAAAATCATCATAGGGAGCAAAGTATGCCATTGAATCAAAAGTTATCAGGAGAAGGGTTACGTGGCCAAAGTGCTGGCAGCACCGCCTTATGCACGGTCGGTAAAACGGGGACGGGGCTGACGTATCGAGGCTATGACATTACCGACTTGGCTAATCACGCTGAGTTTGAAGAAGTGGCTTATTTATTGTTGCGAGGTCGACTGCCCAATCAAATTGAATTGGACGAATATAAGCAGCATCTCATCACTCTTCGTGGGCTCCCACCGGCACTGATCCAAGTTTTAGAAACCCTTCCCGCGACGGCGCATCCGATGGACGTCATGAGAACCGGATGTTCGGTGCTTGGTAATCTTGAAAGAGAGCAAAGTTTCTCGCAGCAGTTAGCCTCTACAGAGCGTATGTTGGCGCTTTTCCCAGCCATTATCTGTTATTGGTATCGCTTCAGTCATCATGGTGTGCGTATTGATACCCATGATCAATCGATGGACTCGGTTGGCGGCTATTTTCTGAAACTCTTGCTTGATCGTGAGCCATGCAAATTGGCGCAGCAAGTCATGCATTGTTCACTGATCCTCTATGCGGAACACGAATTCAATGCATCGACGTTTGCTGGAAGAGTGTGCGCATCGACCTTATCAGACATACATTCTTGCATTACGGCATCGATTGGAACTTTGAGAGGGCCACTTCATGGCGGAGCCAATGAGGCAGCCATGGAGATGATTCAGCATTGGCGCTCTCCTGATGAGGCAGAAACAGCAATTTTGGCGATGTTAGCCAACAAAGAGAAAATTATGGGATTCGGTCATGCTGTGTATCGCGAATCAGACCCAAGAAATGCATTGATAAAGCAATGGTCTAAAGTCCTATCCGAATTTGTTGGTGACAAGCATCTGTTCGCCGTTTCTGAACGGGTAGAAGCCGTCATGAAGCGAGAGAAAGGGCTGTTTTGTAATGCGGACTTTTTCCATGCCTCCGCCTATCACTTTTTGGATATCCCTACCAAGTTATTCACACCGATTTTTGTCATGAGTCGTCTGACAGGCTGGGCCGCACATGTGTTTGAGCAGCGGAAACACAACCGGATCATACGACCGTGTGCCGACTACATAGGCCCGGAACACCAAGATTGGTTGCCGATTGGAATGCGATAGTATAAGGACGAAACCATGGCTACCCAAGTGCATTTTTTTCCGTCTCGTTTTCGCAAGCATTTGTTAGGAACGGATCATGATTATTATGACATTAATGCTGCAATTGAAGCGATAAAGCCAGAAAGCTTTCAATTAATGCCTTACACGATGCGCATCTGGGCAGAACAGATCCTAAGACGTTGTTCTGCACAACAAGCAAAACAGTATTTAACGCAACTGATAGAAAGACAGCGTACTCAAGACTTTCCGTGGTACCCCTGTCGGGTAGTTTGTCACGATATCCTAGGTCAAACCGCGTTTGTTGATTTAGCTGGATTAAGAGATGCCATCGCTGAGCAGGGAGGAGATCCGACGCAAGTTAACCCATTGGTCGAAACACAGTTGATTGTGGATCATTCGTTATCGGTGGAATATGCAGGATTTGACGCAGGCGCTTTCGAAAAAAATCGTGATGTGGAACTTCGGCGAAATAAAGACAGGTTTGATTTTATTGATTGGTGCAAAGACGCATTTGATAACGTGCGTGTCATTCCGGCTGGTAACGGGATTATGCATCAAATCAACTTGGAAAAAATGGCCACGGTTGTGCGCGTAGAACAAGGCGTTGTGTTTCCTGATACCTGTATTGGTACTGACAGTCATACTCCGCATGTTGATGCGTTAGGTGTGTTGGCTATTGGTGTGGGCGGGCTTGAAGCTGAAACCGTAATGTTAGGGCAACCAAGTATGATGCGCTTGCCTGATATTATCGGGGTTGAATTGGTAGGGCAGCGTCAAGCTGGTATCACAGCGACCGATATTGTGCTGGCTCTGACGGAGTTTCTCCGCGATGAAAGTGTAGTGGCGAGCTATTTAGAATTTTTTGGCGAGGGCATTCACACACTGACCGTCGGAGATAGGGCAACGATTTCGAATATGACTCCTGAATATGGAGCAAGCGCGGCGATGTTTTACATTGACGAGCAAACCTTGGCGTATTTACGACAAACAGGACGAGAAGAGCACCATGTAGGACTCGTGGAATGTTATGCCAAAGCACAAGGATTATGGGCTGACCAGCTATCACAGGTTCAATACGATCGTACCTTACAATTTGACTTGAGTACTGTGACGAGAAACTTGGCAGGGCCATCGAACCCACATCGTCGAATTGCCACACATCAGTTGTCGACTCATCCCTTTTTATCTCATGACATGTTATCTCATGCCTTGGTAACGGATCCCTTGAGTTCTGTTGCTTTGACAAATAGGCAAGAACAACGCCAAAACGCTTACGAGGGGGCTACGGGCG
The DNA here is from genome assembly GCA_043422575.1 of bacterium sp. HQB-39. Lineage (GTDB taxonomy): Bacteria > Pseudomonadota > Gammaproteobacteria > Enterobacterales > Vibrionaceae > Vibrio. The sequence continues at coordinate 19,485 of JBHOHG010000015.1, read as the reverse complement.
AGGAGCTCCGTGAGGGGGCGATTATCATTGCAGCGATCACCTCTTGTACCAACACAAGTAATCCGCGCAGTGTGGTTGCTGCCGCATTGGTGGCGAAAAAAGCCAATCAACTCGGCTTAATGCGCAAGCCTTGGGTTAAAACGTCATTTGCGCCGGGCTCAAAAGTGGTGAGCCTCTATCTAGAGCAAGCGCAACTGTTGCCAGAGTTAGAGAAGCAAGGCTTCGGGGTTGTGGGCTATGCCTGCACAACCTGTAACGGGATGAGTGGGGCGTTAGATCCTAAGATTGAAAAGGAGATCATTGAGCGCGATCTCTATGTAACTGCCGTGCTTTCTGGCAATCGTAATTTCGATGGTCGGATTCACCCGTACGCCAAACAAGCTTTTCTAGCTTCCCCGCCATTGGTGGTGGCGTATGCGATTGCTGGAAACATACATACGGATATTGAAAATGCCCCCCTAGGGTATGATTCACAAGGGCTACCGATTCGTTTGTCTGATTTGTGGCCATCAGAGCAAGAGATCGATTCGATAGTCGCTCAGTTTGTGAAGCCTGAGCTCTATCAAACCATCTATACTGAGATGTTTTCAGACGACGATCATACTCGCCAAGTTGAGTCCAGATACCGTTGGCATGAACAAAGTACCTATATCCGTCGACCTCCTTATTGGGACAGGCACTTTTTGAAAGCAAAGCGCTTAGAGAACTTACGTCCATTGGTGATTTTGGGTGACAACGTCACAACTGATCATCTTTCGCCTTCCAATGCAATCCTACCTGATAGCGCAGCGGGCGAGTATCTAGCCAGTATGGGGCTGGCGATTGAAGACTTTAACTCTTATGCCACGCACCGTGGTGATCACCATACTGCGCAACGCGCGACTTTAGCCAACCCGAAGTTAGTCAATGAAATGGTTCCACAAACTGGCTCATGGACACGTGTACAACCAGATAATCAATTAATGCGGATATGGGAAGCCATTGAAGTGTATATGTCTCGGCAGCAACCTTTGATTGTGATCGCGGGAAAAAACTACGGACAAGGTTCTTCCCGAGATTGGGCTGCGAAAGGGGTCAAGCTGGCAGGGGTGCAAGTGGTATTAGCGGAAAGCTTTGAGAGAATTCACCGGACCAACTTAGTCGGGATGGGGGTGTTACCGCTTGAATTTACAGCGGGAGCCTGTCGCCACGATTTTAATTTCACTGGAACAGAGCAGTTCTCTGTCGTAGGAGAAGTACTGCCAGATGGTCGCTTAACGCTTATGTTTGAGAACAAATCGGGTGTGAAGCAAAGTGTTGCAGTGATTTGTCGTTTGGAAACCCAAGATGAGCTTTCGGTCTATCAAGCTGGGGGTGTATTACAACGTTTTGCCCAGCAATTTCTCCAAAACCAACCCCAAGCCTGACGCAAGCTTAAAAAGTACAGTCTTGAGAAGATCAATTTTGAGCAGACAGCCATGAAAACGCCGCTATGAAGGCACAGCCGTGAAAACACAGCTATGAGAAGACAAGCATGAAAAAACAACCTAGAGGAAGGGGCACGTCTCAACGTTATGTGACATTGTTAACTTGCAGTTCAAACCAAGCGATCCCTGCAACATTTATGCGAGGAGGCACTAGCAAAGGGGTTTTTTTGCGTGTGCAGGACTTGCCTCAACAGGCGCAGAAGCCGGGACCATACCGTGATCAGTTATTACAACGTGTGATAGGCAGCCCTGACCCATACCAAAAACAGATAGATGGCATGGGAGGGGCAACATCAAGCACCAGTAAAGTAGTATTGGTGTCGCCGAGTTGTCAAACAGATCACGATGTTGATTATTGTTTTGGTCAAGTCTCGATTGAAAGTGGAGCGCTTGATTGGAGTGGGAATTGTGGCAATTTAACCGCCGCCGTCGGAGCGTTCGCACTCTACTCAGGCTTTATTCCCGCGCACAAAGTTCCAGACAAGGGGACGGTTTCAGTGCGGATTTGGCAGAGTAATATTCAAAAAACTTTGATAGCACATGTGCCGGTTGAAGATGGAAGAGTCGTCGAACAAGGGAATTTCCGCTTGAACGGCGTTACGTTTCCCTCAGCGCCGATCAAGGTGGATTTTGTCGACCCTGCGGGTCGGGACACCCGCTTATTTCCGACAGGGAAGACAATGGAAGTACTCAACGTTGCCAATGTGGGTGACGTGAACGTCACCATGATGAATGCAGGAATACCGATTGTCTTTTTGGAGGCGAAAACGCTTGGTCTGACTGGGGTTGAAAGCCAAGACACGATCAATAGCCAACCTGAGTTACTCGATACATTGGAGAACATCAGGCAGCATGCGAGCGTTGCGATGGGGCTGACACCAGACTTAGCGCATGCTTCGCAACGTGAGCACACTCCGAAAGTCGCATTTGTTGCTCAGCCCCAGTCTTATATCGCATCAGGTGGCAGTGCGATAAACGCTAATGACATTGACTGCGTCGTTCGCGCCCTCTCTATGGGAAAGCTTCACCATGCCATGATGGGTACAGCCGCCGTGGCGATTGCATCTGCTGCCAATATTCCTGAAACTGTGGTGGCGAATGTTTGCGGTAAACTGACAGGAGGTGTTGTGACGTTCGGGCATCCGTCAGGAACCCTTTCGGTCAGTGCGGAGGTTATCTGTCATAGGATAAACGGTCAACGAGCCTCTTGGGAGGTAAAAAATGTCTCTATGCAGCGAAGTGCGCGTGTGCTGATGCGCGGTGATGTGTTCGTTCCCCAGATGCTGGGCAAGACATAGTTGACTTCAGTTTAAGGATTTAAGGAGGGATAGACCGTTATGGAAACCATTCGAGACATCTTACCCTTGATATTTTAAGGTTTTATTCTCACACTAGCCGCCACAAAATAAAATTCATTACTCCCGTTTCAACTGTTTCAACTGCTTGGTTCGTTATGATTGATTACCGTATTCGCGCTGCACAGCCTCACCACTTAGAACAACTTAATAGATTGATGTATCTGCTTCATGACGAACATCATCAAGCCTGTCCCAATGACTTCAAAACAGCACAAGAAATTGAACAAGAAAAAAGCATCGCACGGTATCTCGATGCCCCTGACTGCTTAGTTTATGTTGCTGAATGTGAAGAGAAAGTTATTGGTTTTGCAACTGGACACTTTTGCGACTTAGTCTCAACGGTCAGTAAGCCGGTTGCAATGGGGAGTGTCGATGAGCTTTATGTAGAAATTGAACATCGCCAATCTGGCGTCGCGAGCCAACTCATTGAACGTGTTATCGAAACCTTCGACGACTACGGGGTTCAGCAGGTTTTCGTTGAAGTTTGGAACTTTAACCAGCAGGCGATTTCTCTGTATGAGAAACAGGGCTTTTCTCATCACATACACTGGCTTAGAAAGTCATTATCTAAGTGATCTTGCTTCAAATTAATTCATGTAAACTACTTTATAGTCAATAACTTGTCTAATTGAACTTTGTTTCGATAATGTTGTCCAAGTGTGACTCTTGTCATCAATATATGGAACTGTAAGCAAATGTAAGCCTAGGAATTCATCCTCTATCGCATCGTATATATTTCACGCACAGAACTACTTGGGCTTTTCTTCATGTTCTGCTTCTTTATAAATTGGCGCGATTGCCGCGCCAGATAAATATAAAGAGGATAAAAAATTGAAAACCATTTTTAAGGTCACTTTACTAGGCGCTTTGATTCACTCAAGCCTAGGTGTGGCTGCAGATTTGTCACAACACGCAGAACCACAAGTACAACCTAGAATCGTTGGCGGAACAAACGCCGTCGCAAGCGATTGGAAATTTTACACTCAAATTGTTAGTCGTTATGGCAACCGTTCTTACTGTGGTGCAAGCTACATTGGTAACGGTTATGTTCTAACGGCGGCGCACTGTGTTGACCGAGATACTCCTTCTCAAATCGCAGTGAAAATTGGTGGATACCGTTATGGTGCTGCTGATGGCGTTCGCGCTAACGTGAGTGAAATCTTTATTCACCCTTCATACAGTCGTCGTAATCTCCTTAACGATATCGCTGTACTGAAGCTATCCTCTGTGCCTACCAATGTTGAAGCGGTAGAGATTGCAGCAGGTAGCCTAGGTCAATACGTATCAAATGGCGACATGTTAACTGTGGGTGGACTGGGTCGTACTCAAGAGGGCGGTATTTCTCCATTGGTACTTCAAGAAGTTGATGTACCTCTAGTGAGTGACGCGACATGTCGTCAAGCGGGTGGTAACTACGCAACAGTGGGTGAAGCGGCGTTCTGTGCTGGCTACCCACAAGGTGGTAAAGACTCTTGTCAAGGTGATAGCGGCGGCCCTATCGTTGTAAATCAAGGCGGTGTTGTGACTCAGCTAGGTGTTGTGAGCTGGGGTATTGGTTGTGCTCGTCCAGGTAAGTACGGCGTGTACAGTGACATTGCGGCGCTGCGCAGCTTTGTCGACAGTGTTGTTGGCGGTGCGCCAGTGGATGTGGTCAATGTTGGTTACACACCAACGCAAACGGTCTCTGCATTCAACGTAGGTGAAACTAAAGCACATACGTTCACGATCAGCAATAAAGGCGATACAGCATTTACTGTTGAGCGTTTGAATGTGAAGGGTTCAGGTGTCGCAACAACGCCAGTATTAGGTGTTGATACGTGTTCTCAAGCAACACTGACACGTGGCGCTTCATGTAAAGTAGACGTTGAGTTCGGGGCTCGTGCAACAGGCACTGCTCAAGCAACGCTGAGTTTCGAAATTGACAAGAACAACACCGTTTATAACTCGGTTGTAAAAGCGACAGCGAAAAGCTCAACGACACCACCGGCAGGTTCGTGTGCATCTGAATGGCAAGCGGGTAAAGTATATCAGGCTGGTGAATTGGTAACTTGGAATAATCAAACTTGGAAAGCGGGTTGGTGGAACCAAGGCGCTAACCCTGCAGATTCAGGTCCATGGGGTGTGTGGCAGCCTGTCGACAGTGGCTGTACTGGTAATACAACGCCAACGGAACCAACGAAGCCGACTGAGCCAACAAAACCTACAGAACCAACTAAGCCAACAGAGCCTACACAGCCTACAGATCCATCAGGTGCTGCTCCGTATGAATCAGGCAAAGCATACAGCTCTGGCGATAAAGTTAGCAACAACGGTGACGTATACCAGTGTCGTGCATGGCCAAATGGTCTTTGGTGTGCTCAAGCACCAAGTGTTTACGAACCAGGTGTGGGTTCACACTGGGTTGATGCTTGGACTAAGCTATAAGTCAGCTTTTTCGATCCTACATAGGATTGATTCTTTCTCGTTTACTGTAACTGGAAAGACTGAAGATAAAGCCTCCTGATTCAGGGGGCTTTTGTGATCTTAGCAGCTGCAATTGGCCGATGACTTGATCATCTTCTATGTAAAAAATAGCAGGTTTCTAGTGTTTACCAAATGGATTTATAAAGTGAGGCTAGTTCAGGTTGGAGTGTAATAATTATTTAATATTCAATTATTTAATACTCTATTGATGGTGTGGTTTTAATTGTTAATTGTGATCTTACTCCTTAAATATTAGAGAGTGTAAGAAAATGTTACCCGCTTAATTGGTGTTCTCTCGCATCATTGTTATTTTACTCAAAATCTAATCACCGCTTTGGTTTAGGTTTTCTAAGCTATGAATCGACGCAATAACGCGTCTAACCCTCTTGAAAAGGGAAAATACAAAGAGGAAATAACCTTGAAAACTATTCTAAAAGCGACAGTACTCGGTGCATTGATTCACTCAAGCCTAGGTATGGCCGCAGATTTGTCACAGCATACACAAACAGAGTTCCAGCCACGTATTGTTGGTGGAGAACTTGCTAACCCTGCAAATTGGAAATTTTTCACTCAGCTAGTGAGTCGATACAGCAATACTCCATTCTGTGGTGGTACGTATATCGGTAACGGCTATGTCCTAACGGCGGCACACTGTGTTGAAAATCAATCAGCATCTGGCTTAGCTGTAAAAATTGGCGCGCACACTTATGGTGGTCGTGATGGGGTGCGTGTCAATGTAAGCGATATTACGATTCATCCAGCTTACAGCCGTCGCACTATTGTGAATGATATTGCAGTTTTAAAACTGGCTTCAGTGCCTACTGGTGTTGAAGTGGTTAATATCGCTGCAGGAAGTATCGATCAATACGCTTCTGCGGGTGATATTTTAACGGTTGCGGGTCTTGGTCTGACATCTGAAGGTGGCGTGGCAGCACGTCAGCTTCGTTCAGTTGATGTGCCACTGGTAAGCGATGCAACGTGTCGACAAGCGGGTGGAAACTACAACACTGTAGATGGCACTTCGTTCTGTACTGGCTTCCCACAAGGGGGTAAGAACGCATGTCAAGGTGACAGTGGCGGTCCTATCGTGGTTAACCGTGGTGGTGTGGCAACGCAGCTTGGCGTGGTAAGTTGGGGTGTAGGCTGTGCTCGTCCGGGGATGTACGGTGTGTACGCTGATGTTGCTGCGTTTAGAAGCTTTATCGATGGTGTTACGGGAGGCTCTGCTCCAGTCAATGCTGTCAATGTCGGTTTCAACCCTGATCAAACGATCGCTGAGTTTAATGTCGGTGAAACGAAATCGCATACCTTTGTTGTGCGTAACCAAGGTGATACACCGTTTACGGTTGAGCGTTTATCCGTGAAAGGTTCTGGCGTGGCGACCACTCCGGTTCTAGGCTTAGATACCTGTAGTAAGACAACGTTAACGAAAGGCCGCCAATGTCAGGTCAATGTTGAATTTGGCGCGGTAGCACAAGGTGTCGCACAAGCTGCATTGAGTTTTGAAATTGATAAGAACAACGAAGTCTACACCGCCGTTGTTAAAGCGACGGCAAAGAGTGCCACAACACCGCCAACAGGTAGCTGTGCTGCGCAATGGGAAGCGGGTAAAGTGTATCAAGAAGGTGAGCAGGTAACTTGGCAAAACAAAACTTGGAAAGCCGGCTGGTGGAACCAAGGTGCAAACCCAGCTGACTCAGGCCCATGGGGCGTTTGGCAGGAAGTACAAGGCGGCTGTTCGGGCAATACAACGCCAACTGAGCCAACAAAACCGACGGAGCCGACTCAACCTACTGAGCCAACGAAACCAACTGAACCAACCAAGCCTACAGAACCAACACAACCTGGTTCTGCGCCAGCATATGAAGCCGGTAAAGCTTACACGTCTGGTGATAAGGTAAGTAATCATGGTGCTGTGTATGAGTGCCGTGCATGGCCAAATGGATTGTGGTGCGCGCAAGCCCCTTCAGTGTATGAGCCGGGTGTGGGTTCTCATTGGAGCAACGCTTGGACAAAACTGTAAGGACAATGAGAAAGAATCTATGTAATTTGCAGTAAGGAGTTCCCTTACCTACCTAGATTCAATGCAGTTTTTTGTATAAAAAGCCTCCTTTGAGAGGCTTTATTGTTTAAACGGGGCGTTCCGCACACTTTAGAGACTTATTTTATGTCGAAAAATAGGGGAGAAACTGACATTATGTACCCCCATTTTTCCCAACTACTAGTTTGATGGACCGCTTTTGTGTTTGATAAGTTTCGCTTAATTGTTGTTTGTTTTTTTGTAACGCTATTTTCAGCGCTTTCGTACGCTGATTCCTTACCCGCTGACCTTAAAGGTGCGGTATGTGTCATCAATGCAGATGGACGCTTGGTGATGACACAAGAGTTGCTCACTGACAAACTCTCATTGCCTGGGGGTTTGATAGCTGAAGGAGAGACTCCTCAAGAAGCTGCTCAGCGAGAAACGTGGGAAGAAACGGGCTTAATCGTTGATATCGGTGAAGAGTTGGCTGTGGTTAGTCAATCTGTGTATTACGACTGTATTGCGGTCGGTCGTGATAAAGAGCCGGGTATCATTAGTTTTAATGATGTAACTCCTTGGCGAGGCACAACGTTACCGAGTTGGTTTGCTCCGCATGTTGGAATCGAGGTCGCATACGTTTATGCGAATAATGTCGATAGCATTATGGCAGATCAGTACCGATATCCAGAAGCATGGCCAAGTGTTGTCGGTATGTTTGAATCGTCGACCAATCAGCCTGTTCATTATGTTGATGAGCTGATTGGATCTGCTCCAGAGCTAAATCAAGTGGAGCTAGGTTGGCTTCACGGGCTCAACTTTTGGCTAGAGCAAGCACCACAATGGATTAAAAAATTGGCGCATGGTGTGGTGGTTATCGGGAATGGCTTAGTCCAACCTTGGCTACTGTTATTGGTACTGCCATTATTGGCATTCAGTGTCGGGACAGCCTTAACGATCCGCGTGTTTTTTGCTATCTGTATTACCAGCTTACTGACATTAGTCGCCCAACAAGGGTTTAAGTTTGCCAACCCGAGTGCTTTTTTACCGCCACTTTTTGTCACCTATACCACGGCTTATAGTTTTCCAAACCTAGCCATTGCACTTTGGTGTGTCGTCTTTGGATTAGTGAAAGATCGTTTACCTTCAGGCAGCACAGGTGGGTTCTTGGTCTGTTTAGTCTTTCTAATTCTAAGTCAGTTCATCACTGGCAGCGCTTTCTTTGTTGATATGATTTGTGGTGCTTTCCTCGGTGGATTGATTGTTTGGCACATTTCACGACTAGATAGCAAACCCGATGTGAATAGCGACAAGCTAATCCAGAGTCGCGGGGTATGGATGATGTTGGCGTTTGTGTCGATGTTATTGACGGTATACTGGCCGACGCCGCAGTTCACCTTATGGGTGGCGATCTTGGTGACAGCCATTTCTGTTGTTGGTGGAGTCAAGCATATTCAGATTGATCCGAACAAAGCCAAACCTTGGTTAATTTGCGCAGTGTTGTTACTTGCGAACATGGGCTTCACGGCAGCACACCAGTGGGTGTCAAACGATTCACTACACTCTTTGATTTTATCTTCAGTGCGATATCCAATTTTGATGGTATTGTTCTATCTGATGATGAACGGTTATCGCCAGCGTCGTTGATAAGCGCACAATCGTCATCAAATAATTGAGCACCCACTTTGGGTGCTTTTTTGTTTATCGCCCTAAACATATTGTGTCTTTACTCGCTAAAGCGGTTCAATGGACATAAAATCTCACCAATTTGGCGAAGTTTTTCTGAGTTTAAATTGACCTTAGGGCGTCAGTCCTTTATTTTCCTCCCTCTATTTATTTCTGTGCAAGTGAGAGTGAAGTTGTACAAGGTTAACGAGATGTTCGAAACGATTCAGGGCGAAGGTATTTTTACTGGAGTGCCCTCTGTGTTTGTACGTCTACAAGAATGTCCTGTGGGGTGTGCTTGGTGTGATACTAAGCAAACATGGGATGCGACGCCACAAGATGAAGTGGATATGAAAACGATCATGCTGAAGAAGGCCGATTCACCGACTTGGTGTCTATCGAGTGCTCAAGGTGTGGTGGATGAATACCTTCGTCAAGGTTATACCGCGAAACACGTGGTTATCACAGGCGGTGAGCCTTGTATCTATGATTTGATCCCTCTTACTGAAGCATTTGAAGCCATAGGTTGTAAGTGTCAAATTGAAACCAGCGGTACGTATCCTGTTATCGCAACAGAGGATACGTGGGTAACGGTGTCGCCGAAGTACGCGATGAAGGGTAAGCTAGATATCTTAGACTCTGCTTTGTTACGAGCGGACGAAATTAAGCACCCTGTCGGTACACAGAAAGACATCGACCAACTGGACTACTTGATCACTCGAGCGGGTGTTCCTGATTCCACGCCTGTAGCTTTGCAGCCAATCAGTCAAAAACCTCGTGCAACTCAGTTGTGCATCGACACTTGTATCCAGAGAAACTGGCGTTTGTCGATACAAACTCACAAATACCTCAGCATTGCATAACAAGGAATTCATGATGAAAAAAGCCGTTGTTGTTTTTAGTGGTGGTCAGGACTCTACAACTTGCTTAGTAGAAGCGATGACTCAATATGATGAAGTTCATGCAATTACTTTTGACTATGGCCAGCGTCATAAACTCGAGATTGAAGTCGCTGAATCTTTAGCGAAAGAGTTAGGCATCGCTGCACATAAAGTGATGGATGTGGGGCTCCTTAATGAACTGGCAATCAGCTCTTTAACTCGTGATGACATCCCTGTGTCTCACGAACTACAAGACAATGGCTTACCAAATTCATTCGTACCGGGTCGTAATATTCTCTTTTTAACCTTAGCGGGTATTTACGCATATCAAATCGGTGCCGACAGCATCATTACGGGTGTGTGTGAAACGGATTTTTCAGGATACCCAGACTGCCGTGATGAATTTGTTAAAGCCATGAACAATGCGTTAGTTCAAGGAATGGATAAGCCTTTAAAAATTCATACACCGCTAATGTGGCTGAATAAGGCCGAAACTTGGGCTTTAGCCGATCAAAACAATGCGCTCGACTTAGTCCGAGAAAAAACGCTGACTTGTTACAACGGAGTGATCGGTGACGGTTGTGGCGATTGTCCTTCCTGTGATTTGCGTAAAGCTGGCCTTGATGAATATCTCAGCCAGCAGAAGGACGTTATGCATTCTTTGGTTCAGAAGCAGTCTGCGGTAAGTCAATAGGCTCATTGTAAGCATCGATGATCGCATTACGCCCTGTTCTTTTAACTTGGAATAGGGCTTGATCAAGAATCGAATACAGCTCGTCAAAGTCATACAAAGCCCGAGAAGTTGCGATAAACGACATGCTTGCCGTCACTTTCAATACTTCTCCTGTTTCGCTCGAAATTGGGTTGTCAGAGATGGCTTTATGAATACTGCGCACTTTAAATGGGACATCAATTTCATCCACTTCGCGCAGTAAAATCACAAACTCTTCCCCTCCAAGCCGACCTATAAAGTCTTTGTCATCTAGTTTTGATGAGATTACTTCGCAAACTCGCTTTAAAACTTGATCACCTGTAGGGTGGCCATATTCATCGTTGATTGATTTAAAGTTATCAAGGTCGATAAGTGCCAGTACATATTTATGATCCGGTCTTTTCTCTGTAGGCATTGCCCGAATTTTAGCTATGGCTGCGCCTCGATTAATCACCCCAGTTAAATTGTCTTGTTCTGCTCGGGTTTGATTGCGTCTTGCTAAGTAGATACTGGCACCCAGTGTCAGTAATAATAGCGTAATAACTAGATTGTAAATCTGACTTTGGTGCTCTAGCTTTTCAATTTGTAATCGTTTGAGGTTGGCATCGTAGTTTATCTGACTCATTTCTATATCATGTTCATATTGAGTTTTTACGAGCTCTAAGGCCTCCATTGCCCTGATATTATCTTTGTTAAGGCGAGTGAGTATGGCATCTGAGTAGTTTTGGTAATTTTTTAAAGCTTCTTTGTAATTTCCGCGAACTTGGTACAGCTCAGAAAGTTGTAAATAACTCGCTTCATACTGTTCGACAGATAAGTGATCTTTACTCATTGCGATATGGGATAGTGCTTTATCGATGTAACCTTGTTGCTGAAATGTTTCACTAAGGTTTAAATGGATAGAAGCTATCAAACTGTCACTGTTCTGTGCCTTTGCTAACTCGAGCGCTTGACGTAAATGCGAGTGAGCTAATTCATATTGCTCTAAAAGCATATAAGTGTCGCCTAAACCAATGTGGGTGAGAGTTAAACCATATGCATGCGGTGAATCTTCAAGTAAGCGTAAGCTTTGCTGGTAATGATTGAGTGCGCTTGAATAATCCAAACGGCTTTTATAAAGATAAGCTAGACTATGATGACTTTGAGCTTGATAACGTGTGTCGTGTGTCTTTAGTCTCTGATCTAGCGAGAGCAGTAGGTACTCTTCAGCCTTTGCAAATTGAGCTAAACCGACAAGAAGTAGTCCAACATCATTATAAATACCAGTGAGGTCATAACTTTCTGGGGCCTCTTCGAGAACCTTTTGATAAAAGTTTAAGGCTTTGGTGTAGTCCCCCCTAAAATCATAGTTATTTGCAATGACTCGATAGGCGAGGTAAGTGGGTGTTACGACTTCGTTTCGTTCAACATGATTTTTTAAAGATGAGCAGTAGTAATTGGACTGGTGATATTCGCCTTGGTTGTTGAGCGTTATGCAGAGTTGGTACTCGATAAGCGCATGCCCCTCAGTATCGCCACTGTTTTTAAGGGTTGAAAACAACGATTCAAGCTTGTCTATCGCTTGATCATAGCGACCAGCTCGGTGATCAGTAAGTGCGGCGATGTACCGGTTTTCTAAATTAGAAAACTCCGAGTTGTCGAAAGAAGACCCGAAATACGGCTGATGACTATCCGACATCAGGTTGTAAATGAGACCACTAATGAATAATTTTTCCGCGTTACTCTGCTGAGCTGTGTAGCGGATCTGCAGTGATTCTAAAGCCTTCTCTTTATCTTCTTTAATATATTGTAGATGTAAATCGTACCAATCAGCCTCTTGAGCATGAAGAGGTGAGGTGGGGAGAATTGCCGTAATAAGAGACAAAGCCAAAGTTCGCAAGCGCATAATATAGATACTAATTCTTTATTTATTAGTAAGATATAATAACTAATATGAAACGAAGTGATAACTCCCAAATGTCAATTTGTGGTCTGACAATCATTTTTATGGAATGGCTTACGAAAAAGCCCCAGATGCGCGATGCATTTGGGGCTTATTTATAAACTGTATTGGCTTTAAGCCTAATTTAGATGATTACAGATACATCTTAGCAAGTGTTGCTGGCTCAACTTCTTTGCCTTCTAACTGAGCATTCCAGTTAGTACCGATAAGTACGCCGTCTTCATCTAGAGTGATAAGCCAATCTTCTACAAAGATATCCAGTGGAATATGCAGTACTTCGAAATCTGCCCACTCTTCTACGTTGTGCAGTTCTGCGTCTTCTTTACTTGACCAGAATGGCATCACTTCGCTGTTTTCAAACTCAGTAGAATCACATGCTAGCCAGCCATCTTCGTTTTTCAGACCCCAAACCAGCTTGGTTTCGTGACTTTCAGCGATGAAAAGGTCTAGGTTAGCTTGAACATCAGACGTTAATTTAGACATAACTTACTATCTCTTGAGAAAATTCGACTAAGGGTATCATTTATGTGGGGTGACACAAGAGAAATCCCTGACTAATTCATACTTTTCAATCCATCTTGTCCCACGGTATGGGCGATAGACTAACGTTAGGGTACCAACTCAGGTACAGAGCTAGAATATTCATAAGATGGAAAAAGAAAAAGGAGGCGAGCGCCTCCTTAACATTGAGTGATGAATTTAATCAGTTTCTACTTTTTACCTTTTGGTATGGTAGTAAAAATGGTCCACTCTTCTTTCACACGACCTTTGAAGCCTACGACTGATGCAACAACCTTACGGTTCAAAGCATGGCTCACTTCATCTTCGCCTTTATTGTCTAGGTTGCTGTCTCCGAACCCGACGATCTTGATACGTGTGTGCGAGGTCCCGTAGCTGATGAGCATATCTCTTACGTTGTTAGCACGACGTTTTGACAAATTTAGGTTGTGCTCACGGTTACCTGTTTTACTGGCGTATCCCTGTAATTCAATAGATGTTGACGGATAGTTTTCCAAAAATGCCGACATTTCACGAATCTGGCGACGAAATACAGGGTTGACGACATCTGAATCGTTCGCGAATAGAACACGTATTTGCATTCTTTCTGTGGATTTAACAAACGTTCCACAACCATCATTGTCGATTTCTGCGGCTGGTGGTGTTTCAGGACAAAGATCTCTCGCGTTAATTACCCCGTCGCGATCGTCATCTAATAAATCGTCAACCTGATTGGCTAATGGCGTCGCTTGATAGTCGTACACGTCATTTTCAGAATGTTCATCATAAGCGAGTACTTGAGCAGACATTAAAATGGCTAGGCTAGGGTATAGTATGGCTTTCATAAGTTAGTACTCCACTCTTTGATTCCATTCTTCAGGGATGTCAACGCGCAGAGCATTTAGCAATTGACCCGTGGCATTCATGACACGGTACTTTGCAAATTGCTCAGCATATTTAGCATCTATATATCCTTTACGTGCTTCAAATAACTCGTTTTCGGTGTTGAGTACGTCTAATAGAGTACGTTTCCCGATACGGTATTGTTTTTCATAAGCCATAACGGTTTCGGATGCTGAGTCGACATGATCTTCTAAGAACTCTTTTTGCTGTAGTGTTAAGTCTAGCGCACTCCAAGCTAATCGAAGCCCCTCTTCAACAGTACGTACAGAGCTTTCCCTAAGATCTTTAGAACGATTGAGTTGATAAGCCAAGTTTTCAGACTGAGCGCTATCGCTGCCGCCGTTATAGAGATTGTATCGCATGCGAAGCATAACGGTCAGCTCATCACTTTTACCTTCAACACCCCCCGCGTCTTCTCGGAAAGTCTGTTTTGCTTCTACTGAGAAAGTCGGGTAATTCACCCCTTGTGATTGCTTATATTGAAATCTCGCTGAATCAACATCGACTTTGGACAGCTTTATCACGGGATGTTCAGTCATCGCTTGCTCTAATGCTTCATCTACCGTGAAAGGAATCATGGTTTGATCGGCTCTTGGGAACACGAGCGCTTTAGGGTTCTCTCCAACCAAACGAGCAAACATGGTGTGCATGTCAAACAGGTTATTCTGAGCAGCTGCAAGGTTACCATGAGCCTTAGCAAGGCGTGCCTCGACCTGATTCATATCTGCTGTGGAACCAATGCCTGAATTGACACGCTTTTTTATGTCCTTGTAGATTTTTTTGTGAACCGCAAGGTTACTTTCTGAGAGGCTTAAAATGTCGTATGCCTTGACCGCATCTAAATAAACTTTAGTGACCTCTAAAGCGATATCTTGTGAATCAGCAAGTAGTTGATAGCGTAACGACTCTGCATCAGCCGCTGTTCGATCAATATCATTCAGTGTGGCTGAGCCATCCCAGATGAGCTGAGTCAGAGTAATGCTTGCTTCTTTACGGGTTAAGTCGGTTGATTCACTGTTCGGTGAAGCAGGGTTGATAGACTCTAAGCCAATACCGGCATCAAGATCGACCTTTGGAAGGTAGGCACCGGAAGCGGATTCATTGAGATACTTCTTGCTCATGAACTCGTTAAAGGCACCTTTGATCTCTGGGTTTGTCGCCAGAGTTATCGCAACGGCTTGCTCAAGAGTTTGTCCTAGAGCCATCGTTGGTAACATTGCAGCGCAGCACAACGCTGATACACGAGCCAACTTCATGGTGTATCTCCCTCTGTTTAAAAATTCGTTATTTTCTATTTTACAGCGTCTCAGTGCTGAGACTTTGCATATGATTCGTCAAAAAAATAGCAGTCGCTATTTTCTGATGCTATGAAACAAATGGCAACAAGTTAATTGTTGACTGTGATAACAATAAAAAAGTACGGATCTTACTAACTAATTGATTGATTAGTGTGCTTTGATACGTCATATTGTATCCTGAGCCGTCGCTAGTGATGTCGCTCCCAAAAATAACATTGTGATTGAGCGCATTATTGCGTCAAAAAGATGTTAATGGGGTGTTGTCTGTTAGGTTAGTGGGGGTAAAAAGTGTTATATTGTATGTCAAGAAAACTATAAAAATCGAAGTCAAATTCTTGGCATTACCGATAAAACGGTAAAGTTAGAGGTTAATATGGATTTATCAAAGCTTGTTGCGGGTGCCTCACTAGTAGTGGGACGAGTTGTTGTCATTGGGATTGACGGCAAAATTAAAATTTTAGCTACTGGGGATTTACTACTCCCTGGTGAAGTTATAATAGAAAGAATAGATGAAGACTCGCTCAGTGAAGAGAGAATTGCCATTGTTGAACAGAGTGGTAATCAGCTGGACGTCACTGATGACGTCAACGCTATCTTTGCTGCTTTAGAAGAAGGCATCGACCCGACTCAGTTAGGGGATGAATTTGCAACCGCCGCTGGTGGTGTTGCGGGCTCTAGCCTTGGTACTTCTGGTACTGTTGACCGAGTTGGTGCAGAGACATTAGCTGCGACTATTTTTGTGACCCAAGGGCTAACCTCACTTGGTTTCTCAGAAACGCAGAGCTTAACGTTACTCGAAAACTTTAGACAAGCAAGTGCTACCCCAAGCTTACCTGATAACAATGATCCAGTTTTCCAAGATGAAGGCGGCGCCTCTCTGCCTGATTCAATCTCTGAAACGGTTGCTGAAGATGGCAATCTTACGGGGACGCTCAACGCGACAGACCCAGATGGTGATCCTCTCATATTTAGCCAAGGTACTGGTCCTTCAAATGGTACCGTCATCGTTGATAGCAACGGTGATTGGTCGTACACCCCAGATGAAAACTTCAATGGAAATGATAGCTTTACGGTTGTCGTAGATGACGGTCAAGGTGGGACGGACACAGTTACAATTAATGTGACAGTGACAGCAGTGAATGATGATCCTGAATTCACTGATGGGAATGGCGATCCTCTCGGCAATGATATTTCCGCGACTACCAATGAAGATACTGAAGTTACCGGTTCGTTAGCCGCGACTGATGTGGAAGGCGATCCGCTGATATTTACTCAAGGTACAGGACCGACAAATGGTACTGTAATTGTTGACAGTAATGGTGACTGGTCATACACGCCAAATGAGAACTATAACGGTAATGACAGCTTTACTGTTGTTGTTTCAGATGGTGAAGGTGGGAGTGATACGATAACGGTTAATGTTACTGTGTCTGCCGTCAATGATGCTCCAGAATTTACCGATGAAGATGGTAACCCACTGGGTAATGATGTTACGGCTTCTACTGATGAAGATACCCCAGTGAATGGAACACTTTCCGCAACTGATGCTGAAGGCGATCCACTCCTATTTGAAAAAGGCAGCGATCCAGTAAATGGTACCGTAACGGTTGATTCGAATGGGGATTGGACTTATGTCCCAAATGAAAACTTCAACGGTAATGATAGCTTTACAGTAATTGTATCTGACGGAAATGGCGGCACAGACACCATTACTGTAAATGTTGGTGTTAATTCAGTTAATGATGCTCCTGAGTTTACTGATGGTAATGGCAGCCCGCTTGGTAACGACATTTCTATAACCACCAACGAAGATACGCCAACTTCTGGTTCACTTAGTGCTACGGACGTTGAGGGAGATCCCCTTGTTTTTGCAAAAGGGAGTGATCCTAGCAACGGTACAGTAACAGTAGACGCAAACGGGAACTGGACGTATACCCCGAATGAAAATTACAACGGTAATGACAGCTTTACCGTTACGGTAGCTGATGGTAACGGCGGAACAGATACGATTACAGTGAATGTTGGCGTTACGGCAGTTAACGATGCTCCCGAATTTGCCGATGAGAATGGTAACCCTCTGGGTAATGATGTATCGGCATCCACTAATGAAGACACTCCTGTAAACGGCTCACTTAGCGCGACTGACGTAGAAGGTGATCCGCTATTATTTTCTAAAGGGTCAGATCCAGCCAATGGTAGCGTGACTGTTGATGGTAATGGTGATTGGACTTACACGCCAAATGAAAACTTTAATGGTAATGATAGTTTCACCGTTGTCGTTTCAGATGGTCAAGGTGGTACTGACACCATTACGGTTAATGTTGGGGTGACTGCAGTTAATGATGATCCTGAGTTTGTTGACGAGAATGGTAACCCGCTAGGGACTGATGTGTCGGCTTCGACTGATGAAGATACGCCAGTAAATGGTAATCTTGCTGC
Organism: bacterium sp. HQB-39; assembly: GCA_043422575.1. Lineage (GTDB taxonomy): Bacteria > Pseudomonadota > Gammaproteobacteria > Enterobacterales > Vibrionaceae > Vibrio. The sequence continues at coordinate 1,840 of JBHOHG010000015.1, read as the reverse complement.
TACGGATGTCGAAGGTGATCCACTACTATTTTCTAAGGGCACAGATCCTGCAAATGGTACAGCAACGGTTGATGGTAACGGTGATTGGACTTACACCCCGAATGAGAACTTCAATGGCAGTGATAGCTTCACTGTTGTTGTTTCGGATGGTCAAGGTGGTACCGATACCATCACGGTTAATGTCGGTGTTAACGCAATTAACGACGCGCCAGAAGGCAGCGACGTATCAGTGACCACTGACGAAGATACGCCAGTTTCAGGTACTCTAATTGCAAGCGACGAAGAAGGTGATTCACTCACTTTCAGCAAAGCTACCGATCCATCTAACGGCACGGTGACCGTAGACGCAGCGGGGAACTGGACCTACACACCAAACGACAACTACAACGGTAGCGATAGCTTCACCGTAACCGTCGATGACGGCAACGGCGGTACAGATACGATTACGGTTAACGTTGGTGTTAACGCAATCAACGACGCGCCAGAAGGCAGCGACGTATCAGTGACCACTGACGAAGATACGCCAGTTTCAGGTACTCTAATTGCAAG
>JBHOHG010000015.1:0-1191 GCA_043422575.1 bacterium sp. HQB-39 | reverse complement strand
CGACGAAGAAGGTGATTCACTGACCTTCAGCAAAGCCACCGATCCATCTAACGGCACGGTGACCGTAGACGCAGCAGGTAACTGGGCCTACACACCAAACGACAACTACAACGGTAGCGATAGCTTCACCGTTACTGTTGATGACGGCAACGGCGGTACAGATACGATCACCGTTAACGTAGGTGTTAACGCAATCAACGACGCGCCAGAAGGCAGCGACGTATCAGTGACTACTGACGAAGATACGCCAGTCTCAGGCACGCTAACCGCGACCGATACTGAAGGTGATGATTTAACCTTCAGCAAAGCGACCGATCCAGCGAATGGCACAGTGACTGTTGATGCAGCAGGTAACTGGACCTACACACCAAACGATAACTACAACGGCAGCGATAGCTTCACCGTGACGGTTGATGACGGCAACGGCGGCACAGATACGATCACCGTTAACGTGGGCGTGAGCCCAGTTAACGACGCGCCAGAAGGCAGCGACGTGTCAGTGACCACTGACGAAGATACCCCAGTTTCAGGTACGCTAACGGCGACCGATACTGAAGGCGATTCGTTGACCTTCAGCAAAGCGACCGATCCATCTAACGGCACTGTGACTGTTGATGCAGCGGGTAACTGGACCTACACACCAAACGACAACTATAACGGTAGCGATAGCTTCACCGTAACCGTCGATGACGGCAATGGCGGTACAGATACGATCACCGTTAACGTGGGTGTTAATGCAATCAACGACGCGCCAGAAGGCAGCGACGTATCAGTGACTACTGACGAAGATACGCCGGTTTCAGGTACACTAACGGCGACCGATACTGAAGGCGATTCGCTGACCTTCAGCAAAGCTACCGATCCATCTAACGGCACGGTGACCGTAGACGCAGCAGGTAACTGGACCTACACGCCAAATGACAACTACAACGGTAGCGATAGCTTCACCGTAACGGTTGATGACGGCAACGGCGGCACAGATACGATCACCGTTAACGTGGGTGTTAATGCAATCAACGACGCGCCAGAAGGCAGCGACGTATCAGTGACTACTGACGAAGATACGCCAGTTTCAGGTACGCTAACGGCAACGGATACTGAAGGTGATTCACTGACCTTCAGCAAAGCTACCGATCCAGCGAATGGCACAGTGACTGTTGATGCAGCAGGTAACTGGACCTACACACCAAA
>JBHOHG010000014.1:68251-146701 GCA_043422575.1 bacterium sp. HQB-39 | reverse complement strand
CAGATGACCAAAACACAAATTCTATCGCAAGCGTCAAGTTCTATCCTTGCGCAAGCGAAGCAAGCGCCTAACTCAGCGCTTAGCCTACTGGGCTAATCTCCATTATCCCAGACTAGAACCTCATTGGCTCGTGGTGAGAGATGAGCGAGTAAAACCCAGCTCCGGCTGGGTTTTTTTTGGCTTCAAGCCGCTGCAAAATATCTTCTTATCTTCTTATCTTCTTATCTTCTTATCTTCTTATCTTCCCCTGTGTTACTGCTCTAACCGTTTTTAATACCACGCATTCGCTGTTCGCAACCAACAAAGCGTAACCAATAAAGTACAGCCAACAAATGAGTGGCTAGGTAGGTTGCAACGTTATGCTGAGATGGTGCGGACAAACAGCGCTAAACGGTTAAAGAAAGCGATGATCATCAATATTGAACCAAGGAAAATCGAAACTTGAGGAGGTTTACGTCGAGAATGGCGGGATTTAACAGGGTTTAAAAGGCTGTAGCGGTTCACCCAAAACGAAAAAAACAATCAGAAAACGTGATAGTAAAGTTGATCTTGAGTCAAATAATTATTTTAAAACAATAAATTACATTTAATTTCACGTCATATTTTCACTCTTTTGGGTGAAGAATGACCAAAAAACTTGCTTATGTGGCTCACGGAGATGGAGCTCAGAAATTCTATTGATTGCTTTATAAACAAAATCTCGGGTTTTTCTGCAGCATTAACGATCTAAATCACACTTTTTCCGCTAAAGGGAAAAAATCGTAAAAAAATCGAATTTTTTTCTAAAGGTTATTTAGGGGAGGTCGTTAAAGAGACTGAGAGAAATGAAATGCGCCAAAGTGAGGTGAGAGACACTGAAGCGCATAGACAAGCCTAAGGAGATCAACTATGGCAATTAATGTAAACACGAACGTGTCTGCAATGACCGCACAGCGTTACCTAAACGGTGCTGCTGATTCCCAACAAAAATCGATGGAGCGTTTGTCTTCGGGTTATAAAATCAATAGCGCGAAAGATGATGCTGCCGGTCTTCAAATTTCCAACCGATTAACCTCGCAAAGCCGTGGTTTGGATATGGCGGTGAAGAATGCCAACGATGGTATCTCTATCGCTCAAACCGCTGAAGGTGCAATGGATGAAACAACTAACATCCTGCAACGTATGCGTGACCTATCACTACAATCTTCAAACGGTTCAAACTCACGTTCTGAGCGTGTCGCAATTCAAGAAGAAGTGGATGCGTTAAACGACGAGCTAAACCGTATCGCAGAAACGACCTCATTTGGTGGTAACAAGCTTCTAAACGGTACTTACGGCAGCCAGTCGTTCCAAATTGGTGCTGACTCAGGTGAAGCGGTAACACTTTCCATGAGTAACCTACGTTCAGATACTTCGGCTATGGGTGGCCAGAGCTATAGGTCTGAAGAAGGCGTCGGTAATGACTGGACAGTGACTGGCGACACCGAATTCACTATGGCTTATACTAATAAGCAAGGTGAAGAACAAGAGATCACTATCAACGCGAAAGCGGGTGATGACTTGGAAGAAGTGGCGACTTACATCAACGGTCAAAACGACGACATCAAAGCATCGGTAGGTGAAGGCGGTAAGCTACAGCTGTTCGCTTCGTCTCAGCGTGTTGAAGGTGAAGTTGATTTTGGTGGTGGTCTTGCTTCTGAACTGGATATCGGCGGTCCACAAAACGTCACCGTTAAAGACGTTGATGTGACAACTGTTGCAGGTTCTCAGGAAGCGGTTGCAATCATTGATGGTGCGTTGAAAGCAGTAGATAGTGAGCGTGCTTCACTAGGTGCTTTCCAAAACCGTTTCAATCACGCAATCAGCAACTTAGAGAACATTAACGAGAACGTTAATGCTTCGAACAGCCGAATCAAAGATACGGATTACGCGAAAGAAACCACGCAAATGACCAAGTCGCAAATCTTGCAACAAGCAAGTACGTCGATCTTGGCACAGGCTAAGCAGTCACCATCTGCGGCTCTAAGCTTGTTGGGCTAACCGTAAGAGGCTTTCTTAAAGAGAGTCCCTTACAACAATAGTGGAATAGAAGTCGCTATTGTTAGTCCATGAGGTGGAAGGGAGATTGTTATGGAAATATCATCCTACACATCGAACATCCAGCCTTACGGCTCACCAAATGGCACAAAAATTGCTAGTAGTGAAAGCGGTGGTGTGCCTAGTGTGTCTAGTCCGAAGGAAAGCAGTGCTGCCAGTAAGATCGCTGAGAAAACTCAAGAACTTACTATGGAAGCTGCTGTTGAAATGGCAGAAAAGCGTCAAGAGCTGAATAAGCTTGAACGTGAAAGGTTAGTAGAAAAAATGAACGAGTTCGTGACTTCTATTAACCGAGGCGTGTCCTTCAAAGTGGACGAATCGTCAGGGCGAGATGTAGTGACCATCTACGAGGCAAGAACCGGAGATGTGATTCGTCAAATTCCTGATGAAGAGATGCTAGAGATTTTACGTCGCTTAGCCGAACATACTGCTAGCTCAGGATTGTTAGTGGAAAAGGTGTAAGTCGTTTTTTGAGGTGATTTGATGAATTTAGGCCCATTGGGTATGTCTGGTGGCATGGATATTAATTCCATGGTCAACAAAATTGTCGATTCTGAGCGTATCCCTAAACAGATGCGCATCGACAATGAGCGTGCCAGAAATGATGCCAGTATTAGTGCCTATGGGCGTCTAAGAGAATCACTCGATACGATGAAAAACCTGATGGCGAACTTTCGTCAGGAGAAAGCCTTTGCGGTACGCACGGTGGACACCACAGACGATAAGGTTGTCTCAGCCACTGCAACCACTGATGCCATAGCTGGTAAGTATGCCATCGATGTGTTGCAGCTTGCTCAGAGTCACAAAGTCGCGTCCGACGCTATTGCAGAAGACACCGAGTTTGGGCCTGGTAAGCTGCAGATTTCTTTGGGAGAAGAGTCGTTTGACGTTCATGTCGGATCAAGATCAGATTTGATGGACGTAGTTAGAGGTATCAATAGCTCCAGAAGTAATCCTGGGGTTAGAGCTTCTATCATCAATGACACCGAGGGTCCGCGACTGATTGTCGCGTCCAACCTTTCTGGTAAAGAAAACCAAATTAGTATTCATGTAGATGCTGAGTCGGATAGTGGCTTAAAGCAATTTGAATACAAAACTCTTGAGCAGCGAGTGAAAGCTTTGGAAGAAGCAAGACTGGCAGCACAAGAGATCCTCTCTAAGCCAGCCCCTGGCGAAGAAGTACCTAGCGAAGAGCTTAAAGATAGCGTAGACCCTGATGTTGCGTTAGATGACCAAGGCAAGCCAAAGCTTGATGAGAATGGGAATCCAATCCCAGTCGATCCACAGGTCGCCAACGCAGAGTCAACGGATACACCGACGCCTACAGATCAAGAGAAGACGGAGTCTACTGAGCCACAAGCATCAAGCGATCCTAGTGCTCAAGATACTCCAGATTTAAGCTACGGTGAGCAAGCCGCTGTTGATGCTCAAGCCGAATTAGATGAGATAGCCGCTTTAGCTGGCATGATGCCTCAGGACTCGATCAGTGGTTGGACAGAAACCGCTTCGGGTACCTTGATGGATTCGTATCATCGCGCTGAGCCTGAGTTAGATGAAGCGGCAATCGAAAAAGCGCCAGATGTACCAGGGTGGAATAATACCGCCTCGGGCACACTCACCGATTCATATGTGACGCCGAAAGAGGCTCAAGCTAAGCTAGAAGAAGAGCAGCGTCGTATCGAAGAGGAAGCGGCGCAAGAAAAAGCCGAGCTTGACGAGAAGGTGGCTAAGGGTGAAATCACACCTGAGCAGGCCAAAGAGATAGAGCGTGCTCGTTTAACTCCTGAAGAGCGTGCGTATCAGGATGAAGTTGAACAAGCGCAAGAGCAATTGGCTAAAGCACAAGCGTCTTACGATACCTACGACGGCATGACTGAAGTGCAAGAGGGACAGGACTCTATCGTTGTGCTGGATGGTGTGGCCCAACTTTCGAGTGATAACAATGTCATTGAAAACGCCATTGATGGCATCGATTTAACGGTTAAGGGTGTCACTCCTGAAGATTCAGCGCCTGCGGAAATCGGCGTGGAGTACGATCGCCGCAGTGTACGTGACGACATTGAAGCCTTTGTCTCTGCTTATAACCAATTTTATCAAACCTCAAAAGCCTTATCCGGAGTAGACCCATCGACGGGCCAAAAAGGGCCACTGTCTGGTGACAGTACCGTGCGAAATGCAGATGCGCGTTTGAAATCACTGTTTTCGTCACAGATAGAAAAAGCCCCTGAAGATTTAAAGTCCCTGACTGAGTTTGGTATTACGACCACCCGTCAAGGGACACTCGAAATAAACTACAACATGCTCGATCGCCAGCTCAATAATAACTTTGATAAGTTGGGTGAGTTTTTTGGTGGCAACCGAGGTTTCGCCCGTAGTGTGGAAGAAGCCGTTAATGGGATTACGGGCATTGGTGGCAGTATCCGAACTCGTGAACAGAGTTTAACGGAAAGCAACTACCGTCTTCAGGATGACCAAGCGGCATTAGATCGCCGCATGGACAGTTTACAACAACGTACTCAAGCTAAGTTTAGCGCGATGCAAGATGCCACGGGCAAAATGCAAGGGCAGCTGGGTGCGTTGATGAGTGCTCTTGGGTAATGATGCATGGATGAACTGACTACCTTATGTGATTTAGATCACTTAATTTCACTGGAATTAGAAAAAAATGAAATTAATGCTGAAGAAATTTCTCGCTTAGTCGATAACAGGGAACAGATATTGCAAAACCTGCTAAACAGTCTGGAACGTAATCCAGAGCTGAAGCACAACGAAGAGTGGCAACAAGCCATTATTCGTACCAAAAGGTTATTTGAGCTGATGCAGTCTGAAACCAGTAAAATCGGCAAAGAACTCTATAAGTTCCGCCATGGCCAGCGTTCGCTTCAGCAGTACAAGAGATTTACATAAAAGAGGAATACTATGCGCGGTTCATTACAGGCTTACAAGAAAGTATCAGTAGACAGCCAGCTCAGTGCAGCGTCACCGCACAGAGTGATCCAAATGCTTATGGCTGGTGCTATTGAACGTCTTATTCAAGGCAAAGCGGCAATGCAAGCGGGCAACATTCCTGTCAAAGGTGAGCGCCTTGGTAAAGCACTAGACATCGTTATTGGTCTACGTAGCTGTTTGTCGATGGATGATGGTGGCGATATTGCTCGTAACCTAGACCAACTTTACGATTTTATGATTGCTCAGATTTCAGAAGCGAACCATAAGAACGATCCACAGAAAATTGACGATGTGATCGATATCATCCGAGAGATCAAATCGGCATGGGATCAGATCCCTCAGGAATACCATAATTTGACAGCCGCCGAAGTTGGAATGTAAATCACATTGTAGCAATTTCGAGACTGAATGAATCTTTCTACCGAGCTCACACCTGCTAATTGCTTGGTTGCCTTATTTTTTTATTCAAATAAAATAGAAGCCATTAGTCGCCCTAATGGCTTTTTTTGTTGCTGATTTTCTTGTTTTGTCTATCGTTAATTTAAAGTGTTATTTTTTTGACACTGAATTCCGTACTCCAAGGTTTAGCCGCAACGTACCAAAAAAATAAAGGCACATATTCGTACTTATGCAAGGTTTGGCAAAGCTGCTCGTAATTGATGACGATCCAAAACAGCGTCATGATTTACGCATCATATTAGAATTTGTTGGAGAGAGCTGCGAAGCAATCGGGACAGATCAACTGGATACCGTTGATTGGTCGGTTGTATGGTCCGGTTGCATTATCGGTAACCTCGCTGAAGGGACACTCAGTCCAGAACTGCTCGCCAAACTAAAAAGCGCGAATCATATTCCGCTTCTTTTTGTTGGTCATCACCAGCATCCGGTCGAGGATCTGACTCACTATGTCGGTGAGCTAGAGCTACCTCTTAACTACGCTCAATTGAGCGATGCGTTACGTCACTGTAAAGAGTTCTTGGGCCGTAAGGGGTTCAATGTGCTGGCATCGTCACGCAACAATACGCTTTTCAGAAGTTTAGTCGGTCAAAGCCATGGGATTCAGGAAGTTCGACACTTGATCGAGCAAGTTGCCTCGACAGAAGCAAACGTCCTTATCCTGGGGGAATCTGGCACGGGTAAAGAGGTGGTGGCGCGTAATATTCACTACCATTCATCCAACCACAAAGGGCCATTTGTGCCAATCAACTGTGGTGCTATCCCACCGGATTTACTGGAAAGTGAATTGTTCGGTCACGAGAAAGGGGCATTTACGGGAGCATTGACTGCACGTAAAGGTCGCTTTGAACTGGCTGAAGGGGGAACGATCTTCCTTGATGAGATTGGCGATATGCCAATGGCGATGCAAGTGAAATTACTGCGTGTATTGCAAGAGCGATGCTTTGAGCGTGTTGGCGGCAATGCCACCATCAAAGTGAACGTTCGTGTTGTTGCCGCGACTCATCGCAATCTTGAAGACATGATCGAACAAGGTCATTTCCGTGAAGATCTCTTCTATCGCTTGAATGTGTTCCCGATTGAGATGCCTGCGCTGAAAGAGCGTAAGCAAGACATTCCATTATTGCTTCAAGAGCTCATGACGCGCTTGGAAGCGGAAGGCAGCCAGCCGATTTGTTTCACACCAAGAGCGGTAAACTCATTAATGGAGCACAATTGGCCGGGCAATGTTCGTGAATTAGCGAACCTTGTTGAGCGTATGGTGATCCTCTATCCAAATAGTTTGGTGGATGTAAATCATCTTCCAACGAAATATCGATACAGTGATATTCCCGAATTCCAGCCAGAAATCTCGGACTTTGCTACAGTTGAAGAGCAAGAGCGCGATGTGTTGGAAGACATTTTCTCAGACAACTTCAGCTTCGATATGGATGAAGGGATAGACGCGGATGTGGATGCGCCTCAATCACTGCCGCCAGAAGGGGTGAATCTCAAAGAGATGTTGGCTGAGTTAGAAGTGAATATGATAAGCCAAGCATTAGAAGCGCAAGGTGGCGTCGTTGCCCGTGCTGCGGATATGCTTGGAATGCGTCGTACGACCCTCGTTGAGAAGATGCGTAAGTACAATTTACAACGCTAAATACAGCGAAAGCTGACGCTGTCAACGAATTGTCACAACCTAACACATTGATTTTAAATACAAATAGTCTGGCATGCTACTTGCGTGTCGGACTATTGTAGTTTTTAAAGCAAACCTTTGACGGATCAACAATGGATCAGCAAGCCAACCAATCACATTTAGACTCTTTAGAAAGCCAAGTCGAGCGGTATAAGCAGGTGCTTGAGGTACTGCCTGCGGGGGTTATTTTGCTTGATGTTCAAGGGGAAGTCCGTGAGGCGAACCCTGAAGCGCATCGAATTTTGGAAGTACCACTTGTAGGAGAGAAGTGGTTTACCGTTATTCAAACCGCGTTTGCTCCCCGTGAAGATGATGGCCATGAGATTTCACTGCGCAATGGCCGCAAAGTGAGACTCGCTATCTCAGCCTCTGAAACTGGCCAGCTGATCTTGATCACAGACTTGACCGAGACTCGCTTACTGCAATCACGAATTAGCGACTTACAACGTTTGTCATCATTAGGACGTATGGTAGCGTCATTAGCACACCAAGTAAGAACTCCGCTTTCCAGTGCGATGTTATATGCTTCGAATTTAGGGGCGCCGAATCTACCGAGTGCAACCCGTGAGCGTTTCCAGACCAAGCTGGTGGATCGTTTATATGATCTTGAAAAGCAAGTTAACGATATGCTGTTGTTTGCCAAAGGTGGAGACAACAAGGTTGTGAAACCATTCACCATCGGTGATTTGGTCGCGGAATTCCAGCCGATGGTCGAAACGGCGCTCAAAAATAACCAGATTGACTACTTCCAAGAGGTGGAAGGGGAAGAGACGGTGATGTTGGGGAATGCGAATGCGATTGCCTCTGCTCTCAGTAACCTAGTCATGAACGGTATCCAAATTGCGGGTAAAGAGGCACAAATTGATGTGTTCTTCCGTCCTGTGAATGGTGAATTGAAAATCTCGGTACAAGACAGTGGTCCTGGAGTGCCGAAAGAGTTACAAGATAAAATTATGGAACCCTTCTTTACCACGCGTTCACAAGGAACGGGGCTCGGTCTAGCTGTGGTTCAAATGGTGTGTCGTGCCCATGACGGCAGACTAGAATTAATATCAGAGGAAGGGGATGGCGCGTGCTTTACCATGTGCTTACCGTTAGAGCGAGATATCGCCAACGTGGAACAACCTGCCTCGTCGATTGAAGAGTAAACACTGGAGAATAGTAATGGCTCAAAGCAAAGTGTTAATCGTTGAAGATGATGAAGGTCTACGCGAAGCATTAGTAGATACTTTGGCATTAGCTGGATACGAGTGGCTAGAAGCTGATTGCGCTGAAGACGCTCTAGTGAAACTGAAAAATAACCCAGTTGATATTGTGGTGTCTGACGTGCAAATGGCAGGCATGGGCGGATTAGCGCTGCTACGAAATATCAAACAGCATTGGCCGAACCTGCCTGTTTTGTTGATGACGGCTTACGCCAACATCGAAGACGCCGTTTCAGCGATGAAAGAAGGTGCGATCGACTATATGGCAAAGCCGTTCGCGCCGGAAGTGCTATTAAACATGGTCAGTCGCTATGCGCCAGTGAAGTCAGATGACAACGGCGATGCGGTTGTGGCTGATGAAAAAAGCCTCAAGCTATTGGCTTTGGCTGACAAAGTAGCACGCACCGATGCAAACGTGATGGTGCTTGGTCCAAGTGGTTCAGGTAAAGAAGTGATGTCACGTTATATTCATAACGCTTCGAACCGCAAAGAGGGGCCTTTTGTTGCGATCAACTGTGCGGCAATCCCAGATAATATGTTAGAAGCGACCCTATTTGGTTACGAAAAAGGGGCGTTTACTGGGGCAGTGCAAGCGTGTCCCGGAAAGTTTGAACAAGCACAAGGGGGGACTATCTTACTTGACGAAATCAGTGAGATGGATTTAAACCTACAAGCGAAATTGCTGCGTGTGTTGCAAGAGCGCGAAGTGGAACGTCTTGGCAGCCGCAAGAGCATCAAGCTCGATGTTCGTGTCTTGGCAACCAGTAACCGAGATCTCAAGCAGTATGTTGCTGAAGGGAACTTTCGTGAAGATTTATACTACCGTTTGAACGTTTTCCCAATTGCTTGGCCACCCTTGTGTGAGCGTCAAGGTGACATTGCGCCGTTAGCAAAACACCTTGCTGAGCGTCATTGTACTAAACTTGGATTACCAGTACCGCAAATTGCGGATGAAGCGATTACAAAATTAGTCAGCTATCCGTGGCCGGGAAATGTGCGCGAACTTGATAACGTCGTGCAACGCGCCTTGATCCTCAGTGAGAATGGCAACATTTCTAGTGACCACATTTTGCTTGAAGGGGTCGATTGGCAAGATGCGAACAGCTTGCAAGCGGTCGTGGAAAGTGGCGATGTGGCTGAGCCTCAAGTCAAACCTATTGCGGAAGTTGACAACCCTTTGGCGAAAGCGTCAACCGATGGGCTAGGAAGTGAATTAAGAGAACAAGAGTACGCCATTATTTTGGAGACATTAGTGCAATGTAATGGACGACGTAAAGAGATGGCAGAAAAGCTAGGCATTAGCCCACGCACCCTGCGCTACAAGCTGGCGAAAATGCGTGATGCGGGGATTGATATTCCCGGTTAATGAGAGTGTGGATGGTGTTTCGTTGCCATAGCGGGTACACTGTCCACAAGTATGGCATGCAAATTGCTGCGTCAATAATACATCTTTTAATTTGGTCAATATTTTGGCTCTGAGGTAGCGTATGAAAATTGATGGCTTACATAGTGAAATGCGTGCAATGCAACTGGAGGCGTTCAATGCGAACACACCAGCGACAGGCGCGAAAGTGGGTGCAGATTTTGGCAATATGCTGACGCAAGCCATCAATAATGTGAACGATTTGCAAAAAGCATCAGGCAATTTGCAAACGCGTTTTGATAGTGGTGATCCAAGCGTGTCCCTATCCGACGTCATGATTGCTCGTAACAAATCTGGCGTTGCGTTCGATGCCACTATCCAAATCCGCAATAAATTAGTCGAGGCGTACAAAGACCTCATGAACATGCCGGTCTAACCTAGGTAGTATTCCGTGGCTGAAGAGAATAAATCAACCGATCTAGCCGTAACTGACGGCGCTGGTGAAAATGCACTGGTCGCCAGTTCTGATATGGGCATGGATGGTCAAAACCCTGACTTAGACGAACGTAGCTCCAGTAAATTTGATATGGCGGTCGGCGATCTCGACTTGCTGCGTCAAATCGTACTTGTTCTGTCAATTTCCATCTGTGTTGCGTTGATCGTGATGCTCTTTTTCTGGGTTCGTGAACCAGAAATGCGTCCATTAGGGGCGTATGAAACGGAAGAGTTGATCCCTGTCCTTGATTACCTCGACCAACAGAAAATTGAATACCGTCTCGAAGGCAACACCATCATGGTGGAGTCGAGCGAGTACAACAATCTCAAGCTTGATATGGTGCGTGCTGGGCTGAACCGAGGCACGGAAGCGGGAGATGACATTCTGCTCAACGATATGGGCTTTGGTGTTTCGCAGCGACTTGAGCTTGAACGCCTCAAGCTGAGCCGTGAGAGACAGCTTGCTAAAGCCATCGAAGAAATGAAGCAAGTACGTAAAGCACGCGTTTTATTGGCGCTGCCTAAGCAGAGTGTGTTTGTTCGCCATAACCAAGAAGCGTCCGCATCGGTCTTTCTAACGCTTAAATCTGGCGCTAACATGAAACAACAGGAAGTGGATTCCGTTGTTGATATGGTCGCGAGCGCGGTTCCAGGAATGAAAACGTCACGCATCACGGTGACCGACCAACATGGTCGACTGCTTAATTCCGGCTCTCAAGATCCTGTCTCCTCTGCTCGTCGTAAAGAACAAGAGTTAGAACGCAGCCAAGAGCAAGCATTGCGTGAGAAAATTGACTCTGTATTGATCCCCATTCTTGGACTAGGCAACTATACCGCGCAAGTGGATATTGAGATGGACTTCAGTGCGGTCGAGCAAACTCGAAAAGTGTTTGACCCTAATACCCCTGCAACTCGAAGTGAATATGCTTTAGAAGACTATGCTAATGGCAGCACCGTGGCAGGCGTTCCGGGTGCCTTGAGCAACCAGCCTCCCGCAGATGCGTCGATTCCACAAGATGTTGCTCAAATGAAAGACGGTCAACTTTCAGGTCAAGGATCGGTAAGACGAGAATCTACACGAAACTTTGAACTTGATACCACCATCAGTCATGAACGCAAGCAGACGGGAGTGGTGAGTCGACAAACCGTGTCTGTTGCTATCAACGAGCGTAGCTCGATCAACCCCGAGACGGGCGAAGTGACTTACACGGCACTGTCCGAAGCGCAGTTGGATGCAGTGAGAAAAGTCTTAACTGGCGCTGTGGGCTTCAATCAAGGCCGTGGCGACCTATTGAATGTATTAAGCATGCGATTTGCTGAACCTGAAATGGACCAAGCCGCAGATACCGCGATTTGGGATCATCCGAACTTCAACGATTGGGTTCGTTGGTTCGCAAGTGCGCTTGTGATCATTGTTGTGGTATTGGTTTTGATCCGCCCAGCAATGAAGAAACTGCTCAACCCTGCAGGGGATGAGGATGAAGAGATGTACGGGCCAGATGGCTTGCCGATTGGCGCCGATGGTGAAACCAGCTTAATTGGTAGTGAGATTGAAGGCGGTGAGTTGTTTGAATTTGGTTCAAGCATCGACCTTCCTAACCTCCATAAAGATGAAGATGTATTGAAGGCTGTCCGTGCATTAGTGGCGAACGAACCAGAGCTAGCGGCTCAGGTTGTGAAGAACTGGATGATGATGGATGGCTAACGAATTAGTAGAACAAGGTGAAAACGGCGAAATGGAAGAAGATGTAGATATTTCCATGATTACCGGCGATGAACGTGCTGCGATTCTTTTGTTGAGTTTGAACGAAGATGACGCTGCGGGCATCATTCGCCACCTTGAACCGAAACAGGTTCAACGTGTCGGTAGTGCAATGGCACGAGCGAAAGATTTAAGCCAAGACAAAGTCTCCACGGTCCACCGCGCATTTCTTGAAGACATTCAGAAATACACCAATATTGGGATGGGTAGCGAAGACTTTATGCGTAATGCATTGGTCGCAGCGCTTGGTGAAGATAAAGCCAATAACTTGGTTGACCAGATTCTATTGGGCACCGGATCAAAAGGTTTGGATTCATTGAAATGGATGGACCCGCGTCAAGTGGCGAGCATCATTATCAATGAGCACCCTCAGATCCAAACCATTGTGTTGTCATACTTAGAAGCGGATCAGTCGGCGGAAATCTTGTCCCAGTTCCCTGAGCGAGTACGACTCGACCTAATGATGCGTATTGCTAACCTTGAAGAAGTTCAACCGTCTGCACTGGCAGAGTTGAATGAAATCATGGAGAAACAATTTGCGGGTCAAGCGGGTGCACAGGCGGCGAAGATCGGTGGTCTGAAGGCAGCGGCAGAAATCATGAACTACCTCGACAACAACGTCGAAGGTCTGTTGATGGATCAAATCCGCGACCAAGACGAAGATATGGCAACTCAGATCCAAGATTTGATGTTTGTCTTCGAGAACCTGATCGAAGTCGACGATCAAGGTATCCAGAAGTTGCTGCGTGATATTCCACAAGATGTGCTGCAAAAAGCCCTTAAAGGTGCAGACGAAGGTCTTCGTGAGAAAGTCTTCAAGAACATGTCTAAACGTGCTGCCGATATGATGCGAGATGATATCGAAGCCATGCCGCCAGTTCGAGTGGCGGATGTCGAATCTGCTCAGAAAGAAATTCTGGCGATTGCTCGGCGCTTGGCGGACAGCGGAGAACTTATGCTCTCTGGTGGCGCAGACGAATTCTTATAATATCAAAGCCCCGTTATGGGGCTTTTTTAGCTTATCAATCATCCATTAATCGACCATCCATTAAGCGCCAAGTGACTTCCACATTGAGTATTTAGTGGATTTTCGTTCTCAACCCACCCTACAGGGTGACGCATTGATTCAAGGATACCACCAAGGTTATGAGTGAGAGAAAACGCGGTTTTATTCGACCTGATGAAGAAGATGCCACACCACAGCCACAGCGCTGGGGGTTGCCTGATTACGGCAGTGAGGTGAACAAGCAAGCCAAAGAAACCGCCTTTAACTATGATCCCGGTTGGGCTCCTCCGACACAAGAGCCTGAAGATGAGCAGGTACTTGAGCTTACAGAAGAGCAGATCGAATTGATTAAGCAAGGGGCTTATCAAGAAGGCTTACACCAAGGTCAAGAAGCGGGCTTCAAGCAAGGTTATGACAAAGGCAAAGAAGAAGGGCTTGCAGCAGGTCATGCTGAAGGCTTGGAACTGGGTAAAGCTGAAGGGGTGACTGCTGGGCAAGAGTTTATTCAACAGCAAGTGGAAGTCTTTATGAATTTGGCTAACCAGTTTGCCCAACCACTTGAGCTAATGAATGCTCAAGTGGAGAAACAGCTGGTGGACATGGTGCTGTGCTTAGTGAAAGAAGTGGTGCATGTTGAAGTGCAAACCAATCCGCAAATCATCCTCGATACCATCAAAGATTCTGTTGAGTCCTTGCCGATCGCAGGTCATCCAATCACTCTCAAATTAAACCCAGAAGATGTTGAGATTATTCGTTCTTCTTACGGTGAGGCTGAGCTCGATTGCCGGAATTGGAGCTTATTGGCTGAGCCCGCATTAAACCGTGGTGATGTCCAAATTGAAGCGGGTGAATCCAGTGTCAGCTATCGCATGGAAGAGCGAATTAAAAATGTGCTACACAACTTTTGTGGTTCCAACCGTCATCAGGGTGGTGAATAGTGTTAGAGCTTGCTGAACGCCTGAAGAGTTATAAAACCACCGGATTGACCTCCAAGCCTGTGGCATCAGGGAAGTTGGTTCGGGTCGTCGGGTTGACTTTGGAAGCGACGGGTTGCCGTGCGCCGATAGGCAGTTTATGTCATGTGGAAACCATGACAGGCTCGATGGAAGCGGAAGTGGTGGGCTTTTCTGGAGATAACCTCTACTTGATGCCAAGTGAACAGATCACAGGAATCCTTCCGGGTGCAAAAGTGACCCCATTGACCAGTGAAAGCGGTTTACCCGTAGGGATGGAGTTACTGGGTCGTGTGATCGATGGGGTGGGTAATCCACTGGATGGGCTTGGGCCGCTATACACGGAACAGCGCGCTTCATTCAATGCAGACCCAATCAACCCTCTGGCACGAAAACCGATATCTGAACCCCTTGATGTTGGACTCAAAGCCATCAATGGTCTGTTGACGGTCGGTAAGGGGCAGCGTATTGGTCTATTTGCGGGTTCAGGTGTTGGTAAATCGGTGACGCTTGGCATGATGACCCGAGGGACGACGGCGCAAGTGGTGGTGGTTGGCTTGATTGGTGAGCGTGGTCGAGAAGTTAAAGAGTTTATTGAAGAGATCCTCGGTGAAGATGGTCGCCGCCGCTCCGTGGTTGTGGCAGCGCCTGCCGATGCATCGCCGTTAATGCGCTTGAAAGGGTGCCAAACGGCCTTGACCATCGCGGAATATTTCCGCGACCAAGGGTTAGATGTGCTGCTTTTAATGGATTCATTGACGCGTTTTGCGCAAGCACAGCGTGAAATTGCATTATCCGTTGGTGAGCCTCCGGCAACGAAAGGTTACCCGCCATCCGTTTTTGCTAAGCTGCCAGCCTTGGTTGAGCGTGCCGGTAATGGTGGACCGGACCAAGGCTCGATCACCGCCTTCTTTACGGTGTTAACCGAAGGCGACGATCTCCAAGACCCGATTGCTGATGCTTCTCGAGCGATTCTGGATGGTCACATCGTACTTTCTCGTGAAATGGCGGATGCGGGGCATTACCCCGCAATTGATGTTGAAAAATCCGTAAGTCGTGTCATGCCGCAGATCACGACAGAAGAGCATGTCTTGATGTCGAAAGCCGTGCGTCAGGTGTTGTCTATCTGTCGTAAGAATCAAGATCTGGTTTCCATCGGTGCATACAAACCGGGCACCGACCCGGCAATAGACAGTGCCTTTACGTTGAAACCAAGACTGGACGAATACTTGCAACAACGTATGAAAGAAACGGTGCCTTATGACATGTGTGTCAACATGCTGAAAAGTGTACTGGGGGCATAGTTTTCACTGGGTGCATCGTTTTTTAGACATAGTTCTTATAGACATGGTTTTTATAGACATCGTTTTATGCATAGAGAGTGTGGCGATTGGGTATACAGCGGCGAAGGAGGACTAAGCCATGGATAATGCGTTAGAGTTTCTCTTGGAGCAGACGCAAGAGAAAGAAAATAATGCGGTTCTGGCGCTCAACCAAGCGCGTTCAGAATTGGAAGGCTATTATCAGCAAGTTGCCCAAATTGAAAAGTATCGTATGGATTACTGTCAGCAATTGATTGATCGTGGTAAATCAGGGCTGACAGCCAGTGAGTACGGTCATTTAAATCGATTTTTGACTCAGCTTGATGAAACGCTTGCCAAGCAAAAAGAGGCGGAGTCGCACTTTAAGTCACAAGTGCAAGGCTGCGAAGATCACTGGATGCAGATCCGCAAACAACGTAAGTCTTACGAGTGGATGCTAGAAAAAAAACAAAAAGATAAGCAATTGGCTGAAGCGAAAAGAGAGCAGAAGCAGATGGATGAATTTTCCACTTTGCTGTATAGCCGCAAGGTACAGCGCTGATGCTAACCCACGTCTTTGATGCGGTTAAATCCAATTGTTGAGTTTGTAATTAATGGCTTGCTTCTTGCAAGCCATTTTTTATTGCCATAAACCAGCGACATCTATTGCCGTCACTCATTGAGAGCGACTCAAAGCGCAAATAGCTAAATTCGGACAGTAAATGCGTATAGCTAAATGTGAATAGCCAAGTTTGAATCGCTATGTCCAAAAGCGAAGTACGAATAGATAAAAACAGCATGTTCCTCATGCTGAACGCTGCGTAATGAGTGGCTTGCTGCGAAACACTCTATTGTGAGATTTGATGTATGAATGTGAACTTATCTTCTTTCATTGCGACGGGCTCAAAGAGCACAGACTCTGCCCCAAGTAATGCAAACATGCCAACGGAAGAGGCGGAATCTAAAGGGTTCTTTAGCCGTCTTGCGGAAGCGTTCTCATCGTCGGAAAAAAACTCGGCTGAGCCTGCGTCTGTTGACTCAAAGCCAACAGGTTCAGAATCTACGGACGTAAAAGTGGCAGAATCTGCTGCTATCGACACGAAAGATGGCGATGGGAGCTCAACTCAGGCAGAGGCTATAACCAGTGATTCCGTTCAAAATGATGAAGATGACGCTGGGTTATCAAATAACGGCGCAGTGGTTTCATCAAAAGAGCAGCAAGCAGCAGGGCAATTAGCGAGTGAGTCGGGTTCTGAGGAAAGGCACGCTTCGAGCGAGGCGATTCAGAGCACAGTGACTCAACCCAGAGCGCAGCAACCGGTTGATGGGGAGTCCATGGATCTTTCATCACCGAGCAAGAACGCGATGAGTGAAGGCTCGCAATTACTCCATCGATTGGAGCAAGCGAATTCGACGTTACATCCATCGAACGGCAAGGATTTGCCCCAGATAGCACCGAGCTCAGACAAAGTCATGGCAGTGGAGTCGGTGACACCAAAATCTGGCAATATTATTGAGGGTGACGTGAAAGCCAATGGTGAAAGCTTCTCTTCAGCCACGTCGACTCTGGCGTCCGAGGGACATCAGTCAGAGGCATTACTCACTCAAGATGTGCTAACGCAAGACTCGCTGACTCAAGAAGTGGGGCGCGGTCTGCCATCGGGCGTTGATGGGCAAAACCGCTTGCCACTTGAAGGCGAGTCGTTAATCCCTTCCGAAAGTGAATCAGCACAGACGCCGATCACACACTATGGCGCATCGTTTTCTGGGCAGGTTCCCCCTCTTATGTCTCCTAAGCCTGATTCAACGCTTATTGATAATGCGATGTTAGAAGGGCAATCAAATTCACAAGGTCCGGCGAGTTCACAAAACGCAGGGGTGACCCAAAACAGTTTGGCTCAAATTGCAGCCCTTCTGGCCGAAGACGGACAGCCCTTAGCCGCTTTCAGCGACACAGATAATTCGACGATGGCATTGACTGGCGAACAGTTGCAAGTATTGCAGGCGATGCAAGCGAACCAAGAGAATGGTAGGCCGATGAGTGATGACGAACTGGCGGCCGTCGTACGTCAAGTGGTTGAGGAAACGGCCATGGTGCCATCTCAAGCCATCGTTGAACAAGGCACATCACGTCAACCGGGGGAAGGTGAGCAACCCCTAGATTCATCGAATTTAAGTTCCGTCACTTCAAATCGTTTCAGTGACCTCCAAGCTCAGCCTACGATGCTTTCTACCGAGCAGGTTTCTGAAGCTATGGTTCCAGAAGCTATGGTTTCTGAAAAAGTGGATTCTGAGACTATGGTTTCTGAAAAAATGCTTTCTGAAACAATGGATTCTGAAGGCAGGGTTGAGGGAGAAGGGAACTTAAAGCAGGCAGTGACACAAACATTCAGCGATGATGCGATGACCCCGACCACGTCATCGTCAACGCAAAGTGAAGCGTCAGAGTTAGCCACAAGTGTGTTGGCAGATGCCGCGCCGACAATTGCGACCGCGTCTGCGGCTGTATCGGCTTCAAGTATCGTCGCTGATGCTGTCGAGATGGTCGATGTCGCAGCAAAAGACTGGAGCGAAACTACGATCCCAAGCTCTGAGTCTATTGCTTGGGGGCAAGCCTCAGAAACTCTTGCGGCGAGTGAGAGGTTGCAGAAGGATAATGAACGGAACCTTGGCAGCGAGCAGCCAACCAGTGGGATAGAGAATGCTGTAGATGCAGAGGCGATTCTAACGGGTGGGCTAGCAGCGGCTGGTTTACCTCCACAAAACTTAGCTTCTGGGGACACAGAAGATGTAATTTCGGAGGGCTTCTCTTCTCAGGACTTAGAAACTGACCACTTAGCAGCAAACTTCAGCGCAAGCATTGGTTTAACGGAAGAGCAGTTGAAGCAAGCTGAAATGGAACTTAACCCATTACAGAGCGGTGCTCCTCAGCAACAGCTTGTGCCACTGGAAGCACTCACAGCCTTGGAACAAAAGCTTACCACAAACCAGCCGTTGAACGACAGTGACGTACAGATTATTGAAGGGTTGCGCAGCGGTGACTTGATCGCAGACATCCCAGTCACTGAGGTGATGGAAGTGCTTCCTGCGCTGAACGTAGCCGCGATGACGCCAGCTCAACAGGCGATGCCAATTGATAATTCGGCACAAGCGCGCAATACCCAGCAAATTCAATGGGGTCAAACGAATCAACAGTCCGCATCAGCAGCCAGCTCAGCACAAGCGGCAGTCAATGGGGGCAACGTTGGTGTCGATGGACGAGAAGCGAGTGCTCAGCAGTCAGGCTCGCAGACGAACAGCTCACAGTTAGCGGGCTCGCAATCAAGCAATTTGCAATCGAATAGCCCTCAAGATGCTCGTGCTCAAATGACCCAGCAAAGTCTTGCTCAGCCATTGTCGGCGGCAATGAATATGATGGCTTCGGCGAATGCAGCGGTGCAGCAACAAGCTTCAGGCGCACAAGTCACTGCAGAATTGAATGCGAATGCGGCTTCCGCCAATGCCATAATGGCTTCGGCGGAAGCCGCAACCGATAAGTCTGCGGAAGCGGGGCTGCAAGCTGCGCTAGCGGCGAATGGATTGAGTGCAACACGACGCAAAGGAACCCAGCCGGATGGGAATGGCTCCATCGCACAAGCGGCAGGCATGCAAGCGCAGCAACCTTTAACACAACAGTCTTTAGCACAACAAGCCATGCGTGCTGACGCGGCGAATCAACCTCAAACGGCAATGCAGCTCACTAAAGAGTTAGCCCAAGAACAGGTGCAGGAAAAAATCCAAATGATGATGTCTAAAAACTTAAAGAGTTTGGATATCCGTTTGGACCCACCGGAATTGGGTCGTATGCAAATTCGCATGACCATGAACAATGACATCGCGAATGTACACTTTACGGTTAATAACCCTCAAGCTCGTGAAATGATTGAACAGACCTTGCCACGTTTACGTGAAATGTTGGCGCAGCAAGGCATGCAGATGGCTGAGTCGTCAGTCCAACAACAAAACTCTGGGCAACAGCAAGGAGGTTACGCGGCCTCTGGGCAAGAGGGCAGCGGTCAAAGTGGCTCTGGCAGTGGTGGAAGTGGCCAAGTTGATGAAAATATTGATGCAGACGTGAAACTTGATTTGAATGTGGCATCAAAGCGTGATGGAATTAGTTTTTACGCATAGAATGAAAAGCGCGTAAAATAATAATATTCAAAGTGATTCAGAGAGACTCTCATGGCAGATGAACAAGCGCCAGGCGAAGAAGCGCCAAAAGGTAAAAGTAAACTCCTTATTATCATAATTGCAGTGGTGGTTCTGCTTGCGGGTGGTGGCGGTGCCGCCTTCTTCTTGATGGGCTCCGATGAGCCTGTAACAGAAGAAACGGCGTCTGAAGCAGCACCGGTGGAAGTCGATGTCTCTGGAGAACCCGTGGCATACGTTAACATCCCTCAACCGTTTATCTTTAATGTGACGGGGGATAAGAAAGACCGCCTAGTGCAAATTAAAGTGCAGTTGATGGTTCGTGGTACTGAAAATGAAGGGTTGGCGCAATATCATTCTCCCTTAATTGAAAGTTCGCTTCTTTCAACGTTTGCTTCTGCAACCGTTGAGCAATTACGTTCGGCAACGGGGCGTATAGAGCTGCGAGACAAAGCGACGAGTGATATCAAAGCGAACCTAGCCAAGGCCGTTGGTCAGCCAGTGATCGAAAAAGTGCTATTTACTGATTTTGTAATCCAATAGGTAACGTGTGACGGATCTATTAAGCCAAGACGAAATTGATGCGCTATTGCATGGCGTGGATGATGTCGATGAAATTGACGAACCGGTAGAGTCGCAAGCCGAAGGCGCGATTAACTTCGACTTCTCTTCTCAAGACCGCATTGTTCGTGGTCGCATGCCTACGCTGGAGTTGATTAACGAACGTTTCGCACGTCATATGCGGATCAGTTTGTTCAACATGCTGCGCAAAACCGCAGAAGTCTCGATCAACGGCGTACAAATGATGAAGTTTGGTGAGTACCAAAACACGCTGTATGTACCAACCAGTTTGAATATGGTGCGCTTTCGTCCCCTCAAAGGGACGGCCCTCATCACGATGGAAGCGCGCTTGGTGTTCATCTTGGTGGAGAACTTCTTCGGTGGCGATGGGCGTTTCCATGCAAAAATCGAAGGGCGTGAATTTACCCCAACCGAACGACGAATCATTCAACTCCTGCTGAAAATCGTTTTTGAAGATTACAAAGAAGCATGGTCGCCAGTCATGGGGGTTGAGTTTGAATACTTGGACTCTGAAGTGAACCCAAGTATGGCGAACATTGTCAGCCCGACAGAAGTGATTGTGGTGAGTTCGTTCCATATCGAGGTGGATGGTGGCGGTGGTGATTTCCACGTCGTGATGCCTTACTCCATGGTCGAACCGATTCGTGAACTATTGGACGCGGGTGTTCAGTCCGACAAAATGGAAACCGACGTACGTTGGAGCTCAGCATTGCGTGAAGAAATCATGGATTGCCCAGTGAATTTCCGCGTTAACTTGTTGGATAAAGATATTTCACTGCGTGACTTGATGGAACTGCGCCCTGGAGATGTCATTCCAATCGAGATGCCAGAACACGGCACCATGTTTGTGGAAGAACTGCCGACCTACCGCGTTAAGATGGGTCAATCAAATGACAAACTGGCGGTTCAGATTTCGCAAGAAATCGAACGACCGCATGTGGTGAAAACCGACCTTGCTTTCCTTGGCAAAGACATTATGTCGGAGCTAGATAGCAGTGAAGAAACAGAAGAATAAGTGGATAACACTCTAGGATATAAAAATGGAACCAAGTGACGATCAAAAGCTAGCAGACGAATGGGCAGCGGCTCTTGGAGAAGATCCAGCGGCGCCAGAAGTGGATGTGGATGAGGTCTTAGCAGCGCCTCTTGATGAGCTGAAAGATACGTCGGCTCCGATTTCAGAAGATGAGCGCCGCAAACTGGATACCATTATGGATATTCCAGTGACGATTTCGATGGAAGTCGGCCGCTCACAAATCAGCATTCGTAACCTGCTGCAACTTAACCAAGGCTCAGTGGTTGAACTCGATAGACTCGCGGGGGAGTCATTGGATGTGTTGGTGAACGGCACCCTAATTGCTCATGGCGAAGTCGTTGTCGTCAACGACAAATTCGGTATTCGTTTAACGGATGTGATAAGCCAAACTGAACGTATCAAAAAGCTGCGTTAATGAAAGAGCGAATCCGATCTCTAATGACATTTACAGGGGCGACGCTGATGGCTGCCCCTGTTTTTGCGTCTCCGACGGCTCAACTCGATCTTGCCGCGACCTTTGGGTCGTTGGTCTTGGTGATTGCACTGATCCTCTTTTTGGCTTGGTTGATAAAACGCTTACAAGCACCCGCCTTAGGCAATCAAAAAGGCTTGAAAATTGTGACTCAAATACCGGTTGGCACCAAAGAGCGTATTGCCGTGGTGCAAGTGGGGGAAGAACAATTTCTCGTTGGTATCACTGCCCAGTCGATTCAATTGATTTCCAAACTTGATAGTCCATTGTCACAGGAGGAGTTGGCGAGCACCCCATTCGCGTCGCAATTGAGCCAGCTGCTAAAGAAAAATGATCCGTCTTAATCTTAGAACCTTTTACGCTTTCTTCTTACTGCTACTAAGCTGCGTTTGTGCGCCAATGGCGTTTGCAGAAGCGGAAGAGAGCCCACTGCCTGACAATCTGGCCGGTGGCGACAGTGTGACGCTTTCAGTGATGGAAAGTGACAGCAAAACAGTGCAATCCATGACGGTGAAACCGTCTGGTGGCGGTGGTGGGATCCCTGCGATTACCATGACAACCAATGCCAGTGGTGGGCAAGACTATTCTGTGACCCTACAGATTTTGGCGCTGATGACCATGTTAGGCTTCTTGCCTGCCATGGTGATATTAATGACCTCGTTTACACGTATTGTTGTTGTGATGTCGATCTTGCGACAAGCCATGGGTCTGCAACAAACGCCGTCCAATCAGGTGATCATAGGTATCTCTCTTTTCTTAACCTTTTTTATTATGTCACCAGTGATTGACGAGGTGAATCGCACCGCGATACAGCCGTATATTGATGAACAGATCACTGCGCGTCAGGCCTTCTCACTGGCACAAGATCCAATGAAGTCTTTTATGTTGAAGCAGACGCGAATCAAAGACCTTGAAACCTTTGTCGCGATTTCTGGCGAGCAAGTGCAAAACCCAGAAGACGTTTCCATGGCAGTATTGATTCCTGCGTTCATTACATCAGAGCTGAAAACGGCATTCCAGATAGGTTTCATGTTGTTCTTACCGTTTTTGATCATTGACCTTGTGGTGGCCTCGGTTCTGATGGCGATGGGTATGATGATGCTCTCGCCTATGATCGTATCCCTGCCGTTTAAGTTAATGCTGTTTGTACTGGTGGATGGTTGGAACCTGATATTGTCCACTCTGGCTGGCAGCTTTGCCATATAGCGGGGGAGGCGCGCAATGACACCTGAGTTATTTGTAGAGCTATTCCGAGATGCCCTGTGGATGGTTTTGATCATGGTGTGTGCCATCATCATTCCCAGCCTGCTGATCGGTTTGATTGTAGCGATTTTCCAAGCCGCGACCTCCATCAACGAACAGACGCTCAGTTTTTTGCCCCGCTTAGTGGTGACCTTGCTGGCGTTGATCATGTTTGGCCACTGGATGACGCAGATCTTGATGGAATACTTCATCGGCTTAGTCGAACGTATGCCACAGCTGCTTTACTAAGGCTGGCTTATGGAATACCCAACGAGCTTAGTACTGGAATGGATAGCGAGCTACTTCTGGCCATTTAGCCGTATCTCCGCCATGTTGATGGTAATGACCGTTACTGGGGCGAGATTTGTATCGCCACGAATCCGCCTATACTTAAGTTTGGTGGTGACATTTGCTGTCATGCCAGCCGTTCCAGCCGTACCAACTGACATTGATTTGGTGTCATTGGAAGGTTTTTTGATCACCTTTGACCAAATCTTGATTGGCGTTGCCATGGGGACGGTGACGACCTTTATTATTCAGACCTTCGTGCTGCTAGGTCAAATTCTCGGTATGCAGTCGAGCTTGGGCTTTGCGTCCATGGTGGACCCGGCAAACGGTCAGAACACGCCATTGCTTGGTCAGCTCTTTATGTTTTTAACCACCATGTTCTTTTTGGCAACCGATGGGCATTTAAAAATGATCCATCTGGTGGTGTATAGCTTTACCTCATTGCCTATTGGGTCAGGCTCTTTGACGGCCGTGGACTTTAGAGAGTTGGCGTTATGGTTTGGTTTAATGTTTAAAACCGCGCTCAGTATGTCGTTATCAGGCATTATCGCGCTGTTAACGATTAACTTATCTTTTGGTGTTATGACCCGTGCGGCGCCGCAGCTTAATATTTTTGCGCTTGGCTTTTCTTTTGCACTCTTAGTGGGCTTATTACTGTGTTGGTATTTGCTTGCGGGGTTATTCACCCATTACGAATTGTATTGGATGGAAGCTGAAGATCAGATATGTCGTTTAATTCGACTCAATTGTTAGGAGTTTAAAATGGCAGAGCAGGACGGTCAGGAAAGAACCGAAGACGCCACCCCCCGACGGTTACAACAGGCCAAAGAAAAAGGTCAGGTTGCACGCTCCAAAGAGCTTGCCTCTGCCTCGGTACTGATCGTCGGCGCGGTGGCATTAATGTGGTTTGGCGAATCACTGGCGCGATCGCTATTTACCATTATGGGACGACTGTTTTCCCTCTCAAGGGAAGAGATCTTTGACCCAGTCAAACTGTTCGATATTACCAATGGAGCTTTGGGCGACTTAGTCCTTCCACTGCTATTGGTACTGCTCACACTGTTTATTGCTGCCTTAATTGGTGCAGCGGGTGTTGGTGGGATTAACTTCTCCGCAGAAGCCGCGATGCCAAAATGGTCGAAAATGAACCCACTGAGCGGATTGAAGCGTATGGTGGGGATGCAAAGTTGGGTTGAGTTAATCAAATCAATCTTAAAAGTTGCCTTGGTCACAGGCGTTGCCATGTATTTGATCTATGCTGCACAAGAAGATCTGATCCAGCTGAGTATGGATGTCTATCCACAAAATATTTTCCATGCGCTCGATATCTTGATCAATTTCATTTTATTGATCAGCTGTTCTCTGCTGATTGTTGTGGCGATTGATATTCCTTTTCAGATTTGGCAGCACGCTGATCAATTGAAAATGACCAAGCAAGAAGTCAAAGATGAATACAAAGACACAGAAGGTAAGCCAGAAGTAAAAGGGCGTATCCGAATGCTGCAACGTGAAGCCGCTCAGCGACGTATGATGGCTGATGTACCAGAAGCCGATGTGATCGTGACTAACCCAGAGCACTACTCCATCGCTTTACGTTACAAGCAAAACAGTGATAGGGCGCCGATAGTCGTCGCCAAGGGAACGGATCATATTGCCATGAAGATCCGAGAAATCGCTCGTGAGCATGATATTTACATCGTACCTGCGCCGCCGTTAGCCCGTGCTTTGTATCATACGACAGAGTTAGAGCAAGAGATCCCTGAAGGGCTGTTTACGGCCGTCGCACAAGTATTAGCGTATGTTTTCCAATTAAAGCAGTACCGAAAGCGCGGTGGGCAACGTCCTAAATTGGAGCAACAGAACATGCCGATTCCTTCTGAGCTTCGTCATTAACTGGCTGGAGCAAGGGAAACAGTCATTATTTTGGCTTTTTCCATGGTACAGAGATTGCTTAACTGGAACCAAATAGTGAAATATCCAAGTGATATAACTATCAAATAAGTCCCGCTTCTTGCTATCCTATAGAGAGTAGCAATAGCCACCATTCAAGAATAACGACGTTTCTAACTAACTGGATTTTATGAAGTTTAATCTTCCATTTTCGGACAAGTTGCCGAATATACCGCAGCGTTCAATGCCAGCAATTGGTGCACCAGTCATGGTACTGGCCACCCTTGCAATGGTGGTGTTACCGATCCCTGCGTTTCTGTTGGATATGTTCTTTACCTTCAATATCGCCTTAGCGATGGTCGTGTTGTTGGTGACTGTCTATACACGCCGTCCATTGGATTTTGCGGCTTTCCCGACAGTCCTTCTGATTGCAACCTTATTGAGGTTAGCATTGAACGTTGCATCAACCCGTGTGGTGTTACTGCATGGTCATGAAGGGGGAGATGCAGCGGGTAGCGTTATTGAAGCCTTTGGTAACGTGGTGATTGGCGGTAACTACGCCGTCGGTCTGATTGTCTTCCTCATTTTGATGATCATTAACTTTATGGTTGTCACCAAAGGTGCAGGTCGTATTTCGGAAGTGAGCGCTCGATTTACCTTGGATGCATTACCCGGTAAACAGATGGCAATCGATGCCGATTTGAATGCCGGTTTGATCGATCAAGAACAAGCTCGTGTGCGTCGTTTCGAAGTGACCAAAGAAGCCGATTTCTACGGTTCGATGGACGGTGCTTCAAAGTTCGTTAAAGGGGATGCGATTGCCGGTATCCTGATCTTATTTATCAATATCATTGGTGGCTTGTCGATTGGTATGGCTCAGTATGACTTAAGTTTTACTGAGGCGATTCAGATTTATACCCTATTGACCATTGGTGATGGTCTGGTTGCACAAATCCCGTCACTGTTACTGTCCATTGCAGCAGCGATGATGGTGACTCGTCAAAACACTGACGAAGATATGGGTGAGCAGCTGGTCTTCCAGATGTTTGATAACCCGAAAGCCTTGATGATTACAGCCGCCATTTTGGGTGTGATGGGTATTGTTCCGGGCATGCCACACTTCGCATTCTTAAGTTTAGCGGTGGCGGCAGGTGCGGGTGCGTACTTCATTGACAAAAAGCAAAAGAAAAAAGCGAAAGAACCTGATCTGCCTGTGCCTGTTGAAGGCGCAGAGTCGCAAGCGCAACGAGAGTTGTCTTGGGATGATGTTCAGCCAGTTGACATTATTGGCTTGGAAGTCGGTTATCGCCTAATCCCATTGGTTGATAGAGACCAAGGCGGAGAATTACTTGAACGTGTGAAAGGGGTACGTAAGAAGTTATCGCAAGACTTTGGTTTCTTGATCCCGGCTGTTCATATTCGTGACAATCTAGAGCTTACCCCAAACAGCTATCGGATTACCTTAATGGGGGTGGCTGTGGGTGAAGCCGAAATTCGCCCCGACCAAGAGCTCGCCATCAACCCAGGACAAGTCTACGGCATGATCGAAGGGGAACCGACTCAAGATCCTGCTTTTGGCCTTGAAGCGGTATGGATTAATGAAGAACAACGCGAGCACGCTCAAGCGCTCGGCTATACTGTAGTTGACTCGTCAACGGTATTGGCCACGCATCTTAGCCAGTTGTTGACCAACAATGCCTCTAGCTTAATCGGTCATGAAGAAGTGCAGAACTTGCTAGAGATGTTGGGTCGCAGTGCGCCTAAGTTAGTGGAAGGGTTTGTACCGGATCAACTGCAACTTGGTGTGGTGGTGAAAGTGCTGCAAAACTTACTGAATGAAGCGATTCCGATTCGAGACATTCGAAGTATTGTTCAAACCTTGTCCGAATACTCCAGTAAGAGTCAAGAACCTGACATATTGACAGCGGCAGTACGTATTACGCTCAAACGACTAATTGTACAGGAAATCAATGGTATAGAGCCGGAGCTACCTGTGATAACATTGATTCCTGAGCTGGAACAAATATTGCATCAAACTATGCAGGCGTCTGGTGGAGAATCGACAGGTATAGAGCCTGGTTTGGCGGAGCGACTGCAAAGCTCTTTGAGTCAGGCAACGCAAGAACAAGAGCTGAAAGGTGAGCCAGCGGTCTTGTTGACCTCTGGGGTATTACGTTCGACCTTAGCCAAGTTTGTGAAAAATACGATTCCGAACTTACGTGTCTTGTCTTACCAAGAGATACCAGACGAAAAACAGATACGAATTGTACAGGCAGTCGGGAACTGATTGCCTTTATCCCAGTGTAATGGAACATAAGATTGAAAATTAAACGATTTTTTGCCAAAGACATGCGAACAGCGCTGCTTCAAGTGAAAGAAGAACTTGGAGCGGAAGCGGTGATCATGTCTAACAAAAAAGTCGCTGGTGGGGTAGAAATCGTTGCTGCAATCGACAGCGAGAGCAATTCGTCAGTACCTGCGAGAAAAGCGCCGGCTCAGCGGAGTGCTGAGCGCAGCCGTCAGCCTGAAGAGCGAACTCAAATCTCTACTTCCTTAACGAACCGTCGACAAATGGATGATGACCGAGTGAGCTTACGAGCGGGCTCGGAGAAAGGTCACTCCATGACCAAACGTTTTGCGAACATGTTGCGCCAATATACAGGCGCTCCAGAGCAAGAGAATGAGCATGAAGCCGAAAATGCGGATTCCCTGAAAGCTTTGCTGAATCGCCAATCGAAATTTCGCCAAGATGGTGAAGAGTCACTGGCCACCGAATCCGGCTTGGCACGACTGATTGCCGAAGATCAGCGCATTGAGCGCCCTCAGCCGAAACTGGACCCGACACGCTATGACCGTCGCCGCCCAGCCGAGCCTGCGAACGATAAGAGCCAAGATTTAGAATCCATGCGTGAAGAGATGACGTCGATTCGTCGTCTCTTAGAGCATCAAGTCTCTGGACTAATGTGGCAAGAAGTGGAAAGACGAGAGCCTCTCCGTGCCATGCTAATTAAGCGTCTTGAACGTATGGGGATATCACAAGAGCTAGCAGACCAGCTGGCTTGCTATATTCCAGAAGACACCAAACCATCACGAGCTTGGAAAGCCTTATTGGGCTTAGTGTCGGACCAAATCACGGTCAGCAAACAAGATATCCTTAAGCGGGGAGGCGTCGTTGCTCTGCTTGGACCGACTGGGGTGGGCAAAACGACGACAGTGGCGAAACTGGCTGCACGTGCTGCAATGGAGTACGGTGCGGACAATGTTGCCCTGGTAACTACAGATACGTACCGAATTGGTGCTCATGAGCAACTGTCTATTTATGGGCGAATTATGGGTTGCCCTGTAAGAGTTGCTAAAGATTCTAATGAGTTAGCCGATGTTATATACCAGCTACGAAATCGCCGACTGGTTTTAGTTGATACCGCAGGTATGGGACAGCGTGATGTACGCCTGTCTGAGCAGCTGGATACTTTAATGCAGGAGAGTGGGGAGCTGATTCAAAGTTACCTTGTGTTACCTGCAACAGCGCAACGCAAAGTGTTGCAAGAAACGATCGAGCACTTTAGAAGAATTCCGCTTTCAGGATGCATTATGACCAAACTTGATGAGTCATTGAGTTTGGGAGAATTTATTAGCGTTATTATTCAAAATTCATTGCCAGTGGCGTACATTGCTAACGGTCAGCGCGTTCCAGAAGATATCGTGATTGCGCAACCTAAGTATATGATTGCCAAGGCTAATGAATTGCTAGAGAAGTCGACAGAGAATGAACCTCACTTTTGGCAAAGTGATTCAGAAGGATTCTAGGCGGCGGACAATATGACTGAGAATATGATACACGATCAAGCAAGCGGCCTCCGTCGCTTAACCCAACCATCACTGACCAAGGTTATTGCGGTAACCGGTGGTAAAGGTGGTGTAGGTAAATCAAACGTCACTTTGGGCATTGCGATCAGCATGGCTCGTCAAGGCAAAAAGGTGATGGTGCTAGACGCCGACTTAGGTCTTGCCAATGTTGACGTTATGCTAGGCATTCGCTCCAAGCGCAATCTAGGGCACGTACTCGCAGGTGAGTGTGAGCTGAAAGATGCGATTGTTGAGGGGCCTCATGGCATCCGAATCATCCCGGCAACCTCTGGCACGCAAAGTATGACAGAGCTTTCTCACGCGCAGCATGTGGGTCTGATTCGAGCTTTTGGTAGCTTAGAAGAAGAGATGGATGTATTGCTAATAGACACCGCTGCTGGTATATCTGATATGGTTATCAGTTTCTCACGGGCAGCCCAAGATGTGATCGTGGTAGTGTGTGATGAACCGACGTCGATCACAGATGCTTATGCGTTGATCAAGCTACTTAGCCGCGAACATCAAGTTCAACGCTTTAAAGTGGTGGCAAATATGGTACGTAGCTATCGAGAAGGTCGTGAATTGTTTGCAAAATTGACCTTAGTCACAGAGCGATTCTTGAATGTGAGCCTTGAACTCGTAGCATGTATTCCATTGGATGATAAAGTACGCCAAGCCGTCAAAAAACAGAAAATTGTGGTCGATGCTTTCCCGCGCTCTCCAGCAGCGCTTGCAATCAGCTCACTCGCGAACAAAGCATTGACGTGGCCAATACCGAAAACCCCAAGTGGTCATTTGGAGTTTTTCGTAGAAAGATTGCTGTCCCGTCGAGAATTCACAGAGGAACCATTTGGTGAATAAAGCGCTTACTTATGATCAACACGCTAACCTAAACAGTCAGCATGCCTTCTTAGAAAGGTACTCCGTGTTGGTTAAACGTATTGCTCACCATTTGCTAGGGCGTCTACCACCGAGTGTTCAGGTGGAAGACTTGATCCAAGCTGGTATGATTGGCCTTATTGAGGCTCAAAAAAATTACGATAGCAGTAAAGGCGCGAGTTTTGAAACCTATGCAGGGATAAGAATTCGTGGCGCTATGCTTGATGATATTCGTCGAGGGGACTGGGTTCCTCGCTCAGTTCACAAAAATAATCGCGATATTAGTCAGGCCATTGCTGAGCTCGAGGGAAAACTAAATCGTGATCCAACAGACTCAGAAGTTGCTCAACATATGGGCTTGAGTCTTGAACAATACCATTCGGCACTGACAGATATAAACTGTTCTCGCTTAGTTGGCATTGAAGACTTGGGCGTATCAGATGACGCAATTTCACCAGTGGACGAAGAAGAAGACAACGCGCCTTTTAAGGGAGTCGCGGACGAATCTTTTAGAAAAGCACTGGTTGAGTCAATAAAACAGCTTCCAGAGCGTGAAGCCCTCGTACTTTCGCTCTATTATGATGAAGAGCTAAATTTGAAAGAAATTGGTGAAGTATTAGGCGTTAGCGAATCTCGCGTCAGTCAGATACTGAGCCAATCAATGCAGCGTCTACGCACAAAGTTGAGTGCGTGGACACAAAATGACTAGAAACACTGATTTCGAATTCAGTGGAGGCAATTTTGAATAAAAACATGAAGATCCTTATTGTTGACGACTTTTCAACAATGCGCCGTATTGTCAAAAACCTATTGCGTGACTTAGGATTCAATAATACTCAAGAAGCAGATGACGGTTTAACGGCACTTCCAATGCTGAAAAAAGGCGAGTTTGACTTCGTTGTAACTGACTGGAACATGCCAGGCATGCAGGGTATTGATTTGCTGAAACACATTCGTGCCGACGCCGAACTAAAACATCTACCTGTTTTGATGATCACAGCGGAAGCAAAGCGTGAGCAGATCATTGAAGCTGCTCAAGCGGGTGTGAATGGTTACATTGTTAAGCCATTTACCGCTGCAACACTGAAAGAAAAACTCGATAAGATTTTCGAGCGTTTATAAGTCTATCGAAACACCACAGCAAAGTACTTTTGGTAAGCTACATAGCTCAGCTGTACTTTATCGTTGTTAATGCTTCTTATAGATGAATAAATCAACAAAGGGTCTATTCAGGATGATCTCATTAGAGCAAGCTAAGTTACTGGTCGAGCTGATTGAAAATGGGCAGCAAATGGAAGCCAATGCGCTCGTTGCGTCCATTTATGAAAGCGCTGGCAACCCAATGCTACAGGAAATTGGGGTGCTTACGCGTGATCTGCATGAGTCTCTCAAGCAGTTCAATCTCGATCAACGAATGACGGAAATCGCACAAGATGAAATCCCAGATGCGAGGGATCGCCTTCAATACGTCATAGAAAAAACCGAGGTTGCCGCCAACAAAACCATGGATGCAGTAGAGCGTTGTATGCCTATTGCTGATGACCTTCACGAAGGGTTGTTGCAAGTGCGTCCACAGTGGAATGAGCTGATGCGCGGCCGTATCGAGCTGAGTGAATTCAAGGCCCTTTGTCACCGAATTGACAAAATGTTGGTCGCTGTTGAGGGTGATAGCTCTGAACTGCGCGGGCAATTGACTGAAATTCTCATGGCGCAAGACTTCCAAGATTTAACAGGTCAAATCATTCGCCGAGTGATTACCTTGGTTAACGAAGTCGAAAACCGACTGGTCGAGATTTTGACTGTGTTTGCAGCCAATGAATCTGGCGAGCCAGATAAACCAGCACCCGAGGCGGAGAAGACCGCAGCAAGTGCCGAAAAACAGAAAAAGGCATCGCACGAGCCAGAAGGCCCAATTCTTCATCCAGAACAGCGAGATGACGCCGTTGCCTCTCAGGATGAAGTTGATGATTTGTTATCCAGTCTTGGATTTTAAAGGTAACGTATGAGCTACGAATTAGATGAAGACATTCTTCAAGATTTTTTGATTGAAGCAGGTGAAATTTTAGAGCTGCTCTCTGAACAGTTAGTCGAGCTTGAAAATAACCCTGAAGACAAAGATCTTCTCAATGCCATTTTCCGTGGCTTCCACACCGTGAAAGGCGGTGCTGGTTTCCTAGCATTAACCGAGCTTGTTGACACCTGTCACGGTGCAGAAAACGTGTTTGACGTTCTGCGTAATGGTCAACGTAGTGTTTCACCGAGCCTTATGGACACCATGCTCCAAGCGCTTGATACGGTTAACGTTCAATTCCAAGCAGTGCAAGAACGTGAGCCACTTGTGGCTGCCGATCAAGCTTTGTTGGATGAGTTACATCGCTTGTGTAAGCCAGAGTCAGAAGATGAAGCGCCTGCGGCTGAAGCTGTCGTTGAGCCAGAGCCAGTGATTCCAGATGTGGTTCCAGAAGTAACGCCAGAGCCGACACCAGAGCCAGCTGCGCCTGCGGCGATCAGCGCTTCTTCCGTTGACGATATTACGCAAGATGAATTTGAAAAGCTTCTTGACGAGCTGCATGGCAAAGGCTCTGCACCAGGTGCAGCTGCGCCTGCGACACCAGCCCCTGCGGCAACGCCAGCGCCAGCCGTTGACAGTGGTGACATCACCGACGACGAATTTGAAAAGCTACTGGATGAGCTTCACGGTGCGGGCAATAGCCCAACCAGTCTAGGTGCAGCCCCTGCAGCTCCAGAGCCACCGAAAGCACCTGAGCCGCCAAAAGCTCCAGAGCCACCAAAGGTGGCCGCTGGCGACAGCGACTTGATGACGGATGCCGAATTCGAGAAGTTGCTTGATGAGTTACATGGTTCAGGTAAAGGTCCTTCTATTGAAGAACTGGATATGGCGACTCGTCCAGCTTCTGCTAACCCAGCTTCTACGCCAGCACCGCAAGCTGAAGCGCCGAAACCTGCACCGGCAGCGCCGAAGGCAGCTCCAGCTCCTAAGCCAGCACCAAAAGCAGCGCCAAAGCCAGCAGCGGAAAAACCGGCAGTACCTGCGAAAGTAGAAGCGAATGCCCCTGCTGTGAAAAAGCCGCAAGCGGAAGCGACGGTTCGTGTTGATACTTCGACGCTCGACATCATTATGAACATGGTGGGTGAATTGGTCTTGGTACGTAACCGCCTATTAAGCCTTGGTTTGAATAGCAATGACGAAGAAATGTCAAAAGCGGTAGCCAACTTAGATGTGGTGACAGCAGACTTGCAAGGCGCGGTTATGAAGACCCGCATGCAGCCTATCAAGAAAGTCTTTGGTCGTTTCCCACGCGTTGTACGTGATCTAGCACGTAACCTAAAGAAAGACATTGTTCTGGAAATGCGTGGTGAAGAGACGGATTTAGATAAAAACTTAGTTGAGGCACTTGCGGATCCACTGATTCACTTGGTGCGTAACTCCGTTGACCACGGCATTGAAATGCCGGATGAACGTGAACAAGCCGGTAAATCGCGTACTGGTAAAGTGATACTCTCTGCATCGCAAGAAGGTGACCATATCGAGCTTGCTATCGTTGATGATGGTGGCGGTATGAACCCTGATAAGTTACGTGGCATTGCAGTGAAACGTGGCATGATGGACGAAGATGCCGCAGCGCGTCTCTCTGATAAAGAGTGTTTCAACCTGATCTTTGCTCCAGGCTTCTCAAGTAAAGATAAGATCTCTGATATTTCAGGGCGTGGTGTAGGTATGGACGTTGTGAAAACAGCGATCAATACTTTGAACGGCTCTATCGACATCGATTCTGAGTTAGGCAAAGGTACCAAGATCACCATCAAAGTACCATTGACACTCGCGATTCTACCAACCTTGATGGTGGGTGTTGCGGGTCATCCATTCGCACTGCCATTGGCTTCGGTCAATGAGATTTTCCACTTAGATTTGAGCCGAACCAATGTGGTTGATGGTCAGCTGACCATTATTGTGCGTGAAAAGTCTATCCCGCTGTTCTACTTACAAAACTGGTTAGCGCCGAAAGCAGGTCAGGTGGACATGCGTAAAGGGCATGGACATGTGGTTATCGTACAACTAGGTAGTCAACGTGTTGGTTTTGTGGTTGATACCTTAATTGGTCAAGAAGAAGTGGTGATCAAACCACTAGATAACTTACTGCAAGGAACGCCGGGCATGGCAGGTGCGACGATCACGAGTGACGGTCACATCGCTCTGATTCTCGATGTACCAGATTTGCTGAAGCAATACGCAGCGGCATCGCGTATTTAATAGTTGCCTTGCTATCTCAGAAAGATTGACGAGTGTAATGGCAGGTATTGCTCAACACTGCCGAACAAAGAAACGCGCTGATAGAGATTATCAGCGCGATTTGCACAGGCGCGACGGAATGGTCGCTTCGACATAATGCTAATGACACGGATCTTTTTGAGATAATTCAGAGTGCACTTCAAAACAAGCGAATACGTTTGAATAAGGAATAAAATGGCGATAAAAGTATTAGTTGTTGATGATTCAAGTTTTTTTCGTCGCCGAGTCAGTGAAATAATCAACGCTGAGACGAGACTCGAAGTGGTCGACGTCGCGGTAAACGGAAAGGAAGCGGTAGAGAAAGCCAAGGCAATCAAGCCCGATGTCATTACGATGGACATCGAGATGCCTGTCATGGATGGTATTACGGCAGTTCGTGAGATCATGGCGGCGTGTCCGACCCCCATTTTGATGTTCTCTTCTTTGACCCATGATGGCGCGAAAGCAACCCTGGATGCCCTAGATGCGGGTGCTCTTGACTTTCTACCGAAAAAATTTGAAGACATTGCTCGTAATCGTGACGAGGCTGTGAGTCTACTGCAACAACGTGTGCTGCAGATTGCGTCTAAACGTGCTTTCATGCGTCGTACACCTGCGTCACGCCCAACGTCTGCACCAACTTCTCCAGCACAACCAAGTCGCTTAACCACGAGAACAACTTCGCTCCAGCGACCGTCTACCACCGCTGCGCCATCGTCACCTTCGAAAGCAGCAGGGCGTTTCCGTGCAACGGGTAAAAAGTATCAGCTGACGGCTATTGGCACCTCAACGGGTGGGCCGGTTGCTTTGCAAAAAATCTTAACGAAGCTACCAGCGAATTACCCACATCCGATTGTGCTTATCCAACACATGCCAGCTACGTTTACCGCTGCTTTCGCCAGCCGTCTCAACTCTCTGTGTAAGATCCAAGTGAAAGAGGCTGAAGATGGCGATGTATTGAAACCGGGGATGGCATACCTTGCCCCAGGTGGTAAACAGATGATGATTGATGGTCGTGCCGGTTCCAGTCGACTGAAGATTTTGGACGGTGGCGATCGCATGAATTACAAGCCTTGTGTCGATGTGACTTTTGGCTCTGCAGCAAAAGTCTATGGTGATAAAGTCCTCTCAATGGTTTTGACCGGTATGGGAGCAGATGGTCGTGATGGCTCACGTATGCTCAAGTCTGCGGGCGCGACTATCTGGGCTCAAGATGAAGAGAGCTGTGTTGTCTATGGTATGCCACAAGCTGTTGCAAAGGCGGGTTTGTCGTCTGAAGATTTACCCTTGGATCGTATTGCCGAGCGTATGCTCGTAGAAGTGGGGTTAGCGTAGGTATAGCATGATCGTTTGGAGTGTAGCTAACCAAAAAGGTGGCGTAGGTAAAACAACCTCAACGGTAACGCTTGCGGGCTTATTAAGCCAGCAAGGGCATCGCGTGCTACTTGTCGATACGGATCCTCATGCGTCACTAACGACGTATCTTGGATTTGACCCTGATTCGGTCTCATCCAGCTTATTTGATCTGTTCCAACTGAAAGAGTTCAGTCACACTTCGGTGAAGCCGATGGTGGTGAAAACGGACGTTGAAGGCATTGACATCATTCCGGCACATATGTCCTTAGCGACGCTGGATCGTGTTATGGGTAATCGCAGTGGTATGGGGCTGATTTTAAAGCGTGCTCTACACGCATTGTCCCAAGACTATGATTACGTGTTGATTGATTGCCCACCGATTTTGGGTGTGATGATGGTCAACGCCCTAGCGGCGAGTGATCGCATCTTAATTCCGGTTCAAACGGAGTTCTTAGCCATGAAGGGCTTAGAACGAATGATCCGAACTTTGAGCATCATGCAGAAGTCTCGTAAGCAGCCTTTCAAGGTGACGATTGTTCCGACGATGTACGACAAACGCACCAAAGCCTCGTTACAAACGCTGACCCAGTTGAAAAAAGACTATCCGGATCAAGTGTGGACGTCGGCAGTACCGATTGACACCAAATTCCGTGATGCGAGTTTGAAGCGCCTTCCTGCTTCACATTTCGCTTCTGGCAGTCGTGGTGTGTTTGCTTATAAACAGTTGCTGATCTACCTAGGGAGGTTACCAGTAGATGAGTAGCAAAGAAGAAGTGTTATCGAGCGAACAGGCACTAGATGATTATTTCAGCGCGCTGTTAGAAGAAGAGCTGTTTGAAGAAGAGCGGTTCGAAGCGCCGCAAGAAGCCCTCGCCGAAGAGGTTGATGTTGCAGTCGAAGAGCAAGCTGATTTTCAATTGGCATCGCAACCAGCTCCTGAGACTCAACCCGAACTCGAGCCTCAGATGCAGTTTATCGAACCGGACTCTTACTCTTATGCTGAGTTAAAAAGTGCGGAGCTGGAAGCCCCAAATTTAGAAGATGTTGAGCGTCTGTTGAGTCAGCTTGAAGCGACGAATCAAGCTGTTGAGCTCGATATTGATGATATTTTGCAGCAAAATACGGCACAAATATCTGAAAGTGATAAGATTGTTGATTGTGATATCGCACCTGTTGAGACGCCTACAGCAGAAGACGAAATCTCTATTGATGCAGTGCCTGATGCTGAAATTGACGCTGAAGCTGTTGATGACAATGTCGCAGAAACAGTGACGGCAGTTGAAGAAGTGCAAAGCTGGGATTTCGATCTGGATGCCCCAATCTCAGGGATGGCAGTGGTTGAGACGGGAACGGTTGAAACGGCGGTAGAGACAATCACTGTGTCTCAGCCTGAGCCATCGGTTGATCGCACCATCCGCGCAGATTTATGGGAGCGTGTCGCTCGAAAAACGGCAACCCCTGTCGAGGATTTGACGACGGAGCACGATACGGCACTTGAGGCGGTTATCGAGACTGACTTTTTAGATGAACCTATGCGTGTGGAGTCAACACCAGAGGTCACTCAGCCAGTCATTGAGCCTGAGCCGATCACTGAGACAGTGATAGAAGAAACTCCGGATACTCAAGTCGAACTTGACACTCAGGCAGGTGGAGAGCACCAGAAAACTTGGCACAGCACTGAGCGTGCTGAAGCATTTCAAGTGCTCTATTTTGAAGTCAATGGTGTCACCTTTGCGGTGCCGTTAGATGAATTAGGCGGCATTCACCGTCTCGAAGAATTAAACAAATTGATTGGTCGTCCCCAATGGTATTTGGGGTTGCAAACCAGTCGAGAGCAACAACTTGACGTGGTCGATACAGCTAAATGGGTCATGCCTGAAAAGCTGGTCGACGACAGCCATCGAGAAGACTACCAGTATATTGTGATGCTGGGTGCCAGTATGTGGGGACTTGCCAGTTCTCAGCTATTGGGTACTGAAGCATTAGGTACAGAAAAAGTTCGTTGGCGTGAGCAAGCTGGCAAACGCCCTTGGTTAGCAGGCATGGTCAAAGAAAAAATGTGTGCTTTAATTCATGTAGAAGCACTTATTGACATGCTAAATGCTGGCTTAGATGTAAAATCAATGAAGTAGAAGTTTTTAGTCGGGAACGACATTAATGAGGATTACATATGTCTCAATCTAACGAAGTAGAAGTAAAAAAAGATCAATCAAATGATGAAGTACTTCAGTGGGTGACGTTCCAGCTGGAAGAGGAAACTTACGGCATCAACGTTATGCAAGTACGTGAAGTACTGCGCTACACTGAGATTGCACCAGTTCCTGGTGCTCCAGATTATGTTCTGGGTATCATTAACTTGCGTGGTAACGTTGTGACTGTGATTGACACTCGTTCTCGCTTTGGCCTAATGGAAGGCGAAGTGACGGACAATACACGTATTATTGTGATCGAATCTGAGCGTCAAGTGATTGGTATCCTAGTCGATAGCGTTGCTGAAGTGGTTTACCTACGTTCTTCTGAAATCGATACAACGCCAAGCGTTGGTACTGATGAAAGTGCGAAATTCATCCAAGGTGTGAGCAACCGTGACGGTAAGCTATTGATCCTTGTTGATTTGAATAAGCTACTGTCTGATGAAGAATGGGATGAGATGGCTCACCTATAATGACTGACGAGTGGTACTTCAGTACTCCGCTGATTGTCGGTGGTGTTGTTTTCGTCGTCTTGGTGCTTGTCTTGATGCTGTTGCGTATCAAGGCAGGTCTGCAGGCACAGCTCGATCATCAAAGAACGCTCGCGCGTAACGGTGATAAAGAGGTTCAGAAACTCAACAAGCAGTTATTAGAAGTTCGCTCAGTGGTGGTTGGATTAGGTCAACGTGTCTCCGAACAACAAGATGTGATAAAACATCTTGATGAGAGAATTACTGAACTCGAGCATGTAGATACGGATGGGCGTTTGTATTCTCGTGCGACGAAAATGGTTCAGCTTGGCGCGGACATTAACGAGCTGATTGAAGAGTGTGAGCTACCTAAAGCGGAAGCTGAGCTGATGTTGTCATTGCAAAAAAAACTGGCTGGAAAAGAGAAAGTACCGCCTTTGCAGGGGCAATCTCGTCAAGGGCAATTGCGTCAAGGACAATTGCGTCAAGGACAATCCGCAGCGCCATTGCAGCGTTCGAACCCGTCAAGGCGATCTCCCGATACCCAGTATCGTCAAAAAAAACCGACCCGTTAATATATATACCCTTCCAAAAAGAAGCTTCGGCTTCTTTTTTATTATCTGTTGCATCTGAATCCCTCATTTACTGAGATACTCCATGAACCTCGAGAGGTTAGATTCAGCGAGAACGCTTGGTTTGATAGCACGATATTGCTTTGAAGGTCGAGTGGTTCTAAGTCAAAAGTCGAGAGATAACTTACTCAGTTTATTAGTAAAAGAAGTGTGATATGGCGGTTGAATATACCTCTTTAGGCTAATTGGAACCCGTTGAATTCAAGGTTAATCTACACATTTTATTACAGCATTATCCTCAAGTGGACAGACAAAATTCCAAACTGGTTTTCTATAAGCTATTAGTTTAATTAACTGAAAATGAAACTATGATTATCTTTATTAAAGATTATTAATGGGATGTGAATTGGTGTTAATAAAATCTTATTAATTTTAGGGTTTTTACTGATCTCGCGCCTATTTTGTCGTTTATCAGCTGTGCTATGATGAGAATCTGTTCCCATACTTTAAAAAGTTTACATGTTACAAGTTTCTAATTT
This sequence comes from bacterium sp. HQB-39, assembly GCA_043422575.1. GTDB lineage: Bacteria > Pseudomonadota > Gammaproteobacteria > Enterobacterales > Vibrionaceae > Vibrio. The sequence continues at coordinate 107,614 of JBHOHG010000014.1, read as the reverse complement.
AACTGCGGTACGAGACGAGCGTGTTCTGTTTGAACAGCTCTCCTTTACGATCCAGCCGGGAGAACTTGTACAAGTAGAAGGGCGTAACGGAACAGGAAAAACGACACTCCTGCGAATCATTACGGGCCTTGGTGATCGTGAAGAAGGGGACATTTGGTGGAAAGAGGAAAACGTAGCGAAATGCCGCGATATCTTCCATCGAGATTTACTCTTCTTAGGTCACCAAACGGGTGTGAAGCGCGATTTGACGGCAATAGAGAACCTTCGTTTCTATCAGAGTATTCATAATGGAACTCAAGCTGACGAGGTCTTGTTTCAAGCACTTGCTCAAGTCGGACTCGCAGGGAGAGAGGATGTGCCAGTGGCACAACTTTCAGCAGGACAGCAGCGCCGTGTGGCACTTGCTCGCTTATGGATTAGCCAACAAATTTTGTGGATTCTAGATGAACCGTTAACCGCGATCGATAAACAAGGGGTTAAAGTTCTAGAACAGCTATTTATTAAGCATGCCGATCAAGGCGGGATTGTTCTGCTCACAACACACCAAGACATGTTTGCTGATAGCCCACGATTGAGAAAAATCAAACTAGGTAATTAACATGATTGCAAGCATGGTCACCATAGTTCGTCGCGAGCTACTTATTGCTTATCGACGCCAAGCGGATATTCTCAACCCGCTATGGTTCTTCATTATTGTCATCACGCTGTTCCCGTTAAGCATTGGTCCTGAGCCAAATCTTTTGGCACGAATTTCTGCGGGAATCGTCTGGGTTGCGGCGTTGTTGTCTGCACTGTTGTCTCTTGAGCGTTTGTTTCGAGATGATTTTCAAGATGGCTCACTTGAGCAAATGATGTTGATGCCAATTCCTTTGCAGCTGGTCGTGATCGCTAAGGTGATAGCGCATTGGTTGTTGACAGGCTTGCCCCTCATTCTTATCAGTCCACTGTTAGCCGTCCTTCTATCTCTAAACTTTGAGACATGGCTATCGGTCTTTCTGACACTTTTGATAGGAACACCTACACTAAGTTTTATAGGGGCAATTGGCGTTGCTCTTACAGTCGGTTTGCAAAAGGGGGGAGTCTTGCTAAGCCTACTGATTCTGCCTCTTTATATTCCTATTTTAATTTTTGCAACATCGGCGATTGACGCAGCCTCTTTAGGGATGGCGTATAACGGTCAACTGGCGATATTAGGCGCAATGTTGATGGGGGCTGGAACCCTAACACCGTTTGCAATCAGTGCCGCATTAAGAGTTAGTGTTAATTAACTCAATAACTGCCGTTTATGGGTTATTGGATCAAAGAATTATTATTACAGCACTGATAGAAAGTGCATTAAGAAGTAGAAGTGAGAGCAAAATATGTGGAAATGGCTTCATCCTTACGCTAAGCCGGAAGCAGCTTATGCGTTGAGTGGGAAGTGCTTACCTTGGTTCGCGGTATTGGCATTTTTATGTTTAAGCGCAGGCACCATTTGGGGGCTAGCATTTGCGCCGTCTGACTATCAGCAAGGTGATAGCTTCCGAATCATTTATATACACGTGCCTTCAGCCATTTGGTCTATGGGTGTTTATATGTCGATGGCCATTGCTGCCTTTATCGGACTCGTGTGGCAAATCCGCTTGTCCAACATGGCGGCATTAGCAATGGCGCCGATCGGTGCTGTATATACCTTTATTGCTCTGATGACAGGAGCGATTTGGGGCAAGCCGATGTGGGGGACTTGGTGGGTATGGGACGCTCGCTTAACTTCTGAATTGATTCTCCTCTTTTTGTATCTGGGTGTGATTGCTCTGTATCACGCTTTCGATGACCAAAAAACGGCGGCGAAAGCAGCGGGCATTTTGGCGATTGTCGGGGTCGTAAACTTACCGATTATCCATTTCTCAGTGGAGTGGTGGAATACCCTTCACCAAGGAGCCACGATCACGAAATTTGAAAAACCCTCGATCTCAGCAGACATGTTGTGGCCGCTGCTGCTTAATCTTTTTGGCTTTGCCTTTTTCTTTGGTGCTCTAACCATGGTGCGTTTTCGTAATGAAATTATTGCGAAAGAGAGTCACCGCCCTTGGGTGCGCCAACTTGCCTCTGAACAGCAACAGTAAGGAGCTCAACTGTGCATTTTGAATCTATGAGTGAATTGTTTGCGATGGGTGGGTATGCCGCCTACGTTTGGAGTGCTTTCGGTATTACTTTTGGCGCCATGTTCCTACTGCTGGTTAGCAGTGTGCGTAAAGGCAAAACGTTGTTGAAAGAAGTGAACGCTAAAGTGGCACGTCAAGAGCGCATTGAAGCCGCGAAGCAGATGGAGAATACCCTATGAACCCAAGACGTAAAAAACGCTTAGGTATTGTTGTGGCGATCTTTGTCGGTATCGCTTCGACCATTGGCCTTATGCTGTATGCATTGAGTCAGAATATGGACCTGTTTTATACACCCACTGAAATCGTACAAGGAAAACCCGATGGCACCAAGCCTCAAGTCGGGCAGCGTTTGCGTATTGGTGGCATGGTCGTTGAAGATTCTGTACGACGCGATCCAAACTCGCTAAGAGTCCGTTTTGATTTGGCGGATGTCGGCCCAAAAGTCACGATTGTGTTTGATGGTATTCTTCCCGATCTTTTCCGTGAAGGGCAGGGTATCGTTGCTCAAGGCGTGCTTTTAGACGCGACGACGATTGAAGCATTTGAAGTCTTAGCAAAGCACGACGAAGAGTACATGCCACCAGAAGTCGCTGAAGCGATGAAAAAAGTGCATGAGCCTTTGCAATACACTGAAGAGCAAATGAAAGGAAGTGACCAATGATCGCTGAAGTCGGCCATTTTGCCTTAATCTTGTCCTTGTCATTGGCTTTGCTACTCAGCGTTTTGCCGCTTTGGGGAGCGTCTCACAACAATACAACACTGATGAACACGGCACGCCCGCTTTCATGGGGGATGTTCTTACTGCTGTTATTGTCGTTTGTTATTTTGTCGTATGGCTTTTACGTCAATGACTTTACCCTGCAATATGTCGCGAATAACTCAAATAGCCAATTGCCTTGGTATTATCGCTTAACGGCGGTATGGGGGGCGCATGAAGGCTCCCTGTTACTTTGGGTATTGATTCAGGCAGGTTGGACGGTGGCCGTGGCGACCTTTAGCCGTGGCATGCCGCAAGAATCGGTGGCTCGCGTACTGGCAATTATGGGGTTGATTACGGTTGGCTTCTTATTGTTCATCATTTTGACTTCGAACCCGTTCTTGCGAACCCTCCCTGTTTTCCCCGTTGATGGGCGTGATCTCAACCCGCTGTTGCAAGACCCAGGGTTGATCATTCACCCACCGATGCTTTACATGGGATACGTTGGTTTCTCGGTCGCGTTCTCTTTTGCTATTGCCTCGCTATTGTCAGGTCGATTGGATACCGCTTGGGCGCGTTGGTCTCGACCTTGGACGACGGCTGCTTGGTTATTCCTGACCCTAGGCATTGCCTTGGGATCTTGGTGGGCGTATTACGAACTTGGCTGGGGCGGCTGGTGGTTCTGGGACCCAGTAGAAAACGCGTCATTTATGCCTTGGCTTGCGGGTACGGCCTTGATGCACTCACTGGCTGTTACGGAAAAACGCGGCACCTTTAAAGCGTGGACCTTGTTGCTGGCGATTTCAGCTTTCTCGCTGAGTTTATTGGGCACTTTCTTAGTTCGTTCTGGCATCTTGGTGTCTGTGCATGCGTTTGCTTCCGATCCTTCGCGCGGTATGTTCATTCTTGGCTTCCTCGTCTTTGTGATTGGCGGTTCATTGCTGCTGTTTGCCGTGAAAGGGGCTGCGGTCCGAGCTCGTGGAAACTTTGACTTAGTCTCTCGTGAGAATGCGCTGCTGGCGAACAATGTGTTACTCATTGCAGCTTTAGTGGTCGTCCTTGTGGGGACCTTGTTACCCTTGGTACATAAGCAAATTGGTTTAGGGTCAGTTTCAATTGGCGCCCCATTCTTTGACATGTTGTTTGCTTGGTTGATGATGCCGTTTGCGCTGTTCTTGGGTATCGGTCCGCTCTTGCGCTGGAAACGAGACAACTTATCGGCGCTGTTCAAGCCAATGATGATTTCCGGCACATTATCGATTGTACTGGCTGCTGTTTGTGTTGCCTTGTTTGCCGATTTCTTTGACACCATGGCCTACATCGGCTGGGTAATGGCGCTGTGGATTGTTTTGATGCATGGATTCGAACTGCACCAACGAGCAACACACCGTCACTCATTTTGGCAAGGTGTGACTAAGTTGCAGCGTAGCCACTGGGCGATGATGCTGGGGCATGTGGGTCTTGCCGTGAGTGTGATTGGTATCGCGATGGTACAAAACTACAGTATCGAGCGTGATGTACGCCTTGCTCCGGGAGAACATTTCCAGATCCAAGGTTACGATTTCTACTTCTCGGGTGTACGAGATAGAAATGGCCCGAACTATGACGGGTATATTGCCGATTTTGACATTACTCATAATGGGCGCTACCTCAACACATTACATGCTGAAAAGCGTTTTTACCGTACTGCTAAATCCATGATGACTGAGGCGGCGATTGATCGTGGTATCACACGTGATCTCTATATTGCTATGGGAGAACGTTTGGATGATGGTCGATCGTGGGCAGTCAGAATTTACTACAAGCCATTTGTACGCTGGATTTGGGCGGGGACCTTGATTATGTCTCTCGGAGGAGCGATTGCGATCAGCGATAAGCGTTACCGTTTCCGCCGTAAATCCAAGCAAAAGCCAACGTTAACGGAGAATAAGGCTCACCATGAATAAGAAGATACTGTTCTTACCGCTATTGGCATTTCTGGTTCTTGTAGCCATCTTTGCTACTCAGCTGGTTCGTAATCAAGGTGGTGATGATCCGACGAAGCTTGAATCCGTGCTTGTTGGAAAAACCGTGCCTGAATTTCGCCTTGAAGATTTGGCGGAGCCGGGGAAACTGTACGATCAAGCGATTTTCAAAGGGGAGCCTTTGCTGCTGAATGTGTGGGCAACATGGTGCCCAACCTGTTATGCAGAGCATCAGTATTTGAACGAATTGGCGGGGCAAGGCGTTAAAATCATTGGTCTAAACTACAAAGATGATCGGGTAAAAGCGGTCGGGTGGCTTAATGATCTTGGTAATCCGTATTTAATCAGCCTATTTGATGGTAACGGCATGTTGGGGTTGGACCTTGGGGTTTACGGTGCGCCTGAAACCTTCATTATCGATGCTGAGGGTGTGATTCGTTATCGTCATGTCGGGGATGTGAACCCTAATAATTGGCAAGAGAAACTCGGTCCGCTGTATCAGCAACTGCGCGAACAACGAATTCCAGAGCAGCAAGGATCGGACCTAAAACCGCTTGGGGAGTCACAATAATGAAATCACAATTGATCGCATTGTTTACCAGCGCATTGTTTACTGGCGCATTGCTTACCAGCTTGATGGTGTCTCTTTCGGCTTATGCTGCCATTGAAGTTTATGAGTTTGACACTCTAGAGCAGGAACAGCAGTTTAAAGAGTTAGGTAATACCCTGCGCTGCCCTAAGTGTCAAAATAATACTATTGCGGACTCGAATGCCGAATTGGCGCAAGATTTACGCCAAAAAGTATATGAAATGACCAAGGCGGGTAAATCGGAACAAGAGATTGTTGACTATATGATTGCGCGCTACGGCAATTTCGTCACGTATAACCCGCCATTGACGTTGGTGACTTCTGTGCTTTGGCTTGGTCCAATTTCAGTGCTAATCATTGGCTTTACATTAATGGTGTTGCGCAGTCGCAGAGCAGGGAAAACAGCACCTGTCAAAGAAGAGAAGTGGGATAAAGACAAAGAAGCACGCTTAAAAGCGCTACTGGAAGAAGACGAAACAGGAGACAAGCAGTAATGACAATGTTTTGGATTTCGACAGCGGTGCTGACCGTGGTGGCCTGTGCTTTTATTGCACTACCCTTTATCAAGCGCAAAGAGAACAATGACGACGTACTCAGAGATGAGCTCAACAAGGCATTCTATAAAGATCGCTTAGCTGAATTGCAAGAGGAGTCATCGGAAGGCTTGGTGGAAAATCAGCAAGATCTGATTGCTGATCTTAAACAGTCATTACTGGATGACATCCCAGAGCAACAAGAGACTCAATCATCGACGTCATCCACCATGTTGGTTGTGATCCCTTCCGTTTTATTGACGGTCGGCTTGAGTTATTTGTTGTACGCGAAATTCGGTGCATTCAATGACGTGGAACAGTGGCATGAGGTAAACAATAATTTACCTGAATTGTCTAAAAAGCTGATGGGGGCGAATGCTCAACCCCTCAGTGATGATGAAATGCAAGATCTCACCTTAGCACTGCGTACTCGTCTTCATCACCACCCAGACGATGCAACAGGCTGGTTGCTGCTTGGTCGTTTGTCGTTAGGCAATAGAGATGCGCAAACGGCACTGGAAGCGATGCGAAAAGCTTACCGTTTAAAATCCGATGATGCTGATATCACCTTAGGGTATGCACAAGCCTTAATGTTGTCGCAAGATGAATTGGACCAAGCGACCGCGCGCTCACTACTTGGCAAGCTAGTTACGCAAGATTATGTCGATTTACGCGTCTTCTCGCTCTTGGCTTTTGATGCGTTTGAACGTCAAGATTTCCCTGCCGCGATTAAATACTGGGGCATTATGCAGCAGATGATTGGTCCGGAAGATCGTCGTTACGCCATGCTAGAGAAAAGCATTCAAAGTGCACGTAAGCAGATGGGCGAGCAGGTGACAGCAGGCAATACGGTAGCCGTCACCGTTCAAGTTGCAAATAGCGTAAATCTGGATCCAAATGCGGTCTTGATCGTCTCCATTCACCCCGGAAATGGGGCGGCGATGCCCGTTGCTGCCGCGCGTTTTCCGCTCGGTGAATTCCCTCGTACCGTCATGCTTGATGATGGCAATAGTATGTTGGAAGGGCAAAAGCTATCGGCGCTTGATCAGATTATGGTGCGGGCTCGTATTGATAGCGATGGCAACGTCGCGACTCGAGAAGGAGATTGGTTTGGTGAAAGTGAAACTGTCTCAAATGGGGAGCAGGTAACGTTAACCATTAATCAACAATACTAATCTGTAATAGGTTTTAGTAGAATCTTAAAGGCCAGTGTTGACTGGCCTTTATTTTCTGCGTCAGACATATGGATAATTACATGCGATTCAATGGAAAATCACTGTGGCTAGTGATGATTTTAGCGTTTGCGACCGTTGGGTGTTCTTCAGTTCCACATCAAACCGCTGAAGGCGAGGCTTACCCTGGGGACCCATTTGAAGGATTTAACCGAACAATGTGGACCCTTAACTATGATTATTTGGACCCTTATTTAGTTCGCCCAGTCTCTTTGGCATACGTCGATTACACGCCGGACCCAATGCGAACGGGTATTTCCAATTTCTTATCTAATTTAGACGAACCAGCCAGTATGGTGAATAATCTGGTGATGGGAAATGGTGAGAAAGCGGTCAATCACTTCAACCGATTCTGGATTAACTCGACTTTTGGTTTATTGGGGTTAATTGATATCGCCTCCTATGCAGGGCTACCTAAAGATGACAATAAGTCCTTCGGTGACGCGATTGGTCATTATGGGGTTGGCAATGGACCTTACTTAATGGTCCCCGGCTACGGTCCTTATACTGTGCGCGAAGTGGCTGACCAAGTGGATGGCATGTATGAGCCGCTGAGCTTGCTAAACGTTTGGGCGGGTTTAAGTAAATGGTTGCTGGAAGGGATGGAATCACGTGCTGCATTGGCGAAGCAAGAAGCGCTACTGGCCGATTCTCCTGATCCATACGCCTTTACTCGAGATGTTTATTTACAACGTCAGGCATTTAAAGCTGAAATCGACCAAGATGATTACGACAGTGATGAAGAAGACTACCTTGATGATTATTTGGATGAAGATTTCGAATAGTCTCGATAGTGAAAGTCGTCATTGCTGTAGATAGCATCGACAAAAAGCAGAAAAAAATGGCTTGGTTTCGACCAAGCCATTTTTGTATTTAGCGACGACCCTGAGTGGGTAAGCGAAAAAGAGCGATTAAAATACGTAGCTTGCTTGGATACCGATAATCCAAACGTTACCCGTTGTTTCGCCAACAAAGCGACCTGCCATCTGCTCAGCGGTGTCGTCTGACTGATAGCCACGTGATTCGGTAATTGGCGCATCTTTCGCTAGGATATAGGTAAAACCAGCGTCGAGAGTAAGTTGCTGCGACCACGCGTAAGTTGTACCCACACTGAGCCATGTACGGTCGGTTTCAGGAATCGTGGTAGTACGATTCTTATCAGAGACGGCAGAGGTGTCGTAAGCCACACCTGAGCGTAGTGCCCATTCTGGGTTAAGCTGATACGTAGCCCCTAGCGCAAAGCGATAGTTATCTTCCCAGTTCTCGACTTTCACCATCTGTGAACCCAGTGTATCCAAGTCAGCACGTAGCTCTTTAAAGCTGCTCCAATCTGTCCAGTTGAAGCTCGCATGCAGTGCCACGTTGTCATTAATCTGGTGGAAACTTGCCAGTTCTGCTGTCGCCGGCAGTGCCAATGTCATTGAGCCGTTATCACGAGTCATTGGAACATGAGTACCTAGACCAAAGCCCACACCCTCGGCATAGCCTTCCAGCTTCAGTTCAACTTCAGATTTGTAGGTAAAACCAAGGCGGTGACTTTCATTGATGTGCCAAAGTGACCCTACTTGCCAGCCCCAAGCCGTGTCATCCCCTTCCATATATTTTAATGTGGAACCTTGAGGCAAAGAGGCTAGGTTTTTAGCAGGAGCGCTAGCGCCAAAGCTGCCTTCACCCATCACAAAACGCAAGCCTGCACCGAAGCTGACGGCTTCGTCGAGTTTGTATGCGATGTTGAAGTTTGCTTCTTTGGTAATGATGCTGGCTTCATTGCCGAAATGCGCAGCGGCAAAATCTTTACCAAGATCAGTAGACATGCCGTAGTTGGTGCTCAGAGCTAAACCTAACGCAAACTGGTCGTTTAAACGGTGAGCGAGATAGAAGTTAGGGATCACGGCATCGTGAGCAAAATCTTCTGAAGAGGCCGACGTTTTGCCAAGGTGAGTGTGGTTTACTTCACCTTCGATATCGATGTTTGGGTTTACGTAGATAGCGCCGATCGACAGTTGAGTGCCTTCTAGCTCAGTAAGAAGAGCTGGGTTACGCCATTGTGAGCTCGCATTGTCCGCCATTGCTGCTTCACCAGCATAAGCGCGGCCCAAACCTGTTGAAGAGTATTCTGCAAGTTGGAAGCCTGCTGCGTTTGCGTTGCCCCATGCGCCCAGTAAGCTCAATGCTACTGCTGACGATAGAAGAGTTTTGTTCATATTCATTGTCTAATGTTCGCTGAAATTAAGTAAACGTAGTCGAATATTTTAGTTTTAGAGTTATTACTTTAATAATCAAAAGCTACACCATGGCTTTATTTGGAGTTAATTACTTAAATTCTGGGGTTAAATAGCGATTAATGCTGCTATCGAGAGGTGGCTCTATAAATTTGAGCGTACACATGTAGTGGAAACCCCCCTATTGAGCAGACGCTTGTACTCTGAAATAAGCGTGTTTGGGAAGAAAAAAAGTGAGTAGTGGATGAAAATTGGAGAGCTAGGATCGAAAAAGGGCTGGAATATCCAGCCCTTAAACTTATCGAGAGGGTCGATTAAAACGTCTTGCTAAACTGCAAACCCATCAGGATCGCGTTCGCTTGAGTTTTACCTGTTACTTGAGTCACGATTGCAGTATTGTTTTGACCTGGCATCACCAAGCTTTCTTTCACGTCAGTTTCTTCACCCAGTAGGTAGGTAAAGCCAAAGTCAACGTTCATGGTGTTATCAATATGGTAAGTCAAACCAGTTGAGAACCACTGACGATCTGAATCAGGTACCGAGATGGACGTCAATTCATCTTGTGCACTGGTATCGTACATGTAGCCAGCACGTAGAGTTAGGCTCTTGTTTAGGTAGTAAGTACCACCAATCGAGTAGTGCCACCCGTCTTGCCACTGATACTGCTTCTGATAAGTCGAACTGAAGTTTGCAAGTTCAGATTTTTCTTTATTCAGATTATCAAAATCGATTTGATCAAACTTGCTCCAACCAATCCATTGCACGCTGTAGTGAACGGCAAATGATGTGTCTTCAATTTTGTGGTAGCCAGAGAATTCTGCAATATCAGGTAGAGGTAAGGTGATCTCCTGACCCGCGTCATCCTCTGCTTTGAATTCTGGGCTGTAGCGGTAAGCAAAACCGAAACGGTTGTTCTCATCCAGCTCGAAAGCCGTACCTAAGTTAAAACCAAGTGCCCAGCCGTCCGCTTCTTCAACGTTAAGAAGGTGCTTACTTCCTTTACTTCCTGGTACAGATCTTTGCATTGTGCCTTGACCGTAGATCAGATCCAAACCAGCACCAAAGCTCAACTGTTCGTTAACACGGTATGAGCCAGCCACACCAAAGTTAAAGCTTTTTACGTCAGTAACGCCACCGAACTCTTCAGCAACGTAGTTGTCATTAAATTCAGTGCGAGTACCAAAGTTAGAGTAGGCGTTAACCCCAAATGCAAATGCGTCATTCACAGGCACGATAAGGTGTAGGTTTGGCGCGATCGAAGTGCCGCCTACGTCATCAGTATTCGCACTTGTTGTTGACCCACCAAGTATTGAGCCATTCGTAAGGCTAACCATTGCTTGTGAATATTGAGCATTTTTAACTTCGATATCGGTCGTAATGCTCTCAAAACCACCTGAAAAGGCGACATCATCAAACAGCGCCATTGCTGCTGGGTTACGTGCCATTACTGCTGCGTTATCTGCGATGATTGCGTCACCAGCGAATGCGCGGCCAATACCAGTTGCAGATTGAGCGTTCAGCTGGAAACCAGCCGCCATTGTTTGGCCAGAAACAACCGCTACGGCTGCGGCGAGGAGAGTTTTATTAAACAGACGCACTTTTTGAGTCATTTTATATGTCCTGTTGAACTTAGAGAGGCGCTCTAAGTTCTTATGTTCTTTCTTTATTTTGAGCTTTTGCTCAGTTGCGACGGATATTAGAGGCTCAAACTCGAATTACAAATCCGACCATTGGGTTTTTAGTAAGTAAAATAGGGGATTTTGTCGCTAAGATGCAGGAACGTGCCGATAAATCGAGGCAATTAGAGTTAATACTCTAAGTCTTGTGGTGTGAGGTATATTCTGGGGTGGCGGCAGTAAAAAGGCTGCGACTTCTTTCGAAATGCAGCCTTTTGGCGTTTAATTACAGCCGTTTTTCTACAAATTGTAAAAAATCATTAGCGAATCGTTTTGCATTGAGGTTTAGCTCATCGGACTCATCATCGCCATCAAACGATTTGACATCGCTTCGACATCCTCACCTTGTTCGCCAACGAGAATGAAGGTGTGTTTATCCATTTTTGATACAACACCAGTCAGACCATCTTTTTCAAAATCGAACGACTCTTGCGCTTGCATCCCTGTGATAAACAGAGTTACTCGTCCTTTCTCTCCTTGGAAGACCATGTGCATTGCATTCGACTGACCAAAACCGCAGTGATTGAGGTAATAAACATGGTAAGGAAACGCTTCCGTAAACTGATAAGCAAACGGGATCATCTTCATGTTGATTTGGCGTGAAGAGACTTCTTCATCCAATGGATCGATAAATGGACGTTCACTGACAACGTGCGAGATCGCTGTATCCATCAAACTCGCATGTGCGGGTGAAACGATAACGTTACCCCAGTTGACTTGCCCTAAAAGCAAACCAGCAGTGAAAGCGACAGTTGCAGCCATTGCCATTGAGCGACGAATAAAGTTTGGTTTTACGACATTCGACTCAAGCGCGGTAGAGGTTTGCGAAAACAGAATTTTATCCGCCAAATCTTCAGGGACGTCAACGTTCATCGCTTGTTTGATCTGCTCGTCTAAGTCGAGAACATCGTCATAAAATTTGCTATGACTTTCATTGTTGTTGATCGCTTCAAGCAATTCGTCGTTGCGCTGCTTAGGATCTGACAAAATCTTACGACGAATTTCTAAATCATCCATTTTTTTGCCCCCTATGTTCTTGCTCGGAATCCATCATCTCTTTCAATTGGTTACGAGCTCGGAATAAGCGCGTCATCACCGTATTTTTGTTGAGATCGAGTATTTCGCCAATCTCTTCACCGCTAAAGCCACCAATAACTTGTAAAAACAAGGGCTCACGGTAATCGAGGTCGAGTTTCATTATTTGTGCTTGTAACCACTGTTGCTGATGGTGTGGGTCGTCGCTGACTTTAGCGTCATTCCCATAGTCATCAATATCAACAAGGTCGAGCTGTTTGCGTTCGAAGCGACGCGCGTTTTCTCGTCTCAAAATGGTGATGAGCCAAGATTTAGCGGCTTTTTCGTCTTGTAGACTATCGAGAGATTTCCACGCACGCAAGCAGGTCTCCTGCACCAAATCTTCGGCAATGGCTTTGTCTTTACAGAGCCAGTAAGCGTAGCGATAAAGGTCTCTATGGTAGCCTCTTACGAGAGCTTCATATTTTCTTTGTCTGTCCATATCTGAGTTGACCAGACTATCGGACTTTTTCTTTCCGAATATTTTTAGAATCGCCACAGGAGCCTCCATTTTTGCTCTTGGTTTGACGTGCTCATTGTTGTCGGAGTCATCTATCTACCGAATTTTATTAAGTAATCTTGATTGCAATCCATGGGTGACAAAAAATTGATTGCGCAGTCATAAAGTTTGAGCACCACGAACGAAAGCCAATGGGTATCAATCGCTTGATGAGAAAGTAAAAGGATTACGGCTATCCACAATAAAATTGATCTATTTCAAAATCTGATATCGTGAACCCGCTATATTACATCTTGTCATCTAGTTAACCAGTAATGGTTAACAAGTTGAGCAAGATGACACTTCCTTTTGAAGGCTGACTTTACTTTCTCCTAATCAGGAAACTGATTATTTTCAATTGGCGTAAGTTAATTGTTTTATACCTATTCCAACCACACTGAGCAGTGTGGTTTTTTTTTGCCTGTGAGTTGTGCTGTGAACAGTTCGGCAGCAAGCAAACGGCCCTTTCATCACTCAGTAAGGCAATATACCCAAGCCGTTCTCGCTGAACCTAGCATCTCGAGGTTACTTGGGTATACAACGTCAACTCTTTCATTCTAGATCAATGCCCAGGATTGCTTAGACAAGTTCCGCCACTGCAGTAAAAAACAGAGCAAACTTATCTTGGCAAGCTATTGAGAACATTTATATTGATAAAAGTTCAAATAAAATGACACGCTCTCCTCAAACTGCCGCTGTCGGTAGGGCGTGGTGATATAGCTGGTCAGTAATTTGGTTGGACGCAGTAATAGGCTTGAGTGGGGGATTGGGATAGCTGAATCACGTTTAGTTAAACGTGCGTTTGAATATTTTAACAATCTGATTACAATGTCATCAGGTCTGACCTCTAAGTTAAGGAGATACAATGGGCAAGCAGGACGTAACCACGCGTCACGGAGAACGTATCGCAATCGTTGCGGGATTACGCACTCCCTTCGCGCGTCAAAGCACTGAGTTCCGCCAAGTACCTGCAGTGGACTTGGGTAAGATGGTGGTGAGCGAAATGCTCTCGCGGAGTGATGTCGACCCGAGCATCATTGATCAGGTGGTTTTTGGGCAAGTTGTACAGATGCCTGAAGCGCCAAACATCGCGCGTGAAATCGTCTTAGGTACAGGAATGAACATTCATACCGATGCCTACAGTGTGACTCGAGCGTGTGCGACCAGTTTTCAAGCAGCCGTGAATGTCACAGAGAGTATCATGGCCGGCGCTATTGATGTGGGGATCGCCGGAGGGGCGGACTCTTCTTCTGTGTTGCCGATTGGTGTCTCTAAGTCTCTCGCGGCGAACTTACTGGCATTGAGTAAAACGAAAACTTTAGGTCAGAAGATGGCCATCCTTAGAAAAATGAAATTGAAGGATCTGATGCCTGTCCCCCCAGCGGTTGCGGAGTACTCGACCGGATTGTCGATGGGGCAAACCGCAGAGCAGATGGCGAAAAGTCACGGTATCTCACGTCAAGAGCAAGACGCACTTGCGCACCGCTCTCATACCTTAGCGTCTCAAGCTTGGAAGGACGGCAAAATTGAAGGTGAAGTCATGACGGCTTACCCTGAGCCATATCGTGAATACCTGTCAGAAGATAATAACATTCGCCATGACTCAACCCTTGAAGGGTACGCTAAGCTGCGTCCTGCTTTTGATCGTCAATATGGCAGTGTTACTGCGGCCAACAGTACGCCGTTAACCGATGGCGGAGCGGCTGTGATGCTGATGCGTGAGGGGCGTGCAAAAGAGTTAGGTATGGAGGTTCTGGGCTATATCAAAGGGTATGCCTTCTCAGCAATCGGCGTGGAAACGGATATGCTGATGGGGCCCTCATACGCTACAGCTAAAGTGCTTGCGAATACTGGTATGGAGCTGTCGGATCTGACCTTAATTGATATGCATGAAGCGTTTGCAGCTCAAGCATTAGCGAACGTGAAGATGTTCGGTTCAACCAAGTTTGCCAATGAGAAACTGGGGCGTTCTCAAGCGATCGGTGACATTGATATGGATAAATTTAATGTTTTGGGTGGCTCTATTGCTTATGGTCATCCCTTTGCTGCGACGGGCGCACGGATGATGACTCAAACTTTGCGTGAGTTGAAACGTCGTGGTGGTGGACTGGCCTTAAACACAGCGTGTGCTGCTGGTGGTCTTGGTGCGGCTATGATTCTGGAGGTTGAGTAATGAGCGAACAACAAGCATTTCATTTATCCATCGATGACAATCAAGTCGCGTGGCTGGCCATTGATGTCCCTCATGAAAAAATGAATACCTTACAGGCTGCCTTTGCCGAAGAGATGGACGCGATCTTTAGCGAGCTTGATGCATCTCCAACGGTAAGAGGCTTAATCATCCACTCTAAGAAGCCTGACAATTTTGTTGCAGGGGCGGATGTGAGAATGCTCGAAGCGTGCTCGACAGCAGCAGAAGCACAATCGTTAGCAGAGAAAGGACAGGCGCTATTCCAGCAATTGTCTGACTTGCCATATCCCGTCGTTGCCGCGATTCATGGTCCCTGCCTTGGGGGCGGTTTAGAGCTGGCGCTTGCTTGTGACTATCGAGTGTGTAGCGATGCTGACATCACGCGGGTCGGATTACCTGAAGTGCAATTAGGTTTGTTGCCAGGCTCTGGCGGTACACAACGATTACCGCGCTTGGTGGGGTTACTGCCTGCTCTGGATATGATTTTGACGGGGAAACAACTGCGCGCAAAGAAAGCGAAGAAGCTTGGCGTGGTGGATGCCGCTGTACCTCCTACCATTTTGATGGAGGTAGCGAAGCAGTTTGTCGAAAAAGGCAAACGTTCAGGTAAGCGCAAAGTGTCCGCCAAGGAAAAGTTGATGGCAGGGAATGTTTTGGGGCGTAAGTTTGTCTTCGAACAAGCGGAAAAGAAAACCCTTGAGAAAACCCGTGGAAACTACCCAGCTACCGCTGCCATTCTTGAAGTGATCCAACATGGTTTGGATCAAGGGCTAAAAGAGGGATTCGCGTTAGAAGCAAGCCGATTCGGTGAATTGGTTATGAGTGCGGAGTCGAAAGCCTTGCGATCGATTTTCTTTGCGACCACAGAGATGAAGAAAGAGCACGGCTCTGAGGCGAAACCGTTAGCCGTCGAGCAAGTTGCTGTGCTTGGTGGTGGTTTAATGGGAGCCGGGATCAGTCATGTGACCGTCGCTAAGGCGAAAAAGCCAGTGCGACTGAAAGATGTCAGCCATGACGGTGTGCTCAATGCCATGAACTACAACTATAAGTTGTTAGAAAAGCAGAGAAAGCGTCGCATTCTGTCAAAAGCACAAGTGCAAGCAAAGATGTTGCAATTATCGGGTGGGGTTGATTTCACTCGCTTCCAGCATGCCGATGTGGTGATTGAAGCGGTCTTTGAAGATTTGAATCTCAAGCAGCAAATGGTGGCGGACGTTGAAGAAAACGCAAAGGCTGAGACCATCTTTGCGACGAATACGTCTTCATTACCTATCCATCACATTGCGGCCAAAGCGCAACGTCCAGAGAACATTGTCGGCTTGCATTATTTTAGTCCGGTCGAGAAGATGCCTTTGGTGGAAGTGATCCCACATCAAGGAACATCAGAAGAAACCATCTCTACCGTGGTGGAGTTAGCAAAACAGCAAGGGAAAACACCGATTGTGGTGCAGGATAAAGCGGGCTTTTATGTCAACCGTATTCTCGCACCGTACATGAATGAGGCGGCTCATATCCTACTGAGTAATGAGCCGATCGAAGTGTTGGATGGCGCTCTGCTGGACTTTGGCTTCCCAGTCGGTCCAATTACGTTATTGGATGAAGTCGGCGTCGACATTGGCGCGAAGATCATTCCTATCTTGGTGAACGAGTTAGGGCAGCGATTCCAAGGGCCAGATGTGTTTGATACTTTGTTGAACGATGGCCGTAAAGGGCGTAAGAGTGGCAAAGGTTTCTATCAATACAAAGGCAAGAAGAAGAACGTCGATAAGTCGGTTTACAAACTGCTTAAGCTGACACCGGAAGCCAGCATGAGTGAAAAAGACATCGCGTTGCGATGTGTCTTACCGATGTTAAATGAAGCGGTACGTTGTCTTGATGAAGGCATTATCCGCTCGCCAAGAGATGGCGATATTGGGGCAATTTTCGGCATCGGATTCCCGCCGTTCTTAGGCGGACCGTTCCGTTTTATGGACAGCTACGGGCTTAAAGAGCTGGTGACGACGATGAATGAATTTGCACAGAAGTACGGTGATCGATTTGCACCTTGCGATGGTATTTTGACCCGAGCAGGGGAAGCACGCACTTTCTATTCTTAAACTGTTTCTTCTTTAATATCGAACTATTTTTAAACATCGATCTTCTAAAAGAGCCTGCACCAGAAATGGCGCAGGCTCTTTTTTGAATCGAGATTTCACTCTCTGACTTGAAACGGTCTATTGACCGTCTGATGTGGCGTTGACCCGGGCTAAGGTTAAGTGAAATGCCCTTCTAACCTAAACCACAATCTTTCGGGCGTAGCTGGAACTCTTCGATTGAGCCGATTTCAAGCCCAAGGTGGATTCTTGGTTCATCTTGATGCGCATTGCCTTGAGTATGCATGACCAAGCGGTTGGCTGTGCGCGGTTTCAACTCATTGACCACAAAACGAATCATGTCGGTTCGACTTAATGATTTAAGTTCTTCAAGAACACGCTCCCGTTGATCAAACGATTCGTCTTTATTGCCGATCGCCACCCAGAGGCGTTGCGCTCGACTTCTCAATGTCGTATCTGGCGTTGAAATTTGATTCCATAAACCGCGTTTACTGCTGTGCCATTGGTACTCATTGAGCTCAAGCAACACCATGTAGAAGGCATTGAGAAACTCATCAATGGACGTGACCAATTCCGCTGGGGCGGCATTAGGTGATTGAACGTACATGACCATGCCAGGGTGACGATTCAAAGGCATGTTGCCTGTGCCCACCATGTATCCCAATTGCTGCTTGGTGCGAATTTCGTGGAAAAATGTTGCCGACATGAGGTGGTTTGCCAAGGAATACAACGCAATGCTGCGCGGCGAAATATCATCACACTGATGATAAATCACCACCGCTGAGTCCTCTTGGTTGCAGTGAACTTCTCGTTGGAAAGTCCCGCTTTCACCAAGCATGATCAGCGGTCGTAAAGACTCTTCATAACGTTGCTGGTGGACGCGTAACGCATCTTTTAAAGTGTTTGCCATGCTAAGGGCTTGTTCTTGTTGCCAGTCGCCATAAACGAACATTTCTACATGCAGTTCAGCAAGGATCGCTTCGACAAACGGAGCCAACTCATCGACTTCGATGGTTTCTAACGCTTCAAGCAGCACATCAAAAGGAGGGTTGTTGGGTTGTAACAGCCCTGTCATGGCATTAAATAGCTGCGAAATGGGGCGATCTTCACTGGCATTACGCCAATTACGCATCAGCTGTTGCTTAATGTTGTGAAAACGCGTGGGGTTGAAATCTCGCGCCGCGAAGCGTTTTAGGATCATCTCAAGCAGCTGCGGTAGCTTCTGGCTAAACCCTGAAAGGGTCAAAGTAACCCCTCCTTGGTGAGCGTACATGTTGTAACCCATGCCCGCGATTTCGGCTTGGTATGTTTCTTGGGCCAGCGAATCTAAGAACATTTCCACACACAGTCTGGTTTTGACGATGTTGCGTGGGGAGGCGACCGAATGAGGGCTATCGATGGCGACATACAACACGCCTTTAGGGACACGAAATTCACTGTCTTGTAAATGCCACAATCGGAAGCCTTCAAGATTCTCTAGCAAGCTGGGTAACGTTTGGGCTTCTTCCAGTGGCATGGGATCAAGCTGGTAACAGATAAAAGGGTTTTTATCCGGTAGTTGAAATCCCCAAGCTGGGTTGACTTGCTGATAGAGGTCGCGCTGTTCTTGGCTCAATGGCTTAACGGCATACGGGGTAAAATACCATTGCGCTTCTCGGTCAAACTCCTGACCACGAGCGATTAATGTGGTACGTAGATTGTCTGGGGTTAGGTAACCAAATAGCGATCGAATCAAGTCCAGATCATAATGCGCCATTTTATAGTCGCCATAGACGATATCGTCAGCATCGTAATGCTGCATGTTAATCACTAAGTGACTGACCAGATCTAAGGGGCGTGATGGCTCTTGGAAACGGAAGGCTGATTCCAGTACGGCTTGTTTCTCAAGATAACGCCACTCTTGTAAGCCCTCTTGTTTGATCAGCTGAATGTATTGGAACAACGCTTGCACTATATCGTCAGTGGCATCGAGACCTTCAGGGGTGAGATTGACGCTCACAGAGAAATCACGATAGTTACTGCCGCTGGCTCCGCCCCCAGCAGACAGCGATGTGATCCAGCCTTTGTCTTTCAACTGCATCATCAAGCTGCCATCCCCCTCATAGCCCAGTAAGTGGGCAAAGTAGGAGAGGGGTTTGATACCGTAGTACTCATCCATGCTCGGCATCGGGAAAGTCATGATCAGCTTGCGTATTTCTTTCACAGGTTCGACTGAGACATGGATACCAGTATGGTCATCAAGATACATCGGCGTGGTGATCGACTTGCCAGCCTTGGATTGATTGACCACCGCTGTAAAGCGCTGCTGAACCAGTTGTTCAAGTTCATCCAATGATTGAGGGCCGAATACCGTTAACGTCATTAAATCAGCAGAGTAGTGAGCGTGGTAAAAATCGAGAATCTCTTGGCGGATTGAAACCCCGTCTCTGTCCCCTAAGGTTTCGAGGTTTCCGACAGAGAACTTAGAAAACGGGTGCTCTGGATTCACCAGCTCTTTGTGAACTTGGTAAAGACGACGTGAATCATCATTGAGTTTAAGTTTGTACTCGGACTCAACGGCTTGACGCTCTTTATCTAGCGAGTCTTCGTTAAAAAGTGGTTCGGTAAAGAACTGACTGAAACGGTCAAGTGCCGTTTCAAAAGCATTTGGGGTTACGTCGAAGAAATAACAGGTATGCTCTGTCCCTGTCCACGCGTTATTGCTGCCGCCGTGTTGATTAATATAAGTTTGAAACTCACCGACTTTAGGGTATTTTCTCGTGCCCAAAAATAACATGTGCTCTAAATAATGCGCCAAACCTTGGCGATCACTTGGGTCATCAAAGTGACCGACATTGACGGCCAAAGCGGCGGCCGACTTTTGAGCACAAGCGGAATGAACCAGCAATACACGCAATTGATTACTCAAGGTCAAGTAGCGGTATTGATTTGAATCGTTGGGGCTTAGCTGCACAATGCTTCTCCAGAGATAGCAATACTTATCATTATGAACCTGATGGTTTTCGCTGCAAACTTGACGTCACTGTTCCGCGACGTTACTCGTTTTTATCGAGTGGGACGTTGTTATACCCGAGAAGATGGTACATACCTAAGTAAATCCTTCTCATTCTCATTTTACGAAAGTAAAAGGAGTGGGATGTTTTTAATAGATTGTTAAGAATGTCGAAGTCTTTAGCAAGCTACTTGATATAATTATTTGTGAAAAGACGAATTTTAGCGAGAAAGTATAAGCATTCTTATCTTACAGCCTAGTCTTTCGCTAATGCCTAAGTAAAGAATGTTGACAGTGAGTCATCACTAACCCATAGGTTACAGGACATCCGTGGTCCCGAAACAACAAGAATAATCGTCAATGGAAGTTTTATCCCGTGAGAAGCACAACGACAAGTTAGCTGCCTTCAATGGCACGGTGGAATTAGAGCAGGCTCGGCGAACAGAGTGCCACCTTAGCTCCAGATTAAAACTTCATTGAAGCCTGAACCAGGAATGACAATGAAAATTTATATTATGCGCCATGGTGAAGCAGAACATTTTGCTGATAGCGATGCGCAACGCCAATTGACCCCACGTGGTCGTAAAGAATCAGAAATCGTCGCACAAGCTTGTGTAGAGGCGGGTGCAGCACAATTCGATAAAGTGTTAGTGAGCCCTTACATCCGAGCGCAGCAAACATGGCAAGAAGTTGCGTCGTGTTTTCAAAGCACAAGTATTGTGACGTGTGAAGATATTACCCCTTACGGCCAGTCCGAAGTGGTAGCAGACTACGTATGTGCGCTTGCCGATGTCGAACAATTGGAGTCCGTCTTACTTGTCTCGCATTTGCCGTTAGTCGGTTATCTGACGGCTGAATTTGTTGCCGGAATTCAACCGCCAATGTTCCCAACGTCGGGGATGGTGTGCATTGACTACGACTTGAAGGCTCGCAAAGGTGAGCTGGTGTGGCAACTGAAAGCTTAAGAGCGGTATCGCTCCCGCTTGGTCAAACAAGTCATGCCGTGGGTGAACCAAGGCATGACGGTCCGGTGAACACGATGTGTCTGACGTTATTTTTCAGGGATCGCCAGTAAGACCAGCAGTGCACCATCGCCACCAAACTCTAATGGAGCTTGATGGAATGCCATCACGTCCGGATGTTGTGCTAACCAGAGTGGGGCTTTCTGTTTGAGGATGTGCTTACCAATCCCGTGTTGTACACACGCACAAGCGATTTCATTTTTCTTACAGTAAGCAATCATCGACCCTAACTCACGTTTGGCTTCTTGTTGAGTCATACCGTGCATGTCCAAAAACACGTCAGGAACGTACACGCCACGACGTAAGCGCTTGACCTCATAAGTGGAGACATCATCGCGCGCGTAGCGTGTCGGGCCGTCCTCGCTGAGTAAAGGGACAAACTCGTCAGAGAAATAGAACTCGCTATCACTCGCTTCACGCTTTGTGCGTATGACTTCTTTTTGTTTACTGTTCTTTTTTGGTTGCTGGATTATGGTATCCTGTTGCAACTTTTTTACGCCCTGTACTGCATCCCTGAATAATGAGAAATCGTCGTCAAGGTCGTGATCTTTGTTACTCATGGTGAAAAAACTAACTTGTAATATGAAAACTGGCAGTATTGTAGCGCTTTTCGGAGGCAATTTTGGATAAGATTTTTGTAGAAGAAGCGGTATCTGAGCTTCATACCCTTCAAGATATGATTCGTTGGACTGTGAGCCGTTTCAACGCCGCCAACCTTTTTTATGGTCATGGCACTGATAATGCGTGGGATGAGGCGGTTCAACTTGTCTTACCAACGCTGTATCTACCGATCGATGTGCCTCCACATGTTTTGAACTCACGTCTAACGAGCAGTGAGCGTTTGCGTATTGTTGAGCGTGTTGTGAAACGCATCAATGAGCGTACACCGACGGCATACCTAACCAACCGTGCTTGGTTCTGTGGTCTAGAGTTTTATGTCGATGAGCGTGTGCTTGTGCCACGTTCTCCAATTGGCGAACTGATTCAAGCGGAATTCCAACCTTGGTTAGTGGAAGAGCCAACCCGTATTATGGATCTTTGTACGGGCAGTGCATGTATCGCCATTGCGTGTGCTCATGCGTTCCCAGATGCGGAAGTGGATGCGATTGATATTTCGACCGATGCGCTGCAAGTGGCAGAGCAGAACGTGCAAGATCACGGCATGGAGCAGCAAGTGTTCCCAATCCGTTCGGACTTGTTCCGTGATCTGCCGAAAGAGAAATACAACCTGATCGTGTCAAATCCACCGTATGTGGATGAAGAAGACATGAATAGCCTGCCTGATGAGTTCACTCATGAGCCTGAACTGGGCCTTGCTGCTGGCACTGACGGTCTGAAATTGGTACGTCGTATTCTTGCTAATGCGCCAGACTACCTAACAGATAATGGTATTCTGATTTGTGAAGTAGGCAACTCAATGATTCATATGATGGATCAGTATCCGCACATTCCATTCACTTGGATTGAGTTTGAAAATGGCGGTCATGGTGTCTTTATGCTGACTCGTGAGCAGATGCTAGCGCATGCTGAAGAGTTTGCTATTTACAAAGACTGATCGTTAACCAAAGCCTTCTAGGTGCTCGATTTTGTGACTCTATCACGTAACTCGATCTTATGAAGCGGCTTAGGTAACCCCGAGATATCAACGCCAAGACACTGTCTTGGCGTTTTTTTATGCTTATAAAACGGCACTTTTCTGGTGACTCTTTCTTGTATTGCGGTTGTAGACAGACACCCTAGAGGCGAGGGATCAACCGTTGGCGCGAAAAGAATCAAGGATGGAACATTAATAGGGCTTTACATCAATATGTAATAGCGCCACTATGAATTCACGAAGAATAGTTATGACCCGTTGTGACCTACCAATTGCATTAAGATACCGACAGCATCAATACCCGTTCGTTCTTGGCGAATGTTTCGTTAGTGGTAAATGTTTGTTATAGATAAATGCATTGAGGGGCGTAGCGAGTAAAATTTGAGGAAGTAATGGCAGGAAACAGTATCGGACAACACTTCCGAGTGACCACATTCGGAGAAAGTCACGGTATCGCACTAGGATGTATCGTTGACGGATGCCCACCAGGGCTAGAAATTTCAGAAGCAGATTTACAAACGGACTTGGACCGTCGTCGTCCGGGCACTTCCCGTTATACCACCCAGCGTCGTGAACCTGATGAAGTGAAAATTCTTTCGGGTGTTTTCGAAGGAAAAACCACAGGCACCTCGATTGGACTGTTGATCGAAAATACCGACCAACGCTCGAAAGATTACTCTGAAATCAAAGATAAATTCCGTCCGGGTCACGCAGACTACACTTACCATCAAAAATATGGCGTACGTGACTATCGTGGCGGCGGTCGTTCTTCAGCCCGTGAAACGGCGATGCGAGTGGCGGCTGGGGCGATTGCGAAAAAATACCTCAAGCAAGAATTTGGCGTCGAAATTCGCGCTTATCTCTCACAGATGGGCGACGTAGCGATTGATAAAGTCGATTGGGATGAGATTGAGAACAACCCATTCTTCTGTCCTGATGTGGATAAAGTGGACGCTTTCGATGAGTTGATCCGTGGTTTGAAGAAAGAAGGTGACTCGATTGGTGCGAAGATCCAAGTGGTCGCAACTCAAGTGCCAGTTGGGCTAGGTGAACCTGTCTTTGACCGTTTGGATGCAGACATTGCTCATGCACTGATGAGCATCAATGCGGTGAAAGGCGTTGAAATCGGAGACGGTTTTGATGTGGTTCAACAACGCGGCAGCGAGCATCGAGACACGCTTTCACCTGAAGGTTTTGGCAGTAATCATGCTGGGGGCATTCTCGGTGGGATCTCGACAGGACAAGATATCGTCGCGAGCATTGCCCTGAAGCCGACGTCGAGTATCACGGTTCCGGGTGATACCATCACTAAGCAAGGTGAGCCGACGCAGCTGATCACCAAAGGGCGTCATGATCCATGTGTTGGTATTCGAGCTGTGCCAATTGCGGAAGCGATGTTGGCGATCGTACTGTTGGATCACTTGCTGCGTCATCGTGGTCAAAATCATGGTGTGGCCACAGAAACGCCAATGATCTAAGCGCGGTTTGAACGCAATAGGTTTGGTTGCACTAATCTCTCGACTACATTTATTCAAAGCTAATAAAGAGCGTCCTTGGTGACGCTCTTTTTGTGTCTGCTGAGTGGTTAAAGCAAGCGTCGCGGCTAACTCGACGGGAGTTCAGAACAAAACAGGCTCGCTAACTCCTCCCATACCGCTTTGCACGCTTTTGAACGCGTCGCCTTCCCTAGGCAAAGCAGTTGAATGGGGGCCGTTTGAGGATGCGCAAACTCGGGCAGTATGATTTGCAGTTCGCCACTGTCTAGCTCCGCTCGTATAGCTGACGCATCGATGCGACCGACTCCCAGACCGGCTTTGAGCATATCCACTAAAGCTCTGGCATCGTCACTGGAGACCACTTCTTCCACTGTCACGATCCCCATTTCACCATCATGGTCCAGATACGCCCATTCGTCGGCGTGGAAGGTTTTACTCCGAAAGACAAGGCATTGGTGAGCAAGCAGGTCTTTAGGGTGCTTTGGAGTACCGTACTGCGCTATGTAGCTAGGGCTCGCCACAAAGCACCACCGTTTTTCCGCGATTTGGCGAGCCAGCATAGGTGAATCAGGTAAGTGACCAATGCGAATCGCGATATCGATTTTTTCTTCGATTAAATCGACGTTACTGTCTGAGAAACTCAAGTCAAAATGAATTTGAGGAAATTTACGGATCAAGTGCGGCATATGAGGGACTAAGCAACGTTGGCCGAAAATCGTCGAACTGCTGATTTTGACTTTACCACTCGGTTCTGATTTTCCTTCACTGACAAATGAAGCCACATCTTCTAGCAGTGGTGTCAATGACGCTGAGAGCTTTAACAAATGCTCACCACTTTCGGTTATCGAAAGCTTTCGCGTGGTACGCTGAAGTAGGCGTTGATCCACCATGGCTTCGAGTTGGGTAATTTTCTTGCTGATGGAGGATCGCGGCACACCATGTTGCGTGGCGACCGCCTGAAAACTACCGAGCTCAACCACTTGACGAAAGATCGCAAGGTAAGGGAGCAGTTTATGAGTGTCTAAAGTGTCTGCTTGCATAGGCTATGTCTGACTTCCACGTTTGGATCTGGAGATTGGTTCTCAAATGGGAACAATAAGGTGATGATTTAGGGACTAATGTTGCCAATTATATTGCTTTAACCTTGTTCATATTCAACCAGAGGAAGTGGAACTATGAACTCAAACGCAATTTTAATCACAGGCGGTACGGCAGGAATTGGATTAGCGACAGCAACATCTTTAGTAAAACAGGGGCGCCATGTGGTGATCACCGGACGCAATCAGGACAAGCTGGATAGCGTGGTTGCTCAATTGGGTGAGAAGGTGACGGCCCTGCTTTGCGATAGTCAAGATTTGACAGCGGTACAGCAATTGGGTGAACAACTGAGCCAACAGCAAGTGCGTTTGGATGGCGCGGTGCTCAATGCAGGGATCTTTTTCCCCAACCAACTGGAAACGACCACATTGAGTGACTTTGAACAGACCATGGATGTGAACTTTAAAGCCCCTTTCTTTACCTTAAAAGCCTTGCTTCCAGTACTGAATAACCCTGCCAGTATTGTCTTAGTGTCAAGTTTAGTGGTGCGTAAAGCTTTCCCGGGCTCCTCGCTGTATACCGCGAGTAAAATGGCTCTTGAAGGAATGATGGGGGTGTTTAACGCCGAGCTAGCATCGAAAGGGATCCGTATTAATAGTGTCAGGCCGGGAGTGACCGCAACAGAGATTCAAGCCAAAGCGGGTATGGATGACGCCGCTTGGCAGCAAATGGAAGCCGCGATGCAGGCAACACCACTAGGGCGTATGTTAACGGTGGATGATATGGTTCCTAGCATAGAATTTTTGTTATCGCCGCAATCGGAAGGGATGCGCAGTGCAGCGTTAGACATTGACGCGGGTATGGGGCTTTAGGCTTTTTTCTAGAACCTAGAACCTAGAACCTAGAACCTAGAACCTAGAACCTAGAACCTAGAACCTTGGCAGCCTATCTCGAATTTTCGCGAAGGCTGCCGACTTGATTAATGCAGTGAACTCTCAGTTTCCAAATGGAAAGAAGGAAGGCGCCATTGAAAGCGTACGGCGGCCAT
Source organism: bacterium sp. HQB-39 (assembly GCA_043422575.1). Taxonomy (GTDB): domain Bacteria; phylum Pseudomonadota; class Gammaproteobacteria; order Enterobacterales; family Vibrionaceae; genus Vibrio. The sequence goes on along the minus strand of JBHOHG010000014.1, from coordinate 81,510 downwards.
TCGTAGCAGATAGCCTGTGATTAAAGTGACCAGAGTTGCGGTCACATCGGACACAGAAAACTCCAACATCAATAAGTACATTCCCGAAGCCAAGAGGGCGACGGACGCATACAACTCCTGATGCAACACCAATGGGGTCTGACGGCAGATAAGATCACGCAGTAACCCTCCAAACACGCCAGTGACTAATGCTGACACCATACAGATGAGTGGATGCAGTCCCATGCTGAGGGCAACTTTAGTCCCGATGATACTGAACACGATCAGCCCTAGCGCATCCAAGCGGATAAATAGGCCTTTGAATTTGATCACCCATTTAGCCAGCCCTGTGGTGAGAATGCCTGCGACACAAGTAATGGCAAGATACTCTGGGTTTTCAACCCAGCCAAGTGGGTAGTGTCCTAAGAGAATATCGCGCACGGTGCCACCACCAATTGCTGTGGCGCTCGCCACCAGCATGACACCAAACCAATCCATTTTTCTACGTCCAGCACTGAGTGCACCAGTCATGGCTTCTGCCGTGATGCCAATGATATACAACACGCTTAATAGCATACCGAGATACCTTACTCGTAGAGGTCAACACAAGCAGACTTGGGTAAAGAAAAACCACTAGCTTATGTAACTATGAATGAAGGCGCAGATTCTAATGGGTATTTCGTGTGGTTTCGAATGAGAAAATGTATGGGATAAGGCGCTTTTGGATAACTATTACTAATCTTTTAACCGATTGATGTTCGCTATCGTTTGCGTTGAACGATAACAAACTGTTTTGTCATTAAAAATCGCGGAATCATGAGAAAAATAGGGGTGACTTTACCTCTTTCGTAAAACAAGCGACAATGCGCTCGCAGTAAAACTATAGCCATGAATAAGATGAACCACGATTACCAAGATTTAATTCGAATTTTCAACGAGACGTTTTACCACAGTTTTAACACCAAGTTGGAGTTAGGGGGCGATGAGCCTATCTACCTTCCAGCGGATGATCATGTCGACTACCACCGCATTATCTTTGCACGCGGTTTCTACGCCTCGGCAATGCATGAAATTGCGCATTGGTGTGTCGCGGGACCACAGCGCCGTTTGCTTGAAGATTTTGGGTATTGGTATGAACCTGATGGGCGCACTGAGTCTAAGCAAGCGGAATTTGAAAAAGTCGAAATTCGTCCACAAGCCTACGAGTGGATTCTGTCTCTCAGCGCGGGTTTTCCATTTAACGTCAGCTGCGATAACCTCAATGGTGACTTTGAACCTGACCGCTTAGCATTTATGGAAAAAGTGCATCAAGAAGTGATGGGGATTTTTGCCGCAGGGCTGCCACCTCGAGTGAAAAGCCTGTCAGATGCCTTACGCGCCTATTATGATGTCCCAGAGCTGATATTGACGGACTTTGTGGTGAAATGATTCAGTAGAATCGTGTTCAGACGCACAAAAATTTACCAGACAACTAGTGACGGCGTTTGCTTCCATGAAGTATGATTCTGCGCTAACGGATCTTAAGTTAACCTGATGACATAAGGTGCTCCCAAACTGGGGGAACGAAAACAGGATTAACGCCAACTTGGTTAAGCCAAATTTGGTGAACGAAAAACGGCCAAGACAATGCGGCACATCATGCAATGCTGCTATATCGAGTGAATTATGATTATTGAATTTGAAGAGAAAATATTAGAACTGATTGATGCGCGCATTCAAACTGCTACGGATGATGAGCTGTTTGCAGGCGGATACCTACGTGGTCATATTTCCCTTTCTGCCGCAGATTGTGAAGAAGAAGGCATTGATGATCTGGATGTGTTGAAGCAGCGCATTGAGAAAAGTTTAGACGATAACCGTTCTGAATTGACCCCAGCTGACCGTGTTATTGTGAATGACCTATGGGTCGAACTCATGGGCGAGATGTAAGCGCGCCACCATTCTTGACACGAAATTTAAAAAAACGCCTTGCTGTGTACAGTAAGGCGTTTTTTTTATTTGGATACGGCTTATTTAGCGGAGTATGACTTTTAATCCAGTACTGCTTATGTCGTACCTTGAATGCTAGCCATGACGCATAAAGGGCAAAACGGTCATCTTTTTCACCGTTCGCATATCCGTCATCGCTTGCATCTCTGTTTTAATTTACTGCTCTGTGATCGCTTTGCCTTTACGCAGTTTTCGTACCCACATACGCGCAGGGTGCAGTTCAGCTAAGACATCCACAGGGAACGGTAGGGGGTCGCCACAAATTTGAGAGGCTAAAGTCTCAGCCAATAATGGTGCGGAGCTTAACCCACGAGATCCTAGTCCCAGCATGCAAAATAGGTTTTGCTCGATCTGTAGCGGTGCGACGTCACTTGGTTTCTTACCTTGCAAATCCGCATATTGAGTTCGCACACTTTCGAGAGTGGCGACGTTACCGATAAATGGCAAATGGTCGCGGCTGACACAACGAATGCCTTGGCGCGACTGTTCACTGCCCGTATTCACCTCGTGCACCCATGGTTGGTTCGGGACACACTTCGCGAGCTTTGCGCCATTTTCATGTTGAGCGACGGCATCGTATTCGCGGTCTAAATTGGCTCGGTCGTAGCTTGCACCGATACAGTGATGGCCGTTGTTCGGGTTATGCGGTGTCATATAGCCGTCATAGCACAGCACGCTCTTGAGAGAGGTCAGAGTATCGGTGGTCGGAATATGGCTCACTTGCCCTTTGACTTTACCTAACGGGATATCAGCGGTCTGTGCGAGAGTATCAAATTCATGACCATTGGCGACCACGACGACCGAGTGTGTATCGCGGGTTTCTCCTGCAATGATTTTCCACTGTTCGCTGTCTTCAAGCCAGTTGAGCTCAGTGACTTTATGATCGAACTTAACGCAGAAGTTGTCTTGCTTGTTTAACTCTTCGATCAGACCTTGAGTTAACTCAGCAGGGCATAACCAGCCGCCTTGTGGGTAGTGGACACTTGCGAGGTCGATCGGTAGCCCTATGGCTTCAGAGGTTTCCTGCGCAGACAATCGTTGGATCAATTCCGTTGGGAAATTCCCCGCGATCATTTTCTCTAATTTCGCCGTGGAAGTTTCATCCCACATCAATTGCGTGACGCCGCACCAGTCGTGGTCAAAGTCCACTTTCTGTGCCGCTTGTTCGACAAATTGTCGCGCAAACAAAAAGGCAGGGGCAAACACACGTGAGACGCCGACATGTTGACCGTTAAGCAGAGGGTAAACGGCACCTTGGCGATTGCCTGAAGCACCTTGAGCTGGTTTGGCATCTTGGCAATAGAGAGTGACCTGCTTACCACGGCGGAGGAGCGTGGTAGCAAGAGCGGCACTGGCTATGCCGCCGCCAATTATGGCGATGGAATCACTGTTGCTGGCAGCTGGGCGCGCAAACCAAGGCAGGTGATTGGCACGGCTCGGACGCGTCTCTAAGCGACCGGCGATCATATCGCGCTTGGTTCCAAAGCCTTTGACTTTTTTCATAGTAAAGCCCGCTTCAATGAGCCCTCGGCGCACAAAGCCCGCAGCAGTAAAGGTTGCCACGCTGCAATCTTGCTTCGCCATGTTTGCCATGCCATTGAAGAGGTCTTGATTCCACATCTCAGGGTTTTTGCTCGGCGCAAATCCATCAAGGAACCACGCGTCGATGATCCCTTCTTCGCCGTAAGGGACTTGTGGCATGCAGTCTTTGATGTCTCCAAACCAAAGATCGAGTGTCACAGCCCCATCCTCTAACACGATACGGTGGCATTCAGGCACCGCCGCAGGGTAGTGCTGTTGCAGCTTCTCGGCGTACTCAGCCAGCTCCGGCCAAGACTCATGAGCCTTTTTCAAATCTTCCAAGCTTAATGGGTATTTTTCGAAACTAACAAAGTGTAACTGTTTCAGATTGGCATCTGGATGCTGTTCACGGAAGGCACTGAACCACTGCCAAACCGCAAGGAAGTTGAGTCCCGTTCCAAAACCCGTTTCACCAATCACAAAGCGGGAGCGTTCAAAGTCGACCCAGCGTTCTGGAAGGTGGTTCTGTTTTAGGAAGACGTAACGCGTCTCTTCAAGGCCATTAACGTTCGAAAAATAGACATCATCGAATTGGTCTGAAACAGGTGTACCCGCTTCGTTCCAATCTAATTGGGCATGGGTAATAGCAGTCATAAGTGATAAATATGTGAGTTGTGCGCGACAAGAATGCAGGGATTGTACGAATTTATGGGAAAGCTGACCACTTTTGTTGTGTAACTTCGATATTATTCGGGCGTGTTACTGCGGGTTAGAGTATAAGATACCCCGTAAACTTGGTTCTCTAATACTTTGATGGAACCAAAGCGTAACCTTTAGTGCTGCTCCATGCGGTTTTTGACAAAAGCCATGTGGATTTGACCGAATGAGTCTCCATCGCTTTTGTCTCGAACAAATTTGAGTTGGCAGCGCTAAGTGTCCACCATTTTTTGAAGAATAGGAATGTCATAATGAAACGAGTCGTAATCACCGGTATGGGTATTGTTTCAAGTATCGGTAACAACGTCGAAGAAGTTCTAGCGTCTCTAAAAGCAGGTAAGTCTGGTATCACGGCCTCTGAGCAGTTCGCAGAGAAAGGTTTGCGTTCACAAGTTTGGGGTGATCTGAAAATCAACCCAGCAGAACACATTGACCGTAAGAAGATGCGCTTTATGGGTGATGCGGCGGCTTATGCATACCTATCGATGGAGCAAGCTATCGCAGACGCAGGTCTAACTGATGAGCAAGTATCGAATGATCGTACTGGTATTGTTGCTGGCTCAGGCGGTGCTTCATCACTGAACCAAGCTGCTGCGGTTGATATCCTTCGCGAAAAAGGCGTGAAGCGTATTGGTCCATACATGGTACCTCGTACAATGTCTTCAACGGTTTCTGCTTGTCTTGCTACACCGTTCAAAATCCGTGGTGTGAACTACTCTATGAGCTCTGCATGTGCAACATCAGCACACTGTATTGGCCATGCGATGGAACTTATCCAGCTAGGTAAACAAGACGTTGTGTTTGCAGGTGGTGGTGAAGAGCTTGATTGGACACTGACGATGATGTTCGACGCAATGGGCGCACTTTCAACGAAATACAATGACACGCCTGAACAAGCGTCTCGTACTTACGATGCAGACCGTGATGGTTTCGTTATCTCTGGCGGTGGCGGCATGATGGTTATCGAAGAACTTGAGCATGCATTGGCGCGTGGCGCGAAAATTTACGGTGAAATCGTAGGTTATGGCGCAACATCTGACGGCTTCGACATGGTTGCACCTTCTGGTGAAGGCGCTGTGCGTTGTATGAAGATGGCGATGCAAGACGTAGACGGTGTTGATTACGTTAACACTCACGGTACGTCGACGCCTGTAGGTGACGTGAAAGAGCTTGGTGCGATTCAAGAGCTATTCGGTGAAAACAGCCCAGCTATCTCTGCAACCAAAGCGATGACAGGTCACGCTCTGGGTGCGGCAGGTGTTCACGAAGCGATTTACTCAACACTGATGCTAGACAACAACTTTGTTGCGCCAAGCATTAACGTTAATACGCTTGATGAGAAAGCGGAAGGTCTAGACATCGTGACGGATTACCGTGAGCAAGAGCTGACGACAGTAATGTCAAACAGCTTTGGTTTCGGTGGCACTAACGCGACATTGGTAATCAAAAAATACCAAGGCTAATCAAGGCTCAATTGGTTTATGATTTGCAAGCAGTGAATGACATCAGTGGTTCTCTGCTTGGCAACCCAATTTCCAGAGCGGATCTCCCGTAGATCAACAGACGCAGACTCTGTCCCATGGAGAGCGGGGCAGAGTCTTTTTTTGTTCTGGAATTTCGCCCAGCTTAATACCCATCTCAATCCGTTGCTAACGACACTTTTGGTGAAGCACGTTAACCGCTTGAACATTGGTTCAGAGCTCTATTCAATGAGCCTCTGCACTGTTTTTATTGTGGTTCGCGATTATTGCTGTATCACTCGGATAGCGACAGAGCCAGATTGGTATAAGCTGGGCTTTTTTGTGCTAAAAATTAGGGTCGACACTGGGTAGGCTTTTTTGCACAATCAATGCATTACTTTCTCTTGTTCCATCCAAAAGGAATCCACATTCTCTGTTTTGTCGGTAAGAAGATCGCAGTGAAATTACGCTAGCGTTGGATTCCTGATGTGAAACGGAGGGGCAAGGGAGTCATTTTAGTCAGCATGACAAGCGAACAACGCAAACAATGAAAATACTAATTGATGAAAATATGCCTTACGCTGAACAGTTGTTTAGCCAATTAGGCGAGGTGGTATTAAAGCCGGGACGCACACTGACCGCAGATGATCTTGTCGATGTCGATGCATTGATGATTCGCTCTGTCACTAAGGTGAACCACGCATTATTGGAAAAAGCCAATAAGCTGAAATTTGTGGGAACGGCAACGGCAGGGATGGACCATGTTGACCAAGCACTACTAACCGAGCGCGGTATACATTTCACTGCGGCACCAGGGTGTAACAAAGTAGGTGTCGCTGAGTACGTATTCAGTGTGATGATGGTGCTGGCGCAACAACATGGGTTCTCGGTCTTCGACAAAACGGTCGGCATCATAGGTGCAGGTCAAGTCGGGAGTTACTTGGCGAAGTGTTTAAGCGGCATTGGCATTAATGTTCTGATCAATGATCCACCCAAGCAAGCGGCTGGCGATACTCGTGAATTTACGCCGTTAGCGGATCTACTTGAACAAGCCGACATCATTACGACACATACACCATTGACCAAAGCAGGAGAGCATCCAACTCACCATTTGATCAGTGAAACCGTACTTGCGGGCTTACGCAGTGATCAAATTCTAATTAATGCGGCACGCGGTCCTGTGGTGGATAATGCGGCATTGAAAGCGCGTCTTCAGCAACAAGATGGCTTTATTGCAGCACTTGATGTGTTTGAATTCGAGCCAGAAGTTGATATGGAGCTACTGCCTCTGTTAGCATTCGCGACCCCTCATGTAGCAGGCTATGGCCTAGAAGGGAAAGCGCGTGGTACCACCATGATCTTTAATAGCTACTGCCAGTTCTTAGGAAATGATCGTTCAGCGGCGGCGTCAGACTTGCTGCCAACCGCCCCAGTTCCTAAGCTGACACTAGACAGAGCGTGGGATGAAGCCAGCCTTCATACAATGACTCAGTTGATTTACGATGTACGACGAGATGATGCCCTGTTCCGCAGAAATATTGCGACCCCAGGTGCATTTGATCAAATGCGTAAACAATACTGGGATCGTCGTGAATACAGCGCGGTAACCCTAGAAGGAAATGCGAACTGCAACCTTCAACCACTGTCTGAATTAGGTTTTCAAGTAGAGGTAAGTGATGAGCCAACAATTTAATATTGCCATTTTAGGTGCGACAGGTGCTGTCGGTGAAACGATTCTTGAAGTATTACAAGAGCGTAAATTCCCTGTTGGTGAACTGTACCTACTCGCGAGTGAGCGCAGTGAAGGGAAAACATACCGTTTCAATGGTAAATCCGTAAAAGTTGAAAACGTAGACAATTTTGATTGGTCACAAGTTCATATTGCGCTGTTCTCTGCGGGTGGCGAACTGTCAGAAAAATGGGCTCCAATTGCTGCAGATGAAGGCGTTGTCGTGATCGATAACACGTCACACTTCCGTTACGAATACGACGTTCCTCTGGTTGTGCCAGAAGTGAACCCAGAAGCGATTGCTGAGTTTCGTAACCGTAATATCATCGCAAACCCAAACTGTTCGACCATCCAGATGCTGGTGGCATTGAAGCCTATCCATGATGCGGTTGGCATTGAGCGTATTAACGTCTCCACTTACCAATCTGTGTCAGGTGCAGGTAAATCTGGTATTGATGAACTAGCAGGTCAGACGGCGAAGCTATTGAATGGTCTTCCGGCAGAAAATAAGCAGTTCTCACAGCAAATCGCGTTTAACTGTATTCCACAAATCGATAAGTTTATGGATAACGGCTACACCAAAGAAGAGATGAAAATGGTGTGGGAAACGCAAAAGATTTTCAATGATCCGTCAATCACAGTGAACCCAACTTGTGTACGCGTCCCAGTCTTTTACGGCCATGCTGAATCTGTGCATGTTGAAACCCGCGCACCGATCGACGCGCAGGAAGTGACGACACTGCTTGAGCAAACCGACGGGATTGATGTTTTCCATGGTGAAGACTTCCCAACTCAAGTGCGTGACTCTGGCGGCAAAGACGGCGTAATGGTCGGTCGAATCCGTAATGACATCAGTCATCACAGCGGTATCAATCTTTGGGTTGTGGCTGACAATGTCCGCAAAGGTGCGGCAACCAATGCAGTGCAAATTGCTGAACTGCTTATCCGTGACTACTACTAATGATCAATTTTTGGTCTGATTAGTCAGTGACAATCATTAAGCTCCGTGCGCTATGCGGAGCTTTTTTATACCATCAAACCAAATTTGTGTGAGATTAGTACGAATATCGCGCGAGCCACACATTTTTCACCATCTCCCCTATAGTTTTGCAGCAAATATCCGATATATTTAACAGATCATAATTTTTAAATTGTAACAAAGCCCATAGCTGAGCCTTCTATGCGTCAAATTTTTCAGCGATTGCTTGCCACTTTAGCGTTAGCCGTTGCGACCAACACATCAGTTGTATATGCGGACGGAATTCGCCTTGTAGGTCCGACTGGTGAGGTGCAATCCGCTCCTAGTTTTTCCGAACAAGTTGAGCGTGCAACGCCAGAACTTCCAGAATCTAATCAGCCATCCCGCTTTTATGGGCCAACTGGAAACAATGAAACCCTTTGGTCAATTGCATCGCGATTAAGGCCATCTAACGGCGTGTCTGTGCAACAGACGTTGCTCGCCATTTATCGTTTAAATCCGCAGGCATTTGAAAATCAAAATATTCATGGATTAATTCCTGGCAGTAACCTGCGTGTGCCTTCGTTGCAACAAGTAAGAAGTGCTTCGACGCAACGAGCTGTAGCGATCATGGATGCTCACCAAGCGAAATTGGATCAACGTCCGATTGTCGAAACGACCACTCGCCCAGCATCGACCGCTTCTTCTCAAACAACGAGCCAGACACCTGCTCGGACAACAACGCCTGCGAGGACACCTTCATCGGTTCAGACATCGCCAGCAAGCACCACTTCACCAGCAAGCACAACTTCACCAGCAAGCACGGCATCAGCACGACCTGACTCTGCTCCGGCGGAAACCGCGACGCAAACTGAGCCAGCTCGACCATCACCAAGAGTAGAGCGCTTAGAAAAAGAGTTATCTAGCTCTGAAAATGAGTTGTCCTCTCTTGAAGTGAAAAACCACCAGCTGCGTTTGATGTTGGAAGACAACCAGGAACAGATCGACACCCTCAAAGAACAGTTGAACGATGAAGATCGTATTCGCTCAGAAGTAGAGAAATTGCTAGAAGCAGAACGTCAAAAACGTCTGCAAGAGCAAAAAATGGCCCCAAGCGCCATGGATGAATTCTTATCAAATGGTTGGATGGTTGCTGCGGCTGCACTGATCCCAGGTTCGATTATTGGTCTACTTGCAGTGATGCTGCTCGGTCGTCGCAAAGAGGAAGAAGAAACCAGCGAAGAGACGCAAGAAACACAAGAGCAACCAGTAGCTCCTGAGCTGCCAGATGATGTGAGTGACGATATCGATGAAGAGCTGAATCTTGACGATGACCTGTTTGCTGACACCAGTGACAGTGATGCGGATATCTTGCTGGATGACACGACTGAACTCGCCGATGAAGATGACGTTTTTGGCAACCTCGATGATGCCGACCTTGATTTCAACCTTGAAGGGGAAGATGGCGAGGATCCATTTGCTGGCATTGGTGACGACGGTGATTTAGATGCTGATCTTGACGACCTCGATTCAGCGAATGGCATCAGTGTTAATGCCGAAGACAAAGCTCTGGGTCTTGAAGAAATGGAGCGTGCACTGGATGAAATTGATCCAGATTCTGCAGGAAGCGCATCGGACGAGGGTGAAAAAGAGGAAGAATTCGATTTATCCGACAACAACCTCAATATGTCTCAAGATGACTTTGATGAGTTGTTGGCGTCTGATGAGCCGACGGAGGATTTGGGCGAGGATGGATTAGACCAATCCATGCTGGATGATTTGTTCTCAAACCTTGATGACGATGATGACGACTTCGATCTTGGGGATGACCTGACTGCAAATAAAGAGGAAGTCGACTCAGGGGATGCTGCAGAAGAGGCGTTTAGTGCAGGAATGGCAAGTGATGAAGATGTTGAAAAACTCTTCTCGCAATTTGAAGAGCCATTGCCAGAGGATGATGACCTCAATGCTGACATCCAAACGGACTTGCCAGATGATTTGGATTTGGCTGACGCTGCGCCAGAAGATGAGACACCTCAACCAAGCAGCGATGAAGACGATGCATTAGAGCAACTTGAAGCACTGTCTGACCTAGAGCCGCCACAAATGGAAGAGCCTGAATTGGCAGAACCTCAAGTGGACTTGGACAATCTTGATCCAGACAGCACGGACCTATTGGATGAAGTGGCTGATCAAGTTGAAGATGATGGTTCTCTTGATCCGCTCAATGAACTAGAAGCGTTATCTGGGCTGAGTGATGAGCCAAGTTTAGATGCAGACAGTACTGACCTTTTGGATGAGCTGGTTGGCTTAGATGATGACGATACGGATGAGTTTGACCCACTTTCTGAGTTGGAAGAGCTCAGTGGGTTGACCGACGACAACGTTCCTGAAGTGGCTGCCGATAGCACCGAGATGCTTGATGAGCTGATCGATCTTGAGAATGACGATGATATTGACCTGAGTGATGACGATGACCCATTCAGTGGGTTGCTCACAGAAGATGTTCTATCGGATCAAGATGAGGACATACTTGATGAATCTGCGGATGTCACAAGTGACTTTGACGAGCTGCTTAAAGACAACATTCAGCAAAATAAGGCTTTAGAGGCACTCAATGCTGAACAGGCATCGGATACCGATTTATCTGACGATTTGGAAGAGCAGGTTCAGGACGAGTTATCCCTGTCTGATTTAGATCTGTCAGGTCTTGATGATCTGGATTCGGATGATCTGGATGAGTTAGAGTCGGATGACGCAGAGTTGGTTGCCGAGAACGACCCAGAGCTTGAAGCTTTACTTGAAGAAGCGTCAACTGAACCCCCAGAACAGACTGATCTAGATGCAAAGGATGATACTTCATTTGCTGATGATCTGAATGAAAGTGATGCTCAGGATGATGAACTCGATCTTGATTTGGATGATGTGGATTTTGCGAGTCTAGATCTTGAAGAGAGTGAGATTGAAAGCTCAAATCTTGAAGGGCCAGCAAGCGAAGTTAGTCCGGACGACCAAGAATTCAACAGCGCGACCTTTATGGATGACTTAAATGATGTCGCGCCAGAATCTGACCCTCTTATGGATGAGTTTGTTGATGCAGCTGAAGAGTCGCACCAACAAGAAGAGAGCAGCGTTGTAGATTCCCTTGAATCTCAAGATGATCTTCAACCCTCTTCTATGGATGAAGACTTACTCGATGATGTGCCTCAAACGCATTCGTTGAACGAAGAGCCACAATCATTAGAAGCGTTTTCTGAGAATTTCACAGAAGGTGAGTCGAATGATGAATCTCCTGAAGTTGAGTCAGATTTAGCTTCTGAAATCGCTTCTGATCCATTGGATGACGATGAGGATGAAGACGATTGGCTAACCAGTGCGATAGCAGAAGTCGAACAAGGTCATGCGGCTGACCTTGATGCCGATGTTCTTGACGTCGATACAGAGGAGCAAGAGCTTGAAGCCTTTGATTTCGATACTCCTGAACTGGACGAATTAGATACTGAACAAGAGCCACTGGCGGCTTCTAGCCTGCTAGACAGTGACCAGCTAGATACCGAGGTTGAAGACGATGAAGAGGACTGGTTAAGCTCGGCAATAGATGAAGTAGAAGGGGATAAGCCTGATTCTGAATTGGATCTCTCCTCTCCAGATTTCGATGTCGATGAGCCTACCGAGACGTTGGACGAACCGCTACCTGAATCAGACGATCAAGCTCTGCCTCTTGAACAAGACTTCTCAGAAGAGGTTGAGACGGAAACAGAATCCGATTTCGATGAGCCGCAAGGCGGATCGGAAGTTATCTCGGAAGAGAGCGCCGAAGATGATGATGCCCCGACGCTAGAGCCCGCTGAAACTGAACAGAACGACGATGAACTAACCGCTGAAAACGCTGAGCTTGAACAAGCGCCTTTGGATGAAATGGTTGCACCTGAAGAGGGTGTTGATGACACTACTCCAGAGCCAGAGCCAGAGCCAGAGCCAGAGCCAGAGCCAGAGCCAGAGCCAGAGCCAGAATTTACGCCAACACCGGGTACAGTGCCTAATGAATTTGGTGTCCCTCAGGAGGAAGATTGGCTGCTCGATGAACAGCCAACGCTAGAAGACGCAAGTCAAGAAAAGGCGATCTCAGAAGACGCTCTTGCTCAAGACGATATTGATGCTGAGCCTGCTGTTGAGACGGTTGAAGAGGCGGCTGTTGAAGAGCCTGCTGTTGAAACAGCACCAGAGCCAATTCAAGACTCAGCGGAAGTAGACCCTGAATCGGATCTTGAAGCTGCAACCGAAGAAGAATTTAACTTCGATGACTTGCCTGAGTTCGGTGAAGAAGAAGCGCTAGCGGCAGCAGATGAATCCGAATTACTGGACTCACCAGAAAGCGCGCTGGATGAAGAGTTCTCACTCGATAACGTTGATTTACCTGAGCTTGAAGAAGTCGAGCCTGCTCTTGAAGAGGCGATGGTTGAAGAGGTTCCTTCTGAAGAAACGGCTGTTGAAGAAACTGCTGTTGAGGAAGCCGCACCAGAGCCGATTCAAGACGCAGCGGAAGTAGACCCTGAATCGGATCTTGAAGCTTCAACTGAAGAAGAATTTAACTTCGATGACTTGCCTGAGTTCGGTGAAGAGGAAGCGCTAGCGGCAGCGGATGAATCCGAATTACTGGACTCACCAGAAAGCGCGCTGGATGAAGAGTTCTCATTCGACAACGTCGATTTACCTGAGCTTGAAGAAGTCGAGCCAGTCGCTGAAGAGGCGGCTGCTGGAGAGGTTCCTTCTGAAGAAACGGCTATTGAGGAAGCACCAGAGCCGATTCAAGACGCAGCGGCAGAAGCCCCTGAATCGGATCTTGAAGCTTCAACTGAAGAAGAATTTAACTTCGATGACTTGCCTGAGTTCGGTGAAGAGGAAG
>JBHOHG010000014.1:0-68151 GCA_043422575.1 bacterium sp. HQB-39 | reverse complement strand
CGCTAGCGGCAGCGGATGAATCCAAATTACTGGACTCACCAGAAAGCGCGCTGGATGAAGAGTTCTCATTCGATAACGTCGATTTACCTGAGCTTGAAGAAGTCGAGCCAGTCGCTGAAGAGGCGGCTGCTGAAGAGGTTCCTTCTGAAGAAACGGCTGTTGAAGAAACTATTGTTGAGGAAGCCGCACCAGAGCCGATTCAAGAAGCAGCGGCAGAAGCCCCTGAATCGGATCTTGAAGCTGCAACTGAAGAAGAATTTAACTTCGATGACTTGCCTGAGTTCGGTGAAGAAGAAGCGCTAGCGGCAGCAGATGAATCCGAATTACTGGACTCACCAGAAAGCGCGCTGGATGAAGAGTTCTCACTCGATAACGTTGATTTACCTGAGCTTGAAGAAGTCGAGCCTGCTCTTGAAGAGGCGATGGTTGAAGAGGTTCCTTCTGAAGAAACGGCTGTTGAAGAAACTATTGTTGAAGAAGCAGCACCAGAGCCGATTCAAGAGGCAGCGGCAGAAGCCCCTGAATCGGATCTTGAAGCAGCAACCGAAGAAGAATTTAATTTCGATGACTTGCCTGAGTTCGGTGAAGAAGAAGCACTAGCGGCAGCGGGTGAATCTGAATTACTGGACTCACCAGAAAGCTCGCTGGATGAAGAGTTTTCATTCGAGAACGTCGATTTACCTGAGCTTGAAGACGTTGAGCCAGCGATTGATGAACCATTAGAGGAAGAGCGCTCATCGTCAGAATCGCCAGCAGTAGAATCGCTAGAGCCACCTCAAGAGCCGGCTCTCAATACCGAGCGAGAGACTGACCCGCTGGAGTCTGGTGAGCTGCCTGATGACATTAGTATTAATGACGATGATTTGCCTGAGTTTGGTGAAGAAGAAGCGCTAGATGAAGCGATTGCGGATGAATTCGACCTATCGAACGATTTTGAGCGTGAAGAGACTCCTCAAACCAATTATGCGGATGATGACGTTGCTATCTCAGACGATGACTTACCATCGTTTGATGAGATGGATGCGCTCAACGACTTGGATGAAGGTGAGTTTTCTCAGCCTCCAGAACTGTCATTAGAGGATAATTTTGGTTTCGACAAAGACGCTTTACCAAGCCTTGATGATGAAGAACCGCTTAATGAAGCAACCCCAACGTTAGAGCCTGAATCGCAAGAACCAGAGCAAGTCGAGTCAGCGGACGCAGATCCTGCTTCTGATGAGTTTGATTTTACCGACCAAGATCTTCCTGAGTTTGGTGAAGACGATGCACTAGAAGCCGTCGGTGATGAGTTTTCTGAAGAGGCGGATGATTCAGACTTTAACTTACAGAATGTTGATTTACCTTCACTGGACAAAGAACCTGAAGCCACAACAGGCTCAGACACTCTGGATCAGGATGAAGAGCAAGATGCGCTATTCGATGTGTTAGCCTCTGAGTCTGCCTTCGATGAAGTGGAAGCTGAGATCTTACATCAAGAATTTGATGAATCGACCATGGCGAATCTGCTGTCTGAAGACGGCCTCGAAGATGACCCTATTTTCTCTGGCGAGCTAGATCAAGACACGGTTGCCAGTGCTGGCATGGACTTTGATGCCATGCTGGATGTGGGCGGTGAAGATTGGAATGGCTTCACCCTGAGCCCAGATCAGCAAGCGGAAATCTCTACGGATGTCCCAGAGGAAGAGCAAGCCGTTTGGCAGTCACAGGAAGCCTTACAACAACCCTCTGTTGATGAAGAAAACTGGGAGAATCAAGAAGATCTGAGCGACTTTGACCCTCAGAAAAGCCAGTTTATGACCATTGATGAACTGATGGCGCAAGTGGAAGGGGAAGAAGCGAATGCGGAAGAGCAGGAGCAAGACCTGAAGCTGGATGTTGGACTGAATGAGTTCCCGGATGTCATCGGTGATGTGGGAGGGGATGACGTTGATGTTGATAGTGATGCGGAAGCAGCAGGTAAAGTGGATTTAGCCAAGATCTATTTGGAAATGAATGACCCTGAAGGGGCCGTCAAACTGTTGGAAGAAGCGATTGTGTATGGTGACGATGAAACACGCCGTGAAGCGAAGAACTTAATCGATGCGATCAATCGTCAATAATCAACGATCGAGTAGAACTGACACATAGGGTTAACCCCTCCATCAAACAGTGCCGTTAGACGGCACTGTTTGTTTCCTCAGTGAAGACGTTGCTCAATGATTAAGACCTGTAATTAAAGAAATGGGTCATTAGAAATTTTTGTTGTTAGCGTTTATACTGCCGCCCCCGAATTTACAACATAGAGTTACCATGAGAATCGCGTTAGGTATTGAATACAACGGCACTAAATACTTTGGCTGGCAGCGTCAGCGAGACGTAGACAGCGTTCAAGAGCGTTTGGAAAAAGCCTTATCTGTTGTGGCAAATCACCCAGTAGAAGTGCAATGTGCAGGTCGCACCGATGCGGGCGTTCATGGCACAGGGCAGGTGGTGCACTTTGATACCAATGTGAATCGTAAAATGGTGGCTTGGATGATGGGTGTCAATGCCAATATGCCCAAGGACATTGCTGTTCGTTGGGCAAAAGAGGTACCTGAAGACTTTCACGCCCGTTTTTCAGCGACGGCACGCCGTTATCGTTACATCATTTTCAATAACGCCCTACGTCCAGGCATTTTTAGTAATGGGGTTAGTCACTATCATGGTGACCTTGATGAGCAGAAAATGCATCAAGCCGCTCAGTATTTATTGGGTGAAAATGATTTCACTTCTTTCCGTGCGATTCATTGTCAATCGAACAGTCCGTTTCGAAATATGATGCATTGTAATGTGACTCGCCATGGTCATTATGTTGTTATTGATATTAAAGCGAACGCCTTTGTTCACCATATGGTGCGTAATATCACGGGCAGTTTGATCAAGGTTGGGCGCGGAGAAGAGCAGCCTGAATGGATCCAATGGCTTCTTGAAGCAAAGGATCGCAAGCTGGCTGGTGCGACCGCCAAAGCAGAAGGTTTATACCTCGTTGATGTGGATTATCCAGATGAATATGCTTTGCCGCGTGAACCCATTGGGCCGCTGTTTTTACCAGATAACTTAAGCTAAATGTGGGAGTTAGCTACAATACATTCGCTATTGTTATCGCTAAACTACATGATTAACTTTTGAACTGTGTACGGTTCAAGAAGTCTAAAACAGCGCTAAAGTACCTTAGCGGGCGTTTGCCCACATAAATAGGTACAACCAGTTTTTTATCTACAGTCACTCGCGAATATGGTTTAATCCCAGTCGCGTAAATTCGAATTTGTATCTTTCGCACGTTTGCGAAAGAGTTGAGAGAAAAGGTCTTCCATGAGTTGGCTTGAAAAGATTTTAGAAAAAAGCAACATTGTAAGCTCACGTCGAGCATCTATCCCTGAAGGTATTTGGACTAAGTGTACTGCGTGTGAGCAGGTGCTGTATCAGGCAGAGCTTGAACGTAACTTAGAAGTATGTCCGAAATGTGACCATCACATGCGTATGAAAGCGCGTCGCCGTTTGGAAACTTTCCTAGATGAAGGTGAACGTCAAGAGCTCGCTTCGGAGCTTGAGCCACAAGATAAACTGAAGTTTAAAGACTCAAAGCGTTACAAAGACCGTATCGTCGCTGCACAAAAGAACAGTGGTGAGAAAGATGCACTGGTTGTTATGCAGGGTGAACTGTTAGGTCTACCTGTTGTTGCTTGTGCTTTTGAATTCTCATTCATGGGTGGTTCAATGGGTTCTGTTGTCGGTGCTCGCTTTGTAAAAGCGGTTGAAGCGGCAATGGAAAACAACTGTGCGCTGGTCTGTTTCTCTGCAAGTGGTGGTGCTCGAATGCAAGAAGCATTGATGTCACTGATGCAGATGGCAAAAACCAGTGCTGCACTAGAGCGTCTATCGAAAAAAGGTCTGCCTTTCATTTCGGTTCTGACTGACCCAACAATGGGCGGTGTTTCTGCGAGTCTAGCGATGCTAGGTGACGTGAACATCGGTGAGCCAAAAGCATTGATCGGTTTTGCAGGTCGTCGAGTGATCGAGCAAACAGTACGTGAAGACCTACCTGAAGGTTTCCAACGTAGTGAGTTTCTCCTTGAGCACGGCGCTATCGATATGATTGTTGACCGTCGTGAAATGCGTCAGCGTGTAGGTGGTATCATTGCGAAACTGACTAACGCTGAGTCGCCATTGGTGGTTTCTGTGAACGATTCACCAAATGAAGCAGACTATTCTGTACCAGAAACGGACGAAAAAGGGTAAAGTAGCTTCTAACGTAACATCAAGTATTTGATCCAGTTAGATGACTCATAACACCATTCCTCAAGCCACATCGCCTTTGAGCCTGTGGCTTGATTATTTAACCAATATCCATACCTCTGCCATTGATCTTGGTCTCGACCGAGTTCAAGCGGTTGCCAAAACGGCGAACTTAACCAAACCAGCGCCAACGGTGATCACCGTTGCGGGTACAAATGGTAAAGGTTCGACTTGTGCGCTTCTTGAAGCCATTCTTTTAGATGCAGGCTACTCCGTCGGTGTCTACAGCTCTCCTCATCTTATCCGCTACAATGAACGTGTCCGTATTAACGGCGCTGAATTAGAAGACCAAAAACACGCTCAAGCTTTCGATTTTATTGAAAAGCAACGTGGTGACATTAGCCTCAGCTTTTTTGAGTACGGCACCCTAGCGGCCTTACGTTTGTTCCAAACGGAATCGGTTGATGTGGTACTTCTTGAAGTGGGGCTGGGTGGACGCCTAGATGCGACTAACGTTGTTGATCACGACGTATCTGTTGTCACCAGTCTGGCGCTAGACCATGTTGATTGGTTAGGAGACGACATCAATGTCATTGGCTTTGAAAAAGCAGGCATTTATCGTAGCGGTAAACCCGCGATTTGTGGTCAGCCATCCGCACCTTCTACCGTCGCGGCGCATGCCGATGACATAGGTGCAGAATTCTTCCAAGTGGGGATTCAGTTTGACTACCAAGTTGAAGAAACGTCATGGCGTTGGCAAAGTGGGGCGTTCGCGCTTGAAGAGCTGCCACTGCCGAACTTGCCATTGCCTAATGCAGCAACGGCATTGATGGCTCTTGGGACGTCAGAGTTGGAAGTATCGGACGTAAACATTGTTAATGGTCTGCGCAATGCTCAGTTAGCAGGTCGTATGCAGGTTTTACAGCAAGAACCGACTGTCCTTCTCGATGTGGCCCATAACCCGCACTCAGCGCAATACCTTGTTGAGCAAGTGGCTAAGCGCTACCCAAATAAGACGATTCGCACCGTAGTGGCGATGCTACACGATAAAGACATTGCGGCAACGCTCGATGTATTAGCACCGATTGCTCAGCATTGGTATCCAGCGTCATTGACAGGCCCAAGAGCGGCGTCTGCGGAAGAATTAGCGCAACACCTGCCAGCATCCACCGCGACGTATGCGACGCCAGTGACCGCCTTTGAAGCGGCGTTGTCGGACGCAAGCAGTGAAGAGGTGGTACTCGTTGTTGGCTCGTTCCACACCGTGGGCGAAGTACTGGATCATTGCCAAGTGAACAACAAATAAGGTAAGCACGCATGGCGAGTAAGTTTCAGAAACGTTTGGTCGGTACGATTGTTCTTGTTTCTATTGGTGTGATTGTTTTGCCAGATATCCTCGATGGCAAGAAAACACACTACCAAGAAGAGTTTGCCAGCATTCCAATCAAACCTCAGTTAGATAGTGATGTCGAAAGCTTTGAAATGCTAGAGCCTGAGCAAGATGAGATTTCGTTGCCTCCGTCACCGGTGACAGAACTGGTTCAAGAGGAGGCGGCACCATCGCCTGCTTCGAAGCCTAAGCCGGCGGTGAAAACTGAGTCAGAAAAAGCTGAGTCAGATAAAGCTAAGCCGCCAAAAGCTGAACCGCCGAAAAACAAGCCAGAAAAAGTGAAACCGGAACCGGTGAAGCTTGCCAAGGTGGAGGTTGCTGAGCGCAATGAATACGCTGACACCGCGTGGATCATTCAATTGATGGCACTTCGTAATGCAGACAATGCCGCTAACATGGTGAAAGATTTGCAAAAGCGTGGCTATCAAGCGCATACCAAAAAAGAAAATGGCTTTACGCGAGTGATTATTGGCCCAGATGTGTCAAAAAGTAAATTAGAGCGCCAGATTAAGGAACTGGAAAAAATTACAGGTTCCAAAGGTCAATTGCTCAAATTTAAACCACTAAACCCATAAGAAAACGTTTGCGTCAGCATTTTTTCTGTTAAAATGCGCGCCAACTTAAGATGAAGAACAGATGAACTGGTTAGATTTTGTCATTTTAGGTGTGATCGGGTTTTCAGCCCTGATCAGTTTGGTTCGCGGTTTTGCCAAAGAGGCACTATCGCTTGTGATTTGGTTTGGAGCTTTCTTTATCTCCAGTAATTACTACGCCAAATTGGCGGTGTATTTCACCAATATCCAAGATGATATGTTCCGCAACGGTGCTGCTATTGCAGCTTTGTTTATCGCGACCTTGATTGTAGGAGCCGTAGTTAACTACGTGATAGCTCAGCTCGTACAGAAAACAGGATTGTCAGGTACAGACCGAATACTCGGTGTGGTGTTTGGCGGTTTACGCGGGGTTCTTATTGTCTCTGCGGTGCTGTTTTTTATGGATGCGTTTACCGCATTCCCAAGCTCGGAATGGTGGAAGAGCTCGCAGCTCGTCCCTGAATTCAGTCGCATCATTGCGCCGTTCTTTGAGCATATACAAGCAACATCTAGTTTTATGTCTGGCACTCTGCAGTAGTGCCAGCTACTGTCGCAAATCGAGGATTAGGACATGTGTGGTATTGTTGGAATCGTGGGCACAACGCCTGTAAACCAGTCTATTTATGACGCGTTAACGGTGTTACAGCATCGTGGCCAAGATGCCGCTGGTATTTGTACCATAGAAAGCAATCGTTTTCGTCTGCGCAAGGCGAATGGTTTAGTCAAGGATGTATTTGAAGCGAAGCACATGCAACGCCTTCAGGGCAACGTAGGTATTGGACACGCGCGCTACCCAACTGCGGGCAGTTCGAGTGCTTCTGAAGCTCAGCCTTTCTACGTGAACTCGCCATTTGGTATCTCTCTAGCACACAATGGTAACCTGACAAACGCGGCAGAAGTTCGCCAAAAGCTGTTTGAAAAAGACCGTCGTCACCTTAACACGACATCGGACTCTGAAGTTCTGTTGAACGTACTTGCTCACGAGATCGACACTGTGAAAGGGACAGTGACCTCGGAAGATGTATTCCGAGCGGTTACCAACGTTCACCGTGCAATCCGTGGTGCTTATGCAGTCACAGCAATGATCATTGGTCATGGTATGGTGGCGTTCCGTGACCCGCACGGCATTCGTCCTCTATGTCTTGGTAAGCGTATAGAAAATGGCAAGACGGAATACATGGTGGCATCTGAGTCAGTGGCTTTGGATGCAGTCGGTTTTGACTTCATGCGTGATGTCGCACCGGGTGAAGCGGTGTACGTGACATTTGATGGTGAGCTATTCACTCAACAGTGTGCAGACAACCCGAAACTGAACCCATGTATTTTTGAGTTTGTTTACTTTGCACGCCCAGATTCTTTCATCGACAAAATCTCTGTCTACAGTGCGCGTGTTGAAATGGGTAAGAAACTTGGTCAGCGTATCAAAGATGAATACGCCGAGCTTGACGTGGATGTGGTGATTCCTATCCCTGAGACCTCGTGTGATATCGCATTGCAGATCGCTAATGCCATCGATAAGCCGTACCGCCAAGGTTTCGTAAAAAACCGTTATGTAGGCCGTACCTTCATCATGCCGGGTCAGCAACAGCGTCGTAAATCCGTTCGCCGTAAGCTCAATGCGATTCGTTCTGAGTTCAAAGGCAAAAACGTTTTGCTGGTGGATGACTCTATCGTTCGTGGAACCACCTCTGAGCAGATCATTGAGATGGCACGAGATTCAGGTGCGAACAAAGTCTACATGGTGTCAGCGGCACCTGAAGTTCGTTTCCCGAACGTTTACGGTATCGATATGCCAAGTGCCAATGAGCTGATTGCTCACGGTCGCGATAACGATACGATCTGTAAGCAAATTGGTGCTGATGAGCTTATCTTCCAACGCTTAGATGATCTTGTTGAGGCGGTGGGTACGGGTAACCCGGACATCACTCAGTTTGATACTTCAGTGTTCAATGGCGAATACGTGACGGGCGATATCGATCAGAAGTACCTCGACTTCCTCGATTCACTGCGCAACGATGACGCTAAAATCCAGCGTGAGATCCAGCAAGACCTTGCGAACCTTGAGCTGCACAATGAAGGCGCATAATCGCGACTGAATTGAAATAAACAAAGAAAACCAGAGCCTAGGCTCTGGTTTTTTTATGGATAAAGATTGTGTTGTAGCACGCGATGAAAATGAGTGAGTGCGCTAGTGGATGTTGTAGGCAATCACATAATCGATAAACAGGCGCACTTTTTCAGGTAAGTGATCTTTGTGATTGTAGAGCATGTATATGTCACGTGGGTTTGCACTCCAATCATCAAGAATTCTGACTAAGCTACCATCTTCGATGTATTCATTGATCATCACATTCGGCATCAAAGTGATGCCTAAACCGTCGGAACATGCACTGCGAATCACGTTGAGCGCATTTGCTTGGAAGCGACCACGGTCCACATTCACCACGGATTCCCCTTTACTGTTGATCAGGGTCCATTTCAATAGAGGATGACCTTTCAACAGAGCATGGTCACTCAACTCTTCCGCATGGGTTGGTGCTGGGCATTGCGCAAGATAGTGCGGACTGGCCACCAAGATATCTTTGACTTCAGCAATCTTACGAGCAATTAAACTGGAGTCTCGTTGTGGACCCACTCGGAAAATGACATCCCATTCGGTGGGATCGAGTTGATCGGCATTACTTTCCGTCATAAGTTCAATGTTGATGCCAGGGTATTCACGCATAAAGTCGTTAAACATCGGCATCATCATTCGTTTAGTGAGATTGTAAGGCGCGGTGATCTTAATACGTCCAGATGCACCACGGCACTCGTCGGTAATTTCCTCTGCTGCGGCTGTTAAGCGTTGTAGCAGTGGAGAGCATTCATGGTAAAAACGTTCACCCGCTTCAGTCAGGGACAGTTTACGCGCGTGGCGATTCAATAAACGCAAGTTTACCGAATCTTCCAAAGCTTGAATGCGTCGGGTAATTGTTGCAACTGGGATCATTGTCTTACGGGATGTTGCGGTATAGCTCCCATTTTCAACGACCAGGCGAAACAAATTCAAATCATCTAATTTCATACTTCCTGACACATATTCTTACTGAATTGGACTAATTTATCGTTAACTCTGCGATCAAAGTTTGCGTCATGTCAACATGTTGCATGATTTTGCTACAGCAGACACTCAGTAATGACTTGTGTTACGCAGTTGGATAGTTGTAAATATCACGTCAACGGACTACTTTTTATTGATAGTGGTATAAGAAAATAACAATAAGATCTTTCGAACAGTACAGTCCCTGATTAGCTTTTGTGAGGTATCAGTATGTATAAAGCTCACAGTCAAACGGCGGTGACTTCGACAAGCGGAACAGTTGGTGAAAAGCTTATTCTCCTTGTAGACGACGACCCTATTTTTCGTCGTATCACCAGCGGTTTTCTTGAGACTCAAGGCTACAAAGTCATTGAATCTGAAAATGGTCTCGACGCATTGCGTGCCTTACGCGACTGCGTGCCTGATCTTGTCTTATGTGATCTCTCAATGCCAATATTGGATGGTATTGAATTTGCTCAGGAAGTCAGCCTTGATTACCCCTCTTTACCCCTGATTGTCGTTTCTGCGACAGATGAAATGGCAGATGTAGCAAAAGCGTTACGTTATGGGATCAAGGACTTCCTTCCTAAGCCGATCGTCAACTATCAACATTTAGCGGAAGCGATTGAAAATACGCTCGATGACACCTTTAATCATCTCTCCGACCAACGCGATTTTGCGAGCCAATGGTTTCGTGTCGATGATGGTGGTGAAGTTGCCGATGAACAAGAATTACATTGGCATCTTGAGTATTTAGAACAAAACCCGAATGCAGCACGTGATTTGCTTCTCGCGCTGCTCCCCGATAAAGATACCTCGCAGGGAGATTGGAAGTGCTCCTATCGACTCTTGCAAACCATGGATGTGATGCCATTGGTGTTTGATTATCGTTGGATGATTAACGGTCAGTTTGCCTTTTATCTAGTGGACTCAGCATCCGTCGAGGAAGGGGGCGTTGCGACGACCTTATTGATTCGAGCTTTGTTTGATGACTACTTACGTAACATCAAAAATTATGCCCTCGATTTGAAATCCATGGTCGAGATTATTGAGAAAGGCATCGCCTGCTCTGAAGGCACCGCTCCGGTTACAGCACTGTTTGGCGTAGCGGATTTAGGAGCGGGAACCATTTCTGTGTTGCCTGCGGGATTAGATAGCCAATGGTCAAATGGTTATCAGAATCAGCACATCGCCGCCGGAGAGACACTGGGCGCGGGCAGTGTGAAGAACTTTATCACGCGTGATTTGGAGATTGGTCGAGGTGGGCAATTGGCATTAAGTTGTCTTGGCTCTTCCAGTTTCAGTTTGAACCTGATGTTGGGGACTCACATGAGTTGAGCTCCTCATTCACTCAACAGATTCGATAAAGCAAACCTCCGATGGCACCCGCAAATTGTCGTTGGAGGTTTTTTTATTGACTTCAAAAGAGAAGATCGAAGTGAGAATAAGACATAATATTTTGATTCAATTTAACCTACTGCATCGGCAAACGTAGAAGGGTATAATCTCCATTCAAAAAGTGTGGTAAATGATTTTCGTTCTCAATATCGGCCATGGTGAGGCTAAGGGATTTTTATCCCTCACTGCTGTATCGCTAATCGTTTTTGACTGCTCATCGTCTTTCTACTATTAGTCGTCTCTTTAATGCTGGTTGCTTAAGGGAAGGCACGAAGCCAAACTCAGTTTTTGAACGGAACTGGAGTCGTTATTAGGAGTTTCCCATTCGTATTCGCCGTCTGTTTTTCACTCTTGTGGGAAGTGTTTCTCTCGTGTTGGGGGTGATTGGTATTGTGTTACCGCTGCTTCCGACAACCCCGTTCCTTCTTCTTGCGAGTGCCTGCTTTATGCGAAGTAGCCCAAGGTTTCATCGTTGGCTGCATCAGCATAAGGTTTTCGGCCCGATTTTGGAGAACTGGCAGCAAAATCGAGCCGTTAGTTCTCAAGTGAAGAAGCGTGGAACCCTATTCATAGTGTTCAGTTTCGCACTTTCTATTTATGTGGTGCCGATCGTGTGGGTGAAAGTGGGGCTTTTTGTCGGGTTAATCGTTTTACTTCGCTTTTTTCTGCGTCTCCCTGTGATTGACCTTATTGATGAGCGTAGGGAAACTGACTAGAATTGATGGGAATAGTGTGCCCGCTCTTCGAGTGGGCACTTGTATTTTCAGCGTTATGTGCTGCCGTCAGCCAGTGTCGGCGTTGAAGCCAAATAGCTCTTTGTCCTCCAACAATGCGATACCATTTCAATTCAGTGAGGGCTGAGCCAATCTAAGTAAACGAAATTATGACAACTGAAACAATCTCACTTATCAAATCAAGCATTAAAAGCATTCCAGATTACCCGAAGCCGGGTATCCTTTTTCGTGATGTAACGAGCTTGATGGAAGACCCGAAAGCGTACCAAGCAACGATCCAATTGCTGGTTGAAAAGTACAAAGACATGGGCTTTACCAAAATCGTGGGTACGGAAGCTCGTGGTTTCCTATTTGGTGCTCCTCTGGCACTAGAGCTTGGTCTAGGTTTCATTCCTGTTCGTAAGCCGGGTAAACTCCCTCGCGAGACAGTGGCCCAATCGTACGAGCTAGAATACGGCACAGATACGCTGGAAATTCATACAGACGCGATCGTTGAAGGCGATAAAGTGCTGATGGTTGATGATCTTCTGGCTACGGGTGGTACTATCGAAGCTACAACGAAACTGATCCGCCAATTGGGTGGTGAAGTAGAACATGCTGCATTCGTGATCAACCTACCAGAGATTGGTGGTGATAAGCGTCTAGAGAAACTAGGCCTAAACGTCTACAGCATTTGCGAATTTGAAGGTCACTAATAATATTCATGAGTTATTTAGCTTTAGCGCGTAAATGGCGTCCTCATAAGTTTAGCGAAGTAGTGGGTCAGCAGCATGTGCTGACGGCACTGGAAAACGCTTTGGACCAAAACCGTCTCCATCATGCTTACCTGTTTAGCGGGACGCGTGGTGTGGGTAAAACCACCATAGGTCGACTGTTTGCCAAAGGACTAAACTGTGAGACAGGCATTACGTCTCAACCTTGTGGTGCGTGTGATACGTGCTGTGAGATTGATGAGGGGCGTTTTGTCGATTTGCTAGAAATCGATGCGGCCTCACGCACTAAAGTCGAAGATACTCGTGAACTGCTGGATAATGTTCAATACAAACCAGCACGTGGTCGCTTTAAGGTTTACCTTATCGATGAAGTTCACATGCTTTCGCGCCACTCTTTTAATGCGCTGTTGAAGACATTAGAAGAACCGCCAGAGTACGTGAAGTTTCTCTTAGCGACCACGGATCCTCAAAAGCTCCCTGTGACGATTTTGTCTCGTTGCTTGCAGTTCCATTTAAAACCGATCGGTGTGGACGATATTCAAGGTCAACTCGATCATATTTTGGGACAAGAGGGAGTGGATGCTGAGCCAAGAGCAATCAGCCTAATCTCACATGCTGCGGACGGCAGTATGCGTGATGCGCTCAGCTTAACTGACCAAGCCATCGCACTCGGTAACGGCGCCATTCAAGCCGACACTGTGGCGCATATGTTGGGGACGATCGATAAAGATCAAGCCGTGCATTTACTTGAAGCAATCGCAAGTAAAGCCCCTCAACAAGCGATGCAAAAATTAGAAGAATTGGCCCAAAATGGGGTTGAGTGGGATGGTCTTCTCGCTGAAACCGCCAGCCAATTACACCGAATTGCCATGTATCAGGCACTGCCTGCGACATTAGACCAAAGCCAACCTGATGCCGAACGCATTAGTCAGCTGAGTAAAGCGCTGTCACCACAAGATGTACAGCTCTATTATCAAATTGCGATTAAAGGGCGTGACGACCTAGCACTGGCACCGAATGGTCGTGTTGGGTTGGAAATGATCGTTCTGCGGATGTTGGCATTCAGACCTGCGACGGTTCAGACGGCGAATAGTATTTCGACCGAGGTGGCGCAAAATAATGCGCCAGCCCCAGTACAGGCAGCCCCTCAGCCAGTACAGCCGTCTCAGCAGGGACAACAGCATCAGCCATCAGCACAACCTGCGCAACTGCAGTCTACACAGCCGCAGTCTGCGCCACAGCAAGCCTCGCCATCTCAAGGCTCCGTTCCTCAAGGTACAGTCCCTCAAGGCACAGTTCCTCAAGGTACAGTCTCTCATGGCCAAGGCACAGCTCCTCAAGGTATGGCATCACAAGATATGCCACCGCAATATGAGCCTCAATCTACGCCACCGGCTTATGATTCTGGCTATCAAGGCTATGATGCTGCACCACCGCCATATTCTGATACGCCACAAGGCTATCCAGAATCGGGGCATGCCGATTCTGCGCCGCACTCGATGCCTGCGCCTCAAGCGACCAATGAACCTGCTCAACAGCCTAACCAAGCGGCGCCGAGTCCTGTTTCTGGTCTGCGTCATCAATTACGCTCTCAGCGTAAAGGCTTACAAAACCAAGCAGGGAGTGGCAATAGCCCAAAAAAGCCTAGAGCGGCCTCTGAAAAAGAATCGGTACTCGACCGTCTTGCTCAAAAGCATGGAACCAATGCTCCAGTGCCGCCTAAGCCATCGCAGTCAGGTACGCCGGAAGTGGATCCCAATGAGCCGTATCAGTGGCGACCAAGTCAGCCTGTTGAAAAAACAGTAAAAAAAGAGTTAACCCCGACACAGCTTAAGCGGGCTCTGGAACATGAAAAAACACCCGAGATGATTGCGAAGCTGGTGGAAGAGTCACAACAGCAAGATGACTGGACTCGCACCATCGGGAAGCTGGACACGGCGAAATTGGTGGAGCAATTGGCTCTGAACTCGCACTTTAAAAAGTCGGGCAGTACCATTGAATTGGTACTTCGACCGAACCAAGCACATTTAAATACAGAACGTGCTCAGAGTGAATTGCTCGCTGCGTTAAATCACGCTTTTGCAGAAGAGTGCCACTTGTCCGTCACTATTGGTGAAGAAGGGCAGACGCCTCTTGAACTGCGCGATACACTCTATCAAGGTAAGCTACAACAAGCATTTACCAGTTTAGAGCAAGATCCTAACGTTCAATTTATCGCAACTCGCTTTGCAGCTGAGTTGGATCGAGACAGTGTTCGACCTGTCTAACAAACGAATTCGGGGTTGAAAGCGAGAGCATTTAACCCCATAAATAACAAAACACCTCAATCAACCAGAGAGATAAACATGTTTGGTAAAGGCGGTATGGGCAACCTGATGAAGCAAGCCCAGCAAATGCAAGATCGCATGCAAAAGCTTCAAGAAGAAATCGCGAATATGGAAGTGACTGGCGAAGCCGGTGCTGGCCTAGTGAAAGTAACCATTACAGGTAGCCACAATGTACGTCGTGTTGACATCGATGAGAGCTTGATGGAAGACGACAAAGAGATGCTAGAAGACCTAATCGCGGCAGCATTCAACGATGCAGCTCGTCGCGTTGAGGAAACTCAGAAAGAGAAGATGGCTGGCGTAACTGGCGGTATGCAACTACCACCAGGCATGAAAATGCCATTCTAATTCTTAGGAAAACGAATGCGTACCAGTCATATGCTGGAACAATTGATGGAGGCCTTACGTTGTCTACCTGGGGTTGGCCCCAAGTCGGCGCAACGTATGGCCTTTCATTTGTTACAGCGAGATAGAAAAGGTGGACTGCAGTTAGCCGATGCTTTAACCAAAGCGATGACCGAAATTGGTCATTGTACTGAGTGTCGTACGTTTACTGAAGAAGAGGTCTGCCACATTTGTAGTAACCCGAAACGCCAAGAGAATGGCCAAATCTGTGTGGTTGAAAGCCCAGCAGATATCGCCGCTGTTGAAGCGACGGGGCAGTTTTCTGGTCGTTACTTCGTTTTGATGGGACATCTATCGCCGCTCGATGGCATCGGGCCAAGCGACATTGGCTTAGATGTGTTGGATTACCGCCTACGTCGCGGTGATATCTCCGAAGTGATCCTTGCAACCAACCCAACGGTTGAAGGAGAAGCAACAGCACACTACATTGCAGAGCTGTGTCGTGAGCACCAAGTTAGTGCTAGCCGAATTGCTCATGGTGTGCCTGTTGGAGGGGAACTTGAACTTGTTGATGGCACCACCTTGTCCCACTCGTTATTGGGCCGCCAGAAGCTCAATTAACTTAAGTAAGCCGCGCTTGTCGCGGTTTATTTTTATGCCTGGGATAGCTCGATATGCTCGGTTTAACGAGAATGGCTCAGTGTGTGATAGCAAAGCTTTGGATACTGCATCTTGAAGTCACTTGGGTATAGCCCTTCTACCGTATTCGTTCGATAGCGCTGCATTCTTATTGCTCTTTTCAATATCATTTCCTTTCTTTTCTAGATAGAGCGCCTTTTACACTGTGATTCCTACCTTAGTCCATCAGTCCTTCCTGTGAATCGTCACTCAATACCCAATACCCAATGTGCTTGCGAACAAACTAACGTTTTCACGCAACGATTTTGTGCTACAACACGGTAAAGTGTTAACTCACTATCGCTTCTTATTGAAGGATGCGAAGGCTTTGTTCTTAAGGGTTTTTTAATATTTTTCATTGGCTTAACCTCTCTTTAAACGTCTATCGAGTCATTAGAGGTCTGATTAAGCGCTATGAGTCTCCCTATATCCCACGCTGCGAAAGTCATGTTATGGCTAATGTTGTTCTGTCTTTGTCTCGGGGCCACCAAGGCACGAGCTGAGCGCGTGGTAGGCTTTTTTGCCGAGTGGGGACGCGGTTACAATGGCTTTGCGGTGGATGATATTAATGTTGATCTACTTTCGCACCTTGTCTATGAAGGCGTTACCTTACATCCTGACGGTCGCATTAAATATTGGACACCTGAATTTACACACGCCAATTTAGAGGATTTAGCGGAGGTCACGATCCCCAAAATCTTATCGGTCGGTGGTTGGAATGAGCATACCCCGATTGCGAAAATTGTGCGTAATGATGGTACAAGACATCGGATGGTCAATGAGATTGCGGCTTGGCTTGAACAGCAGGATTTCTCGGGTGTGTTGATTGACTGGCGTTATCCCGGTGTTTATCGCGACCCTCAAGTAACCCCTGATCCAAATGATTCAGAGCATTTGGTTCGTTTACTTCAAGAGCTTGATATCGCCATTGGTGAAAAAGAGATATGGTTAACGACCCCAGTGTATTTGCCTGCTTTGCGATTGATCCCTTTTGAGCACTTAGATGAAATGGTTGATGTATATAGCGTGCTCTCAGTAGATATGGCTGGCCCGTGGGAGGGTAAAACCAATTTTATATCCCCTTTGCATAAGCCGAGTCAAAGCACCCAACCTGAAGCGGCCAGTATCTCATCTGCGGTGGAATACCTACTCCAACAAGATACTACGGCGGACAAAATCCTTCTGAATATCTCTGCGCTGTCTCGTAGTTGGGCGGGCGTGCCGAGTGAAAACAGTGGATTGTTTCAAACGTCGACAGGGGCGGGGATATCGTCATTTCCAAATCTGAAAGGGCATGGCGAGTTGATTCGAAAGACGGTTCTGACCTTACAGTTTCAGCCAGGGTATCAATACTTTTGGGATGAACAAAGTGGTAGTGCTTGGCTGTACAGCGATGAAGGTCAGTTCATCAGCTTCGAAGATAAACGATCCTTGTTTAAAAAACAGGATTACATAACTCAGCATCAACTGGGTGGCGTGGGGATCCAGTACCTTTACGCAGATCATGATTTACTCCCCTTAATCCATACTTACCAACCGCCGAATCTTGGCTTTTCCAATGGCATACATAAAAAGTTATGGCTAGTGAGCTCGATGGTATTACTCGTGTCGTTCATAGCTTGGCTGCATTATCGACATCGACTCGTAAGAAGGAGGACAGGCACGAAAGCACTTCAGACTGAAGCCGTGAACGCCGCGTTGGTAACAGGTGCTGATAGAATGGGTTCAATCGCGGTGAGTGAGTGTGAGCAAGCTTCGGAAGTCCAAAAAGCTGAGAATCCAGTATCAGCGGTACAGGTAAATCATGGATTAAATCCAACGAATGATATTACCAGAGAAGACGACGCTCTTGTTGACGCGAAAAGTACATCGAAGGAAGCTGCGAATCTGAGTTCGCTAGGGAAAAGCATTGTTACCGAGTTAGAGTCTAAGCAGTTGTACTTGAATAATGAATTGAGTCTATCTGAACTAGCGCACCACTTTGGCTTGAGCAATCAGCAGTTATCCGAAATTCTCAACCGAGACTTGGAGGTTGGTTTTTACGATTTACTCAATCAGCAGCGTTTGCGTCATGCTGAAGCGCTACTGCGTGATACGTCCGATAAAATTACCGATGTAATGCTGGCCAGTGGGTTTAATAACAAGGTGACGTTTTATAACGTGTTTAAGAAGCAGCATGGTTGTACGCCGAGTGCATGGCGGAAGAAAGAGAGGTGATTACCTTCATTTATGTTTGAATAATGGGGAGCTTGGGTTTGTCCCGCTTGAGTCCATGCTGAGTGATAGAAGAAGCTAAGGCGGGACAGATGACAGACCGTCATATATCCGATTTACACCAATCACAATCATCCCCCACACCGCCAATCAAGCCTCAAAAAAGTAAATCTAAGCAAGAAAAGTAAATCTAGAACGATTTGAACGCCTTAGCACCACTGACATGCTCGAATGGACGCCTCAACAAAAGGAGGTGTTATGAGTCTTTTATCTTTAGTCATGGCGAGTGCTGTTGTGGCGAGTCCGGTTCCTTCAGCGGACGCGATGTCATTTGAATTGAAAGCGACTTGGGACGACGGCCATTTAGCCCATGTTGAATACCAACATGACTTAGGGGACGTGGATCATTGGTACGTGGAGTTCACTTATCCTTACGACATCGATTTTGTCGAGCAAGGTAAAATCCTTGGGCGTGAAGGTGACAGATACAAAGTCTTAGCACACGCTTGGACAGGTGCCATCGAAGCGGGAGAACCACTGAAACTGACGATTAAAGCCAAGCACCCTTATGCAGATGTTGGCGTGACTGATCTCGAAGTCAAAGATCTCAACAACGACGAATACATGAAGTGCGACATCCACTATCAAGAACTGAAACAGTGGCAAGGTGGGTTTGTCGGTCAGTATGAAATTGTGAATAACGGCAACACGCCAATTTATGCAGATACATTAACGTTTGATGCGCCCTTTACGTTAACCAGCAGTTGGAATGCCAGACTTGAAGAGACCAAGCAGTTTCAGCAAGGTCAGCGATATCAACTTAAGATCGGTACTTGGCAATCCGTTGTTGAGCCTGGCGAATCGATTCGTGTTGGGATCCAAGGAACGGTGGGAAATAGCGGCTCTTTTGCCACTCAATCTTCAGAGAATTTTTCTTCAGCGAATTCATCTTCAGTAAAGCCATCTTCAGCAACCCCCTTCGCTGCTAAGCTGAACGGTCAGAAGTGTCGACCGCCGATTCATCTTGCGTACCACCCTTCGTATTCCGTGGAGTTGGGCTATGTGACGTCACAAATTCCTGCGGAAGAGATTACCCACTTGCTTCACGCCTTTGGTTCGATCAATTCGCATGGGAAAATAGAACTTAATCATAAGTTTAATGATACCGAACGGGAAATAGACGGCTTGACGGGAGGGCATTTTGCTCATTACCAGAAGCTGAAACAACGCAATCCGGATTTGCAGATCTTGCTCTCTCTTGGCGGGGAAACCGCGAATGGTGATCGAGGCTTTGAACGCGCCGTGTCGTCGGATCAAGCCATCGATACTTTCGTCAAAGGTGCTGCCGACTTTTTACGTCAATATCCGTTAGATGGGATCGATATTGATTGGGAATACCCAGATACATCCGAACTGAGCGTTGGATACATTAAATTACTGAAAGCGTTGCGGGACGAATTAGACGAGTTGGGTTTCGAGAAAGGACGGTACTACGAACTGGGAACCGCAGTGGCAGCAGGCCCAGATAAGATTGATTATTTCCAGCCCGATGTGATGGGGCAATACGTTGATTTCGTCAATGTTATGACCTACCTCTATTACGGCGCTTGGGAACCTTTTACTTACCACACGTCCCCTCTGTATGTAGCGAAGAATCGCGGTATCCCTGAGCCGTGGGATGAAGTCTTAACGGTGAATTGGACACTACAGAATTACATAGAAAAGGGCACGCCAAATCATAAATTGGTGGTGGGTATCCCGCTAGTGGGAGTGAGTTGGAATAACGTACCTGCCACAAATGATGGTCTTGCAAACTACCAAGGTGACATTTCGGTACTAGAAGGATTTACTACTTATTTTCAAGGTGTTGAGCTGATGGAGCAAGGTTATGTTGAGTATTGGGATGACGTAACGAAGAACACGTATCTGTATTCTCCACACCACCTCAATGGACACTTTATTCAATTTGAGGGCAAGCGCGCAGTCAAAGAAAAAGTCGACTATGCCAAAAAGTATGGATTAGGCGGTATTTTCTATTGGGAAGTGTCAATGGACGCGATGGGTGAAGATTCCATGTTGAATTATGTGGCAGAACAGCTCAAGTAACACCCGACCATGGTATCGCAGGTTCAAGATGAGAGTTGGTGAGTGGCTTAGCGCAAATTGTGTTGTTTGGCCTTGGTTAGCGCCCACGTTCATGACTCATAGGACTCATCATTGAAACTGGATATGTTGGATTGAGCTGATGTTTGGCTGTGCGAAAGCACGGCCTTTTTTACGTTTAAAAAAGGCGAATTCGTAACGCTTAAGTCGCGTAAATATCAACCAATTCAGTCTGTTATAAAAACAGATAATATTCATTTTGTTAGTAGTTAATTCTATAGGTTAATAACATTTAAGATTTTTATATGGAATAACTCACGCTATTTTTATGCTCAAAAGTTTTAACTGAAACAGAGTGTTTATGTATAAGGTTTGATATGTTGCATTGCTGTTAAGAAATGTGATTTGGCCCGCATCTATTGTCGTTACTATCAATAATGCGAAATGAATGATGACGTGGGTCAATAAGTACTAGGCAGGTCTAAAAATATCCTAAACGTGTGATTAGTATACAGGGAGAACACGCATGTCAGATGCGAGTGAGCAGAGCTACCAAACCTTAAAGCGCGGATCAAACGAGTTTGATTCGCGAAAAGAATATCTGGAGCATGAATTAGAAATTGCCAACTATCGTCGTTGGAAATTACATTTACCTTTTCGTGACTTTGGGATAGAGATTGAAGACTGGGTACCCGCTCTAGCCGCCACCATTGGTAAAGTGGTGATGGTAACGGCAATGGTGGCGGCATTTGCCGCTCAGTTTGATTTATCGCCAGAGTTTATTGCGGAGAACGTCCGATTTGAGCTGTTAATTGCAGGACTGTTGTTCGCGATTCTTTTTTCCGCCTTCTTAAATCCACTTTCAAATCTCGCGGGCACGCATGGCCCGATGATTCCCCTGATCCCATTAATCGCAGCTGCTGGTGGGCACCCACTCGCGTTAGGGATCATGGTTGGTGTCTTTGGCCTTATTTTGAGCGCAACCAAGGGCGGCTCTAAACTGGTTAAATTAACGGGGGAAGGGGTTCGTGGGGGTCTATTGATCTATCTTGGGGCTGTTGGTCTTATCAGTCAGCTGTCTAAATTTGAGGATTGGGCTGTCAGCACAGGTTACGACTACAGTGCATTTGTGATCATCCTTGTGACCATCATTCTGTACGCTTATCTGGCTAAATTGGAGAAACGTTGGCTGGCGATTCCATTGTGTTCTCTGGTCGCGGGTGTGCTGGCTTACGCTATGGGTATGCCATTTGAATTCTCGACGGAGCCGGGCTTACCGAATATGAGTCCATTCTACTGGTGGGGAGAAGACACTGGGTGGCAATTGGGCTGGCCTTCACTTGAGCACTATATCGCGGTGATCCCATTTGCGATTCTTGCCGTGGCGATGTGGTCTCCTGACTTCTTGGGGCATCGCGTCTTCCAAGAGCTGAACTATCCGAAGAAAGCTAAGGGCGCTTTGATGGATGTGGATGACACCATGACGGTTTGTTCGGTTCGTCAGATCGTCGGTGCTGGATTGGGTGGCGGTAACTTAGCCTCGTCTTGGGGGACATACATGATCCCAGCGGCGATCGCGAAACGTCCCATTCCCGGCGGTGCTTTGTTAACGGGTATTCTGTGTATTGCCACGGCGATCATTGGTTACCCAATGGATCTGGCGATGTGGGAGCCTGTGTTACGTGTTGCGTTGTTAGTGGGTGTATTCTTGCCCTTACTCGAAGCGGGTATGCAGATGGTGCAAAATGCGCGCAACTCGCAAAGTGCTGGTATCTGTATGTTTGCCTGTGCGTTAGTCAATCCAGTGTTCGGTTGGGCACTCACGATGTTGCTCGATAATATGGGGCTGATTGGTAACAAAGAACGAGCAGATTCTTTGGGTCGTACCGATCGTATCGCCATTCCTCTCGCGGCTTTGGTTGTGTGTGTGGGCGCTCTGGGTGTTGTCGGTCAACTGCCGGGTATTCCAGGGATCTTTTAAACGCTCATTGTCATGGCAGTGATAACACTCGATGAGTGTCTGTTTTCCAATGAAGCTCAGTTGCCAAGTGAGCCGTTGTTACCAAATGAGCTTGTGCAGCCAAGTGAGTTTCTGGAGTAAAAATGGCCGCTGTGTTGATGAAACATAGCGGCCTAGCTTCTTATCTTCATCGATAAAACAGCTGCATAGATAAAACAGCGTCATGGATTAAAACAGCTGTGCATGGCGGTTGGGTAAGTACAACGTGTCGCCATTAGGGAGCTCGAATGGAGTTGGGGCCAGTGATAAAACGGTGGCTTGTCCT
The DNA here is from genome assembly GCA_043422575.1 of bacterium sp. HQB-39. GTDB lineage: Bacteria > Pseudomonadota > Gammaproteobacteria > Enterobacterales > Vibrionaceae > Vibrio. Next base: position 46,038 of record JBHOHG010000014.1, on the reverse strand, counting down.
TGATTTAGTGATGCTAACCATTGTCCGACGAGACTGTTACCTGCCACCACATGGTAGAGGTGAGAGTCTTGTGTCCATGTTTCGTTATGGTTAATCGAGATTGGGTGAGCGCTGAAACGGCTTTCTACCTCAATATGCTGCGGGGCGAGTTGCATCACGTTTGCTATCATCAGAGCAATTTGTTCGTCACCGCCGATACTCTTTTCGAACACCAGATGCACTTCACTCAGATCGGACAATTCATATTTGGCTTGTTCAAGCAGTTGTCTGAGGCTGTGGAAACCCTGATTATTGATTTCACCGAATTCGATGTAACCCACACCATTATCTTGATACCAAGCCAGCTGTGCTTTTTCCACTTCATCGACCGGTTTGCCGAGCGTTAATTCTGAATCGTTTAGGTGAGCCAGTAAGGTATTCATTTCCGTAAGCCATTGTTCATGACTTTCCGCTTGAACAGACTTGACGAGGAACTCTTGATACAAGCTTTGCCACTGTTCTGACTGTTCAGGGTAGTTGATGTAATGGTCGGCAATGGTTTGCCAAATCGCGTGATAATTATCCACAAGATCCTCTTTACTGCCAGTACGAGTCATGCTCGCCGCAGAGGCTGCGTTGACGATGATTAACACATCATCGGTATCGGTACGGCCACCTGAGTCTTCGACTTCTAAGCGAAACTGATAATGACCGGGCTGAGTTGGCATTAAGACGGTCGCTGTAAGTTTGTCGGCATTGAGTATTTGCACCGACTGTGGCCCTGAAATTTGTCGCCAATAAACCTCATCGATATCGTAGATTTTGATGTGGGATTTGGCACTGCCATACAGGGTGATTTGATGACCGGGCAGTGTCACGACTTGATCGTTCCCTGCATTGGCTGTGGGCTTGCTCCAGTTTTTTGGGTCAGTACTATCTGAGCAACCCATAAGAACAAACAGAGTGAGTAGAATCAGTAGGGTAATCAACATTGGCTTTATCGTTGTGTATGTCATAACGTTATTCTCTTAGGTCGATTAGAAGGTATACGCGATACCTGTTGCGACAAAAGCGCTGCTGCTGTCGTAGAAATCAATGTCTGAATCCACTTCTTCCACCCCTGACATGACAGTAAAAACTGTGTTATTCAGGTTGAATGGCTTGTCATAGCTGTAAACGGAGAAAATGCCTGCCGATTCGCTGTCTCTGCGTTTGCCGAAGATCGGGTTGATTTGGTCATAACGACTGGCACTTGCCCCAATGGTGCCCATGATGGAGTGGCGACCAAAGATGGCTTGTACGCCAAGTTGCGCTCCGACTTCTTCGTTGCTTTGCGCATCCCCATCTGCTTCTCTCTCACTGAAATAAATCCCCGGAGCGAGGAAGAAGGAATCGGATAACGGGATGGTGAGATTTGCGCTAGAACGGTAGTAGTCGCTGTTGCGCTTGAGTTGGTTCATTTGATGCGGGGTTAATCCCGAGTTGGTGCCAATTTGGTCATTGTCCACTTCACTGTTGGCATAGGCATAGCTAAAGCTTAAAGGGATGACCGCTAGAGAGACTGCGACGCGTCCGCCAGAGATTGCTTGATCACTGGTTTCTCGTTTTTGATTGAGGAGGTAAGGGTCTTGCCATGTTTCATCCATGCCCGGCATGTTGCCAAACAGAGCCCCAGTGACTTGAATACCATTATCAAATTGATGCATGACACCGATCTCGGCTTGGAACTGCGCGTCGGCGATTTGGTCTTCACTGTTACCAATAAAAATAGCGGTATTGTCGAAGGCATACTGCACGCGACCGAGAATAAACGGCGATCCCCCTGATAGTTGTTGACCATTGTTATTCAAATCTTTGGTGATGGCGTTGTCATCGTCGGTATTAAATTGGGAGGTGCCTTCATTAAAGGCCATAGCGATACTGAGACCGCCACTTAGCCCTTGCTCGAAACCTTTATCTTGCATGGCGACTGCACAGGTTGCGGTAAAGGCGGACAGAGAGAAGAGGGTAGCCGTTGACGTTAAGAGTGAAAGTTTCATCGCTAACTCCTTGTGATGGTGGCGACTTATTGAACACCATCACAAGTTATCAACACTTGATGAGTCTTTCGTGGTCGTTAATTAGACGGTTTGTGTCACTGGCCGTCACATTAAGACCTTGTTTCCTCGATAAGAAGGCAGTTGGTCACATTGTGACGCTACACGGACGTTTTGGACAAATTTGATGAGGTTGGGTCATCAGCCGCCTGTAAGTCAGAGGTATCAATTGGCCAACGAATCACGAATCGAGCACCGCCTAACACAGACTCTTCAACGAGTACTTCGCCACGATGCCATACCGCTATCTGTTTCACGATGGCAAGCCCCAGGCCATAGCCTTTATCTTGAGTCTTCGCCCTTGCTTTGTTATCAAGCTGAGTGAAGGGTTCAAAGATCTTACTGCGCATTTCTTCACTGATGCCGTGACCATCGTCTTCGACACGGATTTCATAGTGGGTGGCGTCCTGTTCAAAAGTGACTAGGATTTGCTTTTTACTGTAGCGAGCGGCGTTGGAGAGTAGGTTTTGTAAAGCACGCTGAATACCACGGTAATCAACGAATATGTGGGTTGTTTTAAGCTCCGGAGCACAGAGGTATTCCACGTTGAGATCGGTGTGCTCCAATTGAAAATGTTCCGCTTCTTTTGCCATCTCATGCGCTAACGCACAATGGCTAAACTGACTGAGGTCCGTCATTTTACTGTAGCGAGAAAGCATCAGATTTTGATTAATCAAGTGATCCAAATTATCGATACTGGAGTGGGCGATGGCGGTGTACTTTTCCTTTTGCGCTTCGCTGACACTCGGGTCGTTCATCATTTCTAAAGCAAAACGCAAACGGTATAAAGGCGTGCGTAAATCATGTGAGATGGCATTGGTTAATTCACGTTGCCCTGCAATTAAACGCTCAATGTTATCGGCCATGTGATTGAATGAATCACCCAATTGAGAGACGACAGTCATGCGTGAGGTTTTGGCTCGAGTATCCAATACGCCACGACCAAATTCATTGGCGGTTTTAGAGAGCTTTTTCAAGTCCCGCCACATCGGGTAGACCCAGAGCAGCAAAGCGAGTGACATTAAGCCAAAGAGGTAACCACCAGCGGCGGTATTCATTTCCATTTGAATCGCTCGCGAGCCTTGATCGGACACTAAAATCCACTCTTCAGGCGTGATTTTCGCAGCGACCAAGACAATGCCTTCAAGATTTTCCGCACTGATGATTTGATTAGGTTCCTCATTAATTTGTTGTTGAAGCCCATCGATTAACTCGTCGGTTTTGACAACCTCGACCGCAATTGGAAGTTCATGGTGAGTATAATCGAGGCGCTGCTCCCAAGTGTCTCTTGGGTGACGACGTAAATCCTCCACCGCAATGTATAAAGCCCCCGTAGCCTGATTGCGTACCGTTGCCGCTTCCGTTTCCATGACAGGGTAGAGCAGCACGGTGTTTGAATCGCCAAGCCGTTTGATCAGACCAAATGGCTCACCATAGTCCATGCGAATTTCCCCCTTATTCATGGATTCAAAGAGGCTGGTATCCTCTCGATATTCGCTTAGGTCTCGCAGCACTAAAGGGTAGGCAAAGTATTGGTTATGATGTTCAATCACCTTTGGCCATTCTGATTCGGGATGCGCGAGCAGATCTTGCTCAATGGTTTCTACGCTGGTGGTGTAAATCGGTAGATAGAATTGTTCCGTTAAGGATTCACTTAATGCTTGAATCGGGTTAATCCCTGTCGGCACAACAATGATGGTGAGTGGTACAAACACCGCTAACCAGAGAACAAAAATAGAGCGGATCATAAGGGCGTCCTATCAATGGGCGACAAGGTTTGAGATCGCCCAACTTTGGAGGTAACTGAGATCTTAATCGACCGAGCTATTAAGCGGCTTGGTTATTAAGTAGCTTGGTTATTAAGAAACTTGGCTATTAAACGACTTAGCCGTTAAGCAACTTAGCTGTTAAGCAACAGAGCAGAGCTGGTAGCCTTTACCACGAATGGTCTTGATTAATTTCGGCTCATTTGGGTCATCTTTGAGGGTTCGGCGTAGACGCGAAATGCGACGGTCAATTGATCGATCCATTCCATCGTACTCAAAGCCGCGAATGCTTTGTGCAATGTCGTCGCGAGAAACAACCGTACCGACGCGACGTGCCAGTAAATGCAGCAAATCAAACTCAGCGGTCGTCAGTTTGATGGTTTCAGTATCTAGAGTGACATGACGTTGCTGAAGATCGATAACTAAATTACCCACATCCAACATATGTTCATTGATTTCCCGAGCGGGGCTCGGCGTGCGTTCTTGGCGACGCAGTAGGGCACGAATTCTAGACAGTAATAGACGAGGCTGCACTTGTTTGACGACATAATCATCAGCACCCAGTTCTAATCCCATGACTTGGTCGATGTCATCATCGAGCGCCGTTTGCATCAAAATCATGCCGGGGTAATCCGCTCGAATAGCACGACACACATCCATTCCACTTTGACCGGGTAGCATGACATCGAGAATGACAAGCTCTGGTTGTTGCTCCAAGATCACCTCAACCGCACTGAGACCATCAGTGACGACAGTGATTTTAAAGTCATAATTTTCTAGGAAGTCTTTGATCAGTTCCGCAAGGGCAAGATCGTCTTCAACTAAGACGATATGTGTCGGAAGGTCGGTGGAATTTGACATAGTGCTCCTTGGGCTTCATCCGTGATTTAACAGCACTATAACCGATTTATAAATTCCCCAATGTGACTATATGTGACTTTTTACGCAATAATGGAAATTAACAGTATGAGAAAGTGTTACGTCAGAAGTTCTAGCTCAGTGATGTTGTCGAGCGCTTCTTGATTGGTGGTTCCGCAAACAATCGGGCAGGGTTTAAACTCATGGCACACTTTTGGACGCTCAGGCTTGCCGAATAATTTGCACAGGTTATCTGTATTTAGCTGAATACAACGTACTCCAGCTGGTTTGCCTTTTGGCATGCCAGGTATCGGAGAGGAGATACTAGGGGCGGTGCAGCACGCGCCACAACCTAAACGACATTCCATCACATTCACCTATTGTTTGCGAAAGGTGCGCGATGTTAGCAGAAAATCGCAGCGATACAAGATCAGATTCCCCTTGAACTTTGCAGGTGGCAAGAGTATAAAACCGCTCCATAATAATACGATTAAATCGATTCGTAGCAAGAAAGCACAAAGCAAAGTAGCAGTAAGAAGGTAATGATGAGCGCAGCATATTGGGAAACCACTCGTTTAGAAGAGATGACAGAGGAACAATGGGAATCTCTGTGCGACGGCTGCGGCAAGTGTTGCCTGCATAAGCTGCAAGATGAAGACACCGATGAAATCTACTTTACTAATGTGGCGTGCAGTTGGTTAAACAGCAAAACCTGTTCTTGTAAAGACTATCCGAACCGTTTTGAATCTGGCGAAGAGTGCACCAAGCTGACTCGTGAAGATATCGATGACTTTTCTTGGTTACCGCATACTTGTTCTTATCGACTCTTGGCGGAAGGGCAACAGCTTCCAGTATGGCACCCACTGATCACGGGCTCGAAATCCGCGATGCATGCAGCAGGTGAAAGTGTCCGTAATAAAGTGGTGTATGAAATTGAAGTGGTCAATTGGGAGGACCACATTTTGAATCACCCTAATAGATAACTGTCTGATTGATTGTAAATCGATAGAAAAAGGCAAACAGAATAGAAATGAGAAAGGCGGGCTGAGTAGCCCGCCTTTCTTGTTTTAGTTTAACCTCACCTTAGCAGAGAAACATCCTACTGCGCGTCAGTTTGGTCTCAGTCAGTTAGAAGCTGTAAGAAATGGACGCTTTGATGTTACGACCCACTTCGTAGCTGGTGTACTTGCTTGAACCCCATGAGATACCGAAGCCAGTGTGCTCTGCATAAAGTTTATCGAATAGATTATCGACACCTAAATTCATGGTCATCTCTTTCGCGAAGGTCGGGTTGTAAGATGCCCAGATGCCATGAACCCCAAAACCAGCACGTTCGATCTTGCCGCCAGACGCATTGGTGTAGTCGTTACCCGGAACAAATCGCGCGTCCCAACCAAGAACAAGCTCATCATTCAACGCATATTTAGTACCAAGCTTAAAGTTATGAATGCCCGTTTTGTTCATATGGCTGGTTTTACCGTCACGCAGTGAGGTTTGTTCACCGTCGGAGAACGAGTGGTTGGCATACACGTTGAACCCGTCGTTAGCGTAAGTAAAGGTCGTCTCTACGCCCCAGACTTCAACGTCATACTGGTTCGACAGTGTGGTGTTGTTTTTTGTTGGGTGCATTTGATTATCAAGGTCGTATTGATAAAGGGTAAATCCGACTTTGGCGTTATCTGCACTCATCACGCGGCTTAGGTCGTAATCGACACCCGCTTCGTAGTTGTTACCTGTCATGGCTTTGGTATCTGCTTGCTTGACGGAGCTTGCAGGCTTCATGGTTAAGGTTTCAGGTAACGCAGCACCTTTAAAGAGACGACCGTAGCCAGAGCGAAGGCGCAGCTCGTCGGTCACTTGCCATTCCGCTTTAAATTTAGGAGAGAGCTGATCAAAGTCGCCTTTGAATACACCGCCAAGTTCATGCACATCATAGCGAAGGCCTGGAATAAGAGTGACGTCGCCGACTTCAAATTGATCTTGAATGTAGAGGCCGTAAGCGGTCACTTCTCCACCATCCATTTTGTAGACTTTTTCTTGACCTTGCATTGAGCCGCTGATCACTTGACCGACGCCAGCATCGATCCACTGTTTTGCGTGGTAACCTTCGAATCCATAAGTCAGCTCATGCTCGCCAATCAAGCTGATGTTACGGATATCGCCACCAACGGTTGTCACATTGTATTCGCGATCAGGAATCGAGATTTTCCCGTCTTTTTCCCATTTGCCGTTTACTTTCTGCCAGTTGTCCGCGATCTGAGCATCGCGCTCCATATACTGACGGTTGTAGTAGAGATTGGTTTGTAGCTGAACGTATTCGCTGCCTGCATCATAGTTATGTTGTAGAGACAGGGTGTCACGTTTAATGGCGTTGTAGCTGTGTGTGCTGTCGGCGTACAGTTCACCGTTCTTTTCACCGGACAGCTGACGTTCACCGCCATCACTGTAGTGGTTCAGTGACAACTTAAATTCGTGCTCATCATTTGGAATGAAGACAATCTTCGCTAGCCCTGATTTAAGCTCACCTTCTTTCGAAGAGACTTCATCGCGATCAGGAATGTGAAGCTCACCATCTTCGGAGTAGTTCGCGATACCAAGGAATTGCAGCTTGTCATTGAGCTTTGTGTAGACGGCAACGTTAGTTGAAATTCGCTCGTAGCCAGATTGGTAACCCGCCTTAACTCTTGCTCCGAAAGATTTATCATCTGCAAGAAGCTCATCCGGGTTTTTGGTTTCGTAACGGAATGAGCCATTAATCGCGCCGGCGCCAGCCAAAGCGGAGTTTGCACCTAGATCGATCTCAGCCACGCTCAATAGCGCAGGGTCAATGGTTTGGTCACCGTTGTGGTGAAACAGTTGTCCCTCTTGGCGTGCACCATCAATGGTGACAACCGCAAACTTGTCTTCCATACCTCGAATAAAGACTTTACGAGAGTATCGTGCGTTACCATCGACGGTCACACTTGGCATGGTGTTCAAGACATCTTTCATGTCAGACGCTTGTTTCTGCTCTAGGGCGTCGGCATTGATTTCAGTTTGGATTAATTGATCTAAAGCGGAAGCTGTTACCGTGATGGTATCTCCCTCTTGAGCGGTGCGTTCTTGGGTTTGAGTAGCCGTTTGATCGGCTAAAGTGGCAAAGGAGGCTACGGCCATAGAAATGGCAATGGATAGAGTTTTTAATTTCATAACAGCTGTCTATGTAAGAGTAATGTCCAATCGAAGTGAGGCATACCTTAATCACTTCTCAAATGATAATTAATATCATTTACATTATTTACATTTGCTTACGTATGTTTAGATTTGTGAACGGATGTAGTGAATGGCAGAGGGGGAAGAACCGATAAAGAGCCGCCAAGGAAGCGCTGTGACGGTGAAGAAAATAAGTACGTTTTCGGGAAAAAAGGCCCTCAGGCACTGCCTGAGGACGGAGTTTGGGCTCTTACTGAGCCAGCGTCGTTAGGGTTAAACGTAGCGACCTTGGCGTTGAAGAAATTCAATCTTGTATCCATCAGGGTCGGTAATAAAGAAGAATGTCGCTAAGTGTTTTTCTTTATAATCAAAAACCTTGATGTCTCCAACATCGATTCCTAGCCCTTGAATACGTTGGTGCGCTTTCTCAATGTCTTCAACACTGACGGCAAGGTGGCCGTAACCATTGCCAAGATCATAGCCTGTGCCTTGATCGTGGTTGTGGGTCAGCTCAAGTTCGAAGCCTGTTGACGGGTTTGAAAGATAAGTCAGTGAAAAGCCGTCGAAGATAAACTGATCTTTAATTTCTAATTCCAATGCGTCGCGATAGAAAGCGATAGAACGGTCTAAATCGCTGACACGAATCATGGTGTGGATCATCTTAGTCATGTGTGCTCCTTAATTTGCGGCACAAGACTAAACACTCTACATACTTATGAGGTAGTACGTGAGTACGACATTCACTCCAAATGACATTCACTTCAAATAACATTGAGGTAAAGTATTCAGGCCCGAATAGGAATATTTGCCAATAATAGAGAGTCGTTCCGCGCTAATGGAGTGCTACGGACGGCACTAAGACAAAGACGCTATTGTGTTACGAGTTCTTGATTGGCAATCGCCAACACTTGCACTGGCATTCGGGCGTAAGTCAAGCAAGCACAGCGTAGTAAAGAAGCAAAATTTGCTACTTCCCCATTGTGAGCAAGCGCCTCTTTATACACAGTGCTAAGAAACTTTGGCACCGTCATATTTTGTCCTTGTGCGATTTCTTCGAGGATGAGCCAAAAGCTGGTTTCTAATTTCACGCTCGTGACATGCCCATCGATGCGGACTGAACGTGTAACAAATTCGTAGTTAGATTGAGGCTGTTTGGCAAATATTTCACACATGGTGGTGGGAGTACGGCTAGTGAATAATGGAACAACATATTGATTGCTGACTGTCTATTCGTCAATCGTGAGTCGTTAAATAATGAGCAAAATATCACAAGCAATTGAAATCACTTGTGATATTTATTATCTCTTTTGCACTATTTTACGTGCTTCTTCAGGTACTCGCCGATTTCGGAGTGGTGCATGATTTTGGAAATAGGCAGAATTTTCTCTGCTGGTCCCCAAGCAAATACGTTTACAGGGGTATGGGTGTGAGTCCCTGTTCCCCAAACCGTGTTTTGCGCCGTTGCTTGTTCACGGGCCAGTAAGTTGCCACGGTCGTTGTAGGGATAGAAAGCGTCAAAATCGTTAATTGCTGGCACATTTTCTACCGATAAGTATTTATGTCCAGCCAGACGATACGGGTTGGGCTTGCTAGCAAGTACTCGACTAGCCTGCTCAGCAGTGATTGGGAATTCGCTGTTTTTGTTTACAATTTCTGCGAGTTTCTCAGGTGTTTGCAGCTTTTTGTCTAGTTTTTGGAATTCGCTGATCATGCCGTAGTAGCTTTGTTTCTGGTTATACAAACCGTCAAGAATGTCGAACGAACCGAAGTTAAAGTTAGGCGCATAGTCACGTTTTTCAAACGCTTCACCCGGACGTTTTTCTGGCTTTGGCAGATCTTGAGAAGAGTAACTAAAACCAAATGAACCTGTCTCATGGTCGGCAGTGACAATGATGATGGTGTCGTCACGATCTTTCGCCCATTCATACACTGAGTTAACCGCTTCATCGAACTTGATCATCTCATGAAGCATAGTGCCCGCATCGTTACTGTGACCAGCCCAGTCAATTTGCCCCCCTTCAACCATGAGGAAGAACCCATCTTTGTCTTTAGACAGCACATCAATGGCTTTTTCCGTCATCTCTTTTAGGGTTGGCTGAGTGCGTTTAGGATCGTCTTTGGAGTGGCTGTAGGCAATCCCGTCTTGCATCCCAGAGTAAGCAAATAAACCGAGCAGCTTGTCGCCTTTGGCTTGGTTGAGCATATCGCGGTTGAACGCCAGTGCGTAGCCGTCTTGCTGTGCTTCGATCAACAAATTACGGTTATCTTTACGCTTCGACTTGAGGTAAACATCCCCTTGAGTGAGTTTTTGTAGTGCTTTATAGGTCTCACCTTTATCGTTGGTCGACTTGGGTAACCAGTGGCGAATACCGCCGGATAACATCACGTCTACTCCGGTGTCTAACATGTCTGAGGCGATGTTATTTTCCAGTGAACGATGTGGCTGGTGGGCAGCAAACGCCGCAGGGGTTGCATGCGTTAAGCGCGTATCTGAAACCAGCCCAGTCGCTTTGCCAAGGCGCTTCGCTTGCTCTAATACGGTCTCAATGTGGTTGCCTTTTGAATCAATGCCCACCACTTCGGAAGCCGTGTATTGCCCTGTAGCCAACATGGTCGCGGAACACGCCGAATCAACGACAATGGCATCTTCAGGGTGAGTTAATGAAGCACCGATGACCCCTTCATTGGCGAGCTTAAAGAGCGCCGTGGTTTCGTTCTTGTAAATGGAGTTGGGCGCATGATTTGCGTAGGTTTCTAGTAAGCCAACCTGTTGCGGGCCCATACCGTCACCGATCATTAATATGACATTTTTGATCTCGGCGGCAGAAAGGTGAAAAGAGAGCGTAGAGGTTGCCGCGATGAGGGCAACAGGTTTGATCAACTGCTTCATGTCTATGTCCTTGTTTATTAAGCAGCTGAATTACATCATTGAGTTATTACACTAATGCTACACAAATGGCATCTTCATGAAGGTGTAATAAATCTATATAAATCATTATGTTATAACGTATCATTTGTCTGTTGATATTAAGCGATTAGTACTCGGTGATTAGTATTAGGCGAATGGCATTAAGCGATTAATGTGAAATCAAAGTAAAACAAGAGTGAGGAAGAAGGACAATCGGATTGTATTACTTGGGCTTAAATGAGTGCGAGTAACACTCCGCCTATGGAAGCGGCAGCCGATAAATATTGCCCTGCCGAATAGGAATCATCTTGCTCTTCCTCGAGTGAATCAGGGTGGTCCATACCGAGAGCGCCATGAGCGAAGGATTCAACCTTATCGGTGACGGTTCGGTTTTGTTCTGCTGCGAGTTTACTTTCTTTATCGATCTCTTGCAGTGCCGATAAGAGTGCTTTTCCTTCTTCGGAGAGCGTGACGGTGTTTTGTTCTACTTTCAGCGGAGCGGGCAAGGTCGTGCCGTTGGCATTGTTATTGCCATTGCCATTGCTTGCGGATGTGGAGGTTGAAGCGTGTGCGATTTCCGCAGGCGATTGTGCACGGTAGGCTTGTGCCGGAGTTTGATGAATACTGGTCATGATGCACTCCTTTGTGTCTCTCCCCAACGCTGCGGCGTCAGTATCGCGACTTAATCGGTATACCCACGTAACCTCGAGATGCTAGGCTCAGCGAGAGCTGCTTGAATATATATTAAGTATAGATGATAAATTGAGCAAAAAATGTACCATGATGCGTTCAGAAACCAAGGTTGCGATCTGGCTATGGGTTTTACCCAAGAACATCACAACGCAACCTTAGAAAATGTGGCAATGAAGCTACAAAGGTAATGAAGCTATAGAGGCAATGAGACTACAGAGTCAAAGCAAGGTTGAACGTTTATTTACATTCAATCCCTTTGCTTCTGTTTCTCAAAGACTTAAAGGCCGCCATCATATTCGCTTCTTGAACGTAGCGCTTCGGCACGTTCAATACTTTGATTTGGTAATCAGAGCTTTGAGCGGCAACCTCAGTGACAGGAACCAAGGTCGCAATACGAAGTTCAGGAGAGCGGCGTAAGATCGAAGCGGCAATCCCTAGCCCACCTTCAACATGAAAACTGCCTGCGGTATGCATGACGGTTGTGTTTGGGTGTTTCTCTAAATACTTGACGATCGATTCAGCCATGGTTTCGTCCCAAGCTAATTGTGCGGAGTAGAGTTTTTCTGATTTCTCTTTTGAACCGTGATGCATCGAAGCCATGAACTTCTCTTTATAAGGGGTGTCCCCCATGTAAAGCGTTTCGGCAACCCAAGTTTTTTCTTCCTCATCCAATTTATCGAGGTAGTCGGCACCTTGGCGTCCAAGACAGCGGGTAATGGAACGCGGAGCATTTGCCGCAATCACATCTAATTGTTTGTCTTTGGCAAACTCAACCAGAGCACGGTAATCACTGACATAGTTATCCCACGCATTGGCTTGTTTTATGAAGTATTGCTCGCCAATTTTGCCTTCGAGATAAGCATTTAATGGGCGCTGATTGTCACGTGTAAACTGTTCCATTGACAGTGCGAGGTGCGGGTTTTCACGATACAACTGGCTAAATAAGTCGGCTTGTAAACGGTGAACGCCACTGTGTGAATGCCATTCACCCACTAATATCACATCAAAATCTCGCAGTTGTTGTGCGAGCGTCGATAGAGAAATAGGCTCGCCTTGTTGGGTATGCAGAGCATAGTCAAAGTGATGGTTGAGTGCGACCTTGTCCGAAGCGTCAGTCGGTGCTGCTGTGAGCACGGCTGGTGCCGTTACTGATGACGACGATGTTGCTGATGATGGTGTTGCCAACGTCGATGATGTTGATGAAGTAGCACAGCCCGCAAGGAGCAAAGCCGATAAAGGCAGCGATAAAGGCAGCGATAAAGGTCGAAGTGCGCGCACAGAAATGTTCTCGTTAATTATTGTATGCGCGCATGGTAAAGAAGCTGGAGCAGGATTTCAATGCAAATGGGAACGATTCTTATCCCCAGCCAGCCTCATGGCTACTCAATGACAGGTGAGAGGGAGGCTGAGCATTACGCCTGTTTTCGGTAAACACGAATCATAAAGTCCGCTTCACACTCGAAGATGGTCGCAGCAGCAAGTTGAGCGCGAAACTCATCGGTGGCTTTCCAAGCGAATGGTGTCATTTGCAGTAAATCTGACGCCTCTTGACCACTGAGTGGCATGGTGTAATTGAGGATTTCTTGATGCGCCAATTCAAAGCCTGCTAACGCTTCTTCGTCTTCACTGTGCAAACGTACCTCGTTGTAAATACCTTCACGCAGTTGGAATAGATGACGTCCAGCAGGGGTGACGGTCACCATGATCCCTTCAGTCTTAATGCAACGTTGCAACTCATCGACTTTGCAAGGAGCGTAGATTCTAACGATCCCATCAAGGCTATTATCACCAAACGGAAGGCGGTGACTCGAAGCCACAGAAAAATCGACATTCGGGTAGCGTTTTGCTGCATAACGAACGGCGACTTTTGAGATGTCCAAACCATACACTTGCGCTTCTTGGTGTTGAGCGTTGATTTGATTTGCTAGCTCGGTGGTGTAGTAACCTTCACCGCACCCAATATCCAGTAATTGGGTGGCGGTTTGCGGTAAAAATTGACGGCAGAGCTGCGCGACTTTGTCACGCATCGGGTGGTAGTGCTCCGTTTCTAAGAAACGACGACGGGCTTGAGTCATCTCTTTATTGTCACCCGGATCTTTCGAGCGCTTATGATGCGCAGGCATTAAGTTGACGTAACCTTCTTTTGCTTTATCAAACTGGTGATTGTTGTCACAACGGTAGCTGCGAGAGTCTAATTGCAGGGGAAGTTGGCAAAGTGGGCACTGGTACGCCATATCAGCCTCGGTGGTAATGAATTTTCTGGGCGGCAAGTCTAGCAGGAAGCGGTGCTCGAGACCAGAAATGGTCAAGATACGATGGCGAACTTCAACGAGCATGAGCTCGCCATAAAAGGATGCCCCCGTCTGCTTGTGACAGGGGCGTTAAAGGGCTAGTGGAAGAATGAGACTTGTTTTTTCAAGGATTCTGATTGCACTAATAAGGTATCAGCGCTGGTGGCGGTTTGTTTGCTGACATCGTGTGTATCTCGATTCAGCTCGCTCATGGCATTGGCTCGTGCAGCAATTTCTTGTGAGGTTGACGCCTGTTGTTCCGATGTGGTCGCAATGGTATCGGCTTGACTGGCAATGGATTCAACTTCGGCATTAATCGCTGCTAAAGCGGTGTCCGCTTCGTCGGTTTGCTGTGACACTTGCGTCGCTTGGTCTTGGCTGCATCGCATTAAGTCGACGGCGCTGTCCGTGGATTGGCGCAACTGACCAATGATGGTCTGCACTTCTTGAACCGACGTCTGGGTGCGATGTGCCAAGGTGCGTACTTCATCTGCCACAACGGCAAAGCCGCGACCTTGTTCACCAGCCCTTGCCGCTTCAATGGCCGCATTTAGGGCAAGTAAGTTGGTTTGCTCTGCAATTTCATCAATCATTTTGGTGACGCTTTGTATGCTCTCACTGTCAGCATTCACTTTTTCGATAGCCTGAGCGGAAGCATCCAATTGCAAATTGAGTTCACCGACACTGTGGCGCACCGAGGCGACCACCGTTTTTCCTTGTTGTGAATCTCGATTTGCAGCGGCAACATTATCGGTAATGGCTTCTACTTGTTGGGCGATGGTCATGGCGGAAGTGGCCATTTCCTCAATGGCGGTTGCAACTTGCTCCACTTGACCTTGCTGAGTTTGGGTTTGGCTGAGATTGTGTTGAGCGTCGTTAGCGACACTGCCAGCACGGTTGGCTAAGTCATCACTGGTGCTGCGAATCTCAGTGACCAAGCTGTTGAGTTGGTCTGCCATGTTGACCACACTCTGAGTGAGAGAGTGAATTTCGTTACGGGTTTTCCCTTCTTTGACTGGGATCTGAATACTGACTTCCCCTTGCCCTAGGCGACACATGTATTCGGTTAAAGAGGCCAGAGGCGACAAAATTCGATTGAGAGAGTAGGTCATGACCAAGAAGGTGGCACTGGCCACGATCAAAGAGGTGATGGCGATGATTTTTAGCAGCACCTGACTGCCTTGTGTGACTTCAGAGATAAACGTACCCCCGAGCAACTTCCAGTTCCAACCTGGAACGTCAGCAAACACTAAGTAACGCTCTTCGACAGCGCCATCGAGATCTTGCGGATAGAAAATCAGCCCTTTTGATTGCTCGAAAATCTGACGGTAAGGTTGCTCTCCGTTCGCATCTAATTCATTGATAATCGCTGGAGACTGTTTTGTTTTATTGGGGTGCAATAGGTATTGCCCTTTGTTTTCATGACCATTAGTGACCAGAATCGAGTGACCCGTATCACCCCAGCGCACTTCGGCTAAGGAAGCAAACAAGTTTTGAGTGACGTCCTGTACGGATAATCCGATGAAGGAGATCCCTTGTACGTCGCCATGAATATTTTTGAGTGGCGAGTAGTAAGTGATGTAGTTGGTTCCAAAAAGTTCGACTTGAGCATAATAAGGTTGGCCGCTCATGATGGTTTGGTAACCGGGGTGATTGACTCCGAGCGTCGTACCGATGACACGTTGCCCATTGGGATCTTTAATGGATGTTGAGACTCGGATGAAATCATTACCGACAGGCGCAAATAGCGTAGCCACCGCTCCCGTATCACGAGTAAAGCTGTCCACCAGCTTAGTGTCGCCAAGTAAACTTTCCCCATATTGGGTCATATTACGGATTTGTTTTCCTTCAAACTCCGTGGTGTAGTCTTCCACATAAACGCCCGCAAGGTAGCCATTGCGAAAGGTTGACTCCAGCACTTTTGCGGTATGTAAGTAGGCATCAAACTGACCTGCAATAGTGTTCGCCATGGTTTCAACTTTTGATTGCTGCTCTTTTAACGTGGTGTCGAGCAGCACTTGAGCGGCATTGCGATAGACCAGAGTGGCAATGGCAACAAAAGCAATCAGGAGGCAAAAGGAGATCACGAGTTTTAATTGAAACCCGATACTTTGGTTTTTGTAGTTTTCGATCATGCAACGGTCCTAGCTACGGCATTTTATTGTTATTCATACCTGTGCTCATTGAAGTGGTAGTGAGGATGGGTGAAAGTCCGTTGCTTGTGTCGTTTTTGCGATCTCGATTGAACGGCTTATGTCCTCTCACGGCAAGAGATTAAGGTATCGATGTTGAGTTTGTTTAAAAATCTGCAAGTTACTTTAATAACTAAGTAATTAATTTAGCAGACGAATAGAGACCTTGAAGGACTGGAATAAATTTCATTAATAGAAAACTTAGTTCATTTTCTAAACGGTGGACGAAAGAACGAAATCAGAAGGTTGCTCAGGAAAAGGGAAGGAGAACAAACGTATAAGCCGAAAAAGCGATAGCGTGAGAAAGCTTGAACTAGGGGGCAGGTGCAAAGAAGTTCGTATAAAGAGGTTACGTATAAACAAGCATGGAGCGTATACGAAAGCCTTAATCACAGTGAGTGACTAAGGCTTATAAGATCGGGCTTACCATTGATGAAGCTCATTTTGGACCGAGCTGAAACCTGTGTCAGGTTTCCATCGCGGCAGGAAAATCCGTGTTTAAGCCGAAATCACAGTGGTTAAAGTGTGTGCTTCATCTGGAGCGAGGGTCACGCCTTTATCAATGGAATCAGCATGCACAGTTGATTCGATACAAATCATGGTTTGATAACCATCATCTTGCATGTCTGCCATGCCTTCAGCACCTTGCTGCCAAGGGTTCCAAATAACCGCAGAGTTGTGACCTGAGTTAGTGACTTTAAGTTCACGATCTAAGGCTGCATCGCGCACCACAATATCGCTTTCTGGATTTGTGTACACACGGTCAATGGCTTTATCGACGATAAGGGTGTCACCGCCTTGGCATACTTGGTTTTCCAGTAGGCCGTCAATGTACTCAGGGCCCATACCTGATGTCACCACTTTATCGATATGACCTACATTGAGGTAAGTATGCAGTGCGCCCGAGAAGGTAAAGGGTTCATCATCGATGTTGAGGATTTTGAGGCTCACTTTGAGTTCATCACCGACTTCAACCACAAGGCGAGTGTCGAACATGTGTGGCCAGATATCATGTGTTTGCTCTGACGCAAATAAGGCTAACTCAACAATGACACCGTGTTCATTTTCACGGTGTTCGATCAATTCCCATTCAGATGAGCGCGCAAAACCATGTGCGGGAGCAGCAATGCGACCAAACCAAGGCCAGCATACTGGGATGCCGCCACGCAGCGCTGCTTTACCGTCAAAAATAGCTTGCTCACTCATCCAGATCAGGTCTTCTTTGCCTGCTGGCTGATAAGAAACAACGTGGCCGCCGTGAAGAGCAATACCAGCTGACGCTTTATCATGCTGAATACGGACGATTTTGACTTGGTCTTTCTGTGCAATAGTGACGCAATCAGAAAGGACAGCAACGGTTGGTAGTGATTGTAAATCCATGTCAGCGTTCCTTTTTACTTTCTTTCAGATACCAAAAAGGCGACTCAAGAGCCGCCTTTAACTTCACGAAATTCTTCGCTAAACGCTAATCTAAGTGATTACTTAGAGATGTGTGCGATTAGGTCAAGAACTTTGTTTGAGTAACCGATTTCGTTGTCGTACCAAGATACAACTTTAACGAAGTTATCAGTTAGTGCGATACCAGCTTTAGCATCGAATACTGAAGTTTGAACTTCACCGATGAAGTCTTGAGAAACAACTTGGTCTTCAGTGTAACCTAGAACACCTTTTAGCTCGCCTTCAGAAGCTTCTTTCATTGCTGCACAGATAGCTTCGTAAGATGCGCCTTCTTTTAGGTTAACTGTTAGGTCAACTACAGAAACGTTAGCAGTTGGTACACGGAAAGCCATACCAGTTAGTTTGCCGTTTAGTTCTGGAAGAACAACGCCTACTGCTTTAGCAGCACCAGTTGAAGATGGGATGATGTTCTGAGAAGCACCACGACCACCACGCCAGTCTTTAGCAGAAGGACCGTCAACAGTCTTCTGTGTAGCTGTAGTAGCGTGAACTGTAGTCATAAGACCAGACTCGATACCGAACTTGTCGTTAAGAACTTTAGCGATAGGTGCTAGACAGTTAGTAGTACAAGAAGCGTTAGAAACGATGTCTTGACCAGCGTAAGTGTCTTGGTTAACACCCATAACGATCATTGGAGTAGCGTCTTTTGAAGGACCAGTTAGAACAACCTTCTTCGCACCAGCAGTGATGTGCTTACGTGCAGTCTCGTCAGTTAGGAAAAGACCCGTTGCTTCAGCTACAACGTCAACACCGATTTCGTCCCACTTAAGGTCTTCAGGGTTACGCTCAGCAGTTACACGTACAGTTTTGCCGTTAACGATTAGGTTACCGCCTTCAACTTCAACAGTACCGTTGAAACGGCCGTGAGTTGAGTCGTACTTAAGCATGTATGCCATGTAGTCTACGTCGATAAGATCGTTGATACCTACTACTTCGATGTCAGCGCGCTCTTGTGCTGCACGGAATACGAAACGACCGATACGGCCAAAACCGTTAATACCTACTTTGATAGTCATTATAGTTGCTCCACAACTTAATTTCTGATTAAAGATAACTGGTAGTAAAATTACAGAATCCAGTCTAAATCTGCAACCGATAATCGGACTTAACTTGTTTAAAGTCAAAAAAAAGCGACGCTTTTTTTAACAATTAGTCGTAAATGGCTATTTTTTAAACTAATGACTGCACATTCTACTGCCGAGATGACGTAAAATAAGACGAATTACTTCCTACTTTTTACCTTTCTTTTACATCATATGTCTGGGAAGAAAGTATGTGCTACAAACTGAATGATAAGCAAGCACTTTACAAAAAAAGTCATTATTAAGCCTGAGAATAACGGGAAATATTAACGTGAAACAGAATAAAGAAAACTTAATGAAGCCAGATTCTTACTGGCGTGAACGCTTGTCCGACGAAGAGTATCGTGTTTGTCGGGAGCAGGGGACAGAAGCACCATTTACGGGGACCTTACTGCATAATAAGGCAACAGGGCACTACCACTGTACTTGTTGTCAGGTCGCCCTTTTCTCGTCGGAGAACAAGTATGACTCGGGTTGTGGCTGGCCGAGCTTCGATGCCCCTATTAATGAAGATGCTATACGCTACATAGAAGATCTAAGTCACGGAATGAAGCGTGTAGAGATACGCTGTGCTGCATGTGACGCGCATTTAGGCCATGTTTTCCCCGATGGCCCTCGTACTACGGGTAATCGCTATTGTGTCAATTCGGTGTCGTTAATTTTCAACAAATCCGATCAAGAGTAGTCAATCGTTTGCGCTGAATGTTTGTAATTTACAAACGGTTGAGTCCTCATTCTAAGTGGCTTTGGGGATATTTATCTGCTGAAGTCGCTTGGATAAAGAGGGAGCATTTGCCTTGAGGCTGAACCTAGCTTCTAGAGGTTACTTGGGTATATGATACAAACTACTAAACCAACAATAATTAAGGTTTCTCATGCGTGGAACCACACCAGAATATTTGCTTGCAGCATTAAGGCAGTTAGTGAAAAGCAAAGGGCTGACATACCGTGAGCTTGCCGATCGGCTAGGTATTCCCCTCTCTACCTTCAAACGTCACTTATATAGTACCCATATCACTTTGGAAAAGTTGATGGAGTATTGTCGAGAAATCGACGCGACTCTCGATGAACTGCAAAAAGTGGCGATTCAGTTACAAGCGAGTGATGAAAACTACTTCAATCACACTCAGGATGAAGTGTTCTTCAATTTTCCTGAGTTGTATGACTTCTATCGTGAAGTTCGCCATTTGAAAGACCGAGATGGTTTTGCTTGGATGAAAGAGAAGCATCAACTTGATGAGTCAACGACCTATTCCTATTTTCGTGCTCTAGAAATGCTGGGCTTAGTGAAGCTTACTGAAGAGAACAAGTTTTCATTGGTCGGGCCGATGTATTATCGCTTTGCTGATGACTCGAAACTGAATAAAAAATACAAACAGACCCTGAAAGAGCAGACCACAGCCTATGAAGACTGTGTACGTGTTGGGTTTTCACGTATGAATGTGACTGAGGAGCAGATGCACGCGGTCGCGAAAACCATGGCAAAAGAAATCCTCAAGTATCACAGTGAAAATATGGCTGAAGGAGATTTTGATGTCGCCGATTTTCATAATGTGTTGATGATTGCCAGCCCACACGAGCCGTTGATGTTTTCACAGCATGGCGTCGGACCTTTACCAAGTGATTTTCTCAACCAAATCAAGTCGGCGATTGAGCAAGCGGGAAAACAACCGAGCTTGAAGTAGTGGCGCTTCAACAAAAGAGCGAGCTCATTGAGCTCGCTTTTTCTTATCCACCTTAGCTTAAATTTGCTGGCTAAAAGCGTTTTCGCTTTATTGCATCACTGGCAGCTGCTCCATCGCTCGGCGGTACTTGCGGTAATCGCCCGTGGCCCATAACCAAATGCTTTCAGCAGGCACGTCATAGAACTTTTTGTATTCTGGGCGACTTTCAATCTGCTCTGCAATTTCGGTCACTTGGTTGGCAGAGAAGGTCAACAAGGATTCTAAATAGGCGGCGTCGGCTTCCTGATTCGCATCAATCGACTTCCATGCTTTCAATAGATCGTCTTTGCTATGACAGCGTACGCTTGGATCGTTGTCTGCTGGGTAGTAACACTTATTGCTTGAATCGAAAGCGAACTTCGCTGGTTTAAAGAAACTGCCACGGAATAAGCTTTCAAAGTATGGCGAGCTCTTTAGCAGTTCGACCGCATCCGTGTCACGCAGCATGTATAAAGTGGCATCATTGAGCGTGCGGATCCCTAAATCAGTGAAGCGAATGTTTCGTCTTACTGAATATGGGGCGTCATTGAGAATCTCAAGATGCTGATCTCTGCCTTCAATGAACATCGCTTTCAATGCCATCTGCTTCGCGAGACCATTTCGACGTGTAATCACATAGTTGCGCGCTTTCCATGAGAATTGGTAGCCGTCGGTCAAATCCGCAGACATGCTTGGGGTTGTTAACGTGAGATCATCAATCATGTCTTGAGAGCTGTCCGATAAGCCAAACTCTTCCGCGTAACCAAAGGCAACGATATTCTGGATCATCGCTGAGAACATTGGCGTCACAGTGGTTTGCGACATCTGGAAGAACTGCTTGAGACCGAGTAAATAGCTTGGTACATCAATTGCGCTGCGAATATCTGGCGTGTAGCGTGACTTGGTGGTGACACTTTCGCCTTGAGCATTCACGAACACAGGATCGCGATACGAGCTATCCGCATAGCCAAGGTAACCTAAATAGCCTTTGATCTTCTGTGGTGTACCGCGAGTACCACTGCGGACATCAGAGATATCCATTAACGCCATGTTCGATTTATCACGGCTTGCGCTCCACTCGTGACGTTTCACCAGCATTTGCGCAGCCAGTAATTTGTCTGGCCAGATGCCCATTAAATCAATGGCAGACGCCGAGGTTTGGAATGGGTTATTGGCACGCATATTCGCGTATGGACGACCATCACGTGTTTCAGAGAGCACCGCAATGCTTTGCGAACCGCCTTTCAGCAATGAGGTTAGGTCAGTGTCGAAACACGACTCTGGCAAAGTGGTCTTATCGGCGATCGCTGGACCATATTGAGTCCATAAATCAGTCAGTGGAATAAAGCGTTGGATAGGCTGTGAGCCAGAGACCGTCACTTCAATTTCACAGATATGATCCGGTTGCGCCATGACTTCCACAAAGAAATCCGCTGCCGCGAGCGAGGCGTCGAAGGTATCACAAATCATTTGGACACCTTGTGGCATGGCTTCTCTTGTCGCCGCTACCATACAGTTATCGGAGTAGAAGTTCGCCACATTTTGACCGTAGCTGTCTTCCTCTTCTCCTTTTAACTGAGCAAATAAGTAGTCAATTTCACCAAGGTCTTCGATGACTTTACGAATTTCGTTGAACTGGTAGTAACGATGCACGGTGTAGTTTTGCATCTGGTGTTCGTAGAAGCTATTGCGACCGTTACGTTTGTTCAGGTATTCGTAGCTATCCCAGTATTGCTGAATGCGGAACTGAGTCAGCTCTAAAATATTGGTCCCTTCATCAAAGCGATTACAAATCGTGGTGCTGGACGTATTTTCGTCGCTACAGAAATCAAAGGATTTCAGCGAGCGCGTCTCACCAGATTTTTCCTCTTCGGCAAGTTGACGCTTCAGCTCTTCCAACGTGCCTAGTGGGTAATCACGATAATTTTGGCGCACTTTGTCATCGATGGCATTGAGGCTAACGTATTGCAGCTCCGTTTTGCCTTCACTGTCGACGTGGTTCAGAGTGGCTTCACGTTTATAGCCAAAACGAAGTGCCGCAAGATCGTATTTACCAAAGGTAGGGAGTTCATCAAAAATGGATGCGCCGTAATCCATGATGGAGCTGTAGGCTGGCACTTTATCGTAGCCCATCGTATCCACTTCTTGCTGGGTGTAGAAATTGTCTTTGTCTACGGACCCCATAAAGTTATGACGTAAACCTAAGTTATGACCCAGCTCATGGATCAATGTCGACTTATAGATGTGCTGAGAGATCGCCGCCGTGACATCGGATTGCTGCTCTGGGCTTAAATCTTCCCATGATTTGAGCTTTTTATTGGCTTTTTCAGCGTAATCCGGCGCGGATGGGTCCAGCTGCGCATTATCAAAGAAGCCACCTTCAAGGTAATCGATGCCTTTGATCAGCCCTTTAGACTGAGTGCTAACCCAAAGAAACTCGTCAGAATACATATTCTGTTCAGCATAAGCTTGTAGTTGTTTTGCGTGCGCCAGTGCTTTTTTATTGAAGCTGTATTCTTGCTGCATATCGGGACGAACCCAAGAGACAAGTCCATCTTCAAGGCGAGGTTCACTTGCGACAGCCAGTGGCGCAGCGCTTTGAATATTGGTGAAGTTCTTCGCCATTAATGAACTGGCAACAATGTCTGCACCAAAGGTTGGTGTGCTGGCAAGGGTGCTATCTGTGGTCGACGTTGCATTGTCGTTTTCAGTCTCGCCAGCGGTGGTATCGTCCGTGACAGGCACGAATTGATCAGGACGTGCAATTTCTTGACGGTTGTAGTGAACCGTTAAGCGACGCCACATTTCACGAGCCGCAGATTTGATCACGCCTGCGTATTGATTGACGTGTGCGTGCAGGATTTCCCCTGTCAGCGGGTTGGTTGCAGAAGGCCCATAACCTAGAAGACCATTATCGACAGGATCGGTGATCAAATTGAACATGTTAATGCGCAGATCGCCTGGGTGTTTACCCATCGCTTCGGTTTTATTCACGATTTCGATCGGTGGAACCCCTGTGCCTGCCAATGATTGGTTCACATGATCTATGGTATCGATGGTGGTTTGTAAGAACTCACGACCTTCTTCTGTGAAGTAACTGTCACTGAGATAGTACTTGATGCTGTCTTTGTTCGGGTTAAAGCGATTAATTAGGCGATACTTCTCTCCTTGCAGATCGGCCTCACCATTTTCCGAACGCGGGTGTTTCTCGTCTTTAAAGAAACCAAAACGTGAAGAATCACGACCCGGATAATGAACGGTCGTATAATCAGGACTGGCGAGGGTGTCGAGCTTCACTAACGAGTAGAAAAAGCGTGTTTTGAAGGAGAAATCTTCCAGCTCGTTACCCACAGACATTGCGTTGTAGACATTAGCAGTAAAGTAACGCTCGACTTCGACGTTAATCACCCCTTGCTCTGCGTCGTACTCCCAATGGATCAATTTCGCTTCGGCAGATTCCGAAATATGGCTGGCTGTGTGCCATGCATCCAACTCATCCAAAGCCAATGATTCGATATTGGCGTAGTCTGGCTTGAAGTGGGTAACGTCTTGTAGCGTTAAACTTTCATCGCTGCCAAATGTGACGATTTCTTCTTGGTTGGTACATTCGTCAAATTGATCTTCGCGGCACTGATATTTTCTAAATGATCCCGGAATTTTGAGCACAGGCGCACGGTTGATTTCATTATCGTATCGGCTCTCTTGGCCTTCGATCAGTTTGTCGCGATCGACCGCATCTGCAATGATGCCATTTTCCTTGTCAAAACGGAGCTTGACCAGTTTTGGGGAACCTTGGAAAAAGCCGCGTTGTGTCGCCGCATAGCGGGGCGCAGCTCCGGTTGAGGGCATATATACCCAGAGAGAATCCGTATCCAGAGATGACTTAGCGATTTGCTCAGCAGCGCGAGGTTCGTACTCATATGCGCGTTCCTCTGCGCCACAGCCATAAAGTGCCACGGACACCATGCTGGCAAGCAGTAACTTTTTGTACATGTTGTGCACCTGTTTAATAGTTATAGGTCAGTGAGAAGTAGTAGGTTGGCTTGTCCAAATCGAAGAGAGTATCGATTGGGTTAGGTCCACGATCTGGGTCGTAGTACCTTGCGCTGTTGGTCAGACCGACAGCGGTCGAAAAGTTAGGGGTAATTTCATAGCCTAGCTCTTCAGTGTGAGTAAATTCAGGGGAGTAATCGTTGCCACGATACGTCCATGCTTTACTGGCGTCTAAATTCGTTGAGATGTACCAAGAACCGGATTTCCAGACTAAGCCAAGCGCATTACTCAGGGTGTACTCGGTCAGTTGGCTTGTGCCAACCGTCGTGTACTGATGGAAGTTCTTTTGGAAGCGAAGGGAGTCGGTCGCAGAAAGTCCTTCCAAAATGAAGTTGAGATCAAAAGTGAATCTGAGGTCGCTACGAAGCGCTCCTTGAAAGTCGGTTTTTTCCGCGAGTTCGGATGTCGGCAGAATGGCTCTAAAGCCAGCATGCATGGCATGCCCCTCACCAAAAGTGAGTAGATTCTTACGATGGAGCGACCAAGACATATTACGGAAATAGTCTCCTTCTTGACCATCGAATTGACGTACGCTGCCCGCATTGACTCGGGTAGACCATTGCTCAGATAGCTGGTAAGCCACGGTGGCAGACAAATCCAGCGAGCGAGAGGCAAGATGACTGGTATCACGATACGAGTTTTGGCTATAGCTCGTATTAATGACAATGCTCCACGGACTCGTTTCGGTGTGATCTATGGAGGGGTGATTTTCTGCATGAGCTGTTAACGGCAAACAAGCTGCAAAAAGCGCATACAGTGTATAGTTACACTGTTTCACGTGACATTCCCTGTACTTTAGTTCTTAAAGAACACGGAATACTAGAGTAACTGACACTTTGCTCAAATTCATACCAACAAAGTATCAAATGCTGATACGACCAGTACTAGTATCTGATTCCAGTGAATTGTACGCAATAAAGTGTATTTTGCTTATTTTTGATTGAAAAATGGCTAATAGTTTCTTACAGGTTCTTACATTTGGTGCTATTAATCGTCATTGTCGCATTTTGTGAAATATGTACCCAGTTTTGCGATTTTTAGCGTTCGTGAGGACGGGCGTGAAATGTGGCGAACAGATGGGTTTCGATTTAAATGAAAAAGGCCAAACCATCGAGGTTTGACCTTTGTTGTTCACTGGGCGTCAATGGCAGTTACAATTTTGCGGGCATCATACTGCCACGGAAATTGCGACTGCGTATGGCATCAATGATGCTGTCAGCTTTGTCTTGAAGACGTTGAGTCTCAGTGTCGTCAAAGCCAAACATCAAGTTAAGCTCACTGGCTGAGGCTAACGGCGCACCAAACTCTTTTGCCACCATCGCCCAAACATAGGCATGTTTTTTGTTGCGCAATCCTTGATGGGTGCTCGCAAGAGTAGTCAGAATATCGACATTGACGTCATCAGGGCTCGTCAACTCCAGTGCGCGAGTCAGCAACTTCAATGTTTTTTCTTGATCGCGAGTTGTGTAAAAAGTCGCTAAGGCATACTGCATATCAGCCGTATCGAGTTCCGGCTTGCCTTCACGTTGCAAAAATTGACGACGGGCATTGAGATCGCCCGTTTGAGTCCATAAAAAGTACAGGGCTTGAGCTGAGGTAGACTGGCCTAATTCTTTTTCGATCCTCTCCAGCTCAGAAATACTATGGAGCAGAGCCTGAAAACGTTGTTGTTTTAGCTCCGTTTGGTCAATAGGGGTGATTTGAGAGGCCAATTCGAGACATTTTTTGTAGGTATGAACTAAGGCGTACTCATGAATACGCTTCTTATCGGTAGCGTTCACTAAGGTTTCATAACGATGCCAAATATAGTCCGTACGCTCAATACGACACTGACCATCGCCGACATTGAGTTTGTTGCACTGCAATCCAGGGTTTTCTTCACACAGCTCTGCGGTGGTCTTATTGCCTTCGAAGCAACCGCTCAAGACAAAAGGTAAGCCAAGCAGAGTAAAGCGGATAAATTTGTTCATAGTGGGCTTGTGATCCGTTGCAATTATTTCTTTGTTGATTCTTGACTCAATTCTGCATCCCGCTATTTTGTAAACAATATGTAGCAGCAAGGTCGTCTACCGAAATGGATACAGAAAAACTATTAAATGCAATAACACCAGAAGCATACGCTCGCTTGCAATACGCAGTTGAAACCGGTCGCTGGCCTGAGGGTACTAAACTTTCCCCTGAGCAGCGAGATTCTTGCATGCAAGCTGTGATGTTGTATCAATCTAAGCATAACTCTGATGCCGAGCATATGACAGTTGCGGCGGGTGGAGAAGTTTGTTTTAAATCGAAGGCTGAGCTCAAGAAGCAATTTAGTGCAGAAGAGCAAGATATTGTTCGAGTGAACCCAAACAAAGCGTAATATTCGTTTTATTAAAGCCCCGAAAGGGGCTTTATCAAACCACGCCGTTCTCGCAAAAGCCTGTTAAAGGCTCATCTCACCGCGTAGAACACGTTGCATTTCTTGTTTGACCTCTTCGTATGAAAGGTTCTGGCTTAATAAGAAGTGCAGTTTTGCCAATGCGGCTTCAGGAGTCATATCGAATCCGCTGATCACGCCAGCATCTGCCAATGCACACCCTGTTGCGTAACCGCCCATATTCACTTTTCCAGCGAGACATTGGGTTAAGTTAACAACGATCACTCCGCGCTCTGATGCTTCTTTAAGGTGACCCAATAATTCAGGGTTTTGTGGTGCATTACCCACACCAAATGTCAGCAAGATCATCGCATTCACAGGCTGGCGTAACGTGTTGCGAATCACTTCATGAGAAATACCAGGGTACATAGTGATCACACCAATGGGCTGCGGTGTGATGTTATGGACTTTGAAGTCACCTTCCGGTTTCGCGTCAACCTGAATATCGCTACTTACTTGAATGTTGATCCCTGCTTCCAGCAGCGGCGCCATATTTGGTGAAGTAAAGGCATTGAAACCATCAGCGTGTGATTTGGTGCTGCGGTTGCCGCGCATTAGGCGGTTGTTGAAGAACAAGGTTACTTCGTTGATCGGGTAGTTGGCCGCAATGTGCAGTGCGTTAAGCAAGTTGGCTTGACCGTCGGAACGCAGCTCGGCAAGTGGGATTTGTGAACCGGTCACAATGACAGGTTTACCCAGGTTGTCCAACATGAATGAGAGTGCCGAAGCGGTGTAAGCCATGGTGTCAGTACCATGCAGAATGACAAAACCGTCGTATTTCTCGTAGTTGGCACGAATATCGTCTGCGATTTGCTGCCAGTCCATTGGTGTCATGTCTGAAGAGTCGATCAGCGGTTCGTACTCATGAATGGTGTACTCTGGCATTTCTGGTCGATGGAACTCTGGCATGCTGGCCAGTTGCTTCTCCATAAAACCAGCAACAGGGACATAACCGTGATCGGATTTTTGCATACCGATCGTACCGCCTGTGTAGGCGATATAGATGTGCTTTCTAGACATAACGACACATTACTTCATGTAGGGACAATAGAGCCGCGATTATAGCCAAAAAACGCTGAATAAAAAGGGGCTTGTATAATTCTTGATACTTTTAAAACTAAACCACAGATAAACCGACGTGTTTCATTGCCCATGGCATCTCGCATTCCTTAAGAATTTGCCATCAAGAAGCGATAAGTACACAACCAAAAAGGGAGCCGTTAGGCTCCCTTGGTGCTCATCAAGGATACACCTTGTGATGATTATTGAATTTCACAGTTCAAACAGAAAGCATAATGGCCTTTCGGATCATTGAAGCTTTGTAGAAGTGTCATGTCGGCTTGGATTTGCTGTGTCGCAGGACGAAGTGCTTCAGGCACGTAACTGTTGAGATCTAAACCGACAGAAGCATGGATTTGATCCATAAGCTCTTGAATGAATAGCTCACTTGGCGACAGTTGTTCTTCGACCCAATAGAGGTTGTATTCCGTCAAACCAGCCAGTTCTGCCGCAGCGGCAACGGCGTCATCAAAATCACCCATTTGGTCAACGAGGCCCAGTTTCAGTGCGTCAGCACCTGTCCAGACGCGGCCTTGTGCCACATTATCGACTTCTTCCAAGGACATGTTACGGTTCGCACCGACAAGCCCGATAAAGCGCTTGTAGCCACTTTCTACGCCCAGTTGAATCACTTGCTTCGACGCTTTTGACAGCCCTGTCGTCAAGCCATCAGCAGAGAACGGCGATGTGGCGACACCATCGGCATAGACGCCTAATTTGTTGATGCCTTTTTCTACCGTGGTGAGAACTCCAAAGATACCGATGGAACCGGTAATGGTGGTCGGTTGAGCAATGATCTTATCGGCACTCATAGAGATCCAGTAACCGCCAGACGCTGCCATACTCGACATAGAGACGACGACGGGTTTACCTGCTTCGCGCAGGGCTTGGATTTCATTGCGGATCACTTCAGAAGCAAAGGCACTACCACCCGGGCTATCAACACGTAACACAACGGATTTTACTTTAGAGTCGTTCAATGCTCGGCGAAGGTGCTCAGCAACGGTGTCACCACCAATGGTGCCCCGAGGTTGGTAACCATCGAGGATGGTGCCACTTGCAACGACAATCGCAACGTCGTCTTGGCTTGAGCCAAATTGAGGACGCATCGTTGCTTGATAATCATAGTAGCTAATGGATTGATAACCAGAGTGGCCACGTTCACCAAAAGCATCGGCTAAGGCTTTACGAACGTCTTGACGCGTCCCGAGCTGATCGACAAGGCCGAGGTTGTACGCCAATGCAGCGGCATCGCCATTGACACGCTTTAGTTGCTTAATGAACTCATCAGCATCTGGGGTGATGCTAGCAACATCGATATTGCGGTTATTGGCGATATCTTGCGTGTACGCGCTCCACTGCTGATCCAAAAGGCTGGTCATGGCTTCACGCGCTTCTGGCGACATGTCATCGCGGATAAATGGTTCAATCGCAGATTTGTAAGTACCCACTCGGAACACATGCGTTGACACATCAAGGTTTTCTAGCAGGGTTTTGTAGTAGAGGTTATAAGCACTGAAACCACGTAAGTAAATGCCACCATCTTTCGATAGGAAAACTTTATCGGCATAACTTGCAAGGTAGTATTGGCTTTGCGTGTAGAAATCACCAATGGCATAAACGGGCTTACCCGTGGTTTTAAACTCATTAATTGCTTTGGCAATGTAGCGCAGTTTAGTCAGGCTGGTACCTTGCATTTCTTTCAGTGATAGTACCAAACCTGTGATGTTGTCATCGTCTTTCGCGTAGCGAATTGTATCAACGATGTCGAACAGTAGATTTTCTTGTGGCAGTTCGTCGCCGAGAAGAGATCCTGTGAAAGAATCCATCGGGTTGATGTATTGCGTTTGCTCAACGATAGGGCCAGAGAGGTTAAGAACAAGCGCGGACTGAGTGTCGAGCGTCGGCGGTTCAAGCGCTTTTTGAGTTTGAGTAAAAGAAAAGTACATCACGCCAATGACTAACAGGAAAACTATGTTAGTTAATGCTAGGCGAATAAAGCTAATGCCTTTCCAAATACCTTTAAAAAATAAGCCGATATATCGGAATAGTGTTTTCATTTTCTCTCCAATTTGTGCGCGTACTACTCAAGAGCCAACACTCGGAGTTGATTCAACTCCATACGTCTCTGCGTTGAGCGCAGATGTCACTTGGTTCTCCAACCGATACGTCTCCATAACCCTCTCTGTTTCAAAAAACTTAGCTTCAAAAACTTGGTTTCAAAAAGCTCGGTTTCCCAAAACTTGTTTGAGTTTGGAGGTATTAAGGTTAGGTCGGTGAACAATCAGTTTTCAATATAATTAGTAGCTTATCATGCTGAAGAGGCAATTGGCATCTTCAAAAGTGGGACAATGCGCGTTGCAAAAATGTAAACAGATGTTTGATTTTTTGTTTTGTGGGTATTAGTCTGGTCAGACCACAATAACAAAAATGGATTTGAGTTATGTCTGATCGCTACTCGCATTTGCTGCAGCCACTGGATCTCGGTTTTACACAACTAAAAAACCGTGTCTTGATGGGGTCGATGCACACAGGTTTGGAAGAGAACAAAGAAGGACTCGGTAAGTTGGCTGCTTTCTATGAAGAGAGAGCCAAAGGTGGCGTGGGGCTTATCGTTACAGGGGGATTTTCTCCAAACTTCCGTGGTCGTTTACATCCCTTTAGTGCCGAGTTCAGTAAGCCGAAACATGCCAGAGCGCATCGAGTAGTAACAGAAGCGGTACATAAACATGGCGGTAAAATTGCGTTGCAACTGCTGCATGCAGGGCGTTACGCGATGCACCCTTTTTCACAAAGCGCTTCCGCGATTAAAGCACCCATCGCAAAATTTGCCCCGAGTGAGATGAGCGATCGTCAAATCCGAAACACCATCCAAGCCTTCGCTAACAGTGCAGAACTGGCTCAGATCGCAGGCTATGATGGGGTGGAAATCATGGGTTCTGAAGGTTACTTGATCAATCAATTTCTCTGTCAACGAACCAACATGCGTTATGACCAGTGGGGTGGCAGCTATGACAATCGCATGAGGCTCGCACTCGAGATTGTCAAAGCTGTGCGGGAAGCCGTCGGCGAGGAATTTATCATTGTGTTTCGACTCTCAATGTTGGATTTAGTCGAGCAGGGCAGTAGCTTTGAAGAAGTCATTCACTTGGCGGAAAAGCTAGAGCAAGTGGGCGTGACCATTTTAAATACTGGCATAGGGTGGCATGAAGCTCGGGTACCGACCATTGCAACGCAAGTACCGCGAGGGGCATTTACGTGGGTGACGGAAAAAGTGAAGCCACACGTTAATATTCCGATTGTGACTTGTAACCGGATTAACTCACCAGATCAGGCCGAAGAGATTCTCAGATCAGGGCAAGCGGATATGGTATCGATGGCACGACCATTTCTAGCTGACCCCTACTTTGTTCAAAAAGCTCAACATCAGCAGGCAGAGCTGATCAATACATGTATTGGCTGTAATCAAGCCTGTCTGGATAATGTGTTTAAAGGGAAGCGGGCGAGCTGCTTAGTGAACCCGAGAGCCTGTCGAGAGACGGAACTGAATCTACAGCCCGTCACCGAGCGTAAAAACATTGTTGTCGTTGGCGCAGGACCAGCGGGCTTGTCTTGTGCGACGGCATTGGCCGAGCGCGGTCATCGCGTCGATTTGATTGATAAGTCGGACCGAATTGGCGGGCAATTTCGTTTAGCGATGCAGATCCCCGGCAAGGAAGAGTTTCGCGAAACCATTCGATATTTTGCCAACCGAATTGAAGAGACGGGCGTCAATTTACGCTTAGGTGTCGCGGCAAGTGTTGAGTTACTGCGAGAGTATGATGAAGTGGTAATCGCAACAGGTGTGGAGCCAAGACAAGTCGAGATTGAGGGGATAGCTCAAAGTGATAAGGTCATTGATTATCAGACCTTAATCCGTGAAAAGACACCCGTAGGCAAAAAGGTCGCTATTGTCGGAGCTGGCGGTATCGGGGTCGATGTTGCAAGCATGTTGACGGAGCCAAGCTCCCAGAGTTTGGATGATTGGCTGCATGAATGGGGTATCGATAAAGAGATGACACAAGATGGCGGTTTGTTCCCATTTCCGGATGTGGCAAGCGACCGCGAAGTGTGGGTGTTACAACGACGTCAGGGACGTGTCGGTAAAGGGCCGGGTAAAACCACTGGTTGGATTCACAAACGCACTCTGGAGAAACGAGGTGTGCATTTGATGGGCGGTGTGGGATACCAACGTATCGATGATGAAGGGCTTACCATTCGTCATGGGGCTATCGATAAAGAAGAGTTATTAGCCGTAGACAGCATCGTGATATGTGCAGGTCAAGAGTCGGTTAGGCCGCTTGCTTCCGAATGGGACAGTTTCGGCGAGCATTTGCATGTGATTGGTGGAGCTGACTATGCAGGCGAGTTGGATGCCGTGCGAGCGATTCGTCAAGGGTTTGAACTTGCAGCTCGACTGTGAATAGAAGAACCAAAATACAGAGCTGCACCGTAGGCCGACTTGACTATGCTTAGATTACAGGACGTTGAATATACCCAAGTGACTTCATGTGATGTATTCAGAACTTGTCACTGGTCTCAATTCAAGTCGTTTTCGTTGTACCTAGCATCTTGAGGTTACTTGGATACATTTATGTTAAAATTCAGAAAATCCAAATAATAATCAAATAAGGACTCGTTAATGGACGCTCTCGATCTATTGCTCAACCGACGTTCTATCGCCAAGTTGTCTGCGCCTGCACCAGAAGGTAAAGCGCTTGAAAATATCATTCGTGCTGGCTTACGTGCTCCAGACCACGCCGGTTTAACGCCATGGCGCTTTTCTATAGCTCAAGGCGAAGGGCTGCAAAAGCTGTCAGATATTTTGGTCAAAGCGGCCACTGCGGAAAACAGTGAAGAGGCGGTGATTGAAAAGGTCAAAAATGCACCGTTTCGCGCCCCGATGGTCATTACCGTGATCGCGAAAGTGACCCCAAGTGAAAAAGTGCCAGCGCTTGAGCAGCACTTGTCAGCAGGCTGTGCAGTACAAGCGATGCAAATGGCGGCGGTAGCGCAGGGCTTCCAAGGCTTTTGGCGCTCAGGTAAATGGATGTTCCATCCAGAAGTTCATCAAGCATTTGGTTTAGAAGGGGACGATGAAATTGTCGGCTTCTTGTATCTCGGAACGCCGGGTTGCACGCCAATGAAAGTGCCAGAACGCGATCTTTCAAAGTTCGTTGAGTTCTTATAACTGTTCAAATATACAGTTTTTATCTTGAATTGTTAGGGTCACATGAGTAATGTGACCCTAATTTATTGCACGCTAGATAAGATTTATGTCTCGTTTGTTTATTGCTGAAAAACCCAGCCTAGGTCGAGCGATTGCTGCGGCTTTACCTAACCCCCAAAAAAAAGAGCAAGGATTCATCCGTTGTGGTAACGGCGATGTGGTGACTTGGTGTATCGGTCACTTGCTAGAGCAGGTTGAACCAGATGCTTATGATGAACGCTACAAAAAGTGGAATATGGCCGACTTGCCTATCGTGCCAGACCAGTGGCAATTACGAGCGAGAAAAAGTGCCAGCAAGCAATTGACGGTGGTGCGTAAACTGCTTAAAGAAGCCAACCACATTGTCCACGCCGGAGACCCTGACCGTGAGGGACAATTGCTGGTGGATGAGGTCATTGATTACTGCAAAGTCAGTAAGACGAAAAAAGCGAGTATTGAACGCCTCTTGATCAGTGACTTAAACTTGCCAGCGGTGAAGCGTGCATTACAACAAATGCGCAGCAATCGTGACTTTATCCCACTTTCTGTTTCTGCTTTGGCTCGTTCACGTGCAGACTGGCTTTACGGTATGAACATGTCACGAGCTTATACCTTACTTGGGCAAAAAGCAGGGTATCAAGGTGTTCTCTCTGTTGGTCGAGTGCAAACCCCAGTATTAGGCTTGGTGGTGCGCCGAGATGAAGAGATTGAAAACTTCGTACCGAAAGATTATTTCACCTTACATGCTTTGATCCCTTATCAAGGGCAGGGCGCCGCTTTTGACATTCGCGCTCGCTGGAAACCCAGTGAGGCTTGTAAACCTTGGCAGGATGAAGAAGGGCGAGTCACCAGTCGAAAACTGGTGGAAAATGTGGCGAGTCGAATTGCCAATCAGCCTGCCACTGTGGTTGAGTCAGAGCAAAAGCAAACAAAACAGAATGCACCGCTACCTTACTCGTTGTCTGCACTGCAAATTGATGCGGCCAAGCGATTTGGCATGAGTGCTCAGCAAGTGCTGGATACGTGTCAGTCTCTGTATGAAAAGCATAAGTTGATCACTTATCCTCGTTCTGATTGCCGTTATTTACCCATGGAACACTACGGACAAGCCCGCTCGGTGTGTGATGCGATAGGGAATAACTCAAACGATTTAGGCGACGCAGTGTCGGGCGCAAACCTGAGCCTAAAATCCAAAGCGTGGAACGATAAAAAAGTCGATGCTCACCACGCGATCATACCGACCCCAAAGAAAGCTTCAGTCAATGCGCTCTCTGCTGATGAAATGAAAGTCTATCAACAGATCGCACGCCAATATTTAATGCAGTTTTATCCAGCGGCGATCTACGCCGAAGCCAAGTTGGTGTTTGATATTGCTGGTGGCACTTTTGTTGCCAAAGGCCGTCAATTAGTCTCCGCAGGTTGGAAAGCGCTGATGGGGAAAGTTGATGAAGAAGAGACCGGGGTAGATAGCGTACCGCCATTGGAAAAAGGAACGGTATTGACTTGTCGTGAAGGGGAAATTCAAGATAAAAAAACCGAACCGCCGAAGCACTTTACCGAAGCAACATTGCTGCAAGCGATGACAGGTATTGCACGCTATGTGGCAGATAAAGAGCTGAAGAAAATTCTAAAAGAAACCGATGGGTTGGGCACCGAAGCAACACGTGCAGGTATTTTTGACACGCTATTCAAACGCCAATTGCTGAAAAGGCAGGGTAAGACGATTCTGAGTTCACCAGCAGGGCGTGGGCTGATCCATGCACTGCCAGAAGAGTCTACGTATCCTGATATGACGGCGCATTGGGAACACCAACTGCAAGGAATGGCTGAGCGAAATCACGCCTATCAACCGTTCATGGATGCATTGTTACAGAGAATGGATGGCTTGATGACGCAAGTGAAATCAGGACCAGTGCCTGACTCTTTACGTCATCTACCTAAAGTGGAACGCCCCGCGTTTAAAAAGAAACGCCGCTTCAAGAAATCGACGAAGACAAAGAAGTAGGGATCCCCTTCCTTTATTGGGCGGATATAAGCGTTGATTACCAAGGGATCTCATTGCCTTTGTAGTCAAAGAAGTGTCCGCTATCGTCATGCTGCAAGGAGGCGATAACCGAACCCAGACCACTTGCCGACGTCTCCGTATCAATGAGCGCATTTGGCCCGCCCATTTCCGTTTGAACCCAACCAGGATGTAAAGCAACGACGGTAAAGCCTTGCGGCTTGAGATCGTTACTCAGGCTTTTGACTACCGAGTTCAGTGCCGCTTTTGATGAGCGGTAAATGTAACCACCACCGGAAGTATTTTCGGTCATACTCCCCACTTTAGAAGACAAACAAGCAATGGCTTTTATCGAGCTATTGGCGAGATTGGGTAGGAGCGACTCGACCAGTTTGAGGGGAGCGATGGTATTGATTTCGAAAACTTTACGCCACTCATCGACATCAGTGTGACCCAGCCCATAGCCTTTTGGACCATAATAGCCAGCATTGTTTATGACGATGTCCAGTGCAGGCAGTTGTGCCGCTAGTTGCGAAACTTGGCGGTAATCGGTGATATCTAATGTATGTAGATTAAGTTGCGGATACTGTCGCGCCAGTTGCTGAAGTTTAGTGGCTTGACCGAGGTTGCGAGCAGTAGCATGGACGGTATTTCCTTGTGCTAAATAGTACTGAACAAGGCTTAGGCCAATACCACGGTTCGCTCCAGTGATAAAAACAGTCGTTGACATGATGCAATCCAAAGTTGAGGCGACCCCAAGGTTGGCTGCACTGTGCAGTGACAATTAAGTGGGGTTGCTACATTTAAATACCTGAATTGTTGTTGCTAAACAAAAGGAAATCAACAACAAACCAAGACATTGCGAACATCGCACCAAATAAAAGCAGTGCGGCAGTGGACCCAGCAATCGTGCCCATTAGAAACCAGAAGTGACGTCTCATTGAGAAAATAGTTAATTAAATGATAATGGTTATCATTTAATATTATTTGGTTGCTAATGTAAAGAATCGAGAGGTCTTGAATTGAAACCAATGACTTTGCTCTGAATACTGCATCTTGAAGTCACTTGGGTATATACCCAAGTAACCTCGAGATGCTAGCTTCAGCGAGAACGGCTTGGTTTGATAGCAAGGCATTGCTTTGTAGATCTAGTGGTTCTAAATCAAAAAGCGATAACGTAGGGAGCAAGCCAAGCCGACTCGCCCTTTGGGAGCAAGTCATTGGCTGCACTTCTGCGTTAGAGGCATTAAGAATAGGGAAGCTATTCCCTGCGCCTCTGCCTTGAATTGAAACCAATGACTTTGCTCTGAATACTGCATCTTGAAGTCACTTGGGTATAATAACTATCATTGTTAACACGCCTGTTGGGACAGCCATGCTTCCACTGATTTACCATCCGATTTATTCCGAACTTGACCTGCCTGAAGGCCACCGATATCCGATCACTAAGTATCGCCATCTGTTCCAAGCTGTGTGCCAGCAACGAGAACATGATGATGAGTGGCGTGAACGTACCCAGTTTGTTGAACCAAGAGCAATAACGGTTGAGCAAGTCAAGACTATCCATGCGGATGAGTATGTTGATGCTTTGGTCACAGGAAGGTTACCAGCGGCTAAGATGCGACGCATTGGGTTTCCTTGGAGTGAACAACTGATCAAACGGACCTTAACGTCATCGGCTGGTACGATTGAAACGGTGAAGCAAGCCGTCCTGTCGGGATGCGCGATCCACCTCAGCGGGGGTTATCATCACGCCCACCATGAATTCGGTAGCGGCTTCTGTTTATTCAATGACTTAGTGTTAGCGGCCGATCATGCCATCCAAGAACTAGACATTGAAAAAGTCATGATCATTGATAGCGATGTTCACCATGGTGATGGTACGGCAACGCTCTGCGATGAAAGAG
Organism: bacterium sp. HQB-39; assembly: GCA_043422575.1. Taxonomy (GTDB): domain Bacteria; phylum Pseudomonadota; class Gammaproteobacteria; order Enterobacterales; family Vibrionaceae; genus Vibrio. The sequence goes on along the minus strand of JBHOHG010000014.1, from coordinate 9,135 downwards.
ATGACATCATTACAGTGTCGTTCCATTGCGATAAAAATTTTCCTGCCAGAAAACCAGATTCTGATCTCGATGTGCCACTAGCAAGAGGGTGTACCGACAACGAATTCCTCACGGTGTTCGAAGAGGTTGTCGAAATGGCGATTAGACTGCATCAGCCTGATTTAGTTATTTATGACGCTGGCGTGGATATCCATACGGATGATGAACTGGGGTTCTTTAATGTCTCTATCGAAGGGATCTATCAGAGAGACAAGCTCTTATTTAGCATGATGAAAAAACACCAGCTTCCTGTCGCGTGTGTTGTCGGTGGCGGCTACCGTACCGAGCACTCTGATTTAGTGTTACCGCACATGCAACTCATAAAAGCAGCGCTAAAATAATGGGCTCATTTCATAAAATGAATGCATTTCAATAAATTGCAATACATTTGGGATGAATTTATCTTTTTTGTCTGATAACTTTTAGTTAATGGAATGATAAACAATGTCAACTTAGTTTGTGGAGTTGGTCAATGTTCGAGCTTTTTTTTCTTTTAATGAATTAAGTTCTAATCATATTCTTGTCCTTGAGACGAGCAAAAGACAAATGGATGTGTTAAATGCAAGATATTTTGGCGTTAGTGGAGTTAGGGTCATTTCGAGAAGAGCAGGGTGTTAAAACATTAAGGTTGAAAGGCTCTCATTATGAAATGGGGGTGCAACATGGCTACTACCTTGCAGACCGTATTCGAATCATGTTGGAGCAAACGCAACCTTCGGCGGTATCCATTATCGCTAAAACGCTGCACTCAACATGGGACAAAGCGTGGGAAAAATACCTCAAAGGTGCTGACGTTGCCAAAGACTTTGTTCCCGATATCTTGTTGGAAGAAATGGAAGGTATTGTCGATGGCATCAATGCCGCAAGTTCACCAGAACAAACCCCCGTTACGCTAGACGATATAAAAATGTGGAACACCATGTACGATCAATGGTGTATTTATGCCCATCCCCATTTTTGGAATGTCGATGATGCAACGAAGCGCGGCCAATATGGCGAACACGGTCCCGGCACCAGAGTGTTAACTGGAGCAGGATGTAGCAGTTTTTCGGCATGGGGTGAGACGGTTGCGAACAAAAACGGCGAGATGATCTTTTGTAAAAACGAAGATAACCTCAATTTACCGGGACAGCTCGACAATCGCATCATGATTTTGTGTCAGCCGGATGATTCTCCCGCGCACCTGTACCTTGCCTTTCCCGGAATGGTTGGTTTCGACGGTGGATTCAATGCACTTGGCATTAGTGTCATGACACAGTATGACGCTTCCATTCATGAAACCATGGAAGGGTATGGCCTAGGCGTGTTAACGCGATTGGCTTTGATCCAAGGGCATGATTTAGAGTCCACATTGGATGTCTTCCGCGATAACCCAAGGCGAACCGGAATCGCTTATCATTGCGCTGATGCTAAAGCGCACTCTGCGGCAGTGATTGAATGTTCCGCCAAAGTTACCACGGTTCGTTATCCTCTCAAGAACACCAGCTGCTTATGGCAAGCTAATCATTCTATTTGTTATCCCGATTACATGGGCTACTCGGGCTACAACTATGTTCAGGATCAGCGCTTAGTGTATGAATTAGATAGCGTCGCTTCTGTTCAAGACTATCTCACCAGCCTGAAGCAACCTTACAATTTTGTGGTTCCCGCGCCAAGCCGTTTTGAACGTTACGATCAATTACTTCATGATTATTTTGGTGAGATTGATCTCGATGTTGCCAAGACGATCATGTGTGATCGCCGTGATCCCTACACGGACCTAGAGCGAGCGAAGGGTGTGCCTTCTTACACCAACAATATTCTCGCCACCATCAGTGCTTATTACCCTGAAGAGCGATTCAGCTGCCCTGTAGGAGACTTCTCTGCTGGTGTTGCCAACTTATGGTGTTTGGTGACTCAGCCTCAAACGGGCGATTTTTACTTAGCCATTGATGCATTCCCTGCCAATGAAGCTGAGTTTAAACGATTTAACTTCTTTGAATTGATTGGTTAGCGACATGAAAGCTTTGTTGGATATCGAGCATATTCCTCACCCTTGCCTCGTCATAGATAAACACTGGAATGTAACAGCGATGAGCCCGAGTACTCTCGAGTTCGGATTATGGGATGCTAAGCCCGAAGTCGGCTTGCCGATATTACACGCTATACCGACACCTCATTCTAAGGCTGTGAAGTTGTGGTTGAATCGCGAAGCGAAAGACTCACTGGAGTTAGAGCACGTTTCGCTTAGGTTCAAAGTGTCTTGCCTGAGTCGCAATGATGATGAGATTTACCTATGGTTTGATACCGTTACCTCTAAGCCTTCCGGTGAAAAGAAAAGTTGCCACGACGAGCAATCTGGTTCGGACAGTGAGCTGGGTCGGCTCCGTAAAGACATTGAACGGTTGGAGTTTGCTGCACAAGGTGCGAATCTTGGTATTTGGGACTTCAACCCCTCGACAGGCAAAATCATAGGTAACCGGATTTGGGCGACGCAGAAATTGCTCAACCCTGATGAACTGTTTGCTGATGACGCCCTATTTTCTGAAATCGTCAATGGTATCGAAAAGTGGTCGGAATTGGTGCACCCTGATGACGTGGAAGCGACCACGGAGAAAATCCAGAAACACCTGGATGGTGAAACCGATATTTATCACGCTGAATTTCGGGTTAAGTGTGGTGATGGAAAATGGAAGTGGATTCTAGACTTAGGGCGTGTTTTTGAACGAGATGCGGATGGTGTTCCTGTCCGAATGAACGGGATTCATGTTGATATCGACAAGCAAAAACGGCTTCAGCAGCGCTTATCAGAAACCAAAGAGAAAGCAGAAGTCGCCAATCGTGCCAAATCAATCTTTCTTGCGAATATGAGCCATGAGCTGCGAACCCCATTAAATGCGGTTCTCGGCTATTCACAGCTCTTAAAAGCCGATGATTCATTGCAATCCACCCAACAAGATTATGTAGAGATCATCAGTCGTTCCGGTGAACACTTACTGTCATTGATCAATGATGTATTGGATATGTCTAAGATAGATGCAGGTCACAATGTATTAGAAAGTAAGTGGTTTGATTTTTCTGAAACGGTTGAAGAAGTGCTAGATTTGATGGAAATGAAGGCGAAGGAGAAACGTTTAGTTCTCAGCAGCGACTTCATTGGCGAGATGCCACATTTTGCCTTGGGGGATGTTGTTAAATTGCGTCAGGTGTTGATCAATCTACTTGGAAATGCCATCAAGTTTACGCCATCTGGAGAAGTAAAGTTGATGATTAAGTGCGAGACATTGGCCCAAGAGCAACATCAGATTCATTTCTTAGTGTCGGACACCGGGCCAGGCATTCGCCCTGAAGACCACCAGCGAATTTTTGTGCCTTTTGAACAGCTAGATTCTGATGTGACGCAAAATGGTACAGGCCTTGGTTTGAGTATCAGTAAACAGTTTGTCGAAATGATGGGGGGCGCTTTAACCGTGTCTAGCCAACAAGGGGAAGGGTCCACGTTTACCTTTTCCCTTGCTTTTGAAACGGCACTTCAGCATCAAGGTTTGCAGCCAGTGGCTTATCAACAGGTACTTGGGATCAAATACCCGCAGACACCGCCGAAGATTTTGGTTGCTGAGGATCAGATCGATAACCAGAATTTGATCATCACGATTTTAGAAGGCGCGGGCTTTCAAGTGAAATTGGCGAAAAACGGTCAGGAAGCGGTCGAGTTACATCACAGTTGGCAACCTGATCTGATCTGGATGGACCGCAGAATGCCGAAAATGGATGGTTTAGAAGCGACCAAACAAATTCGCTGTTCTTCAACAAAAAATGATGTGAAGATAGTTGCATTGACTGCAAGTGTTTTCAATGATGAGATTGAAGAGATGTTAGCCGCAGGAATGGATGACTTTGCGAGAAAGCCATTTATGCCACACACACTGTTTAAGGTCATGCAGAAGCACCTAGATATTGAGTATGAATATGCAGTGCCGACAGAACCAGCCTTGGTTGTTGAACGCGATTGGGTAACCGTTCTATCGAATCTTGCTATCGAAGGGCAACTGCGTTCGCAGATTTTAGATGCAGCAGAACAGGGGCAGCAAGAAGAGTTGATTACACTCTTTGATTCGCCTCATTGGGACAATGATGTTCGCAGTAAGTTGGTTCAACTTGCTAGTGACTACCAATATGATGAGTTATGTGACTTATTCAGTGAATAATCACTTACAGAGAAGTAATGAATATCGATAATTCTCAGACTGAGATTCTTGTTGTTGATGACACCGTTGACAATATTAAATTACTAAGCAAACTTCTGGTCGATGAAGGCTATCAAGTGAAAGGCGCGTCATCGGCGAAGTCAGCATTGCGCATTTGCCAACGTAAAGCGCCGGATTTGATATTGCTCGATATTATGATGCCTGAGATGGACGGTTATGAGCTTTGTGGGCTGCTCAAAGCAGAGCCCGCAACCAGTCATATCCCCATCATCTTTTTAAGTGCACTCGATAATGTGCAAGATAAAGTTAAAGCATTCCAGATTGGTGCAGTCGACTATATTCAAAAGCCATTTGAAGCGATGGAAGTGCTTGCGAGAGTGCGTACTCACACTGAAATTGTATCGTTACAGAAAAAGCTGATTCGTCAAAATCAAACCTTGAAACTGTTGGCAACAACGGACGCGTTAACTGGAATGTCCAATCGCCGACATATGTTGGAGCTTGGAAATAAAACACGCGCTCCTTTTTCTGTCATTTTGTTTGATATTGATAACTTCAAACAGATCAATGACCGTTATGGGCATAATGTTGGCGATGAGGTGTTAAGAGAAATCTCTGAGTTAACGCTCCTCAATTTATCGTCAGCTGATTTTGCCGCCCGCTGGGGAGGAGAAGAGTTTTTAATATTGTTACCGGGTATCGAGCTCTCTAAGGCAATGGCCGTGGCTGAAAATATTCGCCGAGCCTTTATCGTGTCTTGTCAGAGTCAAAATGGCAATGAAGTCACCGCCAGTTTTGGTGTGGCGACTCAGCAAGGTAAGCAAGCTTTTTTAGATGTGGTACGTGATGCGGATGCGGCTATGTACGCCTCAAAACATCGAGGGAAGAATCAAGTGGCCAGTTACTGCGAAGCGTCGATGTCAATGTAACTTTGACATGAGTTAATAGATACGACCACGAGTTAATAATAACCAACAAATAAACGCCCCTATTATGTCGGGGCGTTTTTGTTATACGGCTTTATAGAAAAATTGCCGTTCTTTCTTCTCAACACGACATCATCACACTTTAAATTTAGCGACCATTTGATTGAGTTGGTCCGCTAAGCGCGCAATTTCAGAGCTAGAGCTTCGCGTTTGGTTTGAAGCGACCGCATTTTCTTCGGCCACACGCTTCACATTGACCACGCTGGCGTTGATCCCTTCCGCTACCGTTGATTGTTGCTCCGAGGCGCTGGCAATTTGGATGCTCATATCATTAATGACTGAGATGGCATTGGTAATGGAATGCAGGGCTTCGTTGGCTTGACTCGCCTGTGCAACACAGCTATCTGCTTGATCTTTTCCTTGGTTCATCACTTCGACAGTACTGACCGTTCCCGCTTGTAACTGCTCAATGATGGTTTGAATTTCAGACGTTGACCCTTGCGTACGCGCAGCAAGAGAGCGAACTTCATCAGCAACGACCGCAAATCCTCGCCCTTGTTCACCGGCACGTGCTGCTTCAATGGCCGCATTAAGGGCTAACAAGTTCGTCTGCTCAGCAATGCCACGAATCACACTCAATATGGTATCGATATTCGCGACTTGTTGCGCTACACCTTCGAGTTTTTCCGAAGAATGATTCACATACTCCGACAATGAATTGATAGAGTTGATGGTCGTTTCAACAACTTCAGCGCCGCTGACAGCGTTACTGTCGGCTGTGCTTGCTGCATCGGCTGCATGAGATGCATTATTGGCGACATCATGAATGGTGGTCGTCATCTCATTCATGGCTGTTGCGACCATTTCAGTTTCTTGCTCTTGGCGGATGATCCCTTTTGAGGTTTGCTCGGTGACCACGGCAAGTTCCTCTGACGCTGACGCCAGTTCCACACTGGCACAAGAGATGGTGCTGATCATCTGTTTTAGTTTGATAGAAGTCTCTTGAATCGCCGCTAGTAGATGCCCCAGTTCGTCGTTTCCACTGACTTCAACTTTCTGAGTTAAATCACCTTTGGAAATGGAGTTAGCAGCAGCGACCGCTTTCTTGATTGGGCGGGTGATGGACTTCGTTAGCCAGAAAGCGGCCATGATACCAAGCGCAATGGCTGCAAGAGATAACCCAACAGACAGTTTAATACTTTGGTCAGTATTGGCTTTGAGCACTGGCCCTAATGCGTCTTGATCTTCCATGACAGAGAGCTTCACCAACTCCACATCACGAGCGACCTCAGGCCCAATTCGATTTAAAGTGTTGTGAATGATTTCATTGCGATCTTCAATCAAGTCATGAATTTCGTACATGGCTTTAACGTAAGCATCATGCGAGGTGACAAATTGCTCAAACAGTTGTCGTCGGTTTGGGTTTTGTAAATTGGCATCAAGGGCTTTAATTTCAGGCTGAATCGCCATGGCCATATTTTGGATAGCAACATCAAAATCTTGGCTGCGGTTGGTTTGTAAGTACTTTACAACGTATAACCGACCAACCAGCATTTTCTCTTGGACATGGTTGGCGCGATAAGCGGCTTCAACATCCCCATCGTTATAGGCAGAGGTAATGATCTTTTCGATGGTATTACGCATGCGTTCGCCATTCGGCACGAGCAAATTCTCATCGACGGAGTTTCTGCGCTCAACGAGGTTTACGACTTGCTGAAAGCCATCTTCATAGGTTTTGATGGCGGAATCAATATTGGCCACCAAACTGGCTCGCTCTGGCTTGTGGATTTCTTGTTTGGCGTCATCCAGAAATTCATGCATGGTGCTGACATAATCTCGGTATTGCTGTAAGTCGATATCACTTTTTGTGATGATGAAGTCTTTCACATTCATACGCATCATCAGCATATGAGCTTGCAGCCGACCAGCAAGGTTGGTGTCTCTTGCTAGTTCTCGATAATCAGCGATACCTTCATCTGCGGTTTTAAGCGCATAAATGCTCACGCCTAAGACGATAGAAAGCAGCAATAAAACCACCCCAAAACCGAACCCTATTTTGGTCCCCAAATTTACATTTTTAATCATGTTTCACCTGCCTATCACGTTAGATGAGCGATTTATAAATTCTTTAATGCTATGTGTTCGCTCTCATATAAATTTAGCAGAGGATTCGAAGGTATATGGGACAGGTTTCAATATTTTTAAGTAATTTGTAATGCTGTAACTAAGCTGATGATTCACATCGACTTTCTACTTCATGTTTTTCATCATCGGTTGTTGACGCTTTATTTTGAGGCGTAGATTAAAATAAACCATGTGTGCTAATCAGCAAAAACGTGAGTCGTGCTGGTCGTAAAATCTTTAAATTGAGACTGTGTAAGAAGCGGCAAAAGTAGCACGTCATCGACGTTTGCCCAACGGTTAAACTGGTCACTTTTGATTCACTTACAGAGATGATGATTTTGATAACGGAATCCCTTTTTATTGCGGTGAGCGCACTCTTACTGTTGATGACTACAGCTAAACAGGTGAGCACATTAAAGCAAGTGGCATCAAATCCAGCAGCCACAAAACCAGTGACAAGGTTTGGTCCGGGAATGAGCTTCTTCCTCATCTGTCTGGGGGGGCTGGTGTTTGGAGAAAACTATTGGTTGGTTCTGGGATCGGTTTCGATGGTTTATGTGTTGATGACCGTCGGAAAACGCTTTTACCTAAAGGTAAATAAAATTGCTCCTAACAGTGGTGTTTTGCAAGAGCTTCACCTTTTCGCTGTTTGTGTGTTTATCAGCGTTATACTTCATTATGGGTTTCAGACATTTATTACTTACCAGTCGATGTTGATTGAACATGGCTCGATTTGGTACCTCCTTGCTGCATATGCGCTCGCTTTGCTCATTTTCCTCGGTAGTAATGGCGACGATTTTAGTTATAAAACATTGTTTGTTGTCTGCGCTGTACTTCCTTTAGCTTCGGGTAGCTTTTGGATAACTTGGTTTGTGAGTTTGACTGTGATGATGTTGTTCCAAGCGGTGATTGCAGGTAGACAAAAACAGTTAACGTCACCGAATCCAAGGAAGTCTATGCCGAGTTTGGTGATTCAGTATTATCTGGTCTCTCTGTTGATTGTGCTGGTGCACCTTTTAACGATGTTTTTTGGTTCGGTGTAAGTGGGGGGGGAAAGTGCACTGATGCTGGACTTTGGTGTGTATCTTTAACTTTATCATTATAAAAGGGTTTATTGGGTGATTTTTATGGACACGTTAAACCGCATTTATGCCATGATTGAGGACGAGACGGGTTATCCTAAACATAAAATAACCCTAAAAACTCGTCTTTATCAAGATATTAAGATTGATGGTGATGATGCCGAAGAGTTCCTTTATAAATACTCAGAAGAATTTAAAGTTGATATGAGCAGCTTTGATTTCAATTGCTATTTTAATGATGAATTATTTGATTCAATCTCTATATTAAAATCATTCTTTGGTTTTGGAGAGAATCGAGTTCTCGGTGAGATTACAGTTGAAATGCTTGAGAACTCTGCAAACTGTTACAAATGGATATACTAATCAATAAGGTAAAATTTTTATCAATATGCTTTGATACCAGCGGGCCAGTGTCTCTTTGTACTTTACTCTAAGGCAGTAAAGAGTCACCAGAAAGGCGCTTTGGGTTCTTGGTTGTGGTTCGGTCGGTTTTAGGCGTTCCCGACGCCTCGAAACCTTAAATTTCGTCCTGAAACTTTACCTATAGAGAGGTTGCTCTAGAGCAGCTGAGGTCGTTGACATTATCGGAATATGGCGGAGTGCTGGGGTCGCACACGACTAGGAATTTGAAATCCCAGATAGCAAACTTCAGATACAAAAAAACCGCTGTAGTTACAGCGGTTTTTTTTGGAATGTGGCGGTGTCAGCGCCGATGTAAAAATGACCCACTAACGTCGATTTAAAATTGACCCACCTGAGGCAAACTATCCGTTCGTA
>JBHOHG010000013.1:147103-147365 GCA_043422575.1 bacterium sp. HQB-39 | reverse complement strand
CGGTGAATAGCGCAGTTTGGTAGCGCATCTGGTTTGGGACCAGAGGGTCGGGGGTTCGAATCCCTCTTCACCGACCATCTTTCGAAAGCCTCGCTCTTGTAGCGAGGTTTTTTCGTTTTATACGTATCAGTTTTATTGTGTGTGATGGTAGCGTCGCCGAGTCGGGGTCTTGAGCGCAAGTCCGATCGAATCCCTCTTCACCGACCATCTTTCGAAAGCCTCGCTCTTGTAGCGAGGTTTTTTCGTTTTATACGTATCAGTT
>JBHOHG010000013.1:0-147003 GCA_043422575.1 bacterium sp. HQB-39 | reverse complement strand
TTATTGTGTGTGATGGTAGCGTCATCGAGTCGGGGTCTTGAGCGCAAGTCCGATTGAGCGCAAGTCCGATTGAGCGCAAGTCCGATCGAATCCTTCTTCACCGACCATCTTTCGAAAGCCTCGCTCTTTTAGCGAGGTTTTTTCGTTTTATACGTATTATTTTTATTGTGTGTGATGGTAGCGTCGCCGAGTCGGGGTCTTGAGCGTAAGTCCGATTGTGCGCAAGTCCGATCGTGTACGATTCCAATCGAATCCCTCTTCACCGACCCTCTCTACTGGCTATGGTTTGAAAGCCCCACTCTTGTCGTGAGGCTTTATTGTTTTGGTGGCTAGACGTTGCGACTTTTACAGTGGTGACGATGTCAGTCAGACTTTCCTTCTCCTTTCCTCACTTTCCTTCCCTTCTTTGTTCTTGATGACCTATTTTAAGCTCGCTAACTTTTATGATACTCAAGACATATATTCTGGTTCTCTCTGGTAGAAAACACAGAAAACTGCGACTGACCATGAAAAAAAATACCGCATAAAGTGTTTATTCTTTTTAAAAAGGTACGAATGTAAGACGAATTCAGGAAAATGTCCTCTTGTTCACAATTTAAACTCATTTTGTCGACCTTGCTTACCGATTGTTATGATTGCTTACATTTGTTTTTTAGTCCTTTGTATAGATATTAGTCTATTAATTTGGTGTTTTGTTTTGAATTTGTTAATGAATGACATATATCGTCTGGTGTATTGTTGGGCATGATCTGTGCCACTAAATTAGAGGATTAAGCTAATTTTTCTGTTAAATGGAGCACAAAATTAGAACTGATAATTTTCATTAAAATGAGTGGTGTTGAATTTCTATTCTTTAAATGTGTTTTTAAATGCGATTTTATGCGCCATCAATGCTTTGTTTGTTGATTTTTTGTGGGTTTTTTGCCAAATTGTTTTGACGGCTGATTTTCAGAGTATTGTTCTGAAAAGGAATGGATTCAGAAAGAGATTAGTAGTGTTACTGGTCTCGCAGACATGGTAGTAGGGGTCTGAAATGTCACTATTGGAAGTGAAAAACCTTCGTATTGAATACCCGTCACGTCACGGCGTGCATGCGGCGGTAAAATCTCTCTCGTTTCATATTGAGCGTGGTGAGATTGTCGGCGTTGTCGGTGAGTCAGGAGCGGGAAAATCAACGGTTGGTAATGCGGTTATTGACCTATTAAGCCCTCCTGGACGCATTGCACAAGGGGACGTGTATTTAGATGGAGAGCTCATCTCCGGTTTATCTCCAGAAGCAATGCGCAGTGTACGTGGCTCGAAAATTGGCTTTATCTTCCAAGACCCAATGACCTCCCTTAATCCGTTATTCACGGTTGAGCAGCAATTGAAAGAGACCATTCATGCCAATATGAAGGTTTCTGATGACGAGGCGTATCAACGAGCTTTGTCGCTGATGCAACAAGTGGGTATCCCTCAACCAGAGAACCGTCTTAAACAATATCCGCACCAGTTTTCAGGCGGCATGCGTCAGCGTGTTGTGATTGCCATAGCGTTGGCGGGTGAGCCGGATCTTATCATTGCAGATGAACCGACGACGGCATTGGACGTTTCGATTCAAGATCAAATCTTGAACTTGATTCGAGAGCTGTGTATTCAAAAAAATGTCGGCTGTATGTTGGTGACTCATGACATGGGTGTGGTATCGAATGTTACCGACCGCGTAGCCGTGATGTATCGTGGTGATTTGGTGGAATTTGGCCCAACCAAGAAAGTATTAGGTGACCCTGACCATTCTTATACGCGCAGTCTTATTTCCGCCGTGCCTCGTTCAGATGCGAAGCTAGATCGTTTTCCTTTGGTGAGTTACATCGAAGAAGCCCAAGAAATGGAGCCTCTGGATGTCAAAAATCACTGGTTAGGGCAAAGCCAAGATCACCGTGAATATACTGGACCACTGTTGAATGTTGAGAACGTCAATTTACGCTTTGTGACGAAAGATTCTCTCTTTGAAAGTCGCCGCGAATATGTCCAAGCCTCCAACAATGTCAGTTTTGAAGTCTTTGAAGGGGAGACGTTTGGACTGGTCGGAGAGTCTGGGTCGGGTAAGTCTACGATAGCGCGTGTGATTGCGGGACTTTATCAGCCTAACTCAGGTCATGTGACGTTTGAAGGCATCGATCTAACAGGGCTCAAGTCGGAAAAAGAGCGCCGACCGTTGCGTCGTCAAATGCAGATGGTGTTCCAAAATCCTTATACGTCGATGAACCCGAGAATGAAGATTTTCGACATCATTGCTGAGCCAATCCGTTTCCACAAACTGACCAACAATGAGACTGAGACTCGTCAAATTGTCCATGATCTTCTCGACCATGTAGGACTTGGAAGAATGGCGGGAGTGAAGTACCCACATGAGTTCTCAGGCGGTCAGCGTCAGCGCATTTCGATTGCTCGTGCACTAGCCACTCGTCCTCGACTTCTCATCTGTGATGAACCGACATCGGCTTTGGATGTGTCGGTTCAAGCGCAGATCCTCAATTTATTAAAAGACTTACAAGACGAATTGAACTTAACCATGCTGTTTATTAGCCACGACTTACCTGTGATTCGACAGATGTGTGATCGGGTAGGTGTGATGCAAATGGGCACGTTGCTTGAGGTCGCTCCGACTGAACAGCTGTTTAATGATCCTCAGCATGAGTACAGCCAACAATTAATTTCACTGATGCCTGAATTCACAGGCCTTCGTGAAGCAGTCAAAACCGCGTAAGACACCAGCCGTTTGGTCGTCTCTTTGCGCTTGAACAAATAAGTAAACACAACAACTAGGGATTTGGATTCCCGCATAAGGAGTTATGCAATGAAAACCATGAAAAGCAAATTGGTGTTAGCTTTGATGGCAGCAGGCTTAAGCTTTGGCGCTGCCGCAGCAGATATTACCGTCGCTTATGATGCAGACCCAGTATCACTGGATCCGCAAGAGCAGCTGTCTGGTGGCACAATGCAGCTTTCGCACATGGCATTTGATCCATTGGTCCGTTTTACACAGAAAATGGAATTTGAACCTCGTTTGGCTGAATCATGGAAGCGTGTAGATAACGAAACCATGCGCTTTACTTTACGTAAAGGCGTGAAGTTCCACTCAGGTAACACACTTTCAGCAGACGATGTCGTCTGGACTTTTGAACGCCTGAAAAACTCTCCTGACTTTAAAGGTATTTTTGCTCCTTTAGTGTCATTGACCAAAGTTGATGACTACACCGTGGAAATCAAGACCGATGGGACTTACCCACTGATTGAGAACGTCGCGACTTACATTTTCCCGATGGACAGCAAGTTCTATTCAGGCACGACAGCAGAAGGCAAAGACAAAGGCGAGATCGTGAAGCACGGTAACTCGTTTGCATCAACGAATATCTCAGGCACCGGACCTTATGTGGTGAAGTCTCGTGAGCAAGGCATCAAAGTTGAGTTTGAACGCTTCGAGGGTTACTGGGATAAGCAATCGCCAGGCAACGTTGACAACATTACTCTGGTACCGATTAAAGAAGATGCGACTCGCGTAGCGGCGTTGCTGGCCGGTGATGTCGATATGATCGCGCCAGTGGCACCGAATGATTACAAGCGTATCAAGAAAGCCAAGAATGTGGATCTGTACACCATGCCAGGTACACGTGTGATCACTTTCCAGATGAACCAAAACAGTAACCCTGCGCTGAAAGATGTCCGTGTTCGTCAAGCGATCGTGCATGCCATCAACAATGAAGGCATCGTTAAGAAAATCATGAAAGGTGCAGCGACACCAGCTGCGCAGCAAAGCCCTGTGGGTTACGCAGGTTACGACGAGAGTCTTGAGCCACGCTACGACCTGAAAAAAGCCAAACAACTGATGAAAGAAGCGGGCTACGAAAAAGGCTTTACGCTCACCATGATGGCACCAAACAACCGTTACGTGAACGATGACAAAATCGCTCAAGCAAGTGCCGCCATGTTATCTAAGATTGGCATCAAGGTTGACCTGAAAACCATGCCAAAAGCACAGTACTGGCCTGAGTTTGATAAGTGTGCAGCTGACATGATGATGATCGGTTGGCACCCAGATACGGAAGATTCGGCGAACTTTACAGAGTTTCTTGCGATGACTCGTAATGCTGACACAGGTAAAGGCCAATATAACTGTGGTTACTACTCAAATGCGAAAGTCGATCAGTTGGTGAATGCATCCAACACAGAAACGGATCTGACCAAGCGTAGCGCGATGCTGAAAGAAGTAGAACAAATCCTTTACAAGGAAGCGGCGTTCGTACCACTGCACTGGCAAGACCCTTCATGGGCAGCGAAAGGCAATGTGGAGATCGGCCCAATTGTGAACGGTATGAACTTCCCATACTTCGGTGACCTAGTCGTGAAATAAGCTAGGTGAGCACGGGCTGTGAAGGTTCCGTGCTCCGTTTTTTGGTGCTTAGCTTTGTTCAGTCGGGCTAAGTGCCATTTTTCAGACTGAAGACAGATGCCAATGTTTGGCAGACTGAAATCTATGGATAGTTAAGGGGCAAGGAATGTTTTCGTTTCTGGTCAAGCGCCTATTTCAGGCACTGATAGTGATGTTTGTGATCAGTTTGGTGGCCTTTGCCATACAGGATAACCTCGGTGACCCGTTGCGCGAACTGGTTGGTCAATCGGTTTCGGAAGCGGAGCGTCAAGCGCTACGCGATGAACTCGGTCTCAATGATCCCTTCGTCACAAAATATGCGCGCTTTGTCGGCGCAGCCGTTCAGGGGGACTTAGGCACCTCCTATTTCTTCAAGCGTCCGGCGGTTGAAGTGATTTTAGATAAGTTAGTGGCAACGTTAGAGCTGGTGTTTGGCGCGACGTTGATCATTATTGTGCTCTCTATTCCGCTTGGGGTGTATTCAGCGATACATCCGAAAAGCTTTTTTACCAAAGTCGTGATGGCGTTCAGTAGTGTCGGGATTTCAATCCCCGTTTTCCTAACTGCGATCATGCTGATGTATGTGTTCTCGATAGAGCTAGGTTGGTTCCCCGCTTATGGTCGAGGAGAAACCACCAATGTATTGGGCTGGGAGTCGGGCTTCTTTACGCTAGATGGCTTGTCTCATTTGGTTCTGCCATGTATCTCGTTGGCATCGATCATGTTGCCATTGTTCATTCGATTAGTACGCTCTGAAATGTTGGAAGTGTTGAGCTCGGAATACATTAAATTTGGTAAGGCCAAAGGACTTGCGCTCAACAAAATTTATTATCAACACGCGCTGAAAAATACCATGCTACCTGTACTGACCGTAGGGGGCGTGCAAATCGGTACTATGGTCGCCTATACCATTTTAACGGAGACGGTTTTCCAATGGCCGGGCACTGGGTTCTTATTCCTTGAAGCGATCAACCGTGTCGATACGCCATTAATTACCGCCTACGTCATCTTCGTCGGTCTCATCTTCGTGGTGACCAATACCATAGTGGACCTGCTTTACGGGATCATTAACCCAACCGTGAATATCACAGGCAAAGGAGCATAATCATGAGTAACGTAAATTCTGCTCCACTTTCACCATGGCAGCGTTTTAAGCAATCGGATTTTCTGTACTATTTCTTACGTGACAAAGTGGCTATGTTCAGCTTCGCCGTCTTCATGACCTTTTTGGTGATGGCATTAGCGGCGCCATTATTGTCACCCACTGATCCCTATGATTTGACGTCCATCGACATCATGGACTCAGAGCTTCCACCGTCATGGATGGAAGAGGGCGATGAGCGCTTTGTGTTAGGGACCGATGAGCAAGGGCGTGATATTTTATCGACCATTCTTTATGGCTCGCGCTTATCACTGACGATTGGCTTTTTGGCCGTGGGTTTGCAGTTATTCTTAGGCATTATCATTGGATTATCAGCAGGCTATTTTGGCGGTCGTATTGATAGCTTCCTTATGCGTTTTGCGGACGTACAGTTGTCGTTCTCGACCATGATGGTGGCGATCATTGTCTCTGCTATCTTTAAGGCCAGCTTCGGCAGTGACTTCTACAGTCAATATGCGGTGATCATGCTGGTGGTAATCATCGGTATTGCTGAATGGCCACAATATGCACGTACAATTCGTGCTTCAGTGCTGGCCGAAAAGAAAAAAGAGTATGTTGAAGCGGCACGTGTGATGGGGTTTAAAGCACCGCGTATTATGTTCCGCCATATTTTGCCTAACTGCTTGTCGCCTATTTTGGTGATATCGACAGTTCAGGTCGCTAACGCGATTATGTCTGAAGCTGCACTGTCATTCCTTGGTCTTGGCTTACCAGTGGACCAACCCTCACTGGGTGCTTTGATCAGCATTGGTTTCAACTACATCTTCTCTGGGGCATGGTGGATTACCGCTTTCCCTGGCTTTGTGCTGGTGACACTGGTGTTAGTGATCAATTTGTTAGGTGATTGGCTACGAGATGTGTTCAATCCCAAAATTTATAAAGGCTAAGTCGATCTAATTGATTTATCTTCAAAAAACTAACTAAACTAAGAGTCGTAAGCAATTACGGCTCTTTTTTTGCTTATCATTTTTTGTTCATCTTTTTTCGACATGGTGTCGCGGACAATTTCACAGACTATTTATCGAGTGAAGCGTATGAAAATGGTATCGGCGTTAACCACCCTTACAACTTGCCGCTCTACGAGTTGGCTAGCGGCAGCAAGCTTATCTCTCGGACTGCTCGCTTCTGGGTCAGCAGCCGCAGAAGATTCTGGCTTTCTTTGCCAAGCGACTCAGAATACCCCTAATGAGTTGCCGCTTTTAGAACCGACTTGCCCTATCGGTGATGGGGTGTGGGGCAAAAAACGTCCAGATGGCAACTATTATTGGATCCAATGCGGCATCTTAAATAAGCCGATGTCCCTTAATAAAGCCAAAACGATTTACAAGCAAATCACAACGGATATCTGGATGAAACCAGAGTCTCGCGGTTATCGCTGCTTGATCGGTCCTTATTCTGAGTTTAATCAAGCCAGTTCAGACTTAAAACGATTAAAGCGTGTGCCCGCTTATAAAGATGTCTTTATTCGAGCTGTGGGCGCTTCAACGACAACGGGTCGACCGACCACAAAGTCTGATTCGATGCCAGCGAAAACAATGGAAAAAGCGCCAGCCAAGGTAATGTCACCTAAACCGCTAGCACCTAAACCTATGGCATCGATGGAACCTAAAGTGATGACGCCTAAGCCAATGCCGAAAAGCAAGATTCGTAAAGGCGATGAGTCTGACGTTGAGATTCGGATGAAAGCGGAGTTAAAAGGGCGTTTGTATGTGGTGCCTTATCTGTTGGATAACGAACACCAGTTCTATATGGAGCACAATCGAGCATGGAATCGATTGGATTCAAAGGGCGCGGCTATGGTGTGTGACCAGATTGATATGCAGTTGGCCACCGCTTCTCAGTGGCGCACTTTGCTCAATTCTAACATCATGCAGCGTAACAACTGGCCGATGCATCTTCCGTATTGGGGCAAGAACAATCAAGGTTTCTTCTCAGACGGTAAGATCACCAAAGTGCAAGAGAACTCTTTATTGAATGTGTTATGCGTGAAGTGATGTAGCCTAATAAAGAAAACCCCGCTATTGCGGGGTTTTTAGTTTTAAGCCAATCGGGTATGAATCATTACTGGCTGTCGCCGTTATAAGTCATGCTCATCGCGATTGATGCTGAATCATTTCCTGCTAGGGTAAAGTGGTAAACCCCGCCTTGTTTATGAGCGGTTTTGAAGTCGAAGTCCACGTAAGTTTCTTTGACTTGATGAGTTGCATCGTGCTGTTCATAACATTCGAGCGGCTGACCATTATAGCCAGTATGCATTTGACCATTCACAATCGCATTTTCAAACGCACGGTACATTGAAGAACAAGAAAGTCCTTCTGCACCATCAAGTGGTTCAAAGATGAAATCAGCATCGGCCACTTCGCCTTCGCTATCTGCTTTGCTCTTCATTTGCAGTGTTACAGCGAATGGGCGTGTCTCACCATCTACGGTTACATACGCTTTCGTAGTACGTTCATTCGATGTTGCTGCTGAAGTCATGCTCAAACGTTTCTCAACATCCAGCTTGTTAGTGCTCAGTTCAACGGCGGTATCACTATCAAACTTTGGCAACATGATGTTAATAACACTGGTTTGATCTAGGTTTGCGTTAACCGTAATCAGCATATCGCCATCGGCACTGTTGCTGCCTGTCGCGGTGATAGTGTTATTTTTAATCGTGTAATCATACACGGTGTATTCCGTACCTGCGTAGCTATCAAGGCATTGGCTAGCATCGACAGTTGAAGTGAAGTAATACAGCTTACCTGCTTTATCATCGCCTTCGAGTTTGTACGTTGCGCAGCTATTTGGATCGATTTCTGAGTGCCCAGCTTCACTGACCGTGTATAACGGTGTGTTGAGCAATGGCGCAACAGATGGTTTTGGCGCCCAAGCTTGATACACCGACAACAGGTCTTTATCCGTTTCGCCTGCGACGTAGAAGAAGCCTTGATCGCCCAATCCATTTAGGATTTGATTACCGTAGTTATCATAACCTAGGCGCTTGTTGTTATCCCCGATACCGATGTAAAGGTTGCCAAACGAGCGGTAGTGGTAGTACAGACGGGTAACCGTTTGACCGTCGGTCTCTTCAGTTGCGACTTTTGCTTGCTCATCATTGTTGCTGGCTTGCGATGCTAAGTTCCAATCTACGGTCCAGCTCCAAAGTGATGTGTCGTAGTTGTAACCTTCAAAAGTCCCGCTTGTTGCACTGCCTGCGGTTGTTTTGTAGTTGAAACCATCCATGAGCGGGAAGATTTCATTATACCCGGTATCATCGTCACCTAAGATCAACTGGTGGTAGCCATCTTTAACTGGCGAAGTACCAAATTGAGTAAATGGTGTTTGAGTTGAATCTAACCAGAACAGCTCACCATCGCTAAAGTGAACCAGAATTTGATACTCTTTATCTTGGGTGACATGCTGATACACCATCTTAGCGGTGAACACTTCGTCAGGAGAGTCGCCTTCCATAGAAATGGTGCCGTCACTGTTCAATGTGGCTGGTACACAGTCGTTTGCCGTAATCACGTCTGCACCAAGGGTTGTGTATTGCGCTTCTAAATCCGCCAGCAGTTGTGGCCAATTTGAACGAGATAGCGTCGTTTCGCCGTCTTTCGCTGCAAAACAGAACTCATAGCCGTTGCTCGCCGCATTAGGACGTAAAGAAGCAAAGCCTACTTCTGCATCACCGTAGTCGAAGCTACCTGTGCGCCATACACCACCTTTAAAGTGTGCTGCGGTAAAGCCGAGTTCTGGGGTTGGTTCTGGCGTAACCGCTGCAGGAGCAATGGTTAACATCAGTTTAGCTGTCGCGGGTGTCGCTGTGACGCCATCATTTGCTGTGATGGTGAGAGTCAGTTGGCCATCTGTGACGGGTTTACCTAAGATATTTAGCACGTCATCTTTAAGGGTAATGCTGAGACCTGAATCGATGTGTGTCACTTTGTAAGTCAATACATCGCCATCTGTATCTTGGAAAAGGCCTGTTGCTGAAACGCTTTGGTTGATATCTTCACCTTGAGTCAACGTTAAGGCATCGAGCTCAGCTTGTAGACTCGTCACAACGGTATCGTCAACTGTTGGCGCTTGGTTTGGAGTGGTCACGGTGAGCTTAAAGATCACTGGGTAAGAGCGAGCTCCAGCGGTATCTGTAGCAAACAGTTGATATTCGTAAGTCCCTGCTTTCGATGGCGTACCTGCAAGCTGGTTATTGGTGAAAGTAAGACCATTCAGCTGACCTGTGGTGGTTTCTACCGAGTAAACCAGATTTGAACCATCTTTATCGTCATTGAAGAGACCTTCCAGCTCAATCGTCGTGATTGCAGCACCGAGATCGACGCTTTGTGCCGCCACTGGGCGTGAAGTGTCGTGGTTTGGACGCTCATTTGGTGTCACTACGACCCCGTTGTCACCTTTATCGACGACAGGTGCAAAGTTATCCAGCGTTGGGTTGGTTTTGATCTCTTCGGCAGCTTGCTCAGAGACTTTTGATGTCACTTCTAGCTGTTCTTGTGCTGAAAGCTGCTTTTCTTGACCATCGACTAGGGTCTCACCCATGACGGTGAGCGTCGCTGCAACATCAGCATCGCTCGTATCTTCAATATAGTTACCAAAGACTTGTTCAGGCGTTGCCGCTAAGCCGGAAGTGTTGACAGCTTCAACAACCGCCGCTTCTGCGTCTTCTTTACTTAGATCTGGGTCAGCCGCCATTTGTTCAACAACCATATGAGTCATTGGGCTTACAACAAGACCATCTTTGAGATCCGCTGCGCTGAGGTCAAACCCGGTTTTGACGATACCACGATCTTCATCAACGGTTTGCCCAGCAATGGCTTTGACACATGTGGTTAGGCCTGCAAACTCGCTTGGTAGCTCAGCTTGACCTTTTTCATCCGTCTTAACCTGAGTGTCGGTCTCACACAGTTGACCGTCATCTTTGATTTTATCTACATAGACAGCAGCATTTTGTAGCGTACCGTCAATCGCGGTAATCACAATGCCAGCACCAATTGGTGGCTTGCCATCATTTGGGGTAGAGCCTGAGCTATCCGAGCCGCCACATCCAGTGAGCGCGATGGCCACTGACGCTGCCAGTAAACTGATCTGTTTCATGTCTAATTCCTTGTTCAATTCGCGCTTGGAGTTGTTTTAAGTGGCGCGTTGTCGTTTTAGTGCCTAGCCCGCAATAAATGAAACAGTGTTTCATTTATGCATAAGTTTATTATTTGAGCTGTGTTTTACGTTTCTGGGCAAAGGATTTCAAGGTACGGAAAAGACAAAAAAAACCGTAAAATTTATTTTGTCTTTTTTGTCAGTAACGCTGTTGGGAATTAAAGCTTGTCTCGTTAAACTCGCTTGCTTAAAAAACGCTCGTAAGGAAAAACAATGAAGCAGTGGGTTGGGTTAGGTTTAGTGCCTATGATGGTCATGGTGTCGGGTCATACTCTTGCCGAAGAGTCACAAGTAGACGCGTTAACCGCAGAGAAATACGGTTACTCTTATTTCACATTAGGTCTCGAAAATGTATCGCATCGCGAAAATCATCATGGGTTCGAGTCGGACCTTCAGGTGATGAGCCCAGTATTAAATAGCGGTGGTCTTTACTACATTAATGACAGGTTTGACTTTTCTATCGATGCTTTGGCAACGGTCGCACCTCAAAGTAGTGATGAAGAGTGGCATTGGGCTGGAAAAGTCACGCAAACCAACAAAGCGGAATATGTTAAAGGGGCGACCAATGTGCAGTTGCACTACAAGTGGCATGACCATTGGCGTGTTGTCGGTGGACCTTCTTTGACCTATCAAACCTATAAGCGTTATGCGACCAAGTCGTTCAGCGGTGATGCGGATAAAGTCCTACTTGGCACTTGGGATGAAACCACCACAGATCTCTTTTTAGATGTTGGGGTCGCTTATGATTCAGGCACTCTGTATTCCGACAGTGACTGGAAAGTTCACGGTAAAGTGACGGCGGGTATTCCGTTATGGCGCTCAGCGAACAACACGCAATTCCCCGAACAGAACTTCAGTTCATTCGGTTTTCGTACCGGGCTAGAAGGTTCATTAAGTTATCGTGTGATGCAAGGGTTAAGTCTTGGCTGGTTTATCTCGATGGGATATGAAAAACGATTTGAATCGGATTCAGAAACCGTCAACCTAAGCTATTGCAAGACGATGGTTGACGGTGAATGTACCGAAGTTGTGCATAAAAAAGGCTCGGCGGTGTTACCCGAAGCGGATACATGGAGTATGACCACGGGCTTACAAGCGATTTGGAACTTCTAATGTGGGTTTTTCTCAAGCACAAAGCCATTACTCTTCAGGTTCTTGGGCGTCGGGGTCATAAATAAAGTTTAATTTTAGCTCCTCATAAATATGAGCATACTCAGGCAGGGGTCTGAGTATGTAGCTGTAAATATTGCCCGGTTGAAACTCTTGGTATAGTGGATAAATCATGTCGACAAAAATGATCTGCGTTGGATTTCCTTTCGTTGGAGAGTATACATCGCAGTGCCGAGCAATCAGTTGAGAAGACTTGAGCACTTGACCTCCCATATCAAGTCCAGCCATCACTTGAAAATCAAAATGACGTTTAAACTGTTCACAATGCAGGTGGCGATTTGGATGATAAATATTGAGATCCGAATCGATTTCCTGTGCTTCTTCACGGTAAGCAATGTAGTTGCTAATGGTGGTTGGAAGATACTTATTTCTCTCATCGAGAATATAGTAGTCGAAATACTCTCGTTGGTTGATATCTCCCCCTGTCACAATATGCAATCGTGCTTCCATAGCAGAGCGCTGCGTCTGCATCGTATAGGTTTCGAATGTTGACCCCGTTGAGGTAGTGACAAGAT
This sequence comes from bacterium sp. HQB-39, assembly GCA_043422575.1. Classification (GTDB taxonomy): domain Bacteria; phylum Pseudomonadota; class Gammaproteobacteria; order Enterobacterales; family Vibrionaceae; genus Vibrio. The sequence goes on along the minus strand of JBHOHG010000013.1, from coordinate 134,591 downwards.
AATTGGTGACGCCAAGTTGGTGCCGAGAGGTATATTGCCGCTTCAGCTGCCAATACTGTGGTGGTAAAGCCTTTATATCGCTCTCAGTAATGGTGATCTGCTGTTGGGAGATTTGATAGCGTCCGACTTGCTTGAGCGCCCTTTCATGAGGGCAAGTGGTAAGCGAATTTGAGGCGGCAAAATAGACATTACCATCCATAAAGCGCACGCTTTCGCAATACACCACCTCATAGCGCTGATTACCAGAAGCTGAGTCGCGGGTTTCCAAACGATAAAGTGTTTTGTTCTCCAGCGGATGCGGTGGAGAGACGGTATCTAGAGCTTGTTTTTCAATGAGCGGTAGTTCGATTTGAACGTTGACCCAAGCTGATTCCTCGTCACCATGATGGCTATCTTTGGCTGAAAGACGAAAAGTATAACCGCTCGACGTATTGCTATCATGATGAGGTCTGCCACTGAGCGTGATCATACCAGAGTAATTGACGTGCAGCCCTGAGTTTGAGGGTAACGGATCGACACGATAGCTAAGGGGATCGCCATCTGGGTCTTCAAACACATTAAACGCGGGCTCTTGGAAGAAAGCCGCTACCCCTTGTTGGAGATGCCACTGATAGATTTGATTTTGCAGCTGATTCAGTTTCGCTAGATTGATTTGCGGTTTTTGGTTTTTAACCGGTAACGCGTAGCCTTGTTGATTGCCCAGTAGGGGCTGACTCTGATCAAGCGATACCCACTCGGCGTGTTGCAGAGGAGACACGACGGTCTCGGGCTCGATAAGCTCCGATCCTGACCCGCTGCTCGTCTTTTCTGTGTTTGTTTGCGTAGACGCGCTGGTACTGGGTGTGTCTGACCCCGTCTTTATGTCGATATTATCCGTGTCTTTTGTGTCATCCTCATGGATGACTACGGAAAAAAGAGGCGGGGTTGCCTGCGGGACTTTTGTCTGATGGTCATTAGGATGAATCTGGCTTTGCCCCTGATATGGTTCTGATTCGTGGTTACTTGAACCGCAAACAGTGGTATACCCTGCAAGACACAGAAAGAAGACGGCAAAACCGAGAAACAAATATGGGCGCGGCATGAAGGGTTAAGCCATCCGTGATTGCAGCCAGCAACGAGAAAACTTCAGATCTTTCTCTATCAAGCTCGCACTGCACTCGAGCATTTCGCTGATTTCTTGATTCTTCATACCCATCAGGTATTTCAGCTTGAGCGCATTGGATTGGCGAGGGTAGCGAACACTAAAATGATCCAATGCCTTGTCCATAATGATCAGCTCTTCAAACCTTTCTGGTTGGGCGTTTGGTATTATAGTCGCCTGTTGTCGTTTCTGAGCCTGAAGAGAGCGAGCGTTATCAATCAGAATCTGTCGCATCACTTTTGCTGCCATTAGGAAGAAATCGCGTCGATTGGTAATGTCGCTAAAATCACTGCCCGATAATTTTAAGTATGCATCATGAATCAAGGCCGTTGTACTGCTGACGCTGTCAGAGAGAACTTGGTTATCGGAACCGTACTTTGCTGCGCTGCGATCGCGTTCTTGTTGGGCGATTTTTCTAAGTTGTAAATACGCAAACTGGTACAACTGACTTTCCGCGAGCTTATCGCCGGCCTGCCATTGCGCGATGATGTTTGTGATTGATAATTCTGACGTCATGATGACTCTCCTGTCACTTTGACAAATTCCGAAATTTGAAAGGTATCGACTTGCTCACCTTGTGGTGTGCTACGAAGGTTATGATGCTGATAGCGATAGAGAATACCTTGATCCCATGCCTTGCCAGCAGGAAGGTATTCCCAAGTGGTCAGTTGTGGTTGGTGAGCGGCGTCATACCAACGCACCATCATATTGAGTTGAGCTAACTCAGCGGTAGATGATGTCGCGTTGACCCACCACATATCTGAAAACTGAGCACTGACGTCTTGTTGATAGTGATTGGCTTGTGTAGGGCACTCACTTTGTTGTGGCCCTTGCCATACTTTGCCATGACGAATCTGCAAACATTGGTGTTCGATACTTTCGCTATGGTAGAGGGTGTGACGCCAAGTGCCTTCGTAAGCAATCTGCTGGTGGTGTGTGGCTGGGTAGGTAAACCAAATCATTTCTGCTCGGTTGCTATGGCGTACTTTTTCAGATGGTCCCAGTCCTTGTACTTTCTCCATCAACAGCTGAGTGTGAGGATCAAAGTTAATCGCAAAAGAGCGGTATTTATGATCGCCCTCATCGTTAAAATCTTCTAAAGAGAAGCCATTGAGATCACTTTGGGTACAGCCGGTTTGAGCACAGCCTATCATACCGATGGCTTCGGAGACGTTGGCTAAATCTTCCGATATTGTCGATGTGATTCGCCCTCTATGGGTGCGCTGGCAGCCTCGAAAGTGATCGCCTAAGCTAGGCATCTGAATGATCTGCGTCGGGGTGATTTTATAGGTGATCTCCCCAATCGGCGGGTTGTAGTTAGGGTTGGTTTTCTTCTTTAGGTCATAAGCGCATAACCGGCCGTAATGATCGCGCTTTTTGACCATGATGTTCATTAATTCAATCCCTAGTGGTTTGAAGATCACATCCTGAGAGGCAAAATTCTTTTGAATATATTCGTGACTTTGACTGAGGTGTTCAACCGCTTGAGCTTTTGAAATCAATGGGATCCCTAGTGTTTCAATGGATTGTTCTAAGAAGTTCAGATCGATACTTTTGAGTTGTCGTTGAACGTTTACGTCGGACAATAAGCGCGATGCCAGAACAATTTCATTGCGTTTTTCTGGGGCGGTATCGAGTGACATCAGCAGACGCGTCATGTTGATACTGCGTGCAGGTTTTGTTGATGCATGATTGGGGGTTAAGACGGGTTGGGTCGACAATCGAGCCAGTAAAAAGTCTTGGTTACTCTGACCTAAATAAAAGCTGACAACGTCGCCATCTTTGTATTGATAAGCCCCCTTATCCGTAAAACCGCTTAACCCCGAATTGGTTTGGTAATACAGACCGGTCACAGGCGCATCAATAAAATAGCCGGTTTGCGTGGCGTGAATACAGGGGGATAGCAGAAGTAAAGCCGCACCGATCAGGCGTAATGTGAATGTGTTCATTGTTTGGTGGCCAAAGTCGAAGGTGAAAGGAGAGCGGGATTATTCGGGCAAGAAGGACTCTGGCACTGCGCTGTCGGTTTCGTAGGCACTGGCGTCATCATTGCCAATAGCATTTTCTGTTTAATATGTGGCGGTATATTGGGGTTCGATAAGACGCGACGACGCGTCAATTCAAGCATACTGTTGACGGACATGACATCCGCAGCCTGTCCTTTTCCGTGAAACATAAGACGAGTGACTTCATACATCATGTTCTCGGCAATGAGCTTTTCTTGCTCTAGTTGTTGATTCTTACCAATCAGCATGGCGGAAAATAGAAACCCAGAGCTCAACAGCAGTGTGGCTAATGAGCTGGGTATCGGTCTGCGTTGAATCAGCTTACGGAAGCGGTAAAAACCAAGATGTGACTTTAATGAAATCGGTCGACAAGCAAGGTGGTGCTCAATATCCATACGCAGTTCTGCCGTGGAGGCATAGCGATGATTGGGATTGATGTTACTGCCTTTTTTGATGATGAGTGCTAATTCAGATTGAGCCGTATCGTCTGGAAACAGTAGCGCTAAAATCTTTGCCAGCGAGTAGACATCACTTTGTGCTGTTAGAAATTCGCCTCTTCGTTGTTCTGGGCTGGCGTAGTCTTGGCTAAACGCGATGAGCGATTGATGTTCGGACTTGGTCTGGTTGGCGGCTTTTTGGGTTAAGTTGAAGTCGAGCAACTTAATTTGCTGGTGATCGTCAACCAAGACGTTTTCAGGCTTTAAATCGGCGTGTAATACTTGGTTTTGATGTGCGTGTTCGACCGCTCGGCAAAGCTGAATGAACAGTTCTAATCGTTGCTGCTTACTAGGCAGATGTTGAGCAAGGTAACGATTTAGGGTCACGCCCTTTACACGCTCCATGACGATATAGACGCGCTCTTGGTGTACACCGCCATCAAAGACTTTGGCGATATTGGGGTGACTCAGTCGTGCCAACAGTTGTGCTTCATCGAATAACGCTTTCGGCCCTAGTATTTTGGTTAAGGTGGGCTGAATAAACTTGATCGCTAACTCTTGCTCGAAGGTGTTGTCGGCTCTTTCTGCTGCGTAAACCACGCCCATACCGCCTCGACCCAATTCATGGGTAAGGTGGTATTTGTCTAGCATCATTTCACTGAGATCGACTTGGTCTTGAAGTGCTTGTTGGGCACAAAACCCTAGAAGCTCAGTGAGTGGCTCAGCGTTGCATGAATCGAGGAGTATTTTTACTTGTTGGTATAGCGCGGGATGACAGGTTTCAAGTTGCGCAAGATGAATGCGTTGTTCCGCTTCATCAAGATCCAACAAGTTGTAAAACACTTGCGTTGACGAAATGCCTAACTGCACGTTTATTACTGATAGTTATCATAATTATTATTTCGTGGGTTAGTTTAAATGATCTCGTGAAAAGTTAAATAATTAATCTCCCAAATGAGAATATCAACACGTTTTAAATGTGCGCCTTTTGCGCACGGTGTTGTAAATGCCATTGAAGCTTGTCCAAAATTTATCTTCACGGCGAAGTTCATAAATTGATACGATTTTTCTAGCAAGAGATCACAACTTGATACAGCTTTATGACACAATGATTCGATTGAATGTTATTTGTTCAGAATTTTATATAGTCAGGTGTGGTTGATGAGTGGAATCCACTGCTCAGCATGGCTGATAAAGAAGCATGAAGTGACGGCGAGACAGCGCCAGAATGTGAGGGAGTACAAAGTGAAGTTTCGATCTTTAGTGTTAGGTATTGCGGCGGCCATTGGCAGTGCATCCGTGTTGGCGATGACACCGCCTTTGCCTCAGTGGCAGCAAGTTGATGTAGGTGATGGCAGCCAAACATCAGTACAACTAAAAGGTAGTCGACTATTATCTTGGTTTGAAGATAAGCAAGGTAATACGCTTATTCTAGAGGGTGACCAATGGTTTTATGCTCAGTTCGTCGAAAATAACTCTGAGATTAAATTAGAATCTACAGGAGTACTAGCGTCAGCGAATAACATTGCCCCAAAGGCTTCTAAAGTTAGACCAAGCTTGAGTGCTCTTTCTTCTCATTCGGTGTTAAATCAAGAGGTCGAGCCGAGAGCGCGTACTTTTAAACAGCGCCCAGTACAGCATCACGACCAAGCGCGCATGTCGGTTCAAAAAGCGCCATTTGAGCAGCCGTTGTTGGTTGTAGAATTGTCTTTCACGAATGAAACGATGAAGCATGACTTCACCGATTTAGTGTTCGATAAGAACAAAAAGAGTGTTTACGACTATTTCAATAAAAACTCATTTGGCCAGTACCATGTTATCCCAGCAAAAGAGTCTCAAGGGACTGCAAATGATGGTGTGATCAGCCTATCACTCAATAAACGCCATCCGAATTGTCACGAAGGCAGTTTTTGTACATCAAAAATGAATGACATTTTTGCTGAAGCTTACCAAAAGATAGACCCTTATTTAGATTTATCTGAGTACGATATTGATAAAAATGGAAATATTGATCCAACCGAACTGTCGGTGATGTTTATTTTTGCGGGGGGTGATTACGCTGCAGGCACCAGCGGTAATACTATCTGGCCACACAAATTTGCTCATACACCTCAAAATCTTGATGGGAAATCGATCAGCTCCTATTGTATTTTTGCTGACTACCAACAACGTCATCAATCGACGCTGGGGGTGATTGTACATGAGCTGGGGCATCTAATGCTGAATTTACCAGATCTCTATTCGTACCATGAGAGAGGCTATATTGGCTCTTGGGGCGTGATGGGGGGTGGTGCGTGGGCTATGTTACCGACGGACTCTTATGGTGGTGAGACCCCAGTTAATATGACGGCTTGGAGTAAGCACGCATCTGGCTTTATAGAACCTAAGCCATTGACCACAAGCCAAGACGTTACCCTTAATACGGGTGAAGCGGGTCTGATTTATCTCGATCCATACTTAAAAGAGTTTGGCTCTCGCTTGTATGTTGAGAATCGACCAATGCAGGGGTATGACGCAGCTCTCGCTGGCGCGGGTACCTTGATCACCAGTGTCAATGTCGACCATCCGTTTAACTACAGTGAGCCAATGCAAGTTCAGATATTGCAGGCAGATGGCTTGGACGAGTTGGGAGTTCAAAATGGCCGTTCAGATGCTGCAGATGTTTTCCCAGGCTCCTTGGGTCGAACGGAACTTTCTGATAACTCAGTACCAAGTTTATCAGCAATGACTGGCTTCCAAACGGGCTTAGCTTTGAGCAACATTGTGAGTACAGATGAGGCGACTCGTTTTTCTCTACTTGCTACTGATGACCCAAATAAAACGGCGTGGGTGACACAATTAGGGCGTGATCACGTTGTGTACGAGTCTTTCTACAATACAGCTGCATTTGAAGTAGATCTTGGTGACCGCTCCAATATCGACGGGTTAGTTATGTTTACGAGCCGAACAGGGATCTTGGATGTGAATTTCAAACTGTCTCGCTTTGATGTTCCTAATGCCATTTTTAGTAATCTAGTGCTTGATACCGCAAAGGAAGAAGTCTTGGCCACGGGAACAACCACACGTGGTGGTCGTATCATCTTTGATACTCCGGTGACGCTTGAAGCCGGAAAACAGCTCATTGTTCTTAGCACGACGAGTGGTAGCTTGGAGTTCAATTATTCGAGCAGTGCGGTTGCTAACCTTGATGCAAAAGAAAGACGTAATGTTTGGTTAGGTAATAATAGCCATATAGGATCTGCTGGATTACAACCAGTCCCACTTGGGGGAACGGTTCCTTTCGCTCTGTTGTTAGAAAAGCAAGTCAGTCATCTAGCAACGGCAGTGGATGATTCCTTTGAGGTAGATAGTAAGAAACCGTTTTCGCTTACGATGAGGACTAATGATGTCGTTCAGCCAGGTTATGACTTCGAAATCAAGATCGTATCGCCGCCAAAACATGGTGTGATTTCAGAGAATGTTTATACACCTAATGCTGACTATCGTGGGCAAGATAGCTTTACCTACCGTTTAGTTTCTGAGTCTTTGCAAGCTTCCTCGAATCTCGCAAAAGTGACGCTCACTATTGTCGGTGAAAACCGTGCGCCGACCGTAAACGTGACAGCGAGTGACGCTCAGGTGTTACCAGGGAAGTCATTTACAATAGATGCGAGCGCCAGTTCGGATCTTGATGGCGACAAGTTGAGTTATTCTTGGGTACAACTTGAAGGCAATGCGGTCACGATAACGGACGCTCAAGCTGCGAAAATTGAATTGACGATGCCGCAAAGCAACAAAATGGATGAAAAACTGGTCTTTGAAGTCACAGTTTCGGATGTCCATGGTGCTGTTTCGAAAGAGCGAGTGACAGTGACAACTGCGAACAGCGCTCCTGTTACTGCCGTTGATAATTTGGTGTTAGGTGTAGGTGGCAGCGTTGAAGTGGATGTGCTGAATAATGACACTGATCATGACGGCCATAAACTGACACTCACTTCGATTAATCGCCCTGCATTTGGCAGTGCTGAAATCGTCAACAATAAGTTGGTTTACCAGTCCCCAGCATCTGTCGAAAGTTCGATGATTACGGCGATTCTATATAAGGTGACTGATGAGCATGGTGCAACAGCGACAGGTCGTCTTGATATTCGAGTGACTGAAGAGCCTGCAACAGATAAGCCAGAGCCAACTGAACCAACTGAACCAACTGAACCAACTGAACCAACAGAGCCAGCTGAGCCAACGACAACCACAACGCCAGCGAGCAGCGGTGGTTCGTCCGGTGGTGGTTCGATGCCAATTTGGTTTACGGCGTTCGTCTTTGTTGCGATGCTGTTACGTCGCCGTCGTAATTAAACGATAATGATGCACGAAAAAGCCCATCCTTGAGATGGGCTTTTTATTTTCGTCCCTAAACCACCTACTTAAGTCGATGGTGATTTTTTAATGGCTAGCGACCCGCATTAATTTTGATGTTGGCGACATTGTTTTTGGCGGTTCTTTCTAACAGTGCCCCAAATAAATCATTGCCAGTATTGTCTAAAATCAGTTCGCGACATTCATCGTCACTGGTATTACGCGGGGTATTGATACCGACAATTTTCGGCAAAGAGCTGTACTGGTAATCTTTGCGTCCCATGTTCTTAAACAGTAAGAATATCTTCTCTTCATCCTCAAAATAGGCGATCTCATAGTCGCCCTTTTTTAACGTTAATCCATCAATGCTTTTTTGATTATCGATCTCAAAGCGAATGCCAAGATGTGGGGCATTGTCGAGTGTCTTTGGTTTTCCGCCATGTCGTGAAGCCAAATGCAAAGAAGGAATAGGGGTTGCTAGGGGAACCTCGATACCGCAATAGAATTCACGGTCGACAAAGGTTTTGCTGCGACCATAGGAAGAACGCTCACTGAAGAAAGCGCCGGATTGGGCTTGGCTCCACGCAAGTTTCGCTGTGATCACCTCATGCGCGGTGAAGCCGGTGGATTCTAGAATGGGTGGGTGGGTTTCATTGATGGTCACTAAGAGAGTGACCGGGTTTTCTTGGTAGCCAAATTGGGCTTCTAAATGGTCAGCCAATTCGTCAGAAGAGTACCCAAAGTGAGTGCGCAGCTTGATGGTGGTGAGGTCATTGTTGTACCAGTAAAACTGGCTGATTGATGCTTTCCCTTCAAGGGCTTGGGTAATCTCTTTCTCAACGTGTTCGGGGTTGTCCACGCTTTTTTCGAAGTCTAAGGTGATGCTGTCATAGCACCCAGAAAGTAAGACCATTGCCAATACCAACACACCAGATTTAAGCATACGTTTGTTCTCTACATTGTTCGAGTCGACCATCAAGGTACCGTGAAAACCGGTGTTTTTACGCAATGTAACGTCTCTTGGCGAGACACCCTAACGTCCTTGAAAGGGTGTTTTATCATATTTCTTATGGTTTTTGTTGGGGAGGTTTTTCTCAAGCAAGTCGGATTGGTCTTAACTTTTGGACGAGATGGCAAATTCTACTTGTGTTCAAAAGCCTGCTTCAGAAACTGAACAAATAGGGTGAGTCTGGCACTTTGCTTAATTTGCTGCGGGTAAATCAGCTGAATGTCGTTTTTGCTGAGGAAGTATTCGCTGAGAACGGGACGTAAACGGCCCTCTTTTATTCCGGGCTCGGCTAGATAGTCAGGGAGACGTACGATCCCCATACCATTTTGTGCCGCTTGAAGCAGAGCAAAGTGGTTATTCGCCACTAAAGAACCACTGACATTGACCAGATACTTTTGTCCTTGATGGCGAAATAACCATTGCGAGAGATAAGGGGCGGCTAGGCAATCGTGATCGGCAAGATCATCGGGTGTACTTGGATGACCATTTTGCTCAAGGTAACTGGGGGCAGCGCAACAAATATGCTGATACTCGCACAGTTTTTGCGCCACCATATTCTCTGGTGGTTGGCTGGTGGCTCGAATCGCTAAATCGAATCGACTTTGCGTGAGATCTTCGGGCTGATGACCTAAATCGATATCAAAGGTGACTTCTGGGTGTCGGTCTCGAAACGCTTGGCACAGTTTAAACAGGTAGCGCTGTGCAAACATTTCAGGAGCCGTAATGCGCAGCTGACCTGCAATTTGGTCATCGTTGTTTTGCAGTCTTCTTTCCAGCTGTGTGATTTCGCTTTGGATATGTTGCATGCTGGCAAGCACTTCTTCGCCCGCAGGAGTTAGCCGAACACTGCGCGTTGAACGGATTAATAATGACACGCCAAGAGACTTCTCCAGTCGCGCAATTTGTTCGGATAAATAACTGCGAGATATATCCAGAGTGGTCGCGGCGTGAGTAAAACTAAGGTGCTGAGCAACGGCGCTAAACAGCAGGTAGCGCTCAAATCGTTTATGGTGCTTTTCCATTTAGGGTCTCGTTGAAAAGAGTTCTGAGTGTTGAGAACGGTCTTAGCGTTTAAAACATCTATTAGCTAGCGTTTAGCGCATGTTTTAGAGCTTAGAACAGAACATCAGGATAAAGTAGTTATTGTTCGTCATAACGAATTATCAATCCAATTTGGCGGGTTTATCTCACTTTATTTCACTTCGTATACTGCGTTCCTTTACACCTTTTGATGTTTACAGCGCGTTACCCTTGTCTTTGTGGGGAATGCAAAAGCAATGAATATCACAGCAGTACCCACGATTACGGAGGAACCCCATGAGTATTTATAAACAAATCAGCTTGCTTGCATTGCCGATTGCTTTGCACGCCATGCTGTTTGCCAGCATGGGGTTTATCGATACATGGATGCTGTCCAGCTTAGGGGCAGAAACCATTGCGGCGGCTGGGATCGGCTCCAGACTGTTTTGGTTTTGCGGTAACTTAGTGATTGGTGTCAGTGGCGCTGTTGCGGTGTTTGCTGCCCAATATTGGGGCGCGAACAATCGAACGGGCGTGCAAAAAAGCATGCATTTAGGGGTGTGCTACGGCGTGCTGATTGCGCTGATCGCGGTGCCTATCGTCTGGTTTGGTGCCGAGGGGATCACTCAAGGGATGAGTGAAAACCGTGATGTTGCCGATCTTGCTCGTGGTTACATTCAAATCACCATTTTCAGTTTGTTCATTAGCGCATTTTCTGTGGTGTGGGCTGCAGGGTTCCGCGCCATTCAGCAGCCAAAAGTGGTGCTGTATCTGTTTGTGTTTGAATTGCTGCTCAATGTGTTGCTCAACTATGTGCTGATTTTTGGTCATTGGGGGGCACCAGAATTGGGGCTCAATGGCGCGGCGTACGCGACGTTGGCCGCACGTTGTTGTGCCGCTTTGCTCACCGGAGGCATTATTCGTTGGTTTGCCGCAGCGGAGAAACCGAACAATGAAGGATGGCAAGCGTTACGATTGTCTTTTGGGGCATGTCGTGTCTTCTTTCGTTGGTCGGAAAATAAGCCCTTCTTACTCTTAATGCTTCCAATCATGGCGGGTGAGTTGATTTGGAGTGGCGGTATCGTCACTTACCACACCATCTATGGCAACATCAGCAGTACTGCATTAGCGGCAATCTCGATTCTTGCTCCTCTTGAGCTGTTGATCGGCTCTTTTATCTGGGGATGTTCCGCAGCGGTGGGGACGTTAGTGGGGGAAAAAATTGGGGCAAACCAGCGCGATCAAGTGAATCGCTATGTGCGTGCGGGTATTATCTCCGCGATGCTGTTAGGTGCAACATTGGGGTTGCTGCTTTGGTTGGGGCGAGAAGTGGTATTGACGGTGTTTGACTCGGCGGGAGAGGAGGTGCGTAATACGGTATTGACGTTGCTCCCACTGATGTTGGTCAGCATTTTCTTGCGGGCGATCACCATGACGGCCATGGGCGGAATTCTAAAAAGCGGCGGCGATACTCGTTTTATTACAGGTCTGGACTTTTGCGCGCAATGGTTGGGCGCAGTACCACTCTCTTTACTGCTGGCGTTCTATTTTAAGCTGCCTGTTGAGTACGTGTATTGCGCGGTGATCCTCGAAGAGTTGATTAAACTCATCCCTGTGTTCTATCGCATCCGTAGCGGGCGCTGGATTAAAGATCTTGGGCGTTCAGAGTCGAGTGATGTAGCACCAGAGGGCTCAACAGAAGAACATAAGTCGAAGACCTTACAAACGGCGTAAGCATGAGCCTTTGCCACTCCGATTCTGAGTATAAAAATGGCCACCTCATTGAGGTGGCCATTGGGTGTCCAAATCATTCTCAAGGAGAATGTTGTTGACGCAGATACACGTCAGATTAACGCATAGTCACGAACTCTTCTGAGCCCGTTGGGTGGATCGCGACAACAGAGTCGAAGTCCGCTTTAGTTGCGCCCATCTTCATCGCAACACCAAAGCCTTGAATCATTTCATCAACGGTGAAACCGATGCCGTGAAGACCAACAACCGTCTCTTCTTCACCTGCACACACAAGCTTCATCTTACATGGTTGACGATGCTGAGTGACCGCCGTGTACATTGCGGTAAAGCCAGAGGTGTACACCTTGATGTTCTCTTCACCGTACTGCGCGATCGCTTCTGGCTCAGTGAGGCCGATGGTTCCGATTGGTGGGTGGCTGAAAACAACAGTTGGAACAAGGTTGTAGTCCATCTTCGCGTTTGGCTTGTTGTTGAACAGACGCTCAGAAAGTTGACGACCTGCTTTCACCGCCACTGGCGTAAGCTCGATACCGCCTTCCATGATGTCACCTACACAGTAGATGCCATTCACGTTCGTTTGTTGGAATTCGTCAACTTTGATGTAGCCGCCGTCATTGGTTGCCACGCCTGTTGCCGCTAGGTTGATCGCGTCTGTCGCTGGGTGACGACCAATCGCCCAGATCAGATGATCAACATTTTGGCTTTCACCGTTTTCAAGGTGCAAGGTCAGGCTGCCATCAGCTTCTTTCACGACTTCTTTTGGCACAGAGTGAGTATGCAGTGTTGGGCCTTCTGCCTGCATCACTTCAACCAATGTCTCGACGATCATTGGGTCGAAGCTACGCAGTGGTGACTCTTTACGGCAGAACAGGTGCGTTTCTGTGCCCAGTGCGCTCAGTACGCCTGCGATCTCAACAGCAATGTAACCTGCACCGACAACGGCAACGCGTTTTGGTTGCTCGTTCAGCTCGAAGAAGCCGTTCGAGTCGATACCATATTCTGCACCAGGGATGTTCGGGATCGTTGGACGGCCACCAACGGCAATCAGGATGTGATCGGCCGTGTAATGCTCACCATTTACTTCCACCGTTTTTTCATCAACAAACTTAGCAAAGCCTTTAATCACATTGATTTTGTTGTTACCCAGTACACGGTCGTACGCTTGGTGGATGCGACCAATGTAAGCTTGACGGCTTTCAATCAATTTTGCCCAATCGAAGCCTTTTACTTCTACATCAAAACCGTAATCAGGAGCGTAAAGGTTCATCGCCTCTGCGATTTGCGCACCGTGCCACATGACTTTCTTAGGAACACAGCCAACGTTGACACAAGTACCGCCTAGGTCTTGAGCTTCAATCAGCGCAACTTTCGCGCCGTACATTGCTGCGCGGTTAGCAGAAGCGATACCGCCGCTACCACCGCCGATACAGATATAATCAAAATGAGTAGCCATTACTTTCTCCATTATTATGTCGGGGGAGGGCTCGCCTCTAGTTCCCAGTTAAGGCTTAGTTATGAGAGAACGGTTGGTTGAACTCAACCGTTCAAATTACATTCGAGTGAAGGACGTGATTGACCAAACTCTCGTCTCTAGGGAGCTGTTTACTCTGGCACAATCCAGTCGACTTTCCAGTGACCTGTCGCCGGTGCGATCGCCTCTTTTAGGAAAGGGAGAATCGCGTTCATCTGGCTTTCTAGTTTCCACGGCGGGTTGATCACAATCATGCCTGATGCGGTCATGCCTCGCTCATTGGTGTCGGGTGAGACGCCAAGCTCGATTTGAAGGATTTTACGAATCCCGAGACCTTCTAACCCTTCAATCATGTCTTCAATATCGCAACGGTTAACCACAGGATACCAAATCGCGTAAATGCCGGTTGCCCAGCGTTTATGACTTTGCCAGATCGCTTGCACCACATCACGGTACTCTTTGGCTTGCTCGTAAGGCGGGTCGATTAAGACCAAACCACGACGCTCTTTTGGTGGCAAGCTCGCTTTCAGGCGTTGGAATCCATCTTCTTTATAGATGCTGACCTGACGGTCGCGATGGAACTCTTGTTCTAATAGAGGGTGATCACTGGGATGAAGTTCCGTTAAAACCATGCGATCTTGTGCGCGCAGGTGGGCACGTGCGACACGTGGCGAACCTGGGTAGTAACGTAAGTTATCGCCATTATTGAGCGCGGTAATGGCGTCAAGGTAGCTTTGGATATCCGCAGGAATGTCTGATTGCTGCCAAAGTCGCGCGATCCCTTGTTTATATTCGCCGGTTTTTTCCGACCACTCATGGGTTAAGTCGTAACGACCAACGCCTGAGTGGGTATCGTGGTAAACAAAGGGCTTCTCTTTCTGTTTAAGCGCATCCAAGATCAAGCTTTGGACAATGTGTTTGACCACGTCGGCGTGGTTGCCAGCGTGGAAACTGTGGCGATAACTGAGCAAAATTTGCCTCTCGTAACACTCGCTAACAGAGTGTGTGAATATGATTAGGTATGATTTAGCGATTATATACCCAAGTGAGCGCAAGATGTAGCACTCAGCGTTCGCGGAGGGAGTGGTTGAGGTCATACTTTGGATCTTGGCGATCGGATCGCATGCTCCATTGGCGAGCGGCTACCGCTGAGAGGGCTGACACTGAGAATATTTGGCATCTCGGGGGACGAAATGGCGATGTTTACGCTCATTGAGGTTCCACTGCGTCGCTCAGACATTTAGGGATATTGTGATAGGGATCTCGTGTTTATGAGATAAAAGTATTGAATAATGAACCCTCAGTCCCAATTTAGTTTCATGTGGCAGTACTACTGCCGTTCTCAGCCAGTACTACGATGAGATCAAAGTGTGCGGGCAAACTGGTGTCGCACCTGAAAACAAAAGGAATTCTTATGTCTAATCCACTTCTAACGTTTACGGATCTACCTCCGTTTTCTCAAATTAAACCTGAGCATGTGAAGCCTGCGATTGAGCAAGTGTTGGCTGATTGCCGCGCAACGATCGAAAAGGTACTGGCAGACGATACAGCTCCAACGTGGGATTCTGTGATTGTTCCAATCGAAGAAGTGGAATCACGTTTCCACCGTGTATGGTCACCGATTGGCAACATGAACATGGTGGTGAACAGCGAAGCGCTACGTGACGCTTACGAAAGCTGCCTACCACTGATTTCTGAGTACCAAACGTGGACGGGTCAGCACAAAGGTTTGTTTGATGCGTACCAAAGCATCCAAAACAGCGAAGCGTTTGCAGCACTGAGTGTAGGTCAACGTCGCACGGTCGACAATGCACTGCGCGACTTCAAATTGTCGGGTATTGCACTACCTGCGGATGAGCAGCAGCGTTACGGCGAAATCAGCAAGCGCACCTCAGAACTGGCTTCTCAGTTCTCTAACAACGTGCTGGATGCGACTATGGGTTGGCACAAGCACATCACGGATGTGAACGAGCTAGCAGGTCTACCTGAGTCAGCGATCGCGGCGGCAAAAGCAGCGGCAGAAGCGAAAGACTTAGACGGTTATGTGATCACACTAGATGCGCCATCTTACATCCCAGTGATGACTTACTGTGATAACGCAGAAGTACGTAAAGAACTGCAAGAAGCATTCCTTACACGTGCTTCAGACCGTGGTCCTAATGCAGGTAAGTGGGATAACACAGAAGTGATCAGCGAGCAGTTAAAACTGCGTCATGAGCTATCACGTCTGTTGGGTTACGCGTCATACAGTGACCTCTCTCTTGCGACCAAGATGGCTGAGTCACCAACTCAGGTTCTGGGTTTCCTAAATGACCTAGCGAGCAAAGCGAAAGCCCAAGGCGAGCGCGAAGTTGAAGAAGTTCGTGCTTTTGCGAAAGAGCATTACGGCGTTGAAAAGCTTGAACTGTGGGACATGGGTTACTACGGTGAGAAGCAGAAACAGCACCTATTTGAAATTTCCGATGAAGAGCTACGCCCTTACTTCCCAGAAAAGAAAGCGGTTGAGGGTCTTTTTGAAGTGCTAAAACGTGTGTTTGGCATGCGTGTTGAAGAGCGTTTCGATGTGGATGTATGGCATGAGTCTGTACGTTTCTTCGATATTTTTGATAGCACAGATACATTACGCGGTAGCTTCTACCTTGACCTATACGCACGTGAAAACAAGCGTGGTGGTGCATGGATGGATGACTGTCGTGGTCGTCGTCGCGCGCAAAATGGTGACATTGAAACGCCAGTGGCATACCTGATCTGTAACTTCACTAAGCCAGTGGGTGATAAGCCAGCGCTGTTTACTCACAACGAAGTTGTGACGTTATTCCATGAGTGTGGTCACGGTATCCATCACATGCTGACGCAAGTGGAAGCGGGCTCTGTTGCCGGCATCAATGGTGTGCCTTGGGATGCGGTTGAGCTACCAAGTCAGTTCCTAGAGAACTGGTGTTGGGAAGAAGATGCACTGGCGTTTATCTCGGGTCATTACGAGACAGGCGAGCCACTGCCAAAAGCGATGCTAGACAAAATGCTGGCTGCGAAGAACTTCCAATCAGCGATGCACATTCTTCGTCAGCTTGAGTTCGGTCTGTTCGATTTCACGCTACACACTGAGTACGACCCAGAGGTGGGCGCACAGGTACTGGAAACACTTGCACGTGTGAAAGAGAACGTCGCCGTTCTGCCTGTGGTTGAGTGGGGTCGTTTCCCTCACGCATTCAGCCACATCTTTGCCGGTGGTTACGGTGCAGGTTACTACAGCTACCTATGGGCGGAAGTCTTGTCTGCGGATGCGTACTCAGCGTTTGAAGAAGAAGGCATCTTCAATGCAGAGACAGGTCAACGTTTCTTGGAAAACATCCTAGAGATGGGCGGTAGTGTTGAACCAATGACATTGTTCAAGCAATTCCGTGGTCGCGAGCCGCAAGTTGATGCGATGCTACGTCACGCAGGTATCGAAGCTTAATCGCCTCATATCGAATCGCAAAAGGTCGGCTTATGCCGACCTTTTTGCGTTTATGCCTTGTCGAAGGTTGCTCATGAGCAAGGACGTTATGGGTCGACGTTGCGATTGATCGGATTTTGTAATGAAATCAGAGTTTCGGTGGATTGTACTTCATCGATCGCTTGCAGCTTATCAATCAACACAAACTGCAGCTCTTCAATGGACTTACACATCAGTTTCACGAAGATATTGTAGGCTCCAGTGGTGTAGTAGGCTTCAACCACTTCATCAAGGGCATTGAGTTTTTCCAAAGCGGAGTGGTAGTCACGTGCTGCATTCAGATTGATACCGATAAAACAACACACGTCATAACCCAGTTTTTTGGTATTGACGATGACTTCTGTCCCTTCAATGATTTCCGCCGCTTTCATCTTTTCGATACGCACGTGGATGGTCGCAGGGCTCACATCGAACTGTTTGGCCATTTCGGCATAAGGGGTGCGCGCATCGGCCATGAGGGTTTTGAGTATGGCGCGATCCAAATCATCCAAGCGCGGTAATGTGCTGTGCATAGTGTATCCTTAGAAGACCTCGCATTGACTTCGTATCAAGCGGTTAGCGTTCATATTATACTCGGAAGTGATAACATGATAGTCAGTAGTAGGTTGAGTCATGCTTTGCTGACGTTTTTCATAGTTTTGCGGTCATATAGGTGAGAGAGTGCGATTTACGGTTATTTTTGTCCTAGCGTTGTGGAGTGTATTGGCTCAAGCTCAATCCCAACCGGCCAAAATACTGGTTGTTCACTCCTACCACCAAGGCTTCTTTTGGACGGATGCGTTCCAACGTGGCTTTGCGTCAGCGGTTGAAGGGCACGAGCTGAATACGCGAGTGTTATATCTCGACAGTAAACGCAATCAAAGCCAACCTTTCCTTGAGCAATTGTACTCCTTGTATCAAACCAAACTCCGAGAAGAGTCGTTTGACGCTGTTGTTGTCAGTGACAATATCGCATTGCAGTTAATGCAACGTTTAGCGCCCGAGCTGGGCGAGACTCCCGTGATATTTGGGGGTATCAATAACTATCGACCAGAGTTGCATCGTGGGCTCAAAGCCACGGGCATCACCGAAGATATCGACCTTCTCAGTAATGTCTCTTTGATTGAGCGATTACAGCCGGAAGCGCAGCAGATATGGATAGTGACCGATCACTCGGTGACAGGCGAGGCGCTGCGTGACCAAGTGGATAAGTTTCTTGAACTTCATCCTGAATATCGCAATAAAGTCGCCCACCTTGTGCCTGATAATATGGCAGAGCTCATCACTCAAGTTTCTCAAATGGATCCAAGTCAAGCGGTGCTGTTTTGGGCCTATTATCGCGATAAGCAAGGCTTGGTCAGTGTTGAAAAAGACTGGCGTAAGCTCAACCAAACGACCAAAGCGCCAATCTACCTTGTTCATGATCTGGGCATCGGATACGGCGCGGTTGGCGGGGTGATCCAAAGCGGTTACAACCAAGGGCGGGATACGGCGTCAATGATGTTGGCGGTATTGTCGCAACCTGACACCTTGCCTAAGGTCGAAGTCGGTCAGCCTGAAATTAAACTCGATTATCAAGCGGTGGTGCGCTGGGGGCTAGGTGCGGAAAGCGAATCGGCCTCGGTCTTTTTCAATAAACCTGCGTCCTTTGCAGACCGCTACGAACAAGAACTCCGAGTGTTTGGCAGCCTTTTTATCATCGCGTTTCTCGTGATCACCTTTTTGGTCTACTACCTCAATCGAATTCGAAAAAGTGAAGCGTTGGCACGTGAAAGCCGCGTGATCTTAGAATCTATCTTTGACCAAAGCTTGCAATACATCGGCATTTTAGACACCCATGGCCTGTTGAAATCGGGCAACAATCAACTGCAAGATTTGTTGTATCACCATGGAATGCTGCTCGATAAACCCCTATGGCATCATAAGCATTGGGATAGCGAGACGCGTAAAACCATCGCTGATTACTTTCTTAAAAGTGACAAGCAAATTGAAACTTTCGAAGGCCAAATCTGGAATAAAGAACAAGGCTCGCTGGTGCTTGAAGTGTCACTCAAACCCTTGTCGCAATTACTCGGTCGCGAGCAACAATATTTGTTTGAAGCTCGTGATATAACGTCGCGTAAAATGATGGAAAACAAACTCTATCAACGCGAGTCGAGCTTGCGAAATGACTATGAGCAACAGCCTGTCATGATGATCACCCTTGATGCCAGCAATCGCATTCAGCAAGTGAACCGCTTTGCGCAGCAGTTATTGGGTTTGAGTCAGATGGAGATGCTCGGACATCGCTTGCAAGACTTTTATTGTGACGAGAATGCCCTGATACCTCGTCAGGTGTTGTTGCAGCCCAACCCTGTCATGAAGGGAGTATGGCGACGTGACATTGAATATCGCCATGCCGATGGTCGTGAAATGTGGGTGCGTGAGAACATTCGTCCACTGGTGGAAAGCGGGCAGATCTTGATCGTAGGGGAAGACATTTCTCATACCAAAGCGCTGGCCAAGCAGCTCGAATATCAAGCTCGCTACGACAGTTTGACAGACACCTACAACCGCAACCAATTCGAGGTCGAGCTTGAGAAAGCATTGCGAGAGGTCGAGAATCATCGCCGCGTTCATGCCATGCTATACCTCGATCTCGATCAGCTTAAAGTCCTAAATGATACCGCAGGTCATGAAGCGGGCGATGCAGCCATTCAATTCTGTGCCAGCATGTTAGAAGAGGTGCTGCCTTATCATGCTATTTTGGCTCGTATGGGAGGGGATGAGTTTGCGATTCTGTTGAAAGACAGTACCGAAGTGGGGGCGACGGCAGTGGCGAAATCGATCATCACTACACTCAGTGAGCAGCCTTTCCTTTGGGATGAAATCAAGCTCAACCTGACTTGTTCCATTGGTATCCGAGTCATTGACCATACTGCCACCTCACCGCAAATGGTACACGCACAAGCCGACAGTGCTTGTCATGCGGCGAAAGAGCAAGGTCGCAATCGCCACAATCTATTCAGCTTTGATAACGAAGAGATGACGCGTCGTCAGCAAGAGATGGAAAGTGTCAGTTTGGTTCACCATGCACTGGCGAATGATCGCTTAGAGCTGTTTGCCCAGCGCATTTTGACCCTCGCGGGTGATGACACGAAAATGCATTTTGAAATTTTAGTGCGGATCCGTAACGCAGAAAACAAATACATCTCTCCGGGGATATTTATGCCCGCCTCGGAGCGCTATAACGTGGCCCACCTGATTGACACCCATGTTGTCACCCATACTCTTGAGTGGTTCGAGTGCCATCCAGAAGCGCTAGAAAAGTTGGGGATGTGTTCCATCAACTTATCGGGGCATTCAATGGGGAATCGAGCTTTCATCGAGTTCTTACTCGCCCGACTGGCCGCTTCATGCGTGCCTTGTGACAAACTCTGTTTGGAGATCACGGAAACGGCAGCCATGAGCAACATGAGCTTGGCGCTGGATTTCTTTACGCAAGTGAAGAAACTTGGCTGCTTGATCGCCTTGGATGACTTTGGCTCAGGACTGTCTTCGTTTGGTTATCTGAAACAGCTTCCGGTCGATATTGTGAAAATTGATGGTTTATTTGTACGTGATATGGATACCAATGAGATGGACCGCCTGATGGTGCGTTCCATCAATGACATTGCGAAGAAGATGGGCAAGCTGACGGTTGCGGAATTTGTCGAAAATACGCAAATCATTGACCATCTTCTGGAACTCGGAGTCGACTACGGTCAGGGATATGTCATTGGTCACCCGAAGCCGTTGGGTGAGTTGGTGCATGAACTGATGACTGAACAAGCGCAGTAAGTGAACCGAAGCGCGTCTTAAGGTACACTCGCTGCTGTTTTTTACTTCCGTTTCCGATAATGACGGATCTTTAAGTCTATGTGGGAGTCTTTGGTGTCGCATTCCGCCTCTTTTGCTATTCAGCTCATTTGCGAGCAACCTGAACGTCAATCTCAATTAGAGACGTTGGCGCAACGCTGGTCGCTCAGTCATCAAGATGACAGTCCTTTTGCCCTTGTACTGACGGAAGAGCGTCTTGAGCTACGCAAAGTCGATGAGCCAAAATTGGGTGCAATTTTCGTTGATTTGATCGGCGGAGCGGTGGGCCATAGGCGCAAATTTGGTGGCGGCAAAGGGCAGTCCATTGCTAAAGCTGCGGGGCTGAATAAAGGTGCGACGCCGAATATTCTCGATGCGACGGCTGGCTTAGGGCGTGATGCATTTGTCTTGGCATCACTGGGCTGTCATGTGCAGATGGTGGAGCGTCATCCCGTGGTGGCGGCATTGCTCGACGATGGCTTAGAACGCGCCAAGCGTGACCCAGACATTGGGGGATGGGTTTCAGAACGTATGCATTTACTGCATGCTTCGAGCCATGATGCCCTGCATCAACTCGCTTCACAGGCGGACTTCATTCAACCTGACGTGGTGTATCTTGACCCGATGTACCCTCATCCAGAGAACAAGAAAAAGAGCGCTTTGGTCAAAAAAGAGATGCGTGTTTTTCAATCTTTGGTTGGCGCAGATACGGATGCAGACGATCTGCTGACGCCAGCGATGGCATTGGCGTCTAAACGCGTGGTGGTCAAAAGACCGGACTATGCTGACTGGCTTGATCACAAAAAACCAAGTATGGCGATTGAGACCAAAAAAAATCGCTTCGACGTCTATGTAAAAGCATCAATGACTTAGATTGAAGAACGAGAAAAAGCCCGTCTGACGGGCTTTTTTTGTGCTTGCGTCACTGCGCGATAATCGGTATACCTAACTACGAATTATTCGTATTAATAATTCACTGAGCAAAATTCTGATGCTGAAGTAGTCCTGTAGTCGTTGTTGTGTTGGAGTCGTCGTGATGGCAAAACGTTTGTGCAAAATGAACCGTAAGCAGATAGCGAGCAACTTAGGTGAGATTCACCGTTTGTTAGTTGCCCCTAAATTTGTGTGTCGCTCTTGTGCTCGTGCTTCCGCAAGCAAAGAGACGTTGTGTAAACCGAGTGCCATTCCACCGAAATCATGTCAGGACAAGCCGATCGAAGCGCAGCGTGAATGTGGTTTATTGGCTGAAGCCTTGCCAGTCAGTTTGGTTGACAGCACGATGGCTGTACAAACGCCGATCTCAGCACCAACCTCGATCGCGGTTGAAAGTCCTGTCGCTTTAGATAAAGCGCTCCCATCGGTCAAAGAGCCTTCCCCTGAGACCAATCAGGCGGTGGCAAAATCAGAAGCAGTGCGCCGTGTGGTGGATCGCGTCAAGCAGAAGAAGCAGCAAGAAGCAGCGAAATTAATGTCGACTGAAAAAGAAGCCGGTCGAATGACCAACATTGCCAGTAAAACCTCTTTAGCACTGAAATCCGCTCAAATTGAATACCCTACGTCACCACAAGCTCTTATTTCAGACACGTCACTGACGGATGGAAAGTCACTGAAGAAAGCTCGTAAAGCGCTGAAAAAACAATATAAGCAGCAGAAACAGCAACTGAAACTCGCCAAAAAGCAGCAAAAGTTGCTCAAAAAACAGCAAAAGATCGAGAAAAAGCTGATGAAGCTTTCACTTGCGATGTCCCAACCAGCTTTACAGACCAAAGACAAAGCAGGCGCGGTGCACGTGCACTGAACGTGTTAACGCGATGTTCAATTACTCTCAGCGCCCTCTTTATGAGGGCGTTGCTGTTTCTTACTCTGCCACTCCCTTTCAATCACTCTCTTTGAGCGGAATCACCAGCATATCGACGGGGGAGCAGTTGATCAGTTGTCGAGTGGAAGACAGCAGCTTACTCCAGAAGTCTTGGTGATGCCCACACACCACGAGATCCATGTCATACTCACGAATGGTGTCGCACAGCTCCATGCTAAGATCACCGCTACCGACTAAGGTATAAGCCACAGGGTAGTTAGCATATTCGGCGAAATGCGCCAGTTGGGTTCGGGAGGCTTCCATGGCGTTGTTTTGCGCTTCGGCCATATTGAGGTCGATTAACCCCGTGTAAAGCTCAGCGTAATTCACATCTATGTGGATGAAAGACAATTTAGCCTCTAGCGGCTTAGCGAGGGATACGGCTTTATCGATCAAGACCTTACTGTCATCGGAAAGGTCAACGGCGACCAGAATGTGTTGATAACTCATTGTTGGATCTCCTAACGTGATAGGCTTATATACCCAAGTGACTTCAAGATGCCGTATTCAGAGCCTTGTCACTGGTTTCAATTCAAGGCAGAGATGAAGGAAATAGTCATTCTATTTTCAATGTCTCTAACGCAGAAGTGAAGCCAGTGACAGGCTCCCGAAGGGCGAGTCTGCTTGGCTCGCTAGCTGTGTTATCGCTTCTTGATTTAGAGCCACTAGATCTTCAAAGCAATGCCTTGCTATCAAACCAAGCAGCTCTCGCTGAACCTAGCATTTCGAGGTTACTTGGGTATAGAAGCATAGCAGTTAAGCTAAATACTTTTTGCAGAAGTGATCTCATTACGTTATTGATAGTAAAAAGAGTTATCGAATAATCCGTGATATAGTAGTGCAAAAATAGTACAACAACTATCCACCTAACTTAGGAGTCAACATGCTTTCTCAACACATGGTCGATCAACTGAATGAGCAAATTAACCTAGAATTTTTCTCATCCAATCTATACTTACAAATGAGTGCTTGGTGTGAAGACAAAGGTTTCGAAGGTGCAGCAGAGTTCCTACGTGCCCACGCAGTTGAAGAGATGGAGCATATGCAGCGTCTATTCACTTACGTGAGCGAAACCGGTTCAATGCCAATTTTAGGTGCCATCGAAGCGCCTCGTCATGATTACGAGAGTTTAGGTGAAGTCTTCCGTGAAACTTATGAGCACGAAAGAATGATTACTGACAAAATCAATAAACTGGCGCATTTTGCTTTCACTAGCCAAGATTACTCAACATTTAACTTCCTACAGTGGTACGTGGCAGAGCAGCACGAAGAAGAGAAGTTGTTTAAAGGTGTTTTAGATAAGCTGGATCTTGTTGGTGAAGATGGCAAAGCGCTGTTCTTTATTGATAAAGACCTAGCCGTATTGGCAAAAGAAGGTTCATCTTCAATTATGGATGCTCCTGCTGCTGAATAATTGCTGCTATAGCAACCCAGCGGTGGTGTTATAAGACATTGATCGTCTTTTCCTGAGCATGAATGAAGATGTAGGGAGGAAGAGATGATCAATGGAGATACAATTCTAGTCGCGTTAATGGCAGTCACCGCATTCAATATGCTGCGGTATTTCACTGCGCTGCGATCTCTTATTTACATCATGCGTGAAGCGCACCCTTTGTTGTATCAGCAAGTCGATGGTAATGGCTTTTTTACGACTCATGGGAATGTGACCAAACAAGTGCGTCTCTACCACTACCTCAAAAGCAAAGAGTATCATCACCACCACGATACTCTGTTTACTGGAAAGTGCGATCGCGTTAGGGAATTGTTCATTTTGAGCATGGCTCTGCTTGCGGTGACCTTATTGGCGGCGTTCATTTTGTAATCTATTTTCTTGGTTTCCTTAAAGAAAGTCTGTGTTTGGTAATTGTGCGACTTTACCGTTAAAATAGCCCCTGAGAACAATCGAAGGATGTGCATTGCGCACATCCTTTTTTATTGCAGTAGAGAAGCAGACATGAGTAACAAGTTTGATGTAGTGATCATTGGCGCCGGTGCCGCAGGATTAATGTGTGCCGCAGAAGCTGGACGTCGTGGGCGTAAAGTTTTGGTCTTGGATCATGCGAAAAAACCGGGTCGTAAGATCTTGATTTCAGGTGGCGGTCGCTGCAACTTCACCAACTACAATGTGTCAGCTAAAAATTACCTGTGTGAAAACCCTCACTTTGTAAAATCGGCTCTGGCTCAGTACACCAACTGGGACTTTATCTCGATGATCTACAAATACGACGTGGCTTTTGAAGAGCGCGATCATGGACAGCTATTCTGCCTCGACTCAGCAAAAGACATTGTGAAGATGCTCTTGAGCGAATGTGACCAGCCAAACATCCAGCAGCGTTATCAGGTGGACGTCCATTCGATTGAAAAAACAGAATCGGGGTATCGACTTCATGCAGGCACGGAACCCGTCGAGTGTGACTCTTTGGTGATTGCGACAGGCGGTTTGTCGATGCCAAAGTTGGGAGCGACTCCGTTTGGCTATAAAGTGGCAGAACAATTTGGCATTCCGATCATTCCAACCACAGCTGGTTTGGTGCCGTTTACGTTACATAAGCAAGACAAAGAAGACTTCTCTGAGCTATCAGGCATCGCGGTACCGTCAGAAATCACTGCCGAAGATGGTACTGTGTTTAAAGAAGCGCTGCTGTTTACGCACCGTGGCTTGTCTGGGCCGGCGGTCTTACAAATTTCGTCATTCTGGCGCGCAGGCCAGCCCGTGACCATCAATCTGGTCCCAGAAGCGGATGTTGCTGAGCTATTAGCCAACAGCCAAGAGAAGCACCCGAACCAAACGTTAAAGAATACGTTAGCCAAGGTGCTGCCTAAGCGTTTAGTGGAAGTGCTGATTGAGCGCAAAGATCTCTCGGATAAACCGCTCAAACAGTTTAATCCTAAGGAGCTGACGGCGATCGTCACCACATTGGAAAACTGGTCAATCCTTCCTAATGGCACCGAAGGCTATCGTACTGCGGAAGTCACCTTGGGTGGGGTGGACACCGATTATCTTTCTTCCAAAACCATGGAGTGTAAGCAGAACAAAGGCTTGTTCTTTATCGGTGAGGTGATGGATGTCACTGGCTGGCTAGGCGGTTATAACTTCCAATGGTGCTGGTCGAGTGGTTACGTTGCCGGGCAATGGGTATAATAGATACACCGACGTACGAATTAGGAGTAGAGCATGAGCCAAGATGCGCTGATTTCACGCTTGAATGAGTTGCCCCGTATTGAAAGTGTACTGCAAGAGTTGTTAGAGATGGTCAACAGCGACGACTTTAACTTCGACGAGCTTGCGCAAAAGCTGGCGATGGATCAGGTACTCAGTGCTCGACTGCTGCGGATGGCCAATTCGGCGCATTTTGCGGGTAACAAACCTTTGTCCAATTTAAACGAAGCGGCCGTTCGTGTGGGGAGCGGTGCGATTCGAACCTTAGTGACCTCTTCCATTCTTTATACCACTTTCCCTAAATTAGACACGCTCGACTTGAACCAGTACTGGTCAAACACGTTTGAGATCGCCATGATTGCGAAACAGTTAGCCCCGCAAGCGCAAGTGGACGCCAGTGAAGCATTCACAACGGGCGTGTTACACAACATTGGTGAACTCATGATTCACGCCTTAGTTCCGGATCAGGCACTTGAAATTGAACAGCGTATCTCAAGTGGTGAACGGGTTCTTGTTGCGCAACAAGCGGTACTGAACACGGATGCGACCGAACTTGGGTCAAAGTTGGCGCAAGCTTGGCGTTTTCCTCCAATGATGACGGATGCTATTGTTCATATTAATCGCCCCGGTAAAGCGAAAATAGCGAAACGCTTAGCCTGCCTGCTCTATTTGGCTCGTGATATTCATGCGCAGTGGGACACCATGGAGCAGGAAGAAGAGAAACAACAATACTTGGAAGAGCACCCAGCCGCGAATGCACTAGGCATTACCCCTGGACGCGCGTTTGTGGTGGATGATATTCGCGGCCAAGGGCGTGATATGGCGAGCAGCATGCTGAGCTAGTCACCAAACAAGTTCACCTTTGATGGGTATCGTCCCCCTACTCGGGGGCCGTCGTGTCTTCTAGTATGTGCTCTTCATTGGTTTCAACTTTCTCCTCTAACTGTGTTTCCGTCGGAGTATGGGAGGCCCGAGAGAGTTGATTGAGCTGGTGAATTTGCGATGCATTACCGATATCTTGTGCACTGGTGATCGCTGCGATGGATTCCCGATTGGTTAAGAACTCAAGCATATCGGATTTTAGTTTTTCCAACTCTTCCTCATCTTGATGCATTTCCATGATGTATCTTGGGTGTTCAAGATTGCGTGGCCCAGTGTCTGCAAACGTCGTCGATATGATTCGAGACACGATGAACCATGGTGTGATACTGCTGCGGATCAAGCGGTTTTCTGAGCTGGTAGAGTCGTAGATGGCGGTACCAGTAGAAATTTTAGACTCGGTGAATGTCCCTTCACATTTGCAATAAACCAGTAATGATTCAAACTGCATTTCAGCATAAAACACATGAGTGGTATTAATCAGAATGCGGGCGAAGGCACTAATAAGCACGATTGCCAAAATAAGGTGCAAACTGGTGAAGACGAAGTGAGACAAGTTTTCGAGAGTGTTGTGTTCAATAGGGTTGGTGATGTTTTCCCAAGGTAAAGCCCCCGCATACTGGTAGAACTCAACCAGATGATGCGCCAACATAACGGTGAGGCTTAATGTAAACAAATACAATAGGTTCCCAGTAACGAGAGCGAGTAAGCGGGAGGTTTCAAAGCCTCTGCCTAGTTTCATGGGTTTGAATTGTGGTTGCACCTCTTGCAGCAGTTCTCCATCAAACTTCCCTTTGTCGTTGGTTTGTTCTTCAAGATTAGGTTTGAGATCGCGATAAACACGATTGGGCACTTCATGACGTCGACGGTTGGCCATCACTAAGTTATCTAGGTTGATGAACACTTCGCTTGGGTGGATCGACTCTTGCCAATTTTCTCTAAGCTCTGAGACCTCGGTTCTAGGGTCAATGCCTTTTACGCGGCTTTTGAACATCACGCTAATAATCATGGTTACACAGACTGCACCAAAGAAAATCGCCATTAAGTAGTTGTTTGTATGCAGATCGGGAATGGAAGCCATGATCTGGTCAATATCACTTTTATTGAGCGCAAAGGCTTCCATTGCTTTTGCCACGATGAGACCTACCCCTACTGGAAGTAGGAATGATAAAGAGATGACTTTGGTTAGGCTGACGCCGCTTAAAGCATCAATCGATCTTTCTGATTGGCGCGAGAGAGGCCGACCTGCAGAGAACCAAGAGCCGATAAGAAACAGGGCTAGGAAGGCACTGTAAATGGGAAAAGAGACTTCGCCCGCTTCTCCTGCAAACCCCGCAAGAGAGATAAAAGCGACCACGGCATAGCAGACTATCGCCAGTACCGTACTCACCCAAGCTCCGAACAGTTGTTGAGCCTTATTACGCAAAGGATAGGGTAAGAAGAGTAATTTAGGCATCAAGCTGTGCATCAATCGAGCAAGGAAACCTGCGGGTTCGCGGAAGGTGGTGTTCTTGCGACCGAATAACATCTCTTCGAGTTGACTTGCGTCGTATGCCACATAGCTTTGCTCTTTTCTAGAGGTTGACGCTTGGGACTTACTGCAATTCTGGGCAAGAGATGTGGGATGATTTCGACCGACAAAATAACGAAATGTTGCATGAATACCAGTGCCTAAAGCAATGATGCCTGCGCCAAGAATTGCCATACCAAATACCATCATTATCCAGCCTGAAATGGGTTCTTCTTTGACGGTGCTGGAGGCGGAGAGCAGCAAAGTAACGGCGACGACGGTCTGAATCGCCCCGCGTATTGCCCTCATCATTCCTTCTCGCTTAAATGGGTTCTTTATCCCTAGATCAATCGATCCATAATCAAATGCCATCGATTCACTCCTTTTTGTTATGTCATACCCCATGACTTCAAGATGATTAGCATCTCGAGGTTATTTGGGTATCTACCTGCCAATGACGAATGCTGGCTCAATGTCTCTGTTATGCCCTAAGTTACCCAACCGCGTTTGCTGAAGAGTCGTGTTGGTGTAGAGGATTTGAGCGATTCTGTTGTTTTTATTGGCAGACACCATGAACAAACTCCACAC
This sequence comes from bacterium sp. HQB-39, assembly GCA_043422575.1. Classification (GTDB taxonomy): domain Bacteria; phylum Pseudomonadota; class Gammaproteobacteria; order Enterobacterales; family Vibrionaceae; genus Vibrio. The sequence goes on along the minus strand of JBHOHG010000013.1, from coordinate 106,113 downwards.
CAAAAGTAATGCAATCAGTGGCTTATAGTTTGGACGGGAGGTAAAATTAAAGTCGCATCGAGCTTAAAGGTATGTCGTTGCCGTTTGATAAGCAGGCACTTCTTACTCACTCTCGCTTTGACGGCATTTTTTTTGATGGAATGTTCAATTGTTGAACCACCAAACCAACGATGATCAAAACTAAACCGATTAACGTTGCAGGGTGGATGGCTTCCCCGATGATGGTAGCCAGTAAGATTAACGAGATAAATGGCGAAGCAAAAATAAGGTTGCTGATCCTCGCGGTATTGTTGGTGAGTTTCATTGCTGAAAGCCAGAGCACAAAAGTCAGCCCCATTTCGAACAGCCCGACATAAGCGACAGCGAGCCACCCCTGCCATGTCACGTGATCGAATGGCTCCCCTTCAAACCACATCAAACCCATGGCGATCGGTGTTGCGATCATAAAGCCCAATAGCACTGCGATGATTGGGTCGGCGGTATTTTTGGTATTTAAAATCCAATAGCTAGCCCATAGCAAAGTTGAGAGCAGCGCAAGCCCAACGCCGAGGGGGCTCTCGAAAGAAAGCCCAAGCAGATCCCCTTGAGTGGCAATGACAATCACACCGAAATAACTGAAGCCACAGGCGATCCAATCTTGACGACGAATGGTTTGCCCTAAGAACAGCGCCGCCATTAAGGTCAACGTGATGGCCCAGCTATAGTTGATGGCTTGGGCTTGTGAGGCAGGAAGCAGATCATAAGCTTTGAATAAGATCAGATAATACGCCAGAGGGTTGATGAGACCGAGTGCGAGGTAGTAAAGCGGGTTTGCCATAAAGGTATGTAAAATTTGGCGCTGTTTCGCTTGCGCAAAACAGACGCCAAGCAACGCCAGCGTGGAAACGCTACTGGCGAAAGCGAGCATTTGTATCGGCGTAAACTCGGCCAATGTCAGTTTAAAAGCGGTCGCAACGGTGGACCAAAGTAATACGGCGGCTAATCCAAAACCGAGAGCGCGGCGTTCATTCATATAGGCTTATCTTTCTGCTTAATAGTGGTGCGAACAGAGTACGGTCGCTCAGTGTAGACGAGGAAAATATGCGCATCAAACTGGACATTTATCCAGTATAAAAATACCATTTAGACAGAACTCTCGATTAGGTTAACTCATTATCATGCAATGGATTCTAGAACATCAAACTTGGCTGATTGCGGCATCGGCTAGTGGGCTGGTTAGCGCGGTGGTGACGGGCTGGTGGATGAAACAGAAACATCAGCTTCATACCCAGCTTCTCTCTCAGCAACTTGAATCACAGCAGCAACTGCATCAAAGTCAGTTAGCGCAGTCACAACAGGCATTAGAAGAAGCACATCAAGAGTTGGATGAGTTGGATCAAGCCCGAGATAAAGCCGCGTTTGAAGTCAAACAAGCGCATGGCAAGTTAATGGCAGCCATGGAAAAGTTACGCCACTTTGATGCGTTGAAGTCAGAGCGTAGCCAGTTTGCTGATGAGCTCTCAGAAGCCAAGGCTGAAAACGCGCAATTAGCGACGAGTTTGCGTGAGCAGCAGGTACGCTTTGATCAAGTCAATCAAGCGAATCAAGAAAAGGTCGCTTTACTTGAACAAGCGGAAGAACGATTGAAGCAGCAATTTGAACATCTAGCGAATCAATTGTTTGAAGAGAAAACCGCCAAGGTGGATCAACAAAATAAACAAAGTTTGGACGCTTTGCTATCGCCACTGAAAGAGCAGCTCGAAGGGTTTAAAAAGCAGGTGAACGACAGCTTTGGTCAAGAGGCGAAAGAGCGTCATACCTTAGTGCATGAGCTGAAAAATTTACAGCGCTTGAACGAGCAAATGACTCGAGAAGCGGTGAACCTCACCACGGCGTTAAAAGGCGATAACAAACAGCAAGGTAACTGGGGCGAAGTGGTGTTAGCCCGAGTGTTGGCGGAGTCTGGGCTGCGTGAAGGACATGAGTATCACACCCAAGTCAATTTGCAAAATGACGCAGGTAAACGTTATCAGCCCGACGTGGTAGTGCATCTTCCACAAGAGAAACAAGTGGTGATTGACTCAAAGATGGCGCTGGTGGCGTATGAACGATATTTTCACGCTGAAGAGGATTCTGAGAGAGCGTCTGCGCTATCGGAACACTTGCTGGCCGTGCGCAACCATATCAAAGGGCTCAGCCAGAAAGATTATCATCAGTTACAGGGGATCCGCAGTTTGGACTATGTCCTGATGTTTATTCCTGTCGAACCTGCCTTTCAAGTTGCGATCCAAGCCGAGCCGAATCTGGTGAAAGAGGCGATGGAGCAAAACATTATTTTGGTCAGCCCAACCACCTTATTGGTCGCGCTACGTACAATCGATAACCTCTGGCGTCATGACCGCCAAAATGAAAATGCGCAGGTGATTGCCGAAAGAGCCGGCAAGCTGTATGACAAATTACGTTTGTTCATCGATGACATGGAGGGGATGGGGGCTGCGCTGGACAAAGCGAACCAATCCTATCAAGGGGCAATGAATAAGTTGGCGTCGGGGCGTGGCAATGTGATTCGCCAAGCGGAAAGTTTTAAGCAGTTGGGCGTTGAAGTGAAAAAGCCGATCTCCCCTTCTTTGGCGCAATTAGCACAAACGGACACATTCGTAGAAAGACATCCCGATGAGGATAAAGTAAACTAATTGCCCGCAGTCTAAGGGGATATAACCCCAAAAGTACATCTTGCTGCCCAAGAGGAATCATAATGACGGATACAAGCGTGCAAAATCACTCGACTGAAGAGAAAAAAGACACTACACACTTCGGCTTTGAAACCGTTGCCAAAGAAGAAAAAGTGGCAAAAGTAGCGGAAGTGTTCCACTCGGTAGCGGCGAAATACGACATCATGAATGACTTGATGTCTGGTGGTATTCACCGTTTGTGGAAACGATTTACGATCGATTGCAGTGGCGCTCGTCCAGGTCAGCGCGTATTGGACCTTGGCGGCGGTACGGGCGATTTAACCGCAAAATTCTCGCGCATTGTGGGAGAAAAAGGACACGTAGTCCTTGCGGACATCAATAACTCCATGCTGAATGTGGGTCGCGATAAGCTACGCGACAGCGGCATTGTGGGTAACGTGCACTACGTTCAAGCGAACGCAGAAGAGTTGCCATTCCCTGATGATTACTTCGATATCATCACCATTAGCTTCTGTTTACGTAACGTAACGGACAAAGACAAAGCTTTGCGCTCGATGTTCCGTGTGCTGAAGCCGGGCGGTCGCCTTCTGGTGTTGGAATTTTCGAAGCCAGTTTTAGAGCCATTATCTAAAGTGTACGACACCTATTCGTTCCACATCTTACCTAAGATGGGTGAGTTGATTGCCAATGATGCAGATAGCTACCGTTACTTGGCAGAATCGATTCGTATGCACCCTGATCAAGAAACGTTAAAGGGTATGATGGAACAAGCGGGCTTCGACAACACCACCTATTACAACCTAACGGGCGGTATTGTTGCTTTGCACCGTGGTTACAAGTTTTAGCATCTGACACAGAGGTTCGGAATATGCCCTTTGATCCCTTGGTCACCGCTGCCATTGAAACATCCATCAATACCTTGATAAACGACGACCCTGAATTGGTGCGCCGATTAGCGCGCTTGAAAGGGCAAGTGATACAAGTTCATTTGAAAGAGTTGAACAAAACGCTCACCTTTATTTTTAGCCAACAGGTGGATGTGTTGGCGAACTATGAAGATCAGCCTGATTGTTATTTGTCGTTGAATCTGTCCGTGCTTCCAGAGCTGCGTGACCAATCCAATATCACGAAGCTGATCAAACAAGATAAGTTGATATTGGAAGGGGATATCCAACTGGCTCAGAAATTCTCCCAGTTAATGAATGACTGTAAGCCCGATATTGAAGAGTGGGTTTCTCGCTTGACCGGCGACGTGGTCGCTCATACCGTGGTGCAGGGCGTGAAAGGAGTGGGCAGTGTGTTGCAATCTCGCTTGAACAAACACCAAAACCATCTGGCTCAAGTGTTGACCGAAGAGTGGCGTGTCGCCCCCGGTCCATTGGAAGTCGCGCACTTCTGCGATCAAGTCGATGATGTGAAGAGTCTTGCCAGTCAATTAGAGCGACGCTTGAATCAATTGGTGGAGAAAGTATGACCCCGAGCGAAGTAAAACGCCTCTATCAAATCCTTAAAGTGCACCTTGAATACGGTTTGGATGAATTACTGCCAAACCATCAACTCGCGCGTGCACCGCGTTGGATGCGTAAAAGCCTATTTTGGATAAAGAACCAACACCCAGAAAAACCCTTGGGTGATCGCTTACGTCTTGCTCTACAAGAACTGGGTCCGGTGTGGATCAAGTTTGGTCAGATGATGTCGACACGTCGCGATCTGTTCCCCCCTCACATCGCAGATCCGCTCGCGCTACTGCAAGACCAAGTGTCGCCGTTTGACGGCAAGTTGGCGAAGCAGCAGATGGAGCAAGCCTTAGGTGGGGAGCTGGAGACGTGGTTCACGGATTTTGATATTGAGCCGTTAGCGTCCGCTTCCATCGCACAGGTGCATACTGCGCGTTTGAAAGAGAGTGGTCGAGAGGTCGTTTTAAAGGTGATTCGACCAGATATTCGACCTGTGATTGATGCAGATCTAAAACTGATGCACCGCATGGCGCGTATAGTCGCCAAAGCCCTTCCTGAAGCACGTCGTTTGAAACCGATGGAAGTGGTCTCAGAGTACGAAAAAACCTTGCTCGATGAGCTGGACTTGCGTCGTGAGGCTGCGAATGCGATTCAGCTGCGTCGTAATTTCGAAGGCAGTGAAGAGCTGTATGTCCCTGAGGTAATGCCGGATTTAAGCAATGAAACCGTGATGGTTTCTGAGCGCATCTATGGCATTCAAGTGTCCGATATTGAAGGTTTGAAAGCCAACGGCACCAACATGCAGTTATTGGCAGAACGTGGCGTTAGCGTGTTCTTCACGCAGGTGTTTCGAGACAGCTTTTTCCATGCAGACATGCATCCGGGTAATGTGTTTGTTAACCCAGAGCATCCTGAAAATCCGCAATGGATTGGGCTAGATTGTGGGATTGTTGGTACGCTTAATAGTGAAGATAAACGTTATTTAGCGGAGAATTTCCTTGCCTTCTTCAACCGAGACTATCGCCGAGTGGCGGAGTTGCACGTTGATTCAGGTTGGGTGCCAGCAGACACCAATATTGATGAATTTGAATTTGCGATTCGCATTGTGTGTGAGCCAATTTTTGCCAAACCACTGTGTGAAATCTCATTTGGCCACGTGCTGTTGAACCTGTTCAATACAGCGCGTCGCTTTAATATGGAAGTCCAGCCACAGCTGGTACTGCTGCAAAAAACCTTGCTCTATGTCGAAGGGTTAGGTCGACAGCTCTACCCGCAATTGGATTTGTGGCAAACGGCGAAGCCGTTCTTGGAAGAATGGATGATGAACCAAGTTGGCCCTCAAGCGGTGATTAATGCGGTTAAAGATCGTGCGCCGTTTTGGGCAGAAAAACTGCCAGAGTTGCCAGAGCTGCTCTACGATAGTTTACGTCAAGGTAAAGCCATGAACCAAAGAATGGATCAGCTGTATCAAGGCTATCGTCAAAGCCAGCGCCAACAAGCGACGGGCAGGTTTCTGTTTGGCATCGGAGCAACCCTAGTGGTGTGTTCTGCCATCTTGGTTGATAACGCTTGTGAGCAACTTTCTGCCGTCAGCGCTATAGCAGGCGTCACATTTTGGTTGCTTAGTTGGCGAGCTTACCGTCAATAGACGTTAAACTCTTGATATAAACTTTGTTACAAATTAACCCGAGGTAAAAAGCATGGGTGGTATTAGCGTTTGGCAACTATTAATTATCGCGGTGATCGTGATTTTGCTATTTGGTACTAAAAAACTGCGCGGTATCGGTGGAGACTTGGGTGGCGCGTTAAAAGGCTTTAAGAAAGCCATGAACGATGATGAGTCGGAAAAAAAAGACGCTGACTTTGAGCCTAAGTCACTAGAGCAGCAGAAAACGGAAGCTTCTGCTGAGACCAAAAAAGACAAAGAGCAGGCGTAACTCGTGTTTGATATCGGTTTTTGGGAACTGGTATTGATCTCTGTCGTAGGGCTTGTGGTTCTGGGACCTGAGCGATTGCCTCATGCGATTCGCAGCGTCATGCGCTTTGTCGGTACGGCGAAGAGCATGGCAAATAATGTGAAAGACGAACTGTCTCACGAGCTAAAAATACAAGAGCTTCAAGACAACTTGCGAAAAGCAGAGAAAATGGGGATGGAAGATATCAATGCCGATCTTCAATCGTCCGTTGATGAGCTTAAGCAAGCTGCACAATCGGTCACCCGCCCTTATGCCAAAGAGAGGCAGGATGAAACAGAACCGGCTGCTCCAGAGAAAACATCCGACAAGAAAGTCGACTAATGAAGCGGTAGCCTGATGGCTGCCGCTTTTCTCTTTGTTCTCCATTGCCCTTGATGCGACTTGAAGTGGGTACACGGGTCGATCAATGTTAATTGTTTAGTTTACTCAGCGGGACGGCTGAGCATTGTTATAGGGGTTTGCCATGTCTTCTGCCGAGCAGACACAGCCTTTAATCAGTCACTTACTCGAACTGAGAAACCGATTGTTGCGCGCCATCGTTGCGGTCTTAGTGGTGTTTCTTGGTTTGGTCTATTTTGCCAATGATATTTATGAATTTGTCTCTTCACCGTTAGTGGAGCGACTGCCTGAAGGGGCAACGATGATCGCGACGGATGTTGCGTCGCCGTTCTTTACGCCATTGAAATTGACTCTCATCGCGTCCATTTTTGTGGCGGTGCCATTTATTTTGTACCAAGTCTGGGCATTTGTTGCCCCTGGTTTGTACAAGCATGAGCGTCGTTTGATCATGCCATTGATGGTGTCGAGTTCACTGCTGTTTTATTGTGGTGTCGCCTTCGCGTATTTCGTGGTTTTTCCTCTGGTGTTTGGTTTCTTTACCGCAATTTCTTTAGGTGGTGTGGAGTTCGCGACCGATATTGCCAGCTATTTAGATTTTGTGTTGGCGCTGTTTTTAGCCTTTGGCATTGCCTTCGAAGTCCCAGTTGCCATCATTTTGTTGTGTTGGACGGGTGCGACGACACCTGTCAGTTTGTCGCAAAAACGCCCTTATATTATTGTCGGTGCATTTGTGGTTGGCATGATGTTGACGCCGCCAGATATGATTTCGCAGACCTTGTTAGCAATTCCTATGTGCTTGTTGTTTGAAGTGGGGCTGTTTTTTGCCCGTTTCTACACTCGTAAGCAGCCACATGAAGAGATGGAACAAGATTAGATGGTATGCCTAGCGCAAAACGAAAAAAGCGACCCGAGGGGTCGCTTTTTTCTTGCGCGTTTGGTCACCGAATCGGTGGAGCTTATTTCACTTTAATGATGTGGCCACATTTATTGCAAATGTAGACCTCTTTCACTCCAATGATTTTTTGCCAGAAAGTTCGATGTTGACGTTGTAAGTGAATACTGTGATTACAACACATAGTTACCGCTCACTTTTATATAATTTATATTTGAAGCAGTATGGTACTCCTGTTGCGTATAAACTCAACAAACAGAACGTGATCCGTCTCACATCAACAAAACGCTGTTCATTAAAGTTCGTTAATGTTTTATTTATAGATAATCGCCTAGTTAATTCTCATAAAATATTGCGAACCCAATGTTATTTTTATAACGAAAACAACTCTCTAGCGTTTTTAGATGTGATGGTAGTAATTTCTTCTAGACTCATTTCTCGCAAGTCAGCCACGCGCTGAGCCACCAACTTTGTATAGGCAGGTTCATTACGTTTGCCTCGATTTGGAACGGGAGCGAGGTAAGGAGAGTCCGTTTCTAACATCACGGTATTTAGATCTAAGTGAGGGATGACTTTATCCATGCCGCCGTTTTTAAAGGTGGAGACGCCGCCAAGACCTAAATGGAAGCCAAGATCATTGATGGCTTTTGCTTGTTCGACAGTGCCACCAAAGCAGTGGAATACCCCAGACAGAGAACCGTCTTGAGATTTTCTCAAGAGGTCAAGAGTTTGATCAATCGAGTCTCTTGTATGAATGACGACAGGTAAGTTTAACTCTTTTGCCCAAGAGAGCTGCTCGCTAAATGCAAATTCTTGCTCTGCTTGGAATGTTTTATCCCAATACAGGTCGATCCCAATTTCGCCAACAGCAATAAAGTCACGCTTATCAAACCAAGCACGAATGGTGGCTAAGGTCTCTTTGACATCACCTTTGACATAGCAAGGGTGCAATCCCATCATGGCATGACAGATATCAGGGTAAGCGGCTTCGGTGTCTAACATCGGTTGGATCGAGTCTAGGTCAATGTTAGGAAGGAGAATTTTTTCTATGCCCTGAGACAGCGCGCGTTGTACAACGTCATCACGGTCTTGGTCGAATTCTGTGGCATAGATGTGAGCATGGGTATCGATCATGGGGTTACTTCTCTAAACGGGCTAATCTAGCAGGAGTATATACCCAAGTGACTTTCAGGTGCAGTAGTCAGCCCCTTGTCATTGGTCTCATTTCGAAGCAGAAGGTGAAGAAAAGAGATGTTTACTTTAAAGACCTTGAACGCGGTATCGTGAGAGTGTGAGCCTAGGGTCATTTTTGGCAATTTCATCGTGCGACACTGGTTTCGCACTCCGAGAGTGATATGATTTTACCTTGCAGCTTATACGGTTTCTGAGCTATCGAAGAACATCGAGATAAGTTTGCCATCGCATTTCCTAATTTGATGAGGAGAAGAGAGTGTCTGCATCTGTTCAAGGGCAATTCCCATTCCGTCGTATGCGCCGTATGCGCAAACATGATTTCAGTCGCCGTTTAATGGCAGAAAATCAGCTTTCAGTCAGTGATTTGATTTACCCGATGTTTATCTTGATGGGGAAAGATCGCCGTGAGTCGGTTGACTCAATGCCGGGTATCGAACGTTTGTCGATCGACCTAATGTTGGAAGAAGCGCAGTACCTTGCTCGTTTAGGCGTACCTGCTATCGCTCTGTTCCCAGTTGTGAATCAAGATGCGAAAACCTTGTGTGCCGCTGAATCTTATAACCCTGAAGGCCTGGTTCAGCGTGCTGTGAAATCATTGAAAGAGCACGTGCCGGAAATTGGCGTCATTACCGACGTCGCTTTGGACCCGTTCACCACTCATGGTCAAGATGGCATCATCGACGACGATGGTTATGTGATGAATGACGAAACGACGGAAGTCTTAATCAAACAAGCGTTGTCTCATGCTGAAGCGGGTGCTGACGTCGTTGCTCCCTCGGACATGATGGACGGACGTATTTGTAAAATCCGCGAAGCACTTGAAGCGGCAGGTCACGTGCATACCCAAATCATGGCGTACTCAGCCAAATATGCATCGAGTTATTATGGCCCATTTCGTGACGCGGTCGGATCCGCTTCGAATCTAAAAGGCGGCGATAAGAAAAATTACCAGATGGATCCAGCCAACACCGATGAAGCGATTCATGAGGTGGCTATGGACATCAATGAAGGCGCAGATATGGTGATGGTGAAACCGGGTATGCCATACCTTGATGTCGTTCGCCGTGTGAAGAGTGAACTTCAAGTACCGACTTTTGCTTACCAAGTGTCTGGTGAGTATGCGATGCACAAAGCCGCGATCCAAAATGGTTGGTTGAAGGAAAAAGAGACGGTGTTGGAATCGCTACTCTGCTTCAAACGTGCTGGTGCTGACGGGATCTTGACTTATTTCGCTAAGGATGTGGCGGAGTGGTTAGCACAAGACAATGCTCAAGCCGCGACTTATCTTGCGGAAAAAGCGCCAACGGAATAAATCGAGGCAAGATAAGAGATGAAAAAGCTGGTTGAGCCAGCTTTTTTTATGGGTAAATTTTATGAGGGCACACTGTTTGGTGTGACGAATGAAGGGTATTGGAGAGGCTATGTCGTTAGTGATTCGAGAAGGCACTTTATCTGAATGTGTGGTTGCGATGGGGGCGATCCCTGAACTATTGCAAGCAGAATCTGAGCAGGGGATGAGAGATCGCTTGGGGGATTCGAAGCATCTGATTTTGGTCGCAGAGGAAAATGGACAGCTATTGGGCTTTAAAATCGGCTATCAATTGGACACGATGACCTTCTACAGCTGGCTTGGAGGCGTATCAAATCAAGCGCGAGGTAAGGGTGTCGCACAAAAATTATTAGATTTTCAGGAAGCTTGGGTTGTAAACCAAGGGTATAGAACGCTAAAAGTAAAATCTCGTAATCAATTTCCTGCGATGGTTAGATTGTTGATGAGGAATGGTTATCTAATTGAAAAATTTGAAGAAATGCCAGATCTTATTGAGTCTAGAATCTACTTTACTAAAGCAATGTGACGGGCGAATAAAAAATAAATGAGATTTTTTCTCATTTAGCCCTTGACGATTAAATGAGAATCATTATTATTAACTTCGTCTTAGGGAATGAGGAAAGTTCACAAGGACGTTGAATTACCAGATTCGATTCATTGGATAGGGTGAGGAAAATGAACTTAATCGAACTTGCACGATTTCTTTTTGACACGACATTGCTCACATTGCTTCCAGTGTAATTTATAGCTTTTCGGTAAAGCTGATGTATTCAAATGAATTAGCTTAACCAACTTATGCTAGGCGACATCTTTAGGATGTCGCTTTTTTTATGCCTCGAACTTTTTCTAATCAAATTCCCCTCAAACTTTGTCCACATTGCTCGATCGTAAAAGGATCATTGATCGTAATAACGATCTGACTTTAATTTATTTATTATCAATGGTTTAGTTGTATTGTTTGGGTTTTTATCTCAGCTTATCACCTGTGTTTAAAAATAATATAAACAGAGTTATCCACAGGTGGTGGGGTGAGAAAGGGACTAAGTGTCTCATTTCATCCCCATTCCGCACAATGTTATCAACAAGGCGTGATTCATGAGTGGATGACGTCCCAATGACGACGCCATGACGGTTGCCTGCATCGATTAGACCGAGGGAGATTTAAGGGGAAGAACGTAAAGTGGTCGATAGAGTTGTCAGAGCGTGAACTCTCCATGGGATTCCCGTGGCATCCACGGGAGAGACGTGAAATACTTAGCTCATAGTTTTCATTCTAATTTGGATCCCTTTGACGATGGCAAATATTCCAGAAAATCCACTGATTCTGATCGATGGTTCTTCTTATCTTTACCGTGCATTTCATGCCTATCCCGGCACCATGACCAACGGTGAGATACCGACTAATGCGGTTTATGGCGTAGTAAACATGTTGAGAAGCATGATGCGCCAATTTGCGTCTGAGCGCATAGCGGTGGTCTTTGATGCCAAAGGAAAAACGTTCCGTGATGATATGTACCCTGAGTACAAGGCGAATCGTCCTCCAATGCCGGATGATCTTCGCTGCCAGATTGAGCCTCTGCACAACGTGATTCGTGCGATGGGTTTGCCGCTTATCTGCGTACCTGGAGTCGAAGCCGATGATGTGATTGGTACGTTAGCGCATCAAGCCTCACAGCAAGGTATGCCTGTTTTGATCAGCACAGGCGATAAAGATATGGCTCAGCTGGTGGATGATAACGTAACCCTCATTAACACCATGACCAACGTGGTGATGGATCGTGAAGGCGTGGTTGAAAAATTTGGTATCCCACCTGAGCTGATCATCGATTATCTTGCGCTGATGGGCGATAAAGTCGATAACATTCCCGGAGTACCAGGTGTGGGTGACAAAACCGCCACAGCCTTGCTACAAGGCATTGGTGGTTTAACGGCCCTGTATGACAACCTCGATGACATCGCGCCATTGGGTTTCCGTGGCTCGAAAAGCATGGCGAAGAAGCTGGTCGACAATAAAGACAACGCCATATTGTCTTACGAGTTGGCGACCATTAAGTTGGATGTTGAGTTAGAACAAGCACCTGAGAGCTTAGTCAAAGAGACGCCGAATAAAGATGAGTTGATCCAATTATTTGGGCAACTGACGTTTAAATCTTGGTTGAACGAGTTGCTCGAAGGCGGTTCGGGTGTTGTCGAAGCGGCTGAACAGTCAGGCTCCGCAGCTGGAGCGGGCAATACTGCAGCAACATCGATGGATACGAGCGCGATCTCTATTGATCGAAGCCAATACGAAACCATCCTCGATCAAGCCGCATTCAATGTATGGCTAGAGAAATTAAAAGCTTCCGAGCTGTTTGCCTTCGATACGGAAACGGACAGCTTGGACTACATGGTGGCGAACTTAGTCGGCGTTTCGTTTGCGACGGCGGAAGGCGAAGCCGCTTATGTACCCGTGGCTCACGATTACTTGGATGCGCCAGAGCAGTTAGAACGTGATTGGGTCTTAGCACAGCTAAAACCGCTACTTGAAGACTCGGAGCAAGCCAAAGTGGGTCAAAACCTTAAATACGATGCGTCAGTATTAGCGCGCTATGGTATTGAGATGAAAGGGATCGCTCACGACACTATGCTGGCTTCATACGTCTTCAACAGTGTGGGCGGTAAACATGATATGGACAGTTTGGCGTTGAGATTCCTGCAACACAGCTGTATCTCATTCGAACAGATCGCGGGTAAAGGCAAAAAGCAACTGACCTTTAACCAGATTGATTTAGACCAAGCATCGCCATACGCAGCTGAAGATGCTGATGTGACTCTGCGCTTACATCAACGCTTGTCGGACAACATCGCTCAAGATGAGAAGCTGACGGCTATCTATCAAGAGATTGAGATGCCGTTGGTGCCAGTGCTTTCTCGTATGGAACGTACTGGTGTTCTGATTGATGACATGAAGTTGGGTACGCAGTCGCAAGAAATTGCAGCGCGCTTGGATGAGCTTGAGCAGAAAGCGTATGAAATTGCTGAACAAGAGTTCAACATGAACTCACCGAAGCAGTTACAAGCGATCTTGTTTGAAAAAATGGGTTTGCCTGTCATCAAGAAAACCCCTTCGGGCACGCCATCGACGAACGAAGAAGTCTTGCAAGAGTTAGCTCTGGATTACCCACTGCCGAAACTGATCCTTGAATACCGTGGTTTAGCGAAGCTGAAATCGACTTACACAGACAAGCTTCCTAAGATGATTAACCCAGCGACGGGACGCGTGCATACGTCTTATCATCAAGCGGTAACGGCGACAGGCCGTTTGTCATCGACCGATCCAAACCTACAGAATATCCCAATTCGAAATGATGAAGGTCGCCGTATTCGTCAGGCGTTTGTTGCTCCGACTGGGTCGAAAATCCTAGCAGTGGATTACTCTCAGATTGAGCTTCGCATTATGGCGCATTTGTCGGGTGATAAAGCACTGTTAGATGCTTTCCAACAAGGTAAAGATATCCATGCGGCGACAGCGGCGGAAATCATGGGTGTCAGCATTGATGAAGTATCAAGTGAGCAGCGACGTCGAGCGAAAGCGGTTAACTTCGGCCTGATATATGGCATGAGTGCTTTCGGGCTGGCTAAGCAGCTGGGTATTCCTCGTGGTGAAGCACAGACTTACATGGATACGTATTTTGAGCGTTACCCAGGTGTGATGCAGTACATGGAAGACACCAGAAGTGCCGCAGCTTCACAAGGGTATGTGGAAACCATTTTTGGTCGCCGCTTGCACTTACCTGAGATTAAGTCACGTAATGGTATGCGTCGTAAAGCCGCAGAGCGCGCCGCGATCAACGCGCCAATGCAAGGCACTGCTGCGGATATCATCAAGAAAGCCATGTTGCTGGTGGATGAATGGATCCAAGCTGAAGGAGCCGGCCGCGTGAAATTGCTGATGCAAGTGCACGATGAATTGGTATTGGAAGTCGAAGAGTCATCATTATCCGAAATTGAAAGTAAAGTACAGGAATTGATGGAATCTGCGGCACAGTTGAATGTCCCACTGGTTGCGGAATCGGGGTATGGTGATAACTGGGATCAAGCCCATTAGACAATTTGTGAGCTATAATTGATATAATTGTTGAGCCAGCGCACAAACGCTGGCTTTTTTTTAGCCTTAAAAAAGATAACGACAGGAAGGTTAAAATGTCATTTAACAAATCTGTAATGAAAAAAAACTACAAAAACGGTTTGCTTTTGTGACCAATTGTTGTACATTAATTGGCGTAGGGTACAGAGGTAAGATGTTCTATCTTTCAGACCTTTTGTTTCACGTTATTGGATTAGGCTGATTCAGCCGCCCCAGTCAGATTTCGACTGGGGCGTTTTTTATTGGGCCAAAGAAAAAATCCTGTCCTTCCTCTATTATTGTGTAGTCAATAAAATTTCATATTTAAAATCATGATCTTAACTTGATTGTCGAGACTGTGATTGTCATTTTTATCTTCGCTATTATTCTCCAGTCGCAAGTACAACTCCCTCATCGATGACGCTTAACTGAAGCGAGAATGAGATTGTGAAGGAGTCCGTCGCTAAGGCATGCATCATACAGAGATGAAGTAATTTGTAACTCATTGAAAAATAGTTGCTTTAGTATGATGAAAATTTATATCAGTCACACTGTTATTATTTCTTTAAAAAAAGTAAGTGAAGGCAAAAGGGGTGTTAAACCTAGTTAAATCATGGGTTTATATAGTCATTCTTATTTTTGATGCATCGGTCTCGAAAGTGAGAGCTATTGAAATCGTTTCAGTGATCAGTAATGCTTGGATCATAACAATAATTACCTACATTTATATCTCTCCCATTTCCCTGCCCAGGACGGCGGGGATTTTATTTTTTGGGCGTAGGAAAAGTGTGTTTTCAGGCGCTTGGAATGGACGCGATGGGAAGGTTGGGAATGAGAATAAATAGAAGAGTAGCGCTTCAACTCGCTTCTACGCTCAGAAAACTAAGAACGAAAGAGAGTTGAAGCACATTCAGCACGGCGGAATTGCGAGCTGAAAATACGCATGGGTTACTCTGGCGACGCATCGCCCTCGATGATGTCACCGTCAATGCTCTCTTCTTCAAGTAAGTGAGCAAATGCAGGAGCAAACCATGTGTCTAGTTTGGCACGAAGCTGATCAACACCAATTCCTTTCAGTGATGAGAAAGCATCAACGGAGACATCACCACCAAACGTTTCGACTTGCTTACGCACCTTCAGTAACGCCGCTTTACGCGCACCACTTTTCAGTTTGTCCGCTTTCGTCAGCAGTACTTGCACCGGAATACGGCTATCAATAGCCCAAAAGATCATTTGCTGATCAAGATCTTTCATCGGATGGCGAATGTCCATTAGAACCACTAAGCCCTTGAGACATTGACGCTTTTGTAAATACTCACCAAGGCTTTTCTGCCATTTGTTCTTCATTTCTACCGGAACTTGCGCAAAGCCGTACCCCGGTAAGTCGACGATATGGCAGTCTTCGTCTACCTTAAAAAGGTTAATTAATTGTGTGCGACCAGGTGTCTTAGACGTTTTTGCCAAGCTTTTTTGATTCGTCAGACGGTTAAGTGCACTCGACTTGCCTGCATTGGAGCGTCCAGCAAACGCAATTTCAATGCCTTCATCCTCTGGTAGGTGGCGAATGTCAGGTGCACTCGTGATGAAATGCGTATTTTGATAATGAATTTTTACGTTCACTGTTAACTCCATCTCGACGTTATATGTAGTCGATTGATTACTTTCGTGTGAAAAAATGTATAATAACCGTGCTTGGCATAAGGTCGTATTATATACCACCAGAGTGGGTCAAACCACGTGGTGCCGGAAGCTTGATAATTATAATGGAATGTCATGAAGAAATTAGCGCTAATTTTTAGTTTAGTCGCCAGTTATTCAGTATGGGCTCAGGGTAATATTGAGGCTGGTAAAGCAAAATCAATGACCTGTGCGGCATGCCATGGCTCGGATGGAAACAGTCTGATTGCAGTCAATCCATCCCTAGCTGGCCAACATGCAAAGTATATCGAGAAACAGTTGCATGACCTAAAACTCGGTATGACAAGCGGCGGTAAACAGGGCAGGTACGATCCTGTGATGAGTGGGATGGCAGCACCGCTGTCTGACCAAGATATCCAAGATTTGTCTGCGTATTACGCATCGATTCCCATCGCGGATAACTCGACGCCCGAGAATGTCGTGGCGGACGGTAAAGTCCTTTATGCTGCGGGTGATCCTGAGCGTGGGTTGACCGCATGTATCGCTTGTCATGGTCCTAGAGGTAATGGTACCCAATTATCTGGGTTTCCAAAAGTTTCAGGTCAACATGCTGACTATATTAAGTCTCAGCTGATGAAATTTCGTGATGGTTCTCGTGCTAATGACATGAATGCCATGATGCGAGATATCGCTAAAAAGCTGACTGACCAAGATATAGAGATACTCTCGAAATACTTGGGTGGCTTACACTAGAGTGCGCATTTCTTTATAGAGCAATGACAGTACCCCAGCCCTATGGGCTGGGGTATTTTTCTTTTTGTTCAGTTTTTTATCAAAAATGGTGTTTTTTTGTGCACTAACCCTCCACTCTGATCGCACTTTCTGGTATGTTTCGCATCCCTGTTTAAGGAAGTCGTTATGCATACCTGCCCTTTATGTTTACATCAGCAAACTCACCCTTATTTTTCCGATAAGCGTCGTGACTATTTGCAGTGTGGCCAATGTGCTTTGGTCTTTGTTGACCCAAGCCAACGTTTAGATGCCACTACAGAAAAAGCGCACTATGATTTGCATGAAAATGACCCGTCTGATGCGGGTTATCGTCGATTCCTTTCAAGAATCGCCGACCCTTTAGCAGAGCGAATCTCACCACAGTCACATGGACTGGACTTTGGCTGTGGTCCGGGTCCAACGCTCTCCATCTTGTTGCAAGAGCGTGGACACGAAATGGAGTTGTACGATCTCTACTATCACCCTGATAAAGCGGTGCTAGAGCACAAGTATGACTTTATTACTGCCACGGAAGTGATCGAACACCTTTACGATCCTTATAACGTGTGGCAGCAATGGTTGAATTTGGTTAAACCCAAAGGCTGGATTGGATTGATGACCAAAATGGTGATCGATGTCGACGCTTTTGCGACTTGGCACTATAAGAATGACATTACTCACGTCATTTTCTTTAGCCGTGAGACATTCCAGTTTTTGGCGGAGCGAGATAAGCTCGAACTCGAATTTATAGGTAATGATGTAATTTTACTGAGGAAAGCCCAGTAATGAGCCGTTCAAAGAAATCAAGAAAGCCAGGTGCTGCTGGTGCACCTGAAGTTGTCGTCACTCGTAACCGCACTGAGTCGGATGTTGAGGGTCGTCTACGTAAAAAAGCAAAGAAACGTAAAGGGTTAAAAACGGGTAACCGTAACTCTGAAGCGATGGAACAGAAAGCTGCGAAAGGGGGTCAAAAGCGCGATCCTCGTTTAGGCAGTAAAAAGAAAATTCCATTGATTGTTGAGCCTGTGAAGAAGCAGACAAAACAAGAACGCCGCCTCTCTGCTGAGCAAGAGCTAGAGATGCTAGAGAATGATGCGCAACTGAATGTGTTGTTGGATCGTCTTGAAGCCGGTGAGCAGCTGGGTGCTGGTCTACAAAAGCAGGTGGATGAGAAGCTGGATCGCATCGAGAAACTGATGAACCAACTTGGCTTGCTAGAGCCAGAAGAAGAGGAAGACTTTACGCTTCCTTCGTCAGGTCCACGCAGTGAAGACGAACTGTTAGCAGACTTTGACGAGATCAACTTGGACGATTACAAGGGGTAATGAGTCAATGAACGTAACCTTATTAGCCATCGCGGGTGGAGTGATCATTCTCGGGTTAGCGTCCTATGCGGGTTACCTTCTGCTCCAACTCAAGAAGCAAAAGGAATTGCAGCAGCAGCACCAGAAGTTAGCAATACAGAAGCGCAATGCCAACATCTTTGAAAATGTGGCGACTTTATGTATGGCAGGCATTCAAGGTCAGTGTGATTTATCTGAAATCAGCATTCGTGTTTATAACATCATGGACTATGTTCAAGGTGATGAGCGCGTTGATTTCGATAAAGAGTACCCTGCAATTTCAGAGCTTTTCCATATCGTAAAAGATATGGCTCGTGGTGAAGACCGCCAGCAGTTGGCGAAAAAAGAACGCATGCAGCAGAATCTGATTCGCCACAAAGCAGAAAGCCGCCTCAATGATGCCATCATTGAAGAACTGAAGACATTGCACAGTAGCATCCAGCCTTTGAATAACCAGATCAACATTCAGATGGTCTAGTTTCCCTGTCGCCCGAGTGATATGTGTCACTCGGGTTATTTCGCGTGTTCTACAATATAGAGAACCGTCGTGATCACGCTAACACTTCTATTGATTGAAAACTAAAAAAGCGCGCATACGCCGCCGTTATGTTTATTTCGCTATGGCAAAATAGCGCGTTAACGCACTGAACGGAAGTACCACAATGTCGAATCAGAACCTAGTATCTGGCCAACAAATTGTTTGGGACCAAGCGGTTTTAGACAAGTATAACTATTCTGGGCCACGCTATACGTCGTACCCAACGGCGCTAGAGTTTCATGAAGCTTTTACCATTTCAGATTATGATATGGCTTGTACGCAATACCCAGATCGTCCTTTATCGCTTTATGTTCACATCCCTTTTTGTCATAAGCTCTGCTACTACTGCGGTTGCAACAAGGTGATCACGCGTCACTCACACAAGGCGGATGAATACTTGGATGTGATTGAGCATGAGATTCGCCAGCGAGCGGCACTATTGCAAGGTCGTCAAGTGACTCAGTTGCATTTTGGTGGCGGTACGCCGACCTTCTTATCAGAGTCGCAAATCACACGTTTAATGACGTTGTTGCGTGCGGAGTTCTCCTTCACGGCAGATGCTGAAATCAGCATTGAAGTTGACCCTCGTGAAATTGAACTCACCATGTTGGATCACCTGCGCCAAGAGGGCTTCAACCGCCTTAGTATCGGTGTGCAAGACTTCAATAAAGAAGTACAGCAGCTGGTCAACCGAGAGCAAGATGAGGATTTCATTGTTGCGATGGTGGCACGTGCTAAAGAGCTTGGATTCCGTTCGACAAACTTAGACTTGATTTATGGTTTGCCAAAACAGACTAAAGAGACGTTTGCGAGCACTCTCTCTCAAGTGCTGGCAATGAAACCGGGTCGCTTGTCGATTTTTAATTATGCCCATATGCCTCAGCTGTTCGCCGCTCAGCGTAAAATCAAAGACGAAGATTTACCGAAAGCTGAAGAAAAGATGGCGATCTTACAAGATACCATTGCGACACTGACCCAGTCAGGTTATCAGTTCATTGGGATGGATCACTTCGCTTTGCCTGACGATGAGTTGGCGGTTGCGCAGCGAGAAGGGGTCTTGCACCGTAACTTCCAAGGTTACACCACTCAAGGCGAATGTGATTTAGTGGGTTTCGGTGTGTCGGCGATTTCGATGATCGGTGATGCTTATGCTCAGAACCAAAAAGAGCTGAAAAAGTACTACGCACAGGTGAATGAAGAGCGCCATGCTTTGTGGAAAGGGGTCGCTTTAGATAATGATGATTTGCTACGTCGTGAAGTGATTAAGCAGCTTATCTGTAACTTTACGTTGGATAAGTCGGGCATTGAGCGTGATTTTGGCGTCCACTTTAACCAGTACTTTGCGGAAGATCTTGAGCTATTACAGACCTTTATTGATGATCAGCTGGTGGAAGTGACCGATTCGGCGATCACTGTGACTAAGCGCGGTCGTTTATTGATTCGTAATATCTGTATGTGTTTCGATAAATACTTACGAGCGAAGGCGCGTCAGCAGCAGTTCTCACGTGTGATTTGATCACCGATGAGCGAAACAAAAAATGCCAGCAAATGCTGGCATTTTTTATCAATGTTGTTCGCGATTAAACGCGGCTTTTTGCCATGTCGCGTAGTGCTGCTTTCTCAGCATCAGAAAGGAAAGCAATTTCAACACCATTGTCTTGAGCTTGGCGAATTTGAGCTGGTGATAGACCTGCAGCTGGCGCTGCAACTTCAAATTCGTAAGGCAGTTCGATGCCTTCTACCGCTGGGTCATCGGTGTTGATACACGCGAGAACACCGTGCTCAAGGAACGTCTTCAGTGGGTGATTCGCCAATGAGTCGACCGTGCTGGTCTGGAAGTTCGACGTCAGGCATGACTCGATACCGATGCGGTGTTCTGCAAGGTAGTCCATCAATTTCGGATCGTGAATCGCTTTCACACCGTGACCGATACGTGTTGCACCTAGCTCTTGGATCGCTTGCCACATGCTCTCTGCCCCCGCCGCTTCACCAGCGTGAATCGTTACGTTCATGCCAGCATCTTTAACTTGTGCAAAGTGCTTAACAAAGCGCTCACCCGGCTGACCCAGTTCGTCACCCGCTAGGTCAACGGCAACAATTTTGTCTTTCTGAGTCAGAATGGCATCCAGCTCTTGCTGACAAGCGTCAGTACCGAACGTACGGCTCATGATACCGATAAGGTTCGTTTTTACGCCAAAGTCACGCACACCCGCTTCGATACCATCGATAACGGCTTCTACCACGCCTGCAACAGGAAGTTTGTGCTTCATTGCCATGTAGTATGGTGAGAAACGCAATTCAGCGTAATCAATTTGTGCGTTCTTTGCGTCTTCAACGTTTTCGTAAGCAACGCGACGACAAGCGTCAAGATCACCCAATACTGCGACACCCCAGTCTAGCTTCGATAGGAAAGCAACAAGAGATGGCTCCGCTTCGACGATTTGAACGTGTGGTGTTAGCGACTCGATGTCGTATGCTGGAAGTGCAACCCCAAACTTTTGACCAAGCTCTAAAATGGTTTGTGAGCGGATGTTACCGTCAAGGTGGCGGTGCAAATCAGTAATAGGTAAATCTTTATTTATCATTATCTCGATCCAGAATTTAAGTTTTGGGGAGGACAGGTGCTACAAGTATAAGAAATGATTGATGAACCTGTCAGTAGCAAATGGGCAATAAAACAGCAATTGCCGTTGAAATCTACTTCATGTTAACCAAATTTGTTGGCCAGTCCTCAAAAGGCACGGGACGGCTGAATAAATAGCCCTGTGCTTGCGGACAACCTAACTGGATCAGTAAGTCGGCCTGGGTTTGAGTTTCGACGCCTTCAGCCACTAAATTGACCTTAAAACCGCGTGTAATATTGACCACAGCAGCCACGACGGAGTTGTCTAACTCTTTCGCCGTGAGCTTGTCGATAAAGGCGCGGTCGATCTTGAGGCAATCGAATGGCAGTGAATGCAAGTAGGCCAATGAAGAGTAACCTGTGCCGAAATCATCAATGGCGATACTGACGCCAAGCTTACGTAACAGGTGCATGTTATCTAAAGTCGTTGGTGCACTATCGACGATGCGGGATTCGGTGATTTCTAAGGTCAGATTACTCGGAGAAAGGTGACTTTCCGCTAAGATCCCTTCCACTTCTCCCACGAAATCCGGACGAGATAATTGATGGACTGACACGTTCACATGTAAGTTGAAATCGCTCTCCCACAGCCCTGTCTGTATTGCATTGGCCGCGTGATAACAGGCTTTACGTAAAATATGGTGGCCAATGTCCTGAATCATGCCGCTATCTTCGGCGATAGGAATGAAGTCAAGTGGAGAGACAATGCCTTGCTTACTTAACCAGCGTGCTAATGCTTCCGCACCGATGATTTTACCGCTGTTGAGGTCGATGATCGGTTGGTAATAAGGCACAAACTCTTTATTGTCCAAACCATCTTGAATGCGAGCCAGCATTTGGGTTCGGAACTTCGAAGCACTGGCCATCTCTGGGCTGTAGTAACTGACTCCAGTGACGTCTTGTTTCGCATTGCTAAGAGCGATACTGCCGTTTCTTAACCAGAGCCCCATGTCGTGCTCAGGCATGGTGCTCACCACTCCAATGGACACTTTCATAATGACGTTATCGTCATCCATGACAAAAGGTGCGGCAAAAATTTGTTGTAAGCGACTGACGAGCAGTGTGATGTCTTGCTGTTCATTGACCCTTGGGGCATAGACCGCGAACTCATCGCCACCCGTTCGAGCGAGCAAGTAGTCTTCACTGAGAATACTTTTCAGACGTTCAGAAATGCCTACTAGCAGTTGGTCGCCATTGTGGTGACCAATACTGTCATTGATATCTCTAAAGCGATTCACACCGATCAGATAAAGGCTGCCAATGTCCTCATCTTGCGCATGTAAACTGGCATCGATCAGGCCTTCACGACTGTAAAGCTTAGTTAAAGAGTCATACACCAATTGGTTGCGAAGTGCTTTAAATGAGGCTCTTAAATTACTCGCCATTTCGTTAAACGCGTGCACTAGCAGATTGGTTTCATAGATAAGGCCTGGTCTCGGCATATTGCTGTCCCAGTCCCCTTTTGCGAGATGTTTCGCCGCCGTTGCGGTCGAGGTGATCGGCTGGGTGATACGATTAAAGATCAAAATCGTAAACGCGACGCCGACTAAACTGACTATCAATCCTGCAATCCAACTGTCTCGTTGGCTTTTGGGCATAAGGCCGAGCAGCTCTTCTTCCGAGATGGAAATACCGATATACCAAGTTAAACCAAACTCATCTTGATAAGGGGAAAGTAGGCTGAAGTAGCGTTGATTGTTCACATCAAACGAAAAGTGCTCTTTGTCCCCTGTTTTGGCAAGAGCTTGAGTATTCACGATCTCCGCACTGGTTCGGATAATGGGATCTGAACTTTCGTAAGCAAACAGGCGCTGCCCTTTTTCCGAGAGATCGGTTCCCCAAGACACGACACTGCCTTGGCCTGAGTGCGCCACCATGCGCTGCTCTTCATCTACGATGAATACGGAGGCTTTGGTTTTTTCTTGTAATGAACTGAGGAAGCTATTGAAGGTGTTAATTCGAATGTCGGTGACGATGACGCCAACAAACTCATCGCTTTGATAGACCGGAGACAATGCTGACAGGGTGATCTCTTGGCGTTCGTCGGCATTGGCGTAGATCGAAGACCACATCGCGGTGCGTGACTCCGCAACGGGGGCGTACCATGGACGGATTCGAGGATCATAGCCTTCAATCGAGGTTCGAATATCTTCAGTGACTTGGCTACCTCGGTAAATGACCAATTTGCTGTCAGTGCGATCATCCTGGATCATCAAGGTGTGGTCGAGATCCGCTTCTTTTCGAAAGCCGATGTAGTCTGCGGCTTCAGAGCCAAAGCCAATAACATCAAGTTGAGGGATGCGATCATACAGTTCGGTGAAAGCATCGAGCAGGTAGTGCTGTATGGCTTCTGTATCATTAGGCGTGTAAAGCTGGTTGTAGCTCAAGCTATGATTTATGGCTAAACCGGCTTCAAAGGGTTCACTTAAATAGTGACTTAAGCTGTTACTCACATTTTCAGTTAACGCAGAGAGCTGCTTCTGACTGATGTCTGCGACCACTTCTTCGTAGCTTTGCTTTTGCACAAATACGATCACGCCGATTGCGAAGAGAAAAATCATCACAAAAGGAATAATGACGGCGCTTCTGAGGGTAATTTGTGTTGTGGTCGTTGACATGCTCTAATTATTTACTGAATGATGCACTGCGAATTCTAATTTCTTTAATGAATCCAAGCGAGTGTTTTTTGTGCTCAATAATTGCAGTGAAAATAAGCGTTGCAATCAAATAAGCACCAAGGTGCTTATTGTTGTGACGTTGTTAATCGCTAAATAATTAATAGAGCTCTTTTAGTTTTCTTGTCAAGGTGTTACGGCCCCACCCCAAGAGTTTTGCAGCGTCTTGTTTATGCCCATTGGTATGCTCAAGTGCTGTCTCTAAAAGTATACGTTCAAATTCTGGAAGTGCATAAGTTAATAGTTCTTTTTCCCCTGAGCTTAGCGCGTCACGCGCCCAACTGGCGAGGTGTTCTTGCCATGATTCGTCGAGACTAGAACGACTGTGTGACTTCTCTTCCAATAACTCTGTTGGTAAGTCGGCAGGAAGGACCTCACTGCCACTCGCCATGACGGTCAACCAACGGCAAATGTTCTCAAGTTGGCGCACGTTACCGGGCCAATTTAAACGGTTCAGAATGTCGACGGTACTTTGATGCAAGCTTTTGACTTCGACGCCCAACTCCTCTGCAGCACGGTGCAGAAAGTGCTGCGCGAGTTTTTCAATATCTTGCTTTCTTTCTCTTAAAGCAGGGATTTGGATTCGAATCACATTAAGGCGATGGAATAAATCTTCACGAAAGTCGCCTTTGTGGACTAAATGCTCTAGGTCTTGGTGGGTCGCTGCAACGATTCTGACGTCTACTTGGATCGGAGAGTGTCCACCCACGCGATAAAATTGCCCATCCGCTAACACACGTAACAGTCGCGTTTGAATGTCTAATGGCATGTCGCCGATTTCATCAAGGAAAAGCGTGCCGCCATTGGCTTGTTCAAAGCGACCTTGGCGAACACTGTTTGCGCCCGTAAATGCGCCTTTTTCATGACCAAACAGCTCTGACTCGATTAAATCTTTTGGGATCGCAGCCATATTGAGGGCAATAAATGGATTACTGGCGCGAGGACTATGGCGATGTAAGGCATGGGCGACCAGCTCTTTACCGGTTCCCGATTCACCATTGATGAGGACTGAGATCGAGGAGCGTGAGAGGCGACCTATTGCACGAAACACTTCCTGCATTGCTGGAGCTTCACCGATGATTTCGGGCGTTTCTGCGACGGGCTCTTCTTGGCGCATACGCTCACGCTTTTGCTCTTGGTTATGAGCGATGGCGCGTTCAACCAGAGTGAGTGTTTCATCGATGTCAAAAGGTTTTGGTAGGTACTCAAAAGCCCCTTTTTGGTAAGCATTGACCGCCGCATCCAAATCGGAATGCGCCGTCATAATGATCACAGGCAGGTCTTCTTGCTGTTGGTGAACCCGGTTGAGTAGCTCAATACCGTCTATGCCAGGCATACGAATATCTGATACCAATACATCCGGCGTTTCTCTTTCTAACGCCAACAGTACGCTCTCTGCATCGGCAAAAGTGTCACATTTAATGTTGGCAGAAGAGAGGGTTTTTTCGATAACCCAACGAATGGAACTATCGTCATCTACAACCCATACGTAACCTTTACTCATGATTCAATTCCTTGCAGCTAAAGCCAAACTGGTGGCGGTTCATTGTTATTGTGTTCCTAAGCCGACGCTTATTATTTTGTTGCTCTGTACTATGTTCGCAACGATTGTTCGCAGCGATTTGCATTGTTAAATGGGCAGATAAATGGTGAACGCAGTGCGTCCCGGCCAACTTTCAACGTCTATTTTTCCATGATGTTGATCGATAAGATTCTGTGAAATAGAAAGGCCGAGCCCTGTGCCCCCTTTGCGACCACTGACCATGGGGTAGAAGAGAGTATCTTGCAGCTCAGGCGGGATGCCTGGGCCGTTATCGATTACCTCGATGCGAGCAGCCAGCTTATGTCTTTGGCCATGTATGTTGGCTTGATGCACCGTTCTGGTGCGAATTATGATTTTACCGTTATCTTGTTGGCTTAAGATTTGACGCGCATTGCTGACGATATTCAACATCGCTTGTTCGATTTGTTCAGCATCAAGATAGAGGTCGGGAAGACTCGGATCATAATCTCGCTCAATCGCTACGGTATTTTCGGCCTCTAACTCAACCAGCTGACGCACCTTTTCCAACACCAAATGTAAATTCTCATGCTGTTTTGTGCCGGGCTTTTGTGGCCCTAGCAGTCGGTCTACGAGATTTCTCAGTCTGTCTGCTTGCTCAATGATGATCTGCGTGTATTCCTTGAGTGATGCCTCTGGGAGCATTTTTTCCAGCAGTTGCGCCGCGCCACGTAATCCACCTAAAGGGTTTTTAATTTCATGGGCTAAACCTCGTACTAACAGTTTAGCGGCTTGCTGCTGGGCGTGTTGGTTAAGCTCTTGAGTCAGGCGACGTTGTTGATCAATTTTTCGCATTTCAACAAGGAGCATCAGCTCTTTCTGCCAAGAGAGAGGGCTGACCGTCACTTCCAACATCAGCGGCCGGCCATCGACCACAAAGGTGACATCACTGTCTGTGATGCTTTGACCGCTTTGTAAAGGTTGAGACAGTAGGGCGAGATCCAGTGACGCATGCTGAATTAACTGAGAGAGGGGGTGATCAATGATGCGCTTGGCACTTTGGCCAAAGAGCTGCTCGGCGGCAGGATTAGCGAAGCGAATGTGCAGCCCCTCATCCAGAATGAGGGTGGCTGTCACCATGTTATCGAGTATTGCCGCAGACAGCTGATCGTTCACAATGAAGTCCTTATCGTTGTCATATAGTGGTGCATTGCACAAATGTGGTGCAATGCTTCCTCA
Organism: bacterium sp. HQB-39; assembly: GCA_043422575.1. Taxonomy (GTDB): domain Bacteria; phylum Pseudomonadota; class Gammaproteobacteria; order Enterobacterales; family Vibrionaceae; genus Vibrio. The sequence goes on along the minus strand of JBHOHG010000013.1, from coordinate 79,820 downwards.
GTATGACCGATAAGGACCGGAAGAAAAAGCCTCTATACCGGCTCAACCTCTGAATAAATGATGAGGTAGGCTTATTTTACTGTAGGACGATGTAAATGCACCGTGATAGGGCTAGTCGATGCAATAACCTTGCCGCTTCGGGTCGCTTTCACTGCGATCGTATGGGCGCCACGGTCGATGTTTTTCAATTGCCAATTTAAGGTGGATTGCGGTGCACCATAGCGGCTACCGTCGAGGTAAAGTTGAATTTGTTCACCAATACCCAGCTTACGGTTACTTTCTAGCTGAATCGATAGAAAGCCGCGACTGCTGCGCAAGGTTTCGTCATGGGTAGGGGATATCATGGTGAGTTCCAATTTCTTCGGAAGCTCTTCTTTCTCTTTCTTGACGACCTTCTTTTCTTCTTTTTTTGGCTTTTTCGTCATTTTTGGCTGAGTCGTACTTTGCACTTCTGGCGCTGGCGCAGCCGCTTCCAGATCGGGCAGTTTCATCGACTTAGCGTCTGAATTCATCGGCGCATCGCCGAGATGAATATTACCAGCCTCATCGGTCCATGTGTAAATGGTATTGGCATGAGCGGACAAGCTAACGGCTCCTGCAAGAGACAACATGAGTAGAAATTTCATTTGTGACCTCCACTTTCACTGCGCTTAGCGCCTGTCGCTAAGGGTAAATTTTGGTGACAGTATTCTACAACATACACGTAATGACGAAGCATAAAAAAGGCCCGCCTGCGAGGCGAGCCTAAATTATTGCTTGTACGTAATTACAAGTTACAAAATTAATGCTATCGCGATTAATTTTATACTGAGTAGTACAATTCGAACTCTACTGGGTGAGTTGTCATGTTTACTTTTTCAACTTCTAGCATCTTCAGGTCGATGTAAGACGTTACGAAGTCGTCAGAGAATACGCCACCAGATGTTAGGAACTCACGGTCAGCATCTAGAGACTCTAGAGCTTCTTTCAGAGAGTATGCAACTGTTGGGATTTCAGCCGCTTCTTCTGCTGGAAGATCGTACAGGTCTTTATCCATTGCTTCACCTGGGTGGATCTTGTTCTTAATGCCGTCAAGACCAGCCATTAGCATCGCTGCGAAACATAGGTATGGGTTCGCCGTTGGATCGCCGAAACGAACTTCGATACGACGCGCTTTCGGGCTTGGTACCACTGGGATACGGATAGAAGCTGAACGGTTACGTGCTGAGTAAGCAAGCATAACTGGTGCTTCGAAGCCTGGAACAAGACGCTTGTATGAGTTTGTTGATGCGTTTGCGAATGCGTTGATTGCGCGAGCGTGCTTGATGATACCGCCGATGTAGTAAAGTGCTGTCTCAGATAGACCGCCGTACTTATCACCAGCAAATAGGTTAACGCCATCTTTCACTAGAGATTGGTGAACGTGCATACCAGAACCGTTATCGCCTACAAGTGGCTTAGGCATGAAGGTTGCCGTTTTACCAAAAGCGTGCGCTACGTTGTGTACCACGTATTTGTAAACCTGAATTTCGTCCGCTTTTTCAGTCAGAGTGTTGAAACGCGTTGCGATTTCGTTCTGACCAGCGGTTGCTACTTCGTGGTGATGCGCTTCAACAACCTGACCCATTTCTTCAAGGATCAGACACATCGCACTACGGATGTCTTGAGAAGAGTCAACCGGCGCTACTGGGAAGTAACCGCCTTTAACACCAGGACGGTGGCCTTTGTTACCGCCTTCGATGTCAGAACCTGTGTTCCATACCGCTTCGATGTCGTCGATCTTGAAGAAAGAGCCAGACATGTCCGTGTTGAATTTCACATCGTCAAACAGGAAGAACTCTGGCTCTGGGCCAACAAGTACTGTGTCAGCGATGCCTGTAGAGCGCATGTAATCTTCAGCACGTTTTGCGATTGAGCGAGGGTCGCGGTCATAACCTTGCATCGTTGCAGGTTCTAGGATGTCACAACGAATGTTTAGAGTTGCATCTTCAGTGAATGGGTCAAGAACGGCAGACGCTGCGTCTGGCATCATTACCATGTCTGATTCGTTGATGCCTTTCCAGCCAGCAACTGAAGAACCATCGAACATTTTACCTTCTTCGAAGAAGTCTGCGTCGATTTGGTGAGCAGGGATAGAAATGTGCTGCTCTTTACCTTTTGTATCGGTAAAGCGTAGGTCAACAAATTTCACTTCGTTTTCTTGGATCAGCGATAGTACGTTTTCTACTGACATCTGGGATAACCTCCGGTGTTATGAATTTGGTGTTGCTTGAATCTTAACTATCCAGCATTGATTAAATCTATGGTCGTGTTAATCGATGCTGAACTCAGTAAAGCTAGAACCGTGCCAGAATTTTTAATCATTACAAATCAATGATTTACCATTATTGGGTGCGGTCGGAATTCCTTGTTTGCACCAAAATGATCTTTGCGGTGCACTTATTTGGTGCATAAAGTTTCTTGTGCACCAATTTGAATCAACTGTTCCCATTAAAGTACCCCAAACTCTGCTTTGTCAATCGAGTGATGTAAAAACTTGTGTGTTGTTATGCATATTGTGTGAGGCAATTTTATAACACCATGTTTTTCGATAATCGAAGTCGGGATTTTGAGTTGATGTCGGGGCGTAAAGTAAGGCGTACGAAAGGGGAGGAAGTTGATTAAAACATCCTCAATTTAGGCGTGGCGAAAGCGAGATTTCACAACTAGCCTTGTAGCAACACTGGGTCAGTTTGGCGATAGATCACATAATTGCTGGGCATTTTGGGAAAATCTGGTAAATTATGGCCGTTTTTTTAGTCAAATTCTTGAAGCTCGCGGCAAAACGTCCATTCGAGCCTCTTATCTACGAAAAAGTGAAGCAATTTTCATGGCTACTCCACAGATTGATAAATTAAGAAATATCGCGATCATCGCGCACGTTGACCACGGTAAAACCACTTTGGTTGATAAACTGCTACAGCAGTCTGGTACTCTTGAGTCACGCGGCGAAGCGGAAGAGCGAGTCATGGACTCGAACGACATCGAGAAAGAGCGTGGTATTACCATCCTTGCTAAGAACACGGCAATTAACTGGAATGACTACCACATCAACATCGTAGATACTCCGGGACACGCGGACTTCGGTGGTGAAGTTGAACGTATCATGTCGATGGTAGACTCTGTACTACTTATCGTTGACGCTGTTGACGGCCCAATGCCACAAACGCGTTTCGTAACGCAAAAAGCGTTTGCACACGGTTTGAAACCAATCGTTGTTATCAACAAGATTGACCGTCCGGGTGCGCGCCCTGATTGGGTAATGGATCAAGTATTTGACCTATTTGATAATCTAGGTGCAAGTGACGAACAGCTGGACTTTAAAGTGGTTTACGCATCAGCACTGAACGGTTGGGCGACACGAGAAGAAGGCGAGACGGGTTCTGACATGGAACCACTGTTCGAAACTATCGTTGAAGAAGTCGCACCACCAGCGGTTGACGTTGATGGCCCACTTCAGATGCAAATCTCTCAGCTAGATTACAGCTCATACGTTGGTGTTATCGGTGTAGGCCGTGTTACACGTGGTAGCGTGAAGCCAAACCAGCAAGTAACGGTTGTGGGTTCTGACGGTAAAACGCGTAACGGTAAAGTTGGCACAGTGATGGGTTACCTTGGCCTAGAGCGTCATGAAGTGACTCAAGCGAACGCAGGTGACATCATTGCAATTACAGGTCTTGGTGAGCTGAAGATCTCTGACACTATCTGTGCACAGAGCGATGTTGAAGCGCTACCAGCACTGTCAGTTGATGAACCAACGGTAACGATGACGTTCCAAGTAAACACTTCTCCGTTTGCGGGTAAAGAAGGTAAGTTCGTAACGTCTCGTAATATCCTTGAGCGTCTAGAGAAAGAATTGGTACACAACGTAGCACTTCGCGTAGAGCAAACTGACGATCCAGACAAGTTCCGTGTATCAGGCCGTGGTGAACTTCACCTTTCTATCCTGATCGAGAACATGCGTCGTGAAGGCTTTGAGCTTGCGGTATCTCGTCCAGAAGTTATCATCAAAGAAGAAGATGGTCAGCTAATGGAACCGTTCGAAACGGTAACGATTGATGTTCTAGAAGAGCACCAAGGCGGTATCATGGAGAACATTGGTCTGCGTAAAGGTGAGCTAAAAGACATGGCACCAGACGGTAAAGGTCGTGTGCGTATGGACTTTGAAATGCCTTCTCGTGGCTTGATTGGTTTCCAAACGGAATTCATGACACTAACGTCAGGTTCTGGTCTTCTTTACCATACTTTCGATCGCTACGCTCCGCACAAAGGCGGTGACATTGGTCAGCGTGTTAACGGCGTACTGATTTCAAACGGTATGGGTAAAGCACTGACGAACGCTCTGTTCAACCTGCAAGATCGTGGTCGCATGTTCATTGGTCACGGTGTAGAAGTTTACGAAGGTATGATCATCGGTATTCATAGCCGTGATAACGATCTAACAGTAAACGCACTGAAAGGTAAGCAGCTAACTAACGTTCGTGCTTCTGGTACAGATGACGCACAGGTACTTACGCCACCAATCATCATGACACTTGAGCAAGCACTTGAGTTCATCGATGACGACGAGCTAGTTGAAGTAACACCTGAAAGCATCCGCATCCGTAAGAAGTTCCTAACGGAAAGCGATCGTAAGCGTGAAGCGCGTAACGCGAAGTAATCACGACTGAGCGTTCAGCGAAGAATAATGAAAACCCGAGTCATTGTGGCTCGGGTTTTTTTATGCGAATAAAAGCTGAAGTTTGCAATGAAGCTTGTTATACCCAAGCAGACTCGCCCTTCGGGAGCCTGTCACTGGCATCACTTCTGCGTTAACTTCTGCGTTAGAGGCATTGAAAATAGAATGACTATTTCCTTCACCTCTGCCTTGAATTGAAACCAGTGACAAGGCTCTGAATACGGCATCTTGAAGTCACTTGGGTGTAAGGGGGCAGTTGCGTATTGAGAGGGTGTCGAGATCGCTCTGTGAGCAGGTTAGTGGGGGACTTAAAAGCCTGAAGGAGAGGGCACTACCTTGGTGTGCATGATAGATAGCAGGGGGAGAATTTCAGTCAATACAACGAGCAAACGAGATGTGACTCTGGTTATGAATAATTGGGAGTAACCAGAAAAGGACTCAGAACTCGCCGACTAAGAGGCTTAGTCGACGAGTGATAAAGAAGCTCGATCAGCGGTTGTTAAGTTGCTTTAGGAAAGCATCGGACTCTTTGATCGCGTCATTCATTTGAGCAATGGCGTACTCAATGTCTTTTTCCAGATCTTGGAACTCCCCTTGGAGCGAGCCAATCGCACTGGCATTCAGGTTATGCTTCAGGTAGAGCGTGTTATCTCGTAAGGTATTTAGGACAGGAGTCATGCGCTGCTCAGCTCGATGCATCGCACGCAACATTTTATTGTAGGAGTTTTTCGTGTCCTTCATTTTTCGTTCGCTTGAGCGGCGTAATTTACTGCTAGTATAGAGGGTTAGCTCTTGTTCCCACTCATCGAATAGAGCATCTGAAACATCTTCAATGGCTGCAATGCGTTCTCGCACCTCTTCCGCTGCCTTTTCACTATCGAGGTACTTATCATTGACCTGATTGTAGACATCTTCTAGCTCGCCGCCATCAAAATGAGTCAGAACTGATAACGCTTCAAGCGCACTGGTAAACTCTTGCTGTGCGTCTTCTTGAGATTGCTTTGCCTCTTCAACACGGTCGACCATAATATCACGCTTGTGATAGCCAACTTTTTCCATCGCTGAGTAGTACGCGGAAGAACATCCCGTGAGAGTGAAAAGTGATAGCATGATCGCTAGAAAGTAGGGCATTCTCGTTTCCTATAGAGTGGGTATAATGGCTCAGTATACCTAAGTGTCGACGGATCCAGTACTCGAGTCTCTGAGAATCTTGAGGTCACCATGAACGTCAATGAAACAATCGGGATAGCACCGTGATAGAAAAACTGAAAGATACCCTCGAAGGAAGAATGGCGACGATTCACCTTTTTGTTCGCTATTTAATTGAACGAATGAAGCACGATCGCATCAATGTCAATGCAGGGTATTTGGCTTACATTACCTTACTCTCCATTGTTCCTATGGTGACGGTGTTGCTGTCGGTGCTTTCCTCGTTCGCCGTATTTGCGAATGCTGGCGAAGTCATTCAAGATTTTGTGATCACCAACTTCGTGCCCGCAGCAGGCGATGCAGTCAAAGGCGCTTTGATGGATTTCGTCGCCAATACCGGCAAGATGACCGCTGTTGGCGGTGCGTTCTTGTTTGTTGCTGCATTGATGTTGATCTCTAACATCGATAAGAATTTAAATTATATTTGGCGAGTCGATAAAAAACGCCGCGCCGTTTTTTCATTTTCAATGTACTGGATGGTGCTCACCCTCGGTCCTATCCTTGTCGGAGCAAGTATTGCGGTCAGTTCATACATCACTTCTCTACAAGTATTAGAAAGCGATACCGTGTCTAGCGCCGTTAACGTTTTATTGCGTTGGTTGCCTTTCTGGCTTTCGTTCTTTGCCTTTGTCGGTTTATACCTATTGGTGCCCAACAAGAAAGTGAAAGTGATGGATGCGGCGGCTGGAGCCATGGTGGCGGCACTGCTGTTTGAACTGAGTAAAAAAGGTTTCGCGGCCTACATCACCCAATTCCCTTCTTACCAATTAATTTATGGTGCGCTTGCCGCGATCCCAATTTTATTTGTTTGGGTCTATTTGTGCTGGCTGATCGTGTTAGTTGGTGCTGAGTTCACCGCCGCATTAGGTGAGAAAGCACAGTGGAGTGAGAAATCTAACGTGATAGACTCTTCTGCAGCCGATACGAAAGAGAAAAACCAAGGAAAAGAATGTGATTGCACTGATCCAAAGAGTGAGTGAAGCCGCTGTTCGTGTTGATGGCGAAGTGGTTGGTGAAATTGATAAAGGCTTATTAGTGCTGCTTGGCGTTGAGAAAGAAGATGATGAAGCCAAGGCGCGTCGTCTGATGGAACGCGTCACGACCTATCGTGTGTTCGAAGACGAAGATGGAAAAATGAACCTGAATGTGAAACAGGTCGAAGGTAAAGTCTTGGTGGTTTCCCAATTCACATTACCAGCCGATACTAAGAAAGGCACCCGTGCGGGATTCTCCCGTGGCGCACACCCAGCAGACGCTGAGCGTTTGTATGATTACTTCGCGGATCGTTGCGAAGAAGTATTGCCAACGCAGCGTGGCCAGTTTGCCGCAGACATGAAAGTGTCGTTAGTCAATGACGGCCCGGTGACGTTTTGGTTGCAGGTTTAGGCATTAGCAAACAATAAAATATGGATGGTTAGGCAGATTAAAGGATTGATATGTTTAAACTTATAACGCCGAAAAACGACAATCAACTGAACAAGTACTATCACTTCCGTTGGCAAATGCTGCGTGAGCCTTGGCGTATGCCTATTGGCTCTGAACGGGATGAGTACGATGCCATGAGCCATCATCGGATGATTGTGGATGGTCGTGGTCGACCGATGGCGATTGGTCGTTTGTACATTACCCCCGATCATGAAGGTCAAATCCGTTATATGGCGGTAAAGAGCTCACGCCGAAGTAAAGGGATGGGCTCATTGGTTCTGGTGGCGTTGGAATCATTGGCACGCCAAGAAGGTGCGAAACGTCTGGTGTGTAATGCGCGTGAAGATGCGATTGCCTTTTATGAGAAGAATGGCTTTGAGCGCCGAGGAGAGCTGACCGATGAGCGAGGCCCGGTGCGTCACCAACAGATGGTGAAGCCGCTTGATCCTATGGCAAATGTGTTACGCAAACCTGAATGGTGCACCGACTTGCAGCAACGCTGGGAACAGCAGATCCCGATCAGTGACAAAATGGGGATCAAAATTAATCAGTACACGGGCTATCAATTTGAGTGCGGTGCTCAACTCAACCCGAATTTAAACCCTCATAACACCATGTTTGCCGGTTCAGCGTTTACGTTAGCGACCTTGACGGGATGGGGGATGACATGGCTTCTGCTTAAAGAGCGAGGGCTGGAGGGAGACATCGTTTTAGCGGACAGCTCTATTCGTTACCGTCACCCTGTTGAACAAAACCCAGTGGCGAGTACTTCTTTGGATGGGATCAGTGGGGATTTGGATCGCTTAGCTTCTGGGCGTAAGGCGAGAATTGTTGTTCATGTTACTATCCACAGTGGTGATCTCCCTGCCGTGGAGTTTGTCGGGACTTATATGTTGCTACCAGACTATAAAAAAGTGCTGGAGAGCTAACCCTATTATCTTGCGGTCACCGAGGCTCCTCTGCTCGGTGATTGTTCAATTCGGCCTGCTGCGGGGCTTACGTCGACTCTAATTTCCCTCAGTTTCCAATCGATCTTTGCTACTCATAGACCTTGGCTACTCATAGACCTTGGCTTCTCATTGACCTCGGTTTCTAATATATCTCAGCTTCTAATAAACTTGAGCTTCTAATACACATTGATTGCTAGTGGTCAGGATGTGCTGCCTTAAGTCCATATCATAATGCAGACATTGTGATGAATCTGGCTGAGTTTGTTGCAGCTGATAGCGGAACTCTCCTTGATGCTCCTCGATGAGGTCAACATCGATATTGAGCACGCCTAAAGTGGTCTCTCCTTGCCACGTCATAGGACTCATAGAGAGTCGTCCTCGGTCGAGCGTGAGATTCAGTGGCGAAAAACTTAATGTTTCGACGACCTCATCGTTTTCAAAACGAGCACCGTGATGTACTTGCGCATTGACCTGTCCAGATAGAGAGTGTGCCAGCATGAGGTCATCCCCTGCTAAGCCAGTTAAGCGTGCTTCCATCTCAATGAACCCGCGCAGATCGACGGGGAGTGGATAGTGGCGGAGGAGGACATCGGTGGGTAGTCCGTCCGTATTGAGGGTCAGTGCCCACGGTTGACTCTTATGCCCTAGAGAGCCTTGTCCAAAAGCGTCGATATAGCCTTGCTTGAGTGGCAACATCAGCTGTTCGATCTGCCAATCTCCTTGTTTGCTGGTGGCACGAAATGACGCTTGCGTGGTGACTAAATCTCGGAAACTGGCGTTGTTGGCATCGGCGCTGACGGTTCCATGCCATAGACCCACTCGCCCCTCTTGTTTCAGGTTCAAGCGTTTTCCATTCAGATCTAACCCTGTGATTTGCCAGTAGGGCTCTTGTGCTAATTGAATAAATTGCACGTTACGTAGTGAAAGCGTATCCACTTGCGCTGAATCGAGGCGACGCAAGTATGGCCATAGATAGGGAAGATCTTGCATTGCCTTTAACGTCCATTTGACGTTATCGACTTGGACTTGGTCGAGATGTAATTCATTGGGTGATAAACGCCCCGACAGACTGAGCATTCCTTGCTGCCATTCTGTGGAGGCATCGGAAATAATGACTTGGTCAGGAAAAAACTGCAGTTCTACTCGTGGCGAGACCAAATGCTGGCTTTGCCAAATCGCTTGGTCTGCTTGAAGTGATACCCAACCTTGCTTTTGCTGCCATGGAGAGAGTGGCAAGTTCAGATCTTCAATACTCGCATCCAAATTTTCCAAGGTGAGATCTTGCCAACTGATCTGGCTATTTAACAGATCGAGGCTGTTAATATGACTGACCGCATGATGCCCGATGGCTAAGGTTTTGCTGTGGAGCATCGCAGTATGTTCAGCGCTGAGTTTTAAACCATCAATGGTGACATTAATGAGCGACCAACCATGGTCGAACTGCTCCGCTTGACCAGTGACCTTAGCATCTCGCCATTCAAAGGAGATGCCATATAGGGTGCTGTCTTTTGGTTTGTAGACAAGATCAATCAGAAGCTGATCAATCGCTTCGCCTTGCCAGTAAATCTGATCGCTCGACAATTGGATCTCCCCATACGGGAGTGCTTGCTCCTCATGCCACTGAGGCTGATTGATTTGTAAATTCAATCCCCGTGCGGCGATAAATGGGTTGGCAAAGTCCCAATTCGAAAGGGCGATGTGTTTGATATTGAAGGATTTAGCCCAATCGCTTTTTATCATGAGATCGGGTAAGCCTTGTTGTGCAGTGACGCCATCGAGCAGAAGGCTATCAATCTGCCATTGGTTGTTTTGATAGGGCTGAGCGGAGAACCATACATCCAATTGTTCAATATAAGGCAATGAGGCTTGATTCGTTCTTATCCCTTGAGCGGTCAGGTGATACGGAAACTGATAAGTGAGGGTATCGACCTGAATAGGCCAATTTTGATGCTGTGCTAAACGGTTGAAGCTCGTTGCCGAATATGAGCTGTGTAACAAGGCAAAGAGCCCTACAGGGATCAGCAGAACCAAGAGCAATACTACCCCAATCACAACCGCTGCCTTTTTCATCCGAATCCCTATTGTTTCATCCTTAAACAAGTCTAGAGTGGATCAAAACTTTGAACGGTTCAATAACAAAGCCCCTCAAAAGAGGGGCTTAGATAGAAGTTTTCGCCAAGGGTCACGCTCAGTCTAGCTGAGGGCCTGCTTTTACAAGGCTTTGACCTTCTGCGTTATCAGTATACTTATCGAAGTTGTTGATAAAGCGAGAAGCCAGATCTTGCGCTTTGCTCTCCCACTGCAGTGGATCAACATAAGTATCACGAGGGTCGAGAATGGATGGATCAACGCCTGGTAATGAGGTTGGGACTTCCAAATTGAAGATAGGGATGTGTTTGGTTTCCGCTTCTTCAATAGAACCATCAAGAATCGCATCAATGATGCCGCGAGTATCTTGGATAGAAATACGTTTACCGCTGCCGTTCCAACCTGTGTTGACGAGATACGCTTCAGCACCTGCCGCTTCCATACGTTTCACCAGCACTTCAGCATACTTCGTTGGGTGCAGCGTCAGGAAGGCGGCACCAAAACACGCTGAGAAGGTTGGTGTTGGCTCCGTAATACCACGCTCAGTACCAGCCAGTTTCGCAGTAAAGCCTGAAAGGAAGTGATACTTGGTCTGCTCTGGTGTGAGTTTTGACACAGGAGGAAGGACACCAAATGCATCCGCAGATAAGAAGATTACCTTGTTCGCATGGCCGCCTTTAGAGACTGGCTTCACAATGTTTTCGATGTGATGCAGTGGGTAAGACACGCGAGTGTTTTCCGTCTTTGAGTTATCATCGAAATCGATAGAGCCGTCGCTGCGTACCGTCACGTTTTCGAGGAGCGCGTCGCGGCGAATAGCATTGTAGATGTCAGGCTCGGCTTCTTTCGATAGCTTGATGGTCTTGGCGTAACAGCCGCCTTCGAAGTTGAAGACACCATCGTCATCCCAGCCATGCTCATCGTCACCGATCAGCGCGCGTTTTGGATCCGTTGATAGCGTGGTTTTACCTGTACCTGATAGACCAAAGAAGACAGCAACATCGCCTTTCTCACCCATGTTTGCGCTACAGTGCATTGAAGCAATGCCTTGAAGAGGTAGGAAGTAGTTCATCATTGCGAACATCCCTTTCTTCATCTCACCGCCGTACCAAGTACCGCCAATCAGCTGCATACGCTCTGTCAGGTTAAAGACCGTGAAGTTTTCTGAGTTCAGACCATGCTGTTCCCATTTCTCGTTGGTGCATTTCGCGCCATTCATGACCACGAAATCAGGTTCAAATGTGGCCAGTTCTTCTTCCGTTGGGCGGATGAACATGTTTTTCACGAAGTGGGCTTGCCACGCAACTTCTGTGATGACTCGGATTTTCAGACGCGTGTCTGGGTTTGCACCACAGTAACCATCGATAACAAACAAACGCTTACCTGAAAGTTGGTTTGTCACCTGATCTTTGATGTCATCCCACACTTCTTGGCTAATTGGTTTGTTGTCATTTTTCACTTGGTCAGAGCTCCACCACATGTGTTCTTCAGTGGTAGCGTCTTTGACAATGTATTTATCTTTTGGTGAGCGGCCAGTAAAGATGCCTGTATCGACGGCAATCGCGCCAAGTTCAGTAACCACGCCTTTCTCGAAACCTTCAAGGTCAGCGCGAGTTTCTTCAGCGAACAAGACTTCGTAACTAGGGTTACGCAGCACTTCTTTCACGTTGTGGAGTCCGTGTTGGGTAAGATCAATGATTGCAGCCTGTGTATGTTCCATAACGGTCATAGGTGCTCCTTATTAGGAAATTGTAGGGATTTTGTAATATCTTATTAAAATTTGTCTGCTCACCATGCTAGCAACGGGGTGGGGAGAAAACAGGGAGATAGCTCAAAAAATAACCTTGTTTTCGCGATGGTTTTAGGTGACCCGTTACCTATGGATAGAGATAGTTTATCGTGTGCGCAAACCTTTGCGCTAGGCCAAAAGAATTATTGTTTGTCTAAAATTAAGCGGTTGCTTTATTACGTTAGGAGGCTTGTTTTTACAGGGTTTGATCACAAAAAAAGCCAGCGGGCGCTGGCTTTTTGAAAGGTAAATTACGAGCTTGCTAAGCTGTGGAAATTAATGCAGCGTATTCTTGCTGTTTTTGTCCTTAGCATACAATTCGGTAACTTCAGATTGATCAAATGTATAGGTAGTACCACAGTAATCACAATGTAAAGAAATCGATCCTTCCTCTGCTAAAATGTCACTAATTTCCGCACGGTCTACGGTTACAATTGCCGATCCGCTTCGTTCACGAGAACAGCCACAGTGGAATTCAACCGGTTGTGGTTCGAATACTCGGACTTTCTCTTGGTTATAGAGGCGGTATAACACGTCGTTCGCTTCTAAACCGAACAGCTCTTCATTTTTCACGGTGTCAGTCAGCTGCTCTAGGTGCTCGAAGTCCTCTGGAGAACCTGTGCCATCTGGCACGACTTGGATCATCATACCTGCTGCATGAGGTTTGCCCTCTAACTCGCCAGTGCGAAGCCATAAACGGGTCTTTAGCTGCTCTGAGTTTGCGAAATAGCCTTCAAGGACTTCACACAGGTTGGCGCCTTCAAGACCAACAATGCCTTGATAGCGTTCACCATTTTTTGGATCGATCGTGATCACCAAGTAGCCTTTACCCATCATGTCGTGGATAGAAGCGTCGTCGGCAATTTCTCCCTCAAAGCGTGCGACACCGCGTACTTTTTGATCGTGGCTACCATTGATCACGGCAAGAGAAACAGGGCCATCCCCTTGCAGTTGCAGCGTGATAGAACCTTCGAACTTTAACGTGGCCGTCAATAGAGACGTCGACACAAGAAGCTCACCAAGCAGCTTTTGAATCGCTACTGGATATTCCTTGCTAGAAATAATTTGTTGGTATGCGTCATCCAGTTGTACCAACTCACCTCGAACCGACAACTCTTCGAATAAGTAGCGATTTAAAACATTGCTTGCCATTGGGCTATTCCTCGTAACTGCTATCCAGCTTATTGGTGCTTGAATTTAATAATGTCGCGACGCTGCTTTTTATCTGGGCGACGCTCTGGGCTTGGATTATGAGCGTGAAGTTTACGCTTCAGTGCGTTGTCTTCACGTTTTTGGACGCTTTCTGCGGTCTCTGTGTAGAGCATTTGTGCTTCAGGGGCACCGCGACGTTGATCGGAAATGTTTTCGATCACGACGGTTTTCTCTTCATGCCCTTGGCGTAAGGTGATGACAGCACCTAACTCAACGGCTTTACTTGGCTTACTACGCTGACCATTATAATGGACTTTGCCGCCATCGACCATGTTACGAGCGATGGAGCGAGTTTTATAAAATCGCGCGGCCCATAGCCATTTATCGAGACGAACTGCAATATTCGTGGAACTCATATCTATTTTTGCTCTCTAATCACTTCAATGAATGATTGAATCTTGGCCTAACAATGGTGACGTGCCGCAAATTTTTCAAGGGAGCGTGCAAAAACACAATGATAAACAAACCAATTTTTATAGGTGTGATATAGTTCACTGCTACTTTATAACGTCATCGGCTTTGCGCACAGCGCAAGACCATAAGCAAATACGTAAAGAATAAGGAAAAGTTCTGTGAAACCGTTGGAGCTAAGTGCTGGATTAAAAAGCAGCCCGCTATTGGCTCGAATGTTAGCAAACAACGCTGTAATACAAAGCAAGTTGAGTGCGGTCATGACTGTGGGTTTGATCGCGGCAACGGGTTGGGTTCTTGGACAGGTTGTGTGGCTTTCGGTCCCGAGTGAATCCGGTGTAACGCAGTGGAAGGCTGCGAATGTACAGGTCAGTGCATCAGCAAATGACAATAAATTAGATATTAATGGACTACAGCGAGCAAATTTGTTTGGGCAATACACTCAAGCAAAACCAAAGCCTGTCGTGCAGCAGCCTGTAGTCAAAGATGCCCCTAAAACGCGCTTGAACCTTGTTCTTGTTGGGGTGGTCGCAAGCAGCAATCCAAGTAAAGGATTAGCGGTCATTGCTCAACGTGGCAAGCAAGCAACGTATGGGATTAACGAGTCCATTGAAGGCACGCGGGCTTCTCTGAAAGCCGTGTTTGCTGATCGTATTATCATCGATAATGGCGGTCGCGATGAAACCTTGATGTTAGATGGCGCGGAATACAAGAAAATGGCGCAGCCTAACGCGACAGCCAACGCATCTCGCGAAGCACCAAGCAAAGTTGCTGTATCAAACGATAGACTCGCGCAAATTCGACAAGAGATCACTCGCGATCCTCAAAAAATCTTTCAATATGTTCGCCTTTCTCAGGTAAAAAGAGATAACCAAGTAGTGGGTTATCGAGTCAGCCCTGGACGGGATGCTCAACTGTTTAATGCAGTGGGACTGAAGTCTGGTGATGTCGCGGTACAGCTCAATGGTAATGACCTTACTGATCCAGCGGCGATGGGGAAAATTTTTAAAACCATGTCTAACTTGACCGAAATGAACCTTACAGTAGAACGTGACGGTCAACAGCATGACATTTATATCCAATTTTAATACTTAGGCAAGATGCGTGAGTCAGGGAGAAATACGTGAAGCATTGGCTTAGCAAAAGCGCGTGGTTACTGGCAGGGAGCTTAGTATGTGCTCCAGTGACAGTAGCGAATGAATTCAGCGCGAGCTTTAAAGGCACCGACATTCAAGAGTTCATCAACATTGTCGGTCGTAACCTAGAAAAAACCATCATTGTTGACCCAGCGGTTCGAGGCAAGATCGATGTCCGCAGCTACGATGTACTGAACGAGAAGCAATATTACAGCTTCTTCTTAAATGTACTAGAAGTGTATGGCTACGCAGTGGTTGAAATGGAATCGGGCGTTTTGAAAGTCGTGAAAGCGAAAGATTCAAAAACCTCTTCAATTCCAGTTGTTGGCAGCCGTGAACGTATTCAAGGTGATGCCGTCGTAACACGAGTGGTTACGGTTCGTAACGTGTCGGTACGTGAACTTTCTCCTCTTCTTCGTCAATTGATCGATAATGCAGGTGCGGGTAACGTGGTGCATTATGATCCTGCGAACATCATTTTGCTCACGGGTCGTGCAGCGGTGGTTAACCGCCTTGCTGAAATCATTAAACGTGTTGACCAAGCTGGCGACAAAGAAGTAGAAGTGGTTGAGCTTGCGAATGCTTCTGCCGCCGAAATGGTTCGTATTGTTGAAGCTTTGACCAAAACTGATGCGAAAAATACACCGCGTATTCTACAGCCTAAGTTGGTCGCTGATGAGCGAACAAACTCAATTCTAATTTCTGGTGACCCTAGTGTTCGCAAACGTCTTAAACGTTTGATTCGTCAACTTGATGTTGAGATGGCAACGAAAGGTAACAACCGAGTGGTTTACCTGAAGTATGCGAAAGCGGAAGACTTGGTGGATGTCCTTAAGGGCGTATCAGACAACCTACAGGCAGAAAAGAAAGGTGGAGCGAAAGGCGCTGCTGCGAAACGTGGCGACGTCGTCATTGCGGCCCACCCTGAAACCAATGCTCTGGTTCTTACTGCGCCGCCAGATATCATGCTGGCTCTGCAAGACGTGATCTCTCAGCTTGATATTCGACGTGCTCAGGTTCTGATTGAAGCGCTGATCGTTGAAATGGCCGAAGGTGATGGCGTTAACCTAGGTGTTCAATGGGGTAACCTAGAAACGGGTGCGATGATTCAGTACTCAAATACAGGTGCTTCCATCGGTAAAGTGATGGTGGGTCTGGAAGAAGCCAAAGAGCAAACGCGTACTGAGTACTACAATGATAGTAACGGTAACCGTGTTCCTTATGAAGTGAAGGAAAGCGGTGATTACTCGACCTTAGCAGCAGCGTTGGCTGGTGTGAACGGTGCCGCGATGAGCTTAGTGATGGGTGATTGGACAGCATTAATTAATGCGGTATCAACTGACTCAAACTCGAACATCCTCTCTTCTCCAAGCATCACAGTGATGGATAACGGTGAAGCGTCATTTATCGTCGGTGAAGAAGTACCGGTTATTACGGGCTCTTCAGCAGGGTCGAATAATGACAACCCATTCCAAACGGTTGATCGTAAGGAAGTGGGTATCAAGTTAAAAGTGGTGCCTCAGATTAACGAAGGTGACTCTGTTCAGTTGCAAATTGAGCAAGAAGTCTCAAACGTTTTGGGTGCTAACGGTGCCGTTGACGTACGTTTTGCTAAGCGTCAGCTAAATACATCGGTGATGGTGAAAGACGGTCAGATGTTAGTGTTGGGTGGTCTAGTGGATGAGCGTGCGCTTGAGAGTGAATCAAAAGTACCACTACTGGGCGATATTCCAGTACTTGGTCACCTGTTCAAATCAACCAGCACTCAGGTTGAGAAGAAGAACCTAATGGTCTTCATCAAGCCGACGATCATTCGTGATGGTATGACAGCAGATGGTATCACTCAGCGTAAGTACAACTTCATTCGTGCTGAGCAGCTGTATAAGAAAGAGCAAGGCTTGAAGTTGTTGGCAGACGATAACATTCCTGTATTGCCTAAGTTTGGTGAAGAGCGTCAGCACCCAGCTGAGATCCAAGCCTTTATAGATCAGATTAAAGAAGGCAAGTAATGACGGACAACCTTGACGCGGTGGCAACGAATCGTCGTCTACCGTTCAGTTTTGCCAACCGATTTAAAATGGTAATCGAGTCGCTCCATCCGGAGCGGCCACCTGTGCTTCACTATGTTGAGCCGCTCAACACTTCAGCTTTAGTTGAAGTGCGCCGCGTGTTGAAACAGACGTTTATCCCACAGGTGATCTCTCAAGAAGAGTTCGATAAAAAACTGACGGAAGCTTATCAACGCGACTCTTCGGAAGCGCGCCAAATGATGGAAGAAATCGGTGCCGATGATGATTTCTTCTCGCTTGCGGAAGAGTTACCGCAAGATGAGGATTTGCTGGAATCGGAAGACGATGCGCCAATCATTAAGTTGATTAACGCCATGCTCGGTGAGGCGATCAAGGAAGGTGCGTCAGATATTCACGTTGAAACCTTTGAGAAGAAGTTGTCGATTCGTTTCCGTATCGATGGCGTCTTACGTGATGTTTTAGCGCCGAGTCGCAAGCTGGCACCGCTATTGGTTTCACGTATCAAAGTCATGTCAAAACTGGATATCGCAGAAAAACGAGTCCCTCAAGATGGCCGTATTTCACTGCGTATCGGTGGTCGAGCGGTGGATGTGCGTGTTTCGACCATGCCATCATCGCATGGTGAGCGTGTCGTTATGCGTCTTCTCGATAAAAATGCGACCCGCCTTGACCTACATAGTCTAGGCATGACCCCGGCGATTCATGATCGCTTCCAAACCATTATTCAACGTCCGCACGGAATCATTTTGGTCACCGGTCCAACGGGTTCGGGTAAATCGACCACCTTGTATGCGGGCTTGCAGGAAATCAACAGCAACGAACGCAACATTCTTACCGTCGAAGACCCGATCGAATTCGACATTGATGGCATCGGTCAAACTCAGGTTAATCCGAAAGTAGATATGACGTTTGCCCGAGGCTTACGTGCGATTCTTCGTCAGGATCCGGATGTGGTGATGGTCGGTGAAATCCGTGATACGGAAACGGCTCAAATCGGTGTTCAAGCTTCTTTGACCGGTCACTTAGTGATGTCGACGTTGCACACCAACACCGCTGTGGGTGCGATCACTCGTTTAAGAGATCAAGGCATCGAACCTTTCTTGATTTCTTCCTCGTTGTTGGGCGTTTTGGCTCAGCGCCTGATTCGTACACTCTGCCCTGATTGTAAAGAAGCGTATGAAGCCGACGCTGAACAGAAAAAGCTGTTTGGTATGCGTGAAGATGAGCCATTGACTCTCTATCGTGCCGTTGGTTGTGAGAAGTGTAACCAGAAAGGGTATCGAGGTCGTACTGGTATTCATGAGCTGCTGGTGATTGATAACCAAGTTCAAGAGTTGATCCATGCTGAGGCTGGAGAGCAGGCGATTGAACAAGCGGTACGCTCCCACTCACCAAGTATTCGTGATGACGGCTTACGTAAAGCGCGTGAGGGAATCACGTCACTTGAAGAAGTGATGCGAGTTACCAAGGAGTCATAATGGCGGCGTTTGAATACAAAGCTCTGGATGCCAAAGGCAAACAGAAAAAAGGGACGATCGAGGGAGATAATGCCCGTCAAGTTCGTCAACGTTTGAAAGAGCAAGGTTTGATTCCGGTTGAATTGGTGGAAGCCAAGGCCAAAGCGACCAAAAGCTCAGGTTCCGGTGGTGGGTTCCAGCGCGGTATTTCGACGCCAGAGTTAGCTCTGATCACACGCCAACTGTCGACGCTAGTTCAATCGGGCATGCCTCTCGAAGAGTGTCTAAAAGCCGTGTCTGAACAAGCGGAAAAGCCGCGTATTCGAACCATGCTGGCTGCCGTGCGCTCTAAAGTGACCGAAGGTTATACCTTATCTGACAGTCTTGCTGACTATCCACATATTTTTGACGAACTCTTTCAGTCCATGGTTTCGGCCGGTGAGAAATCGGGTCACTTAGATGCGGTACTCGAGCGTTTGGCGGATTACGTAGAAAACCGCCAGAAAATGCGCTCCAAGTTAATGCAAGCCATGATTTACCCAGTGGTCTTGGTGGTATTTGCTGTTTCGATTGTCTCTTTTCTTTTGGCGACAGTGGTACCAAAAATCGTCGAGCCGATCATTCAAATGGGCCAAGAACTGCCGGAATCCACGCAGTTTCTTTTGGCGTCGAGTGAGTTCATCCAAAATTGGGGTTTGACGCTCTTCATCGGAACGGTCGTGCTGGCATTTTTGATTAAGACGGCACTGAAAAATCCTGATATTCGTTTGAACTGGCACCGCCGAATCTTGTCTCTACCTTTAATTGGTAAAATTTCAAAAGGTCTGAATACGGCGCGTTTTGCTCGTACTCTGTCAATTTGTACCTCAAGCTCTATTCCGATTCTGGATGGGATGAAGGTGGCTGTGGATGTGATGTCGAATCATTACGTGAAGAAGCAGGTGCTATTGGCAGCAGACAGTGTGCGAGAAGGTGCAAGTTTACGCAAAGCGCTGGAACACACGAAACTTTTCCCACCTATGATGTTGCACATGATTTCCAGTGGCGAACAGAGTGGTGAATTAGAAAGCATGCTAACGCGTGCTGCAGATAACCAAGACCAAAGTTTTGAATCAACGGTCAATATCGCATTGGGTATCTTTACCCCTGCATTGATCGCGTTAATGGCCGGACTCGTGTTATTTATTGTGATGGCAACCTTGATGCCAATGCTTGAAATGAATAACTTGATGAGTGGATAGGAATTTTACAGTAAGAAGTCTGTCTTACTGTTTTTTTGTTGGAGATATTATGAAAAACAAAATCAACAAACAGTCGGGTTTTACCCTTCTAGAAGTTATGGTGGTCGTGGTCATCCTCGGTATTTTGGCGAGTTTTGTGGTACCAAACCTACTCGGTAACAAAGAGAAGGCGGATCAACAGAAAGCCATTACTGATATTGTTGCCCTAGAAAATGCGTTAGATATGTACAAGCTGGATAACAGTGTGTACCCAACCACAGACCAAGGTCTAGAGGCGTTGGTGACTAAGCCAAGCAGCCCAGAGCCGCGCAACTATCGTGACGGCGGTTACATCAAGCGTCTACCTAATGACCCTTGGGGTAACGATTACCAATACCTAAGCCCTGGCGATAACGGCACGATTGATATCTTCACCCTTGGCGCTGATCGTCAAGAAGGTGGTGAAGGCGCTGCTTCAGATATCGGCAACTGGAACATGCAAGACTTCCAGTAAGTCATCAGCGTTGTAGATATTATCGTGATTAAAAGACCAGCACCCGTACCATCTCACCCCCATGTCAGAGGCTTTACCCTGATCGAGATTCTATTGGTGCTGGTTTTGATCTCGATGACCGCTGTTGCGGTGGTCTCAACCATTCCAAGCAGTAAAAACGACGAGAGCAAAAAATACGCTCAGAGTTTTTACCAGCGATTACTCCTTCTCAACGAAGAAGCGGTACTCAGTGGTAAAGATTTTGGTCTCTACTTTAATGAGAAAAAATCGAATTACGAATTGTTGATCCTCGAGCCTGAGGGTTGGCAAGATTTGAACTTAGGTAAGATCCCATCCAAAACCGAGCTGAAAGACGATATCGTGCTGCAACTGACGGTTGGCGGGGGTGTTTGGCAAGACGAAGATCGTCTGTTTAAGCCGGGCTCCTTGTTCGATGAAGAGATGTTTGCTGAATTCGAAGATGAAAAAGAGAAGAAACGTAAGCCACCACAGGTGTTTGTATTATCTAGCGGAGAGTTGACTCCTTTTGTGGTGTCGTTCTACCCAGAAAATGAAGATGCGCGCGATGATGGTTGGCGAGTCCGAGTCAAAGACAGCGGTGAGGTCATCATGTTGGCGCCGGGAGAGGAAGAAGATGAATCGTAATCTCCGTCGTCAAGCGGGTATGTCCTTACTCGAAGTTTTGGTGGCACTTGCCATCTTTGCAACGGCGTCACTCAGCGTGATTCGTGCGGTGAGCCAGCACATCAGCACCGTCAGCTATCTCGAAGAGAAGATGTTTGCGGCTATGGTGGTGGATAATCAAATGGCGCAAGTCATGCTGAACAGTAAAAGCTTACGTACGAAAACGGGCACTGAGGAGCTCGCTGGTCGAACGTGGCATTGGAAAGTCACCCCTGTTGATACCGCGCAGCCGCTATTAAAAGCCTTTGATGTCAGTGTTTCCCTTGAAAAAGGACAAAGTCCTCTCGTGACGGTGCGCAGTTATGTTGCGAAGTAAACCCATGATAATGCCCCAAAGTGGTTTCTCTAACGTTACCCGTTCAAAAGGTTTCACCCTGATTGAGGTCTTGGTATCTATCGCCATTTTTGCCACCTTGAGTGTGGCGGCTTATCAAGTCGTGAGTCAGGTCCACAAAAGTAATGCGCTGTCTGCGGAGCGTGGCGCTCGTCTCAATGAGCTACAACGTGCTTTAGTTATGATGGATAACGATTTCCGTCAAATGGCGCTGCGTCAATTTCGTACTGATGGTAATGAACCGAGTAAAAAGTTGATCGCTTGGGGCGACTACGTGTTGGACTCTGATGATAAAGGTGTGATGTTTACCCGAGGTGGTTGGCATAATCCGCAGCAGCAGTTTCCTCGCGGTGAAGTGACCAAAGTCGGCTATCGTGTCAAAGATGAAGTGTTGCAACGCGTTTGGTGGCGCTACCCAGACACTCCTGCGGGTCAAGAAGGCGTGGTCACACCATTATTAACCGAGATCGAAAGTCTAGATATGACCTTCTATGACGGCAAGAAATGGCAAAAGAATTGGGCAAAGTCGAAAGCCTTGCCAAAAGCCGTGACGGTGACTTTAGTGCTGAAAGATTATGGTGAAATCAAACGCGTCTACTTAACCTCTGGCGGAGAGTTAGTGTCTGAAGCTTCGCAAAACAATAACCAGAACAATAATGCTAACCAAGGGGGCGGGAGTAATGACAGTTAAATTCCGTCGTCAACGCGGTGTGGCTCTGGTGGTTATTTTGATGTTGCTTGCCATCATGATCGCCATTGCAGGCACCATGTCTGAGCGTTTGTTTGCTCAGTTTAAGCGTGGTAGTAACCAAATTAATTATCAGCAAGCTTACTGGTATAGCGTCGGCGTTGAGGCGCTGGCAAAAGTCGGTATCACCCAGAGTTTCAAAGACAGCAATACGATTAACTTAAACCAGCCATGGGCCATTGAAGAACAAGTCTATCCGCTCGACTATGGCCAAGCTTCCGGGCAGATCCGTGATATGCAAGCGTGTTTTAATCTCAATGCCTTGTCGGATGCTCGTCGTGAAGTAGGCAAAACCGAGTCACCTTACATCGTGAGGGTCTGGCGCCAAGTTCTGGAAGAGCTCGAAATTGACGCTTACCAAGCGGAAACCATCGCAGACTCGACTTGGGAGTTTGTCGATGAAAATAACAACGTGAATTCACAGACCGGGGTTGAAGAGAGTACTTATGAAGGTATGCAGCCTTCTTACTTGACGCCCAACGCCTATATGGCGGATGTGAGTGAATTACGTGCAGTTTATCAAGTGAATGGTGATGTGATCCCGAAATTGGCGGGTTTAGTCTGTGCTTTACCTACCAATCAGTGGAAACTCAATATCAACACCATCAAGCCTGAACAAGCAGTATTATTGGTGGCTTTGTTGTCACCGGGGTTGAGCGAAACCAACGCTCGAGAATTAATTGAAAAGCGTCCATTTGATGGCTGGGATAGCGTAAATGCTTTCTTCTCAGAATCAGAAATGGCAGGCGTAGATGAGAAAACTCGCCAAGCCGCACAGCCCTTTTTAGGGGTCGACAGTGCGTATTTTGAATTGGATGCACAGGTATTAGTGGATAGCTCTCGAGTGAGGATCCGAAGCCTTTTGTATAGTAAAAATCGAGAGACAGTGACGGTAGTGCGCCGTCGTTTTGGAGGGATCAGTGAGCGAGTTTCTGACCGTTCGGCTGAGTAGCGAACAAAATAGTCCGATTCATTGGTTGGTTTGGTCGACCAGTAATCAGGAAGTGATTGCCAGTGGTGAGCTGGACAGTTGGTTGCAGCTTGATGAGTTGCAGCCTTACGCTGAACAACGCACCACGATTGCATTACTAGCAAGTCAAGACGTCATGTTGAGCGACGTTGAGATCCCCGCAGGGGCCTCGCGCCAGTTTGACACCATGCTGCCTTTCCTTGTGGAAGAGGAAATGGCGCAAGAAGTGGATGATCTTCATTTCACGGTTCTTAGCAAAGATAAAGAAACGGCGCATATTTCTGCCGTCGAGTATTCGTGGATCGAACGAATACTGAAAACCTTCCGCGATCAAGGCATCGAGATTAAGAAAATCTTGCCTGATACCTTGGCTCTGCCATTGGAAGAGAATGGCAGCAGTGCGGTATTGCTGGGCGAACAATGGTTGATGCGTGACAGTGAGTTTGCGGGAGTGGCCGTGGACGCTTCTTGGTTGCCACTGTTCATGCAAGAGCGACAAGGTCAAGACGAGTTTCAGGTGGCTTGTTATAGCTCGTTACCTGAAGGAGTCAGTGAAGAGGTTTGGCAAGCCAAGCCTGCTGAGCTGCCGATGGCGTTACTCGCACCCAATGCCATAGCCAGTAAAGTGAACCTATTAACGGGGGATTTCAAGCCGAAATCTTCTTGGGGCAAAAACTGGAAAGTGTGGCAGAAGGTGGCGATTGCGGCATCGTTATTTGTGGCGGCAACGGTCGGTCAACAGATCCTGACGATTAATCAGTATGAAGCGCAAGCAGATGCTTATCGCGCTGAAAGTGAACGTATTTTCCGTAGCGTCTTCCCGAATAAGCGAAAAATTCCCACGATCAGTTATTTGAAACGCCAAATGAACGATGAAGCGAAGCGCTTATCCGGCGGCGGCAGTGAAGATGGTATGTTGCTATGGATGACTCAGTTACCGGCAACCATTGGTGGCGTGAAAGACATGGAAATCTTGAGTGTGAAATACGATGGCAATCGTGATGAATTACGCATTCAAGCCAAGAGTACGGATTTCCAGAATTTCGAACAAGCACGCGCCAAAATGGCTCAGTCGTTCGCGGTTGAGCAGGGGCAGTTAAATCGAAGTGGTACTGCTGTAATTGGTAGCTTTACCTTGAAGCGTAAGTAAGGGACATGACATGAAGAATTTGATTGCCCAGTTGCAAACATGGTGGAGTTCCATTAGTCAGCGTGAACAGTATCTGGTGATTGCGTGCAGTGCACTGGTCGGCCTCGGTGTGATTTATTGGGGTATGATTCAGCCAGTGGCACAGCGAGCAGAAGCGGCTCAGATGCGCATTCACAGCGAGAAGCAGCTTTTAAACTGGGTACAGAACAAAGCCGATGACATTGTGCAGCTACGCGGAAAAGGCGGGATCCGTCCTTCTAGCCAACCTTTAAACCAAGTGATCGCGACGTCAGCACGTCGTTATAAAGTGGAATTGATCCGCGTTCAACCTCGTGGTGAAATGCTCCAAGTTTGGGTGAAAGAGATGCCGTTCAATCAGTTTGTTGATTGGTTACGTCACTTGAAAGAAACCCAAGGGATAGACGTTGAATTTATGGATATCGACCGTGGCGAGCGTCCGGGTGTGGTAGAAATTAACCGATTGCAGTTTAAGCGAGGCTAATGTGAAGCGAATTCTGGCATACAGTTTTATTTTTATTCTGTTCTTCTCTGTGAGCCTGCTTTCTCATTTGCCGATTTCTTTCGTCTTGCAGCATGCCCCTAAGGTGCGCGGCTTGTCGATTGAAGGAGCGCAAGGAACGGTGTGGCAAGGCAGTGCGTCGAACATTAAATGGCAACGCCAAAATTACGGCCAAGTGAACTGGGACTTTCAGTTCAGTGCCCTCTTTGCTGGCAGTGCTGAGTATGCGGTGCGTTTTGGACGTGGCAGTGACTTGCAAGTGCGTGGTAAAGGCTTGGTCGGTTACAGTTTGGTTCAAGGCCCTTATGTAGAAAATCTTGTCGCTTCTGTACCCGTGGAAGAGGTGATGAAGTTCTCACCGATGCCATTACCCGTGGAAGCGCAGGGACAGGTTGAAGTGAATATTGCGCATGCGGTTTATGCTCAACCTTGGTGTCAATCAGGTACGGGTAATATCGTGTGGAACGCGCAAACGTTAGGGACGCCAATGGGGGACTTGGAGTTAGGGCCGATCATTGCTGATTTGAGTTGTACCGACAGCACCATTGCGGTGAAAGGAGAGCAAAAAAGCTCGAATGTCTCAGCGGAATTCAATGTCGACCTCACCCCAGATCGCCGTTACAAAGCGAGCGCTTGGTTTAAGCCGGGAGCAGAGTTTCCTGAGGGTTTGAAGTCGCAGCTGCGTTGGTTGGGTAACCCAAATAACCAAGGCCAGTTCAAGTTTAGTAATCAAGGTCGCATCTAAACGCCACCTTACCTGACGTTAAAAAGCAGCTTATTGAGCTGCTTTTTTTGTTTACGTCGTCTAAACGAGGAGGAAAGAGATGGGCTTGCGTTAATCTTTCTTTTGTAGAATCTCATTCCACGGCAGATCCGCGTCACCAATCACAATGAAGTTTGGATTCTCCAGGGTTTCACGCTCATTGTACGAAAGGGGATGCAATTGGGTGCTGACAATCCTGCCGCCCGCCTCCTCGACAATGCATTGTGTTGCAGCGGTGTCCCACTCTCCTGTTGGTCCGAGACGTAGATAGCAGTCAACCGCGCCTTCCGCGACTAAGCAGGCCTTTAGCGCAGCTGAACCTAGTGGGATCAAATCGTAGTTCCATTCACTGCTCATACGTCGCGTGATGCGGTTAATGTCTTGGCGACGACTGATGGCAATGGCAATATTTTGACCCGGCGTTTCATGCTTATGGGTTTGTAATTTAACGCTTTCCGCCATGTCAGGGATTTTCCATGCGCCTTTGCCTTGGTAAGCATAGTAGGTGACACCAGACACGGGCCCATAGACCACGCCCATCACAGGTTTGTTGTTTTCAACCAAGGCAATGATCGTAGCAAAGTCGCCACTGCGTGCAATGAACTCTTGGGTGCCATCGAGAGGGTCAACCAGCCAATAGCGTTCCCATTGAGAGCGTTGATCTAAACTGATGTCGGCGGCTTCTTCCGACAGAACCGGAATATCAGGAGTCAGTTCAGTCAAACGATCATGGATCAGCTTGTGTGCAGCGATATCGGCACTGGTCACGGGAGTCTCATCGCTTTTGGTGTATTCCTCGTAATCTTTCTTTTCGTAGATATCGAGGATCAGTTGCCCAGCGCTGCGGGCAATTTCAATGATGTCGGGTAAATGGTGGGACAGGTCTTTTGTTATTGGTTTCATGGTTATTTCTCACTCACTGACACGCTGTCTTAGTGTCAAAAGGAGCGCCGTGATACTGCGCGCTTCACAAAAGTCTAAATGGCTAAGCAGCTCTTCCGCTTGTGCTAGAGGCCAGCGCACGACTTCTAATGGTTCAGGTTCATCGCCTTCTAAGGACTCAGGGTAGAGATCCTCGGCAACGAAAAGGGTCATTTTGCTTGAGAAGTAGGAGGGGGCGAGCACCACTTGCTTGAGTGGTGTTAAGGTTTGACAGCCAAAACCAATTTCTTCTTTTAATTCTCGATTGGCGGCTTGTTCAGGGGTTTCACCAGCGTCGATAAGACCTTTAGGAAAGCCTAATTCATATCGCTCGGTACCCGCAGCATACTCTCTTACTAATAATAGGTCACCTTGCTCGGTAATTGGCACCATCATCACGGCATTTCGGCCACTGGGTTTCATTCGCTCATAGGTGCGTTCTTCACCATTGGAGAAACGCAGGTCCATAGATTCGATAGCGAATAAGCGAGATCGAGCGACGACGTCTTTCGCCAGAATATCGGGTAGTTTCTTTTCGGTCATCGTTTGGCTCCTAATCCGCATTGGGGGTGATGGGGTACCCTACCAAGCTCATTCGACTGGCTTGAGGCTATCTCATTAATATAAGGGAAAAATGAAGGGCGGCAAAGCATGGATATCCTTAATAAATGGAAGCGGATAAGCTTTATCAACCTTGGCTTAGTATGAGTCAATATGCCTTTGAGCATAAAAAAGGGTTGGCAAAGATGCCAACCCGATGCGGTTTTGTAGCCCGTGTTTGCGACCTAACTTAGATCTTAACGAAAGATCGTGCGATAGCAGCCACAGGCGGTGTGGTATTTTGACCAGCTTCTCTCACAGAGTCGCCTAAGCTAACTCCGGTCGCAAGAGGGATTTAGTAGTAAGAATGGTCACCACGGTCGTGTTCGGTGGCATCTTTCACGGCTGTCAATTCCCCTGGGAATTGTTCTAGTAGCTGCTTCTCGATACCTTCTTTAAGGGTGACGTCAACCATAGAGCAGCCGTTACAACCACCACCAAAGGCAACAATAGCGACACCTTCTTCAGTCACTTCAACTAGGTTTACGTTACCACCGTGGCTCGCCAGCTGAGGGTTAACTTGCGTTTGAATCGCGTACTCTAGGCGCTCAACAAGCGTTGCGTCGTCTGAAACCTTACGCATTTTTGCGTTTGGCGCTTTCAGCGTCAGCTGTGAACCCATTTTGTCTGTCACAAAATCGATTTCCGCTTCGTCAAGAAACGGTAGGCTAAGCTCGTCGACGTACGCAGAGAATGCGTCATAAGTAATTTCAGTATCCGTTGCTTCAATGGCTTCTGGTGGACAATAAGAAACGCCACATTCTGCGCTCTGTGTCCCCGGGTTTACAACGAAGATACGGATGTTAGTGCCTTCTGGCTGCTGTGAAAGCAGATTAGCAAAGTGAGTTTGAGCAGTTTCAGTAATTGTAATATTTGACACGACGAATACCTGAGTAAATTTGTAGGCTATTGATGTTTATTGTACTCCTGATCGTCACGCGGTCTAGTGCTTTTTGTGCAAACTCTCGACCATGCAAGACCAAAGTTTGTTCATATTATCCTTCTGGAGTCCGACTAATACAATATATATCAATAGTTTCTACCCCAGCGTCACGCAGTAATTGGCATAAAGGGAGCAGAGTGCTCCCTGTGGTCACCACATCATCGACAATGGCAATGTGCTGGCTAGTCGGAAGGTGATTGAGCGCAAACGCGTGCCGTAAGTTTAAGCGACGGGCTCTTCCTGAGAGGGACTGTTGAGGTGGGGTATGGCGCAGGCGTTTAAATAAGTGGTTGTCGACAGGCACATTAAGATGCTTACCAAGGAAATGACTCAATTGCGCGCTCTGGTTGTAA
The DNA here is from genome assembly GCA_043422575.1 of bacterium sp. HQB-39. GTDB lineage: Bacteria > Pseudomonadota > Gammaproteobacteria > Enterobacterales > Vibrionaceae > Vibrio. The sequence goes on along the minus strand of JBHOHG010000013.1, from coordinate 51,697 downwards.
CCTCGATACCACAACCGACGCCAATGCATGGGAACGCAAATCAAAAGGGGCTGAGGTTGCGGGATCTGTGTGGCAAGGAGCTGAGCGAGGTGGTCGGCAAACCAATACTGTCCTTGGTATTTACATTTATACAGATAATGGCTCAGCGGGAAGGCGTGATCCCCAATGCAATAGAGTTGTCGCCAAGGGGGCGGTGTATTGACACAGCGACCGCATTGTAAAACCGGCTGCGACAAGTTTCGTCCACAACAGGCACAGCGGTTCGGGTTGAGCAACTTTTGACAGCAATGTTTGCACCAACCACTGTGCGCCGCGTACTCGTCGCTATGCATGGGAACACCACACAAGTGACAACGACTTCCTAGTAGTTGAAAGGTGTGTTTTCTTAACCAATTCGCTACCATACGTGCGGCTCATTATGGAATATGAGCGACAAGGTTAACGGCTCCCAATGGTGGAAGCAGATTGAAATGGTAGGAGTAATTTCGAGCATGGACAAAAAACTGCATTGGCAAGTGACGGGGCAAGGGCCTGATATTGTATTGGTACATGGTTGGGGCATGAATGGTGCGGTATGGCATCAAACCGTTGAAGCGTTGCACGAGTCGTTTCGAGTTCATGTTGTGGACTTACCGGGCTACGGTCACAGTGCAGCACTGCATGCAGAAAACCTTGAAGACATCGCAACACTGTTGATGCAAGACGCGCCAAAATCGGCGATATGGATTGGATGGTCGCTCGGAGGCTTAGTAGCCAGTTACATGGCGCTTCATCATGCCGATTATGTCAGTAAGTTGGTGACCGTAGCGAGTTCGCCAAAATTTGCAGCAGAGCGTCCTTGGCGAGGTATACAGCCAGCTGTCTTGAGTGCGTTTACCGATCAGCTGGTGGATGATTTCCAAAGTACGATAGAACGCTTTATGGCTCTGCAAGCGATGGGCAGCCCGTCGGCAAAACAAGATGTGAAACGCCTGAAGCAGGCGGTACTTTCTCGACCTCAGCCAAATCCAGATTCGCTCCTTGCCGGTTTAAAAATGCTAGAACAGGTGGACTTACGCGCTCATTTGCCGCAACTACCAATGCCAATGCTGCGTCTCTACGGTCGTTTAGACGGTTTAGTGCCTGTGAAAGTAGCGAGCGTACTTGAGGAACAATTGCCACATTCTGAACAGTATATTTTCACACAGTCCTCCCATGCCCCTTTTATTACCGAGCCGGAAGACTTCTGTCATCAAATCTTAGCTTTCGCTCAAAAATAAAAGCTAAAGTTGTTTAAAAAATGGTCGATAGCATTAATATCCTACTCAGTAAGTAGTTATGAGGCGACTTGTAGCTCAGGGAAAGGAGTGTGACCCCCATTTAGTGTTGGTCTCCTGAAGGAGTCAGTATTAAGTTGGCGGTATCTCAGTACATTGGGCGTTGGTTCATGTGCTGAACACACAGTAGGGCGATTCTTTAAGGAGGTATCGCGATGATTGTGTCACCAACCAATGTGAGTGTGCCACTGATCGCCCCATCGGTGAATGTGCAAACGGAGCAGGCTGCGCGAGATAATAAAGTTCGTGAGCCAGTCGCACCACCTGTCGCGTTAGCAAAAACCAATGCTGAACGTCGAGTAAAAAGCGATGACAAGCGTCGTCGTCAATCGTCTTGGGACCCGTCAGAGCATCCCGGTTACGATGTGGAGACAGAACAAGACGAGAAGGGCGTTTACTTAGAAGAGCCGAAAGATACGTTGGACCGTTTGTTCGATATCTTAGCGCTCAGTACTTACAGTAAACGTCAAGGTACGGGGTATACGATTCGATATCGTCTGCCCAAGCACATTTTAGATGCAGCGATTAAAGAAGGGCAGATGGAGCGGAGGCGAAAGATCATCAAGTACCATTATGGTCACGCAGTCGCGCCACATACCCCTTCAGAAGTTATCGCCATTCTCTAGCTTGATATCGAGCTAAAAATGGCGGTTCTCCAGCCTTATCGTTGGAGATACAAAACAGCCCACTTAAGAGTGGGCTGTTTGCATTTTCTGTCCATTGAACACACCGAACGCTATCAGCGTGCGGCAATCGTGTTAAACAAGAATGAGCATGGGCTACTTCTTCGCTTTAGCAAAAGCCGCTGCGAAAGCACCGCCCATGGCACTGTTGCCTTGGGGCTCATCACGACGGCGTTTATTTTGGCTACTCGTGCGTGGTTGATGGCGACCACCCTCATTTCTTGAAGCAGCATGACCTGACGCCGCATTGCCTCGTTGGGCACGGTTGTCTTGGCCTGGTTCGTCGTTCAGTCGCATCGACAATCCAATACGCTTCCTTTGAACATCCACTTCCATCACTTTAACTTTGACAATATCGCCAGCTTTGACCACTTCACGTGGGTCAGAAACGTAACGATCGGTCAGCGCAGAGATGTGAACTAATCCATCTTGATGCACGCCAATATCCACAAAAGCGCCAAAGTTAGCTACGTTTGAGACGACCCCTTCGAGCACCATTCCCGGCTCAAGATCAGAGACAGAATTGACGCCATCGGCAAACGTCGCGGTTTTAAATTCAGGACGAGGATCTCGGCCCGGTTTGTCCAGCTCTTTGATGATGTCCGTTACTGTCGGGACACCGAAGCTCTCGTTGGTGTAATCCACCGCATGTAAGCCCTTAAGGAATGAAGTGTCACCAATAAGAGATTTCACGTCTTTGCTGTTTTTCTCTGCGATGGCTTTGACCACTGGGTAGGCTTCGGGGTGAACTGACGACGCATCAAGCGGGTTTTTGCCGTCCATGATACGCAAGAAGCCCGCACACTGCTCAAAGGCTTTCGGCCCCAAACGAGCGACTTTCTTCAAGGTGGTGCGCGCTTCAAAGCGACCATTCTCATCACGGTAGTTCACGATATTTTGCGCGATCGTCGTGCTTAAACCCGCAACGCGAGTTAATAACGCCGGTGATGCGGTATTGACGTCCACGCCGACGGCGTTTACACAGTCTTCCACCACGGCATCAAGACGCTTTGCCAGCATGGATTGGCTGACATCGTGCTGATACTGACCCACACCGATGGATTTAGGATCAATCTTCACCAATTCAGCCAGAGGATCTTGCAGACGACGAGCAATAGAGACGGCACCGCGCAATGACACATCGAGATTTGGGAACTCTTTTGCAGCCAATTCAGAGGCCGAGTAAACGGAAGCGCCCGCTTCACTGACCATGATTTTCTGGGTTTTGAGGTTATTACGCTTAATCAGATCCGCGACGAAGCTGTCGGTTTCACGAGAGGCGGTACCATTGCCGATGGCAATCAGGTCGACATTAAAGCGTTGGACGAGTTGAGCGACGACTTGCGCGGATTTGTCGTACTGTTTTTGTGGCGGATGCGGGTAGATGGTGTCAGTGGCGAGCACTTTACCCGTGGCATCAACCACGGCAATTTTCGATCCTGTACGCAGACCTGGATCCAGACCTAAGGTTGCGCGTGGGCCAGCAGGAGCGGCCATTAATAGATCTTTTAAATTGGTGGCGAAGACTTCAATCGCTTCGATTTCGGCACGCTCTTTCATTGCGCCCATCAGCTCCGTTTCCATGTGCATCGATACTTTGATGCGCCATGCCCAGCTGATGACCTGTTTACGCCAAGCGTCTGCAGGTGCATGACTGAGGGAAATCCCATAATGATCGGCAATGAGGGTTTCACAGTAAGACTGACGCACGCCTTCTTCTTGTGCTGGGTCGGCATTCATCGCGAGAGTTAAGAAACCTTCATTACGGCCACGCAGCATGGCTAAAGCGCGGTGCGAAGGGACCTTACTTAATGCTTCGTTATGCTCAAAATAGTCTTTGAACTTCTCACCTTCACGCTCTTTGCCTTCGACCACACGAGCGGTCAACTCCGCTTGGCGAGTCAGATGTTGACGAATCTTTTCTAATAGGTTGGCGTCTTCAGCAATGCGCTCCATGACAATGGCACGAGCACCGTCGAGTGCCGCCTTGGTATCGGCAACGCCTTTATCAGCATCAATGTACTGAGCCGCTTCTGATTCAGGCTCGGTTTGTGGCTGCGTCCATAATGTATCGGCCAGTGGCTCTAAACCCGCCTCAATGGCGATTTGACCTTTGGTGCGACGTTTTGGCTTGTATGGCAAGTACAGATCTTCCAAGCGGGTTTTACTATCGGCTTGGTGGAGTTCTTTTTCCAGTTCAGGGGTTAACTTACCTTGTTCACCAATCGACTTGATGATGGTTTGGCGACGATCATCAAGCTCGCGCAGATAAGTTAAACGACTATCTAGGTTACGCAGCTGGGTGTCATCCAGCCCACCAGTCACCTCTTTACGGTAACGGGCAATAAAAGGCACGGTATTTCCGTCGTCAATCAGGGTGACAGCAGCGTTAACCTGCTCAGAGCGAACATTCAGTTCTTGAGCGATTTGATTACAGATAGCGTGTTGATTGTTGATCGTTGTGCTCATCCGTTGGTATCTCTTTTTGTTGGCATTGCTGCATATATATGGGCGCAACCCGCAAATTGCTAGTTTGCGGTGTCATGGAAACGTAAGAGGGGAAGCTAGGTCACGCATTCGGAGAAAAGCGCAGCAGATGTGGATGAGTGTGCGAAGTGAAATTGTTCAAAAATTGACTGAAAGGTTTTCATTTATCACTAAAAGTGAAAGCGTCTACTTTCGAGTACTGAGTGTAAATGGAAAAACTAATGAATGGACGATCAATGAAAGCACATCGTTATATCTTACTTTCTCTTTGGCGAATTATTCTTATTTAACGATCTGTCAGTGGGTTTGAAGTCAGACGAAAATGCAGTCGGAAAGTGAAAAGATGTCTTGGTTATCACTTTCCTTTGCTCGGGGGTTACTCAATGATGAAAACGCTCAATTGAGCATCAATATTCAATTCATAGATGACATTTCCAGTCTGACTGGAGACATAACAAAAGGAATTCCCCATGAGTAAAGCATCCCCTTTTTTTGCTAACTTTATTGAATCACAAGTTGAAGAGCTGACGTCAGAAGAAATGGCGCAAACATCTGGTGGCTCACTCCAAGACCTGATCGATAAACTGCCTAAAGATTTTAAGCCACCATTTGAGTACGTGACCATGAAAGCGCCTTCTGATGACGATGAAGGGGTAAAAGATATTGAGTTGTTCAACGGTCCTTTCCCTGGCGAAGGCTAAACGAACCTGTTCAATCAGCCGTCTACGTTGTCGATGATGGCTGAAACGGTACTGCCTCGGTAAGAATGATTACCGAGGCAGTTTCAATGTATTTGGGTGATTTATCAGAAATAATACACAAAGAGGCACAATATTTGGTGTGTCATACAGTTTGTGGTTGATATCACTCGAATAAGAGATGAAACAGGATACTTTCCGCTTTCATTTATCTTGTGCCGGTTTTCATTAGGTTTGCAATGATTAACGTGGTTGTTCTCTGTTTGCTTGGGGTTATATTTTGAGTCTTAGGCTATGTCGTGGTCTTATAAACTAATACCGCCTTTGATTCTGTATTTTGAAGTATTGCGGAAAATAGTCATACCAAACGCATAATTACGCTTCGCCTACTTCCTTTTACTTTTCCTTTCTTCAATGATGAATCGTGTCATATGACATGACGTTGTTTTAATTGTATGAAGTAAAAGGAATTTAAAATGAGTAACTCTCCATTTTTTACAAAGTTTGTTGAGCCACAAGTTGAAGAGCTAACGGCTGAAGAAATTCAACAGTGTGCTGGCGGTACTGGTGAGCAAGCGACTGTTGACTTTACAGCAACCGTTACAATCACTAACAAAGATGCGAAATACGGTGACTTTGATGAGTCTCTGTTCGATAACATTTCAATTAAGCGCCCAGGCTTTGACATCGACCCTGGCCATGGCCCTTGCTTCTAATTTTTTGAAAAAATACTAATTGAACGTCTATAAGGATATAAACAATGAAAAACTCTCCATTTTTTTCAAACTTTATCGAAGAGCAAACTCAAGAGCTAAGTACTGAAGAACTGCAGTCTTGTGCAGGTGGTGGTTGCGTAGCTCCTCCTGGCGGTCCAGGTAATGGCCCGATCTCTCCAGAAGAACTAGCAGAACTTTTATATGGCCCAGTTGTACACGTGACTATGAAGCACCCTTCAGATGATGACGAAGGTTCGGACTTCGTACTTTTTGATGGTAATGAAGCCTCTTACGTACGCTAATTCTGTTACTCCTCTATGCAGCTATGTGTAGAGGAGTTTTTGTTGCCTTCCTCTTAACTTGATAGTTGTTGTATGTCTCAAAATACGTTTCTTTGCATCACCCACAGCCAAGATGGCTTTCCTGTTGATTACGTTGCCGCTCATCTTGCTGAGAAGGGCATTAAACTCGTTCGTTTGGACAGTGATCGGTTCCCATTGCATTTCGAATTAACTGGTGAAATAAACAGCGAACTCTCATCAAAGGATGTGACTTTATCTGTTGCAGGTGAAACGGTCGTTTTGAGTGAAATAAAAGCGATTTGGCATCGAAAAAATGCCACGGTGAATTTAACCCAATCGCTAGATGGTGACACCTTACGCCAAGCCACCCGAGAGTCGGAAGCGATTAAATCGGGTTTGCTGACGAGCCTCTCCCAAGCTTTTTGGCTCGATCACCCTAGCAATCAACTTGATGCTGAAAATAAATGGCTTCAATTACAGCTGGCGCAAAAAGCGGGATTATCCGTGCCAAATACTTTGTTTACGAATGACCCTCAGCGAGCGAAAGCTTTTTATCAACGTTGTCATGGTCAAGTGGTGGTCAAAATGCATACGCCGCTACAAACGTCGATGAATCGCCCTGATCAATTTGTCTATACCTCTAAGTTGACGTCTGAGCATTTGCAGCAGTTAGATTCTCTTAAATTTAGCCCGATGATTTTCCAGCAAGAAGTGGTGAAGCAGGCCGAGCTGCGAGTCGCTTATGTCGACGGGCAGGTGTTTGCTGCACAAGTGGATGCAAACGTGCAAAGCGGTGAAGAGTTGCTGGATTGGCGTAAAGCAGATGCTCGACTATCGCGTTGGTTACCTGCCACTCTGCCAGCCTCGGTGATAAGTAACCTCAAGGTATTAATGGATGCTCTTGATTTAAAATTTGGTGCGATTGATTTTATCGTAGAGCCAGATGGCATCCATCAGTTTCTTGAAGTGAACCCTGCAGGAGAGTGGGGAATGTTGGAATATGAATTAGGTTTGCCGATATCGAAAGCGATTGCCGATACCTTAATTCGATATTCACTAAAATCGGTATGACCGTGGTCACAAGGATGTAGTATGAAGAATAAAATAATTGTCATTACCCACAGCAACGAAAACCCATGCATTGACGAAGTGGCGAGCCATTTGGTAGAGCAGGGGTTTGAACTGGTACGTTTTAATACCGATGATTTCCCTTACAAGAATCGAGTTGAGATCTTTAATACTAACGGTGTTCATAAAAGCTATTTGATCACGGAAGAGGGGCAGCGAGTTTCCAGTGATGAAATTCATGCGGTGTGGTATCGTCGTTTCTATCCGGGGAAAGGACTGCCTAAAGATATGGATGCGCAACAGCGTCCCGTCTCGATTGAAGAGAGTAAGCGTACACTACTTGGCTTTTTAGATAGCTTGCCTTGCTATAAGATTAATGACTATTGGGAAGTTCGCCGAGCGTCGAATAAAGAGCTGCAATTGATCGTTGCCCGTGAGCTCGGTTTTGACTTACCAGAAACCTTAACGACTAATTCTCCTGAAGCCGTGCGTCAATTCTTCTACGATAACGATGAAACCATTATCACCAAGATGCAGACTGCTTTCTCACTATGGCAAGACAATAAAGAACAAGTGGTGTTTACCAACCGTGTTCATGAAGAACATCTCGCTGACTTGGAATCGTTGAACCTATGCCCGATGGTTTTTCAAGAGTCTATTGAGAAAGAGGTGGAGCTTCGTGCGACAGTCGTTGGGGGGAAAGTGTTCTGCGCGGCTATTGATCCGAGCATTATGTCGGGTATGGAAGACGACTGGCGCAAGCGTGGTCAATACACAATGCAAGCTTGGAAACCGTTCGAGCTACCGAATGAGATCGCAGCAAAACTGGTCCAGCTGACTAAACGCTTGAAACTGGTATATGGTGCGGCGGATCTGATTTTGACGCCACAAGGTGAGTATAAGTTCTTGGAAATTAACCCTTGCGGGGAGTTTTATTGGATGGATATGCATCAGAAGTTGGGGATCTCAAAAGCGATTGCTGATGAGCTCGTTTCCCAAGCCAGTCAATAAATTCGAGCTAACACTGAAATAAAAAACGCCTCCGAGTTGGAGGCGTTGTTGTTTTTGAGGGGCATAGTTTCTCGAAAGTATAGTTTTTCGAAAGTATAGTTTTTCGAAAGTATAGCTTCTCAGATGTATAGCTTCGGTAAGAACAGTCTTCGAAAAGTCGCCTATTTGTCTGTCGGTGGAGAGGTGTCGTTCGCCGAATCAGATGAAGATGGCGATTGATGTGTATCTGGATGTACCATCTCTTGAGCTGTACCTTGCTCAATCACCACAATGCGTTGCGCTTGACGAATAGTTTCAGGTCTGTGAGCGACGATCACGCGCGTCATTGGCAGCTGACGGACATATTCGCCAATTAAGGCTTCACTTTGTACGTCTAGGTTGCTGGTGGCTTCATCCATAAACAGAATTTTAGGGTCTTGATACAGTGCTCTCGCTAAAAGTAGGCGCTGTACTTGTCCTCCAGAAAATTGACTGCCCATATCTCCAACAAGCGTGTTATAGCCCATTGGCATGGTTGCAATGTCTTTCTTAATTGCCGCTAACGTACAACAGTAATCCACTTTACCCAGATCGCAATCAGGGCTGAAGAAGCTGACATTGTCAGAAATTGAGCCTGACAGCAGTTGGTCGTCTTGCATTACGGCGGCAATATGTTTGCGATATTCCACCAGACCTATGCTCGTGATGTCTTTCCCATCGAGTAGAATGCGACCTTGTGTTGGCGTCAAAAGACCTAACATCAATTTGACTAACGTTGATTTACCACAACCAGATGCGCCAATCAGAGCAATGGATTCTCCCGCTTGAATGGTTAAATTAAGTCCTTTAATCACATCGGGTTCACTGTCACTGTAGCGGAAGTGAACATCTTGTAGCTCAAGGGTGCCGCAAACATCGTTAAGACTTTGTGTGGATTGGCGATGCGCTTCTTGAGGGGTAAGTGCGATATCCGCAATACGATCTAAGTGCAATCGCAACATTTTGAACATAATCAGCTGTTCAATAAAATTGGTAATGCGATCAGTAAACTGTAATTTATAGGCGGCAAATGCCAACACCATACCAATAGTGAGGTGCCCATCCATCACTAAGTGAGCGGAGAGGTAAACGACGATGATGTTTTCAAAACCGAACAGCAGTTTTTTTAACGACTCGAAGCCAATCGAGAGTTTGCCTAATTTAATGTCGGCGTTGATCACTTCCGCGTAGCGGTTTTGCCACAAGCTCTGACGCATCGCTTCATTGGTAAACAGCTTGATGGTTTGAATACCGCGAATGTTCTCTAAGAATTGGCTTTGTTCACTGGCCCCTGCTCGGATGGCCTCTTCAGTTGCTTGGTGGAGAGGGCGGTACAAGGCAAAGCGTAATAGGGTATAGAGGATCATGACACCCATCACAACCGCTGCAAGTTGAACGGAATATGCCACCATCATTGCCAATACGGTCAAGCCCATAATGGCATCTACAGTGGTTTCAACGAGTCCTGTCGTGAGACGTTCCTTGACCTGCTTTAACGAACCAAATCGAGAAACGATGTCACCAATGTGTCGGTTTTCAAAGAAGTCCATCGGGAGACGTAATAAGTGATGCAGTAAGTTAACGCCCATCTGCATATTCATCATGGCCGACACCCTTAAGATCAGGTAGCTGCGTAGTACGCCAGTCAAGACGGAAATGAACATCACTAAGCCAAATCCAATGGCTAACGTAGCCATGAGGGGCTTATCAAAGCTGACAAGCACTTCGTCCACGACCCATTGCATGTAATAGGGCGAGATCAGGCTAAACCCTTGTAGCAGCAAAGAGAGCAGTAACATCAACATCAGGCCTGTTTTTAGCCCATCAATTTTGCTCCAGAGTTGGCGCAAACGCATCGGTTGACGGTCATCTTGTTTTTCAAAAGCTTGCGTTGGCGCCAGCTCCAGTACGACTCCAGTGTAGTGGTCGGAAAATTCGCTCAGGGTGTAACGACGTTTACCTAGCGCAGGATCATTGATGGTGATGACGCCATTCTTCACGCCCGTCATCACCACAAAATGGTTCAAATCCCAATGAATAATGCAAGGAGTACTGAGCTGGTGAAGGTTCTCCATTGGACACTTGATAGCTCGACTGGCCAGCCCCAAGGAATCCGCTACTTGAATCATTTGTTGCAGGTTCATGCCTTTCATATTGGCATTAAAACGCTTGCGGACCGAGTTCATATCCATCTGGTGGCCATGGTAGCTGGCCACCATGGCTAGGCACGCGAGACCACACTCGGCCATTTCTGCTTGCAGGATCAATGGCACGCGTTTACGTGTTGAAAACTCCAATAAGCTCAATGGGTCGTTTAACTTCATACTGGATTGAGAACTGCTCATTATCCCACTCTCCCACTCAGACTTAATAGAGGATTAAATAGCCAGCCTGCAATACTGCGGCGTTCCAAAATGACATCGGCTTGCAGCATCATGCCGCTTTTTAGAAGCAGCTCTTGATCGTCTGTAATAAAACGTTGGCTTTCGATTTTTGCTCGAACACGGTAGACAGGTTCCCCAGATTTAATGGGTAAAGAAGGGTGGTTGGCGTCGGTGATGCTCCGGTCAATGCTGATCACATGAGCAGGCATAAAACCAAAACGCTGATAAGGGAAAGCGTCAAATCGCAGTCGAACTTCATCTCCTTCTTCGATCAAACCGACTGAGCGACTTGGAATAAGTAACTCGGCAACCAGTACAGACTGCTGAGGGATGATCGTCATTAAACGAGAGTTATTGTTGATAAACTGCCCTTCTTCAACGGTCACGCCAGTTACGGTTCCTGATTGCTCAGCTTTGATGACATATTGATATTGGCTTTGTGCTTCGCTGATTTTAAGGCGAGTCGCTGAAATCTGCTTGTTGATAGCCGCAAGGCTGAGCTGGTTTTGCCAAGGCTGCGACTCTTGCTCACGTTGCCAACGACGAATACTACTGTGGCGCGTTTCAATTTGAACGGCAATGGATTCGGCCTCTTGCTGGGCATCGAGTAGCAAACGCTCTTGCTGGCGCAAACGGGAGTCAGAGAGGAATTGCTTATTACGAAGCGTATTGAGCTGTTTCAGCTCTGCAGACTGCAGGGCCACATCTTTTTTAGCGATGGAGTGTTGGCGTTTCAAGTTAGCGACAACGTTCTTCTCATCGTTGATCTGTTGCGTCAGATCTGAAATACGTTGCTCACCCAGTTGTTGAGTGAATTGGAGTTCTTTTTCTAACGTTTTGAGTTGGTGTTGCAGTTCTGAAAGTTGATGTTCGCTTAATTCACTGCCATCGGATAGCCCGCGATTCAGCTGCATCATAGCAACAATCTCGCCCGCTTCGACCTGTTGCCCTTCTTTGATATACAAGTGCTTTAGCACCGCACTGCGATGGTTATAAACGTTGATTAAGCCCATATCAGGTTTGAGGTACCCAGAGACGGTCTCTTTTCTTGCGTAATCAAAAGTGAGAGAAAACATCGCCAAGATAGCGATCGCGCCACAAAAGGCCATAATGAATATTGATAAACGCATCGGCTGGGCTAAGGAAATATTTCCATGAAGCCGTTGTTGCTGATTAGCGAGTACCTGCTTGCGAAATAGCACCTTCGCATACTCCCTGTAGTTGTTGACGTGATGTCAGATAGACTGCAAATGACTTGCGTGACTGTCTGATACGACGCTGCCAATTCCTTTGGCTGATTCAATGAGGCTCCAATTTGGAGTGAAAACAGTATATCGATTCGTACACACGGTGAAGCGGCCATTGCACAGTTGTTTGTTTTCACTCGCACTTTTTTGTTAAGTTGCAACGCAACTCGGCAGACAAATTCACCGCCATGGGCTGATACTGGCTAAATTGATGAAAACGCAGTAGCGTGGCAATGCCCACATGGCTGGAAAGTAGGAAAGTATTGTGAAGACCAAATTGATTACCCGAGCGGGTTATAACAAATTAAAGAAAGAGCTCGATTACCTTTGGCATGAGCATCGACCTGAGATCACCAAGAAAGTGTCTTGGGCGGCCAGCCTCGGGGATCGTTCAGAAAATGCAGACTACACCTATAACAAGCGCTTACTGCGTCAAATCGATCGCCGCGTTCGCTTTTTAAGTAAGTTTTTGCCTGAAGTCACCATCGTCGATTACTCGCCGCAACAAGAAGGCAAAGTTTTCTTTGGCGCACGGGTTGAAATTGAGAACGATGAGGGGGAAACCATGACATTTCGTATTGTCGGCCCTGAAGAAATCTATGGTGATTCAAAAGGTTATATTTCCATTGATTCGCCAATGGCACGAGCGGTGTTGAAAAAACAGGTGGATGAAGAGTTCACGGTACGGACGCCAACGGGCGAAAAAGAGTGGTTTATCAATCGCATTGAATACCCTCAAGATACAGATACACAAGAATAACCAGCTACTTTAAAGGGATATATTCTTCATATCATTATCATTAAAGCCTATACTTAGGATCTCGTGCTGTGTCTTCGCTAATGCACAGCGTCGGGTATAAATGTTAGCCAAACGCTGATCGCTTCCCCAAAAATACATAAACGTTAACAATTATTTGCGCGACTTTCGGGGAATCAGTGTTACATTTTTGATATTACGTTTGGTTATTAAGCGACTTATAGGTGGAAAGAGTACATGCAGGATAACTTCAAAATTCTAGTGGTTGATGACGATGCTCGCCTACGTTCACTTCTTGAGCGTTACTTAGCAGAGCAAGGCTTCCAAGTGCGCAGTGTTGCGAACAGTGAACAGATGGATCGTCTACTGACTCGTGAAAACTTCCATCTTATGGTGTTGGACCTGATGCTACCGGGCGAAGATGGTCTATCAATCTGTCGTCGTCTACGTAATGCCAACAACATGTTGCCAATTCTTATGCTGACTGCAAAAGGCGATGAAGTGGACCGCATTGTGGGTCTTGAAGTGGGTGCCGATGATTACCTACCGAAGCCATTTAACCCGCGTGAGCTTCTTGCTCGTATTAAAGCGGTATTGCGTCGTCAAACGGTAGAACTACCGGGCGCGCCGAGCTCAGAAGAACAAGTGGTTGAATTTGGTGAATTCCGTCTAAACTTGGGGACTCGTGAAATGTTCCGTGGTGAAGAGCCGATGCCGCTGACATCTGGTGAATTCGCGGTACTGAAATCATTGGTCACTAATGCACGTGAGCCGATGTCGCGCGATAAACTGATGAACATGGCGCGTGGTCGTGAATATTCTGCGATGGAGCGTTCCATTGACGTACAGATTTCCCGTCTACGCCGCATGCTGGAAGAAGACCCAAGCAAACCGCGTTACATTCAAACCGTGTGGGGTCTGGGTTATGTATTTGTCCCAGATGGCAAAGAGGCGTAAGCTGTCGCACCGAGTATGAATCTTATCGATCCCTGACGCACGTCGGGGATTGTCGTTTTTGGACTGGTGATTTTTAGTTGAATACCAGCAGAGGATGTTTATGCGTATCCGCAGTTCGTTCACCCAATCTATCTTACTGTTAGTTTCCCTTCTTTTGGCGAGTCAGGTGTTTTCTTACTACGCCGTCTACAACTATGCTTTGATGCCCAGCTTGCAGCAATTTAATAAGATTTTGGCGCATGAATTGAGTCTGGTCTTAGATGAAAACCGCTATTTCAAAGCCGATGAACCATTACGTCGTCAGCTATTGGAAGAGCTCGGCGTGACGGTACACAGCGCAGACAGCGAGGATGCTCAAGAGTATGAACATGCCACGGTGATCGATTTGATGACCGAAGAGATGACCGCTGAACTGAATTCACCAACGGAAGTGAGGCTGCAACTGGGTTCGGAAAGCTACATCTTATGGATGAAGATCGAAGCACTGCCCGATTCGGTGATCCGCATTCCTCTTTCTGAATTGCATGAAGAGGACTTTGCGCCCCTGTTTCGCAACAGCTTAATCATGGCGTTAATCATTATCGCAGGTGGCTGGTTGTTTATCCGTTTACAAAACCGACCACTCATCGCCTTGGAAAAAGCCGCCAAAGGGGTAGGTCGTGGAGAGATCCCACCGCCACTGCCTGAGAAAGGGGCGTTGGAAATTCGCTCGGTGACGCGTGCGTTTAACCAAATGTCGAAAGGCATCCAAGAACTGGAAGCGGACCGTGCCTTACTGATGGCGGGCATCAGCCACGATTTAAGAACACCTCTGACTCGGATCCGACTGGCAACGGAGATGATGGCGCCAGAAGACAGCTATTTAGCTGAAGGCATCATCAGCGATACCGAAGAGTGTAATGAGATCATCAGTCAGTTTATGGATTACCTGAAACCGGTTAACACTCAGTCTTTTATTCCTGTCGATCTCAACGCCATCGCTGGAGAGATTGCCCTTTCTGAAGGAAGTAGCCAAGTTGAAGTGGAAACCGACTTACAACCTGAACTCCATCCAGCTTGTGGTAGCCCCATTGCTATCAAACGCTCGATCACTAATTTGGTGGTCAATGCGATTCGTTACGGCGATGGTTGGGTGAAAATCAGTTCAGGTATGACCGCTGACAATCAGCTCAGTTGGGTATGTGTGGAAGACAACGGCCCGGGTATTGAAAAAAGCCAGATAGCTAAGTTGTTTGAACCTTTTACGCGCGGCGATACGGCTCGCGGGAGTGAGGGAACAGGATTGGGGCTGGCGATCGTGAAACGGATTGTGAGCCAACACAATGGCTCCGTGGTGGTGAATAATCGCAGTCAAGGCGGTTTACGGGTGCAAATCAGTTTCCCCACTCAGCGTTAAGTGATATCTAACGAAAAAGCTCGCCATGGCGAGCTTTTGTGATCTTACCTTGAGTGACGCATTAGGCTTTGGCGTAGACGTCGCGCTCCCCAAGCCAACGATCGATGATCTTATTGGCATTGTCGGGGTAGTTGTCGTGAATGTAGCGCGCAATGCGCTGAACCTCAGGGATCAGTCTTTGGTCACGCACTAAATCAGCGATTTTAAAATCCGCTAATCCCGTCTGTTTTGTTCCCAGTAATTCACCGGGGCCGCGAATTTCTAAATCACGCTGTGCAATCACAAAACCATCATTGCTTTCGCGCAGCACACCCAGACGCTTTTTCGCGGTATTGGAGAGTGGAGAATGGTAGAGCAACACACAATGACTGGCGACAGAGCCTCGGCCGACACGACCTCGCAGCTGGTGAAGTTGGGCTAAACCGAGGCGCTCTGGGTTCTCAATGATCATCAAACTGGAGTTCGGTACATCCACTCCGACTTCAATCACCGTGGTGGCAACCAACAAGTGCAGTTTGTTCTCTTTAAATTCCTGCATGACCGCCTGCTTTTCCGCCGGTTTCATACGGCCGTGGACAAGACCAATTTTGACGTCAGGCAGTGTGCGTTGCAGCTCTTCGGCAGTATCCGCTGCCGCTTGTGCTTCCAACATCTCGGACTCATCGATCAAGGTACAAACCCAATAGGCTTGTTTGCCTTCATTGAGGCAGGCATGACGCACCCGTTCCACAATGTCGTCGCGTTTGGTGTCGGGTAGGGCAACGGTTTGGATAGGCGTACGACCCGGCGGTAATTCATCGATCACTGAGGTTTCTAAATCAGCGTATGCCGTCATCGCCAGTGTTCGTGGGATCGGCGTCGCGGTCATGATCAGCTGATGCGGATACGCGCCTTGTTTTGCGCCTTTCTCACGCAGCTCTAATCGCTGGTGGACACCAAAACGGTGCTGCTCATCGATGATAACAAGGGCTAAGTGATGGAACTCCACTTGCTCTTGGAACAGGGCGTGCGTCCCGACCACCATCTGGGCTTCCCCGCTTTTGATGCGTTCCAATTCGGTCTGCCTCGCTTTCCCCTTGAGCTTACCCGCCAGCCAGCCAACCTGAATGCCCATCGACTCAAACCAATGAGCAAAATTGATCGCGTGCTGCTCGGCGAGCAGCTCCGTTGGTGCCATCAAAGCCACTTGATGCCCATGCTCGATAGCGCGAACCGCTGCCAAGGCTGCGACTAAGGTTTTCCCAGAGCCGACATCCCCCTGCACCAATCGCATCATTGGGTGTGGTTTCGCCAGGTCTTGCTCAATCTCACTAACCACTCGAGACTGGGCATTGGTCGGACGAAAAGGAAGTTGGTCAAGCAACTGCTGTTTGAGCGTATCCACTGGCGTCAGGGCAATGCCGTTATCGAGCTGCCCTTTGGAACGGACGGCTAACATGGATAGGTTCTGGGCGAGCAGTTCTTCCATGATCAAGCGGATTTGTGCAGGGTGTTTGCCTTGATCAAAAGCATCAAGATCAATGCTTGGTGGTGGACGATGGATGGTGTGCAGCGCTTGCCCTAAGGTCAGTTGATGATCGTAAAGCCCGTTCGGGAGCAGTTCATCGACTGCTGATTTGTCCAGCAAGGCTAATGCCTGGTCAGTTAAGTTGCGTAAGGTAATTTGACGCAGACCATCAGTGGTTGGGTAAACGGGCGTTAAGTTGGCTTCCACATCAGGGGATTGGCGCGGGGTAAAGAATTTGTAATCGGGGTGAATGATCTCTAACCCATGACCACCACGTTTGATTTCGCCATAGGCGTGCACCAATTTGCCTTCTGCAAAGTTGTTTTTCATTGCTGCGGTAAAGTTAAAAAAGCGCAGGGTAATGGTGCCGTTGCCATCACTGATTTTTACCGCCAGCATCTTGCGGCGACCAAACAGGGTGTCCACGCTCATCACCTTACCTTGCACCGCTGCCCATAATCCCGCATGGACTTTGGCCATCGGGTAGATGCGTGTGCGATCTTCATAACGAAGAGGCAAATGGAACAAGAGATCTTGCACGGAATGCAAACCGACTTTCGCCAGTTTCTCTGCGACTTTTGCACCGACACCATTAAGGGAGGTCAAGGAGATGGCTGACAGTAGCTGTGGCATGGTTTTCTAACTTTACTCAGGGTGATAGAGATAGTTAACCATTAGGCTGTATTTTTGTACAGGGAAAGTGGCTTAAAGATAGGGGATTGGTGAGAGAAAAAGCAGAAGTGGTGCAAGAAAAATAGAGTACGCCAAGAAATACCCTCAGCGTACCGTGAGAATCACCGGATTAGGCTTTCTGCATTTCTTGCCACCACGCATCGTCAGCCACGATTTGACCTTCGTCGTCCAATGGCGGGTAGGCGAGACCTTTACGCTTAGCCACTTTTGCCAATACAGGATGACCACGTTCAAACAGTGTGCGATGAATGGTCTCAGCAGGTAAGGCGCTCTCTTCGCGCTGATACATGCCGGCCGCTTCACGTTGACGCTGCGCTTCATACAAAATGACGGCACTGGCAACAGAAACATTGAGCGATTGCACCATACCAATCATCGGAATGATGATGTCTTGGTCGGCTAACGCTTTTGCCTTCTCTGACGCACCAATCTTTTCGCTGCCTAGAATGATGGCTGTCGGTTTGGTGTAATCGATCTCGCGAAAATCGACCGCAGTATCAGAAAGGTTGGTCACCAAGACCTGCATGCCTTGCTGCTTGAGCTCCGCCACGGCATCTTCGATCGAATCGTGAGTGTCGACCTCGACCCAGTTACGCGCTCCTGCCGATGTGTGGCTGAGAGTACGCATCTTCTTGTCAGGCCAAACCGCATGCACTTTATGTACACCAGTGGCGTCAGCCGTGCGGATCACCGCAGAGACGTTATTTGGCTTGTGGACTTCTTCAAGGCACAAAGTTAAATCAGCTTGGCGAGTTTTCAGCACCTCTTGGATGCGGTTATAACGTTCTAAATTCATACTTCACAGTGGTAAAAAGCCCTTGAAACCAAGTTCAAGGGCTAAAGTTTAACGAGATGATAGGGCTACATGGAACGCGATCAGTTCTTACGACGACGTACGCGAGAACACGATGGCATGACACGAATTTTCTTCATAATGCCCGCTAAATGGACGCGATCTTTGGTCGTTAGCAGCACCGTGACCGTGTACAGGCGACCGTCACGTTCTTCGGTTGAAAGACCGTGAATGTTTGAGCCTGTTTTTGAAATCACGTTAGTCAATTCGGCCAATGCACCTTGGTGGTTCTGCATTTCCACTTTTAGCTCAGCAATGAACTCTTGGTCATAATCGTCAGACCAAGCGACCGCCATGTACTTATCTGGCTCTTTCTGATAGCCGCGTACATTTGGACAAGTCTCGCGGTGAACCACCAGACCTCGACCCGGCGAGACGTGCGCAATAATGTGATCATCAGGAATTGGGTGACAACAGTTCGCAAACGTCAGCAATAACCCTTCAGAGCCGCGAATCGGCAGCTTCTTCTTCGGTTTGCTGTCTACTACTGGCTCGTCCACTTCCGTCAACTCATCCGCATCGCCAAGTAGGCGACGAGCAATGACAATACTCATCAACTCACCAAGGCCAATCGCGGCCAGTAAGTCATCGATGGAAGCGATTTTCAGATCGTTCAGAACGTGATGAACATTCTCTTCGGAGACGTCGTTGAGCGACACTTCACCGAGGGCATGATTCAGCAGACGACGACCGAGCGTGACGGACTCTTCACGACGCATGGTCTTCAGCACTTGGCGGATCTTAGTTCGCGCACGGGAGGTCACCACATAGTTCAGCCAAGCGGCGTTTGGACGCGCCCCTGGTGCACTGATGATTTCGATGGTTTGACCGTTCTTGAGAGCTTTGCTCAGAGGATACGGATTGCGATCGACACGAGCGCCGACACAGGTATTACCGACATCCGTATGCACGGCATAGGCAAAGTCAACCGCCGTTGCGCCCACAGGCAACTCGACAATACGACCTTTCGGCGTGAACACGTAAATCTCATCTGGGAACAGATCGGATTTCACGTTTTCAATGAATTCGAATGAGTTACCCGCACTTTGTTGCAGCTCCAACAGGCTCTGCATCCAACGCTGTGCTTTCACTTGCGCAGTGGTGCCAGTTCGATCACCGTTACCTTTGTAAGACCAGTGTGCCGCAACACCCTTGTCCGCCATTTGGTCCATGTCTTCGGTACGGATTTGTACTTCAACAGGAACACCATGAGGACCAACCATCGAGGTATGGAGAGATTGATAGCCGTTGGCCTTCGGAACCGCGATGTAATCTTTCATACGTCCCGGACGCGGCTTATACAGACTATGCACTTGTCCCAGTACTCGGTAACACGTGTCAGCCGTATCGACGACCACGCGGAACGCGTAGATATCCATAATGGTGTGGAAGCGTTGCTCTTTGGTCTTCATCTTGTTGTAGATGGAGTAGAGGTTCTTCTCACGTCCCAGTACTCGAGCGTGAAGTCCAGCCTCTTCTAGGCGGCCTTCGATTTCGCTATGAATACGTTGGATCATCTCTTTACGATTACCACGAGCCGATCGCACCACTTCTTTCAGAACGCGGTAACGATTTGGGTACAAAGCTTCAAAGCCCAGCTCTTCCAGCTCGGTTTTGATGTTGTGAATACCCAGACGGTGGGCCAAAGGAGAGTAGATTTCCAAGGTTTCACGAGCAATGCGGCGTTTCTTATCAGGGCGCAGAGCCCCTAAGGTACGCATGTTGTGCGTACGGTCCGCTAGCTTAATCAAGATCACGCGGATGTCTTGCACCATGGCAAGGACCATCTTACGGAAGTTCTCCGCTTGTGCTTCTTTACGATCGCGAAACTTAAGCTTATCCAGTTTAGATACACCATCCACCAATTCAGCGACAGTTGTGCCAAATTGAGATTCCAGCTCTTCTTTCGTGACTTCGGTATCTTCGATCACGTCATGCAGAAGTGCGGCTTGCAGTGTTTCGATATCAAGGCGCATCTCCGCCAAAATACGAGCGACCGCGACAGGGTGAATAATGTACGGTTCCCCGCTAGAGCGGGTTTGCCCTTCATGGGCATCTCTTGCTACCACATAAGATTGACGCAGAGCCTCAAGTTGAGGCTCTGTTAGGTATTCTTGGGCAACGTCTTTGAGGCTATCAAATAGATACAAACTTTAGGCCCGGGAGGTTGTGTTGCGGGTGCAGAATTAGCGGTTGTGCGCGATGCTGCTTACCGCTGCAAGTTCTGCAGCTTCTTGCTCTTGTTGCTCTTGACGCTCACGTGCATCTAGAACTTCTTTAGTGATCAGACCTTCTTCGATCTCGCGTAGAGCGATAACCGTTGTCTTATCGTTCTCTTCTGGCACTAGTGAATCTTTACCGCCAGTTTGCATTTGACGAGCGCGGCGTGCCGCAATTAGAACTAGGTCGAAACGGTTGCCAACTTTTTCAACAGCGTCTTGAACAGTTACGCGTGCCATGAGGACTCCAAATAGTTAACTAAATTTTGAATGACGAGAAAGTATACAGTCTATTGCTAGGATATTCTAGCGATAAGACTGTCACCCTAGGTTTTTGACTCAACAAATAAAGCCAGCTCTTCACTGGACCTTAAATTATTCAGCCAGCAGCGCTTTAAGCATACCGCTATATTTAGCAGTTTGCTTATCCTGCTTCAATCTTTCTGCACGGATGATGGCTTTGAAGTCCACCAATGCCGTGTCGAAATCATCATTAACGATCACGTAGTCGTATTCATCGTAATGAGAGATTTCTGATTTTGCTTCTGACATGCGTTTCGCAATCACTTCCGCACTGTCTTGACCACGAGAGTTTAGACGACGCTCAAGTTCACCGTTAGAAGGTGGCAGAATGAAGATGCTTTTTGCTTGAGGCATTTGCTCACGGATTTGACGAGCGCCTTGCCAGTCGATATCCAAGAAGACATCGATGCCGTTATCTAGATTTTCTTCAATCCAAACACGTGAGGTTCCGTAGTAGTTACCGAACACTTCGGCATACTCTAAGAACTGACCTTTTTCGATCAAATCTTCGAAATGCGCTTTAGGAACAAAGTGGTAATGCACGCCATCTTCTTCACCAGGGCGCATGTCACGAGTTGTGTGTGAAACGGACACCTTCATGGCGTAAGTTGGATTGGTTTCCAACATCGCTGAGATCAAGCTTGATTTACCTGCACCGCTTGGTGCAGAGACAATGTATAACGTACCTTTGCCCATTTGTACTGTTCCGCGTTGGTTTGGATGGAAAAACCGAAAATTCGGCTTCTTTAAAGATAGCACTGGCGAAAAGGGTTGCGAGGCTTGCTCACATTTAGGCCAGAAAAATGGACGCGAAGAGTATCACGAAGTCAGTTTTGATTCTAGCGGCTTTGTCGGCAAGTGAAGGGTTCATCGTGTGCGAATTTTCGCAAATTTGAGGTCTGATCTCTTTCGCGTGCCCATGGGGATTTATCTTGCGATGAGAAAGCCATCGATAACCTAGGGGTCAGTGATTTCATAGGCGTGTCGATAACAGCGATGAGCGGACACAGTGTGAAATGGTTCAATGTCTCAATAATTTGCTTGAATCCTGACCAATTCGCCATTAGTCTCACCTTTCTGAATAATAATCATTATCAATAAAGATGAGCCGCTACTATCGCTACAAGTTTGACCATCAATCCATGTTAGAGCAGGTGACGAGCGCTGGAGAGTGCGAAGTTGCAACCCCTTGCGGTGCGATGAAGTTTTCTCACATTCATCTCGACGATGGTTTGAATATGATGAAGCATCAGGGTCAATTCAATCGTGCGGTCGAGTTATGGTCTGATGATGGTTACCATCAACCGGTGCTGAGCTTTTTTGTTAACTTGGGCAGTGCGTGCGAGTGTTTTATGGAGTGCGTGAACAAGCGATTTATCGTACCGTCCAAAAAAATCGTGGTGTATTACTCACCCGAGTCGCAGGGCTACACCCGACTGCAACAGTCACATTTGAATGGTTTGTCGGTCAATCTTGCGCTAGAGCAGTTTCGTCACATGGTGCTGGAAGATCAGCAATCTGAGCTACTTAAGCGTTTTGAGCCTCTTTTAAAACCCAATCCCGATCCCTTTTTTCTGCTTCTTGACGCCACTCCTGATGTTCTTGATGTGGTTACCCGTCTGAACCAAATTAAAGGCGATAGCTTTTGTAATCGCTTAAAACTTCGGGGATTGAGCTGGCAATTGTGTGGTGAGGTCATTCATCAGGTGTACCAACAACAGGGTGGTTGTCGCTGCCGTTTGAGTCAGGGAGATATCCAAAAGGTCAAGCAGGCGCGCGATATCTTAGTGTCTAAAATGGAGAATCCACCCACTTTACTTGAGCTGGCTCATCAAGTGGGGATGAACGACTTCAAGCTCAAACAAGGCTTTAAAGCCGTGTATCAGCAGACGGCATTTGGCTTTTTGACGGAATATCGTATGGAGCAAGCCAAAGCCATGTTGGCTGATGGCAACCATAAGGTGATTCATGTGGCGAATGAAGTGGGTTATCGCAACCACGGCCATTTCTCCGCTGCATTCCGTAAGCACTTTGGTCAAAGCCCGCGTGATTACGTGAAGACAGTGACAGGAAAGCTTGGGCATAGCTAACACAGCAAGGCAAAGAGTGCCTTGCTGTGTGGGCGTCATCAAAGGTGGCTGACCTTTGATGACGGTGCATTGCGAGGGGATGATGCAGACGCAATGTGAGTGACGTTAACGACGCCCCTTAGCTTTAGCGGGTTTGATAGAGGTATTACGCGCGACATAACTTTGCAGAATGTCTTTCTCTTCCTCAGTAATTAATCCCGCAGCCACAAGATCCTCATGATAATGCGCCATGCAGCTCACGACTTGGCCTTTGTTACGCGCCTCTTCTTTACACAGGGTAAATTGTGCATTCCATAAGGTGCTGAGCGGCACGCCGTCAGAGTCAGCTCGGTCTGGAACGCCAGCCACAATGTCGCCACTGATGACTTGATTCACTAAATCATCGCCATCTAACACGCCGTCCCCATCCGTATCAGGATTGAGAGGGTCAGTACCGGCATCAAGTTCGTCTTTATCAGAGACGCCATCGGCATCGGTGTCTTCGTTTGCTGGGTCTGTACCAAGTGCGAGTTCTTCACCGTCTAAGAGGCCATCCCCATCAATATCTGGGTTGGTATCGTCAGGGTCGACATCGGAAGTTAGGCCATCGCCATCGGCATCCACAATCAATGGTCCGCTGTTAGGGTCGGTTGGGTCGGTGCCATTTTCAACTTCCGCCCCATCCAGAATACCGTCACCATCACTATCAGGGTTATTTGGATCCGTTCCTAATGTCGCTTCTTCTTCATCGGTCAAGCCATCGGTATCGCTATCGCCCGCTTTACCTAACACCGCATCATCATCCGAGTTAAACGACAAATCGATACGGTATTGGAAAGCAACCAAGCCTCCCCAGTCGGTTAACCGCATTTTAATTTCGTTGACCCCTGGAACCAAAATGGCTGAGATGACTTCTGGTGAGAAGTTCCCACTCACGAAGGCCGACCCTTCAATGGTGGCGAGAGAGAAGCCGTTCATAAAGACTTCACCACGGTTGTCTGCTTTCATCAATAAGTTCATGGCCGCATCGCTAAACTCGTCCGGCATATTGAAGCGGATCCGAATCCAGTTCGATTGATATAAGCCTTGCACTTGCGAAGGGTAGACGTTGACCCAAGTATTTGTACCAGGTAGAAAGCCCCATGGGTGAGCCCCTACATAATACGTTGGTCCCCATGTTACTCCGCCATCTATAGACCCTTCCGAATAAGGGTCGATATCACCCGAGTTACCGTAACCACCTAGTATGGTGAGTGTTTTTTCTTCGGCAAACACACCCGTGCTGAGTACTGCGCCAATCAGTACCCCTAAAATCTGTCTTTTCATGATCCATTACTCTACCGTTGTATAACGAAACGGTCGGCAGACTCCATGTCGACCGTTACTGACTTCATTATCAATACTAGTACATCAGCGTGACTTTAGTTCAAAAAATAGACAAAAAGGTAAGGTCGTGTGATCTAAAAAAGCGGACTGTTCGTCTTCCTGCAAAATCGCTTTAAAGGCTGTTGTGTGCCGTTGGCTCAGAACGTGTTTCTGGCTTTGATAGGTCAATAGGTTGATGGTCGCGATACACCCAATAAATCAACACCATCGAAGCGAGGGAAATGAGCGCGGAAAGCATGAAAAAGTTCTGATAGCCGATTTTTTCTGTGACCCAGCCACTCATGGTGGCGAATGGCATCGCGCCAAGGTAAGGCAAAACGGTCAATACCGAAAAGTCGGTGGCAGCGGTTTCTTTGTCGCAATAGCTCATCGAGACCACGCACAACACCGTAAAGGCCGCAAAAACCGCAAACATCAAGAATCCGCAAGCGGGATAGAGCCAGAGTAAGGGCGATTCGCTGCCTTCGACTTGGATAAACAACACCACAGAGACAGTGAGCAGCAGCGCCAGTGAATTCAAGGAGTGACGTGCGCCTAACCGCTTCACCATCACACTGCCGAGCAGACCAGCGACAACGCCCACCAAGGAGCTGAAGAGGCCGGTGAGCAAGGCGATGGATTGATTGCTGATGCCGATATCAACAAGGAAAGGTTTGATCATGGCGTAAACGCCTTGGTTGGCACCGTAAAAGAGCATCATCACCACCGCCCAGCGTCGAATCCCCGGCTTCTTAAATAACGTCCAAACACGCTTATAGGGCACTTGGCTACTGAGCTGTTGATCTTGGACGACCTTAGGCAATAGCAGCAAACCGAACGCACAACAAGCGGCGAACACGAACAAGCATCCCTGCCACTCTAACCACTCATAGAGATACAAGAGTAAGCCGCCCCCCAACACCATGCCTATCGACATGGTTGAGACCATGACGCCGTTAAGCCAGTTTTGTTGCCCTTGATCGAAACGCTTCACCACCATGGAGCAACACAAGATTGTCAATAAATTACTGGTGAGACTGCACAGCATCATTAGCCCGTAAATCAGCCAAAAATGATTTTTCAAATCGAGAAAAGCGATCGCGGCTAGGGCGCAGGTTGAGACCAATAACGTGATAGCCAGCCACCCAGATTCGGCTTTTCCTGCGGGAGAGTAGCGGTCAATCAAAGGCCCCCATAACCACTTAAATAACTGCGGTGTCGCAAGTGCGTAAATCATGCCTATTGTGGTCAGTTCAAACTCCTGCTGACGCATCAGCACAGGCACCACCAGCATGAAGAAGGAGAGTACAGAGGAGCTTAAACACCACATATAAGCTAAGGAAAGGACTTGTCGAGACAGTAATTTCATGGGGTTAGGCGTTTTTAATCAAGAGTTGAGTGAATACATCACTGTGACATCGCCTGAGAGCGAAAACTACTCAATTAGGGATTTTAAAATGGAGTGAAAAATAAAATAGTCATTAAATTTCAATGTCTTAATAAAATCCAGTTTTGAGCAGAATGAGGGGCTATTTCAGGGGATAGTACCGCAGCGATACCCAAGTGACTTTAAGATGCAGTATTCAGAGCCTTGCTATCAAGCCAAGCCGTTCTCGCTGAACCTAGCATCTCGAGGTTATTTGGGTATACAAGAAGGAGTTAGAAGAAATGAAGTCAATATTCTTGCCAGGGCTGGTTCTTTTTGCTGGCAGTGCTATCGCAGAATCTCATCATCACGGCAGTCACGACACCTTAACGGTGACCGCGAACCGAGTGGAGGAGTCATGGCTTGAAAGCGCAGAAACCATCACGATCTTAACCGATGAAGACATTGCGGAACGTAATATTAAAACCGTAGCGCAGTTGGTTGAGCAGGTGCCGGGGATCACCTTGTATGAAAACTATAATGGGGTGTTGGATGTGAACTACCGGGGCAGCAACACATCGGTGTTTGAGGGCAGCTCGCCGATTGTGGTGTATGTCGATGGCATTCCTCTGTCAAACCGAAATGGCATTACTTTTGATATCAATGATGTCGAGCTGGTAGAAGCCGTTCGAGGGCCTGCGGGTGCGATCTATGGCAAGAACAACATTGGTGGCGTGATTAACATCACCACGCGTCGGCCTCAGCAAGAAACGGCATCGGCGTTCAGCGTGAAAGCGGGCAACGTTGGTGCTTATCACTTGAATGGCTTTATCACGTCTGGGCTGGGGGACCATGCTCGTTTCAAATTGAATTCGACGGTGACAACGTTTGACGGCGATTTAGCGTATGAGGATAGCACTGTCTCCACTCAGAATGTTGATCGTGAAGACACGTTCCATATCAACGCCGCGATCGAGGCGGATATCGGCGATAATGGGCTATTGAGCGCCAGTCTTATCCATGACGATCGCCAATATGGCTATGGGTATGTGGATGCTGTAAATGGTCTCAATGAGCTCAACCAAGGGCCTCACCCTAGTTCTGTATCGCACAGTACACGCACCGATCAAGATATTCAGTCGCTCAGCTACAAAATTAGCTACCTTCACCAGTGGGACGCTCACGAATTTGAGGTGATCGCGTCATCGCGTAATCAACACTACAAAGGCTTGTTTGAATGCGATCACAGCGCCAATCCGATTCCACTCGGCCCTAACTTTGTCGCCGACAGTATCGACTGTAAAACAGACGTCGAGCATGAGGAATTAAACCTTGAAGGACGTTGGCAGCACACCACCGAAGTGAATACATGGTTAATGGGGGCGTATTTCGAGCAGCTTGATACCACCAACAAGCACAACGGTCAGTTTGCACGGGTGAACAACCAGCTGTCGGTCATTTTGGACAGCAAAGGAAAATTGGAAAGCCGTACGTTAGCACTCTTTGGTCAAAACATTTGGCAATTCGCTCCTGAATGGCAACTGGTTGTCGGTGGTCGATTACAACAAGTGAAAAAAACGGCGGACTTTAATAACCCAACCATGGGGGGCGTAGTGAGTTATAGCGGTGATAAAACCGATGATATGTTCCTACCCAAAGTCGCCTTAAGCTGGCAGTTCAGCCCGCAGCAAAGTACGTATTTGGCGTACAACAAAGGGTATTTACCGGGCGGCTACAACTACATCAACAACTCACCCAACATCAAAGATGCGGAATTTGATGCACAGACCTCCGACGAAATTGAATGGGGGTATAAGTTGCAATTGGAGTCGGCTCTGCTGACGGCCAACCTCTTCCATACCGATATTCAAGATATTCAGTCAATGGACTACGAACCGACCGGGGCGTTCTTTGCCGTCAACATCGATGGCGCCACCAGTCGTGGTGCAGAAGTGGAAGGACATTGGGACATCAATGACATGCTACGACTGGATGGCGGTGTATCTTGGGTGGATGCGACTTACGATTCAGGAGCGATTCATCAAGGCGGCAGCGTGAGTGGCAATCGTGTGGAATACACACCGAAAACCAGTGCAAATTTAGGCTTAAGTGGTTGGCATGATGAGTGGTTTGCAAGGGTTGGCGTGCGTCATCTTGGCGACAAATACATTGATGCGAAAAACACTGGGAAACTCGACGCTTATCAAGTTTGGAATGCCAGTATTGGTTACGCCACCTATGAATGGAGTGCTCACCTTTGGATCGATAACTTAACCGATGAATTCGGTGTGAGTAATGCCTACCCAGCGGTAAATAATTACGCCCGTAATGTCGTGCGTCCCCGTCAATTTGGATTAACCGTCAAGGCGGCGTTTTAATGGAAACCTGTCATGAATGAATCGAGTTCAGCCAGCTTACGCTGGCTCTTTACCATGGCGGCAGAGCATAAAATCAAACTATGGATTTCGATGCTGCTTGCCAGTGTGAGTGCCTTATGTGGCCTCGCCCCCTTTATTTTTGTCTTTTTCCTGCTTGAGCAGATGTTGGCTGGAACCCTCACCGTGGATTCCGCTTGGCCACTAGCCGCCAGCGCAATTGCGTTTATGCTGGCGCGCTATTTGTTATTAATGGGCTCTGTGTTGCTGTCTCACAAAGCCGCTTTCGCGATTCAATATCAGGTGCGCAGCCAAGCGCTCGCTCAACTGTCGAAATTGCCACTGGGTTATTTTGGTACCCGAAGCTCGGGGAAGATCAAAAAAATCCTCTCCGAAGATATTGAGCGAGTTGAGCTGTTTGTGGCTCACCACATTCCAGACTTTATCACGGCTCTGGTATCACCACTGGCCGTCTTCAGTTTACTGTTGTTCATTGATGTACGTATGGCGTTTATTGCCTTGATCCCGTTACCGCTGGCTGTGATCAGTCAAGCCATGATGTATCGAGGGTTTGCCGAGAAGTCTGAGAATTACCACCGTTCATTAGAGCAACTCAATACCAGTGTGACGGAATACATGAGAGCGATGCCGGTGATTCGGGCTTTCAATGCGGGCACAAAGCCGAATAAACAACTTGAGGCGAGCTTGGAGGATTACCATCAACTGGTGAATCAATGGATCAAAGATGCTGGCTGGCCCTTCGCTTTCTTTAAGTCATTACTTGATTCGGGCTTGCTGATCATGCTGCCTGCGGGTATCTACTTTTGGTCGCAAGGCACACTGGATATCGCCAGTTTAACCCTGTGTATTTTACTTGGGGTGGGCATGATGGAGCCGTTGTATAACCTCACCATGCTGTCAGGTTATCTGAACCAGATTTTTGAAGGTGTAAAACGCTTACAGAGTTTACTCAATAGCCCACCATTGCCGCAGGCGGAACACCCTAAAACGGTAACGACAACGGACGTGACGTTTGACAACGTGACTTTTCGTTATCAAGAGGAAGGAGCAAAAGTGGTGGATGGCGTCAGCTTTCATGCCGCACAAGGCAGCTTGACGGCGATCGTTGGGCCGTCCGGAGCTGGGAAATCCACGTTGGCACTGCTGCTAGCTCGTTTCTATGATGTTGCCGAAGGCAGTGTTCGTTTGGGAGGGGAGGACATTCGCGATCTCTCCCGCCACGACTTAATGGAGCACGTTGCGTTCGTTTTTCAAGACAGCATCATGCTCAACATGTCGGTGAGAGACAACATTATCATGGGGCAAGAAGCCAGTGAGGAGTCCATCATCGCGGCAGCGAAGGCGGCACAAGCTCATGACTTTATCCAACAACTGCCGCAAGGCTATGACACGCCACTTGGCGAAGGGATCAGTCTCAGCGGCGGCGAGAAACAGCGTCTCGCGATTGCCCGTGCCATTTTTAAAAACGCTCCTGTTCTGATCCTCGATGAGGCCACCGCTTTCGCTGATGCGAATAATCAAGCCTTGATACAAGAGGCGTTAAACGCCTTGATTCAAGAGAAAACCGTGTTCGTTATTGCTCATCGCCTATCGACCATTACCCAAGCGGATCAAATTCTGGTGATGGAGCAAGGTCAATTAGTAGGGCAAGGCTCCCATGCATCCTTGCTCGAGCATTGCCCTGTGTATCACACTCTATGGCAAGCCCATCAAGGTTCGAAACAGTGGCACCTTTCAACACATGAAGAGAGTGACGTTGCGATGCAAACCGAAGAGGGTTCCATGAACCATGCACACCCGACTCTAGATGGCTCGGGTGCCACAACGGACGTTCCGTCACATCAGGAGGTCAGTCATGCTCAGTAATATGAAAACCTTAACTGGCAGTGATAACCAAGGGTTAGGGCGCAATATTGCCTTAGGGTTTTTAGAAGCGTTGGTCACTGGATTGCCTTTCGCTGTGCTCTATTTGGTGATCAAAGAGCTGTTTCAAGAGACCCCGGATATGCCCTATATCTGGAACTGTTGTTGGGGGCTGGTGGCGCTGTTTCTACTGCGAGTGATCGCGGCACGCGCAGCGTTAATTGGTAATAACACCTTTGGTTATCAAGCGGGTGTCGACATGAGGCGCAACCTTGCCCAGAAGCTAAAACGTGTCCCTATGGGCTATCTGCTTAAGCAAGATCCCGGTTCTCTGAATGCCAGCTTGCTGCAAGACGTTACCTTTACCGAGCAGATCTTTTCCCATCTTTTTGCCCAGTTAGTGGTGACCATCAGCCTCGTCAGTTTGGTGGCTCTGGGGTTAAGTATCGAAGATTGGCGACTGGGCTTAGCCATGTGCGCGGGTTTACCGCTGGCTGTCGCTGCGTTTATCGGGCTACGTAAACTTGGCGCGGTATTGAGCCGTCAGATGCTGGATTTGGTTGCCAACATTACTGGTTCGCTGATCGAATATATTTTGGCGATTAAGGTGTTGCAAGCCTATAACTTGGCGGGCAAACGCTTTGGCACTTTGGATGAAAGGCTGAAGACATTACAAGGTTTGAGTTTGAAGCATGAATTTGCCGCAGGTATGGCTCCACTGGGCTTTATTTGCTTGGTGGAAATGGGCTTTGCCGCCATGTTGGTGACCTTGGTGTATCTGTTTGTCGGCGGCGATCTGAGACCGGATGTGGCGGTGCTGTTTCTATTGGTTTCAAGTCGCTTCTTTAGACCTTTAATGGCGATGGCGATGTTCTTAGCGGAGTACAGCTTCATGCGCCAAGCCGCGAACCGAATTGAAGAGGTTTTGCAAGCGCCAGAGTTGACTCAAGGGACGCGTGAAGTGATGCCGAGTGCGCAGATTGAGTTTGACTCTGTCAGTTTTGCTTACGAAGAAAAACCGATTTTAAAAGAGATTTCTTTCCAATGTCAGCCGGGCACATTGACCGCATTAGTAGGGCCGTCAGGCTCGGGGAAAACCACCATCACGAGTTTGTTGGCAAGGTTTTGGGATGCTCAGCAAGGGGAAATTCGTTTGGGTGGTCACCCAGTGACATCACTAACGGCGGAGAACTTAGCGGATCACATGAGTATGGTGTTTCAAGATGTCTACTTATTCAATGATACGGTGTTGAACAACCTCACCATCGGTCAAGAGGGCGTAAGTCGTGAGCGAGTCATCGAGGTGTGTAAACTGACCTGTTGTTATGACTTTATTCAGTCTTTACCTCAAGGGTTAGACACTGTCATCGGAGAGGGGGGGGCTTCATTGTCGGGGGGCGAGAAGCAGCGTTTGTCGATTGCACGAGCCATTTTAAAAGACGCACCTATCGTGCTGTTGGATGAAGCCACTGCTTCGTTGGACCCTGAAAACGAGTTTGAAATTCAACGCGCTATCAACGCGCTGATCAAACGTAAAACCGTCATCATGATAGCGCACCGTCTCAACACCATCGTCAATGCTGACCAAATCTTAGTATTAGAGCAAGGCGAGATTCGCCAACGTGGCACACACCAAATCTTAGTGGGTGTTGAAGGGCTGTATCAAACGTTATGGCAAGCGCAGCAACAAACGCACGGTTGGAAGCTATCACCTGTGTGAGATCGACCATGGGTTAATTGTTATACCCCAATCTCACTCGACCTCAAATGAGGTGACTGAGAGGCAGTAGCCATTGACGTGATGTTATCAAAAGCCCTGTTTTAAACAGGGCTTTT
Organism: bacterium sp. HQB-39; assembly: GCA_043422575.1. GTDB lineage: Bacteria > Pseudomonadota > Gammaproteobacteria > Enterobacterales > Vibrionaceae > Vibrio. The sequence goes on along the minus strand of JBHOHG010000013.1, from coordinate 20,187 downwards.
GCTGTTTAGGAGGAAGCTAGCGAGTTAATGAAATGCTCGGGCGACGCGTCCAAAACTGGTCATGGTATAGCGGCCGAGGTAAGCGGGCACAAAAACGGATTGACCTTTATCGAGTACAAGTCGCTCTCCCTCGTCGGAAAATACCGTTAATGTATCGTCTATAGGCATTACTATTTCCGCACTCGTCAAAGTGACCTGATGCGCCTTCGGCGCTTGATATACAGAAAACTTGAAATCATCAACGGGCACTGAGAATTGAAGCTCGCACCCGACTCTCTGCGGTTGGGTTCGCAGAAGGTGCAAGGGTTTCGGTTTGAAATCGGTGCATTTGATCAATTCGGACACATCGATATGTTTTGGGGTGAGCCCTGCGCGAAGCACATTGTCTGAGTTTGCCATGATTTCTAATCCGGTACCTCGGATGTAAGCGTGGGGCGTTCTTGCATCCAGAAACATTGCTTCTCCAGGCTTGAGTGTAATGACATTGAGCAATAAGGGAGCAAATAAACCCACATCATTTGGGTATTGTTGAGTCAGAGTTAAAATTAGCTGATAGATTGGACGCTTGCGATGTCGGTCTGCGTAGGCGATCAAATGGCCGAGGGATTTCAGTTTACGCTCTGTCGTTAATGTCAGAAGTGCGACAAAAAAGGCGCTTAACCCCTGCGGATTCGGCTGATTTTCGAATTGTGCTAGTTCTTTTCGGAGCTCGGGAATATCACATTGTCTAAATTCAGCAATGATTTCATCGAATACTCGAAAGCCATTCATTGCCTGATAATCGGTCAGCGCGTAGATCAATTCAGGTTTGTGGTTTGCATCTTTGTAATTTCGATTAAATGCATTGCGTGGTACACCTTGTTTTTCCTCGCACGCAAAGCCTTTTTCCGCATCGAGCTTATTTGGGTGAACTTGGATTGAGAGCGCTTGGTCTGCCGCTAAAATTTTGAATAAGAAAGGCAGGTCGCCATGGGTCGCTGCCGTATTCTTGGACAAGATCGCGGAAGGGTGTTGTTTGATCAGTTCTGAGAGTGGGATTGCGTTATGCATGGCAGAGACCAAGGAGCAGCCATTCGGGTGAGTTCCCATCCAAACTTCTGCTTGTGGTTGTTGTTCCATATTTGAAAACCCAAAGAGCTCATGGAGTGCAGTACGGCTTCCCCAGTCATAATGTTGGATAACATTGTCCATTTTAAAGAAGCTCTGTGATGATAGTTCTGGTGAAATAGTCGTCAAAGTCATGAATTTTACTCGTAAGAAACCCTCCGAAATGAATCGGATGAAAAGTGAACGGGTGAAAGGTGAGTGGTTTAACTCACCCAGAGGTGTGGGTTGTTACAAACTACAACCGCAGTTTCGGGGCGAGAGGTTTGCGCGATGGTTGAGCTTGCAAAAAAGGAAGTAAAAGCAAGCCGATAATGGCAGCACAGACGGAGATACAGATAAAGAATCCAGTCCAGCTGTAGTGTTCAAGAAGCAGTGCTAATGGATAGCCCGATAGAGCTGCTCCCATATAGGCAAAGAGTCCAACAAAGCCTGTTGCTGCACCGGCTGCATCTTTATGAGAACACTCTGCAGCGGCCATGCCAATCAGCATCTGAGGGCCAAAGACGAAGAAGCCTATGGAAAATAAAGCCGCCGCTCGGAAAGCAAAATCATTGATAGGCATTAGCCATAGTGCTGCGACGGAAAGAAAGATCCCTGCGGCGAACAGCAGGTTCATCGGTCCACGATTTCCGCCAAAGAGTTTGTCCGAACCCCACCCTGCCACTAGTGAGCCGACGAACCCTCCGACTTCAAACATCGAGAGAGCGGCATTTGCATTAATGAGGCTGTATTGATGCTGTTCGGTCAGGTATACATTGCCCCAGTCATTGATAGCGGTGCGGACGATATAGACCAGTAGATAGCTGAATGCCAACAACCAGATGTATTTGTTATTAAAGACATAACGTTTCAGGATATCTCGATAGCTCAACCCTTGCCCATCGCTTTCCTGAGTAAGCTCCAGCTCATCGCTGCGCCATTGACCAACAGTCGGTAAACCTAATGTGGTCGGTTTATCACGTAAGCGCCAGCAGACGATAATACCGACCATGACGCCGATGATTCCCGGAATGATGAACCCTTCTCTCCAACTGTAATGCAACGTGACAAAACCAACCAATAGAGGAATTAAAGCCCCACCGACGTTGGGGGCGGTGCTCCAGATAGCCCAAAGGAATCCGCGCTCAGAACGTGAATACCACGTGGTGAGTAACTTAGAACAGGAGGGCCAGCCCCAGCCTTGGAACCAAGCATTTAGCATCCAGAGAGCGCCAAAGGCGATGAGTGAGCTAGAGAAACCAAAAGCGATATTGATAAGCCCTGAGGCAATCAAACCAAACCCCATAAAGTAACGTGGGTTAGAACGATCGGAGATGGTGCCTGAGAGGAACTTAGATAATCCGTAGGTGATGTAAAACAGTGTGCCAATTAAGCCAAGATCACCTTTATCCAGCCCTAAGTCGATAATCATGGCTGGTGCTGCGTAATTAAAGGTTTTCCGCGTTAAGTAGAATCCAGCATAGCCTAAGTACATACCCAGCATGATATGAAGTCGCCAATAGCGATAGTCGTGATCGATCTGCTGGGAGCTCAATGGGGCGTGCGTGTAGCGAGCCGTACGAAATAATCCAAACATACGAGTTACACCTTAGGTAGAGTGACGGCAATTTGCGTACCATCGACATAATCATTCAGGGAGTAGATAAACAGAGTCCCACCCAATGCCTGAACGCGTTCTTGCATGCCTTTTACTCCCATTCCTTTCATACAATCTTCGGTTTTAAAACCCACACCATTGTCAGCAATATTGAGGGTAAGGTGATCACCGACGGAGAGCTCAATCACGATGGATGTCGCACTAGCGTACTTCGCAGCGTTATTGAGTGCTTCTTGGCACAGACGAAAGAGGGTGACTTTTAAGGTGTCGCTGAGGGCGTCGTAGTCACCACTCCAATCGAGGACGACGTGAGTACCATGGTTGTCGAATTCCATTTCACGGGTGAGCTGGTGGACAGATTCTTTGAGATCCAAATCATCCAGCATTTTGGGTCTTAGTTTGCTTAATAAGTGCTTGGTAGTGTCGTAAATATTGAGCGATAGCCCTTCAATCATGTCAGCACAACGAGCATTTACTTCGGTATTATCGACGCGCTTAATGATGTTGGCTTGAGTTCGAATTGCCGTAATATTTTGGCCAATTTCATCGTGTAATTCACGTGCTACATCTCGTCTAACGGACTCTTCAGCTTGAATCAATTGACGCGACAAGGTTCTATTTCGAGAGAGCTCACCACGTAATTTTTGGTTCAAATCTTTCTGTTTTTGTACCGCTAGCCCCAAAATGATACCGGTAAGGGTTTGTGCTGAGAGAGACAAGAGAAGGTCGGTAATTTCCAAATTAGAGACACCACTTCGAGCAGCGATCAAGGCAATACTGTTCAACATGGTGGCGAGCAACGCACCTTGCCAGCCATAGCGGAAAGCCAATACGATAATTGGAATCGCCATGCAAAATGGTGCAAAGCGTCGTAACTCGTCAGGCAAAATAGTTTGTACCAAAATACTGGCGATCAATAGCACCGCGTAGAGCAGAATATGGCGGATTTTAAATTCAACGTGATTCGCCAGCAGGTTGGAGGTGAGGGGAGACCAAGGGCTTTGAAATAGGTAATTCCAAAGTAGGTAACACATAGGAAGGACTAATAACCCACCAGCAATGCTGGATAGCCACACCATTGAAACGGAGGGCACATGTGCGCCCACTGCCAATACATTGATGCAAGCGGTGATCACAAGGATGATCCCCATGACGGCCAAGTGCTGGTTTTGGTCACCTTGATAATAACGTTTAGCAACATGCACCACAGGAATGCTCATCGCACTGGCAAAGAGCACCATAAGCCATTGAGGTTGCTCTAGTGATAGAGCGAGAGCGGCGGTGAGCCCCCATTCCGCGAGATAGACGGTGACCCAATATTTGTAATGCGTATGCAGAGTGATCCCCAAACGGAGCGCAAAAGGAAAGAGCAGGATGGCAAGCTCAGCATCGTTGACAAAGTAAAAGGCGATCACCCATAAGCAGAACCAAGCGCATACGGTCATAAATAACCCGCAGACCGAGGTGATGAGGTAATGACGCATCAGTACGTCTCTTGGCTAAACAGTTTGGATAACTCAACGTTGTTTTTAACCCCAAGTTTATCCATGGCATTTGCACGGTGCACGTGAACGGTCTTATGACTCAGACCGAGCTCCGTGGCAATCGACTTCACGTCTAAACCTCGAGCGAGTAACTGAGCAACCTCGTTTTCGCGACGTGTGAGTTGAGTCAGAACCGCAGCTTTATCATTCGGTGTTGCCAGTTTTAAAGCGATGTCCGGTGTGAGATAGCAGCCCCCAGAGGCACTGGTTCGAACGGCTTGCGCTAATTCATCAGGGCTGCATCGTTTACTAAGGTACCCTTTAGCGCCAAGCTTCAGGGATTTTTCGACCATGGCAGGAGAATCATGTACGCTCAGCATGACACAAGCAATTCCAGAAGGGATCTCATTGAGTAACGTCAGTCCACTTTCGTCAGCCATTGAAATATCTAAGATGACTACATTGGGCTGACATGATGGTAAGCCCACCCGAGCTTCAGCAGCTGAGCTAAACTCACCCACCACCTTCATATCCGGCTCTAGGCTCAGTAGCTGGGCGAAACCCGAACGGACGATGATATGGTCATCAACTAAGGCTATGTTAATCATTTTTAATACCAAACTTCAGCAATACACAAACGACAATGAGCTTGAAAACTCAAATCCCTCATCATACAAAATCGATCAGAGTAATTTTATGACTCAGCGCGCTTTGACAGGCAAAACGCGCTGATTTTTAAGGGTTATTCTTCAGCAAGTTCCAGTTTTTTCTTACTTTGTCGAATTTTCTTCTCCTCGGCTATTGCGACGAAAGCGAGGATCGCAATACAGATTGCGGCGGAAGTGTCGAGTGCCGCAAACGTCCCTTGCCAACCAGTCAGACCAAAAATAGGAGTACCATCAGCAATCATACCGAGCCCCAGTTTCGCGAAGCTGTCACCGATTAAGTAAGCAAATGTGCCTTTCACACCGTCAGCCACACTGATTGCTTTCTTAGGAACAAAGCCAACGGCAGCAACACCGATAAGCAGCTGAGGGCCAAACACAAGGAAACCAAGGACAAAGAGGGAGGTGAGGTACATCACTTCACTGGTAGCGTGTTGGTAGAACTCAAGGCAAACAATGATGAGGCCAAGGGAGACACAGGCAACCAAAGCACGACGTCCATTGGCTAAATCGGAGAGATATCCCCACATCAGCGTACCGACGAGAGCGCCGACTTCGAACATGGTAAAGCCAGAAATGGCGGCTTCTTTTGATAAGCCAAGTTCTTGGTATGCGTATACGGTAGACCATTGATCGATACCGATTCGAACGATATATAGGAAGATGTTGGCGAAACACAGTAACCAGATCACTTTGTTCTTTAAGATGTATTCAACAAAGATCTCTTTTTTAGTCATCTTGTTGTCTTCGGCCGCTTCATCTTCTTCACTAGCCGCTTCATCAAACAGCTCTTCGACTTTACCGAGACCGTAAGCTTCTGGTGAGTCATTACCATAACGCATGCCAATGAAGCCAAGTACAATGGCAATCAGAGATGGGAAGACGAACATACCGACGACATGACCATCAAATAAGTAGTTCGCACCGAATAGAGCGACACCCGCAGCACCCGCACCACCGACGTTGTGCGACATGTTCCACAGTCCAAGATAGGAGCCACGTTTATTACGCGGTGTCCATTTGGTGATGGTGGAATAGCTTGAAGGGCCACCAGTACTTTGGAAAAAACCACTCAGAGAATAGAACGCGACCATTAGGAACAAGCTAACACTGCCGCCTCCCATACTGAAACTGAACCCAAGCATTGCCAGACCAGAGAGGATAAGCATAAAAGGGAGGAACTGCTTGGTGTTCTTGCCATCGGCATAATAGGACACAACCGTCTTACCAATACCATAAGTAATGGAGAAGCCGAGACCAATTAACCCGAGCTCGGTCATGGACAGACCGTAGGTGGTAATTAGGTCATTTTGTGCGACGTTGAAGTTTTTACGAATAAGGTACATCGCCAAGTAACCAATAAATACCACGAGGTAAGATTGGATAAAGGGCTTAAACCACATTTTTCTTCGAGCTTCGACGGGAAGGTCGAGGGTCGGTTTCCGAACTTGTTCAAGGAATTTTAACATCATGAACTCTCTTGTTTACGTTTGTAGGTGCACTGACGTGCTGTTTTTGTTTTAACTACAAACGAGTCTAAAGAGCAGGGTATGAAACCACATCAGAGCGGGGCTTAGGTCAACTAGGAAAAGTTCTTAGAAAGTGAGAGATGATAGATAAAGCGTGAAAATCGTCACGTTATCTAGCGGTATGAAGTGGTGACCAAGCTTAGGAAAGTGCCTACGAAGTGGTGTTTGCAACTGTGTGTCATCATTTGTGTCATCACTTGTGATGCAACAGCGTGGAACAGTTTGAAACTTATCGAATCATTAAAACAAAAAAAGCCACTGATTATCAGTGGCTTGTCTCTACTCTTGGTCTGCTGAGTAACGGGCTGAAACCCTATTCAATGTTCTGAATTTGCTCACGCATTTGTTCGATCAGAACTTTTAGCTCAACACCTGAAGCGGTGATGTCCGTGCTGATTGATTTAGACGCTAGAGTGTTCGACTCACGGTTGAACTCCTGCATCATAAAGTCAAGACGACGGCCAACTGCGCCACCTTTCTTCAAAATGTTGTTGGTCTCTTTTACATGAGAGTCGAGGCGGTCTAGCTCTTCAGCAACGTCCGATTTCTGCGCCAGTAGGATCAGCTCTTGCTCAACGCGAGAGGCATCGAGCTCAATTTTCGCTTCTTCAAATTTGCCCAGTAGACGTTCACGTTGCCACTCTAAAATTTCAGGCATGCGCGCGCGCACTTTGACCACTTCTTCGGTAATGGCGTTCAGACGTTGGTCTATCAGCGCCTTCATGTTGGCACCTTCGCGGCCACGAGCATCGATAAACTCAGAAAGGGCTTCGTCAAATGCCGCCATCAGTGCACTGTTGATGGTGTCCATGTCTTGCTCTGGTGTTTCCATCACACCTGGCCAGTTCATAACTTGGAATGGGTTCAGACGGCTTTCTTCACCGGTCATCTCCATCACCTGCTTTGCCGCATTCACGACTTGCTGCGCCAGTGCATCATTGATGATCAGCTCGCTGTTTGCTGCTGGGTTCGCTTCAAAGCGCAGACTACACTCTACTTTGCCGCGCGCTAGGCGCTTGCGAAAACGTTCGCGTAGCATAGGTTCTAAGCCACGGAACTGTTCTGGCAGACGGAAGTATGTTTCTAGGTAGCGTTGGTTCACTGAGCGGATTTCCCACACTGCGCTGCCCCAGTCACCTTTGACTTCTTTGCGCGCGTACGCCGTCATGCTGTAAATCATTCTATATCCTTCGCTTTAGCAATCGAAAAGTAAACTGTCGATATACTAGCATAGAAAGCAGCAAGCGGGATGGTTGCCATAATCTCTGGAGATGCCAAACCGTGGTATTCAGAAGCTGGTCACTGGTTTTCGTCGATGCATTCACTGGGGAACAGTGACAAACTGTGAGCTAAATAGACCCGTGCAAAAGCTAGGCAGGTGGGCACAAATCCTATATACTCTCGCCCCAATCTATGCATCCCCCCTTATCAATAGGTAGAACAGTATGCGACCAAATGACCGCGCTGCGGACCAAGTGCGCCCAATTAAAATTACTCGTAATTACACAGCGTATGCTGAAGGCTCAGTGTTAGTGGAATTTGGTAACACCAAAGTATTGTGTAACGCCACCATTGAAGAAAATGTGCCACGTTGGTTGAAAGGTCAAGGTAAAGGCTGGGTGACTGCGGAATACGGCATGCTACCGCGAGCAACGCATACACGTACACGTCGTGAAGCGGCAAGTGGTAAGCAAGGCGGCCGTACTATGGAAATCCAACGTCTGATTGCACGTAGCCTTCGTGCAGTGGTTGACTTGGAAGCCATGGGCGAAATCATGATCACGGTTGACTGTGATGTGATTCAGGCTGACGGCGGCACGCGTACCGCATCCATCAGTGGTGCAAGTGTGGCGATGGCAGATGCGTTCCAACACCTCGTTGAAAAAGGCAAATTGAAGAAGAACCCAATGAAAGGCCACGTAGCGGCAGTTTCTGTGGGTATTCTGGGTGAAGATGTATTGTGTGACCTTGAGTACACTGAAGACTCAGCAGCCGATACGGACATGAACGTTGTGATGACAGAAGATGGCCGTATGATTGAAATCCAAGGCACTGCCGAAGGCGAACCGTTCAGCCATGAAGAGCTGTTGGCGCTATTAGCCTCTGCGAAAGAAGGCATTACGGCAATTGTCGCGGCGCAGAAGGCGTCGTTAGCGAATTGATTTAGATAGCTCCCTATTGGGGGCTATTTTTTTATCTGTAGTTTATGAATGGACTGCGGATGACCTTAATTGTGTTTACAAACTGCTTGGGAAGAGAAGCCCAAGCTCAAATTAAGAGAGAAAAGTGATGAAAGCATACCAGCGTGAATTTATTGAGTTTGCATTAGAGAAAGAAGTCCTAAAGTTTGGTGAGTTTACTTTAAAGTCTGGCCGTAAGAGCCCGTACTTCTTTAACGCTGGTCTTTTCAACACGGGTCGTGACCTAGCGCGTTTGGGTCGTTTCTACGCCGCAGCACTGGCGGATTCAAAGATCGAATTTGATGTACTGTTTGGCCCTGCATACAAAGGGATCCCAATCGCAACCACCACCGCCGTGGCTTTAGCGGATCACCATGATGTGGATACGCCTTACTGTTTTAACCGTAAAGAAGCGAAAGACCACGGCGAAGGTGGCAACCTTGTTGGTAGTGCGCTAGAAGGTCGTATTATGCTGGTGGATGATGTGATTACAGCGGGCACGGCAATTCGTGAGTCGATGGAAACCATCAAAGCCAATGGTGCGGATCTGGCGGGCGTTTTGGTTGCGATTGACCGCCAAGAGAAAGGCAAAGGCGAGCTATCAGCCATTCAGGAAGTGGAACGCGACTTTGGTTGTGCGGTTATCTCTATCGTGAGCCTTGGAGATTTGATCACTTACCTTGAAGAGAAAGGTGGTGCAACTGAGCACCTTGATGCGGTGAAAGCGTATCGCGCTGAGTTCGGCATCTAAGTGATTCACTGAAAGGTGACACTCTAAATTAGGGTTTAGGCTTCTGGACAAAGCCTGAAACGAAAAAGGTTGGCATACGCCAACCTTTTTTCTCTATGGAGCCGAAATTTATCGATAGCGCCCACCTTGAGCTTCAGTGACATCGGGTGTGGTTTTGTACCGTTTATGTACCCACATCCATTGATCTAAACCGCCCAAGATTAACTGTTCAAGGGCTTTGTTCATGACAGTGGCAGCACCTTCTGCATCTTTGCGAGGGAACTGGGCACTGATGTCATCATTGGCTTTGAAGACATAGATATTGCCTTGTCTAAAGCTTGAAGCCGTGATCACCGCGCAGCGGCTGGCATCGACCAACACGCCCGTGCCGGCAGTAGTGCAAGCATCTGGAACTGCAAAGAAAGGCACAAAAACGGCGTTACGACGCCCATAGTCATGATCAGGTAAGTACCAAAGTCGCCCCCCTTTTTTGAGGATCTTCAGCATGCCTTTGACATCTTTACGATCCACCATTTTATTGCCAAAGCGCGTTCGCCCCCAAGTCTGAATGAAGTCGTAGGCTGGGTTGTTATGTGGACGATATACGCCATAGCCCGGAGCCACCATAGAGAAAGCACGCGCTGTGATTTCAAGGTTGAGAGCATGGCAACAGACTGTCAAAACACCGCGACCTTGTCGTTCTTGCTCTAAAAATGGCTCAACGTTTTCAATCTTAATATGACGACGCATACGCCAGTTGGGCCAAAACCAAGCCATGCCCGTTTCAATCACGGCAAGCCCAGTATTTTTTAGGTTTTCAGTGACAATCGCTGAGCGCTCTTGGCTGCTCATCTCTGGGAAGGCGAGTGAGAGATTGCGATCGGCCACTTTCGCCCGACTTTTGGCGAGCTTAGGGATGAGCAGACCAATGCCTTGTCCGAGACGTTTAAGCACGGCATAAGGCAGAATCGTGACGATTGCCCCAAGCAGCCCAAACCCCAGCCATACTGGCCAGAATTTAGGGTGTAAGTAAGACCAAGAAAATTTATTTTCTGTCATGGTTATTCTGGTTGTCAGTTAGAGTTGAGATACCTTGCTCCGCCCAACTGACCTTTTTCTCCATCGTATCAATCAGTATCTTCCAATTCTCGGAAACGCGTTCTAAAAGTGGATGATAGATATGAACCTGACACGCCAGAAAGTCTAGTGATTTATTGGTGATCCCTGCTTGATTGAGACGGTAATCAATATCACTGTCTTCGCCGACCGCAGGCGCTTCATAACGCATGTCGAATCCATTCACTTTGAGAATGTCTTCTTTATGCACCGAGAAATTGCACCCTAAGATGGCTTTCGGTTTTTTCTTTCTGAGTAAAGTTTGGAGCCAAGACCAATCTAGGCGTAACCCTTTCTCGATATGACGTCCTTTCTCTTTATGTTTCCCACCTGTGGTGAAATAGTGGAAAAGAAGACGGTATTTATTGTCCTCAAAGAATGTTCCCGGCGACTCGCAATGCAATGCGTCTTGGGTAAATTTTTCGGGCAGTTCTGCACGGCGACCACTCAAACTCTTGCCTTTTTCCGCATGAGTGAGGTGATCTTCAATAAAGTGTTTCTGAGGAATGCAGTCGCCGTCAATGATGATGAGGTAATCGCTGTTCGACGCGAGAATCGAATGATTTAAAATTCGGTTCTTACGAAAGCCTTTATCCTCGTGCCAGAGGTGTTTGACAGGGAAGGGCAAAGTCTCTGCGCGTTTCAGCACAAAGTCGACCGCTTCTTGTTTTGAACCATCATCTGCGATGATGACTTCAAAGTCTTTTTCCGTTTGAATTTCAAGCGCGCGAAAAGTCAGGTCTAAAGCCTGAGTATTATTATAAAAAGCGATGATGAGTGTCGCTTTTGGTGGAGTGTTATTCGTCATTATTTAATTTGCGCACTGAGTAGCGCCCAGTAAGCATCAAAGTTTTCTGTTGGCTGATATTTAAAGTCTGAACGAACAAATCGATTTAAGCTACCTTCAACTTGTCCTAGTAACTGAGCGGCAAGAATGTTTTCTTCGACAGGGAAGGATTTCCCCTCGCGTAGTTTACGCTCGCGTAAGATTTGACGCAGTTGAGTCTCGATGCGTTCAAATAGCTGATTAATGCGTTCACGAAGGCGCTCATTTTCAAACATCAGTGCGTGACCAGACAGAATGCGAGTCAGACCTGGGTTGCGCTCTGAGAAAGCCAGAATCAGATTGAGGACGAGGCGAATGCGCTCTAGCGTGTCTTTCTCTTCATCAAGAATGCGGTTAATGCGTGACATTAATGACTCTTCGATAAACTCGATAAGGCCTTCAAACATGCGCGCTTTACTTGGGAAATGACGGTAGAGTGCGGCTTCAGAAACGCCAACTTGCTTAGCAAGCTTTGCGGTGGTGATTCGAGATGCACCATCGGTGGACTCTAACATCTCTGCTAGGGCTTGCAGGATCTCTTCACGACGATTGGATTTACGACTACCCGCCATCTATCTCTTCCTTTTTACTGCTGATTGACTCGAAATGAAATCTTACCCAAGAAACCAAAGAACAAAAAGCGAGGAGCCCATAGACAATCTGCACCTAATGGACGCTTCGTGCTGTTGTGGCGGTTTCGGGTATATATAGTAATTATGATGACCGATGAGGCTGTGCCTCATCGGTAGGCGGATTATAGCTTCCTGCCTGTTAAGTCTCTAGTCAGTTACTGTTTTCTGTCATCAACAGTTGAAGCTGTGCAAGGATTTCGAAGCTCAGTGAGTCCTTACTTGCAAGAGACAGTGCTTTCTCTCCGCCTTTCCAATACAAGGTAATGGCGTTGTTGTCGCTATTAAAGCCTTGACCTTCTACGGAGACATCGTTGGCGCAGAGCATATCGAGATTTTTCTTTGCCAGCTTGGCGCGAGCAAAGGTCTCGACATCATGAGTTTCAGCGGCAAAACCCACAGTAAACGGGCGATGGTCAGTCAGGGCGGAAACGGACGCAACAATGTCCGGGTTTTTCACCATGGCTATGTGCATTTCATCGCTATCATCGGTCTTTTTCAACTTCTGCTCAGCAACCGTCGTTGGGCGGTAATCGGCGACAGCGGCACTGCTAATAAAGACATCGTTCTCTACCGCATGTTGCATTACGGTCTCGTACATCTCTTGTGCGCTATCGACATTGATGCGTTGTACATTCGCAGGAGTGGTCAAGGAAACCGGCCCACTGATCAGCGTCACGTTCGCGCCAAGCTGAGCCGCAGCGCTTGCCAGTGCATAGCCCATCTTGCCCGAACTGTGATTGGTAATGTAGCGCACTGGATCAATGGCTTCACGGGTTGGACCTGCGGTAATCAAGATGGACGTGTCTTGCAAAGGTTTCGGTTGGAAGTGCTGTTCACACAATGCGACCAGCTCAAGTGGCTCAAGCATACGCCCAGGGCCGACATCGCCACAGGCTTGCTCACCGGCCGCAGGTCCCCAAATGTGCATACCGCGACGCAGTAATGTGGCGAGGTTTTCCTGAGTGGCCACATTACGATACATCTGTTGATTCATCGCTGGAGCAACGGCAATCGGGGCATCAGTTGCTAAGACGAGCGTAGTTAATAGGTCATTGCCCATCCCTGCTGATACACGCGCGATCAAATCGGCGGTGGCAGGGGCTAATAGCACCAAATCGGCCCATTTGGCTAACTCAATGTGCCCCATCGACGCTTCTGCCGCAGGGTCGAGTAAGCTGTCGGAGACAGGGCGGCCCGATACCGCTTGCATGGTTAATGGGGTAATAAATTCTTTTGCAGCCTTGGTCATGACCACTTGAACTTCCGCACCGCGCTCAATCAATCGGCGGGTGAGATCGGCACATTTATAGGCAGCGATACCACCACTGATGCCAAGTAGAATGCGTTTTCCGTGCAATGTTTGCATGCTTAAAATCTCCAAAAAATCTTGGCGTATCCTATCACAGCTTTTTTTAGATTCGAGTGAGCCAAGTCATTGAAGCGAGGTTTCCAAAAGAGAAGCGCTGCTTTTAAAGAAAAGAAGGAATAGAGAAGGAGAGGTTGAGAAAAGTTGCAGAAATGGCAATAAAGATAGATCGAACTACCTTGTAAGCAGCAACAAAGTTGCCCAATAAAGAAGCCGACATTGCGAGATGGGCGCTCACATTCGCTTTTGTAGGACAAGCTCAGTAGCGTGAGGGTCTTCTCTTCTTTAAAAGGATTCTATGATGACGGTTGACGCGGAATGTATACGTCCACCTATGGCGTCGATGATGCCAAGAGAAAAATTGCTGCTTCATGGTGCAAGCGCTTTAAGCGATGCAGAATTATTGGCGATTTTTTTGCGAACGGGCACCAAAGCGATGCCGGTATTGGCTTTGTCTGAATACTTGATCCAAGAGTTTGGGTCTCTGCGAGGGCTGCTTGCTGCGTCTGAGCAAGATTTCTGCAGTCATAAAGGGTTAGGGCAAGCTAAGTATGTTCAGCTTCAAGCCAGCCTTGAAATGACTCAACGATTTCTGGCCGAGCAATTAGAGCGGGGTGCTGCCATGACGAATGCGGAACAAGTGAAACTGTACTTATCGAGTCTACTTAGGGATAAGCAGCGAGAAGTCTTTTATGTCCTGTTTTTGGATAACCAGCACCGTATGATTGCCGATGAAGTGATGTTTGAAGGCACGCTCGACAGCGCATCGGTGTACCCAAGAGAAGTGGTCAAGCGTGCGCTTTATCATAATGCCGCCGCTTTGATTTTTGCCCATAACCATCCTTCTGGTGTCGCAGAACCGAGTCAAGCTGACCGAAGAATCACGCGACGACTGATAGATGCGCTCAATTTAGTGGATATGCGAGTGCTCGATCACTTTGTTATTGGCGATGGTGAGAGCGTTTCTTTTGCTGAAAGAGGCTGGATATAGCCTTTTTATTGTACTTATTCTTTGTTTGCTTAGTAATAAGCGTAGAATTGTCAAACTTTTTGTTGTCGGAACCCCAGATTCTGCTACAATCCGGGCACATTTTTGAACTAAAAATCAGCTCTGCTCAAAAAAAGATCTCGAAAACCTGTAAAAAGGATCTGTTCGGGACTTGAGCAATGTATGTCAAGTTAGTATAATGCGCGACCTTTGATAGCCTTGTATGGAATTTTTCCATAACGGTTTTTGACCTCAAACTTCTTTCCGAGGAATAGAGAGGTTCGGCCACCAAGGTTGATATCGAGCTGAAACGATTTTGGAGAAGACATTCATGTCACGAGTATGCCAAGTAACTGGTAAGCGTCCAGTAACGGGTAACAACCGTTCACACGCACGAAATGCTACTAAGCGTCGTTTTCTGCCGAACCTACAAACTCATCGTTTCTGGGTAGAGAGCGAAAAACGTTTTGTTAAACTACGCCTATCTGCTAAAGGTATGCGCATTATCGACAAGAAAGGCATCGATGCTGTTCTTGCTGATATCCGTACACGTGGCGAAAACGTTTAAGAGGAAATAGGCAATGGCAAAGAAAGGCGTTCGTGAGAAAATCCGTCTAGTATCATCTGCTGGTACTGGCCACTTCTACACAACAGATAAAAACAAGCGTAACATGCCGGGCAAATTTGAGATCAAAAAGTTTGATCCAGTTGTTCGCCAGCACGTTATGTACAAAGAAGCTAAAATCAAGTAATTGATTTCGTTATCTTTGATGATTTGAAAACCCAGCTTAGGCTGGGTTTTTTATTGCCTGTCGTTTTGACGAGAGGCACTCATGCGTATTGCCTGACGCGAAACGGCCACTTTTAAACGTCACTTCATTGTCTTTCTTGACTTCCTATTGCTTCATTTTAAATCGCTTCACTTTTTTAATGGCTACAAAAAGAACCTCAATACTCCCGCTTCAACTCACTTGGGTATATACTCGCCTGATGATCTGCTTTTGATGAGTCGCTTGTGACGATCAAGGCCTGATCGAAGACTTAATATTTCAAAGGAGTGCCCTATGCGTGTAGACGCTAAAAGACGTCGTCGCTGGAATAATTGGATCATTATGGGCGTGATTGCGTTTATGGTGATTCTTAATGCTCCGACCTTGATCAAAACTTACTTGTTGGATCCTGAAGAATCCACTTCGCCTTATCCGCACTTGCTCAATCCCAATTTGGATCTGCGAGAAATGCATTTTAGTGACTGGTCATTGACACAAGATCCTCAAAACGATGCTCAATGGACATTATCGATTCCTAGCCATATTTCCCCAGAGCAGTTAGCTGAACGCTGGGTACAGTTGTTTGGCTCAGAGCTGGATGAAGCCACATATCAAGACCTCAAAGCGGTTCTACCTCCCCCAGAAACCATTGAAGTATGGTATCGACAGCAAGAAGAGCCGCAGAGAATAACCTTGTATCGCTACAGTAAATTCTGGGTATTTAAAAACTGGCAGGAGAAATGGATCGCAATTTCTGTCGATAGCAGTTATTTACTACCTCAATGATCTTTTGAGGATTTAATCACTGTTTCCTCTTATGTCGTATACCTTGTTTTCCAGATTTAAATAGGATGTCACCATGCCAGAATTACCCGAAGTCGAAGTCAGCCGATTGGGGATCTCACCACACTTGATTGGTGAAACCATCGACACCATGACGTTACGTGCGCCCAAGCTGCGTTGGCCGATCCCACAAGAATTGCTGCGCTTAGAAGGTCAGGTGATTACGGCGATCCATCGTCGCGCCAAATATTTGCAGATTGAGACCTCTATCGGCAGTGCGATTGTTCATTTAGGTATGTCAGGCACACTGCGTGTCTTGGATGCGGATTTTCCTCCGGCGAAACACGATCATGTGGATCTTAAGCTGAAAAACGGCAAGGTACTGAGATACAACGATCCGCGTCGCTTCGGTGCATGGTTGTGGTGCGAAGTGGGGGAAAGTCATCCTGTGCTTGAAGGCATGGGGCCTGAGCCGCTGACGGACGCCTTCAGCAGCGACTATATGCAAGAGAAAGCCAAAGGGCGACGCACCAAAGTGAAACAGTTCATCATGGATAACAAAATTGTCGTCGGTGTCGGAAACATCTACGCCAATGAGTCGCTCTTTAGCTCGCGTATTCATCCAACTCGTGGCGCGGGGACATTGACCCAAAGTGAATGGCAACAGCTGGTTGCTGACATTAAAGCAACATTGGCGACAGCGATTAAGCAAGGGGGCACAACCCTGAAAGATTTCGCTCAAGCGGATGGTAAACCGGGTTATTTTGCCCAAGAGCTGCAAGTGTATGGCAGAGCCGGAGAACCATGCCCTGCCTGTGATGAGCCACTTGAAGAGCTGAAAATTGGTCAGCGCAATACCTTTTTCTGCTCTCACTGCCAGCATTAATGGGCTCTGAGGCGTTAGAGGTATTGAAAATAGAGCCACTGAAAATAGAGTCACTGGGTATACGATTATATCGCGTGGCGTCTTAGCAATGAGTGAGAACCTTCGAGCATTGGAGGTTGAGAAAGGCGAAAGTATTTCTCAGCCACCAGCAATCCAATAAGCTGCTCTTGTTCACTGCTCCTAAACTGATCCACCCAGTTTTGCGCATTACGAATGATCTTCTGCGTCTGTTTGGGTCTCGCTAAGTAATGGTTCATTTGCTCGATGACATTAGAATGATCGTCGTTGATCTCGATGTAATGCACTCCAGCCTTGAGCTTTCCTTCCATAAACCAAGTTTCGTACTTGGGTGTTGGCATCATACAGACCGAGTTTGAAGACATGATCCATTTGAGGTTGGTGGCGACGTCTTTACCTTCCAAACTGACAATGAACTTGTAATCCAGCTGTTTTGCGATCGACATGGGTGGTGCGAATGTCGCCATATTGCTGTCTGACGAGGCTTTATCAAAGTCGCAACGACTGACATCGCATTGTGGATGATCGTAATATTGATTGATGAAATGTTCTCGATGCGCCCAGAACCCATTTCCTTTCCACACCAACATGTCTTTTTTCTGCCGAAAAGGTTTATCGTTTTCCACAAACTGGTAATGACGAATGGCATTGAGTTTCTGCAAAACGGAATGCGCATTGTGCTCGCCAATAGGACGGCTTTTGACAAAGCAAGGGGAGTCCGGCGTCGTGATGACATCGCCGTTGATGTAGCTAAATTGAAGCTCTGGGCTGAAGCATTTAATGATTTTCCTCAAATCAAAGTAGTAGGTGTTCCCGCCTGTTTTTTTAAAGCGCTTCACGGAAGTGGTACTGTCATGATTGAGAAGAAAAGGGTGATTGAGTTTGCAGTAATAATTAACGCGATCGATGATGGTCTGCCGCTGCTGAGGTTCCATCTGGTGCCACTTTCTCATCAAATAGCGACCATAGAGACGATGACTGATGTTGGGCAACAGGCGTAAAAAGGTGTGTATACCCAAGTGACTTCAAGATGCAGTATTCAGAGCCTTGTCACTGGTTTCAGTTCAAGGCAGAGGTAAAGGAAATAGCCATTCTATTTTCAATGCCTCTAACGCAGAAATGAAGCCAGTGACAGGCTCCCGAAGGGCGAGTCTGCTTGGCTTGCTAGCTGCGTTATCGCTTTTTGATTTAGAGCCACTAGATCTTCAAAGCAATGCCTTGCTATCAAACCAAGCAGTGCTCGCTGAACCTAGCATCTCGAGGTTACTTGGGTATAAGCTATAGTAATTGAACTTAGTGATGTGCATCACCGACTCCATGGCGAATGAAAAGAGTGATTAAGGGTAAACTCTGCTCATGGCGTCAATTTGAACCTTGAGTGACGATGCGATGATACCCTCTGTGATATCATTCGCAGCCTGTGATTACTTTATTGTCAAGTTAGTGACTAATGGCATTCCAACATAACTTTAAACATTTAATTCGTATCATTAGCAGCTTGGTGTTAGCTGCAATTGTGCTGCTTACCGTAGGGCGTGGGATCTTCTTCCTAGCGGCGGTCGACTTTTCCCAGCTTGCTGGCTTATCTGAGGATGTGGGACGTGCATTCTGGGTCGGTATGCGTTTTGACGCGAAAATCGCGGCGATTGCCTTCGCGCCGATGTTGCTGATTGGTTTGGTTCTGGCGAGCTTTAAACTGACCTACTCGGTATGGCGAGCATGTTTACCTTCCTACAGTGCCATTATTTTCTTCCTGCTGGCGGGTTTTTCCATCGGGAACTATTACTACTACACCACCTACGGCAATTACATCGATGTTTTCGCCTTTGGTCTGTTCGATGATGATACCGCTGCGGTACTCGAAAATGCGTGGGCGGATCACCCGATTTTCCGTTCTTTCTTAGCCTCGCTGGCGGTCTCACTAGTGGCGTTTATTGGGACGAAGCGTTTACTCGCGAGAGCTCAAGCGTGGCACTGGCCTAAACGTCATTGGGCGTTGACGACGGTGAGTGTGGTTGCGTTTATTTTGGTCTACGTTGTGATTGCACGAGGCTCTGTGGGCAGCTTACCGCTCAAACGTTATCACGCCAATGTCAGTCAATATAAAGTACTGAATGTGATCACTCCGAATGCGTTTATGGCGTTGGACTGGGCTAAGAGCGATTATAAGAAACAATCTAAATTTGAGCCCGTTTCGGCCGCATTAGTCACTGAGCAGATGGAAAAAATGCTGGGTCAGCCAACGCCTGAGTATCACACACCAGCCAATGCTTACCTTGAAGCGAATCCACCACATGTGGTGATGACCTTGATGGAAGGCTTTAGCTTAAATGTGCTCGTGGAAGATGATCCCGTCACCAATGATGTTCTGGGCGGATTACGTCCACACATTGAAGAGGATTTTTTCTTTACTCGCTTTATGGCGGGGACGTCAGCGACCATCGACAGTATTGTGATGATGCTGTTCCACAGTGACATTCCAACCATCAGCCACTCAAGTGCGCAAAAAGTAGAGCTACCGAGCTCTGCGGTTTTACCCTACAAACAAGCTGGCTATGATGTCGTGTTTGTCTATGGCGGTAACAGCATGTGGCGTAATCTCGCCAACTACTTACCTCGCCAAGGTTTTGATGTGGTTTACGATGAAAACAGCATCAAAAAAGCGTTTCCAGAAGCCAGTAAATACGCAGACACCTGGGGAGTGGCGGACGAGTTTACCTTTAAGTTTGCACGAAAGTTACTTGATGAAGCGACCAAGCCGACCATGATTTACATCATGACGGTGTCGAACCATTCACCATTCCGAGCCCCGGATTACTACAGACCAACCCCAGTTACTGTGAGTGAGCGCTTAACCACCTTGCTAGGGCCAATGGCCGATGAAGCGAAAGACTTGTTGGAAGTGTATCAATACGCGAACCATGTGTTCGGCGAGTTTGTGTCAGGGATTAAAGCTTCACCAGAGTTGGCGCAGCGCACTCTGATTGCGGGTTCAGGCGATCATCGTATGCGCTACCTTTCGACGGATCGTGAAGACGAATTTGCGCTGAGCTTTGGTGTGCCGTTTTATCTGTATGTACCAAGTCAAATTCTAGAAAATAGCGATAACTTCTACGATCCTGCACGGATTGGTTCTCATCGTGATGTATTTCCGACTTTGTATCATTACAGTCTGTCTGAACAAGCGTATATATCACTGGGCGGGGTGAACATGCTGAGTCACCATGGTGGTACTCAAATTGGTTATGGTGCGAGTCGTACCTTATATCAGGTGGGTGCATCAAGTAGCGTACCATCGGATCAGTATTATCCGTGGGGGCAAGGAGTGATGAGTCAAGCGCCTATCACTGCAGATGAGCCCTTTACGTGGGCGGCGGAGTATCGCAAGTTGCAGAACTACTACTTACGTTCCCAAGTTTTACCAACAAACCCTTATTGACATCCTCCCCCACCTAGCTTCGCTTATTTTGGTGGGGGATTCCCATTACTTGGGCGCACACTAAATTTCTT
>JBHOHG010000012.1:0-156846 GCA_043422575.1 bacterium sp. HQB-39 | reverse complement strand
GAACTGCACGAGCATAGGCATCAATGGTGGCAGGGCGTTTACCTTGCAGCTTTAGGTTGGTAAGGTGTTGTTCATAAGGGTTGTTGTAGTGAGCAAGTTCATTGTTGTTCATAGTGATGACTCCTAGATTACCCATCTAATGAGGGGCTATAAGAAGTATGGAGTCTTTTAACACGTTACTCTGCCGCGCAGCGGCTTCGTTCAACAAACAATTCAAGCTGATTCGCAACGCTCGGCGCTTTTGGTTTCAATTAGTTTATTGATTACGGTGAAGTGCTTAGGCAATGTAGTAGCGTTGCTCACAACTTAATTGGGCGTTAGCTTATTGCGGATATGGAAAGTCAGAATGAATATTTTTAATATTGAAATCATTAAGTTGGTCACACGTGCCGCCTCTATAGCTGATAGTGGTACAGATTGGGCTGATGCATGGAAGCAAGCATATTTTGAATTGGGCGGATTAAGCCAGAATAATTCGGTAAAGTCTTGCCCTCTAAATGGAACGCGAACGCTATATGAATATGGCCTCTTAAAGTTCTCTTCAAAGGCTTCTGTGTCATTTAACGAAAGGTCTATTTTGGAGGCGTCAAAAAACGGTTGGTATTGCTATTTAGCTCTATGTGAGTTAAAGGAAAACCCTGAATTGGATCATAAAACGCTTTGGGGTTGCGTGGAAAAAAGAGTTAGGGAGCGCTTTGGTGTCGCCCCTAAAAAAGATCAGGGTTCAGTAAAAATAACATTAGCTCTCTTTCAAGAGAAATTGTTAAATTTGGACAGAATAAGCTAACACATATGAGCCTTCTGCCTGTCAATAGGCAGTTACAATGACGCTGGCTGACTCCCTCATAATTCCCCTAAGCCACAGTAATATACGAGGAGTAATGAATGATACTGGGATAAATACGCCTTGGCTACTTGATTCAAGACCTGTTTCATATATTCAAGAGATTCAAAGTGAATATTCTCCTTTACAGTTTACTCCTGATAATAATAAGTTTACAATATCTTAATCTAGCTCAATCTTTGGGTTTTAATAATGAAAAAAACATTTATAACTTTAACTGTATTATTGTCTGTGTTTATAGTCCTTATTATTTTTAACCCTCCTGAAATAATTATTGACAGCAATGTTACTTCTCCTAGAAAACCTGAATTAGTTCCTAGTTCGGCATTGTGGGCAGGTGGGGTTGACGGGGGGAACTTTATACTTGTTGAAAAATACAAGGATGAAGATAGGTTGTTTTTTGCTAGAATCTATAATGATTTCACAGGTGAAATAGAATATGAGGGACTTGTGGAATATAATGGTTCCAAAGATTTAACTAACTTGCTAAATAACCAGTCTTTCTATCGTGGGTGGGATGGGGATAGACTATATCTTATTGATGGTGAAATAATGACTTCGCACAGTAATAAATAATTAACACATATGAGTCTTCTGCCAGTCAATAGGTAATAGCTTCTTGTTGGCTGCGGTTAGCAGTTGAATTCGGAGCATAGCTTTTGATCATTGATGTTCGAGCTGGTATTTCCCGTTTTAGTGTGTTCGATCTCATTGGCTAGATACCAGCGGGCCAGTGATTCTTTGTACTTGAATCTAAGACGGCATATTTTACCTTGGTATCAGTATTGAAAGCACAACCAATTTTTGTGAGGATGAGATCAGAGCCGTCAAGCACCGTACTTGTTGCAAGTATCAGAGATCTAAGTCGTTTTTTGTGAATGTTAGGGCATTGGCTTTCGAGTGTTTGTTGTAGAATTTGAACATCGCGAATCGTTAGGGCTCCCTATTAAATCCATTTAATCAGGTGTCGTTTTTTGGTTACGGGGGCGAAATTCATTAGATCAGAATGAGCGATGTGCGTCTACTCATTGATTTATATAAAAATTATGAGTGGATTCGTAAGATTGGGGCGTTATGTACTAGGAGAGGGCATGATCAAAATTGGCCAAGTCGGAACGATAATCAGTGGTGATGAAGCTGGCTTTGAGGTCCTTATTAATGATGATTCAGAAAATACAGGCGGCTATTTAATTTGTACATCCAGGTCATTTGAGCAGAAGTCGTCAGAGGGTTATGACGGCTGGGTTGAAGACTACGAAAGCTTGGTTGGCTACTTTTCAGAATCCAATTGGGTTGTTGACTGGTCATAGGAGCTTTAATTCTTATTTTAGTAAAAAGCAGAATCAATGG
Organism: bacterium sp. HQB-39; assembly: GCA_043422575.1. GTDB lineage: Bacteria > Pseudomonadota > Gammaproteobacteria > Enterobacterales > Vibrionaceae > Vibrio. The sequence goes on along the minus strand of JBHOHG010000012.1, from coordinate 154,652 downwards.
ATCAAGTGTATGCACCTTCAGCAAGAAACCCAACTGTTGGCTCGTACATAACAAGCGCTTCAACCTGACTGCCAACCTGTGGCCATTTTGGTTCGGTTTGGCTTATGTGATTCCTGTGGTTAGTTTGGGTGTGGTGTAGTTGGCAGCAAGTTAAGCGGGCGTTATATGCTCCACAAGGAATTGAATTAAAGATGAAAAATGTAGTTCTAAAATCGGCAGAAACATCTTCTGAAATTTGCTTCTTGGACCGTGACGGTGATTACTTCTATATCTCCTATACGTCTCCATTTATGAGCTATAGCAAACGTATTTGGGGTTATTCAGATACAGCTTGTTGGATGGAAAGTATCCAGTTTATGGCTGAAAATTGGAAGGGCTGGGATGGTCACGTTCTAATTCAGTCAGTTGAGCAAGACCTCAGTCTAACTTTTACTTGTGACTCTCTAGGGCATGTTAACGTTTTACTTTCCGTGTGTGAAAATGAAGGTCCGGAGCCTTGGGAAGTCAGGTCGGAACTGACGACAACTACAGTAGCAATGTCTTCATTTCATAGTGATGTGGTTGAGTTTTTTAGCTAAGTTTGAGAACAGATATAACAAATAAGGATTCAGCGCTGCGTCAGCCAGCGTTAAATCCCGAGTGTTGAACAAGCCCGAGCCTCTTTATTAAGCAAATTGTACGAAAATGTTCAGATGTGGCCTCGCTTTGATGGTTTACTCAAGACTAGCGCCGCCGTGATAAAGTAGGTTGTTCAGCAATATCAATGGTCATACCGCTAAGTTCATCCTCGGCGACTCCAGACAAACCTCACCACGCACACCAATCCAAACTAGAAACCACAACTCTAGGGAAAATTTCAGGACGAAATTTTAGGTTTTGTGGCGTCAGGAACGCCTAAAACCAACCGGACAGCATGTACGGAACTAAAGCGCCTTTCTGTTTACTCTTTGGCAAGACAAAGAGTGAATGTCCCGCTTGCGAATAAGATAAATAGATCGAAAAATTTAAGGCGGGACAGGTTGAAGGCATGGATACATAATCGTGGAGTGAGCGAGAGAGAGACGGGTTTTTCGCTTTTAAAATTAATACTCAACTGGTATCTTATTGTGCGTTCAAAGTGGAGATTTGGCGTGCAAAAATACGGGTATCTGGAGTTACTTTGCTCGTGATCCGAGTGTAAGTCGTCTTAGCTTGAAAAAGCAAATTCCATAGATAGATGCGGCCAAGTCCAACAGGTATTTATCCCTTGTGCTACGACAATGGATAAATACTTAAGCGTAAGTCGTAAAGGTAACATAATGATTTTTGAAGATTCTCATACTTCAATAGGCGAAGTTGATTTGCACTCGGTGGAAGAAAATATTGGGTTTGAATTGCCGGTGGAATATAAATCTTTTTTGCTTAAACACAATGGTGGCAGACCAATCTTAGATAGCGTACGACACGAAAATCAGCATTTTGATTATGTAGGCTATTTTTATGCTATTCGAGGGGAAACATACCATGATGATCTTCTACGTCAAATAGGTGAACTAAAGGGAATGATTCCTGATGGTTATCTTCCAATAGCGGAAAGTCCTGGAGGGGACGTGTTCTGTATATCATTAAAGAAACCAACCAAGGGAGCAGTTTTTCACTGGGACCATGAAGAAGCTAACTATGATGGTGAACCTTGGGAACATAATATGACTAATTTATCCCCATCATTTTCAGTGTTTTTAGATTCTCTGTGTGTTGGTGAGTAATCGACTTAACAAATTGTTCAAGCTGACAGCTAACCTGTGGTATTTTTGGTTTGAGTTTGGTGATTACGGCGGCTTTTCTTGAGTGTCGTGGCAGTTAGCTGCAACTTAATAAAGCGCTATGTTTCAATCGTAATGTTTAGGGAATGAGGAATCAATGTTTAAGAAAATAATTGAGCTTACCATTATTTTATTCTTATTTGGTTGTGCAAGTAATAATTATGAGAGTAACTACGAAGCCGCTGGTGAAGCAATTGAATCTGGAATTCTTTGGAATGCAGAATTAGATTCAGTTACTTGGGAACCTATTGAAATGAGTAAGGTTGCCACTTCAAATAAATTATTCAAAAAAGAAGGTGGCTTTTATAAGTCAACTACAAATGAAATTTACGCCTTTAATTCAAAAGTGCAATATATTGGTCTAATCGGTGTTGAGTTACTAGCTGGCCCAAATGCATTAGTAGAAGGCACGGCTTCGGACGTTGCCGAAAGAATCTCGAAAAAATACAACTTAAAGCTCTATAAAAAAGGCAATGCTTTTGTTTCAAGGTTAAATAAATCTACTGAATTAATAGTAATGCCGCATCCCAATATCGACAATTCTACAATTGTAATTGGTGCATACTTTGGTCGATGAATTCGGCAAACATAACAAATAAGGATTAAGCGCTGCGTCAGCCAGCGTTAAATCCCGAGTGTTGAACAAGCCCGAGCCTCTTTATTAAGCAAATTGTGCGAAGATGTTCAGGTGTGATCTCGCTTTGATGGTTTACTCAAGGCGAGTGCCGCCGTGATAAGCAGGTTGTTCTGCAATATCAGTGGCCATAGCGATAAGTTCATCCTCCGCTGCCTCGGACGAACCACACCACGCACACCAACCCAAAATAGAAACCACAACTCTAGGAAAAATTTCAGGACGAAATTTTAGGTTTTGTGGCGTCAGGAACGCCTAAAACCGACCGGACAGTGCGCACGAAACAAAAGCGCCTTTCTGTTTACTCTTTGGCAAGACAAAGAGTGAATGTCCCGCTTGAGCACAAGCAAAATAGATCGAAAAAGTTAAGGCGGGACAGGCTGAAGGCATGGATACATATTCAAATGAGATCATGTATTTATAATATCATGGGAACCTAATGAAATTAGATGAAGAAAATTTTAATGGAAATCTTTTGTTGATTTTGGTTGCTGGAATTTTCGGTCTTGTTGTACCTAATGTGATTACACAGGTCTTTGGCCTGTACTGGGGGGGCGTGGCGAATGTGGTGGCAGCAGTGGCCTGGGTATTTATGTTTCCTAAAACTTGTATGTCTGGTGGTTTTTTATACTCTATACTTACGATGGGTATTGTAATGTCAGCTTTTCTTATGCTTTGTCTTTCTCTAATTAAATTTGTAACGAGTTTGTGGTTGTAACAAATTCAGTTAACGGTTTGTTGCTTAATTTATTGGAGCTGAGTAAATAAACATCATTCTGATTAGTTGCATTCAGTTTATCTCGTAGCACAATGACTAAAAATCGTTATAAACTAATAGAAGAAATACAATCAATCACGAATCCAAAGCGCCTTTCTGTTTATTCTTTGGCAAGACAAAGAGTGAATGTCCCGCTTGAGTTCATGTCCTGTAGCCGAAGAAGTTAAGGCGGGACAGGCTGAAGGCATGGATACATAATCGTGGAGGAGTGCGAGGAGAGATGATTCCTCTCTTTTAAAATTAATGTCCAACTGTTATCCTATTAAAGAAAAGTGTGATTTGACATATTTGTTATGAACTTTTCGTGATGCGAGCGTAAATTACTTTAGCTTGAATAGAACAAGTTAAACAGCTATTAGTAGGAGTATATATGAACAACGCGCAGAAATTTGAAGTTATGCTAGAAGTGGCCTATAGTTTAAATCAAGAATTAGGTTCCGTTCCTATTTTATATGGTTCACTAGGTCTATCACGTGCTATTAATAAAGATATTAAAACTGATGATATTGATATCCTAGTTGAGGATATTATCTTTCATGAGAAGCTTGAATTAATACATGAAATTATGCAAGGTCTTAATTTCATTTTAACTGTTCCCGAAGAGAATGAGTTTAGAAGGGGAGAGATAAAAATTGGAATTGCTTCAGATGGTGATTTACATTCATTCTCAGGGGTAGATCCTACAGAACTTAAAGTCGAATCGGCTAGATCTCAGTTTAGGGTTTTATCTCCGCTACAATATTTATCGACTTATAAATCCTCTTGCCTAGATGGTTATCGAAAAAATACTCATAAAAAAGATGATTACGCAAAGGTTAAATTAATAGAGCTATTCATAAACCAATAGCCAAGACAATAGTTCGCAAAGGTAAGGCGGGACCAGGGCGAGATCACACTTCGCTCACTTCTTAATCAAGCCGTATTCGAGCTTAAAATCTAAGTCGAATTTCCCGAAAACTGCCGAGAAAACACAAACTCCCAAGTTTGATAAATGAGCAGTATGTTTTCAGATTGAACGATTAAGTTAGTATGCTCTCACCCTGAAGGCGGGACAAGCTAAAGACACAATTTACTCTGATTTAACATCGCTGCTATTTAATTTATATGAAGTTATCTTGGCTATTACATATTAGTTAAATAACTTGAACTTAAAAACTAAGTGTTATCTATTTTATCAAACTCGAATTCACCGACGCTCATACGGTTCTCACCACAATAAAAACTGATATCCACTTCGGATTTTGCATTCATCAGTAATTCATATTTTGTGGTGTAGTATCCTGTTGATATCAGGTAATAAGATTCTTCATCTAAGACTAACTCCATATACTTACTAAATTCAGTGCGAGATACTTTTTTATGTTCGATGAAATCTGCAATACCTTTTATAGTAAATGGGAATTCAGTGTATTTTGCAATTTCACTATAATTTCTTTCTTTTATTTCTGGTCGTAAGCTTAACCAAAATGGATAAAAATCAACGCAATCACTTTCAATCTTAGCTGATATAAGGTCATCACTATCGGTGGATACACCACTTAAGATAACACTTGTTGAAAATATTAATGTTGCTATTAAACTCTGTAACATAATAAAGTGACCTATTTGTTAGAAGGCAATCGATAACCTTTTAATTTCCATTGGGGCTTTGGGTACCTTGATACCTTTACTCTATTTCCTTGGTTTCCCCCAAGAAGTTCAAAATAAGTGTCAGTTTCTGCTACCAGAAATCCAATGTGATTCCCTGACCGCGTTAAACTTGAGTTTGCCGCACTTGAGTTGTGTATCACTGCAATGCGGTTACTGGATCACCGCGACTTCCAATTCTAATTGTTTTCCTGTTCATATCTAAAACCCATTAATTAAAATTAGTCGCATTATATTCAAGGGTACTATTTCCAAAATCGTCATCGTTGTTTTACTGGCAATCGACGGTTTAATTTAAGATTTGTTTAGTTTTGTTTTTACATCGAAGTGTGACTTTCATCGAGTCATATTGAGGGGCAGGGCATTTTTTCTAATGTTTTGATAGTCAATAAGAGCCCGCATCGCTCGGCTAAACCAGTAACTTGGAATTTGATACAGTGGTATAGTTTGCTTGCCAACCAATTGGGTGTGTTGCAACTTTGATAGATTTCAGTCTCAACATTTTTCTTTATAACTCAAACCATCAAAATGGCATTTGTTAGCATGGTGTTACCATACAATAGACAGATGCATACGACATGGACGCTTCACTTCTCTTCTATATTCTCAAACATATTTTCATTTTTGCTGCCTTCAATGGTTTGCTACTGATTGCGCTCTTGATTCGAAGCGGAAAGAAACAACGTGCGAATTACGTATTGGCCGCATGGGTGACTTGCCTCGTTGCGGAACTGAGCTGGAACAGCTTAAAAGTGGGGGACTTTTTCTATCACAATCCCGATTGGATTTTTGCTATGTTGGAATTGGATCATCTTTACGGACCTCTGTTTCTTCTGTACGTCGTGATGAAAGTTGAGAATGCGACGTTACGGTGGTGGTATTTACTATTGTTAAGCCCTTTCTTCATTACTCTTTATCTCAATATCCAAGCTTTTCTTGAACCCAGCGAGTTCAAGCTATTGCATTTTGAAAGCAATATGGCGGGGGATTTGCCACGAGGAGTGTCGCTGTATGAAATCTTCTACTTCTTATCGCCTTTTGCGAGCTACATTTTGGCCTTTAACGTCGTTCACAAAGCGAACAAGCAGCATGAATATAGCGTAAATGACGACGCCGTTCGAAAGGATCGTCCAGAGGCATTGGCTATGAATAAAATGCAGTGGCTATATCGATTCAGTGTGTTGCAAATTGTGGCTTGGCTGAGCGTGTTGATCGTGTGTACGGTGGCAATCGTTTTAAGCCCACATCCTTTGACTCCTGCTTTAGTCATGGCGTCTTACTTACCGTATGCCGCTGTTTTGTATTTTCTAAGCGGCTTGAGTTTATGGCAGGAGCGAGATGGTCTCGCTAACGAACAGACACATCTAGCTGATGTTCAAGGCAGACGTTCCTGCGAGCCAGTTAAGAAGTACCAAAAGCAAAAGCTGAGTGATGCCCGAGCGAATCAATTGAAGGTTCAGCTGACAGACTATATGCAAGAGCATAGACCGTATTTAGATAATGAACTGGCGTTGACGGATCTTTCCGAGCAACTTGGTGTTTCTCCTCATCAGTTATCGCAATTACTCAATCAGCACTTCCAGCAAAGTTTCTACGACTTTATCAATGAATATCGTATTGAAGAGATTAAACGTAGATTGAGCGATCCGTCGGTTCAAAATGAGACGATTTTATCCTTGGCTTTGGAGGCTGGCTTTAACAGTAAGGCAACCTTTAACACGGTGTTTAAACGCAAAGAGAAGATGACCCCTTCTGCTTATCGACGTCAATTTTGTTAATTTAATAATTGGGCCTGTACATGGGATTATTGTCCTGTCTGGACAGGGGGGCATTGCGTGGGGCGTGGTCTTATCCGACCGGAATATGCTTCTTAAGTGTATGAAAATGTTTGAGTTTAATAAAAATGGTCTGAGCCGTTTGGCTGAGGCGTTCCCTATAAAAATCAAAGGTAAATTGGATCATGTAAATCAGACAAATAGGGAATGAAACATGAAGTCAGTTGTATCTTTAGCAAGCGCCGTGTGCGCTTTAGCAGTAGCAATGCCGTCATACGCTTTTAATGAGTTACCAGAGGATAAGTATCAAGTTGGAGTGACTTATTTTAATGCGATTGATTACAGTCGGGTTGAAACATTTACCGATAGACACGATGACTATCGCGATGTGATGGTTAAGATCTGGTATCCAGCAGAGATCACGCCAGATTCTTTTGGAGTACACCTTGGTTATCATACCGATGAATATCCATCTCCAGCAGCTGTGATCCCCGGTGCAGGAGGGGGGAATTATGAGCCACCGCAAGACAAAAGTGGGGCGTATCGAAACGCGCCTATGGTGGACTCGGATAGCCCATTGCCCGTGATTTTTTACTCTTCAGGCTATTACTCACATATAGAAGACAGCGAAAGTGTGTTGATTGATTTGGCTAGCCAAGGCTATGTCGTTGTCAGTGTTGGTCACGCACATCAAATTCAATTTATGGCTCAGGCTGATGGAGGCTTTGCTGCTTTTGATTGGAATAAACGTTGGAATGATTGGCGTTTAAGCGATCGCACATCCATGACACCCGATGAGTGGAACATTGATATTGCTTCTTACGCTGGACGAGATCTGACTCAAGCAGAAATCGATCATGTCTATCAGATGTTTACGCTCGTTGAAGGAGATAGAAAGTCGCTGCAAATTTGGGTACAGGACATGGAATTTGCTCTTAATCAGCTATATAAAGTCAATAGTGGACAGCTGGGTGAATTGGTAAACAATAAACCTGAGCTTGAGAGTTTAAAAGGTCAGTTGGATTTGAATCAATTTGCTGCCTTTGGGCTCTCATTTGGTGGGCCAACCGCCGCCACATTCTGTAATCGACAAGCTCGTTGTCTTGGCGCAGCCAACCTAGATGGATACCACTACGATCTATCGCAAGGTAACCCTGCTAGAAAACCATTGTTGATTATGTATCAAGATTATCCTCAACCAGCTGACTATCATTTGATTTTCAAACAGCAAGAGCGGGATACATTCATGGTGAAAGTGAAAGATAGTCGCCATTTAGACTTTAGCGACTTGACCTTGGAGAAAGATGCGCAGAGTGATCCTGAGCAGTTTGGTGCCATTGATGGTCAGCGTATGAAAGCCATTACGAAAGCCACCATCAGTCAGTTCTTTGATACGTATTTAAAGGGAGAAAGTGACTATGAAGCGATGCGTGATTTGCTAGAACAAACGCCTGAATTTTCTCGCATTGATAGCAAGAAAGGCACCTATTAAGCGGGAATTTTGAATATGTATTAGATAGCTCTGTCTGAGTTCAGGGCTATCCATAATTTTTCAGGTGCTTCAAGTCGTCACAAGCCGTTAATGGTTGCCAATCAGGGCTATCACTGAAGTATTGGGTGAGGTGATCGAGAAAGGCTCTAAGCAATGGCGTCATTTGCTTGCGAGTGCAGTAGATCCCGTAGACGCCCAGTGTTTTTGGTTGCCAAGACGAGAGCACCTGAAGCAATTTTCCCTCTTTAAGTAGCGGGCTGACGATGGGACTGGGTTGTAAGCTGATCCCTTGGCCTTTCAAGGTCGCAGCGAGAAGGACTTCAGACACATTTGCACTAATATTGCCTTTAATCGAAACCGATTCTGGACCGTTCGGTCCATCAAAAATCCAATTAGATCCACCGAAATAGGCAAAGGCTAAACACTTATGGCGAACTAAGTCTTGTGCTTTGATTGGCGTCCCAAACTGGTCTAAGTATTCAGGAGATGCCACCAGCATAGAGCGGCATTCTCCCAGCTTTTTCGCGACGGCGTTAGGCATCAGATCGTTGGTAACGCGAATCGCCAGATCAATGCGATTATCGATTAGCTTAACGGATTTGTCTGTAGAGACGATATCAATAGAGACATCTGGCCACTCATTCACAAATACATTGATTGCATCGAGAAGAATGTTCTCAACGATAGAATAACTTGCGGTAATCCTAAGTTGCCCTGCAAGATGCTGGGTTTCTTGGTGTTTGACTTGCTCTAATTGGTCGGCCACAGAAAGAAGTTGTTGCGCAATGTTCAGTGTTTCTTCCCCCGCAGAGGTGAGGCTTAAGCTGCGTGTGGTGCGGTGAAGCAATCGGGTGTCCATCCAAGTTTCTAACTCGGCGAGGTATCGAGTCACTTTTGCGCGTGACATGTTGAGTTGGTCGGCAGCAGCGCTCATGCTGCCACGCTCAACGATTGTGGCAAATACGTGTAATGCGGTCAGCCTATCCATGTTTCCTCTTTCTTCGTTAGCTATTTGTGCGTTACTTCTATGTCGATCTATCAATTCGTTCGAAAAATGAAATAGTGAAGCTCAATTTATGTGGTTTATCTACATAAAGCAACCAAATAGAGTGGGGGTGTTGAACAAAGCATGATTCACGGCAGCCCCATTCTTTTAGAAAAAGTTAGATGACTAACGGGGACAGCCACCAATGGAACAGAAGGTAAAGTATGAAACACACCATCAAAACCGCTTTTATCGGAGCTCTGCTATTGACTACCCAAAGCTATGCTACCCAAACAGATACAGCTCAATTTAATGTCGAACAAGCGACTAAAGAAATGACCAACCAACTTATGGTAAGCCATTTCAATGCGGGAAAAGATGCGATTTTCCCAACCACTTCAGTCATGGTAAGTGGAGAAAAAGAGATGGTTCTGTTTGATGCGCAATTCAGCACCACTGATGGAAAAGCTTTGGTTAAAATGATCCAAGAATCGGGTAAGACGCTATCGATGATCTACGTGAGCAGTGGGGATCCTGATTTTTACTTTGGTTTGGAGCCGCTGGTGGCTGCGTTTCCAGAAGCAAAAGTGCTGGCGAGTCAATCGGTCGTTGAGCACATTGAGCAAACCCAAGAAGGGAAGCTGGCCTATTGGGGTCCGATATTGAAACAGGGAGCACCTAAATCCATCATTATCCCTGAAGTATTTCATGGAAATGAAATCGTTATCGAGGGCAAGCGTATTGAATTAAAAGAAGCCAACACGCATCAAGCTTATCTCTGGTTACCGTCTCAGAAGACAATCTTCGGCGGTGTTTCTCTTACTTCGGGTATGCATGTGTGGACAGCCGATACTCAAACCAAAAAGTCACGTCAGGAGTGGGTCGAATCCTTGGAACGTATGAAAGAGTTAGAGCCGACTCGAGTGATACCGGGCCATTATCTCGGCGATATTCATGATGGAGTGGGGGCGATTCAATTCACGATTGATTATTTAACTGAGTTCGAAGAGTCATTAAAGGATGTTCAAAAAAACGCTTCACTTGAACTTATCAATAGCATGAAAAAGGCATATCCAAAGCTTGAGGGGGATGCCGACTTGGAGTTAAGTGCGAAAGTCAACACGGGGGAGATGGAGTGGTAACATTTTTGATGCTTGATGCTTGATGCTTGATGCTTGATGCTTGATGTTGAAGTCGCTCTGTTACCTCATACAGTGACACCTCTAGCTTGCAGTGATCATCATGGTGATAAATGACTAACTTTGCTAAACTTCGCCCCAATATGAAATGCTTATTTCATTACGATTTGCTAGGAAACTGGCGAACTTGGCAGCGTTAGGATCAAAAATAATGGAAAGTCATCCTCTTAATCAGCTATTCAAGCATATTGCAGAAACCCTTTTATACGCAATGCTGGCTATTTTTATGTACTTACTTAGCATCAATGCCAGTGCGTTGAATGAAATTCCGCTACTTAGCGATGTCGTCTCTTTTTATAATGGTTTCGCCGTTTGGAAATGGATGGAAGTATTGATTTCGGTTGGTTTCATTGGTTTGGCGGTGATCAGTGCATTATTGGCGAAAACCAATTTTGAGCAATGGAAACAGTAAGAACGCCGATTAGCCTTGATAAAGTCAGGTGTAAAGGTTGAATAGCGACGTCTCATAGGGCGTCGCTTTTTTAATTCATTAAGTGGAGAGAATAGGGGGATTTAACAATAATACCGACTAAATTTTCTATCTTGTATAGTCGATGTCAGCACTAATAAACCAATGCTCCACTTTTTCATCGGGTTTGCTCACCCAGAGATCGTTGTCGAAGTGTTTGACGCGTCCCACCACAGCAATTTTAATTTTATTCTCTTTGACATCGATTAATCGGATAAACGGATCAGAACTGATCAGAAAAGGTTCCGCGTCAGCAATGCCCAAGTCTTTGCTCACCAAGTAGTAATGATTGAGTTTGCCATCTTTAGGCTCAGTAGACATTGCCTTGTAGCCTAGAAGTACATAGCTGTCATTGATAGGAAGGTTCAATATCTCCTTTCCAAGGCGTACATGAGTAGGCACAAAAACATAGGTTAGCAACAAAGCGGTTGCGACGACCAATGATAATAGGGAAATCAGAGGCTTATTGAGTTTTGATTTTATGATCATAGAGGTAAAGCAAGCTGCAAAATGTAACGGTATTCTAGCACGGCAAAGACACACTATTAAAATGGTTTTGTTTTTAAAAGATGATGCCTGTGGGGCGACTTTGTAGCTATAGCGGAATAGGTGAGCGAGTCGTAATAATGGTGGGTGTCCTTTTAAGTAAACTTTCTACACTCTCTTTTACTCATTGTATCTCCGTATAAGTTTTGAAGACCTGCGTGCAGGCTTTTCCTGGTTCAATAATCGCTGTGATGTAAAATTGTGCGGTCCTTTTGGTACACTCTAGACCATTAAAGTGTTGTCCTTTAATGCAGTTGAAACTGTCATCCATAAAATGAGTACGAAGGAGATCCAAAGGTTTAGCTGAGCAATAGTTGACGATCGTCATGGCTGGCTTTTCGCCATCAGCAATTCTTACTTTATAAGTAGGCAGTGAGGTAGGGTTTAGAAGAGGCGCTGACTTTATCTCGTTATGAACTTTTAAGTAATAGGGCACAGAGGCATGTTCGAACTCAGCAGGTTCCCAAAAACTGAATACCGTGTAGAGTGTTATTGTTAATAAAATCAACAGGGTGATGATTTTCATCTGAAGTTGTTGCAAAGGTAAACATTGAACAAACATCCCATACATAATCGATCTGACCATAAAAAGTACTTACCAGTACGAAGCAGGTCTAAAGGTATCATCCGTATTTGTTTAGTGTTTGCAATAAGCCGTTAAACAGATCTCATTAGCCGTTTAAGTGAAGGTTATGTTGATAGAATTAACACATAACCCCCACTTTTGGAGAAAAGCAGAAAAGAATTTGCTAGGACACCCATCATTAATATTGAAAATGACTCTAGGGTGACGCTTACGAATATCACGCCAAGTGACATTGTCACCATGTTGTGTTAATCGATCAGGTGCTTAGCGTGGAACTCTAGGTGCTCTTCGATGAAAGAGGAAATAAAGTAGTAACTATGGTCGTAGCCTGATTGCATTCTTAATTCAAAATCGACTTGATGCTTTTGCGCTGCTTGCTCTAACGTTTCTGGCTGTAATTGCTCAGTGAGAAACGGGTCAGCATCACCTTGATCCACGAGAATTGGTCGTTTAGAACCATATTGAGATAGCAACATAGAAGCGTCATACTCATGCCAACATTCTCTGTTATCTCCAAGGTACTCGCTGAAAGCGAGTTGCCCCCAAGGGCACTGAACTGGGTTAGCAATAGGGCTGAATGCCGAAATGGAGTGGTAGTTGGCCGATTCACGTAAGCCAATCACTAACGCACCGTGCCCCCCCATACTGTGCCCAGATAGGGATTTATGTTTGCTGACCGGAAAATTGGCTTCAATCAACGCCGGAAGCTCTTTTACGATGTAGTCATACATTTGATAGTGTTGTTGCCAAGGTGCTTGGGTTGCATTGACGTAGAATCCTGCCCCTAGCCCCAAATCGTAACGGTCTGCATTCGCCACACCATCGCCTCGTGGACTCGTATCTGGCGCCACAATGGCAATACCTAACTCGGCGGCTTTACGAAATGCCCCCGCTTTCTGCATGAAGTTCTCATCAGTGCAGGTTAATCCCGATAACCAATAGAGGACAGGTACCGGAGTTTCCGTGCTGGCTTGCGGTGGTAGAAAAATCGCGAAGCGCATTTGACCATCGACGCTGGTGGATTCATGTGAGTACTGCTTATGCCAACCTTGCGCAACTTTATTTTGTTGTAGTAATTCCATTGTTCTTTCTGTTTAACCGTTGAGAAATTAAACCCTGTAGCAAACGCGCCCGATGGCGCGCTGCGTTTTATTTAAATCGTGATCGAGAATGCGTTGGTTATTTATCCATATGAACAACGCTACGAATACTCTTACCTTCGTGCATCAAATCAAAGGCATGGTTGACTTCATCAAGTCCCATTGTATGGGTGATGAACTCTTGCAGACCAAACTCGCCAGCAAGGTAGCGATCTACGATTTCAGGAAGCTCTGAACGACCTTTTACGCCGCCAAACGCACTACCGCGCCATACTCTACCAGTCACCAGTTGGAAAGGTCGAGTGGAGATTTCTTGACCTGCACCAGCGACACCGATGATCACGGACTCGCCCCAGCCTTTATGGCAGCACTCTAATGCTTGGCGCATCACATTGACGTTACCAATACACTCGAATGAGTAATCCACACCGCAGTCGGTCATTTCGACAATGACTTCTTGGATAGGCTTATCAAAAGATTGTGGATTGATGACATCCGTTGCCCCCAATTGTTTGGCCAGTTCGAATTTTGATTCGTTGATATCAACACCGATGATTCGGCTAGCACCTGCCATGCGTGCGCCAATAATTGCCGATAAACCAATCCCGCCAAGACCGAAAATCGCTACCGTGTCACCTTTCTCAACTTTCGCTGTGTTTAATACGGCTCCCATACCGGTAGTGACACCACAACCCAGAAGACAAACTTCTTCTAGAGGCGCTGACTTGTTCACTTTCGCCAGCGAGATTTCCGGAAGAACGGTGTACTCAGAGAAGGTCGAACAGCCCATGTAGTGGTAAATTGGCTGTCCATCTTTGTAAAAACGTGTTGTTCCGTCAGGCATTAACCCTTTACCTTGCGTCTCACGAACGGCTTGGCATAGGTTGGTTTTACCTGAAGTACAGAATTTACATTCGCCACATTCTGCCGTGTAAAGTGGGATCACATGATCGCCAACTTCAACACTAGTGACGCCGTCACCTACCATTTCCACAATACCACCACCTTCATGACCAAGAATGGCAGGGAAAATCCCCTCTGGATCATCGCCAGAGAGTGTGAATGCATCGGTATGACAAACGCCAGTGGCAACGATACGAACGAGCACTTCGCCTTTCTTAGGAAGCTGAACGTCCACTTCTTCCATCGTGAGAGGAGCGCCAGCTTTCCAAGCCACAGCGGCTTTCGATTTAATGAATTCCTGACCAGGTTTAAGTTCAAGTGCCATATTGTTTTTCCTTGAGTTTCCAGTGTGGATTGTCTAATTAGAACGCCTTAAGCCTAGTTAAGATTCGGCTGCTCCGCGTCTTTATGTTGAGTGTATTGTTAACTAATTCTTTATTTGTGATAATCCACTAAATATGAAAATAACTATTACATATGTGTAATAGTGTGGTGACTTTGTAATAGGTTACCTTGTAACAAAAATTAGGAGCAATGTATGGCAAGTTGGGAGGGGGTAATTGAGTTTGTGGCAGTTGTTGAAACCAGCTCTTTCACGCAAGCTGCGAAACAGTTAAACACTTCGGTCGCGCAGATAAGCCGCAAAGTTGGCAGCTTAGAGGCCCGTTTATCGGTCAAACTGCTCAATCGTACAACACGTAAAGTGGTAGCGACCGATGCAGGATACAGCTACTACTTACAATGTAAGCCTTTGATTGAGGGGCTCGAACAAGCCGAATCGAGTTTGTCTTCGATGCAAACACAGCCCCGTGGAGTGTTACGGGTGACAGCTCCTGTCGCCTACGGTGAGTCCCATGTCGCGCCAGCTCTTAACCGTTTTCTTCTCGAGTACCCTGATGTGGAACTGTCTTTGCATTTAACCAATCGACGTATCGATTTGGTGGATTCGGGATTAGATCTCGCGATTCGGATCGGCCATTTATCAGACTCGACACTCATCGCGAAACGTTTAGGATCTCGTCAGCTGCATGTTTGTGCCAGCGCCGAATACATCGCGCAACACGGCCGACCAGAAGCGATTGAAGCGCTGCAACAACATACCTGCTTACAAGGTTCGAATGAACACTGGCGCTTTTGTATTGACGGGGAGGAGATGCTTCGCCGAGTGAATGGAAAGATTAAATGCAATTCGGGTGTTGCTTTACTTGATGCAACAAAGCTAGGACTTGGGATAGCGCAACTGCCTGATTATTACGTTGAAAAGGGGTTGCATACAGGCGAGTTGATTGAGTTGTTTCGGTCTAATCGACCCGAGCGGGAAGGGATCTGGGTCGTTTTCCCTCAGAATCGATATTTGTCCTCAAA
The DNA here is from genome assembly GCA_043422575.1 of bacterium sp. HQB-39. GTDB lineage: Bacteria > Pseudomonadota > Gammaproteobacteria > Enterobacterales > Vibrionaceae > Vibrio. The sequence goes on along the minus strand of JBHOHG010000012.1, from coordinate 139,371 downwards.
GACCCGACTAGCGATAGATTTTCTGGTAGAGCACTTAGCGACATCAGGAGATCGTCAGTGAAAACGATAGCGCGGGCATATCACGCTATCGTATGGTCATAGGAAGGCAAGTTAACTTGGTTTTTTACAATTTGGCTTACCCGAGCCTGACGCAGGTAGCGTTTTTATCTTCTCTTGTAGGTCGTTGATGCGGGTGTTGTGAGAAGGGTGCGTAGAAAGTAGCTCCGGAGGAGCACTTCCCCCTGAGGCTCTCGCCATATTTTGCCATAGTGAGATGCTTGCACGCGGATCAAAACCAGCTTTCGCCATATATTCTAAGCCAAGAATATCCGCTTCAGATTCTTGGGTACGACCGTAGGGAAGAATCACACCGTATTGAAGCCCAAGACCGAGCGCAGTCATCGTGAGTTTCTGATGTTCTTTGTACTCGGACGCACCAATAACGACATTTGCGATTTGAAGACCAGAGTTTGCTAATTGGCTTTGTGATAGACGTTCATTACTGTGGTCTGCCAAAACGTGCGCGACTTCATGTCCAATAACTGTTGCAAGTTGATCTTGGGTCACCGCGACATCAAGTAGACCGGTATAAACCCCGATTTTCCCGCCAGGTAGAGCAAAAGCATTCACTTGTTTACTGTCAAATACAACAACTTCCCATTCCTTAAAGCCTTTTTGCGGTGGAATATGACGCGTGATGGATTCAGTAATACATTGTACGTATTCATTGGTCGCTCGATCTTTGCTGATCGGGATCTGCTGTTTCATCTGTTCGAAAGAATCGGCTCCTAAGCTAGACATCTCTTGATCAGAAAAAAGTACGATCTGGTTCCTTCCCGTTGGAGAGGCCGAACAAGCGGTTAAGGTCAGGGTGGCCAACACTAAACTTGCTTTAGTCCACGACATGGTGAGTATCTCCATGAAATTAATAATTTAGAATGGTGTGTAATATCAAACCTAAGCATAATACACGGAATTACAACAAAAAAATGGTACAACAATGACAATTTGGAAACGTACGGCTAGTTTAGATAATTTTAACAAGACTTCACCAAATACTTTGGTAGAGCATTTACAGATTGAGTATACCGAGGTGACCGATAATTCGGTCTCTGCAACCATGCCGGTAGGGTCAATCACTCACCAACCATTGGGAATGTTACATGGTGGGGCTTCCGTTGTGCTGGCTGAGACGTTAGGATCGGTTGCTGCAAATTTTACGGTTCCTGAAGGGGACTATTGTGTGGGCGTTGAGATCAATGCCAATCATGTTCGATCGATACGTGAAGGGCATGTGATAGGTACGGCGACTCCGATTCATTTAGGTGTTTCAACACAAGTGTGGCAAATTAATATTACCGATGAACAAGGCCGCCTTATTTGTACCAGTCGTTTAACCGTGATGGTCAAGCAAGGCAGTCGATTGAAGAGAAAGAAAAAGTAATGACGCTCGACTTTTCAGCAGGAAAAATTGTGATTACGGCTCATGAAGTACTGGTTAGGCTTTATGGCGACCATAGGGTTACCCTACAAGCATCGATTGATGATTTACAGCTCATTGGCCGTGGAGCCAATGTGTTATCAGCCAATGTTGGAGGAACTCAGTGGTCGATCAAACTTGATACTGAAGAGCAGATAACTGAGATATCGACACAATGTGGTTTAGAGATCTTATAGGGTTCCCAATAGGGAAGGCTTACCCTAAGTTGTTATAAAAAATAGTTTTAATGCGTTAAGTCACTTGATGCAAACAAAAGTTTGCATGTCGAATTTAAAAAGAGGAAACTGGCTTTATTATTCAATAATGACAATTTCCTCTTTATGAGCAGTCCCCGCCTTCGCGTCCAATTTGAAACACTGTTTGAGCACTTTGATGGTCAAGACAGTGACGTCCAACTTGAAGATATCACCGACATTCTTTTTTGTACTCGTCGTAATGCCCGCATTGTACTGAATAAATTAGAAGAAGAAGGGTGGATCGAGTGGCACCCCGCCGCTGGACGAGGAAAACAATCCCGACTTCAGTTTAAACGTAACCGCAATGACGTCAGTGAAACCCTCGCACGTCGATACCTCGAAGAAGGCAAAGTAGGACAGGCACTGAACGTGCTTGATCGAGATGCTGCAAAGCTGACAAAAGTGATTCAAAATTACCTTGGCTTGTCTCATCAACAAGGTGAGCAGGTCGTTCGCTTACCTTACTATCGACCTTTAGCGGTGCTGAATCCTCGAAAACCGATGCGCCGGTCGGAACAGCACATAGCAAGGCATGTGTTTAGTGGGTTGACCAAGTTGGATGAGTCAGAACAATTACAGCCGGATTTAGCCCATTCATGGCAAGCGATATCTGATTGTCATTGGCGTTTCTATTTAAGGCCTGGGGTCCGTTTCCATAATGGAGAGCTGTTGACGACGGACATGGTCAGTGAAAGTGTGAAATCGCTGATGTCATTAAACTTGTTTTCACATGTCCAAAAAGTGGACTCTCCGAGCTCATGGGTGGTCGATATTCATCTGTCCAGACCGGATAAATACTTACCTTTGGCTTTATCCGAGTCGACAGCAAAAGTGGTCTTGCCTGAGAACATGCGCTCCGATGATTACGATACGCTTCCGGTCGGTACTGGTCCATTTCAAGTGGAATATAATGACGATAAGCGTTTGGTTTTAAGAGCGTTTGATGGTTATTTCGGCTATCGTCCGTTATTGGACCAAGTCGAGGTTTGGGTCGTAGATGAAGCGTTTTCATCTATGGTTTACCCGAGTTTGTCTAAGCCGCAGATGACAGCCACACACCCAACCGATGAGGTGGAGTTGGATCCCGGTTGCACTTTCTTATTACTCAATAAACGAAATGGGTTAGCTAAAGATCCGAGATGGGCTGAGTTCTTTAGTCAAACATTGAACGGTTACCAGCTGTTTTCTCATGTACCTCAAGATAAAGTGATTGAGATGGGGGTACTACAAGCATTTGGATTAAAACCGGGTTGGATAGATTTAAAGCCGTCGCTTCCTATTTCGTCGCCACCTTCTGAAGCGAAAGTTCGAGTGGCTTATCAAGACAAGCATCCGATGTTTCCGGTATTGGCGAAGGCGATACAGACGATATTAAAACCACACGCTATAGAGGTGGAATTTGTGAAATATGATAATCACCTCGCGGAGTCTGAGTCGATTGATATCTGGCTAAAAGCCATGGGTATTGCGACTTATCGAAACGAAGCGTTGGCGGGTTGGTTATTGGATTATAGCGATATCGACCGCTTCAGCTCCGATGGAAATTTTCAGCAATGGCTAGACTTAGTTGATCGATGGCGATGTGGTGAGGTGGAGGCCTTTCCAGCTCGGGAGTTAGGTCGTCAATTAGTTAATAGTTATCAATTGATTCCGATGTTTCATTGCTGGCTTGGAGTAAACCAAGATCATAGTGGCGCACTTCAAAATGCAAAATGCAATGCTCTTGGCTGGTTTGACTTTAGTAACGTTTGGGTAAAACCTGAGGGCGAGTAACATGGCAAAACCTAGGAAAAAACAGCCGTCAAAAACGGTTGATATTTTCTGCGCAAAATGCAGAACGCAATTGTTTAAATATCGCAAAGGCGGAAAGGGGGCTTTGGTCAAAAGTTTCAAAGAGCGTATCGTTGAAGACTTCACGACAACCCCTTGTGTCTGCCCTGAATGTGGTATCACTTTCGCGAGAGAGACACTGGTGAGAGGGACACCAGCTTACAAGTTTGTCGGCGGAAAAGTGACAATGAAGTAGCGCCTTATTAGGACACCCACCTAAATTACCCTAAATCGTGCAGCTACCCTTTGACCTGGATTATCGAATTAAAAATGGGTGTCATGTTTAAAAATGACACCTAAGCATCAAATTCCATACCAATATCATTCATTGGATAGCTTTCCATCTCGTAGCCTTTGATGAACAAATGACATTGGTGAATGAGATGACAAAACCTAGAAAACAGCAAGTCAGTTTAGAGGATACACCTTACTACCATTGCATCTCACGATGTGTGAGGCGTGCTTATTTATGTGGAAGTGATCCTGTCACTAAAAAGAGTTATGAGCATCGTAGAGGATGGGTTGAAAAGAGACTGCTCTTTCTCGCTCAAGTGTTTTCTATTGATGTATGTGCATACGCTGTGATGCATAATCATACCCATGTTGTACTGCACATTGATCAAGAAAGTACGAAAGATTGGACAATGGAGGAAGTTATCAACCGGTGGCATCGTGTCAGTAATGGACATTTACTTTCTCAGATGTATGTGAATGAAAGTCAAAGAAAACGGTTGAATTCGGCTCAATTATATACATTGGAAACGCTTTGTCATACATGGAAAAAGCGACTATTTGACGTAAGTTGGTTTATGAGAATGTTAAATGAACCAATCGCGAGAATGGCGAACAAAGAAGATGAATGTACTGGGCGGTTTTGGGAAGGGAGGTTTAAATCTCAGCCACTTCTTGATGATGCTGCATTAATTGCGTGTATGGCTTACGTTGATTTGAATCCTGTGAGAGCAGGTTTTGAAACGTTACCCGAAGAATCGAAGCATACCAGTGTAAGAAAGCGAGTTCATTCTGCCAAACGTGGTTTAAAGCCTAAGGCATTACTACCTTTCATCGGTACGAATGAACATGAGAAACGAAAAGGTATAGCCTTCGAGTTTTTGGATTATCTAGAATTGTTGGATATGGCTGGTCAAGTAGAAAGAAAATCGGTCACATTAAAACAAGCCCATTATCGAAAAAAACTTCTGTGCAGTATTGGCCTAACTGAAGATAATTGGATTGAACTTTCTAGAAGTTTTGGATGGTATTTCCGAGGAGCTGTTGGCAGGGAGCCGGCACTTCGGGAATATCATGACAATATGGGGTATCAACGAACCAATGGGTTAGGAGCTTGCCGTAAGTTAATGCCTTTTTCATTGTAATCGCCCGATGATAGTGAGCAATGCCATGCCTGAGCTCCATGAAGGCTCGATGATAATTTGTGTTATTGAGTCAATTGAAACTATTTTCAACGCTATTTCCTGTGCAGTGACAGTTGAAATTTGTTGGAAACGCTAGATTGGGTGATTTAAGTGTGAGGTCAAATGTATGAAATCATCTATGGGTGTCACCATTAAAAGATGGGTGTCATGGTTAGGTTTTAATTTATTTAGGAACATCGATGTCATTGAACTACGAAAATCAATTTATTGATTTCATCAAAGCTGAAATGGAGCAGGATTTAGCACACGATTTAAATCACGTGTTTAGAGTTGTTAAAACAGCGAAGCAACTATGTCATGATGAAGGGGCGAAGTTAGAGGTTGTGTTACCAGCCGCCTATCTACATGATTGCTTTTCATTTCCAAAAAATCACCCAGAGAGAGCGAGAAGCTCGGCCATTGCTGCCAAAAAAGCAATTGAATACCTCCAAGAGATAAATTATCCCGCCGAGCATTATGACGAAATTGAGCATGCAATCATTGCTCACAGTTTTAGTGCTAATGTCAAACCGAAAACACTAGAAGCTAAAATCGTACAAGATGCAGACAGGTTGGATGCTCTTGGCGCGATTGGAATCGCACGATGTGTTCAAGTAAGTTGTGCTTTGGATGTGGAACTGTATTCAACCCAAGACCCATTTTGCCATCACCGCGACCCCAACGATAAAAAACATACGGTGGATCATTTTTACACTAAATTGTTTAAGCTTGAACACTCATTGAATACCCAAGCGGCGCAAATAGAAGGCCACAGAAGAACATCGTTTATGAAGGCTTATTTGGCGCAATTGGCTGATGAAATTGGTCAATAATGATTTCAACGATTTTCCTTCATTTTTTCAAACAGGCTTCAATAAAAACATTGCGCTAAGAATTGGATGGCTGTGAGCTTAAAGATAGACTTTGTTCTTTATCATGAGTTTGGAAAGATAGGGAGAGCCCCATGCTGAAATACACCGTGCTGGTTTTAAGTCTAATGCTCTCCTGCCAGTTATGGGCAGGAGTACAATGGACGACAGGTGAGGCAAAAGTTAACGGAAAACCAGTGACTTACAAGATTTTAAGTCACGCTCCGCAAGATGCGGTGAAAAAGAACATGCAATGGCTTCTCGTCATTTCGTGGAAATACGATGGTACGGTTCAGAATGGGATGCCGTCAGCGAAAGAACGAGCCCTAATGGATCAACTAGAAACGGGGCTTGCCAAGATAGTTGGGCACACTACGACACACTTAGATATATATTCTGCGACAGGTAACAACCATAAAGAGAGAATGTTTTACGTCTCTGATCGTAAACAGTTTATGGAACAGTTTAATCAGGCATTAAAAGGACACCCACAGTATCCAATTCAGATTCGATTCTATCAAGATGAGAAATGGAGTGATCTTGAAAGCTTACAAAAACGCTTTGGCGCTTAATTATCGGCGTCACAATTGATCAGTGTGACGCCATTTAAAGACCTGTTAGATGAGCTATTTAAGCGACAAATGCTTGTTTGAGTAAAACAGCGAAGGATTCGTAGGGTGCGAGAGTCATGGATGGCGTAAGCGCGTTCACTGACTTACCATTGTTAATCAAACAATCGACAGATTGACCAGCAAGAGCGTCTGGTAACTCGATCGTTTGTTCATCTTGTGTGAAATTATTCACCACCAAAATACTTTCCTGCTCGTTTTGACGAACGTAAGCAAAAACAGATGGATTATCTTCCAACAAAGGAATGAAATCACCGTAAACTATCGCTTGATGTTGTTTTCGTAACGCAATCAAAGATTGATAATGATAGAAAATCGATGACTGATTTTGTAAGCAATCTTCGACATTTATCGACACATGATTCGGATTCACTTTCAGCCATGGCTGACTTTGGCTAAAGCCAGCGTTATCATTTGCTGACCACTGCATCGGAGTTCTAGCGTTATCACGACTGTTCTCATGTATGGCATGCATCATATGCTCATGGCTGACTCCTGATTCGGTTTTCACTCGATAAAAATTCAGAGTTTCAATATCTTGATAGTCATCCAGTGAATCAAAAGCAACGTTGGTCATACCGATTTCTTCTCCTTGATATATGTAAGGAGTGCCTTTGAGGAAATGAAGGCTGGTGGCGAGCATTTTAGCCGACTGAATACGATATTCGCCGTCATGGCCATATTTTGATACAACACGAGGTAAATCATGGTTGTTCCAAAACAGAGAGTTCCAGCCCTGATCTGCCAATTCAACTTGCCACTTCGTCAATACTCGCTTGAAATCACGGAGATCAAGAGGGATAGGGTGCCATTTATCCCCATCGCGCCAAGTTAGAGTAATGTGTTCGAATTGAAACACCATAGAAAGCTCTTCACGTTTCGGATTACTATAAAGCTTAGCGATATCTGGTGTTGCTCCCCAAGTTTCCCCGACAGTTAACAAATCGTGTTTACCGAAAGTGTCTCGGTTCATTTGCTGTAGTAATGGATGCAATCGCGGACCATTACCTGTGATGCCTTTATCTATCTCTTTACCAATCAAGTCAATGACATCAAGGCGAAACCCACCAATGCCTTGCTCAATCCACCAGTTCATCATTTTATGGACTTCCTGCTGAACGTTAGGGTTTTGCCAGTTTAGATCAGGCTGTCGTTTAGAAAATAAATGGAAGTAATACTGTTGCGACTCTTCATGCCATTGCCATGCGCTGCCGCCAAAAATTGAGCCTAATTCACACGGAGCAGAGCCGTCAGGTTTAGCATCACGCCAAATATAGTAATCGCGATACGGGCTCTCTTTGGATTGGCAAGCTTCTTTAAACCATGGATGTTCATCGGAAGTGTGGTTTACCACCAAATCCATTACGACGCGCATGCCTTTTTCAGCGGCTAGTCTGAGCAAGGTTTGCATGTCCTCCATGGTGCCAAACTCTTTCGCGATGGCTTGATAATCGGAAATATCATAACCGTTATCATCCATTGGTGATTGATAGACGGGGGAAAGCCATAACACATCGACACCTAACCGCTGTAGGTAGTCCAATTTTTCGATAATACCCCTTAAATCGCCAATTCCATCGTTATTTGAATCATAAAAGCTGCGTGGATAAATTTGATAAACCACAGCGTCGTGCCACCACTTTTGTTCCATATCGAGTTCTCTCTATTCGTTTTAGCAGCCTCAGATTAAGTGAATTTTAAGTGTGAGGATAATTGAAGTTTCTCTTTATGATATCGAAAAAATCTATATCATTCGGAATGTAACCCCGAGGATATCCATAAAATGAATAGAAATTATCAATACTTCTTAATGGTTGCATTAGAAGGGAACATTCGAAAAGCGGCGGAAAAACTTCATATTACGCAGCCCACATTAACGACAGCGATTAAGAAACTGGAAGCGGAGCTTGGTGTTGAATTGTTTTATCGCCGCTCAAAAGGAGTCACACTGACTCAATATGGTGTGATGTTTAAGGCACATGTGCTACAAGCCCAAGATCAACATACCTTGTTGATGCATCAATTTAGTGACCTACAGCAGAGAGAGTTCGGCAAGCTCAAGTTAGGAACGGGGGAGGCTTGGTGGGAGCTTTTTATCCGCGACACTCTGCTTACATCACAACAAATGGATTTACATTCTGTTCACTTGGAGTTTGGTAACAACCTCGCTTTGTTGAACCACCTGATTCATGGTGAAATTGATCTATTTGTGGGACACGAGGTGCAAGGTTTAGACAAACGTTGCAACGTCACTTTTATTCCTATGTTTCAGGAATCTGAAGCCCTGTTTGTGCGAAAGGATCACCCGCTCTTGAGTCATTGTTCTTTGAAGACAAATTTGAAAGCGGAAACAGAAGCTCATCCATTGTTAAGAGTGACTCCCGAGCATGCTAGGCATCAAAATGTTCTCGCCGAACATGTCAAAATGGATACTTCTCGCGCTGGGTATGACGTGCATAAGCGACAATGTTTTGATGTGGACTCTTTAGTCGCCAGTGTGGATGTTTTAAAGAAAACGGATGCCGTCATGCCATACACCAGCAAGTTAATTACTTGGTTTGAAAAGCAAGGTCTGATCTGTTTAATGATCGATAAATCGCGAGTTGGAAATGTTGGCATTTACGTAAAAAAAGCAATGATGCAAGAGCTTGAAGAAGGCAGTAGTACGAAGGAAGCGGGAGAGCTTAGAAATGATCCCCACTTTGAACAGCCAGATGAAAAACAGCGCCATTGGATTAACCTGATTCGACGAGGATATCGTGATCGTTGTGTTGGCGTACGCTAATACAGTGTTCGTGGCGTAACTCGACGTAACTAATTTATGCGTTTTCAGTCTTTGCTTTGAGTAAAAATAATAGGCTAAATTAACGTATATACCCAAGTAACCTCGAGATACTCGTCTCAATGAGAGCGACTTGGATTGAAAGCAAAGAAAGCAAAGAAAGCAAAGAAAGCAAAGAAAGCAAAGAAAGCAAAGAAAGGAGTGATATCAGGTGTTTTTCACACATGAAACTGAACCACTTAATCATGGTCATGAACTATGTTCTGAATTAGAAGCATTTTTACAGCAAAACAAAGCAAGCTTTGAACACAAGCTAATTGTTGATTTGAGCCATATCGATCATATGGCACATAACCTAACGGGAATAAACATTGATAAAGTCGTCTTCGTTAACGGTCAGCAGTATCAGCTTGAATACTCTTTTGATTGGGAGCTCAATCGCGGATGTTCAGACATTCATGATCACGGAGTTCAACACGAGCGCGTCGCATTTATTATAGAAAGTAATGGTTTTATCAATATTAATTTCCCAATTGTTGACTCGCGTGATACATGTGACGAGTTTTAAAGGAATGGCATAAAATTAAGTCCATTAACTGACGAAAAAGTACAAAGATGACAGAGAAATATTGCGTAGTATTGACCACGTGTAGTGATCCGACGATAAAACAAAACTTGATAGATCAGCTATTGAAACAAGAGCTTGCTGCTTGTATCCAGGTGATGCCAATTGAAAGCCATTACGTATGGGAAGAGAAAGTGTGTCAAGATAATGAATGGCTGTTGGTGATTAAAACGATGGCGAAACTTTATCCAGTGGTGGAGAAGACGATTGTGGAACACCATGATTATGATGTTCCACAGGTGATTCAGTTACCGATCACGGATGGTTTTAATCCTTATTTGGCGTGGATTTCTGCAACCACTCAATAAGACATTTATACCCAAGTGACTTCAAGATGCCGTATTCAGAGCCTTGTCACGGGTTTCAATTCCAAGCAGAGGCGAAGGAAATAGTCATTCTATTTTCAATGCCTCTAATGCAGAAGTGAAGCCTGTGACTGGCTCCCGAAGGGCGAGTCTGCTTGGCTCGCTAGCTGTGTTATCGCTTCTTGATTTAGAGCCACTAGATCTGCAAAGCAATGCCTTGCTATCAAACCAAGCAGTTCTCGCTGAACCTAGCATCTCGAGGTTACTTGGGTATATCACTCTGCTCGAAATTTTGTCTGAATTCCCAGTAGAGCAATGGCAGTCAAGGCACCTAGGGTATCGCACAACATGTCTTTTTGTGCGTCCCAGATATCCCCTTGTGATCCCAAAAAGGCAATCCCTTCGTCACCACCTGCGATTTCTGCATACCACCACTCAATGATTTCATAACCAGCGGCAACCGACATTATGGCTAAAATAGCAAATGTACTTGCGAGCTTGAGAGACAGCTTATGTTGCTTATACATGTATTCCGCGATCGGGTAGGCATACAATCCAATCGAATAGTGAGCAACACGGTCAAAGTTATTTCTGTCAGATCCAATAAGATCATTGAACCAATCAAATGGCACTTCGGCAAAGGTGTATTTAGCGCCAATGGTGTGTAACACCAGCCAAACGGTCATCAATGTAAATGAAGTGGTTGAAAAGCTGTGATGACGTGATAACCACCAAATTCCACCCAATATGCCTAATGCTGGCAGAATCTCTGCAAACCAGACGGCATAAGAGTTAGGGTCAATCGCTGAGAAGAGAAACACCACCGAATACAAAACAGTGACAACAGTCAGAGAGCGAAGGTTATTCATATCAAGGTATCCATTTGAAGATTTTACAGCAGTGTAACTTTATTTTGCACAGTGTTCAATTAAAAAGTAAGTATCGGTGATGTTGCATAATCTTCGTAGAAATGATTACTAAAACTGTTGTAAATGTGTCGATTCGCCCAACTATTAATCGTTTGCGTTTAACGATTGCAGCAAAGGTTTGATTTGGGTTGGAAGCCCGTTCTAGAATGGTGTTCCAACAAAAACAACCATAAAAAGTAGAGTCATGAAACTGGAAACCGTCGATTACCTAGCCGAAGATGCAGCAGAACAATTTGTACGTTCACTACGTGAAACCGGCTTTGGTGTTTTGAAGAATCATCCAATCCCTAAAGAGCTTGTTGAGTCCATTTATGAGAACTGGTATCAGTTCTTTATGACTGATCAGAAGCATGACTTTAAATTCAACGTTGAGACCCAAGACGGTTACTTCCCACCTTCAGTGTCGGAAGTGGCAAAAGGGCACTCGGTGAAGGATATTAAAGAATACTTCCATGTTTACCCTTGGGGACAAATCCCTGAACAACTGAAAGAGCAGATTTTAGATTACTACACTCGTGCAAATGCATTTGCAGAAGAGTTGCTAGGCTGGGTTGAACAACATGCTCCAGCTGACGTGCAAGAACGTTTTTCTATCGCATTATCTGAAATGATTAATGGCAGCGAAAAGACACTATTGCGTGTTCTGCATTATCCGCCAATGCAAGGTGACGAGGAGCCGGGTGCAATTCGAGCTGCCGCGCATGAGGATATCAACTTGCTCACGGTTCTGCCTGCTGCTAATGAACCAGGTCTGCAAGTAAAAGGCAGTGATGGCAACTGGATCGACGTACCTTGTGACTTCGGTAACTTGATCATCAATATTGGTGACATGCTTCAAGAAGCATCAGGTGGTTACTTCCCATCAACGACGCACCGAGTGATTAACCCAACAGGTGAGCGCCAAGAGAACTCTCGAATTTCTCTGCCTTTGTTCCTTCACCCGAAACCGGAAGTGGTGCTTTCTGAGCGTCATACTGCGGACAGTTACCTAATGGAACGTCTACGTGAGCTGGGCGTTATCTAAATCGAGCTAATCGTAGAATGCACAATCAAATGGAGGCGTATGCCTCCATTTTTTGATCTTGTGTCAAAAATATCAGTTATTTTCTTTCGAATATGTACAAATACATCGAACAAGAGTCGACAAATCACGCATTTAGGCATTAACTTGAATCATAAGAATGAGATACGGAAGTCAATGATGCAAGAGAACACCAATTTAGCCGCTGACATTCACAGTGATGTTGAAAACCCTTTAGTCTGGCCGATTTTGGAAGTACTAAGGAGTCAGTCCAGCGGCTGGAAAGTTCATACTTTAGCGTCTCGCCTCAATGAGCTTGGTTTCATTCATACACTAGACGCAAAGCCTGAAAAAGATTTATTTAAACGCAATTTTCTGATCATGAATGCCCTTTATCAACTGCAAGAAACCTTGTATCCCGATCAATGGTTACAGGTCGAAGCAATGGATATTGAGTTAATGCCATCGTTTAAAGTGGCTGGGCATACCATCGATGTCGACGATCCACTGCGAGACTACTATGTGCAATGGAGTAATTACGATGCAGAAGATGGCGAGGTGAAGCGACTGCTGAACGAGTTTTGGACGAGATACCACAAATTTGTGGGCGGGGCTGAGACACATATTGACCGAGTTCGTGCATTGGAGTTATTTGAACTTGCACCAACGGCAACTCGTGCGGATATTCGCAAGCAGTGGCGTCGCTTAGCACTGCGTTGGCATCCTGACAGAGATAATGGTGATGCGGATAAGTTTCGTGTGATGTGCGAAGCTTGGAATGTGTTACGTCACCATTAAACCAAGTGAGTTCAAGATAGAGTATTAGAGCGTTGTCCCTGGATTCCATGAATGTTCTTTATGGTGACCGAGTGTTTAATGACCCAGATATGAAAACCATTCCAATCAAATGATTAAATTGAAATGCGATCAACCACAATAAACAGTTAAGCGATAGCAATCCCGTCACAAAACTAAGGTTATGATATTGAATCTTATACTTTGACGACATAGGGGTTAGATGGAACCGTTACAAGGTGGGCGAGAAAACGCAATTTATCGTTTAGATGACAAGATAATAAGGCCAGTGGGACGCTGGTCGCGAGCGGTGCACCAACTGCTCGATTTCCTCGAAAAATCAGAATTTCACGGCGTACCCAAAGTATTTGGCGTAGATGAGCAGGGCAATGAAGTTCTGTCTTATGTCGCGGGGGATGTCTACAATTACCCGTTGAGCGGCAATGTGGCAACTCAAGAAGCGTTGACGTCAGCGGCGACATTGTTACGTCGATATCACGACGCGACGGCTGACTTTCTCGCTCAAACACAGCTGGATGCTTTAGAATGGATGCACCCCGTCAGATCGCCTATTGAGGTGATATGTCATGGTGATTTTGCCCCTTACAATGTGGCATTAAAGGACGACACAACGGTTGGGCTTTTTGACTTTGATACCGCTCATCCTGCATCGAGATTATGGGATGTCGCCTACGCGGTCTATTGTTGGGCTCCGTTCAAAACACATGTTCATGACAAGCTGGGCGACTTAGAGTCCCAATCAGCACGCGCTAAAGCATTCTGTGATCACTACGGTTTAACGCCATCTGATCGCCATAATCTCGTTCATGTGATGATGCTACGGATTCAGGCTTTGGTCGACTTCATGCACAAAGAGGCAGAGCAGGGCAATCGCGCATTTATTGATAATATTCGCGATGGTCATCATTTGGCTTACCTTGCTGATATCGACTATTTAGAAGAGAACGCTTTGTTCATTAGTAAGGCGGTAATGGGTGAAGATTATTAACTAAAAATTTATCAGCAGTATGTTAACTAAGGTAATCATTATGAAGAACTTAGCGATGAGTGTTGTTGTTAGACTAAATAAAGTGTTGGTACAGCGTCGTTACCGCCGTGATAAGGGAATGGTTTATGAATTTCCTGGAGGTTCGATTGACGCTGGCGAAACCGGTGAGCAGGCGGCAATCCGAGAGCTTTGGGAGGAAACGGGGTTACAAGGATTGCTCGCTCATGGTACATACCGAGCGACGAATGAATTTGGTGGTGAGATTCATTACGTGCTCTTAGAAGTTCGGTCGGAAGATGAGCCTCAAGTTATCGATCCCGTGCGTCAACAAACCTTTCACTGGTTTGAATATAATGAGATCCCGTTGTGTGACTTTTTCCCAGCGGATATTGAGTTCATTGAACGGGATTTGAGGCCATATCTCGAACGCGAAGCGATCGGCAGCTGATTATTTTAAATCACTCATTTTGTTCATTTCGCTGCCATTCAGTTTGGCGGATCGCCATGATCTTGGTGGTCCACCAGCGATCTTTGAAATAACGATGCTCAACGAGCTCACCTTCGGTTTTCATGCCCAGTTTTTTACACAACAGCACCGCAGGCCGGTTGTCTTTGATCGTTTCGGCATAGACTCTGTGAACATTGAGATGGGCAAAACCATAATCGACTAAAGCATGCATGGCTTCTTGAGCGAGACCGCTATGGTGATAATCACGCTGAAGCCCACAACCTACGGATGCTTGGCGATGATCTTCCAGTCGAAGACCAACAATACCCATGTATTGATTTGTCTCTTTGTCGATCACAGCAAGATGGTAAGCCACTCTAGGTGACGCCGCTGCTTGTTTCACAAACATATCGACGAGAAAGGCACAATGTTTTTCCGAGGTGTCTTCATCGGCATAGAAACGTTGATACTTACGATCTTGGCACTGGTGAGTGTAAGCGGCCAAGTCCTCATCAGTGAAATCCCTTAATATGAGCCTAGGTGTTGTTAGGGTAAAGCTCATTGTCACTCCTTATAAAAAAGCGCAGTGATTACTGCGCTTTAATAATAGACGGTTTCTTTATGGTCGTCCTAATTGAAATGATGAGCGAAAACTTACTTCGCACTACCGAATTGAGATTTTCTCATTCGGTTAAGAGCTGCCATTACATCTAGAGTACGAGGTTTTGCGATGTCGCCTTGTACAGGCATCGTTTGATACCAGTTATCATCGAGCATGGCTGCAATGTCTTTAGCTGGGTTGTTTGACCACGTAAGTTGCTGTGCCAGATTAAACCATACCCAACCAATCGCATTCACTTCATCACTGGACTCCAGCTGTTCTAAAGCACTTAAATCGGTAAACTCTTTACCAAAACGCAAAGAGTCTTTGCCCTTCGCACTCACTCGGAATTTCCCATCAGTGAGTATATTCATCAGCGCTTGGCGATTTAAAGCACGAGGAGCAAAGGTTTCTAATGGTGATTCTGATTCATTGTGGCGTTGGCTAGGGTGCTGCGCAATCACTTCAGCCGCTTTCTCTGTAACATCCACAGCTTGGTAATCTTGCATTTGTACTACAGTGTCAGCCACATCTAGATAATCACCTGAACCGCCCATGACGATAATGCTGGAGACTTCTAGCTCGTCACGCAATTGACCGATACGGTCGACTAATGGTGTGATTGGCTCATCGCCTTTACTGACTAACGCCTGCATGCGCTCGTCACGGATCATAAAGTTGGTCGCAGACGTATCTTCATCAATCAATAGCGTGCTTGCACCTGCTTCGATGGATTCCTGAAGCCATGCGGCTTGCGAGGTTGATCCCGATGCGTCTTGTGTGGTGAAACAGCGAGTGTCTTTACCACGTGGCAGGTGATTGATGTAATTCGCCAGATTCAAATGATGTACACAACGACCATCTTCAGCGCGGATTTTCATAGCATCGCGGTCAGTAACGATGTATTCGCGACCATCACCTGGAATGTGATTGTAGATAGAGCGCTCAATCGCGTTCAACAATGTTGACTTACCGTGGAAGCCACCACCGACGATCAAAGTAATGCCTTTCTTAATGCCTAACCCGGTAATAAAGCCACGGTTCGGCGTGTGCAGTGTCACTTGCAGTGATTCTGGAGCCGTAAACTCAACGGCGTCTTTCATCGGCAGATCACAGTTACCAGCGATACGAGGTAAAACGCTGCCATTTGCAACGAAAGCGATTAAGCCATTTGAGTGTAATTGATCGCGAAGGGCTTCTTGATCTTCAATCACTTTACAATGTTCAATCATGGCTTCACGGTTAAGCTCACGTTCAAGAGTCGCTTTACGAACGAACTTAGGCAGGTAGAACGTGATGATGTTCAGGGCTTTCTTAGCAAGAATGGCGCGGCCGTCTGCGGGTAAATGGACTCGGAAACGCAGCTCAATACCTTCGTCGGTAAACAAGACAGCGGTATTATCGAGTACAGTTTGACCGCTTAATGAAATGGCAACGTGCTGTTCTTGCTTGGCAAAAAAGTCAAAACTGCGCGCGATAAAATCTCTAGCGGCCATTTGGAAAGCAGGGGACTCATCGCGAAGCCATTCGAGTCCCGTTAATGACCATGCTCTTACGGCACGAAAACGGGATGCAGAGGCGTGAGGGTCGCCTTGAACATGGTCAATAAAGAGTTCAAAGTCACCAAAATCGTATTTGCCTTTGATCTGCTGATAAGCTCTGTAGTTTTGTTTTTCGAGTGGTTTTAACTTAGCAGTCAAATGATCCATAGAAAGTTCGCCTGTTTAGCTGAGATTTAGGCGGCGATTATAGGAATCGCCGTACTAAGAGTAAAGGCTTGTTACGAATGGAATGTATAGGTTCCTTGTCCAAGGACGTTTTGATTGAGTAAGCTTTGTTCAAACTCCTTACAAGGCATGGGTCTGCCATAGAGGAATCCTTGTCCGACATCACAGCCTTCATCGATCAAAAAGGACTCTTGCGCCGCTGATTCAATTCCCTCTATCACTACCTGTAAGTCGAGTTTCTTGGCGATGTGAATGATTGAGCGAATGATCTCTTTGTCGTTTTCCGAGTGTTCCATTTGCTGAACAAAGCTTTTATCAATTTTGATGGCATCGAACGGGTATTTCTTCAAGTAACTGAACGATGCATAACCTGTCCCGAAATCGTCAAGTGACAATGTCACTCCAATTTCATGCAACTCCTCTAGAGTACGCAGCGCGACCACTTCATCAGTGATCAAACCACTTTCCGTCACTTCAAGTTCTAAGTATTTGGCAGGGAGGTGATATGACTCTAACAGATGCTGTACTTGTTCAGCGAAATGAATGTTCTTCAACTGAATTGCGGAAATATTGACAGCAATTCGGAAATTGTCCACGATTTCAGACCATTCTTTGGCTTGCTCTATTGCCGAGCGAAGTACAAATGCTCCGACCTCAAAAATAAGCCCATTCTGCTCGGCCATATGAATCAAGGCTTCATTTGACACGTCGCCCAGCACAGGATGACGCCAGCGTAATAAGGCTTCCGCACCGATCCATTTATGAGTGGTCGGGCAAACTTTAGGTTGGAAATAGAGGGTCAGGTCGTCATTACGTACTGCTTGCAACAGGTAACTTTCCAGCTGGTTATGATGGGTGAGTGAATCAGAGTAGCTGGCGGAGTAGTAGGCGTATTGCTGTCCCGTGTCTTTACAAATCATCATGGCATGATTGGCATCACGTAGAACGTTTTTAGCATGCGCTCGGTTACTTGCGGTCGCTATACCGATAAAAGCGTGCAGATGCAGTTCATGACCATTGACAGTAAAACTGCTGTGTCCAACATCGACGAGGTGAGTACACAGTTTGTCTAACTCATTATCAATGTCGCTAGAGGAAAAGGCTAAAACCAAATCGTTAGAGCAAGGCCTCGCGGTTAACGGGGCGATATCGGAAAGTGAACCAACTCGAAGTCGATAACGTTTGAGCAGTTCATCAAACACATCAAAACCATGCTTGGTTTGTATTCCACGAGCATTGGTGAAACCAATATGAATCACAGCCACAGATTCATCATTGTCTTTACGCTTGATCAGCTTGATTAATTCATACTCTAAGGCAGCGCGATTAAGGAACCCAGTACCTTGGTCATGCGTTTTCTGATAGCTAATTTGTTGCTCGGCCGCTTTGCGGCGATCAATCTCTTGATTAAGGGAATAACTCAAGCTGGCTAAATCAACCGTTCGGTTTTCAACACGACTTCTGAGCTCATTATTCAGCTTGGTTAGCTTGTGGTGCTGGAAAAGCATCGCAAGTTGCGACTCGATTGAGACTCTGAAGCTGGCTAACAGTTCGCGGAAAATACTTGTAAAGTGATTCTGTTTGTTGTCCAAGATACAAATGGTGCCGAAGGTTTCGCCGTTAGGCCAAAGTAAAGGCAAGCCGCAGTATGAAATCATACCTATTTTGGCATCCGGATTATCGCGCCATTTTGGATCAGCAAGAGCGTCGGGAATGACCAGTTCTTTGCTATTTTTGATCACTTCTTCGCAGTAGTGACCATTTCCCAGCACATCACTGTCACCGATCTTGTAATAATTCCCTTCGCTTTGACTGCTTGAATGTACTTCAATGCTTTCTGGACGAACACGCATAACTAACGCCGCAGGCACATCTGTGATCTGTGCGAGCAGGTTGACGATACTCTGCCAGCTGTCGCGCATGGTATCGGGAATTTCAAAGTCTAACGTGTTAATTCTTGCCATTTACTGATCCATCCTTGGACTGGTTTCCAAGACGCGCTCACATCCATCGAGCGACAAAGTATTTAGTCCGTAAACACTGTCAATGAGTCTGGGGAAACAGAACAATATCTATCTATTATAGGTCTCTGGCAGATCTAAGCACAAAAAAGTCCCGACATTTAGTCGGGACCTGTAGCTTAAACGTCTGGTATCAAAAATAAGACAGCTTACGGTTCAAGTTTCTTTAACTCTTCGATGTCGATATCTATTTGATAATCAACAGATTCAAAATCAAAACCGTTTAATTGATAAAACTCCTGCTTAAAACCAGCGAAGTCACCCACCTGTTTAAAATTATTCTCATTCATATCAATTAACAACTCTTTAACAGCAATCTGTACTTCAGGATCCAGTTCCCAATCGTCGATTCGGATCAGACGTTCACCATCTAAAGGAATGGTGGGTTTCCCATACAGCTTGGAGTTGAATAAGCGCTGCATCTGTTCGATACAACCTTCATGCGTGCCTTTTGCCTTCATCACTTTGTAAAGGGCAAGTAAATAAGGGGATAAACCGGGGATGAAGACACTGGCTTTGGTGACTAAGGCTTTACATACACTCGCATAAGCGCCGCCATTGAAATTGGCCAACTTCAGATTGAGCGCATGACTGGTTTGATGAAGATCGACTTTCGCCCTGCCTAATGTGCCATCAAGATAAATAGGATGGGTAATGTCAGGTCCTACGTATGAAAATGCGACGGTCTTACAGCCTTCAGCAATGGATTCAGCATTGATTAAGGAATCTATCCACTGTTCCCAATCTTCGCCCCCCATGACTTTCAGCGTTGCCTCAGCTTCGCCATCTGACGCAGGTGGTAGCGTCATATCAACCCATTGCTCATTTTCGAGATCAATACAAGTTCCGGTGACACTGTCACCAATAGGCTTAATAGCACTGATCCAACTCTGTTCAGAACCGTCATACTTCGGTCGTTTCCCAGCCGCAAGACTGTATACGATAAGATCTACTTCACCTTCAAAGTAGGTTTCAATCGCTTCAACGACTTGTTCACGAGTCTCGGCGGAAAATGCGTCACCGATGATATTGATGGCGTTACGACCAATGTTCTCGGCTTCTTGCTTAAAATAGATATTGTTATACCAGCCTGCGCTTCCCGTACCTTTATCTGAAGGTCCTTTTTCAAACGAGACGCCGATAGTATCCGCTTTTGCACCACCAAACGTCAGTGCAATTCGTGCGGCAAGCCCAAACCCTGATGAAGCGCCAATGATCAACACGCGTTTCGGTCCTTGTTTGATCTGACGAGCGGATTTGACGTATTGAATTTGTTGGAGAATTGATTGTCTACATCCGAGAGGATGCGCGGAGCGAGCTACTACACCATGAATAACGGGTTCTATTCGCATATGACGTCCCAAGCCTTGCTATTTTAATCAAATATAAGGCTTAGGATATCCTAGGTGGGCAGAGACTAAATTGAGCTAGACCATTAAAAGGTGAGATGTTCGGATAAATGTTTTGCGACAAAGTCCGCAATCCATGGCTGTGCTTCCGATGTGGGATGCAGGCCGTCGGTCATCATCCACTCAGGACGAACAATGACACCTTCTAGGAAAAACGGGATTAACGCGACATTTTGGTGCTGAGATAGCTTTGGATAGACATCAAAGAAGGCATCGCTGTAACGTTTACCATAGTTTGGTGGTACGCGTATTTGTGACAGGATCACGTCAGCGCCACTGGCTTTGGATAACTTGATAATTTGCGATAAGTTACCCGTAACAATATGGGGTGGAAAGCCGCGTAAGCCGTCGTTAGCACCTAGCTCAACAAAAACGGCATCAGGTTGATATTGTTGAAGTAATTTTGGTAATCGAGCTAAGCCGTTACCCGTTGTATCGCCTGAGATGCTCGCGTTAATGACTTTGGCGTTGATATTGTGTTTAGATAAGGCGTCAGGTAACAAACTAGGCCAAGCCTCCTCAATCGGCATTTGGTAGCCAGCACTTAAGCTGTCGCCAAGCACTAATAGCTTAACCTCGCTGCTCCAAGCAGTTGCGGATGTGAATAAAATAAGAATTAGGGAAAAGAATCGAGTCATGCAATCACCAATCATTAGCGCTCAAGCGGTAAAAAAACAAGTGTCTACCAGTAGTGAAGAGTTAACCATCCTACACGACGTGTCTCTAAAGGTTCAAGCGGGAGAAAGCATTGCGATTGTCGGTACCTCTGGGGCTGGCAAGTCGACATTAATGACATTACTGGCGGGTTTGGACACGCCAACGAGCGGCAGCATTGAAATCATGGGCAACCTCATTTCAAATATGGACGATGAACAACGCGCTGAAATTCGCAGTCGTTCCATTGGATTTGTTTTTCAAAGCTTTCTCTTGATCCCAAGTTTGTCCGCATTACAAAACGTCACGTTACCTTGCTTGTTAAGAGGTGAAGACGAAGACATTGAGCGAGCGAAGCATCTCCTCAATCGAGTTGGATTATCGAAGCGCATTGAACATTTGCCGAGCCAGCTTTCAGGTGGTGAGCAGCAGCGAGTCGCTCTTGCACGTGCATTTATGACCAAACCGAAAATCTTATTTGCCGATGAACCCACTGGAAATTTAGACCAGAAAACAGCGGCGACCATTGTCGAGCAGCTTTTTGAGTTAAATCATCAACATGGTACAACTTTGGTTCTGGTGACTCACGACGAAACTCTAGCAAGAAAATGCCATCGTATTGTACGGATGAATGCTGGGCGTCTAGTGGAGGAAGAAGTATGAATCCCAACGCTCATTCAACCAGACGATTGATGGCTTGGTCTTTCCAAGAAATTAAGCAAGGACACTTGTGGCCAATCAGTTTTGCCTTAGTGATGATCATTGCGTCGGTATTTGCTCTCAGTGCTCTCGGTGAACGAATTGAACAGGTCGTGGTTAAACAAGGTAAAGAAGCCTTAACCGCAGATCTCGTTTATCGATCTTCTAATCCAGTACCTGAAACCTTGCGAAAAACAGTTGCGGCGTCTCAAGTCGAACAATCAAACTATACCCGCTTCGCCACGATGACCTTTAGCGATAATGGAATGATGTTGGTGACTGTTAAAGCGGTCGATTCAAAGTATCCATTATTAGGCGAATTAGCGCTGGAGTCGAAGCAAGGCATCCAGTCGCAAGTTAACCCGGGAGAGCTATGGCTTGATCAACGTATCCTCACCACGCTTGATGCAAAAGTGGGGGATGAAATCACTCTAGGTGACAGCCAAAAAGTGATCACAGGCGTAGTGAAAAGCGAACCGGGATTAAGCTTTAATCCGTTTCAACAAATGCCCGCCGCTTATATTCACTTAAAAGATGTCAATGCGACGGGGGCTATTCAGGTGGGCAGTCGCGTTCAATACCGTGTCTTTCTCACAGGGCCGAGTGAGAAACTTGCGGCGATCAAAGACAGTATCGAATTAACCCCCAGTGATCGTTGGTTAGATGAAAATCGAACCAATCGTAGTGGCGATGTGTTTGAGAGTACCCAGCAATACCTCTCTTTGACGGTTGCTTTAGTCATCATCATGGCGACGACCACATTAATCCTAACTTTCCAAAACTATGTTGCATCTCGTCGACAGACCATCGCGATGTTGAAAAGCCTTGGGGCAAGTAAAGTGTGGATCAGTCGCTGGTTGGTGATCCAAATTGCAGTGTTGTTTGTGATTGGGGCGTTCATTGGGGTAGCACTGGGGATGACTCTGGAATTTTTGCTTAGAATACCGTTGCAAGATCTCCTACCATCGCCGCTGCCTAGTTACGGCGTAACTCCATTTGTGTCTTCGATGGGTGTTGCTGCCTTGGTTGCCTTACCGGCATTGGGGATCCCATTGCTTGGATTAGTGAATACATCCGCTGCGAATGTCATGCAAGATAACCCAACCGTGGTTCCATTCAAACAACGTGCACTTCTGATGAGTGTACCTGCCTTGGCATTGATATGGACTTATTATGACAACACCTTAGTTTGGATTGTGTTGTTGGGTATCGCTGTCCTTTTCACAACTTTAGCGGCGGTCAGTATGGGCTTAACGCAGCTATTAGCTCGGATGAAGTTTGGTCCAGCGATGACATTAGCCCTAAACCGCATCAATCGCTCTCCAAAAACCAGTGGTATTCAATATGGCGCGTTAGGTCTATCGCTGATGTTGCTAGCAACGATTTGGTTAGTTCGCACCGATTTACTTTCAGATTGGGCGAGAACCTTACCCGCAGATGCCGCTAATGTTTTCTCTTTGAATATCGCTGAGTATGAGAAAGACGCTTATCTTAGCCAGATTGACGGGGCCGGCATTGAGCGTAGCGACGCTTATCCAATCATTCGTGGGCGACTTTCAAAAGTGAATCAATTGGAGGCGAAAGAGCATGCAGGTGAAGATTCACCTTCTGATGCGATTCGTCGAGAACTTAATTTCACATGGGCTGATGGCATTCCAGACCACAATATTGTTATCGAAGGCGCATGGACCAACGCCAATGGGGTTTCAGTCGAGCAGCAAGTCGCTGAGGAGCTCAAGCTAACTATCGGTGATGAGTTAACCTTTGTGGTTAACAGCGTTGAATTTACTGCGGTGATCAATTCGATTCGCAAAGTGGAATGGCGGGATATGAAGCCCAACTTTTACTTCATTTTCAGCCCTGATGTGATGGCTTCAGTACCAGCCAGTTATTTAGTGAGTTTTAGAGTCAATGAGCAGCACCAAGAGATGCTTAACCAATTGGCACGTAATCACCCAACAGTGAGTTTGATGGATCTTCGCAGTATGGGTGAGAAAATCCAAAGTTTGATAGGCAAAATTGTATCGGCCATTACCATTTTGGCTGGGCTAGGGGTGATCGCTGGAATAATGCTGATTTTCACTTTACTGCGCTTAAGTCTTGAGCAGAGGCAGCAAGAGATACGTTTGTATCGCACACTGGGAGCGAGCAGAGCACGAATTAGAGCGACGATTTGGGCGGAATACGGCATTATGGCACTTGTGGCTTCATTAGTGGCAAGTCTTGGAGCGGAAGCCAGTGTTGCAGCATTAATGAGCTTTGGTTTTGAGCTAGAGAGTAATTTTCATCCAAGCTTGTGGATAGTATTGCCCCTTGTCACTTTTGTGACCTTAGCCCTTGCGGTTAATAGCTTGATTAAACGTTTGCTGATCCCAATGAAACAAGCCTCCACGTAAAACATCCTGTGATTTATTCACTTATCCACAAAAACAGTGGATAACTTTTGGGATAAGTGAATCACCATAATTGAGACAATCTAGCCGAAGTTAGGCTGAATGGTACTTGGCGAGAAGATGTTATACACAAAGGTGAAAATTTCTTTAACGACATCCATCTCGTCAAGTGCTTTTTTAGAAAAAATTGCGTTTCTATGACAAGCCTTGGCGAAACATGATAGTTGCATCAATATGACCAGAAAACGCTGAAGCACAAGCGCTCAATCGGCTTCATTACCAATAAAATTCAAAAAATTGTGAGCGTTTTCAGCTGTGTCTCGTATACATCGACATTGGGGTAAACTTAGTACTCTGGTGCCGAAAATTGTCAGAAGTTTGACCCAATTTCTAAACTTTTATGTCCTACGATATATAACCTCGATCAAAATGTGTTTGAATCACGCAACGAGGTCAGTAGAATTCATCACAGAAACGTAATGAACATTGCCGAAATGAATGTAGAAAAATCAACAGTGCAAAAGACGCGTCACATCGCGGTCGTTGGTGGGGGAGTTGCTGGATCGACAGCTGCGATTCACTTCGCCGAACAAGGCTTTAAAGTTACTTTAATAGAAAAAGGACCGAGTTTAGTCAATGGTCCACCCATCTGTCATTTACACGCAGGTGGGAATCTCTATCGAGAAATATCTCAAGCCCAATGTATCGATCTATTGAAACAATCGATTGAGTCAGTACGTTTATTTCCATACTCACTGAATCGTAGGCCGACAGTGATAGCGACCCCTAAGTCTGATGGGTCAAACCCTTCAGATCTATTACCTCGCCTTGAGAGTATTCAGTCTTGTTACCAAACTCTCGTTTCTGCTGATCCAAGGAATAAGGTGCTCGGTGATCCTGAGCAATATTTCAAGATTTATCATAAAGAAGAACTCCAAGCCTTAGCGAGCGAGGTGCAACCGCACAAACCAGAGACAATGGATGAATGGATCATTCCATTTTGCCAGCATACCGATCTCGACAGTCTGAAATACCCCGTTGTAATGGTGCAAGAGTACGGATGGAGTGTGTTTCGCTTGGCATCCATTGCTCACTTAACTTTGGGTCAACTTCCGAACTGTCAGATTTTAACATCGACAAGACTGAAAAAGTCCACACAAACAGAACAAGGTTGGCTGCTTGTTTGTGACAATGCTTCTGCTGAAGAGTTGGTTATAGAAGCCGATTTCCTGGTTAATGCTTGTGGTTTTAGAACGGGCGAGGTCGATGACAGTATCGGCGCTAAACGTCAAAGGTTGGTTGAGTTTAAGTCTGCTTATGTCACAGAGTGGCAAGATTGCCAACAAGAGTGGCCTGAGGTGATTTTCCACGGCCCACGAGGGACATCGAAAGGGATGGCTCAATTGACACCGTATGGAGACGGTATTTTTCAGTTACATGGAATGACGCCGGACATCACCTTGTTTGAAAAAGGGCTCGTTAAAAGCGATTCCAATTCTTCGCAGCCTCAACTTCCAAAAGACTACCTAGCCAAAATTGATCAAGGTTGGCCACCAGAGGTACTGGAGTCTCGTACTCGCAAAGCCATCGGTCATATGGCCCAGTTTGTACCAAGTTACCAAGATGCAATGCCTGCTGGAAAAGCGCTTTTTGGGGCCCAGCAAATTCCAGGTTCTGATCCGACATTGAGGGCTGCGGATGTAACGTTTGAAGGTGAGCGATACGCTCGTATAGAGATTGTTAAAGCGTCAAGTACCTTGATCGCCGCTCAGAAAGTATTAAATCAATGGTTTGGTCACCCGATCAGCTCCGAAATTGAAGGTCAACACCCGACAGCGCTTTCTCTTGCCGCTAACGATGTTGAAGCTTACGCGATCTCTTTAGCGGATGAACGCGGCTACCCCAGAGCGCTAGCCAAAGTGTCAGGGATGTAAGTTTTCTTTCGTCTACTTTCTCAGTGCCGGATTGCTATCATGAGCAACCATCTTTAACGAAGGTGAGCTGTCACAAATCTGAATGTGTCGTGGCAGCTCATTTTCCTTTATCGCCCGTTAATTGATGTGCACTTTCCTAATTTTGAGTGGGGATCAATAAACCAGTTTAGGTTGGGGTTTATTAGATAGCGGTTAAACACATATCGGTTAAACACATAGCGGCTAAACAGGCGTGACTAATAGCCAAAAAATCGAGCCCATTGACACCACACATCCTGCAACCCTTCTCGATCGCCTTTAACAAATCGAACTTTCTGACCCGGCTTAGCTTGAGCTAATCTCGGTAAATCAATCCGAGCAATACAGCCTATTTTGGGATACCCCCCAATGGTTTGACGGTCGTTGAGCAAAATAATGGGTTGTCCATCAGGAGGAACTTGAATGGAACCAAGCGCAATACCTTCTGATAGAATGCCTTCATTGGGTGGAGTGACGCTGTCACCTGAAAGTCGGTAACCCATACGATTTGAATTTGGATCAATCGTAAATTCAGAATGATAAAATGTCTCTTTTGCTTGCTCATCAAACTCATCGGCTTGATAAGTTTCAATCACCCTTAATGTTAACGGCAAATTATAATCAGGAGTAAATCTGAAAGTCAGATGACGAGCTTGATGGTGAAGGGTGGAGTGAGAAACAAAAGGCAACGTCTGTCCTGATTCTAATGCACCGCCATCTTGGTTCACTCCACCTAGCGAATCGCGCTGAACACAGCTCGTACTAAGTAAGTGCGGCTCAAACTGAAATCCACCTTTAACGGCAAGATAAGCCCTCAATCCATTGCGTGCGATGGAGAAGGTCAGTCGCTGTCCTTTTCGAACAATAAAGTTACTCCAATTGCGAATGGGGCGGCCTTCAACAGCGGCTCGAAGATCGCCACCACCAATCGCAAGCTCACAATCTGAATTGGCAACAAATTGAGCTTGTCCCAGCGTTATCTCTATAACGGAACAGTTAACAGGGTTGCCTAAGATATGATTGACCCAGCTATAAGCAAAGTCATCAACGGGGCCACCTTGAGTGATACCCAGATGACTCAACCCGTAGCGGCCAAAATCTTGAATCAGACTCATTGCGCCGGATTTTTCAACGATCAGGCTAGATATGGTGTTTGTGGTCGCTTGAGTTTGTCTCTCCATCATAGTCGGCCTCCCAAATCTATGAAGTCATCTCGGCTGATAGGCTTAAACGAGACGCGGTCGCCAACAGATAAAGCACAGATAGGAATGTGATTCGGGTCAAACAATGTTATGGGGCATCGACCAATGACATTCCATCCAGCAGGAGAGTCACTAGGGTAAATGGCGGTTTTACTGTCTGCAATCGCCACGCTGCCAGCTGGAACCGAAAGTCTTGGTGTGGTTAAGCGCGGTAACCTCAGCGGCTCTACCACATCGGAAAGAAATGGAAAGCCGGGAGCAAAGCCGATCGCAGAGACGGTATAAACAGAAGCGGCATGCAGCTCTATCAATTGTTTAAGAGCAATGCCTTTATTCTGATATCGTACAAGATCAAGGGCGGTCTCTTCTGAATAATACACAGGCAACGTGATGTCGTGGGTAACATCGACGTTGACATTTAAATCGTGTTGCTGAATTTGAGTGATGAGACGCGCAATCATCGTGCTTTCACTGACTCGATAGGGTAAGTACTCAACGAGAATCTGATGATAGGCACAGACAGCATTCATCAAACAGTCCATGTTATTTTGTCTGATTGAGTCTGCAATGGTCGCCACTGTCGAAATGCACACATCTTCAGAAAATGAAATCATGATGCTGCATTCTGCCAGTGGCTTAATCGAAAAGTCCGTTGTATTCAAACCATTTCCTTAAATGTTTACATTAAGCCTTGTTTTATCCGCGCAACTAATGAGATAGATTCCGGGTTGTCACCATGAACACATAACGTGTCTGCTTCAATCTTTATCATTTGACCTTCGGCGGTGGTAACACTGCCATAGTTTGCGATTTGCATGGCTTGATTATAGATGTCATCTTCATTGTGGTAGACGGCATGGGGTTGAGTGCGCGGAGTCAGTCGCCCATCGGGCTGATAACTACGGTCGGCGAACGCTTCAAATAGCAAAGGCAAATCGTAGATATCGGCAATATCGAGGTATTTTTGATTATCCGATGAGGCAAGTATCATTAATGGAACACCAAAAACACTGACAGACTCGCAGATTGCACGAAAGATTTGATCATCTTTCATCATATCATTGTAGAGTGCTCCGTGAGGCTTGACGTATTTGATGTCAGTATTCTGATGTAGGCACAACGCTCTCAATGCACCAACTTGATAAGTCACTAATTGGCTGATTTCGTCAGGCGTATGAGGGATGGAGCGTCTGCCGAAGCCTATTAAGTCAGGATAACCTGGATGGGCTCCAATATTGACGTTGTGTTCTAATGCTAGGGAGATAGTCGATGCCATTGTATGCGGATCTGATGCATGAAAACCACATGCAACGTTTGCCATGTCAACCCAAGGCATCACTAATTCGTCAGCGCCTTGCGACCATGTACCGAAACTTTCGCCCATGTCGCAGTTCAAGGTAATTTTCTGCTTATTCACGTAATTTTCTTTAGAATATTCGTTAAATTAGTAACATAAATATAAGTTTATACCTTTATTAGTGATCTAGTTCATCATTTGTCAATCGAAAAGCAAGAACACATCACCATTATCAATAAAACGGCTAAGATAGGGAGACGTTTATCCGTTGTTATAAGATACACACTTCAGTATCCCCTGTTGTTTCGTTTGAACCTTCGATGTCACCTTGGTCAGGGTGGGCAAGGAGTAGAATTAATGCCACCTAAACACGGCTTATCTATCAAGAGCAGGCTGCTTTTGCCTGTTACTTTTGTATTGCCTGCAGCTTTAACAGCCGCTATAGGCACTAATTATTATTTCGACAGTGTTAATTTAAAACAGCAGCTACTCGATACCGCAAAAATGAGTAGCCACACATTATCAGTTGCAGTTAAAAGCTCTTTATTACTCGGGAATAAAAAGCAAGCTAGAACGGTTCTTCTAGGAGCCAATAGTGTCCAAGGAGTGTCTAAAGTAGAGCTTCTGGACAAAGAAGGTAAGGAAGTGGCTCAGTTCCATCGTTTTGGACGAGACATCACTGCGCCTACCGAACACGATATTTTCTCCCTCAATGATATCGGCTACTCATTTGGTCTCGATCACCTTTATTATCAACAAAACCTTTATGTAGACAGTGTAGCTGTTGGTCAAGTCAACACGTTTGTTTCTTTAGAGCCACTAGAGCAGTTAAGAATCAAGCATCTTATCAATTTAGCAGGTGGACTCGGATTATCCGTCTTATTGAGTTTACTCATGGGTGGAATGATCAGCCGACGTGTGATGCGCCCAACTCAACGTATGTATCATGCAATCCAGCTGATGATCACGAGACAAAATCCGACCCCGATTTATGACGTATTATCTAATGACGAAGTGGGTTCACTGGTTGGTATATTGAATACGTTAATGTCGCGCTCTGAACAGCGAGACAGTCAAATCAAACACTCACTGGAGCAAGCGGATAAAGGTCGACGTTATCTAGAAGGCATTTTGTCGGCCAGTGGTTACGCATACCTTGTTGTTGATCATCACGGTATGATTGAGTACCACAGTCCAGCGGCTGAGACTCTGTTTGGATTTAAGGGAGAAGCGGATCAACGCTCTAATATCTTAAGTCTGGTCACCGTCAAAGAGAGCCCACAACTTAAACTTGCTGTTCGCGGTAGCATTGAGTTAGATGAACATCTCTATGAGATTAAGTCCCCGCTAGAAGGCAAAGTAGTGGTGTCCTTCAGTTCGACAAAGCTGTCTCACGATAAAACCTTAGTCATGGTGAAAAACATGACGGCGAACGAAGTTGAGCGTAATAAGCTCCGTGTCGCTGCGGGTGTTTTTGATCATATTCATGATGGATTAATAGTAATCAGCTCTAATGGCTTGATTTCTATGGTCAACCAAGCGTTTTTGAAGATGCTGGGTTATGAGCAAAAAGAGTTGCTCAATCAAGACTTCCATAAAGTGCTTAATTGGCAAAACTTCTCAACTCAAGTTCCGACAATCCTCGAATCAGTTGATAAGTTTGGTTTCTGGCAAGGTGAAATTACCGAGAAAAACAGTAAGGGTGAGAATATTCCACTGTTCACTAAAGTCAGCCGAATTGATCAGACAGATAGCCAATTTAGTTATGATCTCGTAGTGATGGTATCCGATATTTCCGATGCTAAACAGATGGAACAGCTCGAATACCTCGCGCATCACGATCCCCTGACTGGGTTAGCAAATCGAACTAAGCTTCTTAATCGCCTCAGCGATGCTTTAAGTGGCAGTCATTACAGCAGTAATCAAGTCGCGGTGATGTACCTTGATCTGGATGGTTTTAAAGATGTCAATGATACGTACGGTCATGATGCTGGCGATGCTGTTTTGGTCACGGTTGCCAAGCGTTTGACTGCATTGGTGAAAAGTAGCGATCTGGTTGTCCGAATTTCAGGTGATGAATTTGTCGTACTCGTCCACCCAGCCGATTTGACCTATCTCTCAGACATATCTGACCGGATCCTTAAATCGATTATGTCTCCAATTGAATATAACGGCCAAACACTGCATGTGGGTGCAAGTATTGGTGTTAAGCAGATTGGACGTAACGAGAAAGACGTTGATCGGATTTTGAAGAGTGCCGACACTGCCATGTATCAAGCCAAAAATGCAGGTAAAGGACAGGCCATTCTTATCGGTGAAGAAACGGAAGCTTTATAGCGATAAATATTAACTTTATCAGTATTAAATCTGGTTAATTACCGAACGCCAATTGTATAAAAAGCACCTTAGGGTGCTTTTTTTGATCTAAATCGAGTTAATTGCAAAAAACTGGTTAAAAGCTGGCTGATTTTAATCGAACTGTTAAACTATCGGTGTTTGTTAATTTTTATCGTAAATATACTTTGTTGGGGACGCTCATGGAGCTTGCACTTATCATCACTTTCATCCTTGCTTCTGTAGTAATGGTTAAGAAAGAGATGACGAAAAAGTAATTGATCATTCAAAAACTTTTTTCTATCACTTTTATCTGAATGATACTCAAAGCCAGCCTAGTGCTGGCTTTTCTTTTTAATGCATGATTATTTATATAAAACAAATGCTTAGGTTGACTTTGTTTGCCTGAAGATATGTTGAAATCCTGCTGGTGGAAAGTGGACAAATTTACAATTCAAAAGGGCAGAAATGTAATAGGCAAACGGTTTGATTTTGTATTTTTGATTTTGATAAGGTTTTTCATCGAGCCATAAAACATGTGCAACCTATCGTTAACATTCTAAGATGTCAGTCACTAAGTCGACTGGATCATTGAATCTCATTTCTATACAGTGAGTTAAATGGCAATAAATCGTTATTATCCCATGTTCAGGTTGGGTTAATTACAGATACGAAACATGTACCCAAGTAATCTCGAGATGCTAGGTTCAGCGAGAACTGCTTGGGTATAAATAAATGAAACATAGGATTCACTATGCAAAGTCCGATAACTCTGGAAGCCCTGCACATTCTTGACGCTATTGATCGTCGAGGAAGTTTTGCTGCCGCTGCTGCTGAGCTTGATCGCGCCCCCTCATCGCTGAGCTACCAAATTCAAAAGTTAGAGCAAGACTTAGACATTATGATTTTTGACCGCTCAGGCCACAAAGCGAATTTCACAGAAGCAGGGCGATTAATTTTGGACCAAGGTCGAATCATCCTTGGGGCCACGGAAAAATTGGTCAGTGACGCGACGTTACTTGCAAACGGATGGGAGCTGGACTTAACACTCGCTTATGACGGAATCGTGCCAGTAGAAAACTTTTTTAGCATGGTTGATGCTTTAGGCAATGTCAGTAAAACACGTGTGAGACTGCAAGAAGAGATTCTCGCGGGTTGTTGGGAGTCGCTCCAAGATGGACGTGCCGATCTATTGGTATGTCCGAAAGCAGACAGTTTACCTCAAGATGTCAAAGCAGAAGTCATCGGTAAAATGTCGATGGTTTGGGTGGCGGCGTCTGATCATTATGTACACAAACGTGTCGGTCCGTTTGATGAGCAGGCGCGTGAAAAGTATCGTGTCATTGCGATCGCTGACACTGCTCGTGAACAACCAGCAATGAGTGTGAATGTGATGCAAAAGCAACCGAGACTGACGGTAACCAGCTTCCATACCAAAGTCGACGCATTAAAAGCAGGTTTAGGAATCGGTACTTTGACAGAGCAGGTTGCCAGGCCCTTGATTGAACAAGGCGTGCTCAAGCAAATCGCCGATACTGAGCCGCAGTCTGTCGATATTATTCTTGCATGGCGTCGGAATAAACTCGGTGAAGCCAAGTCTTGGTGTATTCAATACCTGAAGAAGAACTGGAAACTAAAATGATGCCGTCGCTGATGGAATCAAGTTCTTGAGTTGATCTGGCTTATAAAAATGACCTCGATGACTTTGACCACTCATTTTGAGTTTTTGTGAAAAGAGCAGCTAAGCTGCTCTTTTGTATTTAACGCATGATTATTTGGCTGAATGTCTAGTTAAACGACGGTCTATTTAAGTGGCAGTCGCATATCGGCAGTGCCATCAGCAAACTGAATATCCAACTCAAAACCAAGCTTCTTGGCTAGCGTCAACATGCCTTGATTGGATGGCATTGTCATACCAGACATCTGAAGAGTGCCTTTAGACTGACAATAATCAATGATCTTACGCATCAACACTCCACCCAGCCCCATGCCTTTAAGATCTGAACGTATTAATATAGCGAATTCGGCATCGGTATTATCAGGATTAATGAGTGCGCGCGAAACGCCAATAATGCTTGGCCCCGAGTCCTTGTTAAAGGCAACGGCAACAAATGCCATTTCTCGGTCATAGTCAATTTGCGTGAGATTGGCGAGCGCTTCATGGTTGAACTCGCCAACATCTGTAAAAAAGCGCTTATAAAGATCTTCTTTATTGACATTTCTTATGAACTCATCGTGGTGAGGTTCATCTTCAGGAAGGATAGGGCGGAGTAAAATAGGTGTGCCATCTTTAAGTTTTACTGTCTCCACAAATTCCGCCGGAAAAGGTCGAATCGCTAAGCGTTCGTGACCGTCACCATGGTAGCTCTTTAATGTTAGGTCAGCATCTATAATCGTGAATTGTGTCCCATTGACCAGGACTGGGTGAATATCGAGTTCTTGTATTTGGGGTAAGTCGACCACCATTTGAGAAATGCGCACTAGGAACTTCGCTAAACCGATAACATCCATCGGTTCAGGTAACGTTTGTAGACGAATTTTGCCACTTTTGATAGCTCGAATAATTAAATAACGCGCCAGCGTCATATTCAATGGCGGTAATGCCGCTGCGGCATCTTTGGTGATATCCCACTCAGACCCTCCTTGGCCCAAAGTAATCACAGGGCCAAAGGTATCGTCACTGATGACTTTGACACGCAACTCTTCCCCTCCAGCCAATTTGGCCATCCCTTGTACTAACAATCCATGGATACGAGCACTTGGGTAAGCGGATTTTGCTCGATCTAAAATGGATTGAACGGCGTTGGTTACTTCGGCACTGTTACGCAAATTGAGCATCACACCTTGAACATCGGATTTATGAGGAATGTCTGGGGAGCGCAATTTTACCGCAACGGGGTAACCTATTTCCTCGGCAACATGAACGGCTTCACTGACATCGTCAGCAAGCCAAGTCGGAAGTACATCAAATTGGAAGTGTTTCAGAAGCGCACCACATTGATGAGTGTCTAATCGACATATGTGGTGTTGCTCAGTCGCTTCATCTGCAGGCGATGAACAACCAGAGGATAGAGAGTCGGATAATTGTGAAGTGACCCAATCTTTCGCTTGCTGCACCTCATTACTGTGAAGCGGTTCTGCCGTCGTGGGTGTTTCCATCAGCTGCTTCTGGTTACGCCTGTACTCTACCAAGTGCATGAATGCGCCAACGGCACTTTCTGGAGTTCGATAGGTTGGGATTCCTGCTTGAGTAAAAATCAAGCGTGCAGGTTTTGCCGTCTGTTCACCGGACCAATTGGTCAATATATTAAATCGTTTGCTTCTTGGGTGCTGCGCGATCGCGTTGACAATGGCTTGAGCGGTTTCAGAAGATGGGGCCAGTGCCGATGGGCTGTGCATGATCAAAATGGCATCTGCGCAGTCGCCATCTAAAATCGCATTGAGGGCTTGGACATAACGCTCTGTACCTGCATCTCCCACGATATCGATGGGGTTTGTATGTGACCAAGTGGGCGGTAAGACTTGGTTCAAGGCGTCCAATTCACTGTCACTGAGTCGAGCAAGTTGCCCACCTTTTTCGAACAAAGTATCCAGAGCCATGATGGCTGGACCGCCACCATTGGTGATCACGGCAAGGCGTTCCCCACGGAGTGGAACAGAATGTGTTAGGGTTTCCACCGCAGCAAATAACTCATGGGTATTATGCACCCGAAGCATCCCAGTTCGTCTAATGGCGGAATCATAGATGATATCCAGCGTTAACGGGGACTGATTCATTTCAGTAATTGGCGAGTGACCCGCTTTCATTACCAGTATGCGGCGGTTACGCGAAGCTGCTCTTGCTGCCGACATAAAACGCCGTGCGTCTTGAATCCGCTCAACATACAGTAAGATAGAATCGGTTTTCGAATCGGTACAGAAGTGATCCAGAAGTTCATCAAAATCAATATCGATACTCTGTCCGAGGGAAATAAACGCTGAAAAACCGATGTTTTTATCATTGGCCCAATCGAGCACTGTGGTACACACTGAGGCGGATTGTGAGATAAACGCAATTTTTCCGGGTAGAGCGTTAATGGGAGAGAATGAACCATTAAATTGATGCCAAGGTAAAATGATCCCTAAGCTGCTTGCCCCTAGTATCCGCATGCCAAATTTACCGGCAATCGCTTTCCATTCATCACTGTGTTTTGTGGCAGAGAGATCCTTATGTGAATCTGAAGCAATGATCACAGCGAAGGCGACACCACGCTGACCGAGTTGTTTAAGAATGTCCGTATTCCGAGCAGCGTTAGTACAAAGTATCGCGATATCTGGAGTGATGGGTAAAGCGTCAATGGTTGGGTAGGCGAGAACACCTGCAACGGTTTTGTATTTTGGCGTGACCGGCATGACCGCGCCATCGAAGCCTCCTTGCAATAGATTCTTCATGACCACATGACCGGCACGCTTAGGGTTTTGAGAGGCACCAATCACGGCAACACTGCTTGGTTTCACGAACTTCTGTAAACGGTTCAAACGTATTCTCCTTTAATACCCAGACAACTCTCTTAAACGACACAATGTGATGACGATATGTTAACCAAAAAGAAACTATGATGAGGTTATCAAACTAACGCTATGCTTAAATTATCATCGGTGTGTTAGAAGTTTGTGTAATAAGTCACATCGGTTGACCAGATATTGACAAAGTGCCCTTGATTAAGCGTTTCGCTATCGGCATGATTTACAGTAATTTTTGTTTCGAGTGTTAGCTAAACCTATGAAGAAGATTTCAATTGTCAGCCTAGCCTTGTTGTTGTCGGCATGTGCATCAGACAGCTACATCGCGGAAGTGAAAAGTGAAAGTTATGTGGAAGAGTATCAGACCGACATGATCCCTCAGCCATTAACTCAAGCTTCTAATGAATTTAAAGAGATGAACATCTCTGAACCAATGAACGCCGACCCTGTGGTTAAAGCACCAGTTGTCCTCAAAGAAACTGAGCCTAAACCCAAACCTATGGTAAAAATTGTTAACAAACCAGCTGAAAGTAAAAAGTCAGTGAAAATTGTTCCACCAAGTCAAAAGCAAGTCGATAAGACGGCGCGATTTGGCTATACAGTTCAGGTCGTTGCGGTCGGTAACCAAGCAAAAGTTCAACAATACGTATCCCGTCTTCCAGACAGTGGACAACCGATTTGGGAAAACTACAAAATCGTGAATGGCACCAAATGGTACACAGTGCTTTATGGCGATTATGCGAACAGCACTGAAGCACGTAAAGCAATCGCGCAGCTACCTCAAGAGTTCAGAGATTTAAAACCTTTTGTGAAAAGCATTGACGCTATTAAGAATTCACCTTATCCGACCTTGAATAAATTGAATTAAAATCAGCAAAAAAGGGAGCAATTGCTCCCTTTTTGATTATGAATTACCCACCTAAAATCGACACAAAGAAAAATCACACTTTTTGACTGTATCTCAGCCATTTAATCGTTATGATTAACAGTATAAATGTGGTTTCACGGAAAGACGGTTAGATGACGAAACAAGTCCTTTTATTATGCGGCGGTGGATCTTCAGAACATGAAGTATCTTTAATGTCAGCAAATTTTGTTCAGCAGCAGCTAGAACTTATTAATGATATCAATGTTATTCGTGTCGAGATGAAAACTGAAGCATGGTACAACGACGATGGTGAAGCGGTTTACCTTGATATTCATAATAAATCACTGTGCGGCGCAGCTTCACAAGTAAAAATTGACTTTATTGTACCTTGTATTCATGGCTATCCAGGTGAAACTGGCGATATCCAATCCTTGTTCGAAATGTCGGGTATCCCATATTTCGGCTGTGGCGCGGAAGCAAGTAGCAATAGCTTTAACAAAATCACGTCCAAACTGTGGTATGACGCGATCAGCATCCCGAATACCCCATACCTTTTCTTATCCAATAATAACGAAGCTTCTCATGCTAACGCTAAAGCGGCGTTTGACAAATGGGGTAAGCTGTTTGTAAAAGCAGCTAAGCAAGGTTCGTCTGTCGGGTGTTATTGTGTTTCGGAGGTCGAGCAGCTTTCCGAAGCGATTAATCAAGCCTTTACCTATTCTGACCAAGTTCTTATTGAAAAAGCAGTGAAACCCCGAGAGCTCGAAGTCGCAGCTTATGAAATGGATGGGAAATTACACATTACTCCTCCTGGTGAAGTGATCGCCCCTGAAGGTGCTTTCTATACCTATGATGAGAAATACAGTGCCTCAAGTCATTCGACAACCGAAGTGGTTGCAAAAGATGTGACTCAAGAACAGCTTGACGAAATAGCCCGCTGTTCTGAGACGGTCTTTAAACAAATGAAGCTTCGCCACCTTTCACGCATCGACTTCTTCTTGACTGATGAAGGAGACATTTACCTCAATGAGGTAAACACCTTCCCAGGAATGACGCCAATTTCTATGTTCCCTAAAATGCTGCAGAACAATGGCCATCAATTTCATGAATATTTGAATGATTGTATCCAACGTGCGATTAATCCCACGGAATAAACCGAGTAAACTCTAGTTTTTCAAGCTCTGCTTTGTGTTTCAAACCCGCATATTGAGATGGCATGGCAGGGCTTAACCATCTTCCAAACTCTTGGATTTCTCTAATTTTCATACCTTGTTTGCGCAGTTCCTTAGCTCCACCGATCCGAGTTGACTGACTTGACATAGGCTTCATATTCGGAATACCTAAGCGATCACCCATAGAGCGAACCACACGATAAATGGATGAATCGTCCAATGCTTGAGTAGACAAATTGCCATGCCGATCAATTCCAGTGAACAGAACTTGGTTATCCATGGATTCGAATTGTTGTCGCTCAAGCCACAGTGTGAGCCATTTTATTGCGTCTTGGCTAAGTTGATAGGTATTGTCAGAAACAGACAGACGAATTCCATCTTTATGATGTTGTAAATGAGAGTGGGTCAAAAGTTTGAGCTCTGAACGTTTTAACATGCATTCGAACATAACGTAAC
Source organism: bacterium sp. HQB-39 (assembly GCA_043422575.1). Lineage (GTDB taxonomy): Bacteria > Pseudomonadota > Gammaproteobacteria > Enterobacterales > Vibrionaceae > Vibrio. The sequence continues at coordinate 101,689 of JBHOHG010000012.1, read as the reverse complement.
AGATTGCGATATCTCTAACTGTTTTGGTGCTTAACTCATTGTGAGGCAATACACTGAATTTTTTATCAAAATGGTTGAGATGCTCCCTTGTCATTGGCGTTGCTGATGACTCTTGGTGCGGTACACTTTGTTTGAGCTGATTTAAGGTGAATTTGATGATCCTATGATTGACAGGGTTGGGCTGAGACAGTTGATTATGAATCAATCCAATATGTACAGTACTTCGCCTAATGGAAGAAAACTTACGAACTTGTGACTCTTTATCTATAAACTGACGAAGTGCCGTAATTGAGGCAGGTATAGGTTTCACCTGACGCTGATGACAGAAAAGGACGAAGCGTTTCCAATCATTACAGATCGCTAACAGTGAGTTTCTCGAATACGAGTATTGAGTTATTTCATTAATGAGATCAACATCACTCGATGTGATTAGTTTCGCAATGAATTGATTAATTTGATGATTTTGTGTGTAAGGTACGAGATTTTTTTTCATTCTGGCGCACTATAACTCATTGTTTTGTTCATTTTATACTTGATTGCACGGAAGTTACAATTATGATTATAGGTAATACCAATAAATAGAAGATTCAGTAACATGGCAATTGCTAACTATCGCGGTTTTAACATGCAGACTGCTGGGAACGACACCTCGGTCTGGCAGGTGAAGATCAAAAACCATGTCCTAACTGGGAGCATGGCAGCAGTCAAGAAAAGTATTGATTGGTGGTGTGACACTGCATCGATTATCGACCCTAGAGAGTTCTCTTCGCTAGCGAAAAAGTCAGAAGAGGGAGGCAACTCGGAAAATTTCAACGGATTTCAGTTAAAAAACGATACAGGCCAGCCGAATGACTGGTATTGTTTCTTCAATGGTAAACTAATTAAAGGCGGCAAAATCGCTATTCAGAAGCACATAGAAGCTTACTTAGCAGCGAAACAAAAAGCCCAACAACAGCAAAAGAAGTAAATCACGATGACACTTGTATACTCGACGGAAACAGGTCAAATTAAACCTGAAGAGACAAAAGCTGAACGCCCTAAGGGTGACGGCATTGTTCGTATTCAGAAGCAAACCAAAGGTCGTAAAGGCAAAGGTGTAAGCATTGTAACTGGACTAGATCTTGAGGATGCTCCTCTAAAATTGCTCGCCGCTGAACTGAAGAAAGTTTGTGGCTGCGGTGGTTCAGTGAAAGATGGCACTATTGAAATCCAAGGTGATGCGCGTGACAAAATTAAAGCGCACCTTGAGAAGAAAGGTATGACTGTCAAGCTGGCAGGCGGTTAACGCAACGCTAACTGAAAAAGAGCCGTAAGGCTCTTTTTTTGTTTTCAGCCATAAACTCCCTTCTTTAGAAGGTGGTAATTCCCAAGCTATGCTAGAGCAGGGTACAGGTGTAAAACAAAGAGTTTATACCTAAGTAACCTCGAGATGCTAGTTTCAGCGAGAGCTGCTTGGGTTGATGGCAAGGCATTGCTTTGCAGATCTAGTGGCTCTAAATCAAAAAGCGATAACGCGGCAAGATCTTGAAGTCACTTGGGTATAATAGTTAAGTGAATGTATCAAAAGCTAGAGTCTTGTTTGATAAATGATATAATTCTCTCTATATGTAATTTGCTAACACTAGGCATAAAATGTACGTAAAGAAAGCCGTTATCGCACTTATTGTTCTGGCTACATTGGCTGTAATTTGGTCGTGGGGAGCAACCATCTTCGAAATTGACCAATGTTTAGACAATGGTGGTCGTTTGAACTATGAAACAAGACAGTGTGAAATGGAGTAGTTAATACTTCTTAAGCAAACTGACTATTCCAATGACTGAGCTTCATAAAATTGGCTGTAAACCAGCCAATCTTTCATGAAGCCAAAGTAGCCCAAGCTCTATTTTTTCGCCTTCCCAATGGCGTATATTTTACAATGAATATTCGAAGTTCATCAGGCTAACACCCTTAGAGAAAGACCTATGGAGTCACATGGTCAACTTCGTTTTGCTAGATGAGGGGCTGTGCGCCGCAACCCAATATGAAGCGGATGATGTTGAAAATTATCCATACCAACATCCGTTTATCAGCAGCATGCTCAATGCCAACTTGGACAAATATTTGGTTTAACCCCGAATTCAAAAGAGTGAGATCTAAAATCACGATAGAGTAGGCGGATAGTAGCCATCAATCTGGGATATCAATAGTTAGCGTGGGTTGGTTTTTAAGAAAAATACCTGATTTAGATCCCTAAATCAGGTATTTATATAAACCTTTATACTCGAAGTGTTATTTGAGTAATTCGGCTATGTTCAGTGACTGCTGTTTTGAAGTACTGAACAATGGGCTGTTTACATCAATCTGTAACGGAATATTTGGGTTACGAAGGAGTTCAAATACACTACCGAAAAGCTGATTTGGTGCAATGGATAAAGGCAATGATAGCTGACTCTTACCTTGCGCTACCTGTTTGTTAGATAGCTCTCCTTTAAACAGGGATTTACCGCCAGTTGATACCGTGTAATTGATATCATCAAGGGGAAGATCAAAGCTATTTTTGTTATCCAGATTTAAATTAACGACCAACTCCATGTTGTCGAAGCTCGCTTGTTTAACATCGATGCCAGCTAACGAAATATTCGGCATGTAAAGTGTGTTTTGATTCTTAAACGGAATACTAAAACCAAGCACTTTTACATTACCTTCAACTTGATAGTCCAGTTTTTTATCTTTGAACAGTAATCCTTGAAGTGCACTTAAAGACTCGGTTGTCAGCTTTAAGGGTACAGTGACATCTTTACTGCCATTTGCTGGCAACATGCCTAAGCTTTCCGTCGTACCTTCGAGCATTTGCTTATTGTTAAATGATAGGGAATAGGAAATAGCATCAACTGGAAAAGTGACTGAGTTTGGGTTGTTGATGTTAAAAACAGGCTTAATTTCGATAGCATTTGAGGTAACGTCCCCCAAAGCGACGCTGCTGTAGTTGACTTCAGGTTTTTGAACCAAGTCCTTTAACCCTTGTTCTATCGTGGTGGCACATCCCGATAAAAATGCACCTATAGCAATGCAGAAAGCGGCCTTTGAAAAGCGTTGCAACATAACAGATCCTTATTGTGGTCAGGGTAAGCTGATAACTTTTGCCCCTGGTTTACATGGCTGACTAACCGATAAATGATTATGAGCTCGCCATATGCATAGACGAGCATTGAGTGGTGAAGGAAGATACACCATAATCAATAAATTTAACACCATCTATAACAAGAATGCGCTTAGCGTCCTCGCATTGATTGTCTATCAAAAGTCAGTTGTCATTCAGTATCTATCTAGGCTGCCAGCATTGGAAACTGATTGGGAAAAAGGCTGACACCAAGATAATACTAGAACAAATTTAACTGTTGGCTTGTTGAAAAGAGCTGGGTTTGTAAGCATTGGTATAAGACTTAAATCTGAGTAACATCGAACAATTACGTTACAGAGTCGAAGAAGCGAATTCCTTTTCTGACCAGCCAAAATTGGAAGTCGAAAGCATGCCTGAACGAGTGAAAGTTAGTACGATAAAGAGACCTGAACTAGGTACATACTTAACCAACTAAAATCAGTTCGTGGCTAACGGACAAGTTACTGCTCCAAAAACAGTCACCAACAGAGACTCGAGAGACAGGATATTTGGGCAGATAGCGCGTAATAATCATGAAACTAACAGAAGTTAGATTTATGGTTATTACCTATTTTATGGTAAATAGTTATGTTCAATGCAGTATGCTCAGTGAGTGAGCTCAAGGAGAAGCTAGGGGATAAGGTGGCTATGAGAACCATAACCACCATCAACCCTATTTAACATAAGATAGATAATACGCACTGTAATTGTAGATGCAATTTAGTAATGTCCGGTTCGAGCAATTTTAAAATGTCCACTTATGCTTAACCTTTGAGGATCTTAACTGATGTTAATCACTATGAACGACCGTGAATTACAAAGACTGACGATAATCCAGGATGCCTTACATCATAAACTAAGCCGACGCTTTAGAGCTATTGGGTTTAAGTTATCGACAATTCCAACGGCTGATCACTCGCTTCATTCAATTCTCTGGCACATGGAAATCGAGGCAAACCGTATTCAAATCGCGTCAATGAAAGCGTCAAGTTGCAGGTATTAGAATTCATTCGTCAACACTATTCTGATTTTGGACCAACGCTAGCCCGCGAAAAACTTCAAGAAATCCATGGATACTCTCAAGTGCTGCCGCTTCTGCATTGCCCATTTATATCAATGAATCGTTGTGTACCACAAAACATTCAAGCTTTTTGGACAGAGAATGATCAACACCCTGTGTGAACTGTGCCATAGCTGACTTAACTAAGGCTTTCATGAAGGTATGAAACTCATCTTTACGAAGTTGGTTATGAAAAGGATTGTGCAACACCATCCACATCAGTCATGCACATACCGTTGAACTGTCGATGTAAGATTGCGTTAACTGGCGTTTTAAGGAGATAATCGTCATCGCATCACGGTTGATGTGGATGGTTTGTTTGGCGACGATTATCTGATCAAAAATGAGTTGAGCATTTACCGTTGACGACTTTATCACGTCTAAAGAATCTGGTTTTCATTACTTCACCTCATCCAACATTTTATGTAATTGATGAGCCAATGTTGGTGCTTCCTTTCTGCTTACCTGAAAATGATGCTCGCCCACATAGTAAGAGCTGTTTGATATGGCTATCTGACCGTAATAAGGCGAACTGCTTAACCCTGTGGTTACTTTCTCTGATTCAGTGCTGTACTGAGTAAAGTAGTAACCCAAAGCCGCCTGGCCTCTTAACTCAACCGCCTTATTAGATGGATTTTTAAGTAAGTTAATGACCGTGTTAAAAGCTTGCTCATTCATCGTAAGACCGTATGAATAGCCTGACGGAGTATCATTCCCTGTGTCAGCTTCGGTATAGTTCGAGAACACTAGTGAATAAATGTCATCTTGCTGACTAACTCTCACTCGGTTAACTTCAAAGTCCTTCTTTTGAACTTTGATGCGTAATGACGTGACCACATTACGAAGTTCGTCATTTTCGATTACGGTTTTCTGTTCTGCGCAACCTGTAAGGGCTGCAAGAATTAGAGATAGAATTAAAAACTTGTTCATGCTGTCACCTATTTAGTACTTGCTCTAAGAGCGCGAGTTCCTGCCAATGTCTCACGACACTGACGGTTTAGTGTGCCTAAATTCACAGTTAGGGATTGCATGGTGATATACATGTCTTTATGACCCTTATCGAAACTCTCTTGACTGAACCTTTCGCCGTGCTTGCTCTTTACCGTATCGGTCCAGAACTGTTTAGAATCTCGTTGCTCTTTAGTAGTGATCAAATAGTTCTCTTTGCATACGTCAAAGATCGCATTCATCTGACCCGCTAGAAGTGAATCGCTTATGTACGCGTTTAACTTCGCTTTCTCGGCTCTTAAATGCTGCTCTTTCTTCGCTTTGTTGTCAGCGATTTTTCGCTGTTCTTTGTTGTAAGCGTTATAAACAGGTTTCATCGACCGGTGCGTGATTTGTTTTTCGTTAAACTGACAAATCGTTTTACCCGTGAACACATTCACACTCGCGCCAGTCACGGTAACAGTAAGAGTGTCACCATTGATTAATGGCTCAAACGTCACTGATTTGTTCTTTGTTTCCTGTGCGTAATCACCACAGTAAGCAATTTGATATTGTGAGGTGATGAACGGCTTTAACTCACCAACATATGGCAGGTATTTAGCGTCAACTTTGCTCTCGAATGTGAGCGGTTTGTCTAGGTGTTCAGTTGCCTTGCATCCAGTTAGAGCCACAGCAACTAGTGACAATGCGCATAAATTTTTCATGGTTTTAGACCTAATAAAAAGTTGTAGCCAATACCGATATAAGTCGTATTGAAATCGTAAGCAGAAAGATAACCACCCATTTCAACATGTTTGTAATTCATATCGATAAAAATCGGAGTGTTTGGAATACCTAGTCCCAGTGTGATTCCTTTTTCTGTCTCGCCCGCTGTACCGCCGTTCTTGGTCATATCGACATGATAGATACCAATACCACCCATAGGATAGACACGGACGAAATCAAGACTGCGGGCTTATAGATGCCACCGAATGATACGTCCCACATTCTTACATTAACGTCATAACCAGCGTACTTGTAGTGGTTCGTGGTTAGTGATAAATCCCCAATGACCGCCACGTCTAAACGCCGCATATGTAAGACCTAAACCGTCAATGCTTTCGGCCTCCGCCGTCACTTGAGATTTGCTTATAGACAGAAAACGGCCTGAGTTCTGGGCAGATTCCGCCGTAACCGGTGCGACCATTAGTGAGCCGATTAGAGCAGTTAGTAAAAGAGGTTTGATATTCATAATGCACCGCCATAGCGTTGTTGATTTGTAACACAATACTGTGTTGGCGCCGCAATCATACCGAATGGAATACTGCAAGATCAAGGGATATTTGATCCCTTTAAGGGATTTATTTGAAGTAATTTTATTGCGGTTGGTATATGACAGGCACAAAAAAGCCCAGATTGTTGCTGGGCTTGTTGCTACTTGACGATAGCGGCTATTAGTGCCGAAACTGAAAAAATGTCGTTATCAAATCAACTTACCAAGGTGGCCAGTAAGTCAGGCTTTCTTGACTCTACTTTTCAGGGTAGAGTTTTCGTTCTTCTGCATTTAACTTGTAATCTTCGTTGATGAACCTGAGATTGACTAAGGTGAGTTTTACTATTACTCAGGAAAATCTACAGCTGAACTATTTAGAAGAATCTAAAAAGATCCCGTGAAATGCGAGCCGTTCAGTCGAAGATTCAATTTCAAAAAGTTGCTCAGTTTTACTCCGGCGACGAAACTCATTGCTATCAAGGATTTGCATCTCATCAAGGACAACTTTTTTAGCATGATGTCCACGCAACTGTGTATACACATGGCATATTGTTTTAACGTAATCTTGCGTGTTACAGGAGTATTCTGGGTTTTGAGATAAAAACTCAGCAAGATTTCGAAATTGGGTATCGGTTTTACTTTCTAGATCGCGCCTGAGCTTTAATTTAAGTAATGCCTTGATGCAAAGTAAAACAATTGAGCCCGCTAATAAGGATATCATCACCAATTCAAACATATTAGAAGCCCTTTTTTGAATTACACATATTAACACTAGTGCATATGTAAGGTGACATTTGTGAAACTGACAGATTTAAGTGATTTATTGTAATTATTCGCAATTCTTAGACACTTTGCTTAGATTCTCAATAAGTTTGACTCAGTATCAATCAAACTCACTCTAAAGTCACCCTTTTCTCTTTAAATACAGAGAATTACCTTATCGAAATTAACCCAAAACATAATCATCGCTCATTAACACTCTATCAAGCGATTATGAGTCGTGCTTTTAACGCTTCTACGATGGATAAACTGTCATTGCTCTGACAATGCAAATTTTTGGTTAAGCTAACGCCCTACTTCTGTAGATACCTAGCTTAAAATGATAATTTTGTTGGCTGAATTAAGTCATTAAAATACCGATCAATTTTCCAACTGAGCGACATAATAACTGTTAGCCATGAACAACCAATTTAGAAAATACTCAGTTATCTCCTGCGCAATTGCAGTAGCATTTACCTTGACTGTGTTGGTCATCGCACTTGCAGGCTATCAGCGAACCTATGTTATCGCCACTGACGATAATTCTATCTCGGTTAATACAGACAAAATGCATGGTGGTAGTACGGTTGGGTTTTGGTATCGGGATGACACTGGCCTACCCGTGTTAGAGTGTCATTTAGACAGGTCGTATACATATCCATTCTGTGAAATTGCCATAGATGTCAGGCAGGAAAACGAAGGTATCGATCTGTCGGCCTATGATGTTGTTGAGATAGACATTGATTATGATGGTCCATCTGAAGCACGATTTCGATTTTATGCTAGAAATTTCAATCGAGCTTATAGTGTTGAGTCTGACCCAATCTCAAACAAATTTAACCGGCTAGACTTCGTTGTTTCTGAAGGTCGTTCAATTGGTTTGGAGTATTTCAATGTCCCCACATGGTGGATTGAATACTATAAACTCCCACTGACAGAAACAAAGGTCGACATCACAAACGTTGTCGATATAGAACTTGGACTGGCTGCTGATGCTAGTGCTGGTTTGCACAGAGTTACCATTGAATCTATCGTGTTTAAAGGGCACTGGATAAAAATTGAAACTGCTTATCAATTTGTAACCATACTTTGGCTAGCAATAGCATTTTTATATGTTACAGCGTCACTTGGTTTATCGAGGGCAAAAGTAAAACGTGCACGCGATAAAGAAACTCAGCTGGAGAATAAAATCAGTGAGCTTAAAGTCAAAGCTTCTACCGATGCTTTAACTGGTGCTAGGAATAGAAGCGAGGCTTTAGTTAAATTCTCAAATTATGAAAATATTGCGAAGGAAGGCAAAATGGTAGCTGTTGCCCTTCTCGATTTGGATGATTTTAAACAAGTGAACGATCAATTTGGTCATGAAATCGGCGACCAAGTGTTGGTTCGATTCGTCGAGATGGCAAATGCAATTTTGCCATCAAATGCTCAACTTTTTCGTTGGGGTGGCGAGGAGTTTTTATTGATTTTTACTGATATTGATCGGCTTGAGTGTGTGCAGATCATTGACAACTTAAACGGTGAATTGAAATCTGAAAAATGGGGTAAATCTATCCAGATAAGCCTATCTGCTGGCTTATCGATTCTACAAAACCAGTCCATGCGAAAAGCAATCCTTGAAGCGGATAAAGCACTTTATAAAGCGAAAAACCAAGGTAAGGATCAGACATTAATGGCTGTGACGTAGTTTGCTGACAAATCCAAAGAGTCGAAACCAAAGTTGGTACATACCTAAGTAACCTCAAGATGATCGGTTCAGCGAGAACTGCTTGGGTATACCACCTAAATATAAACCAATAGGTATGCCAACCTCGGTGGTCAATCCCCATTGCTCATTGATATCGAATTTCTAAAAATTTACGCTGCCTGATTACCTAGTTTCAACTTAACCTTCTCGCTTCTTCTACATAAGTAACCTCAAGATACTCAGTTCAGCGAGCTCTTTAGGTGCGTTTCTAATTACCACTTCAATAAAGTAAGTAAGCATCAACTTCTGTTGTAACCATGACAGGGTAATACTTTCATTACAAAAAGAAAATGTGACAGTATCACTTAAATTCAATATTAGAATTTAAAACTACCACCAAAATCCACCACAAACAACCAAGGATCCATAAGGGCGAACGCTGGAACTTAATAGTGAAAAGCTCCGCTGTAAGTTGCTGATATCCATTGATTTACGCTTTGTCAGCCAATGTTGACCATAAAGATCTTTGCGTCTAGTTTCATTGTTTCCACTCAGGAACTAATTGAAGTGCGGCAACACTGCGTAAAGCTTTGGTTTGTCCTGCGATAAAGTTCAGTGAATGAAATTACAGTTAAGTGACGCGGTCACACATTGATAAGCGAGTGAGCTCGATAGGTAGATTGAAAGTTAGCTAGGTAAAGTTAAGGCTGAAAATGCCTAAAATAATCAGGAGGGGTTTTAAAAAATGACCCAAATAAAAAAGGGTAAGACTGACGCCCTACCCTTTGTTTTGTTGTTCTTTGTGCTGGTTTCGGATATCTTCCGCAACGATTTTAATTGCTTGAGCGGTGCTGATCCCTTCAGACATCAACTTTTGAATTCGCTCAACAGCTTGTTGCTGCTCCGCATGGCTCAATGGTGGTAAATCATCAAACATACATTGGTTACTCCTAGTTTGAGCAGCGCAATTTACCTATGATTCACTTTGCTTGCAAGTGATTAATACGTTGCTAAGAAATTGAGTGAAACACCCATTGCATTTTCGTTGGTATAACGTGCAGCAATATCGATCTCGAATAAGTTCAGTGGTGATAAGCCAATACCTGCGGTAACAGTATTTTCATCTTCTTCCTGAGCAAGATTCTTGATGTAACCTGCTCTTAGTTGCAATTGACGAAGAAAATCAAACTCAATACCTGCTCTTAGCATTTGTGTGTCGTCATAAAATGATGAAAACTTTTTCTCTTTGTTTAAATCGTAATCCACCGTCAAGCTAAAGTAATCAGAGACTATGCCTGTACCAATAGTGTAAAGCGGTCGCAATGAGTAAGAATATCCGTAATTAATATCTCGAGTTTGCCCTGATGAGGCTGAGGTTAACGTGACACTGCCTGATTTTGTATCAATATCACGTCCTACTAAATTTTTGGCAGAGCCTGCGATACGAAATGGACCGTGAAACCACACAAAACCGGCATCAAGGTTAAACATGGTTTCCGCTGTCTCATTTTCCCTGATATCGCCATTACTGTATCCAGAAAAGCTTGTGGCATAGGTATATGTGTAAATGCGTTGTAGTTTCGGTGTAATACCAAATGCCATATGTTGGCCGAGAAACGTTTGATACTTAGCCATGGTTAGACCCGCTTCAGTGACCCCAATGGTGACTGCCTTAACACCGCTTAACTCGGCCTTAGCAAGATCGTTACTCCCTACTGTGGTATCGATATCCGGAGTGACAAACGATTCGGTATATATTTTGCCGTATGCAGTCATTGATAAAAACTGGTTTGGTATACCGAAAGCAACAGCGGCACCAAGTTCAAAGTTCAGGTCATCCCCAGCAATGTTTTGGATGGATGTGCCTACATTTGGGTCATTTGCCGCAATTTGATCCGCAATGGCATCAATCTGATTTACTAGCTCATAGGGATCATTGTACGACAAGCCAAAACTTGGAACTAACATCCCCAAGTCATCGTTTCTGCGGTAGATGGCGGCGAGTGCTGGGTTGTAAAATGGTGCGGTTAGATAGGTTCCTGACGCTGTACCTACTCCACCCATTGCGTCACCACGTGCTTCGATTGAGTAGTTTGCTGCGTTAGCAGAAAAACTTGAAATTGCAGCGATAGCGGTTGCTAAAAGCGAAATTTTTGTCTTCATGATCTTATTGCCAATGTTGTTCCTACCTTATATATCGGCAGGTTATGAGTTTCTTTAGCATTGAAAATAAGAAAACTGAGCGGTTATGAACCGGGTGTCTCTCTGATTCACCCAGTTCGCCACCTAGAGGAAATGTTAGGCCGACGCCATATGAGCCTGTAGGCAACCGAAATGCTTGAAGTTTAGCTAAGCAGTGCACAACCAAACAGTTAACTTACTGTGATATATCGTAAGTTTGGCTTATGGATTGCGACTGTTCAATAATAACTTCACCTTGCCAGCGTTGATTGTGCATTCTGACAGCTAAAACATAGCGATCATTAGGCACATCAGTCAATTTATTGATATTCAGTTGTTTTGGGTATTCCGGTTTGTACCGTTCACCCCATATTCGTACATATCGGTCATCGAGGTAGTCATAGAGCTCTATATCCATTTGAGGCAAAGGGCAAAACGGATTAAGCAGCTTACGCTTATCGACTTTCCAACTCTGGTTTGAAGTCCAACGTACATAATGCGGGGCTTCAGGCTGGCCCAATATAATCCAGCTACTCCAACTTTGATTGTTTTTAGTGATGATCTCTATTCGATACAAGCCCGTATCCAATTTTCCCGAGAGATTGTAACGTTTGGAATACTGCTTTTCATTATCGTAAGTTGTGACACCGTCACTTGATGCTAAAAATGAGCTGTCTACAGATAATGGTTTCTCAGACCAACTGGACATTTTAATGCTCGCAAGTTCTTCAACTGAGTTGGCTGTGACGACTAAGCGAAATGTATTACGTCCCGGGCTTTGGATGGTTTGACGACTGATTTTGACCGTCTTCAGCCATTCTGAAAGTTTATTGTCAGACAAAGACTTGCCACAATCTTTAGTCAAAGAGTGCTCAAGCAATTCATCGAGATGCTGCGACATGTCCTGAGATTCATTGGTTTGCCAGAGTTCAACCAATGAATTAAACATACCTTGTAAGTTGTCTTCTAATAAATGCTGATGTGCCTGAGTGAGTGGCGTATTTTGTTCAAACCACCCTTCAGACACGCTCGGTGTCGCCAATGTCGCACCGAGCAGTCCTATAGTAATAGCCTTCATTATCCCTTCATCTTGTAGCCTACGCCACGAAGAGTTTCGATTTCAAGCCCAGGCAATTTTTGTCGTAATTGAAGCACATGTGTATCAACTGTGCGCGTTGTTGGGAAATGGTTGTAACCCCAAACGTGGTCCAGTAGTTCATCACGAGTGAACACTCTACCTAGGTTACTTGCAAGGAACATCAATAGATCAAATTCGGTTCTGGTTAAAGTGACCTTGTCACCTTTAAAGTGAACTTCCCTCGTTGATTTATCGATAACCAAATCATTCGTTACAACTTTATCACTGTTCTCTTTTTCATCTGCATCGGGCGATCGCAATTGAGCGCGTATGCGTGCAAATAATTCCGCTTCTGCAAATGGCTTAGTCAAATAGTCATTTGCCCCTGCATCTAAGCCCGTCACTTTATCTTTAATTGTGACGAGAGCGGTTAATAAAATCACAGGACAATCGTTGATTTTTTTCCAGTCAGCTAAATGTTGAACAGAATCTCCATCTGGTAACTGACGATCCAAGACCACTAGATCAGCTTGCTCCCATAAAGGCGCAACTTCAGCTATACATTCTGCATGCAAACATTCATACCCTGCCTGCTCAAGGCTAACTAAAAGTCCATCTGCTAAGTTTTTATCGTCTTCAACTAGAAGCAGTGTCTGTTTCACAAGGTATCTCCAAAATAAATGTGGTTGGTGGTCCAACTAGGCGCATTCTTCCGCCCATGCGTCCCACCATCGATTCTACAATTGTTAGGCCAAGTCCCAGCCCGCTTTTGCTTACAAATGGTTTTCTTAACTCTGCCCAGTTTTTTGAGGACAATTGACCATTATCAATAACTTGTATTACTAAATTATTATGACTCGCGACGACTTTCAATGTTATGGGAGCGACTCCATACTTTTCAGCATTGCGGATCAAATTATCGAGACATGTGCCGAGCCAGTAAACATTAATTTTGGCAGCCACATCTTGATTTAGTTCTAGCTCAATCCTTCCATCAAACTCTTCTTCTACCTTAAATTCAAGCCACTCTTTTACAGAAGGCACCCAGTCGGTGGTTAAAGGTTGATTGTCCGATTGAAGATAATCTTGGCTCGCTTCTGCAAGCTGTCTCAGTCGTCTCGTGTCTTCACAAAGGCGTCGAAACTCATCATAAACACTCTCAGGAAGATGTTCGAATTCCCTACGAAATCCTTCGACAGTAAGTGATAGGCTCGCAATCGGTGTTCTTAGCTCATGCGTGAGTATCTGCAATACTAACATTCGGCTACGAAGTTCTTTTCGCTTGCTGTTCCATCGTGTTACCGCCCAACCTAGCACTAACAATATGTTGGCGATGGCTAGAATAATCATAGAAATACGCAGGACATGCGATTCATCTTCTACGTCCCAGCATATATTTCCACGCCTTACGAAACAGTTACTTGATTGGTCAGCTAAGCTTAATGTAAGACCTGCTTGCTTCAGTTTTTCTTTCCAAATCGATGCACCAAATAAGTAATAATGATCGCCTCGTCTTATCCAAAGCTCTTTGCCTTCTAAGAACATACCTGCGCCAGCAATCAGAGAACGAATGGTGTCATCGTCCATATTCTGTAAACGTTGTAATAACTCATCATTTTCCGAGTTGGTGCGCTCTTTGATATGCATGTATTTTTTTAAGCGATCACTTTCTTCAGGGTATTTGACCACGTATCTTGCCGCATAAGTTCCACCGCCGGGATGAATAAATTTGCTTCGAGAGAACCAACGTAGAGGAAGCTTTCCGTTTTTACACATTGTTCGAGTAAATACGAGAGGTTCGGTTATGAGCGGACTTAAAGGAAGTTTCCCTCGACACGTTTTAGAGAGTCGGAAAAGCTGCTGAATATCTTTTAATGGATAACTTGCCGTTTGCGGAAGCATGGAGTCTGGTGATAACAGCTTAGTCGGATATGTCGATTGTAAGATGCGAATATCATAACTTATCGCTGTATTACTGTAGTTAAACAGTTCTTGGAACGTATCGATTCGCTCAGGTAATGGATCCGCAAAAACGGCACCGGAAATGAGCGTGCTCGCCATAGCAATAATTTTGGCAAAGGTCTTGTTCAAACTGAATATTCTTACGTTGTAACAGTGGGAGGACTATACCGCAAACCTCCCCCTATTCCCATTCTGCAAAAAATTATGACGCTAATTTTACACAGTTGAAACTATCATAACTTTAATAATGATTTTTGAGACAAGTGGGATGTTGATTTTGATACTGGAAAATAAAAAACACCTCAGTGACAGGGTCACTAAGGTGTTTTCGACTCAAAGTCCGCTTAAAAAACTAATTCAAATAGCAAACTTAAAGAGCTTTAGCGATGGCATCAACACTTTCCTTCGCATCACCGAACAACATCTGCGTGTTGTCTTTGAAGAATAGTGGGTTTTGGACACCTGCATAGCCAGTATTCATCGAGCGCTTAAAGACGATGACATTCTGGGCATTCCACACCTCTAACACTGGCATACCAGCGATAGGGCTATTTGGATCGTCCAGTGCTGCTGGGTTCACAGTATCGTTAGCACCAATGACAAGAACAGTATCCGTCTCAGTAAAGTCATCATTGATTTCGTCCATTTCCAATACGATGTCGTATGGAACTTTTGCTTCTGCGAGTAGAACGTTCATGTGACCTGGTAATCGACCCGCCACTGGGTGAATACCAAAGCGTACTTCAACGCCTTGCGAGCGCAATTTCTCAGTAATCTCATGAACTGGGTACTGAGCTTGCGCAACCGCCATGCCATATCCAGGGGTAATGATTACAGATTTTGAACCTTTCAGCATATCTGCGACTTCTTCTGCAGACGCTTCACGGTGTTCACCCTGTTCTACTTCACCAGAGACAACAATTTCTTGACCAAAACCACCTGCAATGACACTGATAAACGAGCGGTTCATGGCTTTACACATGATGTAAGAAAGAATCGCACCTGATGAACCAACCAAAGCACCCGTGACGATCAGTAGATCGTTTGCAAGCATGAAACCTGCTGCTGCTGCTGCCCAACCAGAGTATGAGTTCAGCATTGATACAACAACTGGCATATCCGCGCCGCCAATTGACGCCACAAGGTGGTAACCAAATGCAAAAGCAATCAACGTCATTACAATCAATGCAAACATGCTGCCATCAACGTTCACAAAGTGGAACATCAACAGTGTAGACACGACGATAGCCGCCAAATTGAACTTATGCTTGTGAGGGATATTTAATGGCGAAGAGTTGATAATGCCACGAAGTTTACCGAATGCGACAATTGAACCCGTAAAGGTAACCGCACCAATGAATACACCCAAGAAGACTTCGACTAGGTGAATTACGTGTTCGGCGTGTGTAGCAATGGAGCTTGGGGCATCTAAATAGCTATTGAAGCCAACCAATACCGCCGCCATACCAACAAAGCTGTGAAGAATAGCAACCAGCTCCGGCATTTCCGTCATTTCAACTTTTTTCGCGTAGTGGATACCAATACCACCACCGATTACCATCGCAATGAGAATCCAGACGATACCTGACGAATCAGGGCCAAAAATAGTGGCGACTAATGCGATACCCATACCAATGATACCGTAATAGTTGCCCGCTTTTGCTGTCTCCTGTTTCGAAAGACCAGCAAGACTTAATATAAAGAATACAGCAGCAACAATGTAAGCTGCTTGTACTAATCCTGCAGACATGATGTTACTCCTTAATCTTTGCGGAACATTTCAAGCATACGCTTGGTAACGGTGAATCCACCAAATATGTTAATGCTGGCAATGAGGACCGCAATAAAGGCGAGTACGCTCACCACGCTATTGCCTTGGCCGATTTGCAGTAATGCACCAACGATAATAATGCCTGAAATAGCGTTAGTTACTGACATCAACGGCGTATGCAATGCATGAGAAACATTCCATACAACGTAGTAACCCACAACACATGCTAGAACGAATACCGTGAAGTGCGCTAAGAATGCAGCAGGAGCAACGGAAGCGATCCAAGCAAACGCTCCAACACCAACCGCGATCGCTGCGATCTTCTTCGTAGGAGATGTCGGTTCTTCTACTTTTGGCTCTGGCGCCGGTTGAGGTTTTTGTTCAGGCGCGGGTTGCGCGGACACCTGAATCGGCGGTGCAGGCCAAGTAACTTCACCTTCTTTTACGACGGTCACACCGCGTAAAACAACATCATCAAAGTCAATATTAATGTTGCCGTCTTTCTCTTTACAAAGCAGCTTGAGAAGGTTAACTAAGTTGGTCGCATAAAGTTGAGAGGATTGGGTTGGTAGACGACCGACCATGTCAGTATAACCAACGACTTTTACGCCATTCGCCGTTGTGATGACTTTATCGGCTTCAGTGTATTCACAGTTACCGCCATTGGCAGCCGCTAAGTCAACAATTACACTGCCCGCTTTCATGCTATCCACCATTTCTTTGGTGATAAGCGTTGGCGCAGGACGACCTGGAATTAAAGCTGTCGTGACAATGATATCAACGTCTTTCGCCTGTTCTGCGTACAGCTCGGCGGCTTTCTTGTTGAACTCGTCAGACATCTCTTTCGCATATCCATCTCCAGCGCCGGTGTCTTCCTCGAAATCGACTTCTAGGAATTCGGCACCCATAGATTGGACTTGCTCTTTTACTTCTGGACGCACATCAAATGCACGTACAATAGCACCTAAGCTACCTGCAGCACCGATAGCAGCTAGACCAGCAACGCCTGCACCAGCCACTAACACTTTCGCTGGCGGGACTTTACCTGCAGCGGTAATTTGGCCAGTAAAGAAGCGTCCAAATTCATGAGCAGCTTCAACCACAGCGCGGTAACCCGCAATATTGGCCATTGACGATAAAGCATCTAGAGCCTGAGCCCTAGAGATTCGAGGAACTGAATCCATAGCAAGCACGTTAATGTTCTTGCTGGATAGTTTCTCCATAAGTTCAGGGTTTTGCGCAGGCCAAATGAAGCTGACCAGAGTTGCACCATCTTTCAATTGTGCAATTTCATCAATTCCCTGTGTTTCATCCACAACAGGCGCATTGACCTTAAGGATTAAATCAGAAGCCCAAACTTCTTCTTTTGAAACAACTTTTGCTCCAGCAGCTTCAAAAGCCGCATCGTCAAAGCTTGCAAGCGATCCTGCTTGCGATTCAATCGAGATATCAAATCCCAGTTTTAATAACTGCTCAACCGATTTCGGTGAGGCAGCAACTCGCGTTTCTCCGGCGAGTATTTCTCGAGGTACACCAATTTGCATAGCTAATCCTTGAGTATTGGCACAGTGAAGATTTATTTTTAACGGACGAATAACCTTACTGCAAGTGTTATTGTGGTTAAAATACCAACTTTCATTACATATAAGTCGATGTAATAAGAGAATTTTTGCTTTTTTCTTGTAATAAAACTACAACAATGCCTGATCAGCTATCCTAATCGCTTAGTATTTTGCTTAATTTACAGAAACATACAGTTTTAAATTCATCAAATAAAACAAAAAGAGCCATCAGCATATACACTAATGACTCTTTTAAAGATGATTGGAATCAAATTGATGCAATCTTAACTGAATATGCTATTGCCCATTTGATCAATAAACATTTGTGCTTTTTTCAGCATCAGTTCGTTTGCATCATCTTCGCTTGGCAAAACATCTGAACGAATAAATCTGTGCGTCTTTGTTTCACCATCGATGTCTTTGGTGATCCTTCCGGCGATTCGAAATTGCCCATTTTCAGGCATTGCTTTTTGGTAAATATGAAAGCCTTTGTACTCAATCGGGTCAAGTTCAGGTTCTTCTTTGGTGTTCGATTGACTTGAACCAAATAGGCGTGAAAACAATCCCACTAGTTAGTGTCCTCAGTTGATGGGTTATGGATGTTGATAAGAGGCGTCTCAAACCATTCTAATGGAGCATCTTCTCCATAAGTGACATGAGAAAATACCACAGGGACTTCTTCAGTACGATTCTTTCTCCTGTCGTTAATGATCAACTCTTCCGCGTTCTTGATCGCGATTTCACAGTTACGCTTGAAATGGACCAATCTGGTTTCCGGTAATGCCGAGAGAAAATCAATATCGTAGCGAATGTAAATGGGTTTAAGTTGAACGAGCGCTAGACACGCCAAATCAGCGAGTTGTTCACTGTCATAACGTTCAACGAAGTAGTCTCTAGCCAAAACCTGTCCAACTAATGTTTCCATGTAGTTATGCACATCGACGCTAATTTGCATTAACACATCTCCTTGAGATTTTTTGGATCGTCCTTGCCAAACTATAACAACCAATATTCGCCGACAAGCGTATAAGTGCTATAAATCTAACCACTCTCAACTTTTCTATCGATAAGTGTAGCAAAAAGCTTGGAAAATCGAGAAATAAACGTATTCTTATGACCTTTTAGCAACAATATTTTAAGTGCGGTAGCAGGCTAAACAGTAATGATGTCAGCATTAGTCAGCAGTGGTGGTTTTCGGTTCTCTTTCCCATTGATAATCTTGGGCGTAGTTGCGCTTACGATGGGCTCCGTCATTTCTGTAACACAAGAAAACTGGGGTGTTGCCGCAAACCTGCCTTATGTGCTGCTGGCAACATCGACTTTAATGGCATTAGCATTCCATCAAGGGCGTATTGCAATGGTGTCATTGGCCATGTGCTTTGCTTACCTCGTCATACAAACTCGACTTCAAGTTCCCCTTTATACTGGCACAGCATTGCTAGAACTATGCTTACTGGCATTACTTCTGCCACCAGCATGTTTCGTGAGCGGATTATTCAAACGAGATGGCGCTAACATAAAAACCCTCTTGTATTATCTAGGGATCGTTGCCCTGTTTTTTGTTTGGTCTTGGATAACGATAACCTATGTTGTCGAAACACAAGTAGAACAATGGACACAAGGGTTCCTGTTTATCATCCCTGAAATTTCACGATTACCTGTCATTTTAGTCCTCTATTGTTTGGGATTAATTTTGACAACCGGAATTTTTGTATTGAAGTACAACCGCATTTTCCATGTGGTTGTCTACAGCTGTATATTGATGGCGTCTTCAACCTTTGTCTTCTTTGACGTCATGTTTATTTCTAGCACTATGTTCTCTCTGTCTGGATTGATGATCATCATGTATATCTTGACGGCCAGTTACGAGTTAGCGTTTAAAGACAGTTTGACTGACATTCCCGGTCGACACGCTTTAAACTTAGATACCAAGCATTTAGGTAAGAAATATGCGATCGCAATGATCGATGTGGATCATTTCAAAAAGTTCAATGACAAATACGGTCATGATACGGGAGATGACGTACTTAAGCTGGTGGCGAAACAGCTAACCTTGATTGGCGGTGGGGCTAAGGTCTATCGATATGGCGGTGAAGAATTCACAGCGGTTTTCAAAGGGAAGTTAGCCGATGAAACCGAGGAATACCTAGATGAAATACGAGAAAATATTGCCAACTACGATCTCTACTTAAGAGATCCTGAAAATCGACCAAAAGATGATTTAACCGGTCAGCGCAATCGTGGCGCAGTGAAAGCGAAACCAAAATCAGTGAATATCACAATCAGTATTGGCGTAGCTGATAGTCTCGATGAACGCTCAGTAGAAAAAGTGATTAAAACTGCCGATATGGCCCTATATGACGCGAAGAAAGCAGGACGCAACCGAGTGAAAGTAAGGACAAGTTAATATTCCACCATTCATTCTGTACCAATATTATTCACGCTCATAAACGACAAATCGATTCCTGCCGGCCTGCTTTGCCTCGTACAATGCGGTATCGGTCTGGCTATAAATGTAGCCCAACTCTTCTTTGATATCAGGAACAAAGCTGTAGACTCCCTGTGACACGGTCACTATTTCCGATACCAAACTATGCGCATGTGGGTAACTCAGTTGAGTCAGAGCATCTTTGATTCTTTGCGCTTGTTTTGTTGCCCTAATCTCATCCGCATTGCTGAGTACAACGACAAACTCTTCACCGCCATAGCGTCCAACGAACTCCCCAGCGCGCGTAAAACACTTCTTCAGGACGCCAGCAAGCCTCTGTAAGCACTTATCACCCTCAATGTGGCCATAGTTATCGTTGAACAATTTGAAGTAGTCTACATCCATTAAGATAACGGTCATTGGCAATTGGTGACGCGCATGCCAACGCATCATATTCTCTATTTCATTATCAATGAAGCGACGGTTATATATTTGGGTTAGTCCATCTTCATTCGCTTGCTGTTCAAGCAATTTATTGAGTTGCTCAAGTTTCGCGGACGTTTCTTTCAACTCTCGCTTCATATGAGCAATTCGCTGCATGGCAATCAACTTTGAACGTAACACCAACTTATCAACGGGTTTGATTAAATAGTCATCCCCACCCGCTTCAATCGCTTGTGCGATCATTTCTGGTTCTTCATGGCTACTCAGAAAGATGATCGGCATCCAATCTGGGAATTCTTGACGAATTTGTTTTGATGCTTCAAACCCATCCATTTCCGGCATACTAATATCCATCAAGATCAATTCAGGTTCAAAATCCCGACAAACCTGTAACGCTTCAACGCCCGATGCCGCAGTTTCTACTTCATGTCCAAGTTGTTTTAAGCGAATCGCAAGTTGCATTCTGTCCAACTGAACATCATCAACAAGTAGTATTCGCATTGCGGTAATTGAAGCTTCCATTTGACGCCTTGATTTGCTAATTGTTATTAAACAGGTATAACACACCTTGATTGATTTACTCTATGAAAGTAAGCGAGCATTTGACTTTTTGTGAGATCTCCTTACCATTCCGCTTTTATACAATGAGAAACAGTTATGTCAGATACCAATAACAACGAGCAACAAACAGTTGACCTAAGCACACTTTCACCAGAACTTCGTCAAGTTATCGAATTTGATCAAGTACCGGAAGAGATGTTCACTATGGTCGCTTCTATCCACGAAGTATCTGAAGAAGCTGTACGTGAGTCATGGGATGAGCTACCAAAAAGTGCTCAAAATGTGCTAGACAACTTCGAGCAATTCCACGCTTTGATTTCAGTAAGCCAAGCATTTGCGGGTATCAATGTGATGGAAGAGTTCCCAACACTCGACCTGCCTAAAGATATGTCTGAAGAAGACAAAGAAGAGTACCGCGCGCAACTTCTGGATCAAGTGCTATACAACTGTGTGAAAGACATGGTGAAGCAGCTGAAGAAAGCGCGCCGTGATGCGATTCTTAAGCGTGACTTCAAAGAAGTGTTTGTTCGCAAATAAACGGTAACAGATCCAGTTCATTCAAAGATAAAGACCGCTAGTATGCGGTCTTTTTTATCTCTGTCATGTCTACAACTTTAATGGTAATTCAGCACACGTGAAAACCACATGACTACCTACTGGTCACGACGACTGATACGACTGATGGTTGGGTGCAATATCACTTTGCGTAATACTGACCCCTTTGACCTGTGCGTAAACTGACATCCCCAGAGATAAATTCAGCTCGTCTAATGCCCAAGGGGTTATCGACGCCCATAATCGGCAATGCGGCGCTAACGTTAACCCAATCAAAACCTCATGACTTTCGTTATTGGTGACAATGTCACTGATTTCAGCCGATATAATGTTGCGAATTGATGTCGCGGCCGCTTTGTTCAGTGCAATCGAAACGTCATTCGCATGTATCTGAACTCGCGCTGAGTCGCCAACGTTGAAGGTGGTGCACGGTGTCCATAGGCGTACGTCTTCTGCAATCTCAAACTGTGTTAATGGGTACTTGTCGTGCTCTTTGACCATAGTGCCATTAAACAGCGAACTACGCTGTGAGGATGACTGCCAAGGCGCCATTGCTTCGCTAGCCCATACCTCTTCAAGCTTTCCACAGGAAGCGACTTGTCCTTTGTCAACAATGACCAAATGATCAGCCAGTCGCATGATCTCATTTAAACTATGGGTGACATACAGGATCGGAATCTCAATGTCTTCCACTAGCCTTTCTAAAAAAGGCATCAGCTCATTTTTTCGTGGTTGGTCTAGAGACGCTAGGGGTTCATCCATTAGCAGAATTTGAGGCTGACTGAGCAAGGCTCTCCCAATAGCAACACGTTGTTTCTCACCGCCAGAGAGGTGAATCGGCTTTTTCTTCAACAAAGCCTCCAATCCGAGAAGCTCAACAATGTGCTCAAATTGGCTTTTAGAGTGCTCTTTCACGCCATATAAAAGATTGCCTTCCACCGTATAATGGGGAAACAAGCGAGAGTCTTGAAAAACGTAGCCAACATTGCGTTTGTGGGTTGGCAAGTTGATTTGATGACGTGTATCCAGCAACACGTCATCACCAATGGCAATGTAGCCCTTTTCCGGTTTACTCAGACCAGCGACGGCGTTTATCAGCGTGGTCTTTCCTGCTCCAGAACGTCCGAAAATAGCACTGATCCCCCTACTTGGCACACGGACGTCGATATCTATACACGTCTCTCCAAGTACCTGACTAAATTGAATCACCAAATCTGACATTAATGAGTCCCTAATCGACGTTTAGCTGAACGAGTGAACCATTCCGATATGAGTAACGATACTAAGGCGATGACAATTGAAATCAGACATAAGCGGGCTGCTTCCATTTCAGCACCTGGCGTCTCAATAAAACTGTACATGGCCAACGGAATGGTTTGAGTCTCGCCCGGAATGTTAGACACAAAGCTGATTGTTGCACCGAACTCCCCTAGACTGCGAGCAAAAGCTAATAAGGCACCAGAAATGATTCCCGGTATTGTTAGAGGTAAGGTAATAGTAAAAAAGACCCGTAGCGGCGAAGCTCCAAGAGTTGCAGCGGCGTGTTCGAGCTTTACATCGATACTTTCGATGCTGAGTCGAATTGATCTCACCATGAGCGGCAAAGATACAATAGCGCAAGCCAAGACGACCCCTTTCCAATTGAAGCTGAAACTGATCCCCCACTGAGTCAACCAATGACCGATGAAGCCTTGTCGCCCCATGGCAACCAATAACAAATAACCAATAACGACAGGTGGAAGCACCAAAGGCAAATGGATCAGGCTATCAAGTAAGGCTTTTCCCATAAATTGCTTACGCGCGAGCAGCCAACCGAACAGTAGCCCGAACGGTAATAAAAAAAGTACCGTGTATACGCCAACCTTCAGGCTTAACAGAACTGCTTGATATTCAAATTCTGACACTCAGTTACCTTCCACTAGAAAGCCATGTTGCTTAAAAATGGCTTTTGCTTCATCACTGTTTATAAAATCGGCAAATGACTTTGCTTGCGACTTATCAGACAAAACTGCCATAGGATATCGAATGGGTTTGTGTTGGTTTGGTTCGAATTCATAGAGAATATTCACCTTATCGGACAACAGTGCGTCTGTTCGATACACAATACCCAGAGGGGCTTCGCCTCGCTCAACCAAGACTAACGCGCTTCGTACACTCTTCGTCGGAGCCAGTTGTTGACTTACTTGATCCCAAACACCGAGAGAGCTTAACGCTTGTTTTGCATAGATTCCGGCTGGTACCGACGTCGGATTTCCGATAGCTAAACGCTGTGTATTAAGAGAACGCTTCCACCAATCTAGGCTGCTAACGTTTTCATTGCCAACATCTACATTGCCAATTAACTCAAGTGAAATTGGGTCGACATAGCCTGTATTGGGAGCAATTAAGACTAAGCGATTTGCCGCTATGTTCGTGACGGTGTCACCTTGCAAATTCAAACGCGCTTCCAAATAGTGCATCCAACGTTGATTTGCCGCGATAAACACATCTGCTGGCGCGCCACGTTCGATTTGACGCGTCAGTGTAGACGTTCCCGCATAAACAGGAATCACGGTATCGCTGGAGGGATATTCGGCGATCAGTGCATTCATCACATTCGTTAGTGATGAAGCAGCATAGACCGTGATTTTTTCACCGCCATAGACACCCGAACTGGTGATAAGCAGCAAAGAAGCAAGCAGGGCGCGAACCATTAATCCGCTCCCTCAGTCGTGTTTTCCTTTAAATACTTAGCCGTTTTTGAATCCGCATTGTAGAAGAAGTCCAATGACATGTGTTCTTCTAAAGCATCGGCAATACGGTCAATGGCATCTTCTTTCAGTTGGTTATAGTCTTGTTGAGCCACCGCAGTATCATTCGCCCATTGGCAGATTAATTGCAGTGCTTCCGGTTGATCAAAGATGCCATGTAAATAAGTACCGAAGATTTGTCCGCACTCACTGACAGCACCATCTTTGCCTTTAGTCTCGAGCTTAATCGGCTGTTGATCGACAACGTCGGATACGCCTGCATGAATTTCGTATCCCGTTACTGGCACCGTTTGGTTGTCGAGAGTGAATGTACCGGTGACATTAGTGAGTTGTTTATCTGCTTTAATCTCAGTAGTCAAACGGAGCAAATCGAGCCCTTGACTGGTACCAGCGTCGCCTTCAATCCCCTCAGGATCCGCAATCCATTGACCAAGCATTTGATAACCACCGCATATTCCCATCACTTTTCCGCCATAGCGCAAATGACGTAAAATATCTTTGTCCCAACCTTGTGAGCGTAAGTATTCCAGATCCGAGCGAACCGATTTTGAGCCTGGAAGGATCACCAAATCGGCTTTATCTATCGGCTCCCCTTTACCGACATAACGCAGGTTAACGTCGGGATGTAATCGCAAAGCGTCAAAGTCAGTATGATTGCTGATGCGAGTCAATACAGGGACGACAATATTGATCTGACTTGTGCCTGATTCGACTTGAGAATCAATAATTGCATCTTCGGCTTCAAGATTAAGACCATGCAAGAATGGGATCACCCCTAATACTGGCTTACCCGTTTTTTCTTCTAACCAGTCAAGACCCGGTTGAAGGATCGAAACGTCTCCTCGAAAGCGATTGATGACGAATCCAACCACACGATCTTGCTCCGATTCAGACAATAAATCCAACGTGCCACATAAGTGTGCAAAGACACCACCACGATCAATATCAGCCACAATAATAACTGGTACATCGGCTTCTTCAGCAAACCCCATATTCGCTATATCATTTTCGCGCAGGTTGATCTCAGCGGGACTTCCCGCTCCTTCGATAATGACCGCTTGATACTCGCTGACTAACTGGTTGAAAGAGTCCATCACAACAGGCATCGCAAACTGTTTGTAGCTCTGATAACTGCTCGCTTCCATATTATGGGAGGCTTTGCCTTGCAAAATGATTTGAGCACCTGTGTCACTGTTGGGCTTAATCAAGACAGGGTTCATATGAACGGTTGGCTTCACGCCACACGCTTGCGCTTGTACGGCTTGAGCGCGCCCTATTTCACCCCCGTCATCTGTCACCGCACTGTTCAATGCCATGTTTTGAGGTTTGAAGGGGGCAACGTTAATGCCCTTACGGGCCAATACGCGGCATATACCTGCCACTAATACACTTTTACCCGCGTCCGAAGTGGTGCCTTGCACCATTAGTGATTTCATCATGATATTTATAGGAATGCCGAATGCCTGCTCTTTCAGGCACTATTGAAAATGAATAAAGAAAACCGAAGCCCAATCACAAAAATGTCTACTTTACGGCCGTTAAGTAACCCTACCGTGTAGTGATTAGCATATCACTCAATAGTACATCGGGGAAAACTTCAATTTGCCGATATCACAGAGACTTGATGCAAGTCAGGATCGATTGCCCTTAAAACACGCGTATTGGCTCAAAAGCCAGCAAACCGTCTGAGTTAGTTTTATGTATTTGTTTTCTTTATGCTACACTCGGTTTAAGCTCGTTGGCTTGTATTTTGCAAGCTGTTAAGCATAGAAAAACAAAGAATTGTTCATCGGAGAAATCATGCTAGGTAAAGCCCTTAAACCCTTGCTGCTGGGAGCATGCGCATTATTACCTATTACTGCCAGTGCGAATAACTTTAATTACAACATGTTTGAAGTTCGTATGGGGTCTAGCCCAGGCACATTCGGTGGTGAACTGAATACCTACTTCACTGAGAATACGCATTTTATTGCGAGGCTAGATAGTGAATTTAGTGGTGATTGGGATTTAGCTGGCGGTATGGGTTTCAATGGTCCAATGGGTCAATTTGCTGACATTAATGGCCAGATGCTGATTCATAACGTCAAAACCAAGTCCAGTGATACCATTGGCGACGATTTCATGACGGAAGTGAACATTGGTACACGTATCTGGTTTATGGAAAATATTGAATTGAATGCGAAATTTGGTCAGTTGATTTCAAATGATGATACCAGTTCAATCATCAGTGTTGGCGGCCGATTTCATTCGACTCAGCAGTTAGCGATTGGCGCCTCGATTACCAACAATGGTATTTATGGGCATCAGTTTGTCATGTCCGTTCGCTTCCACTTCTAGACCGAGCACTCATCTCTAGTTAGAGTAAATAACTAAAACGAGTTTGCGCCGGGTAAACGAAAAGGGTCATCTAAGATGACCCTTTTTCCTATTCTAAATGCCACATGTAACATTCGAAATGCAGCATTTGAAATGCGATATTCGATAAACAACGAACAACTCTTTACCCGTTCAAGTTTTACCCGATCAAATAAGACCTATTTATTGCTTAGGTTTATCTTGAACGTATTTTTGAGAAACATCGACGATAGCGACATCACGGAAAAAGCTTCGACCAAGTAAGACAGGAAAAGCGAGGTGAGTTCGATCTGCGAGAGTGAACTCGGTTTCTCTTTTCACATCACCAATTTGAATCCAAGTTTTCACCACTGGGCGGCGCTGGCCCTTTTCCGCGCTAGACTGCTTAATTCTCACCCAGCGTTCAACAGGCAATGAGACAACGTCACTCTCTTGTTTACGATGTGACACCCGAAAACTGACCCAATCTTCACCTTCTTTTTCGAATACATCGACGTCAATGGCACTGATTGAAGAAGTGGTCGCTCCCGTATCCACTCGAGAGCGAAAGGTCGCATCCACTTCTGGTAAATAAACCCACTCCTTTTCCCCCAGTATCAGCTTTCCGTCAATATGTTTAATGTCCGATAAAGTGACTTCAACATAGTGACTCCCAGCTGGCGACTTATTTTGATCTGACCATGATTGTGTTTCTGTTGCGAAACAGGCGGTTAAGCTTCCAGTCAAAACCAAAGGGAAAATAAGGGGCCAATTATTCATTCATTATCCTAGGTAACTACTAAGACACCTTGTTGATGGCTTCAGCAACGTACGGAATATCAGCTTCTGTTAAGCCTGCGATATTAATTCGACCGTCACCCACACCATAGATGCCATATTCTTCGCGAAGGCGCATCATCTGATCAGCGGTAAAGCCTAGTACAGTAAACATGCCTTTGTGACTCTCAATGAAGTCGAATTGTGAAGTATTGTGGGTATTTCTCAACTCGTTACATAAGGTTTGACGTAGGTTTAACAATCGCTGTTGCATTTCACACAACTCTTGCTTCCACACGCTCGTCAATCCTTGATCTTGAAGAATCGTTTTCACAATCGCAGCACCGTGATCTGGCGGCATAGTGTAAGTAGAACGCGCCAGTGTAAGCAGTTTGCCTTTCGCATTACTCACGTCTTGCAGATTCTTACCCACCACAATTGCGGCGCCAGTACGCTCACGGTAAAGACCAAAGTTCTTAGAGCATGACGTGGTGATTAACATCTCTTCCACATTATCAGCCATAAACCTAAGACCTTTCGCATCTTCTTCTAGTCCATCGCCAAAGCCTTGGTAGGCAATATCGACAAATGGTAAGAAGCCGTTTTTCTGCGCTAATTCGGTGATCGCTTGCCATGCAGCGAAGTCGATATCCGCACCTGTTGGGTTGTGACAACAGCCGTGTAACAGCACAACGTCATTCTTGCCTGCTTGAGCAAGCTCACTCAACATCTGAGGAATATCAACCTGCTTAGTCTCAGGGCTGAAGTAATGATAAAACTTAACCTTTAACCCAGCCGCTTCCATAACTGGCTTATGGTTCACGTAGCTTGGGTTTGACAACCAGACGGTCGTATCCGGCTGCGCCACCTTCAATAAGTCGCCAAGCATTCGCAGAGCACCACTCGCCCCTGGGGTTTGGATAGCCGCCACGCGATCCATCGCAGAAGTCCCAGATAATAGTAGGTCAACCATGCTCTGGTTAAACTCTTCACAGCCGGCTAAGCCTACGTAGGATTTGGTTGTTTGTGTTTCGTTAACTTTGATTGCCGCTTGCTGAACGGCTTGCATGATCGGCGTTTGGCCTTGGCTGTTCTTGTATACGCCAATACCTAAATCGACTTTGTTGGTACGTTCATCGTTGCGGTAGGCAACAGAAAGCGACAAGATCGGATCAAGCGCTGGTGTTGGTAAATGTGAAAACATGAAAGTCATAACCCTTTGAAATTCATTGGTGCCGCACAACTTACCATTTAATTATGAGAAGCAGAAATAAATTTTAAAAAATGACTTGCATATAAAGTGTAAAGCCCTGAGTTCTAAGTGGTTTAACTGGTCACATCTCTAATTTTATTGTGAGGTTATCTGACTGCAAACTCAGAGCGACTTATTTATTATACCCAAGTGACTTCAAGATGCAGTATTCAAAGCCTTGTCACTGTTTTCAATTCGAGGCAGAGGTGAAGGAAATAGTCATTCTATTTTCAGTG
Source organism: bacterium sp. HQB-39 (assembly GCA_043422575.1). GTDB lineage: Bacteria > Pseudomonadota > Gammaproteobacteria > Enterobacterales > Vibrionaceae > Vibrio. Next base: position 72,952 of record JBHOHG010000012.1, on the reverse strand, counting down.
CCTCTAACGCAGAAGTGGAGCCAGTGACAGGCTCCCGAAGGGCGAGTCTGCTTGGCTCGCTAGCTGTGTTATTACTTCTTGATTTAGAGCCACTAGATCTGCAAAGTAATGCCTTGCTATCAAACCAAGCAGTTCTCGTTGAACCTAACATCTCGAGGTTACTTGGGTATAATCCTGATATTTAAACTGCGCGATTTCTTGAGTAAGTTGATCCGCTTGGTCGGACAGTTTTTGTAAAATCACATCCACATCATTGACCTGTTGCGAGACGTTCATGGCTGAGTCAGATATCACGGTGACGCTACCACTAATTTCTTCTGTCACTGTCGCTTGCTCTGTCGCTGCGGCTGCCATTTGCACATTAAGTTCGTTAACCAATCGAAGTGTATTGACGATCTCACTGAGCATGGCCGTATTCTGATCGCAGCTGTCCACGCCCTTATCAACGGTGGCACTGGCACTGTCAATACATGACTTCACACTCGCCGTTTCCCTTTGCAGCGCATCAATTTTCCCTCGAATTTCTTCTGTAGAACTATGCGTGCGTTTCGAGAGGACGCGAACCTCATCGGCTACGACGGCAAAGCCTCGACCTTGCTCACCCGCCCTTGCTGCTTCAATCGCAGCATTTAATGCCAGTAAATTGGTTTGTTCTGCAATGCCTTGAATCACATCGAGCACTTCAGAAATAGAGTCACTTTCCGCGCTCAAACGAGTAATAGCATTCACCGCCTGCTCCATTTCATCACTCAATTTACCCACATCATTGCCCAGCATACTGCCGATACGTCGTCCCTCCTCACCGTTGTCATTGGCCGTTTTGACATTTTCAGCGGCTTGGTCAGCAAGTTGTGCCACCTCTGCAATTGAAACACTCATCTGATTAATTGCAGTCGCGACTTGTTCGGTTTGTTTACTTTGATTGTCCATTGCTTGGCGAGTGTCATTCATGTTGCTCGAAATGGTGGTTGTGTTACCGTGTAACTCATTGGAGGCGTTGGCAAACTCTTTAATGATTTTTTGTAAGTTATTCAGCATGCGATTCATTGAACGCGCCAGATCGGTGACTTCATCATTACCAGATTCATCCAACCTTTGAACCAGATCATTATGGGAACTGATATCCTCAATTTTCACACTGGCTGAGACGATCGGCGCTGAGATGTTCTTACCCACCAAATAGGAACACACAATGGAAATCACAACGATGCCAAGGGCGCTGATGATCACCGTATTCATAACAGCTTCGTTTAAGACTTGAACATCTTTCAGAGCTTCTGCCACATCAATTTCTGTCACTATGGCCCAACTTAGACCTGCAACATTAACGGGAGCATAAGCTGAAAGTACATCGATACCACGATAATCCGTGATGATTTGAATACCGCTTTGCCCTTGAGTCGCTTTGGTACTGGTATCACTGAGGACTTCTTGACGCCCTACGGTTGATCCTTTGTGTTTTATTTGAGCGATAACCTGACTATTCACCCCACTCGATTGTAGAGCGGCGAAATAACCTGATGGGTCTTCAATAAGGAATCGAGACTGGCTACGCATCAGTTTATCGGGCCCCACAAGATAGCTTTCGCCACTTTCCCCTAAGCCGGATGACTCCCAGTTTTCTTCAAAAGTCATGATGCCATTGATGATATCAATGGGCATTTGGAACACGAGCACACCGATTTTACGCCCACGGTCAAACACAGGTGAAGCAATGAATGACGCCGCCGCTTCATAGGAAGGGTAATATGGGCGGAAGTCATCCAGATAGAATTTACCTTCCGGCAAATTACTCGCTTGTTTGTACGCTTTGGCTAGACCAGAGTTGGCATATGGACCGTTATTGAGGTTAGTGGCAAAATCCAGCTCTTTGAACACGGAATACACCACATTACCGCGATTATCGACCATAAAAATGTCGTAGTAACCAAACGAATTTAGAAAATGTTTGATCGAAGAGTGATAGATCTCGTGGACCTGATCGTATCTCGTATTAAGGGAGTCTTTGATCAGAAGCTGCTTTGAGCCGAGAGGGTTAGGATTGGCACCAATGTAACGCGCTTGCAGCGCTTGGGCGGTATCATCCAATTGTGCGAGACGCTGTACCTCTGAGGCTGAAGCGCCATTATTTAGTTGTCGGTATTTTGCCCCGAACTCATCGCGATAATAGCTTTGCAAACGGTTAAGGTCATTTTGTGTCACCTTTTCACTTGGGTATGCACCGAATGCGGTCGTAAACGCTTGAAGTGCCTGTTTCACACCACTGTCATCGGCTTTAGTCAATACTTGTTCGACAACTTGACCAAAATACTGCTCAATCTCGTTTCTTTTGATTTCTCGAACAGAAACCAGTTGACTGGTTGCTCTTTCAGACAGCGCTTGATGTGATAATTGGGACGCTCTCCATCCCACCACCCCAGCACTGATGACCACCCCTACCGCGCACAAGGTTGTACACGCAATGATGATCTTTGTAGCGATTTTCATATACCGTCTCCACTGCCTTACAGCAGCCTTGCTGAATAACTTGTTATGGTTACTAGCCAACAGGTATATCAATCATGCGTTTAGAAATGTTGTTGTTCGCATTTGCCGGACCACTGCGGGCATACCCGTTCGAGACTTTGTGTTCGAGACGATGTAGTTCACAAGGCTTTATTGAACAATGCAGATAAAAATCATGCACAGCACAAAATGGCATAGCTAAAGTGTAGGTAGCGAACGATGTTTTATCTACACCAACCACTTAGAAATCCAATTTATACCCAAGTGACTTCAATATGCTGAATTCAGAGCCTTAAAAAGAAGATCAGGATGCGTCAGATGGGGTTATGGGTAAACTGGCTTTTGAATGGGGGATCGGCATGGAATCCGCATTTCGAAACGATCTTGGAGTCATGCCGCTCCATGCTCGAAAACGCGTGCTAAAGTTCGCCGCGATCGGATAGCCGACGACTTCTCCTATGTGTTGAATTGGCCATTCCGTCGAACGTAATAACCTCGCAGCATATTCCATACGCATCCGCGTCAGTTGAGCAATAGGGCTTCGCCCAAAATAATGTTGGCACAGACGATGTAAATGAGGCTCGGAGCACGGAAACAGTTTCGATAACTCTCTCACTGTCCACTCTTTATGCAGCTGACGTTGCACAATGTCAAACACACGGTTCAGCTTGATCTGTTGTTTGTCTTTACCTGCGCTGGTCGGCAGCTTGATTAAGTTTTCAATGATGCTGATACAGTTAAACCAAACGGCTCCACCTGTCTCTATCGGCAAGTTGTCAGAACGTAAAATCGTCTGAATACATGAGTACATCACTTCCGATGCAGGGGTATAGCTGTACTGGATATCCTCGTGAACGATATGCGACCAATCAAAGTCAGGGTTCAAAAATAACCAGGCAATTTGCCACGTTTCTTCTTCAATCCCGAACCCATTGTCTAATCCCGCTGGCACAACGATCAAAGAGGATGGCTCCATAACATAACGGCAATCATTACACTCTAACCAACCCTTACCACGCACAGTAAACAACAACATGTGCTTTTGCTGGTTTTTACGAAAAACGGAAAACATCTCGCGACACGTCGCGATACCGCATTGCACAATACCCCGCTCTTCAAGTTGCAGCACATGGCTGTGATCGAAGAACTCTTGCTGGCTCTTTTCTGAAATCTGATAGTGTTCTTGTTTATCTGCCATTTTTTATATTTAGAGAGTTTGACAAAAGTTTTAGATGGTTTTTGAAAATACAGATAAGACAATAAAAAATACACTGTTGCTACAGTTAAAAACAGGAGTAATGCGATGCTGTCTACATATAAATACATTGATAAAGCGTTTTGGCAGCGATTAATTCAGATCGGAGTGCCTGTTTCGCTACAGTCTATGCTGTTTTCGCTTCTTGGTGTGGTTGATATCTTTATGGTGAGCCAACTGGGAGAATCTGCTACCGCAGCGGTTGGCGTTGGCAATCGCATTTTCTTTTTCAATTTGATCATGGTCGTTGGCGTCAGTGGTGCAGTAAGCGTGTTAGCTTCGCAATATTTCGGTGCCAATAACATGAACGGCGTACGCCGCGTGTTAGCCCAGTCTTGGCAATTGGGAGTGATTGCGATGACGCCTTTTGTGCTTTTATATACCTTAATGCCCGACAGCGTGGTTTCGTTGATATCAAACGATCCCGAATACCGCCACTTAGCCACCCAGTACCTACTCTATACCGGAGTCAGTTTATTTGGTACGGCCATCGCTGTCCCACTCGAAAGTGCACTGCGCTCGGTCGGTGAAGCCAAACTTCCGACGACAATCAGTATCTATGCCATTATTGTCAATGCGGTGCTGAACGCCCTATTGATCTTCGGATTATTTGGCTTTCCTGAGTTAGGCGTACTAGGGGCTGCCATCGGTACAACGATTTCTCGTTTTTTCCAAACCATATTGCTGTTTGTGATTACGAGACGCCGTTATCCGCACTTGTTACCCACTCACGTAAGTTGGGCTGAGTCGAGACAAATCAATCATATAAAACATTATTTGAAAATTGCTTTACCGATGACGATCCATGACAGTGCTTGGGCTGGTGGCCTGATCGTCTATAACATTATAGTGGGTCAACTTGGTGTCACTGAATTGGCCATCGTGGCATTTCTGTCACCGATTGAAAGTGTGCTCATTTCCGCTTTTCTTGGGTTTGCAGTGGCCGCTTCTATCATCTTAGGAAATGAAATTGGCGCGAAAAACTACCAGCGAGTAGAACAGACAGCGTGGGCATATGTTTTAACCAGTTGTGGACTTGCCGCTGTTCTCGCCTGCGTCGTTTGGTTGTGTGAACCCTTGATCCATAACCTGTTGGCACTAACCCCTCTGCAAGATACCGAGCTGGCCGTTAATGTCTGCTTAGTGATGGCGTTTGGCATGGTATTTCGAGTCTTTACGATGGTAGGCATCGGCGGAGTATTGAAAAGTGGCGGTGACATTAACTACAGCATATTTATCAATTTATTTGGCCAGTGGGTATTTGGCATCCCCCTCGCCTATTTCACGGGCCTCGTGCTAGGGTGGCCATTACATTGGGTCATGATGATCGTACTCTCTGAAGAGGTGGTCAAAATCGCATTGACTACACAGCGAATTCAATCGAAGAAATGGATTAACAATTTGGTCGAAGACCAAGAAAATGAACCTGTGGACGTCGCGGAACCGAGCATCACTCGATGACTTGAGAATAAATGAACTCACACCAAAGGGCTTGCATAGTTTCACTATCAAGCCCTTTTTTCATTGTTTAGGTACGGTTTAAATCATTACTTCGCCGAAAAAGGCAAAGAAGAGTGATGAAGGTTAATCTTCAAGTTACCGTCTTTATCTTTCACATAACCGAATGAGTATTCGACTTTGACTTCTTCACCGTTTGTCTTTGTAAAGAAGTAGTTACCCATCGCCATCGCAGAGTCTTCATCAGTAATGATGCCTTCATTTTCCCAACGCACTTTCGTGTATGGCGCAAGAGCGAAGCCTTTATCTTCCGCTAAATCTTGTCCAATGAAGTAAGACAATGCTTCTTTCTTTGTACCACGGAACTGATCAACAGAAGCTAACGTAGGCTTAAACAGTACTTGCCCTTGGTCAAATGCATAAAACTCATCGAGATGTGCAATGGCCGCTTGACGGAAGTCTTTCGCTTGACCAATTTTAACAATACCTTCACCCCAACCTTTTTGTGCCGCTTCGACTTCTTGAGTTGAAATAGAGCCAGCGTTTGCCCCTAAAGAAAACAAAGAGGCGCCGACAAGTACAGCAATCGCGTGTTTTTTCATGACTTTCTCCAAATATGATGTATTTATTCAGCCTCTCTCATTCGCTTTAATCAATCATTGAATAGCTTGTTAGAGTGCTGATTTTGTTGATCTTTTAATTGTGTGAAGACTACGTAATCATTGACGATACTCAAGCCATGATTGGGAGAAATGGACAGAAGGACTCGTTTATATGAACACTAATGCAATGATGTATAAAAGGTGACAACAGAAGCCATTGTCACCTGGGATAATAATCTCCGTTTTAGTCGGTCGACGTTAAGCTCAACTCAGAATCTGCACCAGTTTCAAGGATAAAATCCTGATCATGGCTGACCAACATGAAACCTGAGCGATAGTCACGTAATGCCATTGCCAGCATTTTTTTCGATTCTAAATCCAAGTGATTGTCTGGCTCATCGAGCAATAAGAAGGGCTGCGTTGATTGATGGCTGACAATCAACATCGCCAATTTCATTTTTTCGCCGCCACTGAGTTTGTTCGTGGCGCGAAAAACGGAATCACCACGAAAACCTATACCCGCCAATACTGTCCGTACTTGTGCGACATCGAGTCCTTTGCACTGTTGAATCAGATTATCCATTACGGAGAGGTCATTTTTCAGGAGTGTGAAATGTTGATCCAAGTAGCACAGCGGAGTGGTAATGTTTATCTCACCGTCACACGGCAGTATCTCGCCATTCAATGTTTTGAGTAACGTACTTTTTCCCTCACCGTTACCGCCAGAAAGCACTACGCTTTGATTCGAGTAAATCGTGAAGTTAATTCTTTTTGGCGTCCCATAGCGAAGCTTAACGTCAATAATATTTATAACTCGAGCATTTCGTTTGGATTGACTGTGCAGATACAATCGCTGAGTCTTAAGTACTTCTTCTCTTTTCTCTAATCGCTGTGATTTTTGTTCAAGATGACCGAGTCGGTTGTTCACATTGATACTGCGTTTTGCGGCTCCTATTTCGGCTTTGTTTTTCTTACCGTCCATCAGGATTTTCGGTTGGCTACCATCGCTGATTTTCTTCTCTCCTTTCGATGCCCTTTGTGCTGCTTTTTCATTTGCTTTTTGTTGCTCACGAATTACACGCTTTCGTTCTTTGGTAATATGATGCAATTGACGCGCGACACTTTGCTGCTCACATTGTTTTTGTTTGATATACACATCGTAGTTACCGCCATAGCTCGTCAATCCTAAGCTTGATAACTCGCAGATTTCATCCATATCACGTAACAGTAAGCGGTCGTGACTGATCAGTAATATCTGTCCATCATATTGCTTCATCTGCTGTAACAACCAATGCTTTGCATGGTGATCAAGGTGATTTGATGGCTCATCTAGGATTAATAAATCGGCAGGCTGTTGAAACAATTTGAACAGTCTCAAGCGAGACCTTTGCCCACCGCTCAACTTAGAGCACAAAAACCAAGGTTCTTCAGGTAGATCCAAGTGTTTTAAAGTTTCAACAAGCTCTTGATGAACAAGCCAGTCGTCATTCAACATATCAAAATGAGCCTGACAAGCATCACCTTTGTTGATTGCTTGTAACGCAGTAAGTTTTGCAGCGAGGCCCAAATACTCGGCAATCGTCTTGGTGGTGGGCTTGGCTATGGTCTCGGAGATAGACTCTGCATCGGAGAGCATCGAGGCATCATGCTGTGAAAAATGGCAGATGGTCCCCTTGAAGATGACCGTTCCTTGGCTTGGCTGCTTCGTGCCGAAGATGAGTTCGCCAAGCATGGATTTTCCTGAACCGTTGCGCCCAACTAATCCAATTCTCCTGCTGTTACTGCTGTAAGAAAGATGCTCAAATAATGATTCGCCATCGTCAAAACGATAACCGAGATGATGTAACGTTACTGTTGGCATAGATTGCCTCCTGTTGTCAGGGGCAATAGCCGTAGCTTGCGGTTTTCAAGTTTCTAAAAGTCAATGCAATAGAATAGAAGGCATCCAATTCCGCTGTTCATTGGATGAAAAACATCAATAAAGGTAGATGGCGGTTCAAGTTGTCGTCATCACGCGCTGCAAAGAGAAATAGAAAAAGAGGTAAAAAGATAGTGAGCTACGCCTACTAACCCTGTAAATCCAATTTAAAATGTCGTGTTTGGAAAACAGGTTTAGATATCCATATTGGCGTAAGCTCCTCGTAAAATGATGGCAATAGTATGCATCATGAAATCAGACGATACTAGTTTAATTTACGTTGAAAACATTAATTTCCATCACATTTTAATAGACCGAAAATCTTCTGATCATGGTATTCACCCGCGATATTTATCGATTGTCTCATAGTACCTTCATGAGTGAATCCTGATTTCAGCAATACCTTTTCAGAACCGATATTACCCACGAAGGTAAAGGCTTCAATCCGGTTAATCTCACCGCATGCTAATTTTCCATTAAATGCAAAATCGACAAGTGCGCTCACAGCCTCCGTCATTAGCCCATGCCCCCAATACTTGGGTGATAAGTCATAACCTAAAATGGTTGATTTTGATGATATTCGCCAGCCATTAAACCCACACGTTCCAATGAGTTCGTCATTTTCTTGGAGCCTGATGCCCCAACGAATACCCGATTGGTTTTCAAATCTTTCATTTGAACGGCTTAGGATCACTTTCGCTTGCTCTAATTCCGTCAGCGGCTCAATATCGTAGAATCGCATAACGTTGGGATCTGTAAATAGCGAATAAATAAATGTAGCGTCATCGTCATTTAAAGCCGTTAACTTCAATCGTTTTGTTTCTAAGACAGGGAAATCCATTACATCTCCTCAGTGAGTTCTTCTTCCAATTTCACTCTTGGTTCATCACAAAATTGTTTGACAGTGAATTGATGCCCGTCGAAATAGACAATACTGTGAGATAAGTTTTTAGCATAAGGTCCGCCCCAAAGTTCATCCATTGCCCGCCCTTCAAGACTTGTCAATAACGTTTTAATCAAAGCTGCGTGAGACACTAACAAAATCGTCTCTCCTTGATGTTTATGGGCGAGATCAGTCAAAGCCTCTGTCGCTCTTATTCTCAGCTGTTCAAAAGTCTCAGCTCCTTCTAAGCTGAATTTCGACGGTTCCTGCCAAAACACGTCGTTTTGTTCAGCATATTGCGCAATGATATCTTCATGTAATTCCCCCTCCCAGACGCCCAAGTTGATCTCTTTAAACGCATCGAGTGGTGTCAATGAAACGCCACGTTCATCAAGTAATAGCTGAGCGGTATCAGTGGCTCGTGAGCTCGATGAGCTGTAAGCGGCATTAAACTCAACGTCTACTATCTTGCTACGTGCCTCAATCGCTTGTGTTTTCCCTAATTCAGTCAGGCACGAATCCATTGCCCCTTGCATTCGCCCTTCAAGATTCCATTCTGTTTGACCATGTCGAAAAATATGAATTTCTGCCATGTTCGCTCCTTAGTTATCATTTTTTGTCGCTGTTTTATACCCAAGTAAACTCGAGACGCTAGGTTAAGCGAGAACTGCTTGGGACTATCACGGATGCCAATGAGGTCTATCTTCACTAAACCAATGTTGAGATCGGCTTATGTTAAAATCATCATCAAGTAAAGAGAGGGAAATGGAACGATAGCGCTTATTAAAGTCACTACCATCTTTCCACTCAACGCTAGCGCCACATTTGGAACAAAAACTTCTCATGACGCCAGGGGAAGATTCAAATCTAGACAGAAATGTTTCTCCCATTAATGTTAACTTCTCAGCGTTCACTATCCCAAAAGAAGCCACTGCGCCACCATGGACTTTTTGACACATTTTACAATGGCAATGCATCACTCGAAGCGTATCCGTTGTTAATTCGAGCGTGACGCCGCCACATAAGCAACTGCCTTTGATCATTGTTGAACTCATAACTGTTTGTAAAAGTAAACCGTGGCAGCCAGCTCTCCATCCGAGCTTCGAGCAAAATTGGGAATTTGCCCGGCTTCTTGATAATCCAGAGAGCGATAGAGGTGTGAGGCTACATCACCCAAGCGTGTATCGAGTACCAGTAGCGAGAGTGACTGCTTTATGGCTGCCGCTTCCAAATGTGCCATTAATCTTTTTGCGATGCCCTGTCCACGAGCAGACGTTTTGACGAGGAGTTTTTCAATTTCCCCTCGATGGGAACCATTGGCTTTATGGCATAGAGATAACTGTACACTGCCGAGAACTTCATCGCCGCATATGGCAACAAAACACTTTTGTGTACCTGCTATCAATCCATCTGTTACTGATTGCCAATATTCAATATTTTCAACGGCATTCAATGGGGCAATAAAGCCTACTGAAGCGCCATTATTCACACTGTCTTCCAATAATGATTCCATCGAAGCTTCATAGCCTGCCAATGAGCTAATCTCTCTCACTTCGATACGCTCGTTTTCCTTCACCAAATGTATCCCTTTTCTTTAAATTCGAGCTTGTTCGAGTGCATACTCAAACGCTAATTCTGATTTCATGACTCGGTCAGGTATCACACCACAGCCCTGCCAGTTCGTGCCTGATTTGGGGTGTATGTTTTTTCCATTCGGAATGAATGCCCAACATTCATCATTTAATACACACACTTTACCGCAATTAGCGCCACCGACGGTTGTTTCACCAATAATAGTTGCACAAGTGTATATCAGAGCTTTGTCACTGGTTTCAATTCCTTACTATTAAACCAAGGAGCTCTCGCTGAACCTAGCATCTAGAGGTTACTTGGGTATACATCGATATGGTTTTTTATTGGCGAGTGATGAATGAATAGAAACGCCCGCTTTAAAAGAATCAATGTGCTGGCGCACTTTTGACAGCGGGTGGTCAGGAAACAGCTCATCGTATTCACTATCGTCAGAGGCTAGCCTACGAATGCTATTTTTATTTAATGTGTTGAAGATTTCTTCGGGAGTCGAGCTCTGATAGATTGCTTCAGAGACGCCTTCGCTTCGAGTTACAGGTAATGCAGGCTCAGCCGCAGCCGACGGGCCTATTACAGCCGCTTCTCGTAAACCCGTTGTTCCATGTTCTAGTGCTTCGAAATTGAATTGATAGATGCAAGTATCAAAAGGTAGCCAAACAATACCGATATAGTTAATCCCGAGATGATCTTCGAATGGCGATGGGTATTTAAAGATAGCTGTTAAGCATTCATGACCGCAGAGTTCATCGACGATGCAATCGACTAACGACCCTCCCTGATCTCGTGCTTGATGTTCAAAAAAGCGCTGACAACTATCAGGAGAACGTAAATCGAACGTCCAACTTGGTTTTCCTCTTAATAAACGAAAACACGCACCACCCGGATCTCCTGACAGCCAAGACTTGAGATCTTTTTGATCTTCATGAAGTTCCCAAGTTGGGTGCTCATAACAGATATCTGACAAACTTGGTTTATGACGATTAAAAAACCACATTACACATCTCGCTATACATCATACTTTCATCATTCGAAAAATAGATGGTCATCCAAATATGCAACACGGTAGCAATAGCGGGGGATCGGGTAAATCTTTTGCGTACCTAAAATCAAAATCTCGTGCGATGTGTCGAGTTTGTCGTTCGAGCCTACAATGAATCGCTCATGAGATTCGATAAACATCACGCAACGAGCCGTTGCGCTTGGCTAACAGTGGTTAATGCTCCTCGCTCAAATCAAATCGGTGAATAATTTGGTTACTGCTTCCACGCCACTCCAACCGAGGGTCAGCACAGCTTTGTTCAAATTTACCGTCAATCAATGCGTCAACATAGCCGACGATTTCACGTTGTTGCTGGTCAAGCTCATCGAATGTATAACCTGTCCACATCCAAATATCTTTATCAGGACACTCACTTTTAACGCGCTTCACAAGGTGTAAGATAGCGACCAAATTAGCGGGATGCAGTGGGTCGCCACCTGAAAGGGAAAGACCTCGACGCTTAATGCGGGTGTCGTTCAAATCGGCAATGATTTGGTCTTCTGCTTCTTGTGTAAATAAACAACCAGAATCCAATCTTTGTGTTGCTTGGTTGTAACAACCTCGACATTGATGGATACAGCCTGAGACAAACAATGTGCATCGGGTTCCGGGGCCGTTTACGACATCTATGGGATAGTATTGGTTGTAATTCATGGATTCATTCTTTCGTATAACACACCACGCCGACACAGGTTCTTTGGCATAACCAGTAATCTCCCACTTAGCGCTCAACGGCAAAGAGATAAGAGAGATAGATCTTGCTCATCGCTCACTTTTAACGGCTAACTGTTAACGTTTAATCACTGTGCCAGTGTGGTCAAAAAATCGCTCGTCTTAAGGCGGAACTTAAGCTCCGCCCCATTGACTAAAGGTGCTTAACGCGACGTTTTACTTCTTCTTGCTTACCGAAGTTAAATGGGCGCGCATCAGGACTCCCTAAGTAGCCACATACGCGGCGAGTAACCGATACTTTCGTTGAGTCATGGTTGCCACAACTTGGGCATGTAAACCCTTTGCTGGTACAGTCAAACTCTCCATTAAAACCACATTCATAGCACTCATCAATTGGCGTGTTGGTTCCGTAATATGGCACACGGCTGTAGCTGTAATCCCAAACATTTTCCAACGCTTCGATATTACGCTGCATGTTTGGAAATTCCCCATAACAGATGAAACCGCCGCTTGAGATTTCTGGATACGGCATTTCAAAGTCAATCTTGTCGTACGGGTTTACCTTCTTTTGTACATCAAGGTGGAAACTATTGGTGTAGTACCCTTTATCCGTTACCCCTTCAATAACACCAAACTCTTTTGTGTCGATACGGCAAAAACGTGAACACAAGTTCTCACTTGGAGTGCCATAGAGACTGAACGCATAGCCTGTTTCTTCCGCCCATTCATTGACAGCTGACTTGAGGTATTTGATGATCGCAACCGCCTTTTGACGCAAAGCTTGGTCGTCATAGACGTGTGTTTGCGTGCCGAACAGTGCGGTAATCGTTTCATGGATGCCAATGTACCCAAGGGAAATCGAAGCGCGACCATGTTTAAAAATGTCAGAAATAGAATCATTGGCGTTCAAACGGACGCCACATGCACCTTCCATATAAAGAATAGGAGCGACGCGAGCTTTAACGTTTTCTAGGCGACTAATTCGTGTTTCCAGTGCGCGTCGTGCGACCTGTAAACGTTCATCAAGCAGCTCATAGAACTCTTGCTCATCACCACCCGCTTGCAAAGCAATGCGCGGAAGGTTCAAACTGACAACACCCAGGTTATTACGACCATCGTGGATCATTTCACCCTGCTCTTCATAAGTATTGAGGAAACTTCGACACCCCATTGGCGTTTTGAACGATCCCGTCACTTCAACAACTTTGTCGTAATTTAAGATATCCGGGTACATTCGCTTAGAAGCACACTCAAGCGCCAGTTGCTTTACGTCGTAGTTAGGATCGTCTTGTTTATGGTTTAAACCCTCTTTAATCGCAAAAACCAATTTTGGAAAAACGGCCGTTTTACGATTTTTGCCCAGGCCAGCAATACGGTTTTTTAATATCGATTGCTGTATCAGGCGTGATGCCCAACTGGTTCCCAGACCGAACCCAAAGGTCACAAATGGCGTCTGCCCATTGGCGGTATGAAGCGTGTTCACTTCGTACTCCAACGATTGGAAGGCATCAAAACACTCTTTCTCTGTACGCGCTTTCGCGAACTCCTGTGGGCTAGGAATATCCCACTCTTTTGCGATCTCAAGATGCTTTTCATAACTGGTCAGTACATAGGGTTCTAGCACTTCATCAATACGGTTAATGGTCGTGCCACCGTAAATATGGCTCGCGACTTGTGCGATAATCTGAGCTGTCACTGCGGTTGCCGTTGAGATCGACTTCGGCGTGTCAATTTCCGCATTACCCATTTTAAACCCATGAGTAAGCATGCCTTTCAGATCAATCAGCATGCAGTTAAACATCGGGAAGAAAGGCGCGTAATCTAAATCATGGTAATGAATGTCGCCTTGTTCATGAGCATTCACGATATCGCGCGGTAAAATGTGGGTTTTTGCATAGTGTTTCGCGACGATACCGGCCAGCAAATCACGCTGGGTTGGTATTACTTTGCCATCTTTATTGGCATTTTCGTTGATCAGATCAACATTACTCTCTTCAATCAACCCTTCAATTTCGCGTGTAAGGGAACTTTGCTTCTCACGTGCAATGTCGCGATCATGACGGTACTCAATGTAAGAACGTGCGAGTTGCTTAAATGGCCCTTGCATGAGCTCATTTTCAACTAACGTCTGCACTTCAGTGATATGCACTTCATCGTAATCTTTCAGTTTCAGCTCTACCGCCAACGCTACGTTCAATGCATAGATGGCGATATCCTTGGTGACATGATCAGCGGCGGCTTCTACTGCGGCTTGAATTCGATCCCGAGAGAATGGAGCGCGGGAGCCGTCGCGTTTGATTACGATTGGTTTCACTGTTTCTCCTTACCCTAAATATGTGCACAAGGTTATCCACAAGCCCACTATATAGGGTTATTTTTTGTAATACTGACACTAGATGTTGTGGCGTATTAAACGCAAACCCCTACCGTTCGGTATTGATTTGGATCAACAAAAATCAGAAGCAGAATAAGATATCGACGATATTTTCACTTAGATCTCAAAGCAAAAAAAATGCATTTAATGCGCATTTCAGACTTGCATTTTTCCTACCGCTGATAGAATCAGGGCTAGAGAGAATTTGCCAGATTTATCATTTTGTGCCCTAAGGGAATACTATGAATGTCAAGGAAATGGTGTCACTTTTTTGCTGCTTAATCATTGCGCTTATTCCTTTTGAGCTAATATCGAAAGAACACAATAAAAACGCAACAGATCATGATCCAATCACGGTCGCTAGCTGGAATATGCAGTGGCTATTATCGCCCGCTGAATTGATACAACTTTATTCATCAAAAAAAACTAAGGTCAAAAAGTGGGTCCCAAGACGGAGCGATACGGATTTGCTGTACATGGCCGAGTATTTAGAAGCGCTCAATTCAGATGTTATCGCTTTCCAAGAGGTCAACAGCAAAAACGCCATCAATCATTTACTCAATCTCATGAGCAAACCAAAACGAAAATACCAGTTATTCCTGTCAGACCGAGCTCAAATCCGTCATCAGATGCATCAGTTTAATCATATCAATCAATACACGGGCTTCTTGATTTCAGATAAATTCCATATTATTGACGTGAAAGATCTCCACCTCACCGCCAGTGACACGGCTCCAAGAAAACAACAGCGTCAAATGCGCAAGTTACGCTTTGCCAGCTACGTGATCTTAGAAGGTAAACGAGAAGGTGAATCCAATCCAATATCCGATGACGACTCAGATAACTCACAAGATCGGCGTCGGCAGCAAATCCATATCTTAAACGTGCATTTAAAGGCAGGATGCAATGGTAGATTCTTGGCAAAGAAAATCAGTTGCCAAATTCTTAAGCGCCAATTCGACATATTGAATCAATGGTTACTGCAACGCACCCGTCAACGGCATGCTTACCTAGTTTTGGGAGATTTTAATCACAACCTCTCCTTTCCCAATGATTGGGGCTGGTTACAATTGACTCAAGCCATAGTACCCAAGCCCAAATTAGCCTCACGCGATACCCAGCCTTTGTGTATCGTGAAAGGCAAAAAAAGAGGAGCTTTTCAATACCGATTTTTGGTTGACCATATCGTCGCTTCACCCGAAACACGGCTCCAAAATGTAAAACAGCACACCTTTTCGAAAAAAGATGTGCTGCGGTACCAATTAAGTGATCATTGTGCGCTTAATGCGAGTCTACGTTTTTAACCTCACTTGACACACGCTGATACTTGGATTTCATGAGTGCAAAGTACAGCACTGGAATCACAATCAACGTCAAAATGGTTGAAACTAAGATACCAAAGATCAAACTCACCGCTAATCCATTGAATATTGGGTCATCGAGAATGAAAAATGCGCCAGTCATCGCAGCCACCGCCGTCAACATAATCGGTTTCGCCCTCACCGCTGATGATTGAATCACAGCGTGAGCAAAGTCCACCCCTTGGTCTAACTGCTGTTGGATAAAATCCACTAACAAAATAGAGTTGCGCACGATAATTCCGGCTAATGCTATCATTCCAATCATGGATGTCGCAGTAAACTGTGCCCCCAGTAATGCATGCCCCGGCATAACCCCAATAATCGTCAAAGGAATCGGGGCCATGATAATGAGTGGCACAAAGTAGGATTTAAATTGAGCCACCACAAGCAAGTAAATTAATATCATACCAACAGCATAAGCAATGCCCATATCACGGAAAGTTTCATAAGTGATCGTCCACTCTCCATCCCATAAGATAGCGACTCCATCAAGCCCGTTAGGTTGATTCACATAATGCTGCTTTACCTCCATTTGCTCATCAATCGCTGCAACTAAACTTGCCATTCCATAAAGCGGGCTGTCCAATTCTCCCGACATATCCCCGACAACCATGACCATTGGCACCATATCTTTATGAACAATGTATTGATCCGCAGGTACTTGATTCACACGCACGAGTTCAGAAATTGGATAACTCTGACCCGTAGCGCTTCTCACCTTCAATGTGAGCAGTTGTGATAAGTCGAGTTTCGAGCTTTCCTTGGCTTGTAAGTGAACTGGCGTCGCGTATTTATTTTGTGCGGTATAGAGATAAGTAACGGGCTTGCCGCTCACCATAGTGGCGATACTGTCTACTACCGTCGCATAAGCTACACCAAGTTGAGCGGCTTTCGTTCGATCGATCGCGACTTGCCATTGGCTGTGATCCTCAGCAAGGTATATATCGACATCGACAATATCTTGGGTTTGATTAAAGATACCTCTAATGGCACGACTTGCCGCGACACGTTGTTCATGCGTAGGGGCGTATACTTCGGCAAGTATCGGTGACCATACTGGTGGGCCGGGTGGCACTTCGACCACTTTTAGCTTGCCGCCATATTGCTGCGCAATCTGATTCAAGTTCGACCGAAGATCACTCACAATTTGATGGCTGCTTCTTTCTCGCGCCGTTTTCTCAAATAAGTTGACTTGAATATCGCCTTGATGAGGCTGATTCCTCACAAAGTAGTGACGCACTAAGCCATTAAAATTGATTGGTGCTGAGGTGCCCGCATAAATTTGATACCCTTTGACCTCCTCTACATCTGATAACTCATCACCAAGCTCGATCAACACCCTCTGCGTCTGTTCTAACGATGTCCCTTCAGGCATATCCAATACGACTTGAAACTCAGACTTATTATCGAACGGCAACATTTTAAGCACCACCGACTGCATGACGGGCAGTAAGACGGAAAGTGCGATAGCGCCAACCACCCCAATCAGAAGCAACCCTCTGTATAAAGATTGCTTTGGCGAAAGAACAAATGGTGACATGATTCGAGTAAACAAAGAATCAAGAGACTGTTGTTGATGCGCTTTTTGGCCTGCGAGTAATTGTCTGGCTAACCATGGCGATAAAACGAAGGCAACCGCTAATGATATCAGCATCCCCATTGAGGCGTTAATTGGAATCGGACTCATGTAAGGCCCCATCAGCCCCGACACAAACGCCATGGGCAATAGAGCGGCAATAACGGTAAATGTCGCTAAAATTGTCGGGCCACCCACTTCATCGACAGCGATGGGGATCAGCTGTGACAACTTACGTTGCCCCATCGCCATGTGGCGGTGGATGTTTTCAACAACCACAATCGCGTCATCAACTAAAATGCCGATCGAGAAAATTAACGCAAACAGAGAAACGCGGTTTAAGGTGAAGCCCCACGCCCATGAGGCAAACAGCGTCATCATTAATGTGACAACAATGGCAATGCCAACCACAATCGCTTCACGCCAGCTCATCGTCAGCCAAACAAGCAAAACCACCGCCAAAGTGGCAAATGCCAGCTTACCAATCAAGGTGTTACTCTTCTCTGCGGCAGTGTGTCCATAATTACGTGTCACTTCGATTTGGACACCTTGTGGAATGAGCTGATTTTGCAGACTGTTGACTTGCTTTTCTACAGCGTGAGCAACTTCAACGGCATTTTCGCCCGCCTTTTTGGCAATGGCGATCGTCACAGCTGGCACTATATTCGTGATTTGAGCATTCTGCTTTTGCGTCGTCCATACTCGTTGTGTTGGCGTCCCCGTTGCCATATGAATGTCAGCGATATCTTCCAAATACACCGGTTGACCATTGTCATGAACGCGTACAACTAAACGACGTATTTCACCGACACTTTGTAAGAAGTCGCCCACTCTTATCGGCAACGTCAGATTGTTTTCTGTTAACGTCATGGAATTAGAACGTTGATTGGCATCTGGGATAGCTCGATTTAAATCGTCAACGGTGATACCAAACGCATTCATTTTCGTCGGGTCTAAACGGACATCCACAATCCCAGTATGACCACCGATAGTATAGATGTCTCGCGTGCCTTTCACTCGCTTCAACTCTGTCTCTAAACCATAAGCAATATCAGTGAGAGCTTGAGTATCTAACAGACTGTGCCCTTTAGCGGATAAAGTGAGCGTCATAATGGGGACATCTTCGATACCACGCGGCTTAATGATAGGCTCTTGCACCGCAGTACCGTGAGGCATCCAGTCTTTGTTGGAATATAACTGATTGTAAATCCTCACCACAGCATCATTGCGACTTACGCCAACGTCAAAAATGGCCACGATCAATGCACCATCCGGTTGTGAGAATGAATACAGTGTGTCAATGCCTTGTATTTCTGACAAAATCTGCTCTGCAGGTGTTGTGACTAAGCTGGCAACTTCAGCAGGCGTAGCGCCTGGAAACGGAATATAGACATCGGCAAAAGTCACATCAATTTGTGGCTCCTCTTCTTTTGGCGTCACCAAAATGGCAAAGACACCCATTAAGATACCGACCATTGCTAATAGAGGAGTCATGGCAGAATGTTGGAAAAGAGCCGCTGTTTTCCCTGAAAGCCCTAATTTATGATTCATTGGCCTGCCTCAAGTTTTTGTCTTTGGCGCTCATCTGGATTAAATAGAATCACTTGGTCACCAACGGATAAACCCGAAATCACTTCAATGTAACCTTGATGTCGTTCTCCAATCCGAACTGGATTGAGGATCGCTTTTCCATCACGATTTAAACGGTAAACCGTGCTTAAGTCACCACGACGAATCACACTACTTTGCGGCACTAACAGGCGTTGCGTCTGGCCATATTGAAAATCAACCTTAACCCACTCTCCCGGAACGCCGATCATCGAGTTTTCGGGCAAGTCGAGGCGAAGCTTAAATGAATGAGAGCCTTGCTCTGCATAAGGAAATATCTCAAACTTTTGTGGCTGCTGAGTGAATGATGCTGTACCAAACGTATCGCCTCGATAGATCCGAAATTGCTCCACAGATTTTGCCGTATAGCGATACTTTTGTGGTAACTGAGCTTCCACTCTTAATGGCTGTTGTGCAAAGCCACTGAATAGCGGTGTCCCAATCGTCACACTCTCGCCCAACTCCACGTGTCGTGCCGTCACGACACCTGCATAAGGCGCTTTTACTTCAGTATACCCTAAGTTTTCTTGCGCCTTCGCGATAGCGGCTTTTGCAGCACTAACGGCAGCACTGGCACTTTTTTCTCTTGCTTTGGCTTGATCCAATTGCTCCGGTGAAATCGCGCCTTGAGGCGCTAATTGACTCAGGCGCTCGAGCTGAACCTTAGCTTCAAGAAATGTTGCTCGAGCACTGGCGAGTTGAGACTTTGCCATCTCAAGCTCAGCGGTCTGTTGAACGTTACTTAACTTGAGTAACATTTGCCCCTTAGTCGCTTGATCATTGGCATCGGCAAAGACCTCAACCACGGTTCCAGACGTTTGAGCGGCAACCGTACCTTGACTTATCGCTTGGATCACACCATTAAGTTGAATCACATTGGGGACTGCCTGCATCGATACTTGGTAGGTTGATAGCTTCTCGTTATTATTGGAATCGGTATCGACTAATGCATGAGCGACAAGTGGTAATGGTGAGATAAAGAGCAAGCCAGCCTGCATCCATTTCATGAGTTTTTCCTATGTGAAGGTTGAAGAGTATGCAATATGTCGTCCGCTTATTGCGCCTACTTCATGTTTATTATTTTGATTGGTTATTTGAGCAAAAAATACCGTGGAGGCTTTGTATTAATTGGCGCATGCGCTCATCCGCTAATTGATAATACACCTGTTGCGCTTCTTTACGGGCGCGAATGATATTGTGCTTTCGAAGTACTGAAAGGTGTTGTGAAAACGCCGATTGGCTTAACGTTGAATCTTTTTGGAGTTCACGTACACCAACCTCACCAGCCGTCAGCTGACACACCACCATTAATCGTTCTGGGTGCGCTACCACCCTTAATATGTCAGCGACATCCCCTGCTTGCTCACGCATTTGCGTCAGGTCCATAGTCTGTGTTAATTCAGCTTCACTCATCGCTTCCCCTTTACCTTGATCCTTGACTTGGTCGTTAACATCAGGACATTAAAATAAATTCACATCTAAATTAGATGGTACTAATAAATATAAATTAGTCAATGCTTATTTAGCTTTTGTGCATTTAGCTCAATTTCAATTAGCATTTGCTAAAGTAAAGTGTTAGAGTTCTGCCATTGCTATCTTTAACAACTATTTATCGGAATAACACTATGACCAAAATCGTTATTGTCGGAGGTGTGGCTGGCGGGGCTTCCGCTGCGGCACGAGCACGCCGCCTCAGCGAAGACGCTGAGATCATTATGTTCGAGCGTGGCGAGTTTGTCTCTTTCGCTAACTGTGGATTGCCTTATCATATAGGTGGTGATATCCAAGATCGCCGCAAACTGTTATTACAAACACCTCAAAGCTTCCTTGCACGCTTCAACGTCGATGTCCGTGTTATGAATGAAGTGATTTCCATCGACCGAGAACATAAGCAAGTACATGTTCGCAATCTCCTCGATGGCACTGAATATACCGAGCGTTACGACTTTCTTTTATTAAGTCCGGGCGCTGCACCGGTCGTACCTAACATCTCAGGTATTGATAACCCTCTCACCCATACGCTGCGAAATATCCCAGATATGGATAGAATCTTAGAGACGTTATCATCCAATCGACCGACCCATGCGACGGTTGTTGGCGGTGGTTTTATCGGTTTAGAAATGATCGAAGCCTTCCACCAGCTCGGCATCAAAACCACGCTCATTGAGCGAGAAAATCAAGTGATGACCTCCGTCGACCGTGAAATGGCGGGTCTGGTTCATGCGGAGTTAAAACAAAAGTCGGTTGATCTAAAATTCAACCAAGCACTGGAAGCTGTCGAGTATCACCAAAACGATACACAACGCGATTCACTGACTCTCACCCTGAGTAGCGGCGAAACACTCACTACAGAGATATTGATCATGGCGGTGGGTGTTCGTGCTGAGAATAAGCTTGCTGCGGAAGCAGGCTTACAACTGGGATCATCTGGTGGGATCTTCACCAACGATCGTATGGAAACCAGTGATCCTGCTATTTTTGCCGTAGGAGATGCCGTCGAAGACAGAGATTTCGTCACTGGCGAGCTTGCCCTCGTTCCGCTGGCAGGGCCCGCAAACCGTCAGGGCCGCTTAGCTGCAGATAATATGCTGGGTCGAAATGAAACTTACCAAGGCACCCAAGGAACGGCGATCTGCAAAGTCTTTGATTTAGCCGTTGCCTCCACGGGCAAAAATGAAAAGCAGTTAACACAAGCCAACATTCCATTTGAAAAAGTGTATGTCCATACTGCTAGCCATGCTGGCTATTACCCAGGCGCGGAAGTCGTCTCGCTCAAATTACTGTTCAGCCCAGAGACCGGTAAAGTGCTTGGCGCGCAAGCCGTTGGTAAAGATGGTGTCGATAAACGTATTGATATTTTAGCCGTAGCACAACGTGCAGGAATGACCGTTGAGCAGCTTCAGCATATCGAGTTAACCTATGCTCCGCCATTTGGCTCAGCCAAAGATGTGATCAACCAAGCCGCCTTTGTCGCGACAAATATCATGAAAGGCGATCTGAAATCGATTCATTTCGACCAAATAACCTCCCTCAAGGAAAATCAAGTGTTACTGGATGTGCGTAACCCAAGTGAACTTGAGAACGTTGGATTTATTGACGGTGCCATTAATATCCCCGTTGATCAATTACGTCACCGCCTGCACGAACTACCAAAAGACAAAGAAATCGTGATTTATTGTCAAGTTGGGTTACGTGGTAACGTCGCTTATCGTCAATTGGTCAATCACGGCTTTGAGGCAAGGAACTTACTAGGCGGATATCGCACTTTCAAATTTGCTCAAGATTAAGCAATACCCATTTATATATGAAAAGGAGCACGTTATGTGCTCCTTTTTCTTTGAAGTCAGTACCTTGAAGTCACTCGCGTATATCAGTAAACTCGCTAATGCCATCTAATACTGTTTTTATATACAGTTGAATAAATAGTCCATATGAACAAGAATTACCAGACCATATGGGCTAGTACATTGAGGAGTACGCTGATGGCGCCGACCCAATTGAAAAGCTTTAAACCGAAAGGAAATATGAAGAACGACTTTTGGTTCAGCCTTGGAATTGAAGACGCAAATACCGCACGTACCGATGCGGTGCATCAAGGTTTCAAAACTGAGGTTTACACAAAAATCGTTGAGCGAGCAAACTTGTCTCAAAGCGAGTTTCATCGTGTCACTCATATCCCCGTAAGCACGATTAAACGTCGGCTAAAGAATGAAGAGCGATTTAGCACACAAGAAAGTGATGCGATGTATCGCCTGGCTATGCTTATAAAACTTGCCACTGAATTGTTTGATGACGAACAGCGAGCATTAGAGTGGTTAAGAGAGTCGGTGTATGGCTTAGGTGGGAAGCGTCCTTTAGATATGGTGGCAACCAGTGTGGATTTTGAGATCGTGAAAGACTTGATTGGTAGACTGGAGCATGGGGTATTTTCTTAATGAAGCTGTATAGGCTGACTCAAAAGAAGTTTGCTTCCACTCCCTTTAGCCCAATTGGTGCCAAGCTTTTTGGTGGTCGCTGGAATTCAAAAGGAACGGAAGCACTCTATTTTGCTGAATCCGAATCCCTCTGTTCACTGGAAGTGTTTGTGCACGTTAATAATGATCCCAGCATCATTACTCAATATGACCTTTATCGCATTGAAATGCCTGAGGCGTTGATTGTCACTCTTGATCAAGAGGACTTACCTTCAAGTTGGCGCGCAATACCCGCGAATGAAAGCACCCAACTTATAGGCGATGAATTTCTAACAACCCCATTTCCTGAATACGCTGCGTTACAAGTGCCATCTACTATATCACCACGTGATAAGAACTACGTCGTCAACCCAAATCATCCAGAAATGGCAAAAATATTCAGCAAGCATGAAAAACTGGAGTTTGAGTTTGACCCACGTATTTTTAAACAGTGACGTTTTCCATACCAAACTCCTCGCCAACTTATTCTACGATTTCAGTTATGATTTCAGTCGTCACCGAATTGGCAATAAAACAATGTTCATGAGCCAAGTGATGCAACTTTTCTAACTGTTCACGAGACGGCTGCTTATCACCTGAAAAAACGATTTTAGGGCGTAAGGTCACCTGCTTCACTGCGCTACGCCCTCGACCAATGTCGCCTAACACGCCGACGGCTTCATCGACATAACTGTCTATAACGTAACGACGCTTTGCCGCTATGCCAAGAAAGGTCAGCATATGACAGCTTGAGATAGCGGCAATAAAAGCTTCTTCAGGATCCACATTTTCTTCTACAGAATATGGTAGGGGCACTACATGGTGAGAAGACGACGCTGCGACGCTGATACCGCCATCAAAATGCCAAACATGACCCCGACTGTATTGATTATCACTGAACACTTCATCGGGTTGGCGTGTCCATTCGATAGTAGCGATATGATCGGCCATTGCTTCTCCTTAGCGCGATTTATTGGATTCAATATCCCATTGAAAATGAAGTAAATCCTTCGTTCACTTCAAAAATACCCAAATCTCGATTTTCCCGCAATAGCGAAGTAAATATAGGCTTTTTGATGACATTGATGTAAATTATTCTCATTATCGATTGGAGAATTAAATGAACACCATTGTTGTATGGGGTGCCTCCTCTGGTTTAGGCGCTGCTATGGTCGAGCATTACCATCAGTTAGGCCACCCGATTATCGCTATTGCGCGTCGCCCAGAGAAAAACCCTTATCTAGAAAAACATCAAATTACCCATATCGCTTGTGATGCAACCCAAGCCATTCAAGTGGAACAAGTCGTATCACAACTGCCTGATAACGCTCGCATCATATCCACTATGGGAAGCTTTAAAGCGGATATTCCTGTCGATTATCTTGGTCATCGACACCTGATCGATGCGCTGAGTAACAAACCGATTGAGCGCTTTATTTTGATCACTTCCCTTGGGTGTGGTGAATCATGGAAGTACCTATCCGATCGCTCTCGTCAGGCATTTGGTGCAGTCGTGAGAGAGAAATCGCTTGCGGAAGCTTGGCTTCACTCTAGTAACTTGCCTTACACTATCGTTCGGCCGGGCGGCTTAAAAGATGGTGAACTCACAGGCACCGGTCGCTTAACGCAACGAGTTGAAGTGCATGGTCTTATCCATCGTACGGAAATGGCCAGCGTTACTCTCTCCTTGTTTGACCGCCCTGAAAGCCTTTACCAAATTTACGAATGTATCGATCCAGAACTGACATGGTAAAAGCGATATAAAAGTCATAGCGACTCGTCACAGCGACTAAAAGTGGCTGTGACATTTTTTGCCCCCCTCATCCTCCATACACCCTCCATTCCCCCAAACAATAGAACTCAGCAACCCTCACGATCCCCTGCTAAGCTAATGGTAAATACTACAGTTAACAATTGAGCAACAAATAGGGTGACCGATGGGCGTAGACACGACTTACATCCCTGTGGATGAAAAAGACATTCAATACCTAATTAAAGACGTTATAGAAAAGCCTGAGTTGATTGAGCAACGGGTACAAAATCTTTCTCATATCAAGCCTGATATCGAGCACCTTAAAAATACCCTCTACCCGACACTGCTAAAGCAAACCGCCGATCTACATTTTGACACGCATTTCGGGCTCTGCGCCGCTGCCATCTTAGGTTATCGCCACCCTTATTATTATCAGCAAAACACCACTATTGAACAGTTAACACGTTCTCTCAATTTAACTCAGATCGATTGGCATCAATTCTTCCACTGTTTTTCCGAGTTCTTTCCTAGCGTTGCAAGTGCCGGTGTCAGTAACGAGCGAAACTATCGCACCGGTATGTACGTTCCTCGCAACAAGGTAAGCCCTTTGCTTGAACTGCTGAATCAAAGCATTAACAGTCATCGTTCTCGCGAATATCCATCAGGGCTTATCCATGCATTAAAGTACGCACAACAGCACCATACCGGTGTATTAGAAGCGTTTGATTTGGTCATCCCCGCCATCAATGACTACTCAAGCTGTTGTTACCACTTTCGCGCCGAACATCTCAATAACCTCGACAATCAATACACAGCCAGAGATTGTAATTTTGGTCGCTTGCTCATTGTGTTTCCTGCTCCTAGCTCTTCGACTTGCTCTTCCCAACAAGCAAAAGCGTTCACGCAGCAATGGGTCGATGAGGAGCCGTTACTCTCGCCACTGAAAGAACTCAGCACTAAAGACCAAAATGGGCGACCAGTATCGCTAAAGGTGTCATTGGTAAGCGATGATGACGTTCCATTAATTGTGATTGATTCCTGTGCAGGGCTCTACTTACCGAACTCTAATGACTACATCGCGCAAATTAATCAATCTTTAGGCCGTTTTCTGTATCAGAAACAGATAGACACCCGCTATGTGATCAGCTTTCGTGATGTCGATGCGCTCCCCGACGAATTTGAGCAACGTCCTCGATGTGAGCTAGGAGTTGCGGTTAAACCGACTTTTATGTGGGCGCATCAGAAACTTTACTTACTCGTAGATGGTTTGGATGTGGTGATTCAGTCACGGTTTGGGAACAAATTTGATGTCTGTGTTAATGGGAAGTGCGTCGATACGTTGCATAGCCAACAATCGCAGCAACACACATTATTTTTCCATCAGGACCAGTGGTATGCCATTACTGTGAGAAACTTGGTACAACTGGATAATGCAGTACAGCTTTCTCTTTATAAAACAGGTGGGCTGGTGACCGCCTTTGCTTTTGACACTCTTTCACGATATCTCAACCAAAAAGCAAAATGGATGTTTGTATCCATGGAAGCCATTACCTTACTGGCTATCGCGCTTGCGATCCTCATGCCTCAAGGGCACACTTTGTTAATGAGCAGTTTGTGTGTTGGCTTGATTTATCTCTATGACAGGCGTTTGCAACGGTTATTTATACAATTAGATTTAAGTAAAAGGCATTAGGTCATTGTAAAATTGCCTGATGTAAATTACCACCTTCTAAAGAAGGTGGCTTTGTGTGAGCCCCCTAAAAGGGGGCCTTTGTTTAGTCCAACGCCAATTGCTGCTGCTCTACTCGCTCTTGCTTCTCTTGATGCCTTACATATCGGCGTATTATTTCTTCATTGATTCCAACACTATCGACAAAATAGCCTCTTTGCCAAAAATGATTACCCCAAAGCCTGTTCTTCCTAAGGTGAGGAAACTTGCTAAATAGCTTTAAGGCTATTTTGCCTTTCAAGATCCTAAATCGATACTTTGGCGTCCACACTATATGGTATTGACAACGCCAAAATACGTGGGAAGCTTGATTGTATCTACTCATGATATTTGTCCTCTTTGACTTCTGGAAAAATCAAAGATGCATTTAGCATGAGTAGTTTTACAGGCAAAGCCGAAGCGGATGATAACCACCTACTGAAGTAGGTGGTTTAGGGCTGAAAACAAAAAGGCTCAAAAGAAACCTTTCGAGCCTATATGAACAGAATGAGCATTTGCTTAAGGAGACTTAACGCTTACCATTCAAGCTCTTCTTTATTTTTATGCATGATGATAAATGCATTTTCAGGCTTACAGGTTGGGCTACAGCTGTATCCCCAATCGTTATTAAAGAAGTAAATCTTATGCTCACCGCCATGGTTGTTCTTTGCCACAATTTCAACCGCTTTTAAATCAGAAAGATCGGAGGAATCGTAAACACTTTTCATGATTTTCCACTTACCTTTTGCCGCCGCAGTATCAAGGCGATTGACGGCGAAATCGGTGAAGTGATAATCATGGTTAACCTGTTTAGGGTTACGAGTCACCATTTGTGCTGGGAAAAACACAGGGGAAAAGCCGTCTGTTTTATTCCACAGCCAATCTTCTGTTGAATTCAACAGATGACCGTATTTTGTACAAGCCACATGCGCAAACTTATCGCCTGGAGCTGGCAACTCTAATACTGCTTTTTCAGGTGCATCATGGCATGAAATCACCATCGCATTCGACGCTGATGAGAAAGCCAAAAGACCCATTGCAAGACCCATTACTTTAAACACAAAAAATTCCTTATTACCGCTATCTAAGTGACACTTTCGATCAGAGGCTTACGTCTGACACGCCCAAACGATTCACCTTGCGCGTTCTATCTCGCGTGAGAATTGTTTAACGCGTAATTCCATACACGATAGAAATAGAATATGTAACCGATTCCGAAAGTCACAATTGAAATAACAAACCAAAGCAACACGTGGCCCAGGTTACTAAACAGATCAATGTCACACTCAACTTGACGCTCAATCCCCTGACTATCCACGATACTGGTTCGGTTTAAGATGAACTTGGAAAATGAGTACGGAAAGAAAAGTAATGCGACTCCAAAAGTGATGATTGATAAAAGCAACCAAATCACTAGGTGGCCTAATATGTCTAAAATGCCAATGTCCGCTCTAAAATTCATAGAATATCCTTTCTTGTTAGGTACTTACTCCAATAGAGTTAACCTAGCATATGAGAAAAAAAACCGCGACACATGGTCGCGGTATTGAGTGTCTTATTTTCGACCATTGCGGTCAATTTCAACCAATGTTTCCATTTGCGGCCGCGTTTGGACCATAAAGTCGTTACGCGAATGGCGCAATTCACGCATGATCACATGAAGCGGCTGTTCTTTATTACGTTGCATCACCATGGCTGCGATGGTCTGCCCCGTGCGCCCCACACCTGCACGGCAGTGGATGACTGGCAACATACGTTTCGGATCATTCACTGCACGACTGCCTCGCTCAGCATAAAAACTTCGCTTACTGGCAATGGTCGATTCGATTAAGTTGACCAAATTCATGGTTGCTTCTGAGCTTACCGTTTGATGATCGGGCCAGTTGTGAACATGAATCACGGGCACTTCCACGTCGGCGCTGTAACCGGTAATACTCATGTTGTAAATCTTAGCTTCAATGTCAGTACCAAGATCTTTTGTTTCGAGGTGTTCCACCGTGGTGTTGATAAATCCTAACGGAAGGTTCTGCGAGAAATAATCCGGCAGTTTGTGATCTTTCATATCCGTTGCACTGGCTAGCACAACCAACACAGGGGTGCGGTTATCCACTAACATCTGGAGATGCGCTTCGATTTGATACGGATAAGGGAATTGCGTCGCAATCGCGATGTTTTCTTGGTTGATAACAATCGCGTTTGCATTGAGATCGGGGCGAATACTGGTTTCAGCAGAATGCAGGAGATCGAATCGGTCACGTTGTGAGTCATAAGGGAAACAGCGTGCTCCACCTTTGATCGCCATGAGATATTTTGCTTCGGTTTTGATGTCTTCTTGTACTTCTGGACTGGTCATTCTTGCTCTCTAACTTGGTCGATTGTAAATCACTCGCTGTATTAATAGCGTAGATAGCCGACCAAAATCTTTGATTTTAGTAGGTGGAATGTAGCTTTTCTCGCATCAATGGTAAACACACAATCTCTTGAAACGAGATTTGCTCTTGCTTCACAGCGGCTTGATTGCACAGATATTACTCAGTTAGATGTCGACTGCCTACCTGACTTCATTGATATCATTCAATCAACGAGAAAAAGCAAAGGCGGCAATCGCCTTCGCTCTTTGTTTACATTCCTAACTTATTCACGACGCGTCTTGCAGTGCTCGATCGCACTCTGAAGCAGTTGCAGTGCTGACTGGTCACACTCAGGTAAAGTGGCATCACTTTCTGCGATTGGTGTTACGCGGTCACCCCATTTGATTAAGCCGGCTCCCCAAGTAAGACCCGCGCCGAAAGCGGCCAATAATAGGTTATCTCCGGCTTTCACTCTTCCTTGCTCTAGCGCTTCACACAGGGCAATAGGCACGGTAGCCGCAGACGTGTTACCGTAATTTTGAATGTTGACAAAGGCTTTGTCTAACTCAATACCAGACATTTCACATAGAGTTTGAATGATGCGTATATTCGCCTGATGTGGGATCACCACATCGATCTCTTCTTTCGTCACCCCCGCTTGCTTGAGGACGCGAGAAGAGGCGCTGCCCATCCCTTTTACTGCACGCTTGAAGATTTCAGTGCCGACAAAATTAAAATCCCAATAGCCATTATCTGCGGCAAAGCGATCCATGCAAGTACCGAACTTAGGTACAGCAAGAATATCGCGGCCTTTAGCATCACAGCCAATCTGAGCATTTTGCAGACCAACTTGCTGCTGTGTTTTGCTCAGTACCACAGCGCCCGCGCCATCGCCAAAGAGAACAGCCGTATCGCGCATGGTCCAATCAATATAAAACGACAGTCTTTCAGCCCCAATAACAAGCGCGTTTTGGTAGCTGCCTGCTTGGATCATTCGAGTCGCCGTTTCCAAGCTGTAAACAAAGCCTGTGCATGCGGCATTCAAGTCAAAAGCCGCCGCTGAACGAATACCAAGGTTCTGTTGCACTTTTGACGCAATGTTAGGGATCAATGAATCAGGAGAACATGTCGCAACTATAATCAAGTCAATGTCGGATGCTTCAAGGCCAGCACGAGCTAAAGCGTGGCGTGCCGCAACCGTGGCCATATCTGATGTATCCACATGACTGATACGTCGATTTTGGATACCGGTTCTTGAGCTTATCCATTCATCGGACGTATCAAGGAATGTACTCAAATCATCATTAGACAAAGTCGCTGGTGGTAAGCATTTGCCCCACCCCGTAATTTCAGCAAAGTATTTTGTCATTTGAATCCTATTTATTGTTATATTGAACACGCATGATTTTGCGATAGAACTTCATCAGTATACGCTGAATGTCGCTATCTGGTAAGTCCAGAACAAAGTTTGAGCAATGAGCGCCTTCGATAAAGTCCTCATATCAGAGCAGCATTAATACAAAAATAAAAAGGTAAGTTATGTCTTCTTTTAAATCCCGTTGTCCGTCATGTTCGGGCATGAACCGCGTTCCTGTTGAGCGAGTGTCAGAATCTCCCGCCTGCGGAAAATGCAAAACTGCATTACTTGATGGCGCGCCTATCGAAGGAACGCCTGATAACTTTCTATCTGTCTTAAACAGTGAGCAGCCCGTTGTGGTGGATTTCTGGGCACCATGGTGTAACCCATGTGTGGGTTTTGCCCCTGTGTTCGACGATGTCGCCAAGGAGCGCGCTGGTCATGTTCGTTTTCTAAAAGTGGATACCGAAGCTCAACAGATGATCGCGGCACAATACCAGATTCGTTCAATCCCTTGCATCATGGTGTTTAAAGGCGGACAACGCGTCGACATGATCAATGGTGCACTGCCTAAAGGACAATTTGATCAGTGGCTTAATCAAGCACTGACCAAATAAGCTTGTTCTTCAATCGAGATGGTCTCTTAATTGAAGATAAGATTCTGTGCGGCCTGGGTAGGTCGCACAACTTAAAGGTCTAAGAAGCCGTTAATTTATCGTCTCAACCCAATTTATTTGCCCTATTCACCGAACTTTTCATCCAGTAAATTTAAAGTATTTTTCAACCTTTCCGTAACTGCAGGTACGGTATTTTCTTGCACTTTATCATTCAGAAACTGAATAGCGTCTTGGTATGTCACATATCGATAATCTTGTTGCTTAGATTCAACTACAGGATACCTTCTCATAATCTCTTTAAGGTCAATACTCTTGTACACAACGACACGGATATCGTGGTTTGTCGGTCTCGAGTCACCATGTTCATTCCACTGCCACCACGCCATTTCAATGATTTCGTACGCAATAACCTGAGGACCAAAGTCAGAATATTTCAACACTAGTTCGTTTGATCCCGCTTGAGTATTACAAGATAAAAGAAGAAACGTAAGTGTCATGATGATGCGCTTTTTCATTTTCTCTCCATTTTTTAATGTGTGAAGACTGCAAGGATAATCCCATGCAAACAAGCAATCGCATCACACAACCATACCTCTGCAACATCCCCCTCCCGGATATACCCAAGTGACTTCAAGAT
Organism: bacterium sp. HQB-39; assembly: GCA_043422575.1. Lineage (GTDB taxonomy): Bacteria > Pseudomonadota > Gammaproteobacteria > Enterobacterales > Vibrionaceae > Vibrio. The sequence continues at coordinate 41,735 of JBHOHG010000012.1, read as the reverse complement.
GCCGTTTTCAGAGCCTTGTCACTGGTTTCAATTCAAGGCAGAGGTGAAGGAAATAGCATTCTATTTTCAATACCTCTAACGCAGAAGTGGAGCCAGTGATAGGCTCCCAAAGGGCGAGTCTGCTTGGCTCGCTAGCTGTGTTATCGCTTCTTGATTTAGAGCCACTAGATCTGCAAAGCGATGCCTTGCTATCCAACCAAGCAGTTCTCGCTGAACCTAGCATCTCGAGGTTACTTGGGTATACATACCACCTTAGAACACTTCATAGTCAAGACATCGAGACAAATAACAAAACGATATGAAACTTGAACTCAAAATGCATGTGATAGAACAAGTAAGATCTCGTCACGATTCATAACCATTTTTTGTCGAAACAGTAAAAACCTTTCGTTGTACCCAGATGGGGATTTTACGGCATAGTCGCGCTCCCGATTTAACAAACGGTCATTACTATCACTCCAACAATGAGGCGACGACGTTGAACACCATGACTTCAACTCAACACAACCAGCGTATTTTTGTACCTATTTTGGCACTGTCTCTCTATGCCATTGCGTCTGGGTATATGATGAGTCTTCTTCCTATTTTGGTGAACAACGCAGGGATGGACTCCAGTGTGTCAAGTTGGCTGGCGAGTGCGTTTTATTTGGGTTTGTTAATCGGGGCAATTGTCATTGAACAAGTCTTAAAGCGCTTCGATCATAAACATGCTTTCATCGTTTGTTTGAGCCTCTTCAGCATCACGATTCTTGCGATCGCGACCATCGTCTCCCCTTACTTTTGGGTAGCTTCTCGTCTCATTGCTGGTATCGCGGTGGCTGGGATTTTTGTGATCGTCGAATCGTGGTTAATGAGTGGCGAGGCCGCATCAAGAAGCAAAAGACTTAGCTTGTACATGATTGCGTTATACGGCGGTTCGGCACTAGGTCAGTTAGGAATGAGTATTATTGATAGCCTTAGTTATTGGCCCTTTGTCAGTGTCATTGCAATGAATGTCATGGCGATTGCCGTCCTAATTTTGATCCCAAGCCAAGCACCGCGATGTGAACACACTCTAAGTTTGTCTTTCGATCAAATCAAACGGTTAAATCATGCTGCTATCATTGGCTGTATCGTTTCAGGGTTAATGCTAGGCGCAGTGTATGGCTTACTTCCAGTGGAAATGATCAATCGAAACATCGATGAACAAACCATTGGCAAGTTAATGTCTTTGGTCATTTTAGGGGGGATGGCAGTTCAACCGATCGCGAGTGCATTCTCAGGTAAAATCCCCAAAGCCCTGTTAATGGCGTTTTTCTGTTTACTGGGTCTATTTGCTATTGGCTTAACCTTGTTCAATACGTCGATCCCAGTATTTGCCGTCGCGCTCTTCTTGCTGGGTATGGCGAGCTTTGCACTCTACCCTGTTGCGATTGACTTGGGGTGTGAAACTCTCTCCCAAGAGTACATGGTTTCCGCTGCGCAAGTTATGCTGCTTAGCTATAGCGTAGGGTCGGTATTCGGCCCAATCGTAGCAGAGCAATTTATGGGTCGTGCTCATGGGCTGATGGACTATTTGTTTGTGATCTTGCTAGCAACCGCTATTTACATGTTATTGGTTGCAGCAAAGAAAAAACCATCCATTATCGCTCATTAGTCGAAACATTTGCCTGCAATGATATTTGCTTGAAGCTAAAGTGTAACATCAGGACAAAAGCACTAGGTAAGTTCCTTAGAATGACCAAAAAGGAGTCAAATGACTCCTTTTTATTTAACCTAAACCGCTACTTGGATGTTTTTAAGTAGATATTTTTGGTTTCCAGACTTCTAGAACTAACTATAAATCAATAACCTAGAAGAAGTCGATGGCACTACGACCGCTGTTTGGATCACGCGGCTCTTTGCTTTTCGCTGGCTCAGACGCCTTTTTACCTTTGGCTTTATTACTTTTGCTCGCTTTACTCGTCTTGCCCGCTTTATTTGAATTCGGCGCACTGTTTTTCTTACTAGAATTCGCCGCTGAGCGAGTCGATTGAGACTGTTTCTTGCCGCTTTGCTTCGTCTTTTCTTTGGTGTTTTTAGTCGCCTGATCTATTTTTTCAACCTTAGCAGGCCTCTCTTCTGGCTCTACCGGCGGGTTATCACAAACAACGACATAATATTCTTGGTTAAACTCAAAAAAATCACCGTCATACATTTTGCGACGTTTACGTGTTTCAAGCTCGCCATTAACAGCAACATACCCTTCAGAAATCACGTGTTTGGCTTCACCGCCACCGCCAACCAAGTTGGCGATTTTAAACACCTTGTATAGCTCGATAGGCTGAGTATCGACTTCAATACCAATCGCTTCTATCTCGATTTCCTGTTCGAAGTCTTGCTCAACGTCTTCTTCTTGATAAGACTCGTAATCGGTTTCATGATTCATGGGGAACGCCATTTACTAAAATTTTGGTAAATTCTACCTGTAGGTTCAGGAAGTTTCACGGAAAACTTACGTTAATTGACTACAGTTATAATAAACCTTTTGATGAGAAACAGGCGTCGGTATGACCCAAAGTTGCTACTCTTATTGCTTGGCAATGACCTTAATCGTGTTATCCATAGGGGGGGCGTGTGCCAAACAACAAAGAGAGGTCATTGTTTATACCGATGATGCCTACCCGCCATACAGCTACCAAATAGAAGGTCAAGCAACAGGGATATACCCTGAAATACTGGCGGAAATCTTCAGTCAAATGGAAGACTTTAAAGTCAGAATCGAGCCGATTCCTTTCAAGCGTGGATTAAAAATGCTGGAATCTGGACGCGGCTTTGCTTTAGCGCCACCCTATTACTACGCTAATCAACGCTTCTATATTCAACCTTATTCGCTGCCCATACTGGATGAAGAAGTGGTGGTCTACTGCAACAAACACATTCAAAACTTACTGCCCTCGTCTCCAATTTGGCCAGAAGATTACTTTCAATTTAAGATTGGCATCAATGAAGCTTACGCTGTGGGAGGAGAAGCCTTCAGCAGAGCTCGCAAGGCAGGAAAGATCCAAGTCATCGAAGGAAAAAGTAATGCCGAAAATATCCTAAGAATGGCGAAGCGAAAAATCGATTGCTATGTTAACGACAAATTATCGATCTTATGGGAAACCAAGCGGCTGAAACAACAAGGGAAGCTTGCCGCGAATGCAGAGTTCCTATTAGCCGCGTTGGTCAGTCAAGAGCAAGGTTATCTTGCATTTACAGCCATCGATAGTCATTACCCGTATAAAAAGGAGTTTATTGAACAGTTCAACTATCATCTTCACTTAATGAAACAAAAAGACGGTATTCAAAAAATACTCAACGACTTTCTATCCCCCTAAACGCTTTACCCATATTCAAATAAAATCGAATACCAAACAAATTGCTACCCCAGCCCCGAAAGCTTTACCAATTGTTTGGTGTAGGCATGCTGCGGGTTGTGAAAGAGACTTTCCGTAGACCCCTGTTCAACCACTTCACCCGCTTTCATCACCAACGTGTAATGACACAATGATTTCACCACCGCAAGATCATGACTAATGAACAGATAGCTCAGACGATACTTCTGCTGCAGGGATTTCAGTAACTCTAATACCTGAGCCTGAACCGTACGGTCGAGTGAGGACGTTGGCTCATCAAGCAACACAAATCTCGGCTTAACAATCAGCGCTCGTGCGATGGCAATCCTTTGACGTTGACCTCCAGAAAACTCATTGGGATAACGAAAGCGCGTTTGCGGGTCTAATTCCACATCTCGCATCACTTCACAAATTTTTTCGTCGACTTGCGCCTCTGTCATCTGCTCATGAACTCGTAAACCTTCGCCAATAACTTGCGCGACTGACATCCGAGGGTTCAATGCCGAATAAGGATCTTGAAACACCACTTGCAGCTGACGTCGAAATGGCAGTAACTGTTTCCGGTTTTTAAGCTGCAAATCCTGATCGAGATACTTTATCTTACCTTGGCTCTCTATCAGTTTCAGAATCGCCAGCCCCGTTGTCGATTTCCCAGAGCCACTTTCACCAACAATGCCAAGCGCTTGACCCGTTTTCAATTCAAAGCTCAAGTGGTTGACCGCTTTGATGTAAGAGTTTGTTCGGCGGAAAAATCCAGACTTAACAGGAAACCAGACTTTTAAATCCTCGACGTTAAGCAATGGAAACATGGGTTCAGGCAGTGGAACTGGTTCCCCACAGGGTTCAGAGTGGATCAGTTGCTGCGTGTAAGAGTGCGCCGGACAACTGAAGATTTGCTCACACCCGCCCACTTCAACTAACTCCCCAGATTGCATCACTGCAACTTCATCAGCAATTTTTCGTACAATACTGAGGTCATGGGTGATAAACAGCATCGCCATACCCAGCTCTTTTTGCAGTGATTTTAGTAGTTCCAAAATTTGGGCTTGCACCGAAACATCTAAAGCCGTGGTTGGCTCATCAGCAATCAAAAGTTCAGGCTCATTGATCAGTGCCATCGCAATCATCACTCGCTGGCGTTCCCCACCTGACAACTCATGCGGATACGCATTGATTTTCTGTTCAGGAAAACGTAGACCGACTTTATTTAGCCACTCCAAAGCTAGCGGCTCCGCTTGCGCTTTACGCATGCCACGATGGATCGCTAATGTTTCCACCAGCTGTTTACCGATCTTATGCAGCGGGTTAAGCGACACCATCGGCTCTTGGAAAATCATACTGATTTTGTCACCACGAACGCCCCTTAAATAACGATCTGTTGCGTGCAGTAGATCGACGCGATCAAACTCAATACTACCCGAGGAATAACATGTACTGCCTTTAGGAAGCAGCTGCATGATAGCGTGCGCAGTGACCGACTTTCCTGATCCACTTTCACCGACGAGTGCAAGGGTTTTTCCTCTTTCAATGGTAAAACGGATGTTTTTCACCACTGGATGAACTCGACCTTTGCGACGAAAACCAATGCTTAAATCATTCACAGAAATCAATTTTCTCATACGTTATCCCTCGCATGTGGATCGAACGCGTCTCGTACCGATTCCCCCATAAACACTAACAAGGTCAACATTAACGAAAGTACAACGAAAGCAGAAATACCCAGCCATGGGGCTTGAAGATTGGCTTTGCCCTGCGCTAATAGCTCACCTAACGAGGGAGAGCCAGCGGGTAATCCAAAACCAAGAAAATCAAGTGACGTGAGTGTCGTGACAGATCCAGACAAAATAAAAGGCATCATGGTCAAAGAAGCAACCATAGCATTGGGTAGCATATGTCTGAGCATAATGCGGCTATCTGCAACCCCAAGTGCTTGTGCTGCTCGAATGTAATCAAAATTACGACATCGCAGGAATTCCGCTCGAACCACTCCCACCAGCGTCATCCAACTGAATAACACCATAATACCAAGTAACCACGAGAAGCTCGGTTCAATAAAGCTGGACAAAATAATCAACAAGAACAAGGTTGGCATACCCGACCATATTTCAATAAAACGCTGCCCCGCGAGATCCAGCCAACCTCCGTAATAGCCTTGAACAGCCCCCACTATCACGCCAATAATACTGGAAACGAAAGTCAGCACTAAACCAAACAGCACGGAGATGCGAAAGCCATAGATAATGCGAGCCAATACATCCCGTCCTTTATCATCGGTTCCCAACCAATTCACTGAGTCAGGAGCAGACGGTACTGCACCTTGAATATCAAAGTTAATGGTGTCATAACTGAATGGGATTAGTGGCCACACGAGACTGCCTTTGGACTCGATCAGTTCTATGACATAAGGATCGCTGTAGTCCGCCGAACTTTCAAACTCACCACCAAAATCCGTTTCAGAATAGTCATTTACAATAGGAAAATAGACCCCGCCATCAAACTGAATCCACAATGGCTTATCATTTGCGATTATCTCGGCAAAAAAGCTAATCAATAGAAGAATGACAAAGATCCAAGTGGAGTAATATCCTCGCCGGTTGGCTTTAAATCTCAGCCAACGAGCTTGATTTAACGGGTTTTGAAACTCAATCTGCATTCTTGCTGTTCACCTCTTTCATCCTTGTTTCATTGGTTACCTTAATTTATTGGTTACCTTGATTCGAAATCGATCCTTGGATCGACCCACATATAAGTGAGATCAGACACAATGGCTAACACCAACCCCATTAAAGTCATGATGTAGAGCGAGCTAAAGACAACTGGATAATCCCTTTGTATCGTGGATTCAAAGCCCAATAGACCAATGCCTTCCAGTGAGAACATGACCTCAATCAGCATGGAACCCGTAAAGAAAATACTGATAAATGCCGCAGGAAAACCAGCGATAATGATCAACATGGCATTGCGAAACACATGTCTATAAAGAATGCGTTTTTCATCTAAACCTTTAGCCCTTGCCGTCACGACATACTGCTTGTTGATTTCATCGAGGAAGGAGTTTTTGGTCAACATGCTGAGTGTCGCGAATCCACCAATTACCATGGCCAAAATGGGTAGGGTTAAATGCCAAAAGTAATCGATGATCTTCTGATACCAATTCATCTGTTCAAAATCGGCAGAGACTAAGCCACGTAACGGAAACCAATCGAAATAATTGCCACTGGCAAAAACAATGATCAAAATAATCGCGAATAAGAACCCCGGAATCGCGTATCCCACAATAACAATGGCACTCGACCAAACATCAAACCTTGAACCGTGATAAATAGCTTTCGATATCCCAAGAGGAATTGAGATCAAATAGATGATCAATGTACTCCACAAGCCTAATGAGATTGAGACCGGCAAACGTTCGACAATCAAATCAATGACATCGCCACCTTTAAACAGGCTCTGACCAAAATTGAAGGTCGCGTAATTCACCAACATCTCGCCGTAGCGCTCAAGTAATGGCTTATCGAAACCAAATTGCTTCTGGATTTCCGCAATCACTTCAGGATCTAAGCCTCGTGAGCCTTTATAACCGGATACCGCTTCATTATTGGCGCTCGGAGAGACTTCGTTGCCCCCTCCTGAAAAACGCTCCATGATCCCCGACTGATGCCCTTCCAGCTGCGCCACGGCTTGTTCGACAGGGCCACCTGGCGCAACTTGAATGATAAAGAAATTAATCGTGATGATCGCCCAAAGAGTCGGAATGACTAAAATCAAACGTCTTAATGCATAGCCGAGCATAGCAACTCCTTCTAGCGACGTTTTTCAGGGAGCTTCATGGCTTTTTCTTTTGAAACCCACCAAGTATCAAGGGCGAGATCGTATTTGGGTAATACCTCTGGCCGCTCAAACTTATCCCATGTTGCAATTCGATACTTACTCAAATGCCATTGAGGAATGACGTAGAAATTCCATTGCAATACCCTATCCAAAATCTTACCCAGAAGCAGGAGCTGTTCTGGATTGGTTTGATTTTCAGCAATCTTTTGCGTGATCTTATCTAAGGTGCGGTTAACCACTTGCGCCGTGTTGTACGAAGAGCGAATGTATTGCGAATGCCAAACAATCAATAAGTTGGTGCTTGGGTAGAGGTTGGCGCTGTAGCTGCTCGACACCATATCAAAGTCGCCATCACGTAGACGTTTGATGTATTGCGTCGTATCTACCGTGCGAATGCGCATGGAGATCCCCATTTTTTGCAGATTTTTCTGCAAAGGGATGGCGATACGCTCCGTGGTCGGGCTGTAAATTAAGAGTTCGAAGTGCAGAGGACGCCCACTTTCCATATTGGTCATCACTTTGTCGCGCAACTCCCAGCCAGCTTGTTTGAGTAACTGAAAAGCGGTTCGCATTTGCCCGCGAATTCGCCCTGTTCCATCTGTGATTGGGGGTTGATAAGCCGTGTCATAAACACGCTCAGGGACTTTGATTTTCATCTCCTCTAGTAACGACTTTTCTTGCGCACTAGGTAGCCCTTTGGCTTCATATTCAGTGTTTTGGAAGTAGCTACGGGTTCGAGTGTATTGGTCATAGAAAAGGTTCGAATTCATCCACTCGAAATCCATTGCGTAATTGAGGGCTTCTCTCACCCGTATGTCTCGAAATGGCCCACGTTGCGTATTGAAAATGAAGGCTTGCATGCTTTCAGGCTCTTGGTGTTCAATTTCCTGCTGAACAATAAACCCTTTATCAAAATTACTGCCTTTGTAAGAGGTTGCCCAAAACTTCGCGGTATTTTCCAAACGAAAATCAAACTCCCCCGCTTTGAATGCCTCCAGCATCACCGTATCATCGCGATAATAATCGTATTGAATCGTCTCAAAGTTGTGTCGACCAACATTGACCGCTAAATCTTGTGCCCAATACTCTTTAACCTTCGAGTAGGTCACACTCTGTCCCATTTTAAAGCTAGACACTTGATACGGACCACTGCCAACAGGTGGAACATTCAAAGGCTCAGAGAGCTTTTTGTCGTACCAAAAATGAGTCGGTAGTACCCGTGTGGTTTGTGCAAAAGCGAATAACTTTTCACGGTTAGGTTTTTCCATTTCGATCCTAACCGTGTAGTCCCCTTTGGCTTTGACACTTTTGATCTCTTTAAAGTAAACACGATATTGAGGCACACCCTCTTGCATAAATTTATCAAAGGTAAAAACCACATCATGCGCGGTGATCGGCTCCCCATCATGAAATTGTGCTTTAGGGTTAATCATGATTTCCATCCAAGTGTAATCCTCAGGATAGCGAACACTGGAAGCAATGAGTGGATAATAGGTCGCAATTTCATCAGCTGGGGAAAACATCAAGGTATCATAGAGTTCACCTGAGCCCTGAGCAGAGACACCACGAGACGCAAAGCGATTAAAACTGTCAAATGTGCCTAACTCTCCATAAGTCACTTTGCCATATTTGGGCGCATTAGGGTTGACGTAATCGAAGTGCGAAAAGCGTTCAGGATACTTGGCTTCGCCGACCCCAACCAAACGGGTCGTTTCAATAATTTTATGCGCCCAACTCAGTGGGGAGGTTGCCAATACTACTGCCATACCTAACGCTATACTTAATTTTTTATAAGCTGTACCCATACTCTTTCCTTAGTTGGTTGGATAACAGTCGCTGATCCTTTCTCGCTAAGCCATCGTAAGCCGTTCAAACTTTCGTTTATCCGCGAGTGTCAGCACCTTTTATCCAGTATAGGAAAGAATGGTCATTTAGCCTTAAGCAGTTCAGAAACATAGAGATTCGAGAACGCATTTTACACATTCAGTTGTGTTACCATTCCTCGAACGTTATTGGAGTGAATCGAAAAGGGCTGGGGGGAATCGAAAGCTACTTAATCGAAAGCGACTTGACTCAATAGACCTGCGGCATAAAAACGACTTGATAAAGTCAATTGGATTTAAGAATGACAAAGAAATTGACACTGCGATTTGCTAGCCTAAACCTGTTAAATTATCTGGCGCCGCCCAATGCATTTTACGAGTTTATGAACATCTACTCTGAAGAAGAGTGGCACCAAAAAAACCAGTGGATTGCCAAAACCATTGCTGAACAATCGCCTGATATTGTCGCATTTCAAGAAGTGTTCAGCCCAGATGAACTAGAGTGCTTAATGCAGGAATTGGGGTATCCATACTTTGCAGCTCAAGTTGAACCTCACATCGTCGATGACCATTTATATAGCCAGCCCGGCGTTGCGATTGCCTCACGTTATCCAATCTCTGATCATACCGCTGTTGAGATGCCACAAGATGTTTTGCGTCAGGTTGGGTTACAGGGTAACTATGAGTACTCCCGCAAGCCACTCTTATCAAGTATTGACGTACCAAGACTGGGTATCATTGACGTTTATTCCGTTCACTTTAAATCTCAACGAGCCACACTTTCGGTTGAGCTATCACGGCAGGAAGAAACGGAATTTGACGGCTTAGGCATTGCGAAATGGGCGTCTACCATGCTGCGCGGTTTAGAAGCTCAGTGTCTGCGTCATTTCGTGAACGACAAAAATGCCGATATGAGCCGAGTGTCTGTCATTATGGGAGATTTCAACCAGAGCTTAGATAGGGATGAACTTAAGGCATTAACACAAACAGGTGACAGTGTCACCCTTTACGATGCGTGGCAGCTGCAGCAGCGGCTCCCAGAGTCGAGAACAGCGACTCACTACTATTTTGATAAAGCGAATGTACTTGATTATGTGCTCTTGTCCGATCATTTCGATCCCAATAGCGCCAATTGCATTGGCACCGTAGACCAATATCACGTCTCTGATCGCCACCTTATCGACCCCAAATTCCCTCAAGATAATCAAGCCAGCGATCATGCACTGGTCATAGTTGAAGTCGTCGTGGATTAGCGTTGCCATGGACGGCATGGAATCCTGCGCTTGCTGTTTTTCTCTGTTTCAGCCTTTTTATCTTTCTGTTCGAACTGGATGTGTCTTGTAGATTTTATTGACCTTAAAAATTAAATTTGATTATTTACTCAATTTATCTAAAATGCACAGCGTTTTTTATTAGAACAAAGATCACATAAAAATGAAACGCACACTACTTACACTTCCGCTTGTTTTGCCGTTACTTGCTTCAAATACCTGTTTGGCTGCAAATGCACACTCATACCTTTACGCTGGCGCTGGTACAGGTACCACCACCGTTTATGACGACGCAATTTTCCATGATATTTACTTGAGAACAGACGATACAAGCTACAAGGCCTACGCCGGATATCAAATAAATCGCGTCATTGGTGTTGAAGCCCAATACAAAAAGTATGGCGAGCTATACAACCGTTCAACCAATAACAAATTTACTGTTGATCCAACGTCAATCTCATTAGTTGCCAACATCGGCTACACGTTTGACAATGGTTTACGCCCTTTCGGCAGTATTGGTTTTGGCCGTACAACCTTTAATTATGTGTCGAATAAACACGGCTCAGAAAAAGATGACTACAACTCGTTCCATTCTGGCTTAGGCGTGGAATACTCACCAAGTCATGTGACACCGTTAACGGTAAGACTGGCGTATGAGATGGACACATTCGTGATTAAAGATACCATTGATGATATCAATGTTTCTGTTGGTAGTTTACACGTCGGTGTTTCATACCGTTTTTGATCACGAGTTCTTTTAAGTATCGAGGCGACAATTGACCAATCGTCGTCGATTAACTAGCAAGAAAAACAAAGCCCTAGCGATTGCTAGGGCTTTTTCTTACGGAAAGGTTAAGCGTTTTTAGGCGCTTTGATTTTGAATAAGATGGCAAACATCACTGGTACAACAATCAAGGTCAGGATGGTTGCAAACCCTAAACCTGCCATGATGGTGATTGCCATGGAACCGAAGAAGGCATCAAAAACGAGTGGAATCATGCCTAATATGGTGGTCAATGCAGCCATGCTTACAGGTCGAACACGACTGATCGCACTATCCACAACGGCTTGATAAGCTTCTTTACCTGAATCCAGTTCCAAATTAATTTGGTCAAGCAGGACGATGCCGTTTTTCAGAATCATACCGCTCAAACTTAACAAACCAAGGAATGCTGTAAAACTGAATGGCATATTCGTTCCAAGTAGACCGAAAGCAACACCAATAATAGACAGCGGAACCGTGAACCAAATCACTAAAGGCTTCTTAAGCGAGTTAAATAATAACATAGTAATCACGAACATGAGCAGGTAGCCCATTGGCAAAGAGCCAAATAACGCTTCTTGCGCCTCTTTTGAGGACTCATATTCACCACCCCAGCTAATTTCGTAGCCATCTGGAAGTGGTAACTCCATGATTTTTGGTTCAATTCGAGCAAACAGGCTTGCCGCAGTATCATCACTGAGAATATCGTGATCTGCCAATACAGTTAGCGTACGTTTGCGGTCACGACGCTGAATCAGTGGCTCATCCCACTCCAAACGTACCCCATCAATTACTTGATCGACTGGAATGTATGTCTGTAATGACGGACTCCAGATCTTCACGTTTTGCAGTGACTCAAAATCAACACGCTCAGCCTCTGGTAATCGACCATAAATCGGCAGAATGTGGGTACCGTCACGAAGGACACCCAGTGGCGCACCGCCGAAGGCCATTTGCAACGTATTCGACAAATCTTGCTTTGAAATGCCTAAACGGCGCGCTTTGGACTCATTGAATACTGGCACCAATTCTTTCGTGCGCTCTCGCCAATTATGACGAATGTTTCTCGCTCCTGGGTCTGTGTGTAACACATCTTCCACTTGGCGTGCGATATCGCGCAGAACCTGTGGATCAGGGCCCGTAATACGAGCTTCGATCTTAGAAGCGGGTGACGGGCCAAACTCCATCAATTTGAACTGGAATGTTGGTCGATCAAACTGCTTAGCGAGGTTGTCATTCAGTTCATGGAGCAAAGCAAACATCTGCTCGCGATCAGAAGCTCGTACCTGAAGCTGCGTATATGCCTCGTAACTCTTCTCCGGTTGGTAAGTCAGTGCAAAGCGCTGTAGCCCCTGCCCGGTCGTCGTCGAAACAAATTCCACCTTGTCATGTTCACGGATGTAGCTTTCTACTTTCTCCGCTTGCTTAATCGTCTCGCGGATATCGGTTCCCTCAGGCATCCACATATCGACGTAGAACATCGGCGTATTTGATGGCGGGAAGAACTGCTGTTTAACCATACCAAACGCCATGACTGCACCAACTAGCATCGCGATCATGCCAGCAACCGTTAACCAGCGGAAACGCAATGAAAACTTAAGCAGCGCTCCGAACACAACGAACAGAATGCCTTTATAAGGATCTTCTTCCGTGTCGCCTTGCTTCTCTGAGTCTTTCAGCATTAATGATGCGAGGAAAGGTGTGATAGTCAGCGCCGTCACCCAACTTAGGAACAGCGAGAAGCAGAGAACCCAGAACAGCGAGCCCATAAACTCACCCGTTGCGTCTTGTGACAAGCCAATTGGGGCAAATGCCGTAATCGCAATGATGGTTGCGCCTAATAGCGGCCATTGCGTCTGTTTTACGATATCACCAGCCGCTTGAACTTTAGTTCGGCCCTTTTTCATGCCAACCAAAATGCCTTCGACCACAACAATGGCGTTATCCACCAGCATACCCAACGCAATGATCAATGCACCAAGCGAGATACGGTGTAGCTCAATCGCAAACTGATCCATCAAGATGAACGTGCCGAATACCGTCAATAGCAAAACTGTACCAATGATGATGCCACTGCGGACCCCCATGGCAAACAGCAGTACCACGATAACAATCGCCACGGCTTGACCTAAGCTGACCACAAAGTCCTGAACTGACGTGTCAACTTCTTGAGCTTGGTTATAAAAATGATGCAGTTCAACACCAACTGGCTGAATAGATTGAAGACGTGTTAGCTCTGCATCGATACGTTGACCGACCTCAACTACGTTGACACCAGAAGCGAATGAGATAGCAAGGTTAATCGCTGGCTTCCCGTTAAAGGTGATCACGTTACCCGGTTTCTCTTGAATATCGCGGGTCACGGTGGCAACGTCTTTTAGACGGATCAATTTACCGGTATCGCGGCCATGAATGATCAAGTTCTCAAGTGATTCCACTGAGTTCAAGGTACCACTTGGGCGGATCGCAAGGCTTTCACCGTTGACCATCACTTCGCCTGATGACACGACATTGTTCTGTTGATTTAAAAGGCCAGCAACAATATTCATGTCTAGGTTAATCGCTGCAAGGCGATCAAGTGACATCTCGACAAACAGCATTTCTTGCTGGTCACCTGCGATGGCAACTTTACCTACGCCATCGACCAACTCGAGTTCCCGCGACAGCAGATCGGCATAACGCTTCAACTCAACATAGTCATAGCCGTCACCAGTCAACATTAACATCACGCCAAATACATCACCAAAGTCGTCTATGATTTGAACCGATTGAACCCCTTGAGGTAACGTCGGACGCAGATCATTGATTTTACGGCGCATTTCATCCCAGATTTGTGGTAACTCATCTGGACCGTAGTCCATTTTCATACTCACCATAATTTGAGACATGCCGCTCGATGATGTTGAAGTAATCTTGTCTATGTATGGCAACTGACGAATTTCTTTTTCAAGGGGATAGGTCAGTTCTTCTTCGACTTCTTGCGAGGTTGCCCCCGGGTAAGTCGAAATAACCATCGCATCTTTAATCGTAAACGCAGGATCTTCAAGACGGCCGAGATCCAGAAAAGAAGTCACGCCACCAATGGCTAAAATCGTGATAAATAGCCAGCTTATCACTTTGTTTTTAATTGAGTATTCTGCAATATTCATTGTTATTATTTCTCCGCAGCATCATTCGATGTCACAACAGTCATGCCATTACGAAGTTTTCGTAGGTTAGAATTCACGAGGATATCCCCTTGGGTGACACCAGATGACGCAATCGCACCCGATCCATTCACTTGAGTGACAGAAATAGGTGACGCCGTCACTTTGTCGCCATTCAGTTTCCATACCGTGAACTCTTGAGTGTTATCACCCGCTTGCAGCGACGTCATCGGTACTAAGTAACCATCCACAGACGTAATGCCAGCTTGGACCATATCCACATCGACACTCACGCTCGTACCCGGTAGGATCGGAGTCTCAGCTTGCGGCATAGTCAGCCACATCTCGTAAGTTTGACTGTAAGCATTAGGCTCACTGGTATGTTCTAAATAAGTCAGTTGATGACTGCCTTCATAACCGGAGAAGTGCGCATAAGGACGATAACGAATGTCGTTGCCGTCAGGGTTAATCATCGCCAATACGTTATCGGAAAGATTGATTTTCACGTACACTTGATCATCTTGGTAAAGGCTGAGAACGGGCTCACCCGCATTAACACGTTCAAAACGCTCTTTGGTCACATCGGATACTTTGCCATCAAATGGTGCACGTAAACGTGTGTAATCTAATTGGTTCTTAGCCGCTCGATACTGCGCCGCAGCCAACTGTTGATTGGCAACCAGTTCATCCAGCTCGGCTGAAGAAATCATCGCACGCTTTCTCAATTCTTGACCACGTTTCAACTGTTTAAGCGCAAGCGCATATTTGGCGTCGGCATCATCAAACTCTTGACGTGCTTTACGATCATCGAGCTTGGCCAATAAATCGCCTTTTTCAACTTGATCGCCTGCTTGAACCAGCACGTGCATGACTTCTCCACTAAGACGAAATGCTAGTGGCGTCTGCTCTGCAGGGACGACCTGCCCTTTAAAGGTTCGAAATTGACTTTGAACCGCTTGCTGCACTTCATAAGTCGACACATAAAGCGGCGTTTCTTTTGCAAACTGCTGCTCAACCTGACACCCCGTTAAAGCAGTCACTGCCATTAATGACAAAGCAATCATTGTTTTTTTCATAGTTAGATGCCTCCCTCACGTTGCCACTGTTTTACAATCTGCCCTTCAGACAAGGTTTCCACGCCTGCAACGACAACAAGATCCTCTTTATCCAGGCCTGAAACCACTTGCTGCGCTGAATTAAGTGACACTGTAATTTTTGACACTTGCTTGGTCTCGCTATTCATCACCCAGATGTCGCCCGACTCTTGTTGACGTTCAATCCATGCACTATTAGGTAACATTGGGTAATCCATCGTCAGGCTCTCTTGGATGTGAACCAGACCCGTCATGCCTGTTAAAAGGTTACGGCCTTGTGGGCGATCAATAGAAACAATGGCTTGATAACTGTTGGTATCAATATTGGGTTCAGTTGACACCTCTTTAAATGCCCCTTGAATACGGACACTCGGCTCACTGTCCATGGTGACCCACATGTTGGCTTCACTGAGTTTGCTTAGACCTCCATTCGCTTCTACGTAGGTCACAGGCAAAGTGAAAGACACATCCAACTTGGTGTTATCAATCAAATTTAAAATCTGCTGATTCGCGCCAACCACTTGATGGGCATTGACATGGGTATAGGAAATCACCCCATCAAATGGGGCGTGGATCTCTGTGTAATCTAAATCTGTTTTGGCTTGAGCACGGCTCGCTAACGCTGCCTTGTAGTTGGTCTCTTTCTGATCGAACTCTGCGGCGCTAATCAGCTTCTTTTTGTACAGTTGATTGGCTCGCTCCCACTGCGCAGCAGCCAATGCATACTGAGCGTTTGCAGCATCGTAAGCGACCTGGAGATCTTGTGGGTCGAGTGTTGCAAGAATCTGCCCCTTAGCAACGTCTTCACCCATTTTAACTTTTAGGCTTTCAACTTCACCTGGGACTTGAAACGACAATTGTGCACGCTTGGTTGCGTCGATTCGAGCAAGAAAGCTACTGCTGTTTTGCTCCATTAATGACGCGACTGACACGAGCTTAACTGGTTTTACCACTGCTGCTTGTTCACTTGGTTCACTCTGCGCTTTGTCACATCCCACAAGTGTGGTGCTAAGTGCTAGAACGGCGGTAGAAAGTAGTGCTGCTTTGAATGGCCTTGATTCCATTTACCCGACTCCAATCATTGAATTTGGTTTATTACACAGGTGTGCAGTATAAGTAGTTTTATGATGAGATCAATATATTTTCCACCTGTGCAGCAAAATAATTAGTCATTCTTAGCTGAATCTGGTAAAAATAGCCCGAACTTCAGAAGTCACTGGTGGAGAACAAAATTATGACTACACGTAAACAAGGTCGTCGTACCGCAGAAACCGCAGAACAAACCAAATGCGACATCCTGCGTGCGGCCGCTCAGTTGTTCTGCGATCTCGGCTATGAACGCGTGTCACTTCGTAACATCAGTGAACAAGCCGGTGTATCCCATAGCTTGATCCGTCATCACTTCGGTAGTAAGGAAAAGATTTGGCATGCCATCAGTGACGGCATAGACGAGTTTATGCAAACCTACATCAAGCAGCTGATCGAGAAGATCCCAACCGAAGAGTCCTCCGCTTACCGGACCTACTCTTTTGTGGCTCATTTAAGTGCGTTTACTCTACTCAGACCGGAGCCTGTCAAACTGCTCGCGGATGCGATGCGCCAGAAAGATTACGCCTTGCTGGAATACTTCCTTCGCAGCAAAGATGAGTTTGAAGCAACCAGCATCGAGCTGTTTAATGCATACAACGAAGAACACCCTGATAATCCGGTCAGTATGTGGGAAATGAAATGGCAACTGATCATGTTCGCTCACGGCGCATCTTCGATGGCACCAATGATGGCTGAGACGTGGAGTGACGTGGCTGAAAATCACGACGCACTGCTCGTCAAACATTGGGGACTGTTTAACGAGCTATGCGCAGTGAAGTTTAATATTCCTAAAGAGAAGATGATTCAGACTGACGACTTAAACACCATCGTGCTTGATTTGTGCTGCACGATGACGGAGTCGGGTCATAGCTGCCAAGAAGAGACCGAACAGAGTTAACCAGCCGATACTGCTCCCTTCATCTCGATTGAAAGCACTGGCATCACCAACGGTTTGTTGCTGAAATTGTAAAGTAACGTTGTTTTCGAAATATTGAATCCGTTCTTGCTCGGTGAGAGTGACCTTAGGCTCAATCTCACCAGCAATAACCTGCTCTACCCACCCTTTAAAATCATACAGTTCAGTGAACACTGACGTCACCGCCCATTGTGGGTCGCCACAGGTCGTCGGTCCAAAACTGGTGATCCCGACTTGCACATACCGACCATCTTGCCACGTAAACACAGGGCCACCTGAATCCCCTTGGCACGTAGAATTCTTTAGGCCTGTACCATTATTGTAAGCGCCATCAAAACAGATTTGTCGCTGTGTCAGGTACTCACCCGCACTAAACACGGTTGCACACACTTGGTTACTGACCAATTGTAATGTGGTGGCTAACAACTCACTTGAAGCATCATAGCCACTCCGTGTATTTCCGTGCCCCACCGCAATAAAGTTCCCAGATAGCAAACGGTAGGCATCGTGAGAAGGGATAGGAACAACATCTTGCGCCGTGTCGATATTCATCGGAGTTTCTAGTTTCAAAACCGCAATATCATCACGCAATAACGCGGCTGTGCTATTGATGAATGAATCGGGATAAAACACTTTCTCAACTCTGTGGCGCTCAATATTGCCATAAGGATAGTCACTTTCATCGTAGATTTGCGGAACCACAACCGTAAATAAACTGGATTCATAGTAGGTCGTCACGCAATGGGCAGCGGTCACAACGTGCCATTCATCTATGATCGTACCCGCACAATAGGCTCCATTATAGAAAACACCATTATATTCGTACGTTTCATAAAAAAGGCTGACGGTAGCGCGGTTCTGCCAATCTTCGGCAGGAGTGCCATTGACGATACGGTTATCTTCGCTAGAAGCGAACGACATTAGAGAAGAGAATACGGATAAGAATATAAAGACAACAATTTGCTTCATGGTGCCACCCTCCGATCTGGAGCGTGGCACACACAGTCTCTACCTGTTGATTATTAGGCTGAACTGTTAGACATCAACGACGCTCCGTTATCCACGGTAGTAACGTTGTGGCACAAATGGCATTTTCTCAACGCTCATTGGCAGGCGCTTACCGCGCACTTCAGCGAAGATTTCAGTACCAATCACAGCCAGATCAGTGCGCACGTAAGCCATAGAGACTGGCTTGCCTGCATTTGGACCTGCTGTACCACTGGTTACTACACCTACTTTGTTGCCATCTGCGTCGAACAGCTCTGCACCTTCACGAACCGGTGCTTTCGTTTGACCGACTAAACCTACACGCTTGCGGCTTACTTCTTTTGTCTCGATCTGTTTTAGAATAATGTCTGCACCAGGGAAGCCACCTGCGCGCTCACCGCCAGTACGACGAATTTTTTGAATACCCCAAAGCAAGCTAGCTTCAACAGGTGTGGTTGTCTGGTCTAAATCATGACCGTAAAGACATAAACCACACTCTAAACGTAGCGAGTCACGTGCACCTAAGCCGATCCACTCTACTTCCGCTTCCGCTGTCAGTGCACGAGCCAGTGCTTCTGCGTTGTCTTGAGGAACAGAAATTTCGAAGCCGTCTTCACCAGTATAGCCACTGCGTGAGATGATGCACTCAACACCGTTCACTTCGAGTACTTTCACGTCCATAAATACCATGTCAGCCACCGCTGGCTGTAGGCGTTTTAGTACCTCTACCGCTTTTGGTCCCTGAAGTGCCAGTAAAGCACGATCTTCGATCACTTCCAGCTCAACGCCTGTTGGTAAATGGGTTTTCAAGTGGTTGATATCTTGTTCTTTACATGCCGCATTCACCACAACAAAAAGGTGATCGCCTAAGTTAGCAACCATCAAATCGTCCATGATACCGCCTTCTTCATTGGTGAAGAACGCATAACGCTGGTTACCCTGTGGTAGGTCAACGATGTCAACAGGAACTAAAGTTTCTAGGAAGGCAGCCGCACCCTCGCCGTGCAGACGAAGTTGTCCCATGTGAGATACGTCAAACAAACCCGCCGCATCGCGAGTGTGTAGGTGCTCTTTCTTTACACCTAACGGGTATTGAACTGGCATATCATAGCCAGCGAATGGAACCATTTTCGCGCCAACTTCAATGTGAAGCGCGTGAAGCGGAGTTTTTAGAAGTTCTTGAGTCATTTTTGTCTCCATTGTACTAGACCCGTAACGGCGATCATGGGTTGAAAAAGTGGTCATTTCCTAAAGGAAGCGCCAATAGGAAATCTAAGTTTCCAATAATAAACATGAGCGCAATTACTTTGCACTAACTAGCTGACTAAAGCCGCTCAAAATGTGACATTTAACATTTTGATCACATTTGACCGATCAAAAAATGGCGCCTTGTTGAGCTTTACATTAGCAATGCGGCGCCATTCTATTCTCTTTGCAGCAAAAAGCAAACGTTTGCATCCACTATAAGAAATTTACATTCTCATAGCACTATTTTGCCGTTACCCAAAGAATATGTGCATCTTGTTCACTAACTGAGACTAACATGTGTCCCATAGTGGCATCGTAGTAAACACTGTCACCTTCATCGAGCACGACAGGTTCATAAAATTCAGAATAAAACATGACCGAACCCGATAAGATGAGAAGGAACTCCTCGCCATCGTGACGCACCCAATCGGCATACTCATCAAAACTGCGCGCATGCACTTGGCTCTTAAACGGCATCATTTTCTTATTGGAAAGTTGCGTTGCGAGTAGCTCGTGTTCATAAGTTGGGGTTGGATGGGGCTGACCTGCCCCTGACTTGGTAATATCTCGACGCCCTGTAGCCACTTTTTTCTGTGGTGGTTCAAAGAGTTGAGGCATATCTATACTCAAACCAGCAGCCAGCTTTTGCATTGCTTGAAACGTTGGTGAGATCTGCTCATTTTCAATTTTGCTCAAGGTTGAACGTGCCAAACCAGTACGTTGACTGGCTTCTTCTAACGTAATACCAAGCTTAGAGCGAATGTCTTTGATTCGTTGCCCAAGTTTCAGTGGGGCTATGTTTTGCGCTTGCGATTCCTTCGCCAATGTCAGTGACGGGTATTCATCACAGATATCTTCGGCCATACATCCCTCTTTTATCATCTTTTTCCGATTCATTCGCATTGTGCATCAAGGCTTCAATGGATAAAAGTCATCACCATAACTATAGTGCGTGTTTGTTAACAGAATCAGAAAACTAGTTTCCTATAGGAAATTTTCTGTTGATTGTTGTTGATAGAATGGGTATGTTACCGACTTGTTAGTTAGCGAGATGCTTTTTCTGCTTCGGATAATTGAGAGAATTATTAAAAATCCAGCAGAGTTTTGTCCGAGTTTGGGACGTTTACTTAACTTGATTCAACCCTATCTTGAATCGTGAATCACAAGGACTGGCTGATCAGACTATTCAAAAATATGTGATTAGTCAGCAATGGAAGGTTATAGAACATGAACAACACTCATCAGAACCACAGCCTCGACAACTTCTTTTCCACCAACCTCTCTGCCACTGACGACGCCGTCTTTGCAGGTATTCAAGATGAATTCACTCGCCAAAACGAGCAGATCGAGCTGATCGCGTCTGAAAACATTGTTTCGAAAGCGGTCATGCAAGCGCAAGGCACCTGTTTAACGAATAAATACGCAGAAGGTTACCCGGGTCGTCGTTACTACGGCGGCTGTGAGCACGTTGATACTGTTGAAGCCATCGCTATCGAGCGCGCAAAACAGCTTTTTAAATGCGAATACGCAAACGTTCAACCTCACTCTGGTGCTCAGGCAAATGGCGCGGTAAAGCTTGCTCTTCTACAGCCGGGAGATACGATTTTAGGTATGTCTCTTGATGCTGGCGGCCACCTGACCCACGGAGCACGCCCTGCTCTTTCTGGTAAATGGTTCAATGCCGTCCAATATGGTGTTGATGAAACAACGCTAGAAGTGGACTACGATGCGGTTCGTGCATTGGCTGTTGAACACAAACCGAAAATGATCATTGCTGGTGGCAGCGCCATTCCACGTACACTGGACTTTGCTAAGTTCCGTGACATCGCGGATGAAGTTGGCGCACTATTAATGGTAGATATGGCACATATTGCGGGTTTGATTGCGACGGGCGCTCACCCTAGCCCATTAGCTCACGCCCACGTTGTCACGACCACTACGCACAAAACATTACGCGGTCCTCGTGGCGGGATGATTTTGACCAATCACGAAGACATCAATAAGAAGATCAATTCTGCGGTATTCCCAGGTCTGCAAGGTGGACCACTCATGCACGTTATTGCAGCAAAAGCAGTGGCGTTTGGTGAGGCGTTGGGCCCTGAATTCAATACCTACATCGACTCTGTCATTCACAACGCAAAAACATTGGCAGCGGTGCTGCAAGAACGCGGTTGTGACATTGTCACGGGTGGTACTGATACCCACCTGATGTTGGTCGATCTACGACCGAAAGGTCTAAAAGGCAACAAAGCTGAAGAAGCACTCGAACGTGCAGGGATCACATGTAATAAAAACGGAATCCCGTTCGATACAGAAAAACCTATGATTACTTCAGGTATCCGTTTGGGTACTCCTGCTGGCACCAGCCGCGGCTTTGGCGAAGAAGAATTTAAGCTCATTGGTAATTGGATCGGTGACGTTCTTGATGGGTTGGTAAACCACCCAGAAGGCGACACTGACGTTGAGCAACGTGTACGTAAAGAAGTGAAAGCACTCTGTTCTCGTTTTCCACTTTACCGATAACAACAAT
This sequence comes from bacterium sp. HQB-39, assembly GCA_043422575.1. Classification (GTDB taxonomy): domain Bacteria; phylum Pseudomonadota; class Gammaproteobacteria; order Enterobacterales; family Vibrionaceae; genus Vibrio. The sequence continues at coordinate 19,681 of JBHOHG010000012.1, read as the reverse complement.
TTCAAATCCTACTGATATTTTTTGGAGATTTAGCAATGGACAATACACTGAAGTTTACTGAGAGCCACGAGTGGGTACGTGACAATGGCGACGGTACAGTAACCATCGGTATTTCAGAGCATGCACAGGAAATGCTTGGCGACGTCGTTTTCGTTGACCTACCAGACGTAGAAGACGAAACAGAAGCAGGCGAAAGTTTTTCTCTTGTTGAGTCAGTGAAAGCAGCGTCTGACATCTACTCACCTGTTACTGGTGAAATCGTTGAAATCAACGAAGAACTAGAAGACAGCCCAGAGCTAATCAACGAAGAACCATACGAAGGTGGTTGGATCGTGAAGATCAAGCTTTCAGATGCTACAGAGCTAGACGAACTGAAATCAGCTGAAGATTACCTAGCTTCTATCGAAGACGAGTAATTAAAGATTTAAAAATCAAAGCTGCCCACTTGGGCGGCTTTTTTTAAAAGTCATGTTTCCCTGCTCTATTTTGGTTAAAACCACGTAAAAAAACACGCCGACGTAATCGTTTGCGTCAGCAATTTATGTCACAGATTGATTGGAAACATGCTTTTGGAGAAGGTAAAGGAACAATGACTGAATTACTTCAAAGCCTCAGCACACAAAACGAATTTGTGGGTCGTCACAACGGTCCAAACAAATCAGACCAACAAAAAATGTTGGAAGCGATTAACGCTGTTAGTCTAGACGCGCTAATCGAAGAGACGGTCCCAGCTCAGATCCGTCTAGAGCAACCAATGACACTAGCAGAAGCAAAAAGTGAAGCAGATATGCTAGTGGCTATGAAAGAGTTCGCGAATCAAAACCAAGTGAAGCGTACTTTCATTGGTCAAGGCTACTACAACACCTTCACACCAAACGTCATTCTACGTAACGTTCTGGAAAACCCAGGCTGGTACACAGCGTATACTCCTTACCAACCTGAAATTTCTCAAGGTCGTCTAGAATCATTGTTGAATTTCCAGCAGATGGTGATGGATCTTACTGGAATGGACATTGCCAACGCCTCACTTCTTGATGAAGCGACAGCAGCTGCGGAAGCAATGACTCTTTGTAAGCGTGCTGGTAAAAGCAAGAGTAAGGTCTTCTTCGTTGCTGAAGACGTCCACCCGCAAACAATTGAAGTGGTAAAAACTCGTGCTCAGTACATTGGTTTTGACGTGGTTGTCGACTCCGTTGATAACCTGCCTAACCACGACGTGTTCGGTGCTTTAGTTCAGTACCCAACTACGACGGGTGAAGTGCGTGATTTGACAGATATCATCGCTGCAGCACAGAAAAACAAGACTTTAGTAGCGGTTGCTACTGACCTACTTGCGTCAGCGTTGCTAAAACCAGCAGGCGAAATGGGTGCAGACGTCGTTATCGGCTCAGCACAGCGTTTCGGTGTTCCTATGGGTTACGGTGGTCCACACGCGGCATTCATGGCAACTCGCGATAAGCACAAGCGTACCATGCCGGGTCGAGTGATCGGTGTTTCTATCGATAGCAAGGGCAACCAAGCGCTTCGCATGGCAATGCAGACGCGTGAGCAGCACATTCGCCGTGAAAAAGCGACATCGAACATCTGTACCGCGCAAGCGCTACTTGCGAACATGGCTTCATTCTACGCCGTATTCCACGGTGCGGAAGGTCTACGTACGATCGCACGTCGCACACACCATATGACAGCCATTCTTGCTGCGGGTCTAACCAAAGCGGGTTACGAGCTTGCTCATAACACGTTCTTCGATACCATCACGCTTAACACAGCCGACAAGACAGACGCATTGTACGCAAAAGCATTAGCGGCTGACATCAACCTGCGCCTACTTCAAGGTGAAGGTAAAGATGGCAAGCTAGGTATCAGTTTCGATGAAACCACTACCACAGCAGACGTGGCAGCGCTATTCGAAGTATTCGGCGTTCAAGAAGAGGTGAATGCGTTATCGGCTTCTATCGAGACCAACGAGTTTGCAGCAATTCCGGAGTCGCTACGTCGTACTTCGAAGTACCTGACTCACCCTGTGTTCAATACACACCACAGTGAAACGCAGATGATGCGTTACCTGAAGCAACTTGAGAATAAAGACTTCTCATTGACGCACGGTATGATCCCACTGGGTAGCTGTACCATGAAACTTAACGCAGCAGCTGAAATGATCCCAGTCACTTGGCCTGAGTTCGGTTCTATCCACCCGTTCGCGCCAATCGACCAAGCTGCTGGTTACTCTGCGCTTGCACAAGACCTGAAAGAAAAACTGTGTGAAATCACGGGCTACGATGCGTTCTCACTGCAGCCAAACTCAGGTGCATCGGGCGAATATGCTGGTCTTATCGCTATTCAACGCTACCACGAGAGCCGTGGTGAAGGTCACCGTAACGTTTGTCTGATCCCAAGCTCAGCACACGGTACTAACCCAGCAACTGCTTCTATGGTTTCCATGAAAGTTGTCGTGGTTAAATGTGACGACGATGGCAACATCGACGTGACTGATCTAGCAGCGAAAATCGAGAAGCACGCTGAAAACCTATCAAGCATCATGATCACTTACCCGTCAACACACGGTGTTTACGAAGAGCAAGTGAAAGAAGTGTGTGAGATGGTCCACGCTGCTGGCGGTCAAGTTTACCTTGATGGTGCAAACATGAACGCTCAGGTTGGTCTTACTTCTCCGGGTTTCATTGGTTCTGACGTATCTCACTTGAACCTTCACAAAACATTCTGTATCCCACATGGTGGTGGCGGTCCAGGTATGGGTCCTATCGGTGTGAAATCACACCTAGCTCCTTTCCTACCGGGTCACATTGAAAACGGTGTAGAAGGCGAATCGCATGCGGTTTCAGCTGCTGATCTTGGCAGTGCTTCTATCCTACCGATTTCGTGGGCTTACATCGCAATGATGGGTGAAGCTGGTCTAACGGACGCGACTAAGGTGGCTATCCTAAACGCGAACTACGTGATGGAGCGTCTACGTCCGCACTACCCTGTTCTTTACCGTGGCACAAATGGTCGTGTTGCTCACGAATGTATTATCGACATTCGTCCACTGAAAGAAGAGACAGGCATCAGCGAAGAAGATATCGCTAAGCGTCTAATGGACTACGGTTTCCACGCTCCAACAATGTCCTTCCCTGTTGCGGGTACTCTGATGGTTGAACCAACCGAGTCAGAAGACCTAGAAGAGCTGGATCGTTTCTGTGACGCTATGATTGCTATTCGTGAAGAGATGGCGAAAGTGAAAGCAGGCGAATGGCCACTTGAGAACAACCCTCTGGTTAACGCACCACACACGCAAGTTGATCTTTCAGCAGCGGAATGGGAGCGTCCATACTCTCGTGAGCTAGGTTGTTTCCCTTCTCCAGCAACGAAGTCTTGGAAGTACTGGCCAACCGTTAACCGTGTCGATAACGTGTACGGCGACCGAAACTTAATCTGTTCTTGTCCAAGTATCGACAGCTACGAAGATTAATTTTTGGTTGTGATCACAGATAACCAAGTTGGAAACTGTGATAACCGAGTTGGAAACCGATAACTAAGTTGGAAACTAACTGGAATAGCAAAAGGCGAACCGTTTGGTTCGCCTTTTTAATTACATTCAACATTTATCAATTCAGGGAGCGAGATAGGGTTGCTTCTATTCATATCATAGGGCTCAGATTTGCAATTCAAAGGCGATGCACTCTGCAAGAGCCTGATATTTAATAGATATCAGATATTAAACCTTTAGTTAGCCTCTAATTCTCAATAGGTATAAAGCCATATCTTCCATGCTCTGGATTTTTGGTGAAATGTAAATGATGAACATTGCGACTAACTTCCAAAGGTACGTCCTCATTTTCAATAACTATTACTTGGCAATCGTCTTCAATTTCTAATAGAGAAGAATAAAATTCGGTCGCCATGTCGTTAGATATACCCTCTCCAATCGGGACGTCTGGCTTTTTATAGGTAACCAGTGGCGAATCCATAACACAGAACCCTAAACCTAATTTTTGTATAAGCAATGACAACGTGAAAGAAGCATGAGTTATAGACCGATAACCTTTACCCGCCAGCTTCCTTGCTTCCCCGTTGATAACAAAATCGTTTTCATTTTCACTAAACACTACTCTATGCTCTGAATCCTTATCTAAATACCCCCAGCGAATCAGCAATCGCTCCATTGTTTTTGCTACTGATTCTAGGTTCTCAATAGTTAACTTCTCAAACTGTCTGGCTGTTTTTGAAAGAGTAACCAGTTCCAGCAGCTCATCGCGTTGCTTACACAATGAGCTCACAAAAGAACGTGATACTAATTCTTCATTAATCTCCCGAAGCTTCTCCTGCAACTCATCAATTTCTTCTAAGTGATCTTGAAACGACTGATTGAAATGCCGTGCAATAAGATCATTCAAATTGGTAAGTTCAATTTGAAGCGCACGGATCTCAGAACTATGTTCTTCAATCTCAGATTGGAATTGTGCTTTAGCTAAACCAACTTCATGAAGCATAGCACCTATCTTCTTCCTCTCTGCATGGGCACTAATACAAATATCTTTGTTCGTTGGCTCTTTTGGAACAAAGCTAGCTTCACATACAGGACAGTTTTGGCGTTCTATGCTCAACAATGCCGCTCCCATTTCTAGCGTTGAGCCAAGCCTGCTTAAATCAGATATATATTGCTTCTCTATGATCGACACATTTTTGCTTAGGAACTCTTGTTCTTTTACGCTAGTCCTTAAAGAATCCATTCGTTCCAATACCGTGTGTCTCAGGTCTTCATAATGAGACATTCGCTCGGTTACATCATCTGCAATTTCTCTTGATTCATCGATAGCTAACTCTAATTTTGTCTGCTGGTCTTTTAACTCTTCAATGGTTCTTTCGGTATCTGAGCTAAGCTCATGCTTGGCGATCAGCTCTTCTAGCATCTCTAGCCTGCCAGATTTGTTTGCTATCACTTTGTCTGAAGGAGTTTCTTGTAAAGCTGAATCATCTACCCCAGTAACCAAGAATTTAATTACATTAATTTCTTTCGTTTTATCAATATGTTGGCCTGAGAGGAATGGTGACTCTACCTTTGGAATCTTTAGCTCTCCAATCAAAGAAAGCGGTCTCATCGATGAAAGACTTAACTCCGACTTTTTTGCTTTTTGATTTACTCGAATCCATTTGTTTTCTAATCCGCATTTAGACAAAATAAAGTGTGAAAGAGTATTTGTTTTATTTGCCGTATGCTTCCTTTTGAGTTTGACATGTTCTTTAGTAGTCGTTTCCCAGTCATCAACCGAGCACTCACCTAACAAAAAATCACCACCGTGAAGGTCGGATTTCAGGGTATAAACGTTACCTACGTAATCTTCCAGCTCAAGGAATACATGCTCATAACCGTTAGATTCAGATATTTTTCTCTCCAGCTTTGACTTACCTAACATGTAGTCCAAGCATTCAAAAACAAATGTCTTACCCGTATTTGAAGGGCCTGTAATAATATTGACGCCCTTTTTGAAGTTGACTATCGCGTTAGGTTTATCACCCCCAGATAATCTAAGTTCAGTAATGTAAATACCAGCCATATCTAAACAAATACTCCTGCCTGGAAAACGATCTCTGCATCGCCATCTATGTTCGCTTCACAAATCAAATTACTTAACTCCGAACTACTATACTTTCCGAATTCCCTGACAGCCCACGAAGCCCTTTCATCCACATACTTCACATAAGACTCCGCTAAGGAATCAAGAAATGGAACTCCTTCTTCAGAAATTCGGTAGTAAAAGCCTTTCTCTAGAAACACTGGTATTGCCAATCCGTAGTTACAAAGAAGGTTAATACCTCTTTTCATTTGTTCTCGTCGTACCAAAACTTCTGTGGTTCTGTAAGGTATGGGGGCATGTATACTTTTTAGATATTCATTGAAGTCCCCAGAGTGAACTATGATGTAATCTAGGTAAGACAACTTTTCCAAGTCGCATTCGTGTGGGTATACATGGCTCAAAATAACCAATGCACGCAGCCCAAACTCTAGTTGATTGTTGTAGGCTAAAGAAAAAGTCATTTCACTAGTCATACTCAATCCATATAAATTCATTTTCGTCGGAAGGATCGTTTGCCAAGTGGTGACAAACTCCCGCTCTATCATCCCCATCACTGCATAGAGTTAGAGGATTTGAAGTAATAGCTAACTTTCGAGCTTCTTGCTCGACCTCTTTAACCTTTTGAAATCCATGCTCATGTTCATCTTCAACCACATTGATTACTCCCGAAGCTATCTCGCTTTGGTATGATTCATATACACCTGCTGGAAGCTTATCTCTGGAGAAGTGCTTTAGTTGCTCAGTTTTATAAAAGCATTTCCTAGCTCTTTTAAAGTGGTTCAGATACTTTTTCTTAGATGCTATACATTCGAGAGTCGTCAAAGAGTTACCATCAGCATCGCTATACGCTGCAAATAATTTGGTCACATAAACCAATTCTTGGTTTGTTACTTCCTCAGGCATATCATCGCTGTAAGTTCGTTCAGGTAACCCTCCCCCAAATCTGCTTATGTGATAACGTGTATTGGAGTGATCTTCAATTAGAGTCAAAGGCTTTACCTTGAGGAATATAGAAAAATCGAACTGGTCTATATAGTCCAAAAACGCCCCAGTTAATTCGATCCCATCAGGCATCTTTTTAGTAATCTTAAACTTGCAGTATTTGTCCCAGTTATCTTTGAGTTCTTGTCGAAGTATATCTGGTTTACGCAACAGGTCAGCAAGCGACGTACCTACTCCATAGGGAGCAATAAAGTAGTAATGCCTTGGAACAGGAAAGTCACCCAAGTAGGTGTAGTAACACACTTTACCAAACTCAGTCCAAACGTCGCTTGGCCTAAGTGCATGATCGTAATGTTTGCACTGAAAATTGTCCCACGCATACGAGTCAGGGTTCGTCGTCGGGCAAGTAACATAACCGATGACATCTCGACCTTTATCTCCAGCCCCACCTAACCGTTCAACTTCGATATAATCTAGCTCTTTAAAGGTCAACCACTCTTCTACAAACTCTTCCCACTCTTCAGGTGAAAACAATTTGATCCGATGGATTGGAAGCACTGATGCCCCAGTCAATACTTGAACTAAGTTAACATTCGACATAAATGAAGATACCAAGCAACTTTAATAACTCTTTAGAACAAGGGTAAATAATTGATGTATATAGTATCAGATACAATACAAACTAGTAGCATTAACACTAGGTGCAGTGTAGTTGATCTCATAATTTATCGCTGACTACATGATTGAATGATTCCACGAAAGACATGCAGTGACATTTAGTCTCTACTAACCACTTCCACTGTTTTATTAAGTTCGAACTTACAAGTGGCGAGAGTAATGGCTCTTTACTATTGAAAGTTAGCTAAGAATTCTCAATGTTCTCATTCAGTGGTAGCAGTCTGGTGGTACTACGACTTCGGAGCGCAAAATCATCTCCCCCTCTGCATTTCACTTCAAGCAATCTAATGCAAGCGACTTTCAAATAATTCAAACACCCCTCGACATGGGCTATTCATAATATTTAAGATTACTTTATTTAATGCTTGGTAACGTTTTAAACTTCCTCACGAATTCAAATAACAAGTATTATTAAATTTTCATTAAAAGTCAGATAGTTAGAATCATAACCAATTTCACTGGTACATACGTTCGTGGCAAAAAGTGTCGATATCCAACACTTATTCGTGGGAAAAAGTGTAGAGGTACTACACTTATTCACGGGAAAAAGTGTAGTTTTGACAAGTAACAACCAAGGTTCGCATTAAATATTTTTATCCGAATCAAGTAGACACCTTCGAGAAAACTTTATTCAATGACTCTCCCATTAAGTATCTCACAGTAAAATCCTACGAATGAATTCATTCCAACTAATCGTATAGCTCAGTCACCATACTATAGAATTGATTTCGTATAGATTCGAGCTAAAAGTATGCAATCACACTAATAAAAATGGAATTTTTATCCAAATTTTTTATCGAATTTGTTCAAATGATTAAATATTAAACTAGAAGCACGTAAGTGACAGATAAATATAGACATTAATTAATAAAATAATTTTAAAAGTAATAATATTTTCAAAACCTTAAAAAGTAAAAAACACAGTATTTTTTTGATAATCACATTGAAAATTAAGGTATTACCTATACAGGATTATAATTTTAGAATTTATATAAGTTATAATATACCCCTTTAAATACAACACTTTACAATCAAAACCATCTAGACAACGTCCAAAATAGACGCTACTAATATATTAGTCACTGAGGATTAAACATATGAAAGTAGCTACCCAACCATTAATTACCAAAAGAGAATTAAATCGCATCTCGAAATACATAAGAGATCGTTCAAATGGCGTAAAAAAACCTTTCATTACAGTTAGACAATCAAACAGCGTTGGTCTGTCTCACATTGTTTTCAGTCACAAAACAAACCGTTGTCATCACCTATTAAGCCTTGGAGAGTTAGCGCTATTTTTGCATCTTGAACATAACCCAGATGTTATTGATATCCATGAACAATACCCGCTGCCATTAGATGAGACTCTCGAATGCGCTGTAGAGTTAAATATTCGTCACCCTGCAAAATACAAAGAACGCAAAGGACGTGAAATTCCTGCTGCAACGATGACAACTGACATTGTAGCTACTCTTCGCGATGCTAACGGCCAACTGTTCCTTCAACCATTCAACTACAAACCTAGTTCGTCTCTTGACCCTGAGTTGGAATCGACGCGAAAAGTATCTCGAACTGAACAGAAGTTTCGCATTGAGCAAATGTATTGGGAACGACATCACTATCAGCTAATACAAGTTACGGAGAACGAACTACACCCTAACAAAACTTATAACCTTCAGTGGCTTAGAGAAGCTTATCATCATGCCCAAGAAAACAAGCTTGAGGAAAGCCAATTTCAAAACATTCGAATGACTCTTAGTCAGAGGCTACAAATGTCCCCAAAGCTCACTCTCAAGCAACATTTGAGTGATACAGCAAGAATGCACAACATCACTCAACTAGCTGCGTTAAGAATATTTCAGCATTCAACGTATTCGGGACAGCTACAGGTTGACCTGAATGAACGTATCGAGCTTTTTCGTACAGTAAAAATGGTTCCGTATCACGATGAGAATTAATCAAAAACTAGTCGATGACACTGAAAGCATGGAATACCTCATCGTAGATATCTGCTATGAACTTGATTTAATTGCTGTTACTCAACTCAACGTAGTAAGACCTAAAAGGCCACATACGTTAGTCATGACCGATACGATCAACCAACTAGAGTCGGGGAAATGGAAGGTACAAGAGCATTCCTTTAGCCCCTTCCTCTACATGTCGGACGAAGAGTTACTGAGTGACAAGAAGCGTAGCAAATGGTTAGAGCGTCGGGATGCCAGCTTCACCATAATTGCCCCACTAGTCGATAACGACGAGCTGCGTTACAACTATTTATTTTTGGATAGCAGTTCAATTCTACATAGCTTAATTGAAGCGTCAGGTCGTAGCCGTAGCTATGTGGCAAAAATTTTAAATCGCTATTGGTACTATGGATCTCACATCAATGCATTGTTGCCCCTATGGAGAAACTGCGGTACTAACCCGTTCCTACCTGAGTCACCAGAATCAATCCAAGATCCCGAACTAGGAAAAAATGGGCCAAAAACCAAATATGGTAATCCATACCGAGGAGTTACAAAGAAAGATATTGCGAACATCAAACTGTTTTCCAAAGGTATTCCAAATGGCAATAAAGTAAACCTAAGTGACCTCTACGGCCAGTTTACGCGTCAATTTATGTATGCACGGGTCAAGCCTATGTTTGACGATGCGCAAGAACTTTCGTTGCCCGTTCCAAGAGCCAAACTGATTTCACCTACAAGCTTTAAATATCATTTCAAAAACAACGTTGATCAGCTCGAAATGATTCGAAAAGCCGTTGGAACAATTAACTACCAAAAAGATCGCAGGGGTCGAGCAGGGCTTGCTATACAAGGCGTCCGTGGCCCTACAAGCCGCTATGAAATAGATGCTACAGTAGCCGACCAATATATCGGTTACCCGTATGACAAAACCAACCAATTGGCGACAGGTCGCCCTGTTATCTATCTAGTTGTCGATACTTGGTCAGGCATGATCGTCGGTACGCATTCATGTTTTCATGGCCCAGACTGGACTGGAGCGTCTCAAGCCCTTTTCAACTCATTTACCGATAAGGTGGAATTTGCAAGGCGCTATGGTGTAGAAATCACAGAGAACGAATGGCCATGTCATCATGTTTGCTCTCAACTCGTGATGGATCGTGGTTCAGAATATACAGACCGTAATATTGAAAGCATTCTTAAAGGGGAAATTGGCTTATCAATCGCCAGTTTCGCTCCTTATCATCGCGGCGACTGCAAAGGCACCGTAGAGAGGCTCTTTGGCGTTTTTAATCAAAACGCCATTCAATTCGTTCCAGGTCAAGTAATGAAGATTCCCAACAAGGAAGGACAACACGCTTCTAGAAATGCGTCGATGTCCTTCGAAGCGTTTATGGCAAAGCTTATAAGGACAATCATTCATACAAATAACAACCGCTTGAGAAAGAATAACCATACCTTCGAAATGTCCCGCGATGACGTCGGATTTTCTCCTAGAGATCTATACGTCTATGGGCTAGAAGAAATGGTGATGCCTCATTCTCAGATACCACAAGAACGGCTACGTTTCGCCTTACTACCCGCAGACAAAGCTAATGTGAGAATGGAAGGAGTTTACTTCAAAGGGTTCTATTACAGTTCAAATAAAATCATCCAAGAAAAATGGCTAGATAAAGCTCGAAACTTTGGTCGCTATACAGTGGAGGTTCGATACGACCAAAATTTAACCAATTGGATTTGGTGTAAAGATCCTGAAACTAATGAACTGATTACCTTGGAACTTACCGACCGTTCCGAGAAATATCGCAATCAGATTTGGCAATCGACTCTGCATGAAATCGAATTAACCAAACAAAAACAAAGCCTTCATGAAGAACATTCATTCGCAAACAAAATAGACTACCTGAACAAGATGGATGAAATTGATAAACAAGCCAAAGCTGACGCTCGATTCCTAAAAACATCCTCTGCTAAGTCTATCGAGAAAGGTATCAAAGAGCGTAAGAGCATTGTTTCGTCCATCGAACGTAGCAAGCAATCAGAACGAATTGCAGCCACTTTAAACTCTAAAGAAAGCACTAAATCAAGCAGCACACTTAAACCCCAAAACTTGGAATCACCTGACTTTTTCGACTGTGATGACGACTAATATGAAAGCTAACTATATTCCTCACCCTAACTCTCAGATGGCTGGAAACCCGCTGATTGAAGCACTTGGATTTCCACTGCTACCCAAGCAATTTATTCTAGCGACAACACAATCGCCAAAATTGTCGCTCGACGTAGATGCAATTCCTCCTCAGCACCAAGGCTACTACACAAGAACACTCATCGATAATCTCTCTGAGTCCTATGTAGTTCAGGATGAAGCTCCTCGCTTATATGACACTATCTTACGTATGATGGAACGTGGTTACATCTACCGAAACCCTTTGGTGTATGGTGATATTAAACAATTGCAATTCGCCGACTCTATTGAAATACCTGAAGGGCAAGAGCGCACTCTAAAGCAAACAGCTAATCAGCAGAGTTTCTTGGTGGCGGGTCTATCTGGTCGCGGCAAGTCAATGATGATCGAGAGCATTTTTTCGGTTATTCCTCAGACCATTTCTCATCAAGAATATAAAGGACAGCGTTTCGCCTATGAACAAATTGTCTGGCTTAAGATCGATATCCCAACGGCTCGCGGGCAACGTGCACTGCTCTGGAGGATTCTTGAGTCTATCGATTCGGTAGCTGGAGAGAATTATTACGAGTCACATCAGAAGAGCTCAGTTACGGCGCTAATGATTGCTGTTCGTAAAGCGCTGCTCATTCATGGCGTAGGTATTATCGTTCTAGATGAAGCTCAGAACCTATCTGAAACTCGACAGTACGAGAAAGTCGGCAATAACGAGAACGCGACACTAAAGTTCGTGGAGGAACTGTTTAACAAGGTGGGTGTACCGTTATTACTCGTCGGGACACTATCAACACTCAATCTGTTTTCTAAAGAGATGACTACCGCTAGGCGTATCGGAAAAACTGGGTCGCTAATCTTAGAACAATGTAATGTTGAAAGCTCTTTTTGGCACCGCTTCATCAAGCAAATGTGCCCGACACAATTACTTAAGAATCAGACAACTGACATTGATACTCTAACTCGCCATATTCACTACCTATCAGCAGGCATTCCTGCTATCGCAAGCAGTTTAATTAAAGCAACGATGTCTTATTTGACCTATCTAACTCCAAACAACCAAGATCTGAGTATCGCGGCATTAGATCATGTATTTAAAGAGCAATTTCTTTTGGTTTCTGGAGCACTAACAGCCCTTAAACGAGGCCAGTTCTATAAATATGAGGACTGTAATCCTTTATCTCATTTACATTCGGTTCAAGAAGATCTCTTTTCTTATGACAATGTTTCTGCTGGCGGCAAAGTGATCAAAGCACAAGCAACCCAAAATTCATCTTCGCAACTGAATCTAACTGAAAAAGATAAAGAAATGCTTGATGACCTTACCCCTGAAGCTCTATTGGCACAGGCTCGTAAGTATGAATAACATCTTAAATATCCTTCCTAACGAACATCTGCGAAGTTACCTTCATCGAATTCATACTATGTCTCCGTTTGGTACTTTTAGTACTACCGCGCGACATATAGGGCTGCCTCACTTTAGCGCCTCTCCAGTCACGGTATTATCTGAACTCGATCACTCGCTGATGGACACGCTCCACACTGACAATCGTGTAGTTTGGAAAACGCATTTGAACGGCAACCTCATCGAACCATTCCTAAACGAACATGAGAATCAGCAAATACCGTTGTTTCTTACAGGAAAGCCGTATCACATTGAATTCATCCATTCGCAAACAGTGCACAACCGCACATGGCGTTACTGCAAAGACTGCGTGGAGGAAGATCAAGACACGTATGGTGTGACGTATTTCCATCAACCTCACCAATTGCAAGGCGTATTTCACTGCTACAAGCACGGTTCAAAGCTGATCAACGCCTGCTCTTCATGTGATTACCGCTTGAAGAACATTAGCCGAATGCCAACACCAACGTTAGCTTGTCCAAATTGTGATTCCAAAATGACAGACCAGGAAGTGTATTTTGATGATGCGATGCTGAAGGTTGAACGGCTTATGATCACATTAAACAATGGAGAGCTTCCACTCAGCCTTGAACTCGTGCAACAAAGCACCTTAGCTCATATGGGCTTTAAGCTGGAGCAAACTGAAACATTAGCATTCAAAAGAGCCTGTGCCGATTGGTACAAAGACATTTTTGCGACTTTAGGTAAAAACGCTTTAGAGCAATATTTCTCAAACACGAAGAAAATGAATGGCTATACGATGTCTCCCACTATGCGAACTACACGTCTATTTTTGTCGACGTCGACAAACAGATTTAGCCCCCCATTAATCTACATTTTGATGCTAGTCGCCACAGGTCAGCTTTAACCATGTACTTACACCCTATTACAGGAGAATCAGTTTATAGCCTAGTCGCACGATACCACTTTGCCTCGCCGATACGCTCGCTTCGCGAAAGAAACCGCGCTCTTCTTGGACGCACCGACGTTCGTATTAACCCACTACTTCCGTGCGGGCTTAAACAAATATCTGAGCAAACCTCGATAGATGTGGATGATCTTTTGTACGACGGCACCTGCTACCCAGTCATTGTTGCTACTATCCAAAATAGTGAAAGCACCGCACTACTTAAACTACACATGCTAAGTAATGATGGCAGTCATATAGCGACCTTATCACGAGCTACCGCTTCTAGGCTAAGGTTTAACAGTGCACTAAAGTGCTGTCGACTGTGCCTAGAAGAAGATTTGCAAAACTGGGGTCATTGTATTTGGCATACCATTCACCAATATCACGGTATGTTCGTTTGCCCAAAGCATGCCTGTTGGCTGCAATATGCAACGACAGATGCCGATGGTCTTAACAAACGCATTGAACTTCCACCTACGCCTTATGCCACCGATTTCCATGGTTCTGAGCTCTGTTTAGAAAGAGCATTGAGGTTAGCGTTATTCATCAATAGCTGGCATGGCTATGAATGCCACCTTAGAAGCAAGCATGATGTTGCCGCAACTCACTTATTTTGGATGAGTCAGGCTCACCTCCTAACTCCTAATGGACACATTAGGCAGATTGAAGCAATAAGCCGACTACAAGAGTTTTGGGTTCCTCTATTTGCTGATGCAACGCTGCTGCCTTCAAAACTTTATCAGTTCAATTTTTTAAGAAACCTCCTGTGCAGCCATCACAACAGTCATTACATTCAACATGCACTACTTGGTGGGTTCTTTGCTGAAAATGCCCGTTGCTACTTTGAGCAATTTAAGCAGGTGGCGCAACCTTGTAAACGGGTACGACACGAACCTCGCGTCTATCTATCAGAACTTGAATCAGGAAACTCGCTTCGTTCTGTCGCCAAGGCGACGGGCTATTCGATGGGCTATCTAACAGCCCTAGCGCAACGCAATGGAATAACGGTTAAGCATCGATTCAAACAATTAAGCGATTCGCTGGTCGATAGAATATTAAGGCTCGCATTCCGTGGACTTCATCGACGAAAAATTGCGAAATCGTGTGGCGTTAGCGTTGCGACCGTAGAACAGAAAATGAACTCGATGTCAGGATTAGCCGCATGGAGAAAACGACTCTGGTTCTGCCAAAAACGTAATCAATGTCGCCAAATGCTCAAGTCGATTATTTCCCAAAAACCAACAATAACTCGCTCAGAGATTAAACATTCGAGCAGTTGCTACATGTGGCTATTTCGATATGACAAAGATTGGCTGAACCAGCACTTACCAAAACGAGTCTCTCCCACGTTTCACCCATCTATCGACTGGGATCAGGTAGACAAAAAACTCTCTAAACAAATTAAGCAACACGTAAAGAAGGCTACTTCGGTATCACACGTCGAGAGACAGATTTATTCACAACATTCGCTAATGAAAAACAGAAAACGCTTGCCCCTATCGATTAGGCAGGCAGAAAAAATAGTCAAGAAATCAAAAAATAAGGAACAGTAAGAATGAAGTTTCTCGGTACATTCCAATCAGTTTATGAGACTCACGAGGTTAAACCCAACTTACGTGATATTGCGATATTTGTAACTCTAAATGATGCCAAACTCTACCCGCGCGAACAGTTTGATGAAAATGGAGACATTCACCCCTATCTAGCGCCACGCCTATATCTCATAAAGTTAATTAAGCGTCATAACGCGGTAAAGTGGTTCCTTACCCCCACAACCTACCAAGTATGGGACTATAAAGTGCTCCCCGAGTATAAGGAGCTAATTGATAAGCGACTTAACGAGCACTTAAAGGCACTAGAGCTGTTTGAACAAAGCCATAACTATCTAACTGCTAGCCCTGAATCACTCCTCAAACAAAATGACAACGGCAAACTATTCAACATGTTCTGTGATTACATGTGCACATTTAACGAAGTTTCCATTGAGAGCAGAGAGATACCAACTACTGAATGGGCTGTTTGGTTTGCAGAGGTGTCCCGCATTTATCAACAGACTGAAGAATACAAAGAAAAGCAAAGGCAGCATAAAGCGGCTATCGCTGACTGTAATATTATCAAAGACGATTACGACGAAGAAAATGATGTGTTCTACAATCGACATCACCAAGATCGCGGGTGACCTGAAAAAAGTAGGTTCTGGTGGTGCAATGAAGAGGCTCCGCCAGTATTGGTGTATAAATTCTTTGAGTCTGAAATTTGGAAGGCAACGACCAGTTTATTTCAGTAAAGAGCACTTAGAAATCAGCGACAGTAACTGTTAACCCAATAATTGACCCTGGACTTCTCCCATATGTTAATCCATATCAATATGTGAGTTACTTTGAATAGGTGAATAATTGACGTATTACTTCCGATATACAATTATGACACTAGCTGAAAAACAACTAGTTGCATTAGGTATTCTAAATAGTGGTTAACGATTTGAAAGATAAACTCCTCAAAGCCCAAAATGACAGTGTTTTGTTTGAAGTCATCCAAGACTTATTCTATGACGAGCAAAATACTGAAGGGCAACTATCAGCAGCCTTGGTAGAACTCCATCATCAGGGTCACATTAATCTCCTAGATACTTATCTTAAGCTCCCCCAGAAAGAGAAGGAGCAAAACTACTACCCAATCATTCAAACCTTTCAAGATGCCATACCTCATCTAAAAGTAGAGGTTTTAGAGTTAGTTGAGTGTATAAATCACCTGATGAAAGAGACTGTTCAAGATGGAACAGCCCACTCGTTGCTTCTGCCTTTGAAAAAGTTTTGTAGTATTGAAATTACCAGAGCTCAAGCCCTTTTCGATTTTGTTCTGGAAAATCCTCACTTCGAATCTGATATGCTTTCTATTGCGTTAGAAGCTGGGGCTACTAGAAATGAGTCATTGTTTTTTAATCATGCAATTTGTTTATTACAGCATGACCAAGAAGAAGTCTGCCAAAGAGCAATCCAAGCCATAGGTAACATAAACTATAAAGACAAAAATCTAATCGAGTTAGCGGTAGATGCAGTAGATACCTTATTAGAAAAGCACCATTCTGATTTCATCCTAGCTTCTTCTTTAAGAACACTAGTTAGACTTAGTACACAAACAGATAAACTCGAACATGCGCTAATTAACTTTATCGATGGTCATATCAACCACCATGGTGAACAGTATATATATGAAGCATCTGTAACCCTGTTTATAGAACACAAGCAGATCACACCATCAATCGAAAGTAGACTATTGGACATCTGTAGCTACGCGAATCCACAGAGCACTCAAACTATTAACAACATTGACCATGCTCTCAGACGAATTCTAAAGCAAGATAACCTTCAAATTTGCGTAAATTTCATAGAGAAGTTCTTTGAACATAGTGATTTCAAACTTTCGGTTAAAGCATTCAGTAGCTTTGTCCGCGAGTTGCACAATCATAAAGATACATATCTAGCCACACTAATTACGCGATGGATGCTTGCTAAAAAACTGGCGTTGGGACAGTTTTGCTTTGATCTAATTCAAAGCGTTCATGGTGATTGCTCACTGACTTACGATATAAAATTAGTCCCTACTAATGTTGGTGCATGCTCTTTTCTTGCTAAAAAAGCTTGCGGATGGTTCTTCGTTCACCCCAAAACAGTCATGAGCTTAATTGAGTCTCTAATAAGCGTAGCCAATGAAACTGAACTAGCCGAAATCCAACGTATTGTATTCAACCCTTTACTGATCAGCTATCCAGGCAGCGTCAAAGACTACTTAAGTAATCTTCAGCAATCTTCAGATCAAAAGCTCTCCGTATTCACTGCCTCTGTTTTATCAGAGTTCTCTGATTATCGTTCGTCTATTGATGCAGCTTTGCAAGTGAAAGAGTTAAGGCCTAGTGAAAGTGACCAGTATATCTATTGGACTCATCACCAAAAGGTTATGGACGAATCAATGAAGCAAGCAAGACAAAAGTCTTTTTTGAGCTCTCTTTTCGGAGACAATGAATCTGTGCTGCTCTATGGTAACAAGTCGATTCACTATGTTTACCGCAGAGAAGGAAAAACTAGGCAAGAAATGCCTTTACAGCAAATCAAACATTCATTTGAACTCGCATCAATGCAAAATATAGATCCATATGGTTTAGACGATAGGCTTTGGCACTTCAGAGTGGAGGGGTGTAACTCATGAAATTAGTCATTCGACAATATTTAGCATCCTTGAGGGAACGTGGTGAACTAGATGCACTACTACCAGACTTATTAAGTCAAATGGGCTTCGAAGTGTTCTTAAAGCCTGGTGTAGGCAGTAGACAATATGGTGTAGATGTCGGAGCCGTCGGGAAGCTGTCACAAGACACTGAAAATAAAGTATTTCTGTTTTCTGTTAAGTCAGGAGACTTGGGACGAAAAGACTGGGATGGCGGGAACCCTCAAGATCTTCGCCCTTCCATAAATGAAATCATTGACGTTTTTATTCCTACTAGAGTTCCATCAGAGTACAAAGGACTTCCCGTGGAGATCTGCTTGTGTTTCGGAGGTGAAATTAAGGAAGAAGTACGAGCAAATGTGAGCTCTTTTTTAGACAGAGAAAAATCCGACAAGCTGTCTTTCTCTGAGTGGAATGGAGATAGGCTATCAACTCTCATTGAGCAAAATATGCTGCGAGAAGAGTTGTTGCCTGCGAACTGTCGCGGACTACTCAGAAAATCGTTAGCCATGCTTGATGAACCTGATATTGCATTTAAACACTTTTCCCAACTAGCATTTTTACTCACTAATACCAATGAAAAAAAGCCTCGCCAGATTTTAACTGGGGTTCGCCAACTGTATCTATGCGTATGGATTTTGTACTCTTGGTGCAGAGACCAAGATAACTTGGAAAGTGCATACCTATCAGCAGAATACTCATTGCTGAATGCATGGGAAGCTTCAAAATTTGCATTTGATAAGAAAAATAAAGATGCGATTTCCACTCTTGAAACGCTAAATTCCATACATAAACTAAATGTAGATATATCAAATAGTTACTTAGAGAAAAAGATCGTCCCTCACGTAAATCGACTGTATGCGCTCTCGCATGCAGTAAGACCATCATGCGATGTAGATGTTAACCTCAAGCTATTCGATGTTCTCGGTCGACTCGCCCTCGCTGGGTGCTGGAATTACTGGTACTTATCTCAAGTACAAGATGATAGCCAAGAGCTCTATCAAGCTTTATCGAACTCCGTTCATGAATATCAAGACTCAATTAAAGCTTTGATTACAAATAACCCAATATTGTTCACTCCCTATAAAGATGAGCAAGCGATAGATATCGTCATGGCCTTATGGTTTCTCTCGCTTAGTGCTCATAACAGGAAGGACATTAGGAATTGGTTGTTAGGATTAACCATCGAAATTTATCGTACGCACAACTTAAATCGCAGATATCCTACTACAATAGCAAATTATGCAGAGCTTATTGAACACCCTATCGAAAAATCTGATGAATATAGAAAGAGCGTTACAAAAGGCTCAATTATGTACCCCTACCTTTCCACTTTTTCTGCAATTTATGATGTCGAAGAGGCTTACAATACGGTCAAAAAGATAAAGAAGGAGTTTTTGCCTCACTGCAATTTTCAAGTATTTTTCTTAGACGAATCATCAGAGAAACATTTCTATCGTTTCGATGACATGCACGGTGGCACTCTCTCAAATATAGATATTATGGATGAACCTAAAGCGCTTTTAGAGCAGCTAGTGACTGAATGTAAAGAGTCCAATAAAGTGTACGAGATGAGCGCATGCAAAGCGTCTCTTTGGCCAATAATTCTAACTGGCTGTAGACACTATCGGCTACCAGTTCCAATGAATTTCGTTTTAGATCTCTACACCCAAGAGCATCATACCAAAGTTCAAGAAGACAATACCCTGAGCCAATGATGTAAAGCTGTCAACGCCAGTTTAAAATTGACCCACTTATCGACGTTATCGCCGAAGTAAAACTGACCCACCCATATAATTAACG
>JBHOHG010000011.1:0-163336 GCA_043422575.1 bacterium sp. HQB-39 | reverse complement strand
GCGGAATTGGTAGACGCACCAGATTTAGGTTCTGGCGCCGCAAGGTGTGAGAGTTCAAGTCTCTCCTTCCGCACCATCAATTGGAAACCCAGCTTTTGGCTGGGTTTTTTCTTTTTCCTGTTTCTGGACTCGGTGATCATTGAATCATCGGATTAAAAAAGCGAGCCTTGGGCTCGCTTTTTTTCTATCTGGCGTTTGCTCTATCTGAGTTGACCTCGCCTCGTCTGTATCGGGTTACATCCCGAGGGCATATTTCAATACTTGCGCCTTTATCGGACCTGAATTCTCCGCCAGTTTCAGTGCCGCGTTACGGGCAAATTTTAATGGCCCGATATCATTGCTAAAACCTTTGTAGAAGAAATCCATACCCGTTTGCATGAGTAGATTGTCGGGGCGACGCTGCTTTTCATACTGCGACAACAATTCAGGCGTAAGCTCGATTTTTCCTTCCGTCGCCGCAAGCAACGCACTCACATCCTTAAAGCCAAGATTGACGCCCTGCCCCGCTAGCGGGTTAATGGTATGAGCAGAATCTCCTGCCAACACACAACCATTCTTCGAATAGCGTTGCGCATGACGGCGAGTCAATGGGAAAGATCCCCATTGCAATACTTCAATATCTCCAAGCTCTGTAGGGAAATGCATCAAAATTTCTTGTTTGAGCTGGGCTTTACTCATCGCAGACAATTGCTTTATTCGTTTTGGCGAGTCATACCAAACCAGAGAACCTTGCGCTTCGTCATTCAAAGAAGCAAGCGGCAAAAATGAACGTGGACCATATGGCGTGAACTGCTGCCACGTAATATCTTGCTGAGGCAACTCCGTTTTTACATTGATCAACATACAGTGCTGTCGATAATCCCAAGCGGTAATCCCAATCCCTGCTTGTTGGCGCACCTGAGAATTTGCACCGTCGGCTCCTATTACCCATTGCGCAAGAAAAGACTCGCCACTGGTTAACGTAACTTGATTGGTGTCAGCAATGTCGATCGTTGCCAACGTGTCTGGGCATTTCACCGTTAAATTTTCAAACTGGGTGAAAGCTTGCCAAAGACCTAGCTGAATCAGGCGATTTTCTACAATGAAGCCAAGTTGCTGTAAGGCCAACTCATCAGCATGAAAACGTGTACGACATTCAGGGTGCTCCCAAGTTTCTAAACGACGGTAAGGACACACTCGCATCGCTTCTATCGCTTCCCAAGCGCCCAAAGACTCGAGTAACTGAACCGACTGATGAGAAATCGCAGAAACTCGAATATCCAATGGCTGATCAGGGCTAAACGCCAACGGTTGTTTTCCTTCTACTAAAACAACACTGCGCCCCTGTTTGGCAAAGCCGACAGCAACCGCAGCGCCCACCATACCGCCACCTATAATGGCAATGTCATATTTGTTCATTCTTCGTTCTTTATCATCTGAATGGGTATCTTTGGCTAATTGTACGTTTTAGAAAAAGATTTGCGATAAAGATTGTCGCAAATTCTCAATATATACCCAATATCTCCAAGTGACCGTACTTGGGGAGGTTCAGAGAATTACTGAGATCACTAGTCAGTGACTTTTTAAACCAGTACAATACGCGGCTTGCTGTCGATACTGCGGCTAAAATATAATCATCATAATAAGTTTTAGATGCCTCCAGCCAAAAGGGATTGTTAAGCGTGTGGCTTGATTGCTAAGCGCGTGGCTTAGACCATCACTCCCTTTTATAAAGGCACTAACTATTTACACTACTGGGCGATTTGCTCCCTTAATTTAAACTAACGATCGAGCGAACAATATGAGTAAAAAACTGCTAATTAAAACCTGGGGCTGTCAGATGAACGAATACGATTCATCTAAGATGGCGGATCTACTGAACGCGGCTAACGGCTATGAGTTAACAGAAGAACCAGAAGAAGCAGATGTCTTACTTCTCAACACTTGTTCTATCCGAGAAAAAGCGCAAGAGAAAGTATTCCACCAGCTAGGTCGTTGGAAAAACCTAAAAGATAAAAAACCAGGCGTTGTGATTGGCGTAGGTGGCTGTGTTGCAACTCAAGAAGGCGACCACATTCGTGATCGTGCGCCATATGTCGACGTTATTTTTGGTCCACAAACACTTCACCGCCTGCCTGAAATGATCAAACAGTCTCAGGACGATGAAGCACCGATTATGGACATCTCTTTCCCTGAGATTGAGAAGTTTGACCGCTT
This sequence comes from bacterium sp. HQB-39, assembly GCA_043422575.1. GTDB lineage: Bacteria > Pseudomonadota > Gammaproteobacteria > Enterobacterales > Vibrionaceae > Vibrio. The sequence goes on along the minus strand of JBHOHG010000011.1, from coordinate 161,140 downwards.
ACCAGAGCCTCGTGCTGAAGGCGCTACTGCCTTTGTTTCTATCATGGAAGGCTGTTCTAAGTACTGTACTTTCTGTGTGGTTCCATACACTCGTGGTGAAGAAGTCAGCCGTCCTATGGATGACGTGCTTTTCGAGATCGCACAGCTTGCTGAGCAAGGGGTTCGTGAAGTGAACCTACTCGGTCAAAACGTTAACGCGTACCGTGGTCCAATGCACGATGGCGATATCTGTACTTTCGCTGAGCTACTGCGTCTGGTCGCGTCTATCGATGGTATTGACCGTATTCGTTTCACCACCAGCCACCCGTTAGAATTTACTGACGATATCATTGCTGTGTATGAAGACACACCTGAACTGGTGAGCTTCCTTCACCTGCCGGTGCAAAGTGGTAGTGACCGTATCCTCACCATGATGAAGCGTCCACACACGGCTATCGAGTACAAATCGATTATCCGTAAGCTGCGTAAAGCACGTCCAGACATTCAAATCAGCTCAGATTTCATCGTAGCCTTCCCTGGTGAATCTGATATGGATCACCAAGCGACAATGAAACTGATCCGCGATGTCGATTTTGATATGAGCTTCAGCTTTATCTATTCAGCGCGTCCAGGTACACCTGCTGCGGATTACCCTTGTGATACACCAGAACAAACCAAGAAAGATCGTTTGTACGAACTTCAGCAAGTGATCAACTCGCAAGCGATGCGTTATTCTCGCTTAATGCTAGACACTGAGCAGCGCGTGTTAGTAGAAGGTCCATCGAAAAAGAACCTTATGGAGCTTCGCGCACGTACAGAGAATAACCGTGTAGTGAACTTTGAAGGCAACGCGGATTTGATTGGTCAATTCGTTGACGTGAAGATCACGGATGTATTTGCAAACTCGCTACGTGGTGAATTGATCCGTACTGAGAAAGACATGGACTTACGTACCATCATTTCTCCAACTCAGATGATGGCGAAAACACGTCGCGAAGATGAGCTGGGTGTAGCAACCTTTACGCCTTAAGCTTGAAAATATCGACACCAGTAACCATCTTATAATGGTAAACGTCGATATCAATATCATGGCTGCCCGGTCTAAATCGGGCGGCCCATAATGAGAGGCAACTTTGAGCAATAAAATCGTTACTCTAGAAATCAACCTAGAACCTTCTGATAACCGCCGCCTAGCCAACCTGTGCGGTCCATTCGATGACAACATCAAGCATTTAGAACGTCGTTTAGGCGTTGAAATCAATCATCGTGATAATTTCTTTACTGTCGTGGGTAAACCTCATACCGCCGCTGCAGCGCTTGATATTCTAAAAACGCTCTATGTGAATACTGCCCCTGTCCGTGGCGAAACACCCGACATTGAACCTGAACAGATCCACCTAGCGATCAAAGAGTCTGGTGTGTTGGAGCAGAATGCACAGTCCAGCATTGAACATGGCAAAGAAGTCTTTGTTAAAACCAAGAAAGGTTTGATCAAGCCTCGCACTCCCAACCAAGCGCAATATCTCGTCAACATGGTGACCCATGACATTAGCTTTGGTATTGGCCCTGCTGGTACGGGAAAAACTTACCTTGCCGTCGCTGCTGCCGTCGATGCGCTTGAACGTCAAGAGATCCGACGTATTCTGCTGACTCGTCCTGCGGTTGAAGCGGGTGAAAAGCTGGGCTTCTTACCGGGCGATCTCAGTCAAAAAGTCGACCCTTATCTACGCCCGCTTTATGATGCTCTTTTTGAAATGTTAGGTTTTGAGCGCGTTGAAAAGCTGATTGAGCGAAATGTCATCGAAGTCGCACCGCTAGCGTACATGCGTGGTCGAACACTCAACGATGCCTTTATCATTCTTGATGAAAGCCAAAACACCACGGTTGAACAGATGAAGATGTTCTTGACCCGTATTGGTTTTAACTCTCGTGCCGTGATCACCGGTGATGTTACCCAGATTGACTTACCACGTGGTGCGAAATCGGGGCTTCGTCATGCGATTGAAGTCCTCAACGAAGTTGATGAGATCAGCTTTAACTTCTTCCAAGCTGATGACGTAGTTCGCCACCCTGTGGTTGCACGTATTGTGAACGCTTATGAGAAGTGGGAAGCGGAAGACCAGAAAGAACGTAAAGCCTTTGAAAAGCGTCGCCGTGAAGAGCGTGATGCTAAGTTATTGGAAGCAGCAAAAGCAGAGTTAACCTCTCAAGCCGCTGCGGAAAAGGAATAATCGATGTCGATTGAACTTGATCTACAATTAGCCGTCGAATCAGAACAAGGTCTGCCGACTGAAGCAGATTTTCAATTGTGGTTAGATAAAACGATTCCACAATTTCAGCCGCAAGCTGAGCTAACGATTCGAATTGTAGACACCGAAGAAAGCCACCAGCTCAACCATGAGTACCGTGGCAAAGATAAACCGACTAATGTTCTGTCATTTCCGTTTGAAGCCCCTCCGGGTATGGAAATTGACTTATTAGGCGATTTAATTATCTGTCGTCAGGTGGTTGAGCAAGAGGCGGAAGAGCAAAATAAGCCTCTGCTAGCACACTGGGCGCATATGGTTGTACATGGCAGCCTGCATCTGTTAGGTTATGACCATATTGAGGATGACGAAGCTGAAGAGATGGAGTCCCTCGAAACTGAAATCATGCAGGGTATGGGTTATGACGACCCTTACCTTGCTGAGAAACAATAAACCTCCGTATTATCGAGGTTTATATGTGAGCTATCACACATCTGATAGCGTTACTTTATAGAGATGCAATGAACGAAGATAATTCTCCCTCATCGCCTGAAGGAAAAAAAGAAAAGGCTGAGGGTCCGAGTAGGAAGTCCTTCTTTGGACGCCTAGGTCAACTCTTCCAAGGAGAACCAAAAGACCGCCAAGAGCTGGTTGAAGTTTTCCGTGATTCAGAAGAAAACGACCTGATTGACCATGACACCCGCGACATGCTTGAAGGGGTTATGGAAATTTCAGAGATGCGTGTGCGTGACATCATGATCCCGCGTTCGCAAATGGTTACCGTTGAACGCACTGATGATCTCGATGCACTGGTTGCTTTGATCACCGATGCGCAACACTCTCGCTACCCTGTTATTAGCGAAGATAAAGACCATGTTGAAGGCATCCTTCTCGCGAAGGACTTACTTAAATACTTAGGTTCTGACAGTGCCCCATTTGATATCGAGCAGGTGATTCGTACTGCGGTCGTGGTTCCAGAGAGCAAGCGAGTGGATCGCCTTCTCAAAGAGTTCCGTGAAGAGCGTTATCATATGGCAATTGTCGTTGATGAATTTGGCGGTGTATCTGGCTTGGTCACTATCGAAGACATTCTTGAAGAGATCGTGGGCGAAATCGAAGACGAATTCGACGACGAAGAAGAGAATGACATCCGTAAGCTAAGCAAGCACACTTTCTCAGTGAAAGCATTGACCACTATTGAAGATTTCAATGAAACCTTCGGAACAGTATTCAGTGATGAAGAAATTGATACTGTGGGTGGTATGGTAATGACTGCATTTGGTCATTTACCATCGCGTGGTGAAATCGTAGAGATTGAAGGCTATAACTTCAAAGTAACTTCTGCTGACAACCGTCGCGTCATTCAATTACAAGTGACGATTCCGGACGAGGAAACCCTGACGGAAGCCACTCAAGAGTAACGTAATTTCCCTTAGGGAATATCAGAACGACATAGATGAAAACAACACTCTTTCATCGCCTAAAGCGGCCCTTAGCGGCCGCTTTTGTTGGCGCAAGCACGACTTTATCATTCGCTCCATTTCAATTTTGGCCTTTAGCCATTCTCGCACCTGCGATTCTCCTTCTTCTTATTCACAAGCAAACACCGAAACAAGCCTTATTCACCGGCTACAGTTGGGGCTTTGGTCAATTCACCGCAGGGATCAGCTGGGTATACATCAGCATCGACAATTTCGGTGGTATGCCATTAGCAGCAAACTTGTTTCTAATGGGGGCACTGGTCGCTTATCTTGCCCTATACACGGGTCTTTTTGCTTGGGTATACAACCGATATTTTCAATCCCCTACCCTAGTCAACCTATTACTGGCGGCCCCAGCACTTTGGGTGATCAGTGACTGGCTACGCGGTTGGGTGATGACAGGGTTCCCATGGCTGTGGTTGGGCTACTCTCAAATCGATGGCCCCTTATCGAGTTTCGCACCGATTGCAGGGGTTGAGTCGATCACTCTGTTGATTATTATTGCAGCGGCGAGCTTAGGCTATGCTTGGATCCACAAACGTCCATCAATGGTGATCATTCCTATCGTGATCCTCAGTACGGGTTATGGGTTGAAGCTGATCGAATGGGTTACACCTAACGAGGAAAAAGCCACGCAAGTTGCCCTGATCCAAGGCAATATCGATCAAAACAAAAAGTGGTTACCGAGCGAGCGCTGGCCAACATTAATTACCTATATGGATCTCAGTCGAGAAAACTGGGATGCCGATATTATTGTATGGCCAGAGGCCGCAATTCCGGCTTTTGAAATTGAGATCACGGCTTTTCTGGCGAATGTCGATAAAGCGGCCAAAAATAACGACAGCTCAATTTTAACCGGCATCGTCAATCAAAATGAACAACGACAATACTACAACAGCATCTTGCCATTAGGCTTAACGCCTTACGGGCCTTATGAGCTGGATCTGAGTGAACGTTATCACAAACACCACCTACTGCCATTTGGCGAGTTTGTTCCATTTGAAGAGTTACTGCGCCCGTTAGCGCCACTGTTTAACTTACCGATGTCTTCATTTAGCCGTGGCGACTATGTACAGCAAAACCTGATCGTCAACGAGCGTCATATCGCCCCTGCACTCTGTTACGAAATCATTTTTAATGAGCAAATGAGACAGAATGTCACCGATGACACGGATTTCTTACTCACCCTGTCAAATGACGCTTGGTTTGGGGATTCTATTGGCCCGATCCAACATATGGAAATCGCCAGAATGCGTGCCCTTGAATTGGGTAAGCCTCTGATCCGCTCGACCAATAATGGAGTGACGGCAGTGACCGATCATCGAGGTCATATCGTGGAACAAATCCCTCAATTTGAGACGGCTGTGCTGCGTGCTACCTTGGTCCCTACCACAGGTCAAACGCCATACCATCGCTTGGGAAGTTGGCCGTTATACATTTGGGTAGGATTGGCGCTTGGTGTAGCACTAGGTATAGCGTTTTGGCGTAGAACGCAATCCTCCAACAGAGCCCAATCGACGAACAGAAGCTAGCCCCATCACAAAAACGAGAGTGCATTCTGTGTCGCTCTGTTCCATCGCGCGATTCAAAAATAGGTCCACTAGGACCTATTTTTATTTCTCTTTGATAACTTTCATGATCCTGCGCCCTAAGGGCATAGCGTAGATAATGCATAGCGCCGTTATGGGCGTAAAGCTTGGCGGGTAAATCCGGTATTGCCGCATTGAATGCAAGGGATGACCACCGTTGGGTGGTTGTAGAGCGTCTTATGACCGCATTTATCGCAAACCAGCGTTCCCAGGCCGATGACATCGCCCGATTGATACAACCCTTGATGTTCTAAGTCATCAAACAGTTCGACCCATTCCACTTTGGTCCGATCGGTAATTTCAAACAGCCCTTGCCAAATAGAATCCACGATCGTGAGGTAAAATGGCCCACTCTTACTTTCTTCATAACTGTCGGCAAACGCCTTTAAATCTGCCTTGATGTAAGCCGAGACCAGAGCGATCTCATCTTTGGTCATATCATTGGCCGCATCGACCACTTTTTCCGATGTTTCTAAGGCTTTGTTCAGTTCATCTGGACTGTGTTTGAGAGCATCGATCACGTCCTCAAACATTTCTTCATAACCTGCTTTTCGTTTCGCCATCAGACGGCCCTCCTGTGGTGACGTCTTAGAGTTGATGATTCACCATAGACTTTCATTCACCTTGTCGCTTAGTGAATCGAAGAGAATTCCCCCAGCAAAGTGGATTTCACAAACAAAAACAGGCTCAGTCGCAGTAACTTTCTTGTTGAAGGGCGTAGCCTATTGTTGTACTTCGCTCCTTTAGGTATTCTATGACGATCAATTATTGTCTGTTCTAACTGAACTCACATTTTCCAAGATAACCGGATATCATCGATGCAAGAACAATATAACCCGCAAGAGATTGAACAGAAGGTTCAACAGCACTGGGATAACAACAAGACTTTTGTTGTAAGTGAAGACCCAAATAAAGAAAAATTCTACTGTCTATCAATGTTCCCGTACCCAAGTGGTCGACTGCATATGGGTCACGTGCGTAACTACACCATCGGTGATGTGGTATCTCGTTTCCAACGTCTACAAGGCAAAAACGTAATGCAACCAATCGGTTGGGATGCATTCGGGCTCCCTGCTGAAAACGCGGCTGTAAAAAACAAAACTGCGCCAGCACCTTGGACGTACGAAAACATCGAATACATGAAAAACCAGCTGATGATGCTAGGTTTTGGTTACGACTGGAATCGTGAATTTGCAACCTGTTCTCCTGAATACTACCGTTGGGAACAAGAGTTCTTCACTAAGCTGTACGAAAGAGGCTTAGTTTACAAGAAGATGTCTACGGTGAACTGGGATCCAGTAGACCAAACGGTACTGGCTAACGAGCAAGTTGTTGATGGTCGCGGCTGGCGATCAGGCGCTATCGTTGAGCAAAAAGAGATCCCTCAGTGGTTCATCAAGATCACTGAATACGCTCAAGAGCTTATCGATGATCTAGACAAACTAGAAGGCTGGCCTGAAATGGTGAAAACCATGCAGCGCAACTGGATTGGTCGCTCTGAAGGCGTCGAACTGCGTTTTGCATTGAAGGACGGTCAACAAGACCTAGAAGTGTACACAACACGTCCTGATACTCTTATGGGTGTCACTTACGTTGGTATCGCAGCAGGCCACCCACTCGCTGCTGAAGCAGCCAAGAGCAACCCTGAGCTTGCTGCGTTCGTTGAAGAGTGTAAGAACAATAAAGTAGCCGAAGCGGAAATGGCGACAATGGAGAAGAAAGGTATGGCGACTGGCCTTACTGCAATTCACCCATTGAACGGTCGTGAAGTGCCTGTTTACGTCGCTAACTTTGTTCTAATGGACTACGGTACAGGCGCAGTCATGGCGGTTCCTGCTCACGACCAACGTGACTACGAGTTCGCAACTAAGTACGGTCTTGATATCGTTCCTGTGATCAAGCCAGCTGACGGTAGTGAACTGAACATCACTGAAGAAGCTTACACAGAGAAAGGTGTCCTGTTCGACTCTGGTGAGTTCGACGGCCTTGAATTCCAAGCGGCATTCGATGCAATCGCAGCCAAACTTGAAGCAGAAGGCAAAGGCACGAAAACCGTCAACTTCCGTCTACGTGACTGGGGTGTATCTCGTCAACGTTACTGGGGTGCACCAATCCCAATGCTGACGACTGAAGATGGTGAAGTTCACCCAGTACCTGCAGATCAACTACCTGTCATTCTTCCAGAAGACGTGGTAATGGACGGTGTGACTAGCCCAATTAAATCTGATAAAGAGTGGGCGAAAACAACATTTAACGGTCAACCTGCTCTGCGTGAGACAGATACCTTTGACACCTTTATGGAGTCTTCTTGGTACTACGCACGTCATTGTTCACCACAAGCGGATGACATCCTAGACCCAGAGAAAGCGAACTACTGGCTTCCAGTAGACCAATATGTGGGTGGTATTGAGCATGCTTGTATGCACCTACTGTACTCGCGTTTCTTCCACAAATTGCTACGTGACACAGGTTACGTAACGTCTGACGAACCATTTAAGCGTCTACTATGTCAAGGCATGGTATTGGCGGATGCCTTCAGCTACGAAAACGAAAAAGGCGGTACTGAATGGGTTGCTCCGACGGACGTGACCATCGAGCGTGATGGTAAAGGTAACATCACATCAGCGAAAGACAGTGAAGGCCGTGATGTTGAGCACTCAGGCATGATCAAAATGTCTAAGTCTAAGAACAACGGTATTGACCCACAACAGATGGTCGATAAGTACGGCGCTGACACAGTCCGTCTATTCATGATGTTTGCTTCACCTGCTGATATGACGCTTGAGTGGCAAGAGTCTGGCGTTGAAGGCGCAAACCGCTTCCTAAAACGTGTTTGGAAGCTGGTGAATGAGCATGCTTCAAAAGGCACAGCGGAAACGCTTGATGCTTCTGCTCTTTCTAGTGACCAAAAAGCACTGCGTCGTGATGTTCACAAGACGATCTCAAAAGTGACTGACGATATCGCTCGTCGCCAAACATTCAACACTGCGATTGCAGCCATCATGGAGTTGATGAACAAACTGGCGAAAGCCCCTCAAGAGACAGCACAAGACCGTGCAATCCTTGATGAAGCTCTAAAAGCGGTGGTAGCAATGCTTTACCCAATTACTCCACACATCTCTTTCGAAATGTGGACCATTTTGGGTGAATCGGACATGGACAACGCTTCATGGCCAACGTTCGACGACAAAGCACTTGTTGAAGATGAAAAGCTGATCATCGTACAGGTGAACGGTAAGCTACGTGCGAAACTGACGGTTGCAGCGGATATCTCTAAAGAAGACATTGAGCAGCTGGGCCTAAACGACGAGAACGTGACTAAGTTCACTGAAGGCAAAACGGTACGTAAGGTTATTTACGTTCCAGGTAAGCTACTGAACATCGTAGCGAACTAAGCCCTTAACTCAGATTTCAGATTCGCTCTTTAAGCGACGCTTGATGACTGACAATCGTCAGAGAAAAGTCAGCGTATCGCAGTCAGATCACACTCCATCAATATAGGCGAACTTTTTGCCTGAGAGTGTGGTCTGAACATAGAACCTGAAGCACCGCTTACCCAAGTCTTGTACTCACTGCGTTTTGTCATGCGCAATGGGGACGTTAAGACTTGGGTATATTTATCTCAGTGCTCCGAACGAAAAAGAGCACTGAGATAAATAATTGCCAAACACAAGAGCAACTTACATGTCATTGAAGTTTTTATCTAAATTATTCATTTTTACCCTGATTGCCAGTGTATTAACCGGTTGTGGCTTCCATCTGCGCAGCAGCTACTCTGTACCAGAAGAGCTATCGACCCTTTCTCTGACAAGCTTTGACCAATACGGCAAATTAACTCGCGATGTTGAACATCATCTTATGCTCAATAAGGTCGACCTCGTCGCTCCGGCCGATTTAATTCCAAATCTCCATATTATCGATGAAGGCGTAACCGAGCGTACTCTCTCGCTTTACCAAAACAGCCGCGCGGCGGAAAAAGAACTCACTTACACCGTGGCATACCGCGTCACCCTACCCAATGTAGGCAGCCGTACCTTTTCAACCAAGGTCAACCGAAACTTCCTTGATAACCCGCTAACCGCACTAGCAAAGTCGGTCGAGCGTGACGTCATTGAAAACGAAATGCGAGCACAAGCGGCCAGCCAAATCATTCGTCAATTAGCGCAAGTTCGAAACCAGTTAGAAAAGTCTGGTGCTTTAGCGGAAAGCCAATAATTTATGCGAGTTTTTGCTGATAGACTGACGCCTCAACTTGAGAAGCACTTCAAAGGCGTCTACCTGATTTTTGGTAGTGAACCCTTATTGATCGCTGAAAGCCGTGCCGCCATATGGCAGCACGCTCAAAAGCATGGATTCGAAGAAAAGCATCGCTTCGGCATTGATAACTCTCTTGACTGGAATACAGTGTATGATTGTTTCCAAGCCATGAGCCTGTTCTCGGCACGTCAAGTGGTAGAGCTGGAGCTGCCTGAAAGTGGCGTCAATGCCGCCATTGCCAAAGAGCTGCTTCAACTGGCGGATCTGGTTCATCCCGACACCATGCTCATATTGATAGGTGGCAAGCTTACCAAAGCTCAGGAAAACTCAAAATGGTTTAAGGCGCTCTCCGCTAATGGCGATTGGGTCAGCTGTTTAACGCCAGATATTGAGCGCTTACCGCAATTTGTCCAACAGCGCTGCCGTGCTTTGGGGTTGTCGCCAGATCCTCAAGCCGTGCAAATGCTGGCACAGTGGCATGAGGGCAATCTCTTTGCACTATCACAAAGCTTAGAAAAGCTGGCCTTACTGTACCCTGACGGTCAACTAAGCCTAATTCGATTAGAAGAGTCGCTCAGTCGCCACAATCATTTCACTGCATTTCATTGGATCGACGCCCTACTCGCAGGCAAAGCCAAACGTAGTCAGCGCATCTTGCGCCAATTAGAAGCAGAATCGGTTGAACCCGTCATTTTATTGCGGAGTCTACAAAGAGAGCTCATGCAATTAACTAAAATGCACCAAGACGGCACCACCATGTCTTTGCATCAAGTGCTCGATAAATACCGAGTCTGGTCAAACAAAAAACCACTGTATACGGCGGCACTGCAAAGGGTGTCGGCGAAAAAGATCATGCGCTTGCTCACTTTGGTTGCACAAGCCGAATTACTGTTCAAAACTCAATATGATCAATCAACGTGGCCACTTATCCACCAGTTGAGCCTAGAGATGTGCTCTCCTGAGGTTGAGATTCCTTATTCACTATAAAAGCGTGCTATATTGCCGCTACTTGCATTAACAGAGGTACCTTCCGTGCAACGCGAAGAACTAAAAGATTTCCTAGCCGATAAAGCTGACGACATGAAAGCCGAAGACATCATTACATTGGATGTTACGGGTAAATCAAGCGTCACTGATTTCATGATCATCTGTACTGGCACATCAAAGCGCCACGTTTCTTCTATCGCTGATCACGTGTCAAGCGAAGTGAAAAAGCAAGGTCTTGAGCCACTCGGTATGGAAGGCGAGAACGAAGGTGAATGGGTTGTCCTTGATATGGGCGATGCCATGCTGCATGTCATGCAAGCTGACCACCGCGAGCTTTACCAGCTTGAAAAACTGTGGGGATAAACGTTGAAAATTCAACTTATCGCTGTCGGCACAAAAATGCCAAAGTGGGTCGAAGAAGGTTTTCAAGAATATAAACGCCGCTTCCCCCACGATATGCCCCTTGAGCTGATTGAAATACCAGCAGGAAAACGGGGTAAAAATGCAGACATCGCACGTATCCTGCAAAAAGAAGGGGAAGCAATGCTGGCTGCGGTTCCAAAAGGTAACCGTATTGTGACGCTCGATATTCCGGGCAAAAAATGGGATACCCCCCAGCTAGCTGAACAGCTCGAAGCTTGGAAGTTAGATGCTCGTGATGTCTCTATTTTGATTGGTGGGCCTGAAGGCTTAGCGCCTGCTTGTAAAGCAGCGGCCGATCAAAGCTGGTCACTGTCAGCTCTAACATTACCGCACCCACTGGTGCGTATTGTAATGGCAGAAAGCTTATACCGAGCTTGGAGCATTACTGCTAACCATCCTTACCATCGTGAATAACACGCAGGCGAGAACCCACTGACATGTTACGTAAACGTAGCCGAATCAGAGACTACCAAGCCGAAGCGCGATTATTTACTAATCGCGCTATTGTTGCATTCCTCGGTATCGTAGTCATGATGGGCATCTTGGTCGCCAACTTGTACAACATTCAAGTTAATCAATATCAAGACTACAAAACTCGCTCGAACGATAATCGCATCAAAGTGGTGCCGATTGCTCCCAATCGCGGTCTCATTTATGACCGTAATGGCGTACTGCTTGCTGAAAACCAACCCGTTTTCAACCTCGAGATCACGCCAGAAAAAGTCAAAAATATGGATGAGACGATTGATCGCCTCAAAACCATCCTCACGATCACACCCGAGCAAATTGAACGCTTTCATCGTGACCGTAAACGTACGCGCCGCTTTAAATCTGTCCCTTTAATGACGCAATTGAACGAGAAGCAAGTCGCGGTTTTCTCGGTGAACCAGCATAAGTTTCCTGGCGTTGAAATCACTGGCAGCCTCAAGCGTTATTACCCGTACGGCGAAATCCTTACTCACGTGATTGGATACGTCTCTCGTATCAACGATAAAGACATGCGCCGCTTGGTCAAAGAAGAAAAAGACGCCAACTACCAAGCCACTCGAGATATCGGTAAATTAGGGATAGAGCGCTTTTATGAAGACATTCTGCATGGCACTGCTGGCTATCAGGAAGTCGAGGTCAACAGTCGAGGGCGTGTCATTCGCACACTCAAATTTGTTCCTCCGATCCCAGGCAAAGACATCGTTCTCAACCTCGATATCGAGCTGCAAACTTACCTCCATACTTTACTGGATGGACGTCGTGGCAGCGCCGTCGTACTCGACCCAGAAGATAATGGTGTCTTGGCGATGGTCTCTAGCCCGAGCTATGACCCGAATGCATTTGTCCACGGTATTTCAGGTAAAGCCTATTCTGCGCTCTTAAATAACAATAACCGCCCGTTAGTAAATCGTACAACGTTAGGGATTTACCCACCCGCTTCAACGATCAAACCTTTCTTGGCGGTAGCGGCATTAAAAGAAGGGGTCATCACTCCCAACACCACACGTAATGACCCCGGTTACTGGAGAATTCCAAATTCCAACACACGCCCATTCAGGGACTGGCTTCGTTGGGGACACGGTAAAGTCGATGTCGTCAAATCGATCGAAGAATCGGTCGATACGTTTTACTATCAAATCGCTTACGATATGGGGATTGATCGCATCTCTGAGTGGATGATGATGTTCGGTTTTGGTGACTATACCGGTATCGATATTCATGAAGAGAGTAAGGCAAACATGCCCACTCGTGACTGGAAAATGGAACGTCATCGTACCCCTTGGTACAAAGGCGATACCATTCCGGTCGGAATAGGACAAGGGTACTGGACCGCAACGCCAATGCAAATTGCTAAAGCAACGTCGGTATTGGTTAAGCAAGGTAATGTCACCGCACCTCATCTATTGCGCGCCACCATCGATAATGGTGAAGCCTTTGATAAGCGTGAGTTGTCTGATTACGAGACTTACCCACCGATTGCCAACGTTCCTCAACGCTTCTGGGATCTGTCGAAAGAAGGCATGCGGCTCGTTAACCACGGCAAAAAAGGCACCGCGCGACGCGCTTTCTACAAAAGTGAGTATATGACCGCTGGTAAATCCGGTACCGCCCAAGTCTTTGGCCTCGCGGAAGATGAAGAATACGACGCAGATGAGATCCCTGAACACCTGCGAGACCACGCTTTATATACAGGCTACGCTCCCTTTGACGATCCAAAATTGATTGTCACCGTCGTCCTCGAGAACGCGGGTGGTGGTTCAAGTAATGGTGCTCCTGTAGTGCGCCGTATTTTTGATCATGTGCTTGTTGAAAAAGAAGAGGCACCAGAATGAAACTAGACCCGTCAACGGGCAAAAATCGCGCTCTCTTTGAGCGATTTCACATAGACCTACCATTACTCCTAGGCTTGCTTGCGCTGATGGGTTTCGCCTTGGTGGTGATGTACAGTGCCAGCGGTCAAAGCTTAGCGATGATGGACCGCCAAGCGATGCGCATGGGACTTTCCTTATTAGTGATGGTCGTCTTGGCGCAGATATCCCCTCGCACCTATGAAGCTTTAGCCCCACTCATGTTTGTCGCGGGCGTCTTACTACTATTCGGCGTGCTCTTTTTTGGAGAAGTCTCGAAAGGAGCCCAACGGTGGCTTAATTTAGGTTTTGTTCGTTTCCAGCCGTCAGAGCTGATCAAGTTGGCTGTGCCCTTAATGGTCGCACGCTATATCGGTCGCAAACCTCTGCCACCGACCTTCCAAACCTTGATTATCTCATTAGTGATGGTCTTTATCCCGACCATTCTGATTTCCAAACAGCCGGATCTGGGCACCTCCATTCTGATTGCCGCTTCAGGGATCTTCGTGATCTTCCTATCGGGGATCAGCTGGCGCATCATTTTTGGCGCAGTGGTGGCGCTTGCCGCCTTCATTCCGGTGATGTGGTTCTTTATCATGCGTGAATATCAGAAGGTGCGCGTAAGAACCTTGTTTGATCCAGAGTCCGACCCTTTGGGGGCGGGTTACCACATCATTCAAAGTAAGATCGCCATTGGTTCAGGGGGCATCTCAGGAAAAGGTTGGCTGCAAGGTACGCAGTCGCAACTTGAGTTTTTACCCGAGCGACACACTGACTTCATTTTTGCGGTGATCGCAGAAGAATGGGGCATGGTAGGTATCCTAACCTTACTCGCGCTTTACCTCTTTATCATCGGTCGAGGGCTTTACCTCGCGAGCCACGCACAAACGGCGTTCGGTCGCATGATGGCAGGCAGTATCGTCTTGAGTTTCTTCGTCTATATCTTCGTCAACATTGGTATGGTGAGTGGTATTCTCCCTGTGGTTGGAGTACCACTCCCGCTCGTCAGTTACGGAGGAACATCCATGGTCACCCTGATGGCAGGTTTTGGCATCTTAATGTCGATTCACACCCATAGAAAAGCATTTTCAAAGGCAACATAATGAGTTTTTTCCTTCGCGCATTGGTCATGGTCGCCGCATCGATCATTCTCTTCGGCTGTGGGCAAACAGGCCGCTACAGCTTGGAAAGTGACGAAGCACCCACGACACCGATCTCCGTTGAGCATATTGAAGATGCTCACCCGCGATACGAACCGTACAGCCTCGGCGGTAATCGAGATTACACATTGCGTGGTCAAGATTACACCATCATTCGTAACCCGAAAGGCTTTACTGAAACGGGTCACGCCTCATGGTATGGCGAAAAGTTTCAAGGTCACCTCACATCAAACGGTGAGATTTACGACATGTACTCTATGACAGCGGCGCATAAAACTCTGCCTTTACCGAGCTACGTGAAAGTCACCAACACCGACAATGGCAAATCGACCATCGTTCGTGTCAACGATCGCGGCCCTTTCCACGAAGGGCGCATCATTGATTTAAGTTACGCAGCGGCACATAAGTTAGATGTCATCAAAACGGGGACTGCACCCGTGAAAATTGAGGTTCTGACTTTTGAGCCTCCAACGAATGCGAATGCATTACGCAACCACCCCAAATACGTTATTCAGGTATTGACGTCACAACATGAAGATCGCGTTCGAACCATTAGCCAAGAAATGAGTCAATCGCTTGAGGTGGAGAGTTTCTTGGAGAGTAATAACGCCAGTCATAAACTGATGTTGGGACCATTTACTGACTATGCTCTGACGAAAAATGCTTTGGAAAAAGTTAGACTACTTGGCTACCCAACCGCATTTATCAAAAAGCACACAGCATCTCATTGACAAGCCCCCAATATATTTTCTAACGTTAGAAGCTCTGACATGCAGAGCGATTCTGTTAAGATATGGACAATTAACCAAAAAATTAAATCATTATGAACAAAACGAAACTTGTTAAATCCATTCTGCTACCCACTATTGCATTTACGGCAGCGCTATCCTCTTCAGTTTCAGCTGCTCCTATTGTCGTTCCTGATGCTCCTCAAATTTCGGCAAAAGGTTTTGTTCTAATGGATTACCATTCAGGCAAAGTGCTGGCTGAAAAAGAGATGAACACCAAGCTTTCTCCAGCAAGCTTGACCAAGATGATGACCAGCTACGTGATCGGCCAAGAGCTAGAACGAGGCAACATCAAACTTGAAGACGAAGTGGTGATCAGTAAGAACGCTTGGGCAAAAAATTTCCCAGATTCTTCAAAGATGTTTATCGAAGTGGGCACGACGGTAACAGTAGAAGATCTTAACCGTGGCATCATCATCCAATCGGGTAACGATGCATGTGTGGCGATGGCAGAGCACATCGCAGGATCTGAAGATGCATTCGTAGATTTGATGAACGCTTGGGCAAGCTCTCTAGGTATGACCAACACCAGTTTTGGTAATGTCCACGGCCTAGATAACGCAGACCTATACTCAACACCTTATGATATGGCACTACTGGGTCAAGCTTTGATCCGTGATGTACCTGAAGAGTACCGTATCTACTCTGAGAAGAAATTTACCTATAACGGCATCACACAGTACAACCGTAACGGTCTACTGTGGGACAAGAGCATGAACGTCGATGGTATCAAGACGGGTCATACGAGCAACGCAGGTTACAGCCTCGTCAGCTCGGCAACGGAAGGCAAAATGCGTTTAGTTGCTGTGGTCATGGGTGCGAAAAATGCAAACTCTCGTAAAGCGGAAAGCAAAAAGCTCTTAAGCTACGGCTTCCGTTTCTTCGAAACTGTTGCGCCACATAAAGCGGGTGAGACATTCGTGGAAGAGAAAATCTGGATGGGTAGCAAAGATACATTAGCGCTGGGCGTTGACGAAGATACTTTCGTTACGCTACCACGTGGCCAAGCGAAAAACCTATCTGCAAGCTTCATTCTAGAAAAAGAACTTGAAGCACCAATCATGCAGGGCGATGTTGTCGGTAAACTATACTATCAAGTAGACGGTGAAGATATCGCTGAGTACCCACTACTTGCGCTA
Source organism: bacterium sp. HQB-39 (assembly GCA_043422575.1). Classification (GTDB taxonomy): domain Bacteria; phylum Pseudomonadota; class Gammaproteobacteria; order Enterobacterales; family Vibrionaceae; genus Vibrio. The sequence continues at coordinate 144,755 of JBHOHG010000011.1, read as the reverse complement.
GAGAGCGTAGAAGAAGGTAGCCTATTTAGCCGCCTGTGGGACTATATCGTGTTGTTGTTTAAAAGCTTCTTTTAAGCAATAATTGTTTCATATTGAAAGCCGCCTTTTGGCGGCTTTTGTTGTTGTTGAGTTAAAGCCTAATAGCCTGTACTATTTCGCACCGTTTAAGACGAATATTTAACTGGAGTTACCCCAATGCTTACCATCAACTCTGATGCTAAATTGAAAGACCTACTTGAGTTCCCTTGTTCATTCACTTACAAGGTTATGGGTTACGCAAAGCCAGAACTACCAGAGAAAGTCCTCGAAGTAATCCAGCGTCACGCTCCTGGTGACTACAGCCCAACAGTAAAACCAAGTGCTAAAGGAAACTATCACTCCGTTTCTATCACTATCAATGCAACCTCTATCGAACAGGTTGAAACTCTGTATAAAGAGCTTGGCGAAATCGATATCGTTCGCATGGTTCTATAATAATTTGATTAATTAAAATTTTTTTGAAAGCAGCGAAATGCTGCTTTCTTTATATATATCAAACACATATAAAAAACGCTCAATTTCAAAGGTTAAAAAACTGTTACTTTCATATAGTTCAGAAGTAAGAAGCAGTTTATAATCGATTAACTTACGTTATAGGCAACAGGAAGAGGTATGCAAAACAAGCTTGTAGTGAAGCGACTGGGCCTTCAAGACTACCAACCCGTATGGCAAGCCATGCATGAATTCACCGATAATCGTACCGAAGAGACGCTCGATGAAGTCTGGTTGGTTGAACACAACCCTGTCTACACGCAAGGACAAGCTGGTAAAGCTGAACACCTCATTAATACGGGAGATATTCCCGTTGTGCAAAGCGACCGAGGGGGGCAAGTCACCTACCACGGTCCCGGACAACTGGTGGCGTATTTCCTTATCAACCTACGCCGAAAGAAATTGGGTGTGCGTGATCTCGTTACCAATATTGAGAACTTAGTCATTAGCACACTTAAAACGTACAATATCGATTCCGCAGCCAAGCCTGATGCACCAGGTGTCTATGTACAAGATCGTAAGATCTGTTCACTCGGGCTGCGCATTCGTAAAGGTTGCTCGTTTCATGGACTTGCGTTGAATGTAAACATGGATCTGACCCCATTCTTGAGAATTAACCCTTGTGGTTACGCGGGGATGGAAATGATCCAAGTCAGCGATTTTGCTGGGTCGACTGATATCCGTCATGTCGAAGAGCGCCTAATTGAACAACTTGTTAACTTGCTAAAATATGAGCAAGTTGAATTTAGCACAGAAGCACCTACGAAATAGGTAACAAAGAAGCATGAGCAAACCAATCCAGATGGAAAAAGGCGTTAAGTATCGCGACGCCGATAAGATGGCATTGATTCCCGTAAAGAACATGCCTGTTGAGCAGAAAAAAGTCCTGCGCAAGCCAGAGTGGATGAAGATCAAGCTGCCTGCCGACAGTCAGCGAATTCAAGACATCAAGTCCGCTATGCGTAAAAACAACCTTCACTCGGTATGTGAGGAAGCATCGTGTCCTAACCTTGCTGAATGTTTTAACCATGGTACGGCCACTTTCATGATCTTGGGTGCGATCTGTACTCGACGCTGTCCATTCTGTGATGTAGCCCATGGCCGCCCTGTTACCCCTGAAGCGGATGAGCCACAAAAGCTCGCTCAAACCATCAAAGACATGAAGTTAAAGTATGTGGTTATTACCTCGGTAGACCGTGATGACCTTCGTGATGGTGGTGCTAAGCACTTTGCTGACTGTAACCGCGAAATTCGCCTTAAAAACCCGCATATCAAAATTGAAACCTTGGTCCCTGATTTCCGTGGTCGTATGGATGTCGCACTTGAGCTACTGAAAGACAATCCGCCAGATGTGTTTAACCACAACATGGAAACGGCGCCACGCTTATACCGTAAAGCGCGACCGGGTGCTAACTACAAGTGGTCGTTGAAGTTGCTACAAAAATTCAAAGAGCAACACCCAAATGTACCGACAAAGTCGGGGTTGATGATGGGACTTGGTGAAACCAAAGAAGAGATCGTGGAAGTTTTGAAAGATCTGCGCGCTCACGGTGTGACCATGTTGACCCTAGGCCAATACCTTGCGCCAAGCCGACATCACCTTCCAGTGGAACGCTACGTGCCACCAGAAGAGTTTGATGAACTAAAAGAAATCGCGCTCGAGCTCGGCTTTACTCATGCCGCTTGTGGTCCATTTGTTCGTTCGTCTTACCATGCCGATATGCAAGCACAAGGTATTGAAATTAAGTAACTTGATTCGATGATTATAAAAGCTGACTCTCTAAGTCAGCTTTTTTTGTGCGTGGTCTCTAAGCCGATTTAAAAGATCTACGCCGAATGAAAAACAAACAATTCACAAAAATAAAAAATGGTGTACAATTGTTGGGTTTCCAGGCAAAGCGAGGTCGGTCGTACAACGCTCAACTTCATGCAGTGACATAGACAAATAGTCACATAGTATTGCTTGTATATATCTGTGTAGTTTTATAATCTTCAGTTCATAAATTGAAAAGATAAATATCCGAGAGGGAATTTGAATGAAAGCACCTATCTTCCTCGCAACCCTCGCTATTGCGATCACTGCGGGTTGTACATCGACTGAGCGTAACACTCAAGAAGATAACTTCCGCGAAGCATCGTTTGAGTTGTGTAATACCGAAGTTGATATTTACTCACTCAGTGATGACGGTCGTGTTCGTATCGTATGTGCTGATGGCTCTAAATTTGCTCTTAAGAGCGAAGAAACATTGGAAACCATGCGTGATATCAACATTGAATACTGTGATGGTGAAGGCTTAGGTAAGTTTAACGAAAGTCGTCGTTACTACTCATTCAAGTGTAAGTCAGGCACACTTCTGAGTATTGCAAAGCAAGAAGACTAACCTTCCCCCTTAAGTCGGTTACTCTAAGAAGGTCGCTAACTATAGCGGCCTTTCTTTTTGTTTCTACTTTCTGTGTCTAACAGCACCGCTTTCTGATAGAGCCTGTTTTTAATCGCGTATGTTTTTAAAGAATTGAGCGAATATGTGTCGTGCGAAAATGTAGCGTAAGCACAGAACACATCGCATGCCGTTATTAATGAATCCTTTACAGAGATACAAAAAAGGCTCCTTTCGGAGCCTTTTGACGTGTCACTATCACTGGCCTTCGTTTCAAACAACGAACACTCAGCAGTAATGATTAAGCGTATACAGGTAGACGCTTACAGATATCCAGTACTTTAGCTTTTGTTGCTTCAACAACGGCTTCATCACCTAGGTTATCTAGGATGTCACACATCCAACCTGCAAGATGCTTTGCGTCTTCCTCAGTGAAACCACGACGTGTGATGGAAGGCGTACCGATACGGATGCCAGAAGTCACAAACGGGCTACGTGGATCGTTAGGTACTGAGTTTTTATTTACAGTAATGTTCGCAGAACCCAGTGCCGCATCAGCGTCTTTACCTGTGATGTCTTTATCGATCAGGTCAACAAGGAACAAGTGGTTTTCTGTTGAACCAGAAACAATGTTGTAACCGCGCGCTAGGAACTCAGCCACCATCGCTTTCGCGTTTGCAACAACGCGAGCTTGGTAATCTTTGAACTCCGGCTCAAGTGCTTCTTTGAATGCCACCGCTTTACCAGCGATAACGTGCATCAAAGGACCACCTTGACCACCAGGGAATACTGCTGAGTTCAGTTTCTTGTAAAGGTCTTCACCTTCGTTAGAAAGAATCAGACCGCCACGAGGACCTGCTAATGTTTTGTGCGTCGTTGTCGTAACAACGTGTGCGTGTGGAACTGGGTTCGGGTAAACACCCGCTGCGATTAAGCCTGCTACGTGCGCCATATCGACGAAGAAGTACGCGCCTACTTTGTCGGCGATTTCACGCATGCGTTTCCAATCACAAACTTGAGAGTAAGCAGAGAAGCCACCGATGAGCATTTTTGGTTTGTGCTCAACCGCTAGCGCTTCCATCTCATCGTAGTTGATCTGACCAGCTTCATCGATACCGTAAGGAATAACGTTGTAGTGCTTACCAGAGAAGTTCACTGGTGAACCGTGAGTCAGGTGACCACCGTGCGCTAGGCTCATACCAAGAACGGTATCGCCTGGGTTCAATAGCGCCATGTAAACCGCGCTGTTTGCTTGTGAACCTGAGTGAGGCTGTACGTTTGCATACTCTGCACCAAACAACTCACATGCGCGGTCAATAGCCAAAGCTTCCACTTTATCTACGTACTCACAGCCGCCGTAGTAGCGTTTGCCTGGGTAGCCTTCAGCGTATTTGTTTGTTAGCTGAGAACCTTGCGCTTCCATCACACGTGGGCTTGTGTAGTTTTCTGAAGCAATAAGCTCAATGTGCTCTTCTTGACGAAGAGTTTCTTCTTGGATTGCTGCGAATAGGTCCGCATCGTAATCAGCGATATTCATATCACGCTTAAGCATCTGTATCTCCTGACTCAGATTATACTGAAAATTGCAAAAAAACTGACAAATGAACCCAACGCAAACGTTTTCGTCACCTCAATGGCGCGCATTTTACATAATTTGATCTAGGTCATAAAGAGAAAAATACAATTTTTCTCATGCAGTTTTTTCATGGTGACATCCAAGGTTTATCATGCAAAGTTGACAGCAAAGTGATACATGACTTGGAGTGTCAATTTCTTGCTTTACACCCTGTAAAACAAGAAATACATAGGTTTACCTTAATTTTACCTCTCTAGCTACCGAAATGATCATCTTTTTAATACCATTCAGCCCAAATTATTACGATAAAAGTTAGTAACTGATGGAAAAACATACACGCAAAGAAGATTGGATTGCAATATTGACTGGCACCTTCTTGGTCGCACAAGGGGTTTTCTTCTTACAGTCAGCCAATCTGCTCACTGGCGGCACAACGGGTCTTGCTCTTCTGTTTAGCCAGTTTGTCCCTTTTACCTTTGGTGTACTCTACTTTTGCGCCAACGTTCCTTTCTATTTACTGGCTTGGAAACGTTTTGGTAAACGCTTTGCTTTTAATAGTGCGCTTTCTGGTGCCTTAGTGTCAGTATTTGCAGATCATATGTATTTGGTGATCCGTTTAGAAAGTGTCAATGAGCTCTACTGTGCAGTGGCTGGTGGATTACTGATGGGCCTAGGGATGCTGATTCTATTCCGTCATCGCTCTAGCCTGGGTGGATTCAACGTGCTCTGCCTATACATTCAAGACCGTTTTGGCATCTCAGTAGGTAAAACGCAAATGGCGATCGATATCGGCATCTTAGTAATTTCGTTCTTCTTGATGACGCCTTACATCCTTGCGGTGTCCATCATTGGTGCGATTGCTCTGAATCTAGTGCTGACCATGAATCATAAACCGCAGCGCTACGTCGTTTCATACAACTCACAATAACTGATTTTGTTTGGCGACCCTTTCGCTTTGACTATTGAGTGAGGCAATCAAGCCGCTGTTGATGATTAAGTCGAAACAATGATGAAAAAAAGGGCTTTGGAGCGATCCAAAGCCCTTTTTACTGACTGATAGTATGGGACAAAATGCCTCGAACATTGTGGTGCTATCGCTGGAAACCTGAGTAACAGACGCTGGAAACCTGAGTAACAAAAAAGGGAAGCTTAATGCCTCCCTTTCATCGTATCTCAAAATACAAGCACTACATATATAAGTGCTTACTTAACCGTTTACTGCTGCTTTAAGTACGCAGGCACGTCAGCAATGCTATCGAGAACAACACTTGCAATCGACTCGCCTTTTTCTGTCACAGGCTTACCAGTACGAACCAGAACGCGTGTCCCGACACCTGCCGCTTCAGCAGCCATCATATCTTCTGCTTTATCGCCAACCATGACAGACTTTTCCATGTCGATCTTTAGGAAGTCACGGGCTGAAATAAACATGCCCGGCTTAGGTTTACGGCATTCACAATCTTGAAGGTAATCGCCTACCCCATGTTCAGGGTGATGCGGACAGTAATAGATGCCATCAAATTCAACACCGTTATCAACGAAGTTCCAGTCCATCCATTGCGTCAACGATAGAAAACGATCTTCACTGAATTTGCCACGCGCTATGCCAGACTGATTCGTCACTAAAACAAGCATGTAGCCCATCTCTTTGAAGGCTTTGGCGGCTTCAAATACACCGTCAATATACTCGAAGTCATGCTCATCGTGGACATAACCGTGATCCACATTAATCACACCATCACGGTCTAAAAATACAGCTGGTTTTGGCAAAATAGAAGTCTCTTTCAACGCATTAATAGCAAGATTATCGCACGCTTTATAGCAATCATCACTATCTAATTACTTAATTGTAAGTGCCGTAAATACATTTGGACGTCTAGACGTAAAAATATCTATTGACTTGAATCTGGGAAAACCATAGCATCTGCTAAGAAATGAGATGAAGCTCAAAATAAAATTCTGTTATACCCCAGCAATTGGCGTTGCAGCGATAAAACGAACAACACAGTAAAAACCGTGTGACTTCAATGAGAGATGGGTATAACCCGCAAGGTAAAACGATGATTGAGATTAACCAAGTAAACAAGGTCTTCTATCAAGGCAGTAAGGAAATTCTTGCCCTGAAAGACATTAACTTACATATCCCTGAAGGCGCTATCTTCGGAGTCATTGGCTCATCAGGAGCAGGAAAAAGTACACTGATTCGCTGCGTCAACATGCTTGAAGCACCAACGTCTGGTGAGATCATTGTTGATGGTGTTGATTTAACCACATTGAGTAAATCACAGCTAAGCGAAGCTCGCCGTAATATCGGGATGATCTTCCAGCACTTTAACTTACTGTCTTCACGCACGGTGTTTGACAATGTTGCGTTGCCGCTAGAATTAGCAGGGAAGTCGAAATCAGACATTCACACTAAAGTGACTGAGCTATTGAAGTTAGTCGGGCTTGAAGATAAGCATGAAAGCTACCCGTCAAACCTCAGTGGTGGTCAGAAGCAGCGAGTTGCTATTGCTCGCGCTTTAGCCTCAGACCCAAAAGTTCTGCTGTGTGATGAAGCCACCAGCGCGCTCGACCCTGCGACTACGCAGTCTATCCTTGAGCTACTGAAAGAGATCAATCGAAAACTGAAAATTACCATGCTGTTGATCACCCATGAAATGGACGTGGTCAAGAGTATTTGTCATCAAGTGGCCATCATTGGTGGGGGTGAACTCGTTGAAAAAGGTACCGTTGGCGAAATCTTTGCCCACCCAAAGACGGAACTTGCTCATGAGTTTATTCGCTCGACCTTAGATCTGTCGATTCCTGAAGATTACCAAGCTCGCTTACAAACGACACGAGTTGAAGGCAGTTACCCATTGGTTCGCCTTGAGTTCACCGGCGCGACCGTTGATGCTCCATTAATGTCACATCTAACGCGACAATTTGATATTGATGTCAGTATTTTAAGCTCCGACCTCGACTACGCAGGAGGAGTGAAATTCGGCATGATGGTGGCTGAATTCTTCGGCAATGAAGCGGCGGATAACGCAGCCATTGAGTACTTACGCGAGCAAAATGTAAAAGTAGAGGTACTGGGTTATGTCCTTTAACACGATCACTGAATGGCTAAGCCTAAATGGCAACCTGTTGCTAGATGCGACTTGGGACACAGTATACATGGTGGCGGTCGCGGGCATTGTTGGTTTCGCGGTTGGCATTCCACTGGGCGTGATTCTGCATACCACTAAAAAAGGTGGCTTATTAGAAAACACCAAACTCAACGCGATTCTTGGAGCCGTTGTCAACATTGGTCGCTCTGTGCCTTTTCTTGTATTGATGGTTGCCATCATCCCAGTGACGAAATTACTGGTCGGCACCTTTATTGGCACCACCGCAGCGATTGTTCCTTTGACCATTGGCGCAATCCCATTTGTCGCACGCCTAATTGAAGGGGCGCTATTGGAAGTCCCGACAGGTTTGGTCGAAGCAGCACAATCTATGGGTGCAACGCCGACTCAAATTATTACCAAGGTACTGCTTCCTGAAGCACTGCCAACCATTGTTAACTCTGTAACCATCACATTGGTCACACTGGTCAGCTACTCTGCGATGGCAGGTACTGTTGGTGGCGGCGGTCTTGGTGACGTCGCGATTCGTTACGGCTTCCACCGTTACGATGTCGTCATTATGTCTGTGACCGTCGTAATGTTGATTGTTCTGGTACAAATTATTCAGTCTATCGGCGATGCGATTGTACGCCGCGTAGACCACAGATAAGAATTCTGAAATTTATAATAAGGAGATTTACTATGAAATTTAGCTTAAAAGGTTTGCTTGCTATTGCTGCTGCGGCATCTGCACTTGTGCTGACGGGTTGTGGTGAAAAAGAAGCGGATACCAACAGCATCAAAGTCGGTGTGATGGCGGGTGCTGAAGCTCAGGTTGCTGAAATTGCAGCTAAAGTAGCGAAAGAAAAATACAACCTAGACGTTGAACTGGTTACTTTTTCAGATTACGTAACTCCGAACGCAGCATTGGATGACGGCTCAATCGACATCAATGCATTCCAACACAAGCCGTACCTTGATCAGCAAGTTGCTGACCGTGGTTACAAGCTAGAGATCGCTGGCAACACGTTTGTTTATCCTATCGCGGGCTACTCTAAGCAAGTAAAAAATGTCTCTGAAATTGCTGATGGCGCTCGTATCGCAGTACCAAACGATCCAACAAACCTAGGCCGTTCACTGCTACTACTTGAGCAACAAGGTCTATTAACACTGCGTGAAGGCGTGGGGCTACTTGCCACTGTTCGTGATATCGTAGCAAACCCAAAAAACATCACTATCGTTGAACTGGATGCAGCACAACTGCCACGTTCACTTGACGATGTTGCCCTTTCAATCATCAACACCACTTACGCAAGCCAAATCGACCTAACACCACAGCGTGATGGCGTATTTGTTGAAGATAAAGAGTCTCCATACGTGAACCTAATCGTTGCTCGTTCAGAGAACGTGCAAGCTGAAAACGTACAGAACTTTGTGAAAGCGTACCAAACAGAAGAAGTGTACAAAGGCGCTTCTGAGATCTTCAAAGGTGGCGTTGTAAAAGGTTGGTAATCCCCTCCTCTTTTACTTAACGCTTCAGAACGAAAAACGGCTGCCATTGGCAGCCGTTTTGTTTTATTCGAACACTGGTTACTTAATGTGATCCCATGAAAGGTTCGACACCAGACGGCAATCATCACATTTAAAATGGAAAATATCGTGCAGAGGTGTTTCTAGCAACCAATCGCCACCACACTTAGGACATTTACGCGCTTGCTCTTTCGCAAGGCTCTCTCCGCCAACACGATATTGATAGTAATACGTCGGGACTTTCGTAATGTATTCAATACGACCACGCAAATCCCAGCCTCGACGGAATAGCACACTGTCCGCATCGCAAATCTCATGTAGAGCCGCATGCTCTGCACGACAGCCCCCCGCCATCTGAATCTCATCGCATGCTTGCCACTCGGTTTGCCATTTCACCACGGCTTTATGGTCACCATTTAATGTCGGTGGATTACGATACAGTGGGATCGGTAGCAAGGTTTCCCCACTTCTTAATGGGGAACATGTGTGAACATAAGTGGTATACAATACCTGCCAGCTTGGTGTTTCCTCTTCCGCCGCTTCTTCAGAGTTGAGGTCGCGACCGAGCAAACGCACTTTAGGCGCCAGTAATGCTGCGTCAGAAAGGCGATCGATACACACTTTTACGAAGTCCGAGTGGTAGTTCGGGTGCAAACTGTCTTGTTCAGGGCATACCGCTCTTACAAAAAACTCGCCATCCCCCATGATGATAGGAAACTCACGACCTAATACCTGACCGTTGTAACGCAGTGCGTCCATCAAACCATTGATGGCCTTATCTACAGCGCTGATCGTAGTGTTATCAAAGCATTCAAAATGCAGTTCTACAACAAACATGCGTTACACCGCTGGAGTTAACTGGTTTAAAAAGTCAGCAATGTTATCAGCTAAGACATCGCGTTTATCAGTACCGACTCGCTCAAGCAGCACTTGCCCCGTTAGATTACAAATCGAAATGACGTCCATCTCCGCATCGGTTGCCGCAATAAAGACCGTCGGTTTTAACTTCAATCGACGCTGCGTCACCAAATGACCGAGGATGTTTTCTTGCAAGCGTTCATAATCGTCATCACTCCACACTTGCAATAATGCCAGTGGATTACCTTGCCAAGTCGCGTCCATATCGGCACTGAATTGATAACCGTAGAACTGCTTTATATCATCGTGCAAAGCGATTTCAATCCCTTGCTCAACATTCGCCAAATCGGCCATTTCTTCACGCGGAAAAGGTTTCCAAGTCACTGCATCATCCGTTTTTTGCTCGACACAGGGTGACACGAGATCCACCAACTCTTCATTGCGAGGCAAACCGCCATGTGCTTCCTGCCATGCTTGCTGATAACGAAGGCTGAAGTCACTGAGTGCTTGTGTGACGCGATCGGTCATGAAAATCTCCTAATTGATGCGTGTCAGATGGTATTTGACGTATGGATTAAGTAAAATTCGAGCCATTCTAATCGAAAATGACAATAAAGTATGAGCAAATATTCTGACGCTAAAGAGCTGGCTGGTCTAACTCTAGGTCAAAAGACCGAATATGCGAGCCAATACGACGCAAGCTTGCTGCAACCTGTTCCACGAAGCCTAAACCGAAATGACTTAAATTTAGGTGAAAAACTGCCGTTCTTAGGTCACGACCTTTGGACTCTGTATGAGTTGTCATGGCTCAATAGCAAAGGCTTACCACAGGTCGCCGTCGGTGAGGTTTACATTCCTGCGACCAGCCCAAACTTGATTGAGTCAAAATCCTTTAAACTTTACCTCAACAGCTACAACCAAACTCGTTTTGATAGCTGGGATGCCGTCGTCGCTCAATTGCAGAAAGATCTGTCTGAGTGCGCAGGCGGTCACGTACTGGTTGAAGTCAACCCAGTCACTCATTACACCAATCAGCCAATCGTCACCATGTCAGGTGAGTGCATTGACGACCAAGATATTGAAATCGAAAGTTACGAATTCGATGACACTTTACTGAGCGGCGCTGCGGGTGAACAAGAAGTGACAGAAACTCTGCACAGCCACTTACTAAAATCCAACTGTTTGATCACCAACCAGCCGGATTGGGGCAGTGTTGAAATTGACTATACGGGTCGACAGATCGATCGTGAAAAGCTGCTACGCTACCTGGTCTCTTTCCGCGAACATAACGAATTCCACGAGCAGTGTGTTGAGCGTATTTTCACCGACATCATGAAATTCTGTCAGCCAAGTAAACTGACCGTATTGGCTCGTTATACTCGACGTGGTGGTTTAGATATCAACCCTTACCGTTCAACAGAACAAGACAAACCTGCGCATAATCAGCGTATGGCTCGTCAGTAACTCACCTCCTCAGTAACGATTAAGGTTAGGGAAAGAATATGCGTTGGGTAAGCGTCATTATTGGCCTGCTATTGTGTGTTATCAGTGTGTCGAGCTCGGCTTCGGTGTTGTCATCCGCTTTATTGAACGAAGCGCATGTCTTGGTCGACATTGAGCCCATACAAGCAAAAAAAATAGCGAATACATACCTCACCCAACGTGAGTTATCTAACCCGAAAGAGAAAAGCCCCTCAGCCATCTCTAGAGAGGATGCGGATCGCACGTTGCGCACACCTAGCGGTACTGTTGAGGCATATAAAATCCTAGCGCGTGCTGAGTTCGCTATGGGTAACAACCACGCGGCAATTCAGCAACTCAAGAAAGCCAAAGAGTTGACCGAGGTTTATGAGTTGCCTTATTTGCATGTGGATGTCGACATCCTCGATATTCGCTTGCGCTGGTTGGGTGATCACGACAGTGTGACGGCCAAAGCCAAGCTCGACCAGCTAGAAACCCGACTTATTGAAGCTGGAAAGAACCTCCACTTAAGCGATACCATGTACTATCGCATGACCATGATGCGCGGTGAAATCGCGGCTTTTCTTGGGCAAAACATTGAAGCGGAACATTATTTCGAAGAGGCGAAAAGCTGGGTTGAACAGAGCCGTTCTGACACGGCGATGATCGACTATCACTTGGTGGTCGGTGAATACTTCCTGCGCTCACAAAAGTACAACCATGCCCTCTCAGAGCTGTTATATGGTTACTGGAAAGCGGTCGAAAAAAATAAAGGAGCCCGCCTTGCGAAAGTCAACTTGTTGCTGGCTCGCCTCTTTCATGAACGCCGCGTCCTTGATAAAGCCATTGAGCACCTCTCTCAGGCGGCAGATTTCTACGACAATTACCCGAACTCTCCCGTTCTTGCCAGCGTTCTACAGCATCTTGGTGACATATACTTTTTACAGAACAAGTACAACCTCGCACTCGTTCATTATTTCTCAGTTCTTGACCACCCAAGTACCGAGAAGCAAATCGATAAAGTCATTGATATCCGACTTGACTTGGCCGCGACCTACTTACAGCTTTATAACTACGTGATTGGCGAAAACTACCTCAACCACGCCATTGAGCTACTGGAGTATGTCGACCTCCCTGAGCTAAAAATGAAGTCGGCATTGCTCAAGTCCGCATTAGCGCTGGTACAAGAAGACAGCGAGAACGTCATTCGATACGCACACGTGGCGTTAGAGATGAAACGCCACCAGCGCGTTGACGATATCTATACCAAGCAAGAAGCCTACCGCCTATTGGCGTTAGGCTATGAACAAGCGGGACGTTTTCAAGAGTCTCTTAAAGCCTATCACCTCTACAATGAACTGATGAGTAACGAGCAACAAAAGCTCAATCAGATCAGTGAAGATGCCTTCCGCCAACAGAAAGAGTTTGCCGAACAAACCCTGCACTACACTGGGCAAGAAGAGAAACTGAATCGCATTGAGCAAGAACATCGTAAGTTCCAGAAGATCGCTTTCTCTTTGTTTTTACTGAGCTTGGCTCTATTTTTACTGGTCATGCGTCGTGGTGTGCTCATGCAGCGTCAAAGTGACCGCATCGATCAACTCAGTGAAGACCTTTTTACCCATTCGCGTTCAAAACTCAAGAATTTAAGAATGCTCAACGCAAAACTGTCGAAATCTCTACTGCGAACAAATGAGAACTACGAGCAGTGGCAAATGGGTGAATTAATTCATGAACCACTGAACGACCGTTTGCGCTTTGTAATGATTGACTTGCCTTTCATGCGCAGCATGTACGTACAAAATGGCTATAAAGCGGGGCTGGAACTGGAACGAGCATTTGGCGCATTCTTGAACACCAAAATTAAAGACCCTGCTCGCCTGTATCACTTCTCGGATGCAAACCTGCTTTATATCGAGCCTAACACCGAACGAAATTACGCGCCGGAAGCCATTTTTGAAAAAATTCAAGCTTGGGTGGATGAATTTGCTGAAGAACATGCCATCAACCGTACCATTCGTATGGGACTGGCTGACTATCCATTCTTACCCCGTGCATATACAGCCATTAATGACCAAGAGTTACTCGACTTGCTCTTACTGGCAACACACCTCGCGCGCGAGGTCAGTCTAAAAGACCAAAACAGCCACTGGATATACCTCAAGGCGATTGAGAATGCGCCTGCCGCAAGTCTCGCACAGGAAAATATCCGCACTGCGTGCCAACATGCCATAGGGCAAGGCTTAATAAAAATTCACTCATCTTACAAGAATGAGGACGACCTCAAAAAAATATTAAAAAGCGGATAAATTTAGCGCAGTTGCATCCATTATTTGATGACGGTATCAACTTTTTTGTTATTATCAGCGTTCTATTGTTGTAAATATGGATGTAGCTGTAACTCTTCATGGGTATTCTGGATATTGAATTCCAATCGCAAGTGCACGAATTGAGCTGTCAGCTCGATCAGTTACGCTTGACGCATCGGGATACATCGCTGAAATTTAAACGTGAACAACAGGTTCTTAAACGTTTGATCGGCTCACTCAGTGCCGCGTGTCAAGGTTCTGATGATCCACTATCCAATCAGCTACGCTCAATGCAACAAGAGCTGGAGCAACAAAAAGACATCAGTTCTCTGATCCCCCGACTTGCGGTGCTAGAGCGCATGCTTAAGCAACAAACTTCGAATATGGACAAGCAAAGCGAATTACTCGATGAACAAGTAAAGCACAGCGGTGAAACTCTATTGAGGGTCACGGGCTTGCCTGCGCAGCTCAAACGTGAGTTGCGTAATTTGATGAGTTATTCCGCAAACAAAACCACCAAGAACTTCACCCATGCGACCAAACTGCTTAGCATTTATGAACGTTCTCTGAAAATTGTCACGTCCAACTCGAAAATCAGTTTTTCTGACGCCTTGCAAACCCCTGACAGAATGCAGCTTGAGCTATTATCTGAGGAGTTGCAAAACCTCATCACTGAGCTGGACTTTGAAGGGGAATCGGGTGACTTGTTACTGGATATCCGAGCCAAACTACTCATTGGCGTGAATTCAGAAGTCATGATTGAGTTAGCTCTGCAAACCTTGAAGCTGGTGATTGAAGGCACGAACTGCGAACGTAAAGCGTCAGAGCAGTTTTTAGACCAAGTCAACTCTGCACTCTCGACCAATTTAAAATCCACCTTGCAAAATGTCGATCAAAGCCAGTCGTACTTTGAACACCGTCAGCAACTGAACCAAGAACTCAACCACTTAGTGACAGCTGGCAAGACCTCGCTTCAAAAAGCACAAGACTACGATCAACTCAAAGAGAGCATGACGCCAGTGATGGCACAAATTGCCTCCCTCTCTGAACGTCTCATCATGGCGGAAGAACGAGAGAAAAAGCTGCAAGAACGGTTAGAGTACAGCAAGAATCAGCTGGAAACGGTCTTTGATACCACGCAAGACTACCGCCGTCGTTTAGAAGACCAATCTCAACGCATGCTGCAAGATCCACTCACGAAAGTCTACAATCGCGCGGCCTTTAACGACCGCCTAGAGCTAGAGTACCGTCGTTGGATTCGTGCCCAGCACCACCTTTCAGTGGTGATGTTTGACATTGATAACTTTAAAGCGATCAATGACAGCTATGGCTATACTGCGGGTGATAAAGCACTAAAAATCATCGCTCGTACCATTCGCACTGAGTTAGGTGATTTAGATACAGTGGCTCGCTTTGGTGGTGAGGAGTTCATCCTACTGCTTCCCGAGCAATCCACCGTGTATGCTCAAGATCTGGTGAAGAACATTCAAACCAAAGTCAGCGCGCTGCCATTCAAATTCCGTGATAAACAAATCACCATCACTCTGACAGCCGCTTCGACCCACTTTAAAGATTCCGATACCCCTGAGCTAGTGTTGGATCGCCTTGGCACCTCCATCAGCAACAGTAAGAATCGTGGTTTGCGCCAATTTGAGCTTATCTGATCTCCTCAACGAGCCCGCCTCAATCGCCCAACTTTGACTTACTAAACTCCACTCACCTCAACCCCTTGTATTAATGCGTTTTTTCTAACCACTGTCACATATCTTTTCCTAACTTCTTTGCTAAGCTGATCATAAGGCTTTTTTAGAAGAGCTCGTAAACGACACTCACTAAAGCCAAACCACCCAGTCTGTTGAAGAATACCTTTCACCTCTCGATCGTCCGCTTTTAGACCGATACTATCTAGAACATTCCTAAGCAGATCGATTCTAAGTCGTGAACTTCTATACTGATGGTTCTAGTAATGCAATCACCACACGGGGAGCGAATGCATAGCATGACCGCCGTCGTACTTCTTTAGAACGCGAATCTCAGCGCTTTCTTTAACGTCGCGACGCCACACGAACTTCGCTCACTGCTAGTTTCGCCATTCATCGTTAAGGAGGCTTTATGATCACCCATATCAGCCCAGCAGGCAGCATGGATCTGCTCTCTCAACTGGAAGTCGAACGTCTCAAGAAAACCGCCTCCAGTGAGCTTTATCAACTCTACCGTAACTGCACTCTTGCGGTATTAAACTCTGGCAGCCATACCGATAACTCCAAAGCATTGCTCGACCGTTATCAGACCTTCGATGTCAACGTGGTGCGCCGAGAACGTGGGATTAAACTGGAATTGGCCAATCCCCCTGAACATGCGTTCGTCGACGACGAAATCATCAAAGGAATTCAAGAACATCTATTTTCGGTGCTGCGTGATATCGTCTACGTCAATATGCATCTTGCAGATAATCAACGCCTGAACCTAACCAATGCCACCCATATCACTAACCTTGTCTTCGGTATTTTGCGCAATGCGGGCGCTTTGACACCTGGCATTGAGCCGAACCTTATCGTGTGCTGGGGCGGTCACTCCATCAACCAAACCGAATACCAATACACCCGCGAAGTCGGCAATGAATTGGGTCTTCGTGAGCTCAACATCTGTACGGGCTGTGGACCCGGAGCGATGGAAGGACCGATGAAAGGAGCGGCCATTGGTCATGCGAAACAACGATATACAGAGCAGCGATATCTTGGGCTCACCGAGCCATCGATTATTGCAGCGGAACCGCCGAACCCGATTGTCAACGAACTGGTGATCATGCCTGATATCGAAAAGCGTTTGGAAGCGTTTGTTCGCATGGCGCATGGCATCATCATCTTCCCTGGTGGACCGGGCACCGCTGAAGAGTTGCTCTATATTCTTGGCATCAAAATGCACCCAGACAATGCCGATCAGCCAATGCCGATCATTTTGACGGGACCAAAAGAGAGCGAAGCTTATTTCCGTTCGATCGATAATTTTATCGCAGATACGCTCGGGGAAGAGGGGCAAAAGCATTACGAAATCATCGTGGATGACCCAGCTCAAGTCGCACGCAAAATGAAGCAAGCTATGGCGGATGTACGCCAACACCGTAAAGAGAAAGGCGACGCATACAGCTACAACTGGTCACTCAAGATAGAGCCAGAATTTCAGCTGCCGTTTGAACCCACCCATGAATCGATGGCCAACCTTGACCTACACCTTAACCAACCGGCTCAAATCTTAGCGGCCAACTTACGCCAAGCTTTTTCTGGGATTGTGGCTGGGAATGTCAAAGCCGAAGGGATTCGAGAAATCGAACGCAAAGGTCCCTTCATCATCGATGGCGATCCAATACTGATGAAGAAAATGGACAAACTGCTGCGCGATTTCGTCGAACAAGATCGTATGAAGTTGCCAGGGGATACGGCTTATCAACCTTGCTACCAGATCGCGTCCACCTCAAATGGAGGTCGCTAGAAGTCACTGAGTTCGTTACACTAAGGGCCTTTCGGCCCTTTTTTATTTTGTAGCGTTTATGTCTATCCATCTCGTAATAATTGATGCATTAAATTTGATTCGTCGTGTTCACTCTGCCCAGCCAGATCCGAGCGACATTACCCGTACCATCAATACCACCAATAGAACGCTACAACGCATCATCGATGAAGCGCAGCCTACTCATATGATCGCGGTGTTTGATCATCATGAACAAGAGCGTGGATGGCGCGCCGAGTTGCTACCCAACTACAAACAAAACCGTAAGCCAATGCCCGAACCTTTGATGAAAGGGCTGGATGCGATCCAACAATCTTGGTGGGAGCAAGGATTAGACTCTCTATTGTCCGAAGGCGATGAAGCAGATGATTTAGTCGCGACCCTCGCGTGCAAGGTGGCGAATCACGGCGAAAAAGTCACGATCGTTTCAACCGACAAAGGCTACTGCCAATTGCTCTCCCCGACTTTGCAAATTCGAGATTATTTTCAACATCGTTGGCTGGATGAACCTTTTATTGAGAAAGAGTTCGGTGTCAAACCAAAACAACTCGCCGATTACTGGGGGCTTGCAGGTGTCAGCTCTAGCCAAGTTCCGGGCATTCCGGGAATAGGTCCAAAAGCGGCAAAAGAGATCCTGACTCAGTTTGAAGATATAGAACAAGCCCATCTTTCAGAAGATCTGCCGAAGAAGTATCGTAAGAAGTTTGATGAACATATTGAGAGCGCGCGAGTGTGTAAACAGATCTCAGCTTTGAAAACCGATATTGAACTGGGCTTTAACTTACAAGACATTCGCTATACGGGGGCGAATCAGTAACCCGTAACGAACGACAATCCCCCCTTGGTGAACGCTCTATCGGGTTTCTTTACCAACAAAAAACGCTCCCAAAGGAGCGTTTTCTCTATGATAACCAGCAAGTTGCTCGTCTTAGGGCAATCAAAGAGCCATTAATGCGGTGAGATATTCGACAATACTTGAATGTGCACCGTGATCTCTTCGCGGTCATGATAAAGGTGTTTCGCCTGTAGCTTGAATTTCACCTTGTTATCAATCAGAAATACTTTCAAGTTTTCAATGTCTTGTAATACTTCATCATAACGACCTTTCATTGGCAGTTTTAGGTTAAAGATGGTTTCTTTCGCCCAGCCTTTGATAAGCCATTCACCCATGAGGTGTGCCACACGCGCAGGCTTTTCAACCATGTCACAAATCAGCCAAGTTACGTTCTTACGCTCAGGCTCAAACTTAAAGCCGTCAACCATGTGGTGCTTGATCTGACCCGTCTCCATCAGACTGTCCGCCATCATGCCGTTATCCACACAATGAACAAACATGGAACGTTTCACCAATTGATACGTCCATCCCCCCGGACACGCGCCCAAATCTACGCCCCACATCCCTGCTGCTAAACGCTCATCCCACTCTTCACGCGGAATAAAGACATGGAATGCCTCTTCGAGTTTCAATGTTGAGCGGCTAGGTGCATCAGAAGGGAACTTCAAACGTGGAATCCCCATAAAGAAACGTGAGTTGTTGCCCACCAAAGAGTAGCCCACATAGCAGTGCCCTGGGGCAACAAAACACAAGTGCAGCACAGGTTTTTTCGGGTTGTCTTTCGCTAACAACAGTCCTTTGCCACGTAACGCTTGGCGCATCGGTACGGTGAACTTACGGCAGAACTTCAGCAGTTCTTTCGCTTCGTTGGTATCCGGCGTTTCGATACGAAGATCACCACAACGTGGGAAGGCTTCGACGTCCGACAATTCAGCAAGAATAGGACTGATACGATCTTCCGACGGTAAAGATTCGAACTCAGCCGCTACTGCGAAAATTTGACGAGCGAAAATAAGCGCATGGAAGTCCAACTCTTTTACCAACTTCGCGGCATCGCCTTCTTGGTAACACTCAAAAACAACGTAACCTGAGTTTTTCTTTACACGGGGAAAACCGTAGACCTCAAGTTGGGTTGCTTTATCTTGAATTTCTCCAGCACACTCTTTTTCAAAGCCCGAACGGCAGTAAAGCATGAGTTGTTTCACTTCGATACCTCTTTAATCTGGGTTGCTGCGTATGAGAACAAACACCAGCCAACGATAAACAACAGACCACCAAATGGCGTCACAGGACCAAACCATTTCGCGCCTGTAAGGGCAAGCATATAAAGGCTGCCACTAAAACAAAAGACGCCGATGATAAAACAGATAGCCGCGAAGAAGAAATACTTTCGTGCTTTATCAGTCACCATAGGCACTAACAAGAGTAGACCACACAGTGCTATCGCGATGGTATGGGTAAACTGATACGTCACCCCTGTTTGATAAACAGCAAGCATCTCAGGCGAGATGAGTTTCTTTAAGCCATGCGCCCCAAAAGCGCCCAGCGCTACACTGATCGCCCCCAGTATACCAGCACAACTAAGTAACCACTTACTCTTCATGGTTCGTCTCCATTATCGATGGTGATTCATGATGAAATCCGCCAGCCGCTCTGCCGCTAAACGTAAATTCTCTTGTTCAGTATGCCCTGACGCTTTGCGCGGCTTGAAACTGTGGTCGCCATCAGGTAGGAAGTAAGTACTTACCTGAGAAGAAAAGGAAAAGTCGGTGAACTCTTCTCGCTTACCAAAGGTGTCGCGCTCGCCTTGCAGGATCAGGGTCGGTTTGGCGATCTCGGCTAAATGATCTCCTTTGAACTTCTCAGGCTTACCCGGCGGATGAAATGGAAAACCCAAACACGCAACGGCTGACACTTGCTCATCCTCAGCAAGTAAGCTCGCCATACGTCCTCCCATGGACTTCCCCCCAATGATCACCTGTCCTGACGGTGATGCCTCCGCATACGTCGCGATCACTTCTTGGTAAGCTTGCAATAGTTTCGGAGCACGATCCGGTGGACGTTTCTTACCATCCTCCGCTCGCTTAATCATGTAAGGGAAATTAAAGCGCACAACTCGAATGCCCTTTTCTGCCAAATGCCCCGCCATCACTTGCATGAACTCATGCTCCATCGGCGCACCGGCCCCATGGGCGAAAATAAACAGTGGTCCTTGCTCTGGACCATCAATAATGTGTGGATGCGTCATCTAAGACTTCCTCTTGTTCCTTACGAGCGGTTGCCACCATCCAATCTCGGAAAGTCGCAATACGCCCCATATCCGCCTGTTGTTCATGACAAACCACATAAAACGAATTTTTGGATAATAAAACTTCATCAAAAGGGGCAATCAAGCGCCCAGCTTCCATCTCTGGTTTCGCCAACACGTTATTGCCCAATGCCACACCCTGTCCATGAGCTGCCGCTTGCAACACCATGGTCGAGTGACTAAAGATAGGACCATGATTCACATTCACACCTTCGACCGAATGCTCGCGAGAAAACTGTTTCCAATCTTTTCTCGATGTATCATGAAGTAACGTATGATTTTTCAAGTCGCTTAGGGATTCTAATGGTTTTGGGCTCAATAATAGTGAAGGTGAGCACAAAGGGATCAGAAATTCCTGGTACAATTTTTCAGCTCTGAGACCCGGCCAATTCCCTCGACCATAGTAGATAGCCACATCCACATCGTCGGTTAATGAGCCTTCATCCATGTCTACCGCTTTGATGCGAACATCGATATCTGGCTCTTGCGCATTAAAATCCGCTAAACGAGGAACCAACCACTGTATAGCGAAACTTGGCGGCAAACTGATAGTTAACGCCCCTTTTTCACTACGTTCTAGCAATTTGTCAG
Source organism: bacterium sp. HQB-39 (assembly GCA_043422575.1). GTDB lineage: Bacteria > Pseudomonadota > Gammaproteobacteria > Enterobacterales > Vibrionaceae > Vibrio. The sequence goes on along the minus strand of JBHOHG010000011.1, from coordinate 123,779 downwards.
TTGCTTCTGCTATTGAGGTGAAGATATCCTTGATATCTAGGAAGTAACTTTGACCCTCTTCAGTAAGCAGTAAAGAGCGGTTTCTTCGGCGAAATAGTTTTAATCCGAGAAATTCTTCTAATGACTTAATTTGATGACTTACTGCCGCTTGCGTAACGAACAATTCTTCAGCAGCACGAGTGAAACTGAGATGGCGTGCGGCTGCTTCAAACACCCGCAATGAATTTAATGGAGGAAGTCTGCGAGACATTGGCAACCTCTATGCATTAGTTTTTTTTATCTGAAACATTATAAATTGTCCGTTGTGGAACAGCCAGAGAAATTCTATATTTCCCCCCACAACACGAAGCCTGAACGGCTTGATTTTATTCGTAAAATCAATTGGCTTCGCGGTTGTGATGTTGTGTTTGCAAACTCGTATTTCGAGTTACGGTAGAAATTATCTACCAACTTTGTTATGTCCCACTCCCTGTGACATAACAAATACTTCCTGTATTTATTTTTGACCTGTCTGTCAAATTTGTTACACCGCCTTTTTAGGCGGTGTTTTTTTATCTGCAAATCAAGCCCGCGCAATTGTACTTATCTTTTCCGAAAGGAAAACGCCTCCCAGTACCGCTTTTCGTGACTCTACTCGTAAGCTGAACTTCCGTCTCTTCGGTGAAAAACAAAAAACGCAAGCCGTTAAGCTTGCGTTCTCTTATACCAATTGATCTTGGTATCTCTCCTTGAGACAGTCACAGATTCCGATACTAAGGGCGATATACCTTCACATTGGTAAAGCCTTGGTCTTGAAGATACAGAGCCTGTAGGCGACTCATCACGCCGCGATCACAGTACAGCAGGTAAGTCTGACTCTGATCAAGGTCGCCAAACTGTGTGCCTAGCTTGTAGAAAGGAATGTGCTTCACGTCGACGCCTTCAATTTCTAACGGGTTATCGTCTTCTTCTTCCGGGCTGCGGATATCCAATACAATAGCGTGCTCTTCAATTGCCTCAACCTGCTCCACCTCTGGTGCCGCTTGCTCAGACTCTTTCGCAATATCACGGATGTCCATTTGACGAGCATCACGAACCACTTGTTCTAAGATCTCGAAATCAAACTTATCTTCTTCCGCTTCCAGCTTGGCTTTCACCGCTTTCACTGTAGGCTTCTTAGAAATCACACCACAATACTCAGGCATGGTCTTGGCAAAGTCTTCCGTGCCAATGTCACGCGCTAGGTTAATGATGTCTTCTTTATCCCAGTTGATCAGAGGACGTAAGATCAAAGAATCCGTTACGCCATCGATATGACGTAGGTTGGTCAATGTCTGGCTGGATACCTGACCGATCGCTTCTCCAGTGACCAGCGCTTGGATGCCAAATTTCTCCGCAACCATACCTGCCGCACGCATAAACATACGTTTTAGGATCACGCCCATTTGACCGTCATCCACCTTCTCTAGGATTTCAGCCACAACCGGTTCAAAGTCAACTGAGATGAAACGAACTTTGGCTGATGAACCGTACTTGTTCCACAGGTAATGAGAAACCTGCTTTACGCCGATTTCATGGGCAGGGCCACCAAGGTTAAAGAAACAGTAATGTACTTTTGAACCACGTTTAATGTGCAGATAGCTCGATACACCAGAGTCGAAACCACCTGAGATAAGGCTCAATACATCTTCTTGTGTCCCTAGAGGGAAACCGCCAAGACCTTTGTGACGTGCCAGCACTTGGTTCAGTTTATCACCAGCCACTTCAACGTTTACCGTCACATCAGGACGAGTCAATTTAACACGTGCAGACTCGACGGCTTGGTTAAGACCACCACCAACGTAACGCTCTAGTTCAATCGAGGTAAAGTCGTGCTTACCACGGCGCTTCGCACGTACTGAGAAGGTTTTGTTCTCAATCAGAGGACCACTCAACTCGAGAACTTGTTCGAAGATATTGTGCAGATCCGTAAAGTCCGATTGCTGAACTTCCAGTACGTGATGAATACCTGGCGTTTGCGTCAATACTTCTAGTACTTGCGCATGGTACTTATCGCTCTCTGCGGTTACTTCGATGTGATCACGGCGGTTGAACACAACCACAGACTCAGTACGAGCCTTGATAATGTTACGAATATTGCATTCGAGAATCTTGGTGAATCGCTTTCGAACGGATTCACTTTTAACAAAAATCTCTGGATGGGGCTTAACAATAAATTTCATACTTCGATTCGCAGTCTGGGAGCAATGTTCACTGTACTCGTACCATGCATTTAAGGGTCACCGTGGTTATCGAGTCGCAGCACTTAGGGCGCGAGATTATACACGACCTATAGGGGAATAAAATACCCACACCTCCTTTGCGCTCATGAGGATAAAAACTAACACGCCTCGATCCGTCGCAAAAAATAGTGGAATGTATTTCAATTAATTATAGATTAACCAATAGCGATGTATATACAGATATCTCCTTATAAACACTCTATTCTAAGTACCCTAGAAGCGGTCGCACTCGAATTAACGCTCTTAGTAGAATATGACGACTGGTGATAGCCAACATACGCTTTAGACTTGATTGAAAAGCCCAGAGCCGGATGCAACAAAAAAGCGAGCCTTATAGACTCGCGTTTTGAATGACACTGGTACGCCCTCTTAGGGTTCGACTTTATTGAAGCACTGGTACTTCATCACTGTAGAGGGGTTCGCCTTGCATAATGCTGATTTCAACACGGCGATTCAGTGCGCGCTGAGTTTCCGTATCATTGGGGCCTATTGGATCCGTATCAGCCATACCACGAACGCGTAAACGCTGATGGGAGAAGCCAGGCACTTTTTCCATCTCCTGCGCGACAGAAACAGCGCGTTGTGAGGAAAGATCCCAATTCGAACGGTACAATTCAGAATCTAGTCTTTGGTTATCAGTATGCCCTGAGATTCTCACAATTCCCGGAACGTCTTTCACTAAATCCGCTATCTGACGAACCAGAGGACGGAACTTCGGCTGTAAGAAGGCAGACCCTTCAGGAAATGCCCCTTTCTCACGCATACGAATCACAATTTGTTGGCCAAGATTTTCAACCTCAATCGCCCCTTGTTCAATTTCGCGTTCTAACGCTTTCTTGATGCTTTCCATCAAGGTTTCCAGCTCTTCTGACATGTTTGCAGCTTGGCTTTGCTGCTGCTCAGATTCGGTGTTTTGGTTCGCTTGAGTGGAAGTCTCTGGCGATTGCCCGCCCGTTAACTTCCCTTCGTCACGCTTGGTGCCCCCCGCTCGGTCAGATTCGCCTTCGTGGAACTCCAACGTATTCTGAGTAATATCGATGGTCTGTTGCATGATGACGTCTATCGGTGTCGGCTCAGGACGACCCGGACGGAATTCTTGCGCGATAATACTGGTGCCTTTTGGAATATCTTTCACTTCCAAACGGTTTTGTACACCGAATGCAAACTTCATCGAGCCCGCGATTTGTTTGAACTTCAGTACATCCATCTCGGAAAACGACAGCAGCAGTACGAAGAAACACATCAACAGCGACATTAGGTCAGCAAAAGTGCCCATCCATAAGGGCAGACCTGGCGGTGGACATTTACAATTATTCTCGTCATCCATACTCGCACCCTCTACTTATTCGCCATCAATGTCTACGGCACGTTTGCCTTCATTGAGGTAATTCTTCAAGTAGCTGTCAATCACGCGTGGGTTTTGGCCGTCTTGAATCGCAAGTACACCGTCCATGATCAGACGGCGATTAAGGGTTTCTTGGTCACGACGTAGCGCCAGCTTATCGGCAATTGGGAAAAACACCATGTTGGATAAGATCGCACCATAAAGCGTCGTTAACAGTGCTACCGCCATTGCTGGACCGATCGACTTCGGGTCATCCATGTTGGACAGCATGGCAACCAAGCCAACCAGCGTACCTATCATCCCCATGGCGGGTGATACGTCACCAAATGCGGCAAACACTTTGCCCCCTTGTTCGTGTCGCTCATCAGTCAGTGCAATGTCTTTTTGCATCGCGGCGCGAACCACATCCGCATCATGACCATCCACCAATAAGTCGATACCTTTCTGCATGAAGCTGTTGGTAATTTCCATCTCTTCGAGGGCTAAGAAGCCGCCTTTACGAGCTGCGTCAGCCATTTCCACGATCTTTGCAATCAAGTCTTCCGGCTCATCGGCTTTAAACATAAACGCTTTGCCCGCCACCTTAGCCGCACCGAAAAACTGCCCCATGGTAAACTTCATCAATACCACGAAGATGGAACCACCTACTACGATCAAAATAGAGGTCACATCGACGAACATCCCCAAGCTTCCGCCGAGAATCATTGCCATAATTACAAAGGCAAAACCGCCTATTAAACCTATCAGGGTTGCTAAATCCACAAAGCACTCCTCATGCTATTTTGTTCGTTCTATAGAGATTATTATTTGATATCGGCCACTTAGTGTTTTTTTTTAGGGAAAAACTTGAATCCGATATCATTAATTCATTACGTTTTAGAATCTCATGCAGCATCTCACACTACAACTGAGCGGTTCATCCCCTCAAGCGGAGAAAAATGTTGTATTGCTCCTCTTCAAGAGTCAATGAGGGAGACCTTGCCGCCAGCAAAACCATCGAAGCATGGATACAGCAACCTTTATGCCACCCTTTATAAAAATCAGACTACTTTTCTGTCGTTACACTCGTATTGTGAGCCATCATGACAAGGCACTCAATTAAGAGACCTGATTTCACCTCATTTTCTAACATTATTGCTCGGTTAAATTTGACCAAGTGCACATGCTGAGGTAAGTTGCGGGGATTCCTACCAAGGCAGATCTATTATGGCAACGAAGAAACCAGAAAACATGACGTTCGAAGCGGCAATCGATGAGCTCGACGGTCTAGTTGAGCAACTTGAAAATGGCGACCTCGCCTTGGATGACGCATTGAAAAAGTTTGAACGTGGTATTGCGTTGGCACGTGCTGGTCAAGCGAAGTTAAGTGATGCTGAACAGCGCGTCAGCATCTTATTAGCTGAAGACGATGACACCCCACTGAGTGACTTTAACCCACAAGCCGAGTAAAAAGAGTCGATGAGTACTGCGATGATTGAGGCGCTAGCGTCTTATCAAACCCGAAACAACGATCAACTTGACCACTGGTTAAGCCAACTCCCTCATCAAAACCAATCTCTGATCCAAGCTATGCGCTATGGCTTGCTGTTGGGAGGCAAACGCGCTCGCCCATTTTTGGTTTACATCACCGGTGAAATGCTAGGGTGCAGCGCACAGCAGCTGGACACCCCCGCATCAGCCATCGAGTGTATTCATGCTTATTCTTTGATCCATGATGATCTTCCTGCCATGGACGACGACGAGCTTCGTCGTGGCCAACCGACTTGTCATATCCAGTTTGATGAAGCAACTGCTATTCTAACCGGGGACGCATTACAAACACTGGCTTTTACGATTCTGACGGAAGGTGAACTTGCTCCGATTGCCGAAGCTCAACGTATAAAAATGGTGCAAGCATTAGCGGAGGCGTCTGGTGCACAAGGCATGTGCGTAGGTCAAGCGCTCGACCTCGCCGCCGAAAACCGCGACGTCACTCTGCAAGAATTAGAAGAGATCCACCGCCATAAAACGGGAGCCTTGATCCGTTGTGCGGTTCGTTTAGGGGCGTTTGCCGCTGGCGAAAAAGGGGTGGAAGTCCTGCCTCAGCTGGATAAGTTTGCCAATGCGATTGGTCTTGCTTTCCAAGTCCAAGATGACATTTTAGACATCATTAGCGATACAGAAACCCTTGGCAAGCCGCAAGGTTCTGACCAAGAATTAAACAAGAGCACCTATCCTGCATTACTGGGGCTGGAAGGCGCGATCGAAAAAGCTAATAACTTGTTACAGGAAGCGCTTCAAGCATTAGAAGCAATCCCTTACAATACTCAGTTACTCGAAGAGTTCGCCCGATATGTCATCGAGCGCAAAAATTAACACAATAAGCGCGCATTAATATGACTCTTGATATTTCAAAGTACCCAACACTGGCTCTGGCGAATACGCCAGATGAGCTACGCCTTCTCCCTAAGGAGACGCTCAGCACCTTATGTGATGAGCTGCGTACCTATTTATTGAATTCCGTCAGCCAAACCAGTGGCCATCTGGCTTCTGGTCTTGGAACCGTAGAACTTACGGTTGCCCTACACTATGTTTACAACACCCCTTTCGATCAATTGATCTGGGATGTTGGTCATCAAGCTTACCCACATAAAATCTTAACGGGTCGTCGAGACAAAATGTCTACGATTCGTCAAAAAGGTGGCTTACACCCTTTCCCTTGGCGTGAAGAAAGTGAGTACGACACCTTATCGGTTGGTCACTCTTCAACGTCTATCAGTGCTGCCCTTGGTATGGCAATCAGTGCTGAGCAAGAAGGCAAAGGTCGTAAAGTCGTCAGTGTGATTGGTGATGGTGCCATTACTGCGGGTATGGCTTTCGAAGCCATGAACCACGCCGGTGATGTGCACAATGACATGCTCGTCGTGCTGAATGACAATGAAATGTCCATCTCTGAGAACGTGGGGGCGCTCAACAACCACCTCGCTCAGCTATTGTCAGGCAACTTCTACACCTCAATGCGTGAAGGTGGCAAAAAAGTATTGTCTGGCGTACCGCCGATCAAAGAGTTGGTGAAACGCACCGAAGAACACCTCAAAGGTATGGTGATCCCTGGCACCTTGTTTGAAGAGCTGGGCTTTAACTATATTGGCCCTATTGATGGGCACGACGTCAATGAACTGGTCAAAACCCTTAAGAACATGCGCGACCTGAAAGGTCCTCAGTTCTTACACATCATGACCAAGAAAGGCAAAGGCTATGAGCCAGCGGAAAAAGATCCGATTGGTTACCACGCTGTCCCTAAATTTGACTCCAGCAACACCAGTTTGCCGAAAAGTGCGGGAGGGAAGCCCACCTTCTCGAACATCTTTGGTGACTTCCTGTGTGATATGGCTGCGCAAGATCCAAAACTGATGGCCATTACACCAGCGATGCGTGAAGGCTCTGGCATGGTACGCTTCTCGAAAGAGTTCCCTAAACAGTATTTTGATGTCGCGATTGCTGAGCAGCACGCTGTGACACTGGGTACAGGCATGGCCATCGCCGGCAATAACCCGATTGTGGCAATATATTCGACCTTCTTGCAACGTGGCTACGACCAATTGATTCACGATGTGGCTATCATGGACTTACCTGTGATGTTTGCCATTGACCGAGCGGGATTAGTCGGTGCTGATGGTCAAACTCACCAAGGTGCGTTTGATTTAAGCTTTATGCGTTGTATTCCGAACATGGTGATCATGGCGCCAAGTGATGAAAATGAGTGTCGTCAGATGCTTTATACTGGTCACAAGCACACAGGGCCATCTGCCGTTCGTTACCCTCGCGGCAGCGGTACGGGTATCACTCCAGAGAAAGCCTTCACTGCATTAGAGATTGGTAAAGGCCGCCTAGTTCGTGAAAGCCAACAGCCGCAAGACGGCAACAAAGTCGCTATTTTAAGTTTTGGTACTTTCCTAAGTAATGCTCTTGACGCTGCCGAAGCTCTGGATGCAACGGTAGCGGACATGCGCTTTGTGAAGCCACTTGATGAAACCTTGATTCAAGAGCTGGCAGCAACACACGATGTGCTAGTCACGATCGAAGAAAATGCCATTGCTGGTGGTGCAGGTGCTGGCGTTGTGGAATACCTCATGAGTGAGCGTATTCTCAAACCTGTCTTAAACCTTGGTTTACCGGATCGATTCATCCCACAAGGTACACAACAAGAGCTTCATGCCGCGCTTGGTCTGGATGCTGCAGGCATTGAAGCGGCGATCGGCGCTTACATCGCGAAGTAATTTCGTCTAGCCTCATCGTTGCAACTGCCTTGATGGCAATAAAATTTGTATCAAATCGTAAAGAGCACTTCGGTGCTCTTTTTTATTGCACGGACGTTTTATTGCTTCACCGATTTTAGAATTCAAATCATCTAAAGCAGCTGCCTTTGACGACTGACAGCAACGCAATTCCAGCGCATAAAAACAATAAAGCCAGTCAAAAGACTGGCTTGGAGCTTGGAGCTTGGAGCTTGGAGCTTGGAGCTTACAAAGTGTACGTGTAAGGGGCTTGAATCCCTAGTGGAATGCCGATAGCCCAGTACGCCAATAAGAAGATCGACCAACCAATCAACATTGCGATTGAGAATGGCATCATAAGCGACGCCAGTGTTCCGATCCCTGTCGACTTCACATAGCGCTGACAGTACACCACCACTAGAGGGAAGAACACCATCAATGGTGAGATGATGTTAGAAACCGAATCTCCCACACGGTAAGCCGCCTGCGACAACTCTGGTGAGATACCGACCGCCATTAACATAGGTACTAGAATCGGGCCAATCAATGCCCATTTTGCAGAAGCCGAACCAATCAAAAGGTTTACACAAGCCGTCAGCAGAATCATACCAATCACCGTCGCTTCACCAGGCAGGTTCATGGCTTTCAAGCCCTCAGCACCGTACAAAGCCAGCATGGTACCAATGTTCGATTGTGCAAAGGCCGATAAGAATTGAGCACAGAAAAACGACATCACAATGTAAGCCCCCATGGTCGACATGGTGTCAGACATGGCTTTAATCACATCGTTGCTGGTCTTAAATGTCCCTGCAACACGACCATACACATACCCTGGGATGATAAACAGAATGAAAATCAAAGGCACAATGGACTTCATTAATGGAGCAGAAAAGGCGGTAATCTCGCCTTCAGGAGAGCGCAATGCGGAGTTTTCAGGCCAGATCGCTGCTACTAACAGTGCAACCCCCACCATCATCGCCCAACCAGCATAACGAAAGGCTTTAGATTCGGTCTCAGTAAAGGTTCCTAAATCCGGTGCTTCTTCAGCATCTTCATCCACTGGCGTCTTTGCCAAACGCGGTTCAATGATTCGCTCTGTCACATACCAACCGATACCCACGATAATGATCGACGAAAGTCCCGTAAAGAAAATGTTCGCCAGTGGGTTTACCACATACTCAGGATCCAGCACTTGAGCAGCAGTTTGAGTAAAGCCCGCCAGTAAAGGATCAATGCCTGAAGGCACAAAGTTTGCTGAAAATCCACCTGAGACCCCCGCAAACGCGGCTGCAATCCCTGCTAACGGGTGACGCCCTGCAGCATGGAAAATGATACCGCCCAAAGGGATCACCAACACATACCCAGCATCTGCTGCGGTATGAGAAACGATGGCCACCAAAATCAACATTGGGGTTAGTAATTTAGCTGGGGTAAAGTTCAGCATCTTCTTTAGACCCGTGGTAATAAAACCGGAAGAGTCCGCAACGCCCACCCCTAGCATCGCCACAAGCACGATACCTAGCGGAGCAAACCCGGTGAAGGTTTTCACCATATTGGCAAGAAAACTGGCCAGTGCTTCCCCTGTCAGTAAGTTGTTGATCGCCAGCGCTTCCCCCGTTCTCGGGTTAATAAGGTCAAATGAAACATTTGATAAAAGTGCAGAAGCCGCCCAAGTGATGATCAACGCCCAGAAAAATAAGATGGCAGGATCTGGGATCTTATTCCCTGCCCTTTCGATAAAGTTTAAGAAGCGATCCATACCACTTGGCTTTGTGGATGGTGCCGAATCGACCGCTTGGTTACTCATAGGTAACTCCATTTTTTGTGATGTTGTTTGCAGAAATATAAGGTTTTACTTATACATCTCACAGATTCTATTAAAACACCACTAAAAAGCACATGACTCGGTCAATTTTTACTTATATAGAATTTAATTTTTCCTAAACGCAAAATTCGTGCAACAGAGAAACCACAAAGCACACACCAAAAATTTACAGAACAAACAACCATAAAACATTTTACCGATTTAACGACTGCTTGGCAGATATCGTGATAAAGAAAACAGATCCGCTGATAAGCGCGAATTGACTAGGTAAAGTGTGGGATCTGACTAGGAGGACGGCTGGAACGTAAGAGCGGATCCAGTAGGGGCGTGAAATGACAAGATGCTCTTCACAAGAAACCTAGCCATGGGCACAAGCATTTCTCCAAAAAACAAAATGCCAAAAACAAGCACAACATAGAACACAAAAAAGGAAGCACCAGACATGAAAAAGGCCGCCAAAGCGACCTTTTATCTAAAGTAATCAGACTCAACAACGTTGGTCAATAAATACTGATTTAATCAAATTCACTGTACTTGGAAACCATGGTCTTTAAAGTCACTTTTTGATCCTGACCCATTCTGTCCTTCCAAGGTACTGTCACCGTTATGACTTGCAATGATTTAGAAAGTGCGCCAGGTGCCGGAGTGATAACACATCGAAGAGCAAATTTATTTTTAACTAATGCAGCAGCGGTATCATAACCGGCAGTACTAAGCTCATCGTGGTGACCTAAGCAATATTTAGGGTATATTTTATGGTGTGGATACGCGGTATCGAGATCATCGAAAGGAATTAACTTCGTTGATCCAGACGCATCTTGTGCGCGACGCTGATAGTGCTCAAGTTGCAGCTCCGCTAATCGAAGCGCTTTAATACTGTCAACGGCATACCCAGCTTGTTGTTCAATGTAGGAGTGCAGTTTGACTAAGCCTAACGCCCCCACCCCAATAAGAGCAAACGCTATCAGTATCTCAAGTAAACTAAAGCCTTTCTGTTTAGAGGTCATTCCAAGATCCTTTTAACCAAGTCACTTCATCTGAATTCTTATGCGGGTTGCGCTCACCTCGAAAATCTAAGTTTACCGAACCACTCAATATGCTTAACCCGCCCGGAGCATCAAAATACATCCCGCCTTTAGGGAAAAACGAACCATTGGCAATATAAACCGTAAAATCTTTTACATGAATCGGTTTATCCGCCGCAGTTTCAGTGCCATTCAATATGAAATTATCTGAAATAACACTATGTAACGCCGCTAAGTCATCCCAGTGTTTTTTTGCTTTTGCCTTATCCAATTTCCCATGATGGAAAAACATGTTCATATCCACATAGTGATAAAATGCACCATCAAAGACTTGAGCACCATGCATTACAACCACACCATTTTGAACCACCAATGAACGTTCTACAGCCCCCGTAATATCAAATCCGGTTTGAGTAACACAATCACCAACGAGCCATAACTTATTGGTTGGCGCAATCGCCGATTCCGTTGCAGTTTTTATGCGCCCCAGGAAGTTATCGTTAATCGTCTTCCCACAGTCCTCTCCATCAGTCAGAGTGATAACCCGGTATCCCAACTTTAATTTGTCAACATTGGCATCTGTTTTAGGCACTTTAAAAAAGTTCGAAAAGAGATCGATATCGGGGTCATAAATATAATCGTTCTTAAATGCGCCCGCAGGAGTCGACATCCCTTTCAGCAAGGAAGCATTTGACGTTAATTTTTCCGTTCTTTCTTTACAGCTGTTAAATCCTTCCGGTCGATCGACAGCATGGTCCGGAATGGTTGTATTCAAATGCGAGCCTGTAGGACCATGAACATAGGTCACTTTGTTTAAATATCGCATGGCAACACATTCATGAATACCTTTATCTTCACCCTGAGTTTTAATATCGGGGTCAATATCAACGGTATTACTTGAGTGAATTTCCAAATCTGCTGCTGTTTGAATCGCGCCTTTCCCAGTGCCGTCATCCACCACAACGCTTTTAGATAACTGGTAGCCACCATCTGAAAATGTCGCCGTCAGCTTATATTTGGCCCCTGTAAGAGAGACCGCTTTTATTTCATGAATGCCCAGCGGCTTTGTACAGCTGGTATTAAAAAATGCAGGCGACTTATCCGCTGTCAGTTTAGGCAGTGCAGTGGGAACATCAGAAATAATTAAGCTATATGCACACTCCAAACCACCTTCCAATTTCCAGTGAGCTTGTCGTGTGGAGACTTCGTTTTGAGAAACTTTGATTTGATGTAAAGTGCCTTTGAATGTCCCCAATGTCGCAATTAAGGCGGCGAGAAGAAGCAAAGCCGTTACCAATAAAGTAATCGTACCGCGTTGTTTACGTACTGCCATTATAGCCAATTCCTCTGTTTAAACGAGATCGTTGCCGTTTCAGTCAGCGAGTTACTGACCAACTTACCAGTTAAAACAATCGTGATAAATGAGCTTTTTGCCTTACCATTATCGATAACCTCTTCGGTCACAGTAAAGTTCGTCACTTCGATAATACTTTCATCTAATAACGAGAAACAGTTGCCAATCGACGCATGCATTTCAAGGCTAGCCTTATCTGCAGCCATATTTTCACAAACTTGCAGCTTTATCCCATCTTTCTTATACAGCACGCTGCGATAACGCTCACTGGCAACGACATCTGGGCGATAATAAGCAAAACCGACTCCATTAAGAACCACAGAGAGCACTTCGGTCTCACCCTTTAAAGTTAATGGTGCGCCGTCGTTATTATCAAAGCCCGCACGTTGAATATCTTCTTTCATCACTTGAATCGTACTATTCAAGCTCTGCAAGAGTAACAGCTCCAAACTCTTATCTTTCGCAATTCTCTGGCCGCTAATGAAAATACTGCCAATGGTACCAATCGCGATCAAACCAATCAGAGAAGCAATTAATAATTCAACTAGCGTTGTTCCCGTTTGGCGTTTAAAGCTAAACCTTTTTCTTCGGACATTGAGCATAGTCATACAAGGCTCCATTTTTTCCACATAGTTTGACACGTCCCGGAGGATTCGCCGTAATGAGCTTCAAGGTTTTACTGGATTCGCCTTTCGCATAAAACTCGACACTCCCAGGAGAGGGACGCCCACGAACCGAGCCAAACGTAACGAACTGCTCTGAATACGCATGAGTAATATGAATCCCACCATGTTCATGACCAGAAAGAACGGAAATCGTATTTCCTTTTGATTTATCTTTGGCGTCACTGAGTGTCAACACCCAGCTATCCGTCTTCTGCTCTGAGCCAGAAGCGAACGAAAAGTGTAAATAGAGAGGTTTATTTCTCATTACCGCTTCTGTTTTGGCTTGTATGAAAAAGCCATTCAGCTCAGTCGCTAAACGCTGAACTTGAACAGCTTTTATGACATTGCTGAAGCTCGGTGCTGCCATCGCTAGCGTGATCCCGAGAACAGCAACAGTGAGAACTAGCTCGAATAGGGTAAACCCGCGATTCATTTCCCAGTTTCCTATGTAAATCAATGCGTATAAAATATATAACTTGCACGGACTCTAACACCAGAGAAAAATATCCGTAAAATCAATGGAGAAGCGTTGGATATGATTCGTAAACTTAACTGCAACTTTTACAAAAAAAGAGTAAAGGGCTTGACATTGATCGAGTTATTGATCGCTGTAGTCATTATTGGTGTGCTTTCCGCTGTCGCATACCCGTCGTATAAAAACTATGTGATTGAAGGCCATAGGGCTTCAGCAAAAGCCGATATGGCTCGCATTCAACTCGCTTTAGAGAATAAATACGACACGGAAAAACGAGTGTATGTGACCACTGGTATTATGACAGGAACCACATGCGACATCTGTGAAACTGACAGTGATCGTTACCAATTTTCGATAGATCTCAAAGACTCAACACACAAATACATTATTACGGCCACTGCGCAAACGACAAAAGGTCAAACCAACGACGAATGTTTAACCAAAGTGGACCCTGCCAACACTACGATGAAACTCTATCAAAACAACACCACCTACCCAGCGAAGTGTTGGTAATCGCGTTGATTCTTGTTCATGTTGGATGCAACTTATCATCAGTTTTGTGGTCTGATACAACATCCGAAGCAGTTGGACTTTTACATCCTACCCGAGGTTGTTTATTATGCTGCGCAGTCTATCGAGGTAACTAAGATTTCATTATGCAATTAAAGAAGTGGCTTATTGCCGTTCCATTGGCGTTGACCATGTTGACAGGGTGTTCAGTTCTAGAAAAGCTGGTGTACCGCATTGATATCAACCAAGGCAACTACATTGAGCAAGATGCCGTTGAGCAACTCAAGTTTGGTATGACCAAAGAGCAAGTTCGCTTTGTCATGGGCTCTCCGATGCTCGTCGAAAATGGTTACCCTGACACTTGGTACTACATTTATCACTACACTGAAGGCCATAACGATTCGGTGCAGAAAAACCTTGTTGTGAACTTTAGTGACCAAGGCACATTGCTAGATATTGCGGGTGATTTTGTTAAAGGCGATGATTTTTTCCAATCCGTGCGCTAATGACCAAGCCTTCTAAATCAAAACAATAAAAAAACCTCCGTCGTGGAGGTTTTTTTATTGGTCTGCGCTAACTATTTGTCTTTCTTTCGCATCTGATTCACGCGCCCGCCCGTGACTGGGTCTGCATTCCCTGCCTCTTTGGCTTGTTCCGCTCGTTTACGGCGAATCTCTTTTGGGTCAGCTAACAATGGACGATAAATTTCAATACGATCTTTATCGCGCACGGTGGCATTCAACTTTACATTACGACTGAACACGCCCACTTTATTCTTTTTCAGATCGATGTCAGGATACAGCTCAAGTACGCCCGACTCGCGGACAATCTCTTCGACTGTTGCATGCTCATTCACCACAAGCGTCAGCACTTTTTGCTCATGTGGTAACGCGTAAACCACTTCAACGTGGATCATTTCTGATTCAATACTCATGCGACTTGCTGATACACCTGTTTTGCACGTTGAGTGAACGCATTGACCATGTTGCTGGTCAGCTCGTTAAAGACTTTACCGAAAGCGATTTCAATCATCTTACTTGAAAACTCAAACTCCAGTTTCAATTCGACTTTACACGCGTGCTCATCTAAAGGAGTAAAGAACCATCCCCCTTTCAGAGTTTTGAAAGGGCCGTCGACCAACTGCATCATGATGGCTTCGCCATGTACCAGTTGATTTGATGTTGTAAAGGTTTTACTGATGCCCGCTTTTGCCACATCCACCGAAGCTACCATTGCTGACTCAGTCGCCTCCAGCACGCGTGAACCAGAGCACCCGGGTAAGAATTCTGGATATTTAGCGACATCGTTAACTAACTCGAACATTTGTTCTGCGCTGAACGAGACTAAGGCAGAACGCGTGACTTGCTTCATAAATTCCTCTGTCGAATATGACAATAGCATTAAAGGATTGAGTCAATTTTACTTTTATTCTGACTCAGCGCAAATAAAAGCATTTCCTAAGCGATATCCAATCCGTATAATGGCGTCATTATGGCAAAGAAAAAATCAAAACAAAAAGCGGGTAGTAATACTATCGCGCTCAACAAGAAAGCTCGTCACGAGTATTTCATCGAAGATGAAATCGAAGCTGGCATGGAGCTTCAAGGCTGGGAAGTGAAAGCCCTTCGCCAAGGTAAAGCCAATATTGCAGAAAGTTACGTTTTCATGCGTGACGGTGAAGCCTTTGTGAGTGGCATGACCATCACTCCTCTTAATCAGGCATCAACACACGTCGTTGCTAACCCGACTCGTGTTCGTAAACTATTATTGAGCCGTCGTGAGCTCGATAACCTACTAGGCCGCATCAACCGTGAAGGTATGACGCTGGCTGCGCTCTCACTGTATTGGTCTCGCTCTTGGGTGAAAATCAAAATCGGTGTGGCAAAGGGTAAAAAGCTGCACGACAAACGTACAGACATTAAAGAAAAAGATTGGCAACGCCAAAAAGCGCGCGTAATGAAAAGCAATAATTTGCGCTAATCTTAACCACTTAGACGCATAATGCTAGACAGAACAGCGGATTCTGGTAGTATGCTTCGAACAACCTGGGGCTGATTTAGGATTCGACGGGAATTTTGCAGTCTGAGGTGCATGCCGAGGTGCGGTAGGCCTCGTAAAAAAACCGCAAAAAAATAGTCGCAAACGACGAAAACTACGCACTAGCAGCTTAATAACCTGCTCAGAGCTCTCTCGCCCTAGCTTCCGCACGTAAGACGGGGACCAACGAGAGATCAAACCCAAACGCGCTAGTCCGGATTCTCCCACCTGAGAGATGAACGACGAATTATAATTCAGGTTAGTCATTCATTCGCGTGTCGGTTCGCAGGTGGGTGGCGAAATTAAAGATCGACTAAGCATGTAGTACCAAAGATGAATGGTTTTCGGACGCGGGTTCAACTCCCGCCAGCTCCACCAAACGTTTGGAAAAGGCCACCTTCGGGTGGCCTTTTTTGTATCTAGAAGCACAGAAGTTCAACTAGTTAACTCAATTCTCTGTCTTATTCTGTCTCATCTCGTCTCATATCTGCTCACGTTTTTAGTACCCAATGATTTACCCTATACTCATATCCAAGATATTTTGGGTACTAAATCGAGTATAAAGAGATGGCAAGACGTGTAGTTCAACTGACAGATAAAAAAGTAAAAAGCATTAAGCCAACTGACAAGGAACAATTGCTCAGTGACGGCCAAGGCTTACAACTTAGAGTTATGCCAAATGGAACAAAATCATGGCGTTTCGTGTACAAGAGTCCAGCTACGGGAAAGCGTGGAAATATGACCTTGGGCACATACCCGATACTATCGATAGCTAAAGCAAGAAAAAAAGCAGAAGGCTACCGTGAGTTAGTAGCACTAGATATCGATCCAAAACACCATAAAAGAGAAGAGAAGGAAAAAAGCGAGGCTATACATCAGCACACACTATTTAATGTTTCACATAATTGGATAGAACTAAAGAAATCAGAAGTAACCGAAGACTACGCGAAGGATATCTGGCGCTCATTTGGGTAGTGTTCAAAAGTCTGTGTCATCCCCTATAGTTAAACCTCTAGGGAGGAACACATCATGGCTGATAAATTCGAGATTGATGTAAAAGAGTTCGCAAAAGCACTTCAGTCTGGCCAAGACCTTAATGGCAAAAATGGCCTACTCGCGCCGCTCATTAAACAAGTCACCGAAGCTGCTTTGGAGGCTGAGCTTGATGAGCACTTGGCTCTAGAAGAAAAAGCTAACCGCAAAAACGGTTCATCCCGAAAAACGGTCAGAACTTCTTCTGGGCCATTTGAGCTCGATACCCCACGTGACCGCAATGGCTCCTTTGAGCCCCAGACAGTCAAGAAGTATCAAACCCGTCTCACCGATGAAATGGAGAGAAAAATCATCTCTCTATTTGCTTTAGGAAACAGCTACCAAAACATTCGTGAGCATCTCATTGACCTGTATGGCCTCGAAGTGTCTAACGGCACAATCAATGCTATTACTGACCGTTTAGTGCCGGAGCTTCGTGCTTGGCAAGAACGTGACCTAGAAAATGTTTATCCGATTGTCTGGCTAGACGCTATCCACTACAAAATCAAAGAAAATGGGCGTTTTACCTCTAAAGCGGTGTACACCATCTTGGGCCTAACTATCGAAGGGAAAAAAGAGTTGCTCGGACTCTATATCTCGGAGACTGAAGGGGCCCGATACTGGCTCAATGTATTGACCGACCTACAAAATCGTGGCGTGAAAGACATCCTGATCGCGTGTGTCGATGGGCTCAAAGGCTTTCCTGAAGCGATTGAAACTATCTACCCGAACACAGAAGTGCAACTCTGCGTCATTCATCAAATACGTAACAGCATGAAATACGTCGCGAGCAAAAATCAAAAGGCTTTCATGGTTGACCTAAAAGCAGTTTACAAAGCATCGACACAGAATGCCGCAGAGCAGGCTCTCGACGAGCTGGAAGTCAAATGGGGCAAACAATATCCACTGGTACTTAAGTCATGGCGTCGTCACTGGGAACACTTAGCAACATACTTTAAATACCCCGAATATGTTCGCAAAGCTATCTATACGACGAATGCCGTTGAGGCCGTGCATCGCCAGTTCCGCAAACTGACCAAGACTAAAGGTGGGTTCCCAAATGAAACAGCACTTCTTAAACTGCTATATGCGGGCATGTTAAAAGCTTCAGAGAAATGGACACACCCAGTGCAAAACTGGAATCTAACGCTATCGCAACTGAGTATCCACTTCGAAGGGCGGGTCGACGAATACGTTGATCTGTGAGTTAGGATGACACAGAACTATGAACACCCTCCTCATTTGAGCTTCATGTTTTCCCTACTTTAAGCTCACAACCTATATCTATGATTACAGCACAGTCCGTAATCGAAACTCTAAAGGTAGTAGAAGCTAAAGGTTCTCTGGAAACTGTTAGACGTCTAACACAACGCTTAAATGAAGTTATGGTCTATGCGATGAACTGCGGACTACTGCAAGCAAATCCGATTAGCAACATACTAGCTGCTTTTAAAAAGCCCACTAAGCAAAATATGAAAAAGCTGGGGTCAAATGAGCTACCAGCCCTAATGAATGCACTAGCAAACGCGAGTATTAAACGCTCTACACGCTGCCTTATTGAGTTTCAACTTCATACTATGACAAGACCAAATGAGGCGGCTGGCGCAAAATGGGCGGAATTTGATTTACTAGAACGTGTATGGCTCATACCACTCACTCACACAAATAATAAATGTATCGCAAAGTCTCAACAATTGTTAGTTACTCTGCAATTTTTCCGTACCTCACTGGACTGCCCAGAACTTTCCTAGCAGATATATAGTAATTCTATGGTTAAAAGCCTATTTTAATAAATTGTGACGGGGAGTGTGGGACGAATATGGTCATTTGGGAGTCAATAGCTTAAAGAACAAACTAGATTAACCCTACACATATATTGACTATATCAAAAAGACTAAAGGCGATTCGGTTTCAATGAAATAGGAACACCTCAGCACTCCTACTTCACAATCATCTATGAGTTAGACAATCTATTATCTAATACCCACTTTTTAGGTTCACCGAAGTATGGACGCGGTTTACTTGCAGATTCTTCATCATTACACAAGTAACATACAATCAAGTTTTTGACTGCTCTTGAAAGGGAAACATAGAGTAGGTTTCTTCTGCTTCGGTATTCTTCATTTTCAGTGTCATCAAAGAATGCAGAAATGTAATCTGACTTTCTCTCAAATCTCTCTTCTAAAAAAACAACGACATTATTGTATTCTAGACCTTTTGAGTTATGACAGGTCATAAAGACCTCATTACTTTTGATATCTTTATCTAAGTATTCATACCATTTTATAAACTCTTCTAAGTTTAAGCTAAGAACTTCAAGAATTATATCATTTACTTCGTCAACATCCTTAAATAAGTACTCAGAAACTTCTTTCACAGAGTTATTAATGAATTGGTCTAGATTATACTCACCGTTACAGGTAGAAAACAAATCCTGAATATTCTCTTGTAATAATCTAGAGTAGGAGCTGTACTTTGACAGGACATCGTTTATTATCTTTGACAAGCTAACATCTCGATCTAGTTTTATGCTCCTAACTTCTTTGATATAGTTTAGACTTTCTTTAAGAGTAATATTTCTAGAAGTATTTCCTGTAAAGTATCTAAGTGACTTATTTTTAGCCTCACTTTTATATAAAAATTTGATTATATTGTACACACATTTTATAAAATAGTCTAAGTTTTTAATATTGTTGCTAATTATAAGCCTAGATGCATCTTCATGATAAAAAAGCTTGCTAAAAGAACTATATAGATTTTTAAATCCTACCAGTTCAGATATCGTAGCGTTTTTTAATACTAAGCAGCATATTTTATCATCTTCACCTAACTTTAGATTATCTTTAATCTCAGGTAGAAATTCTTTAACTAAATCAGATGTCTTATCTCCGGAGTCGAATTTACAATAGTAGTATTCGAATGAACCTCCTTCACAATCATCATAAATAGAAAACTGAGAAAGATCATCTGTCCTGAATTTATCAAATACTTCTATTACCTCTTTAAAAGACCTTCGGTTGTGACGCTTGTTTATAGTGCAAAGTCCATCATGAACGTCATGAATTTTACTACCAATTCCTTTTCTGTATATTGCCTGCATTGGATCACCAAAGTATCCAACACACATATCCCTTGCTCGCTCTTTGGCTCTAGTTGAAATCTTACTAAGAAGACTAATTACTGTCGGACTAGTATCTTGAAACTCATCAACGAATATATATGGATACTTATCTATTATAATATCAAGCATAGAAGGATATTCATTGCAGATAGATAGCGAGTGCTCTAACAATGTATCGTGACTAAACTTCATCTTATGTAGAGCATCCTTATTGGTATTGGAGTCATACTTTACCAATATATTATTTTCTATATCCAATTTATCCTTGGCTAGTATTAGTTTTGAGATTTTATTAACATAGTAAACAGTCTTTTCAAACTTCCCTTGGTTCTTATTGAATATATAACCAAATGTCTCAATTTCATCTTTAAATTCTTTTAATTTTTTACCCCTTTTTCTTGAATAATACAAATCAAGAAAGTCTTTACTCAATATCTTATGAATAAAATCCTTTCTAATCAAAATGTCGTTTTGGCTTTTAAACCAAGAGTAAACCTTTCCGCTATCTTTTTCTAAAAAATCTTTCTCTGTAATAGCTATTTCTCTATTGATTTTATTCCTATGGACATTACGTAGAGCTTTTCTCTGATTACATATAATACCCCAAAGAGCATCATGAATTGTTGATATCTCAACTAAGTTGGTATTACCAAGTCTAGATTTTAACTCGTTGGAAGCCGCATTTGTGTAGGTAATGCAAAGAACTTTTTTGTTATTTGCATTTAATTGCTTTGATCTTGTAACTAGAATATATTTAATACTTTCTTTTAATGCATAAGTTTTACCAGAGCCAGCCCCCGCTTCAAAGACAAAGTCACTCATAGCATCAATTTTTCTTTCTATAAGACTTTGACAAGCCTTTTCATCTTCTAGTTTTTCTAAATTCTCAATAGATAGTTCCATTACACATTCCAATTAAGCATTTAGCTTAGACTTAAGCCATTCAATCCCACTATTAATGTATGATGGCATCTTAGGGTGTTCTGAGCCTGAAGAAAGCATGTGGTATATGAGTGTATTGGCAAAGTCGCTTTTATTACTACTCAGTTTTTTCTGCCACTCATAGGAGCTGCTTTTATTTTTTCCATAATCTAATTCTTGATCTTTACCTACTATACGTTTATAAATATTTGGTTTTAGCTCTTCGAGAGTCTTATTTAAAATAAGATTATCATAGTTTGTTAGAATAAAAGCTTCCTCAAAACTTGAAGGATAGTACTTTTCAATCTCATCTTTTTGATATACAAGCTTAAATCTACCATTCTCTGACTCATAATAATCTAAAGCAGCAGGTAACTTAACAGGCTGTTTTTCTTCTTTTTTTGAAGGTTTTCTACAAATGTAAGTTTTTATGACTTCATTTGTAGTTTCTCTGTCTACAAGAGAAGTGATTTGGGCGAAAGAGCTGTTTTTACCTTCTCCTTTTTCTTCTGGCTTTCTTTTAATATCAATATCAGTTATAACTAAGCATGGTATTTCTAACTTGTCGATTAAAGGTTTGTATATGTGGGCAAATGCTCCATTTATATTAAATATACATATATAGTGCTTGTTCAACTCTTTGTTTTCGGAAATTAGCAAGTTTAATATTTGCTCTTCTGTTATTCCTTCAACTAGTATCACTGCATCTGCGAAAAATATGTCTGAGACTTTGAGCTTGATATGTTTTTTTAAAAAATTCAAGTCGTCTTTTCTTAGTGAATTTTCTTTTTCCTCTGCCGTTGAATTTCCAGTCACACTTGTATCACTTAATGGAATACTCTTTGTGTTACCATTGCTTGAACTAGTTAGATAGTTGATATTATCAAATGTGTTCGATGTATGGATTTTACTGTTCAATATATGGGATGAATGTGTAGTCAATATTAGTTGACTATTAATTTCTTTTTTTGTCTTATTCAACAAAAGATTCAGTGCATCGTCAATGTTCTTTATAAAAAGTTCTTGCATTTGAGGATGCATATAATTTTCTGGCTCTTCTACACAGATAATATTAACTTTATGATGTATTTTTTCCAAGTCGTACTTTTCAATATAGTCTATCAACTGACCAATGATCTTCATTAAGTTCTTATAGCCTAAACCAAATTGATCTTCAGGGATATAATTTCCATTTTCTTTAAATTCATAATCTATCAGTTTACTAAACATCGATGAAAAATCTAGATTAGATCTAAGGCTAACTTCCATATTGCTCTTATCAGTTATTGAGCCAACTACATCGTTTACAGAGCTATTATGCTCAGCTCCAACCATATTGGTAATATTTTCATTGATTTTGAAAATATTGTCTTCAATAATATCACGATTGTTCTTGCCTGCATCAATATTTAACTTGTATTTTACAATTTTATTGAAGACATCAGATAGTGTTCTACTATTGTCATCTAGACTTGCATTAATGATCTTTATATCAATTAAATCACTTACTCTAAATTTACTATCTGAAACTTCTTTACTTTCAACGTCATAGAATTTCTTTACGAACTTAACGTCATTGCTAATTAATGAAATGAATTCTCTAAACTTCATATCATCAGATAAACATTTATCTTTGCACTTACTTAGAAGATTATCTATTGAAGATATATACTCTAGTTCCTCTTTCACTTCATACTTTATATTCACTACAATATGCTTATCTGAATTTTCTTTCTCAAATTCATCCACATCGATAAAGTCGCTAATATTGTTTATTGAAAATATATTAGGGTCTGCATCTAGTCCAACTTTTAACGTAAAGCTTATATAAGGTAAGGTAATTTTCTTATCTCTTATAGATTCCTCATTATAAGATTTTAATAATTCCCTTAAATAATTGTAGTTGAACTTATTTCCTGACAATACTTCGTCATTAACCACATGCTTTAAAGCTGCTGTGATTGTCGTTTTACCTGCGTTATTTTTTCCGACGATAAGTGTTGTTGCATTTGATACTGATTTCGATTCAACTTCGTGGTAAGGGGTGACAAACTCTATTAGGTTGTCTTCGGAGCCAAACTTCCTGTAGTTTTCGATTTTAAGAGACTTTAAATACATGAGTTGTTTTACCTAACCTTTATGTACAAAAAATTCCTCCAAAAATAACTCATTCAAAAAATTTATTATGTGAAATACCTCTCATAGAACTTTATTGTTGAGCAGTAAATTGCACACGATTTCCTAGACAATTTTCATCAATCTTTTATAAGCTAGTTAGAGGAGCTTTTGGTAGGTCAAACTCGAATAAACCGAATGCAATCGAGCATACGCTCTAACACGCATTGGGGGCGATAACATTTTAGCTTGTTCTACGACAGCATTCTTAGAACGAATTAATGGATATGTCTTACTACTAGGTTTGTTTCTAAAGCCAAACTGCTTGTTTGCTGGTGAAGGGAAGTTTTGCTATTTGTCACTAGCTCATAGTGGATAGGCAACTAGTGTTGTATCGTATGCTTCTTAAAAGTTCTAATTTGTGCCATTGGGATAGGTGATATTGGTGTAATCTACACAAATCGTAGATTACACTTTGGACTGTTTTAACCACTCTCTTGCATGCCATTGAAAAGGTAGCGTCCTTCTATCTTGTTCATCTAACCAGCAAAGAGACTCACAGAACATCAACTTATTAAGTCGATATTTTTTAGTCAGATTCTTACCCCAAAACGATTGATAATCACGAACTTCAAAGCAAGCCAGCTTGTGTATGTAACTCAACTGCTTGAGAGGATCTCTAGACTCCTGTTTCATGAATGGTCTAGCTTGTCTATTTGGCTTGATATGCTTGGGGTGTAGCTTCGTAAGTTTCGCTGCTAATCGTTCAATCGCCTCTTCATTACCCGATTTACGCATAAGAACATGGTAGTGAGGTAACCATTTTTGTGGCGAGCCATGAAAATCTAACTCAAACGAACCCAGTACCGGACCATCGATACCACATCTAGACAAAAGCTTTCTCAATCTGTCTTTATCTTTAGGGATATCATAGTCAACGAAGTCATACGCATCTACTCCGCGCGAGTATTGAATTATAGTGTAGACACCGTATTCAACATTCTGTGTTTGCTCTTGATCAAGCAAAATTGAAGCAATGATGTTATTAACACGTTCTATTTTAAACTGCCGATTACACTTCTTACACGCCACACTCTTACACTCGTATAGACCTTCGTTGCAGTCTTCTAGCTTGTCTGCTAGCGCATGCAGTCGACCACAACTATATCTTCGACCAAGACTCCCATGGACATGAGCAGCCATTTTTCTCAACAGCTCGATGTGCATTAGAGAGCGAACTCAAGAAGGTTTGCAGCGTGCAAAGGAGAAAGGAAAGAAGTTAGGTCGACCTAAAGCCCACAACACCACAAAGTCGGTTCAAGCGAAGAAAGCCGAGGGCTTATCTCAATCTAAAGCTGCTGAAGTACTAGGTTTGGGTATCGCTACAGTCAAGAGGCACTGGAACAAAAATTAATATAACCGTAAGACTTATATCACTTTTTTAAATTTATAGTCGTGATAATATCGCACCAGCTTACGGGCAGATTTTGGGTGGCGCATCGCCATCAGTGAAAACAACGTCTGATAGACTTGCCTTTATAATGTGACGTTACAGTATCTCTAAGATCCTCGACATGGCATAGGAGTGCCCGTAAGCTTCCCTCCCTCCAGTAGTTGTCTCTTGCGTTGGTAACCAGAAATGAACTCTATTGAAAAACTAAAGAACTGCTCATCCAGAAACGATTTGGCTCTCCTTCTTGACGTCAAACCATCAATTCTAAGTTATGTCTTGTTTGTTGAGTCCGATGCTAGTAAGTATCAAGAGTTCAAAATCCCAAAAAAAACTGGAGGTGAACGACAAATTAAAGCTCCCAACGACAGACTAAAAGAAATTCAAAGGTCATTATCAGATCTACTGCTCGACTGTATAGATGATATCAATAGCGAAAAAGATATCTCTAGCACCCTATCGCATGGCTTTGTAAAAGAGCGTTCAATAATAACTAATGCTGAAATGCATAAGAAATCAAAAAACATCCTTAACATTGATTTAGATAATTTTTTTGACTCCTTCAATTTCGGTCGAGTAAGAGGCTTTTTCATTAAGAATAAGAATTTTTTACTTGAACCTGATGTTGCAACAGCCATTGCGCAAATCGCTTGCCATAATAATTCCTTACCACAAGGAAGCCCTTGCTCCCCTGTTATAACCAATCTAATAACTCACTCTTTAGATATATCTTTAGCGAAATTAGCGAAGAAGTACTCATGTAGATACACTCGCTATGCTGATGATATTACTTTCTCAACAAGAAAAAATAGCTTTCCTGCTGAAATAATGGCTGAAACAGATGGCACTTATAAAGCAAGTAAGAGGCTTGATAAAGAAATATCTAGAGCTGGTTTTTCTATCAATGAACAAAAAACCAGAATCCAATATAAAGACTCTCGTCAAGATGTAACTGGATTGGTAGTAAATGAAAAGATTGGAGTAAAAAAAGAGTATCGACGAACAGTTAAAGCAATGTGTAACTCTTTATTCCACACAGGTAGTTACACAAAAATAATAAATGATGAACATGTTGAGGGTTCTATTCGTGAGTTGGAAGGGAAACTAAATTTTATTGACTCCGTCGACCGCCACAATCGAATTAATTACCCAGACAAACTGAGCGTACATTACCAACATAGACATCATGGTGTTAGAAGCCGTGAAGTTTGGAGTAGTCGAGAGAAGACACTGAGTAAATTCCTCTTTTACAAATGGTTCTATGCAAGTGACAAGACCACGATTTTATGTGAGGGGAAAACCGACAATGTGTACTTATCATCTGCAATTTATAGACTAAAAGATAAGTACCCCTTATTAATTGATGCTAAAGCTAAATCTGGTGAGCCTAAATCCCTAGTTAATTTCATGGACTATTCGAGAAGAACTAAATTTATCCTAGAGCTAGCAGGGGGAACTTCGTATCTAGCAAATTTTATAGACAGTTACAAAGACAGGTTTGAGTTTTATAAGGCAGATAAACCAGAACAACCTGTTATCATTATTTTGGACAATGATGATGGGCTAGAAAAGAGTGGTGGCATCATCTCTAAACTACAATCCATTTCCAATTTAGGTATATACCCAAAGCCACCTAAAAAAGGTGACATGAAGTCGAAAATTAAAAAATCAGAGTTCATTCATGTAGTACACAACTTATATTTGGTTATTACTCCACTAGATAATGATAAAGATACAATGATTGAAGACCTGTTCGATAAAAAATTGTGGGATACACCACTGAATAAAAGAACTTTTGATCCTTCAGAAAAAAAAGAGCCTAAGGCTAATTACTACGGGAAAAATGATTTTGCGACTAAAGTAGTAAAAAAGAATAAGGATACTATAAATTTTGACGGATTCATCCCTCTTCTAGATAGAGTACAGAAGGCTATTGAACACTACAAAGCAATCTAATTAAGTACAGAGTCATTATATAGAAGCTTTCTGTATGTTTAACAAAGAGCTATACAAAGTGTCATACAGAATCTATCATACACAAATAAAATCAAGCACTTATCAAAATTGATCGTTGAATGTTGATGGAATAACCACATCCCGCCAGCTCCACCAATTCAATGAATCAAGACGTCCTATGGCGTCTTTTTTATGCCTGCAAGCTTAGCGCATTTTAACGTCCTATAGCATTCTACTGCTTCTTTGCATTACGGGTACACAAGAACAGACACCGAAACCCGTTCTACTACGGAAGATTGCCATACGGCGCATATCCAACCTGCTGTTCTAAACATTTCCTCCTAAATGATACTGGCTGTTTCTTACAGCCCTAGCGTAGAGAGTCTGACTCTAAATCGGAACCAATCAGCCCTTCACTTAGCCGATCTTTGATAACTTCATTGCCTTAGCAGGGATCAGCGAAGTACTGATGCAACCACGAAGTAGATTACACTGAAAAATGTGTGACTTTTCTTCTTTGTTTACGTCAGGATGATGGCAGGTAAGAGATCGAAACAGACATGGATAAGAGTCACCAGCATCTAACGATAAAAACCGCCCTTCCCCCGGCATCAATCGGCATTACGAATAAAAAAACCTAACCCAATCACCAATGTATGCAATAGAACTATCAGTTTCCCTAAAAAATTGAGATCTTGTGCGACTTTTAATGAGTATTGTAAAACAATGCGCTGCGTTCCGTTTCATTGTTAGTGAATGTGCGTCTTATCTCAGTCCTGATTAAGGTTGAAACATATTGAAATAGGCGTTGTTATTCTTCAGGGTCCCTGTATAGTAGGAGGTGGCTCCTAAGTAGGGCTGTTAATGCAAAGTTAGTTTAAGTCGTCTTTCCGTTTTTTGATTGAATCGTTTTCGTCAAACACCAGCGTGATACTTCCTCTAAATTGAACATTCAATAGCTTAAAATCCGGCCACAATATCATTAGTTTTAATTTTTAGAGGTTTATATGTCTGATAAAGTAACAGGTTCAGTAAAGTGGTTTAACGAAACTAAAGGCTTCGGTTTCATTACTCCAGATAACGGTGGCCAAGACGTATTCGTTCACTTCAACTCAATCGTTGCTGACGGTTTCAAAACTCTTGCTGAAGGTCAGCGCGTTAGCTTCAACATTGAAGACGGCAAAAAAGGCCCTCAAGCAGCTGCAGTAACTCCACTGTAAGTTTCTAAAGCGCAGTGACGCCCGTCGCTGCGCTTGCTTCCCCTTCACTTCCTCTCACGCTACTAAACTTCGCTCTTACTATTTATATTTTACTCTCTGTCGTTCTCTTTTGAACTCAGTACTTTTCCAGCTTTAGTTACATTCTGCACATTTCTTCTATGCTTAAACATTATCCAAATTATGGACAAGTATGTTTAAAGCCAGTGAGTTACCTTCGATAAAGTCTTTACGCTCCTTTATCGCATCCGCACAACACTCTAGCTTCTCTAAAGCCGCTGATGAGCTTTGTTTGACGCAAGGTGCCGTCAGTAAACAAATTGCTCAGCTGGAACTCCAGCTTGGTCAAGCACTGTTTCATCGCCATAGTCAGGGACTGAGCTTAACGGATTCTGGTAAACGTTATTTACCTCAAGTCATCGCCGCTCTCGAGATTCTGCAACAATCAACACTGGAAGTCATGCAACGCGGTCAGCTAAACCATGAGTTGGTGATCAATGCACCGCCCTCATTCGCCAGTCTATGGCTAGTCCCTCATTTAGGCCATTTCCAATCTTTAGCGCCGCAGTTTACGTTTACCATTCAAACCAGAAATGACAGTGACCTCGCAGAACAAAGCGCACGTCACCTCACGATTCAATGCTTACCACTCTCAAAGCATTATGAACACCACACTTTACTCTGTTGCGAATACCTTGAACTTATTGCCCCAGTCCATCACCGTAACGCACCACTCATTCCGCATATCACACGCCCTCAGCTCTGGGCTCGCTTTCACCAGCAGCATCCTCCCTTATCGACTCCTCGATATCATAGTGTTGGCTTCGAGCATTTCTATCTATCGCTAGAGGCCGTCAAGCAAGGTCAAGGATGCGCTTTGATCCCGAACTTTATGCTTACACCAACTTCCGATAAGGTTCAGCGCTTAGGTTTGGAAATAGAAAGTGGGTATGGCTACTATCTCAATATTCCTAAACACATGAAGCAAGATAGCGGTGTCATTGAATTAACCCATTGGTTAGTCGAACATTTGCATCGCTCGTCATTATAGAAAGAACATCCCGTGTACAGGGACTTACGGCCATTCATAATCTCGCTCACGAGAGAAATCATGACGGAATCGAAACCGTTAAAGTAGGTGATTTAAATCACGGAAGAAAAGCAGCAAGAGTTGGTAAAAAAAACCCAGCTCGATGGCTGGGCTTTATATTTGCGATTGAGGTCGATTACTTGATTAGACCCACTTCTTTGTAGTATTTCAGAGCACCTGGGTGAAGAGGAGCAGACAGACCGTCAGCGACCATCTCTTCTTTCTTCAGGTTAGCAAATGCTGGGTGCAGTTTCTTGAAAGTATTGAAGTTTTCAAACACCGCTTTAACAATGTGGTATACCACTTCGTCTGGCACCTTAGTTGAAGATACGAATGTCGCACCCACACCGAAGGTTAGCGTATCCGAGTCGTTACCTTTGTACATGCCACCTGGTACTGTTGCTGTACGGTAGTAGCTTGCGTCCGCTAGCAGGCCATCCACTTTTTTGCCTGCAACGGTTACGATTTGGCTTTCACACGACGTTGTTGCTTCTTTGATTGCACCACTTGGGTGACCAACAACGTATACCATTGCGTCAATTTTGTTGTCACACAATGCTTTTGATTGCTCAGAGGCTTTTAGCTCAGATGCCAATTTAAAGTCATCTTTCGTCCAGCCGTAACGCTCCATCAACACTTCCATTGTACCGCGCTGACCTGAACCAGGGTTACCAATGTTGACACGTTTACCTTTCAAGTCTTCAAACGTTTTAATGCCTGAATCTTTACGAGCAACAACGGTGAACGGTTCTGGGTGAACTGAGAATACAGCACGAAGCTCTTTAAAAGCACCTGCTTCTTCGAACTTGCTTGTACCGTTGTAGCCGTGGAACTGCCAGTCAGACTGTGCAATACCTAGGTCAAGTTCACCAGCACGAATCGTGTTGATGTTGTAGATTGAACCACCCGTTGATTCTACTGAACAACGAATTCCATGTTCTTTTTTAGATTTATTCACCAGACGACAGATCGCTCCGCCCGTTGGGTAATAAACCCCTGTTACACCACCCGTGCCGATTGTTACAAATCTATCTGCTGCAGACGCGTAAAAAGCTGTACCTAATAGTGCTGTTGCAGATGCAGCAGTCAACAGGTTCTTTAACAATGCCATAGTAATTCCTTTCGATGTTGTGTAACTATTTTTATAGTCCCAAGCCACTAAGTTGAAGTTGGCGGCATAAGCTTACGCTTCACTACTCCTAGTAAGTCAAAACATAAGTATGACAGCCATCAGTTGTTTGAGTACCACTGTCCATTTTCCTACGAGAGCCATTCTCCTGCGAGAACTAGGCCAATGCCGAAGTTGGCACGCGCATTGTCTATTCATCAACAAAACGTCATGTCAGCTGACAGCAAAATTCCTGTTCTCTTATTCCCAACAGCTTCAAAAAGCCTGCTTTCAGCGTAGTGCTCCATGGCACAAATTGCTGCATTAATTGTCTTTTTTATCAGACAATTTTACGTACTGCTTCACGAAGTCGTGGGAATATCACGTAAGTTTAGCTCGAAAACTATAAGCGTCGTGAAAGGAAATGTTTAATAATTTGCTGATTTTTTTGATTGTTCTCACTTGTTTAGCATTATTTTTTGCAGTTTTTCCGTTAATTGCACATAAATTGTTCTCAAAACCAACCCGAATATCGCATCCCATTTGCATTGCATGGATTAAGCAACTTGTCTCATTGGGCCCAAAAGCACAAATACTCACCTTTAAATTGGTAGCTCGAAGCTGGTCTATCCTCTCTTCGAACGCCAATAAGTCACAGACATCTGCATTCCATATTGTTGCCTTATTTCCTGCATGCGATTTACCTAGCACTATCAGGACATGTTGATTTTTGATTGGTATACGTTGCTTCACCACCAGTTGGATAAATTCATCGACTTCTTCGGCACTATAAAGAATCCATTGGGTGAGCGTCTCACGTTGATGTTGCCTTGAAATAAACCCATCGAACGCCTGCCATTGATGCAGTTCAGGACGCAACTCTCTTAAAGCAATAGACACCGCTTCTGGTTCAACCTTGTCCACCATCGCTATCTGTTGTTTGGGGGAGTAACGCCCTACTGCCTCAGTCGTCATCTGTACAATCATTTCATTACCCAGCTCTAACTTCAGTGTTTCATACCATTTTGCGTTTTCCGAAGGATCCAGCATATGCTGGCCAAACGCATCTCGAACGTGAACATGAAGCATGGCAGCTCCTTCTTTGACACAGGACTTGGCGGTAGTCACCATGCTAGATAGTGTCATCGGGAGACTTGGATGGTCGCGTCGAGTCTTTACAGCCCCATTAGGGGCAACGATGATCCCGCGCATATTACTTTTGATATGGCTATTCATACTGCTCTCTCTTCTTATTCAATAAGAGCTCTCCATAACCAAAGGGATCACCTGCTCTAAGGTCAACTCGAGCAGTTCAACGAGTCGGTCGCACTCTTGCTCCGTTATAACAAAGGGTGGAGCTAACAAAATATGATGTCCGTTGACTCCATCAATGGTTCCGACCATGGGGTAACACATTAAGCCATTGCGCATTCCTTGTTCTTGCAGCTTTCTCGCAAGCGGTTCTGACGTTGCTAATGGTTGCTTTGTTTTCTGATCTCCCACGAGCTCAATCGCCAACAATAAGCCCCGACCACGGATGTCTCCAACATAAGGCTTGTGAGCTAGCTTTCGTTTCAGCTGCGCGAGTAAATAGGTTCCACGTTGTTGCACTTGGCAGATCAGATCATGCCTTTCAATGGCCTTGAGCGTGGCTAAGGCTGCTGCACATGCCATCGGGTGCGCCATAAAAGTATGCCCATGTTGGAAGAAACCCGTCCCTTGCGCAATCTTGTCATAGAGATACGTTTTCGGAATCACCGCACCGATCGGCTGATAACCTCCTGCAAGTCCTTTGGCCGTGCACACAATATCGGGCTCCACGCCCTCTTGCTCAAAAGCAAACCAAGATCCACAACGGCCCACTCCTGTCATCACTTCATCAAAAATCAGCAAGACCTGATAGCGGCGACAGATCTCTGCGATACGCTTGAAATACCCCTCCACCGCAGGTACAGCACCGGCCGTTGCTCCCACGACAGGTTCCGCAATAAATGCCATTACATTGTCAGCCCCCAAAGCTAAGATTTTATCTTCTAATTGCTGAGCACTTCGCTGACCATATTCCCAGTTAGATTCCTCCTTGCGCTGTAAACGATAGGCATAACAAGGCTCAATATAATGGGTTTCTCTGAGTAATGGGTGGAATGGGGCTTTTCGCCAAGCATTTCCCCCAGCGGATAACGCGCCTAGCGTGTTGCCATGGTAACTTTGCAAGCGAGCAATCACTTGAGTTTTGCTCTTCAAACCACATTCAACGAAGTATTGGCGCGCCAGTTTTAA
Source organism: bacterium sp. HQB-39 (assembly GCA_043422575.1). GTDB lineage: Bacteria > Pseudomonadota > Gammaproteobacteria > Enterobacterales > Vibrionaceae > Vibrio. The sequence continues at coordinate 91,736 of JBHOHG010000011.1, read as the reverse complement.
AGACGCCTCGACGGCTTCGGAACCGCCACTGACCCAATAGGCCTTTTGATAATCCGATGGCATTCTTGCTACAAGCCATCGCGCTAACGCTTCACTCGCTTCAGACGTAAAAAAACCGCTATGGGCATAGGAAATCTGCTCTATTTGCTGATGGAGAGCTTGTTGAATATCGGGATGATTGTGCCCAAGGTTGGATACAGCAGCGCCACCACACGCATCGAGATAGCGGTGACCGTTATCATCAAATAAATACACCCCCTTACCACCAGCAACGGTAGGTAAATAATGATGACAATGACGATGAAACACATTTGACATAACCGATACTCTTTCATTGACGCACCCTAAGGAGCATCATGTGAGAAGGCTTGAGGAACGACAATCGAAGAAATTTCAACCGCCATGAGCGTTTGGAATACCCTTAGCCTAGGTCACCTCGAGAGGCTAGATTCAGAGAGAGGACTGAGTTGGTTAGGCATTTGATTGGCCGTTGAGTGTTTGGCTGAGTGTTTGGCTGAGTGTTTCTAAGTAATTAGGAGGGTAATTAGGTGGGTCGTTAGCGGCTTGATTAGCAAGCCAAGAAGAAGGTAATGACAAGCCAATACATGGTCTCGTCATTGCCCTCTATAGGTGTCGGATAAACGGAAGGTTTACGTTAAGTAGTCAGCTCATGAATGGCTTCAGCTAAACTGTTCAGTTTTCTCTCGGAGTGTTTAACAAATGGGTTGTCTTGGTCCCAAGCATATCCCGCTAAGATAGCACTGATCATCTGTTTAATTCTTGGGTTCGGATCTTGATGGAAAATGACGTCCTGCAAGGTTCCTTTGTACCAGCCCTCAACATAGGTACGGAAGGCATCGACACCCACCATTAATGGCTGCGCATAATCCTTGTCCCAATCCACCGTTTCGCCATTGAGTTGACGAATCACACATTCAGTCGCCAATTGTGACGACTTCATCGCGATGGTCACCCCCGACGAGAACACTGGATCAAGAAACTCCCCAGCATTACCTAATAAAGCATACGAGGACGTCGCAAGGTGTTTTACGTTCGCAGAATACCCTCCCAAAACACCGCCTTGATTCGGGTACTCGGCATGGGACAATAACTCAGCTAACCCAGGCTCTTCGGATGCCAGCTTTTTCAACGCTTCGATATGATCGCTTGGTTGCTCGGCAAAAAACTCTGGCGTACCGACTACACCGAACGAACTCACACCATTCGCAAATGGGATCAACCAATACCACACGTCCGTATTGTCTGGGTGTACCGAGATCAAAATTTTATTGCGATCATAATTTATGCGGGAAGCCGATTCGCTTCGGCCTTCAATCCCATCTTTTATATGAGTAAAAATCGCTTGGCGAGGAGGGAGACAAGATGGCTCTTCAAGGTCGAACAAACGAGGTAACACGCGCCCAAAACCACTCGCATCTAAGATAAAATCGGCTTCGATTTGATAAGCGTTTCCATTAGGCTCTGACACCGATAACACACTCGTTGCACCAACCTCTACTGCATCCACTTGGTGCTGATAACGGATCTCAACCCCTTGCTGCACTGCTTGATCCGCTAAAAGCTTATCAAAGTCGGCTCGTTTGACTTGGAACGTCGTTCCCGGCCCCGAGCTGAATTTGTCAGTAAAATCAAATTCAGTGTATACGCCACGTTTGCGAAAAGCGGCTCCGTTTTTGTATTGAAAACCAAACTCTTCTACCGCTTCAAGCATTCCGGCTTGCTTTACCACTTCCATACAGGCAGGGAGCAAACTTTCACCAATAGAGAAGCGAGGAAAGGTGCTTTTTTCAAGTACAACAACATCGATATTTCGTGCATGCAGTAATGCCGCAGCTGTAGAGCCAGAAGGCCCTGCGCCGATGATAACAACTTGAGTGCGTTGTAAGCTCATTGAGTTTTCTCCATTGATAAAAATGCGCAGCGATGAATCAGGACGTAAGCAGCATACCATCACATGGTCTATCCATGCTCTAGCTGTTCTCTAGTAAATGATTCAATCATTGCGCACTGTTGGTAATACTAGGAAATGAGTTAGGTTTCTTTTGCGACCAATTTGAGTAACGTGTGCCCTAAACCAATATGATCTTTACGCTCCACGACCGATAAACCGGCTTCGTCGACAATTTGCAAAAAGTCTTCGCTGCGGTAGAAACGGCTGTTTCCATTGGCTAAACAAGTGAAATACAGAGACGTTGCATTCAAGCTATAAGAAGCCACATCATATTTCTGTGCATCACAAAATAGCTCCAATATGTAAACCATTGCCCCTGGTTGCAAGTTTTCTCGGACACGCTTAAGAATGCTTAAGATTTCCATTGGCGAGAAACAATCCAAGAACTGACTCATCCACCAAATATCGGCATGCTCAGGTAACGACTGCGCCTTGTCCAACATGTTGGCAGGGTATGGTGAAATGCGGTCACCAAAGCCGTTGTCTTTCGCGTTCGCCATTGCCAGCTCAAGCTGACGAGGAAGGTCGACAATGGTGACATTCACATCTGCATCATAGTTACAGCACTGGAGAGCCCATTTACCCGTATTTCCACCGATATCAACAATGTGCTTTGGTTTAGCCGCAAAGACCTCTTCAAGCAATATTGGGAAAGAGCGGTCGGAGTAGAAATGGTCAAATTTAAACCAACTCTCTTTGGCTTTTTCTGGCAACCGAGATAAGCCTTGGTAGATAGTCTCCCAATCGCCGAGCTCTTTGAGACCTGCCGGAGTTCCCTCTTGGATCGCTTCAGTCAAATGCATCATCGCGGCGTAACACACATCCGCCGTGAAATCTAAATTCGCATTCGTCATACCATCATGAAGCAAAAAGATCCCCAAGTTACCTAATACATAGTTAGGCTCTTTCCAAATCACGATATGAGCACTCAATGCCATATCTAACAGTACTTTTACACCGTATTCTGAAACACCTGATTTTTCAGCAATTTCACTGGCTGATAGCCCTTTATCTTGTGCATCATCAAGTACCGCTAAGATACCGAGATCTCTTAGAGTACGAGCGGTGTGAAAGACGATAGGAGCGAAAGATAGCTCTTGAGCTTTTGTTTTTGCTTCAAGAGCATTGAATGGATCAATATTATGATTTAACACAAAAAAACCTAACTTAATTACTTAATACAACGTTATAGGCTGGCAGCTTTTGCCAATTCACGTCGGATATCTGAATTTAAATTGTTAATCCAACGATTGTAGTTGCGGTGGATTTTGCCGTCACTCGCTTTTAAATTTTCTGACTTTACATATAGGATTGAATAGTATTTTTCATCATACGTAATCATGACTTCCGCAAAATGCGATCGAATGTAGAGCTGTGCTTGAATAACACCATTTTTTGTCTCAGTCGCGTTCCAGCCTCGCTTAGAAGCGGCTAACAGAATAGCATTTTTTACCTGTTTATTTTGAAGTTCATGACCTACTGGAGTATCCTGTATCTCCATTACTGGTTGTACTCGACCGCCACAACCAACTAACAGTATTGTTAGAAATAATGATACTAATATTTTAAAGCTTTTCATAATTTTAAACCTTTTAGTTGATATATATAAAAGGTCTAGTATGACCCTCTATATTCACAAATCAATAGCCTATGCCAAATCTATCCTCTGAGTTCAGTTTTAATATCAAAAGTTGGTTTGCTAATTCTGCGGGTTTGACCCTAGCAAATGAATGGCAAACTTGGTCTAAAGAACAGTCTTGGCCTGAAGACGCCACGATAGACGCTTCAAATATACCCGCGATGATGCGACGCCGTATGAGCAAGATCAGTAAACTTGCAGTTCACGGAGCCATTGAGGCTTTAAAAGAAAATCATATCGACTACATGGTGTTTGCGAGTAGACATGGAGAGCTGCATCGTAGTGTGAAAATCATCCAAGATATCTTGTCAGGTGAAGACGCTTCACCAATGGCGTTTTCCCAATCAGTGCATAACACTGCTGGTGGACTCACGACTATCGCGACCAAAAAGAAAATTCCAATGACCTCGGTTGCTGCTGGGGATAACACCTTTCAGAGTGCTCTACTTGACGCATGGGCTTATTTAGAGAGTGAACCTAATCATAACGTTCTCGTGGTCTGCTTTGATGAACCTCTGCCTTCAGAGTACGATCAATTTGAAACGGAAGACTATCAAGCTTATGCACTTAGTTTGGTTCTCAGCCATGGAAAAGAGTACCACTGTGGTGTTGTAAACACACCAAAAAGCAACAATGGGGACACACAAGCCCTTCCTCAAGCTTTACAATTTTTACGTCAGTTTATCCAAGCTGAAAATAACCATGATGGGAGCGAAACCTCTGCATGGACAATCGACAGTTCCCAGCATTGCTGGCAGTGGAATAGAGCATGACCAATCTGGGAAGACTGTGGCGCATTATCGCGACTGGCACTTGTTTTACATTGTTTGGCATCGGCGGTTTAGCTCTGAGCTTTATTGTCATACCGTGCATCCACTTACTCATTAAGGATGCTATTCGCCGTGAACTTGCAGTACAACAAACCATACAGAGGTCTTTTCGATTATTTTGTAAAATGATGAAGAATTTAGGCGCTATAGATTATAGAATTGACGGCTCCGAAATTTTGAAGGAAGATCGAAATTGCTTAATCGTGGCCAACCACCCAAGCTTAATCGATTATGTGTTAATAGCTTCACAACTTCCGCAATGTGACTGCCTCGTAAAGGCAGCGATTTGGGATAATCCCTTTATGAAACATGTAGTAAAAGGTGCTGGTTATATTCCAAACAAATCCCCTGACGATTTATTGGATCTTTGTGAGCAAAGATTTAACCGAGGCAATGTATTACTTGTTTTTCCTGAAGGCACAAGGACGACACCGGGAGAGGATTCCAGTTTGCAACGGGGGGCTGCTCAAATAGCCATACGCACCAAGACTGATTTGCGTATTGTTCATATAACAGTGAGCCCTAGCTTCTTAACTAAACAAAAGAAATGGTATCAGGTCCCTAAATCTAAACCATTTTTCCATGTCGAGGTTAAACATAAGGTTGAGGTTGAACCTTTTATAAAGCAAACTAGCAATCCAACGTCGGCAGCCCGAAGGCTAAACCGCCATCTGGCTGAAACTATATTTCCAAATACAAATCAATAAATAAGAAGGTCCCGTGGAAGTACTACATAACGAACTAAAGCAACTCATCATTGACGCTCTAAACTTAGAAGATATCTCTATTGAAGATATTGAGACAGAAGCACCACTCTTTGGTGATGGTTTAGGTCTGGACTCAATTGATGCCCTTGAGCTTGGCTTAGCAATCAAGAAAAAGTACAACCTTGTCATCGATGCGGATGACTCCAACACCCGTCAACATTTTGCCTCTGTGGCAAGCTTGGCAAACTACATTTCCTCTAAAGGAAACTGAGTTTTTCACAAGTTTCGTCGCAGAGTAGTCAGTAAACAACGAGCTTTAATATGTCAGAAGTAAATCAACAAGAAGTGTTTGAGCAGGTTAAATCTGCTTTGGTTGAATTGTTTGAACTTGAGGAAGGTGAAATCCAACCGGATGCACACCTGTATCAAGATCTTGATCTCGATAGCATTGATGCAGTGGACTTAGTGGTTCATTTGCAGAAAGTGACGGGAAAAAAAATCAAACCAGAAGAGTTTAAAACCGTCCGTACCGTCAATGACGTAGTAGAGTCGGTAACAGAACTTCTAAAAGGATAAATAAGACATGCGTACATTGCTGACAACCTTGTCTGCAATTGTCTTGCTTGCTTATCCATTCGCCGTTTACTTTGGTATTGATAAGTTTGGCTTCGAAACCATCGCCGCTCTTTTGGGCGGCCTCTTTGTTATACGCATCCTATTTGGCTCAAATGCCAAACTCAAAGTGTTAAAGTACCTTACCATGCTGAGTGGCACTGTAGGTCTGTCCTTAGTGCTACTTGGATGGTTTTTTAGACAACATGGGTTACTCATGTATTACCCCGTTGTCGTAAACCTTTGTATGCTCTTTGTTTTTGCTGCCAGTTTAAAACAACCTCAAACGATCATAGAACGACTCGCAAGAATCCAAGAACCAGACTTACCGAAAAGCGGTATTCTTTACACTAGAAAAGTCACCGTTATCTGGTGTGCATTTTTCCTGCTTAATGCCAGTGTCGCTCTTTATACCTGCTTCCAGTCGATGGAGGTATGGACGTTATACAACGGCTTGATCAGTTATTTATTGGCTGGAGGTTTATTGGCATCCGAATGGGTCGTGCGCCAATTTATTCGCAAGGAATGAGATGAGTCTCCCCCACCGTCATTTTTACCCTTTAGCGAGCTTGCTAAAGCAAAATATACCGCCAATGGTTTCCGTTTGCTTTGACCATGACAACCAACTCACGTCTTGGTCTCAGTTTACTTCCGACATTCATCACTTAAAGAAAAAACTCGCCGATGTCTCAGGACAAAGAGTGGCTCTGTGTTGTGGCGATAGCTACTTTTTTTCCGTTGGCTTTATGGCTGTCTTATCACTAGGTAAGCAGCTGGTTTTGCCGGGTAATTATCAACCCGCAGCTCTTGCAGAACTCAGCTGTCACTTTGACGTTCTACTCGGTGATGACGATGTACAGCAAATTGCCACCCTTGAATACTGCTCAATACCAGAAAGCCTTCAATCTCGATACGCTGGCGAACCGATACAGCTTGGGTATTTAAACGCTCAGCACGACATTATTTTGTTTACTTCGGGATCGAGTGGCACCCCTAAAGCCATTCATAAAAGCCTGTCCCAAATAGAATCTGAACTGGCCATCTTGGACCAACTCTGGGGAGAGCAACTCTTAGGGAAACGGATAGAAAGCACCGTTTCTCATCAGCATATTTATGGTCTGTTATTCCGCATACTTTGGCCTTTGTGCTCTCTAAGCCCCTTTTCACGCTCTAACTTAGAGTACCCCGAGCAAGTCATCGCCCTTGCAAGTCAAGACAGTGCTCTTGTCAGTAGCCCAGCGCTGCTCAAACGTTTGAGTGAGGAAAAATCTGCGCAACCCTATGCCATGATATTTTCTTCAGGTGGCCCATTAACCTTGGCCTCTGCCCACTTGAGCCAATCTATCTTCGGAGTCCTTCCCACAGAAGTTTTGGGGAGCACTGAGACAGGCGGGATCGCATTCAGACATCAAAATTCAGAAACGACCCCTTGGCAGCTCTTTCCCGGTGTAAAGATGGACGTGAATGAAGAGAGCTGCTTGAAATTACTTTCGCCACATATTGATTCCAGTAAATGGTATCAAACCGCCGATGCGATTGAGATAATCTCCTCAGGAACCTTTAGCCTCAAGGGGCGAACCGATCGTATAATCAAGATCGAAGAAAAACGAATATCTCTGGTAGAAGTTGAAAAGCGTGTGAGTCAATTACCTTGGATTGAAGAGGCCGCAATTCTTCCTCAACAAGAGCGAGAACGGCTCTCCTTAAGCGCTGTTATTGTCTTATCCATTGAAGGAGAAGAAGAGCTTAAACTGCGTGGAAAAGGTAAGTTTTGGATACTGCTGCGCAGTGAATTACGCCAATGGCTAGAACCGATTGCCGTCCCTCGTCGCTTCAGGGTGGTGCCTGAAATCCCTCTGAACAGCCAAGGGAAGCGCCTCCTATCTGAGTTAGAACAACTCTTTCACATAGAGTCATAAGTAAAAGTAGTCCGTTATCATGAGTGAAAAAAGAAAACCATCCGTATTGTCTTCCGTTGTTGAAGATAACCAAGCCACATTGCAGTTGCTTATTGATAGTGACCTTCTCGACCTCAAGGGACACTTTACGCACTTCCCTCTTCTACCGGGGGTCACCCAAATTGATTGGGCCGTGCATTATGCGCAAGAAATGTTAGGGGTAACGCCACACTTTCAGGGAATGGAAGTCGTCAAATTTCAAGAACCAATCCGCCCTAACACTCAGGTCACACTCAGCCTGAATTGGGATAATACAAAAGAAAAACTCGCTTTCAGCTTCACCTCAGAAAGAGAGGGCGAAACCGTCAAACATTCCTCAGGAAAGTTGAAATTAAGTGCACCATCAGAAGCATCAGGGCAGTAACGTGAACCATTATACTCCGTGTTTCCTCATTCCATGTTACAACCATGGTAGCACTGTGGGCGACGTAATCGATTCTCTAAAAGAGTATGCTTACCCTGTCGTTTTAGTCGATGATGGCAGTGAAGAGTCCACCAAAACACAGCTTGAACGCATCGCGACACAAGATGGCGTTTACTTGGTGCGTTTAGACCAGAACCAAGGCAAAGGTGGGGCTGTGATGGCAGGATTGCGTCAGGCTGACCAGCTTGGGTTTTCTCATGCCATTCAAATTGACTCTGATGGACAACATGACATTGAAGCGTTGCCAAAATTGATCTCAGCGTCTCAAGCCCATCCAGAACGATTAATTTCAGGCAAGCCTGTTTACGATGAAACCGTGCCTAAATCGCGCCTGTATGGGCGATATGCGACTCACATTTGGGTGTGGATTGAGACTCTATCCTTGTCGATTGCTGATAGCATGTGTGGTTTCCGCGCTTACCCAATTGCGAAAACGGTCAGTGTATTGGATAAATACACCTTAGGTACACGCATGGATTTCGATATTGAAATCATGGTGCGTATGTACTGGGAGAACGTCGACATCGAGTTTGTCGATACACGTGTCATCTACCCTGAGGGTGGTATTTCACACTTCGACGCTCTTTGGGATAATGTAAAAATCAGCTGGATGCATACTAAGCTTGTCTTCGGTATGCTACCTAGGATCCCATCACTATTACGCCGACGTTCAATCCATACCTCTCGCAACGAACCGAATAAGCAACCACAATCCCATTGGTCGAAACAACAAGAGCGAGGGACGGTTCTTGGGATCAAACTGCTCTTAACCGTTTATCGACTGATGGGGCGCAAGGTGTTTAACGTCATTCTTCGCATCGTCATGGCCTATTACCATAAGACTGGAAAGCAAGCTCGTCTCGCATCTGAACAGTATCTTGAGCGTTTGACGCAATATGCCATTGAAAAAAAACACCCCGTAGCAGAAAACCTGACGTCATATAATCATTTGCTCTCCTTTGGTCACACCATGCTGGATAAACTCGCAGCTTGGCAGGGAGACTTTGACGCCAGTCATCTCACTATACATGGACAACACCAATTCGATCGAATGGTTGAAAACCAGCAAGGGGTATTAATTTTAGGCTCCCATTTAGGGAACTTAGAACTTTGTCGAGCGCTTAGCCGCCGTCATACCCATGTTAAAATTAACGCGCTGGTATTTACTGAACATGCAGAACGCTTCAATGCCGTTATGAAAGCGGTCAACCCAAACTCTGACTTGAATTTAATCCAAGTCAGTACGCTTGGACCTGACACTGCGATATTATTGCAACAAAAGATCGAACAAGGCGAGTGGGTCGTTATTGTCGGGGACCGCACCTCCACAACGAAGGAAACCCGTGCTGTATGGGCCGATTTTTTGGGAAAACCGGCTCCATTTCCACAAGGGCCTTTCATGCTGGCCTCAGTGTTAAAAGCACCCACTTATTTACTGTTCGGTTTACGTGATGATAGCCAGAGAACACCGCACTTTAATGTGTATTTCGAACACTTTAGCGACAAAATTGTTCTTCCTCGCAAAGAGCGACAGCAAGCTTTAGAAAACGTTGTACAGCAATATGCAAACCGTTTAGAACACTACACACTGCAAGCACCATTGCAGTGGTATAACTTTTTTGACTTTTGGACACTAACAGGTCAGCAACACAATAATGAAAACTGAAAATAGTATTACATTTGGCGCAGAGCGCCTATCGATTGAAGACGTCGTTGCCATCGCACAGGGAGCCAAGGCAAATATGAACTCCTCACCGGAGTTTACTGATCGTATTGATCGCGGTGTGGCATTTCTTGAAAGGCTTTTAAAAGAAGAAGGGGTCATCTACGGTGTAACAACGGGTTATGGCGACTCGTGCACGGTAGCGATTCCTCCGGAATTGGTTGAAGAACTCCCGCTTCACCTGACTCGATTCCACGGCTGTGGTTTGGGCAAAATCCTGACCCATGAGCAAGCTCGTGCAGTGCTCGCAACACGACTGTGTTCTTTGTCACAAGGGGTATCAGGTGTGACTCATGATCTCCTTAATCAAATCGTCAACCTGATCAACCATGATATTGCACCACGCATTCCAGAAGAAGGCTCTGTTGGCGCAAGCGGTGACTTAACTCCCCTTTCCTATCTCGCCGCCGCTCTGATCGGTGAGCGTGATGTGCTCTATAAAGGTGAAGAGCGTCCAACCGCTGAAGTCTTTGCAGAGCTTGGCATCGAGCCTATCAAGCTAAAACCTAAAGAAGGCTTAGCACTGATGAACGGCACCTCGGTGATGACGGCCCTAGCATGCCTTGCTTATAAACGCGCGGAATACCTTGCCCAGCTTTCCACTAAAATCACCGCCATGGTATCGGTTGGCATGCATGGCAATGACTTCCATTTCGATGAAGCGCTCTTTGCGGTGAAACCTCATCCCGGTCAGCAGTTAATTGCAACTTGGCTACGCGACGACCTAAAAGCCGATCGTCCACCACGTAACAGCGATCGTCTTCAGGACCGTTATTCACTACGATGCGCGCCTCATGTCATTGGTGCCGTTCAAGACTCATTACCGTGGCTACGTCAGCTCATTGAAAATGAACTCAACAGCGCTAACGACAACCCGATCATTGATGGTGATAATGAGCACGTTCTGCACGGTGGTCACTTCTATGGCGGTCACATTGCGATGGCAATGGATACGCTCAAAACAGGTATTGCGAACCTAGCAGACCTGCTTGATCGTCAAATGGCTCAGCTGATGGACTACAAGTTCAACAATGGTCTGCCGTTTAACTTGACTGGTGCAACAGGCGAACGCAAGCCAATTAACCACGGCTTTAAAGCTGTACAGATTGGTATCTCTGCGTGGACCGCTGAAGCACTCAAACACACCATGCCTGCCAGTGTTTTCTCACGCTCTACGGAATGTCATAACCAAGATAAAGTCAGCATGGGAACCATTGCAGCGCGCGATTGTGTACGTGTTTTAGAGCTGACAGAACAGGTTGCTGCAGCGTCATTACTCGCCGCGACTCAAGCGATCGAACTTCGTCGTCGTCAAGGAGATCTTGACGAAAACCATATGAGTGATAACTTGAAGCACATCTGTGAACAAGTGTTAGAAGAGTTTGATTTTGTGGTAGAAGATCGTCCTCTAGAGCATGATTTACGCCACTTTATTGATCGTATTAACCAACGCCATTGGTCACTTTACTAGCCTTGTAATTCGCCAAATAAGAGAACTCAAATGAGTGAAGTTATTCACCCACTTGAAGCAGAGGTCACGCTAGTGACCTCTTTTCAAGATGCTGACCCAATGGGGGTCATTTATCATGGCAACTACTTCCGCTTCTTTGAAGAAGCCAGACGCGTCATGATGGAGAAAATTGATTACGGCTATACCCAAATGACGGATTCAGGCTATGTGTGGCCTGTGATTGACGTCCAAGTAAAATACATCCGAGCCATCCCCTTCAATCACCCAATCCGCATTCACGCGACATTGGTAGAGTGGGAAAATCGATTACGAGTGAATTACACCATCTTTGATGCGCAGACAGGTAAGCGAATGTGTAAAGGGCACACCACGCAAGTTGCCGTGGGTGCACAAGATAAAGAGATGCGCCTTGCTTCCCCAAGCGTTTTCACTTCACGAGTGGATCAATGGCATCAATTCGGAGCTTACCAATGTTAAAGCGAATCGCTCAATTAGGGTTGCTTATGATAAGTATGGTGCCTGTCGGTTTCGTGAGTGCCAACGCTCATGACTCTGTGAATCCAGCACCAACGGTTATCCAACAACTGGCCGACTTACAACAGCAATTAGCCAAATTTGAAGTCGTTCGAGGTGCGTTTATTCAGACACGTCACTTAGAGATGTTTAATCAACCGCTCTCATCTGAAGGGCAGTTTACCTTAGATAAAACCCACGGTTTACTTTGGCAACAAACCACGCCGTTTCCGGTCAACCTAGTGTTAACTCAAGATAAGCTACGCCAAAGTATGGGGGGACAAGAAGCGCAAATCATCACCTCGGAGCAAAACCCGATGGCTTTCTATTTTAGTCGCGTGTTTCTCTCGGTGTTTCATGGCGATACTGCTGAATTAGAAAAAGAGTTCACACTAGACTTTGCCACTGAAGACGATGCATGGCGTCTCACCCTAACGCCAAAAGCTGCCCCACTCAATTCGGTCTTTGACACGATCACCTTGCAAGGTCATCAACAAATTGAACGCTTGGAGCTGCGTGAGATTCGCGGCGATCGCACTGAAATTGAATTTTCACAACACCAAACAGCTCCTGAAACTTTGACTGATGCGGAACAAAACCAGTTTGTTTTCTAAATCGAACCTGATCGCCGTGATTTGGCTTGTAATGGTTAGCTTGGCCACATTTTCTCTTGTCAATCAATGGCGCTCGCCCAATGGGGCTCCGATTGAAACGGATGTGCTCAAGCTCTTGCCTATCAATCAGCAAAATCCCGTCACTGAAGTGGCCTTTTCTCGTATAGCTGACGCCATGAGTCAAACGCTGATTTTCGTTGTTAGTGGTGACAATATCGCAACGGCTCAAGACGCCAGCCAATTATTAGCCAACAAGTTGAAACAGAGCGGCAACTTTGCACAAGTGACGGATAAGATCACCCCAGAACAACAGAGTGCGTGGGCGAAATTCTATTTTGACCACCGCTTTCAATTTCTGACGCCAGAGCAGCATCACCGCCTTTCGGTGGATCCCTCACAACAAACTCAGTATGTCATTCAATCGATTTACAACCCTTTCTCCGGTGTAACGGGTAAAGAGTTAGAGCAAGATCCGTTTCTCCTGTTTCGAGATTATTTATCCGAACTTACTCGCCAATCAGGGGCCTTTACTCTGCAAGAAGGGTATCTGACTTTAGAAAAAGATGGGCAAACTCATATCTTGTTGACGGCGAAACTCAATGCCTCACCCTACAGCATCCATGCCCAGCAAGTGGTGCCGCAGATCAAGCAATGGACTGAGCAGCTTACTCAAGACCATGGCGTCGTCATCAATGCGACTGGTGTCCTCTTTTACGCCGATTTTGGCACACAAAGTGCCAAGCAAGAGATCAGTACCATTGGCCTCGTCTCTTTGCTAGGCGTCGTGTTACTGATCGCGGTGGTATTTCGCAGCTTAATGCCGTTACATCTTGCGCTATTGTCTATCGCCATTGGCTTATTGATGGCATTAAGCGTCACCCTATTTGTATTTGGTCGAGTCCATCTATTTAGTTTGGTCATCGGTGCCAGTCTCATTGGTGTATCCATTGACTATGCTTTCCACTACCTCACCGACCGACTGGCAGCAGGCAATCAATGGGATAGTCGTAAGGGGTTACAGCATATTTTGGTTGCCATTTCCCTTGGTCTCGTGACCAGTTTGATCGGTTATCTTGGACTGTTGATCGCCCCATTCCCAGGCTTACAACAGCTCGCATTATTTTCATCGGTGGGACTCTTGGGCGCCTACCTAACGGTGGTGGCTTGGTACCCAATATTGGCCCAAAAGCCTTCACCGGATCGCCAACTTCCCGGTTTGACCATGTGGCAATGGTGGCTGACGCAATGGCAATCCAAAGGGTTTGCGATTGGGTTTCCTCTCACCTTATGTCTTTTGGGTGGGCTCGCGCTAACGCAAGTGAATTACGATGATGACATTCGTCAACTGCAAGCGATGCCTGCGGCGTTGAAGCAACAAGAAAGCACCATTACCGAACTGACTGGTCTGCAATCGTCTCAACAAATGCTCGTCGTCACCGCCCAAAATGACCAACAACTCCTCAACTCCTTAGCGAAACTTAAGCCCCAATTCGAGCAGTGGCAACAACAGGGGGTTTTAAAAGGTCATCAAAGTCTAAGCCAATACATCAGCGAAACTCAGGTGCAAGAAGACAATTACCGCCTTGTTCAGCGACTGTATCAAGAGCAAAGCGATCACTTGCAACAGACCCTAGGCTTGACTTCCCCCCCTCGTTTTAGCGGAAAGTTGGAGCCAATAACGCTGCCAGCTTTCCTCGAGTCTGCCCCCGGCGAGCCGATTGCTTTCCTATATCTGGGTGAGATTAATGGGCAAGTCGCCAGTGCTATCTTGCTACAGCAGCTCTCTCAGCCAGCGATCATTGCCGAGTTTGCAAAACAATCACCACAACTGCATTACCTCAATAAATCTCAAGAGTTATCTGAGCTATTTGAAGACTATCGAACCAAAGTCATGGAGCTACTTGCGATCGCTATGCTGATCATCTATCTCGTTTTGAGTATACGATTTGGCTTCAAGCATGCGATAAAAATGGTGATCCCCTGCTTGATTGCGTGTGTGGGAAGTTTGGCGGTATCGGCCTTGGTGGGTTCAAGCTTAAACCTGTTTAGCTTACTCGCATTGGTGCTGGTGATCGGCATCGGCATTGACTACACCTTATTCTTTGCTGAGCAAAATGGCAGCCATAGCACTCTGCTTGCAGTCAGCCTCTCAGCAACAACCACATTATTGTCGTTTGGCTTACTCGCCTTGAGTGATACCCATGCGATTCATAGCTTTGGCCTGACGGTACTCAGCGGAATTTTAATCACTTGGTTACTTGCACCCATGGCGATCGCAACAAGGAAAACACCATGCTAAAACGCATCACGGGGCTCTTATTCCTACTCATCCTTTCAGGATGTTCAATGGGTCCTAGTTCACAGAGTTCAGCCTACGTCACTGTCTCAAAAGATGTCACCATCGCCCTCCCGTCCCCTGCGGCTTTAGGGATGGACGTGACGGCTTCTCAGCTCATTACAGCTCGTTGGCAAGGCAGTGAAAAAGAGCAAAACCAACAACTTCCTGTACAACTTCAAGTAAGCGAAGACCAAGTCATATTAGCGGGTTTTTCTGCATGGGGAACTCGCTTACTGTCGTTAACTTACCGCCAAACGGGTATTGAAACCCAAGTCCTGAATGGATTAGAGCAAACGCTACCTCAGCCCGAGCAAGTGCTGTTTAATCTCATGCTCTCACTCTGGCCGAAGCACGCCTGGGAAGCCGCCTTAGAGGATGTGTCGTGGTCAATGATTGACGACTCACATCAAAGACAGGTGTTCGATCAAAATAATGATCTCGTTTTCTTGATTCAATATGAAAACGGGCGCGGTTTTGACGGTAATATTCGATTCGAATCCGTTCGCAATGATTACCAGATTGAGATCCAAACTTTAAACCATCAACTTACACAACGATAATTAATGTCCATGACGTCATCCATCTCTTCACCGATTTTCGTACACGGCTGTGGTTTTGTTTCTGCGATGGGAACGACCCCAGAACAAATTCATTGCAGCTTAGCAGACAACCAAAGCCCTCATATGCTGCAAGATAATGACATTTTGAATTGCGGCAACAGCACCATTATTGGTCGTGTGGTCGCTGAATTACCTGATTTACCGAGTCACCTGTCTGATTTCCACACACGAAATAATCAGCTCGCTCTCCTTGCTTTACAGCAAATTGAACCTCAAGTTCAACAAGCCATTGCTCAATTTGGCAGAGAAAGAGTCGCGGTCATTGTCGGTAGCAGTACATCAGGCATCGCCAATGGTGAAGAGGCTTTATCTGTAAAGAGTCAGACGGGTTCATTCCCTGAACACTTTCATTACCAACACCAAGAGCTCGGAAATTGCAGTGATTTTATCGCTAGGTATTACGATTTAACTGGCCCCTGTTACGCGATTTCAACCGCTTGCTCTTCAAGTGGACGCGTGTACCTTGCCGCGAAACGTCTCATAAAAAGTGGTATGGTCGACGCCGTCATTGTGGGAGGCGTTGATACGATCTGTCGACTGACCTTGAATGGATTTAACGGTTTGGAAGCGCTCTCTCATCAGCATTGTCAGCCATTTAGCGAAGACCGTCAGGGCATTAACATTGGTGAAGCCGCCTCCTTTATGTTGCTGAGTCACCAAAAATCTGACATTGCATTGCTTGGCTGTGGAGAGAGCTCTGATGCGCATCATATTTCAGCGCCTCATCCTGAGGGGGATGGCGCTGAAGAAGCGATGCGCAAAGCACTTGCAGACGCAGGCCTATCCCCAGAACAAATTGGTTACGTGAATGCGCATGGAACCGCGACCCCACTCAATGACTCAATGGAGAGCAAAGCCATTTTTCGAGTGTTCGGTGCAGATACCCCTGTCAGTTCGACCAAACACCTCACAGGACACACTCTTGGAGCAGCAAGCGCCGTTGAAGCGGCCATTGCATGGCATCTCTTAAAATTCGATTTATCACTCCCAATTCAAGGTTGTAGTAATAAAGCGCAAGATATTGAAGTATCATTAGTGGAAACGCCAACCTCGCTAAGCCCACGTGCGATTTTAAGTAACTCGTTTGCTTTTGGCGGAAACAATATTAGCCTGATTTTTGGATACATCGATGAGTAAAATCCCAAGCATTGAACACCTTGTCCCTCATGACGCCCCGATGATCTTAGTGGACCGCGCCATTGAAGTGTTGGAGACCTCCATCCACTGCCAAGTGGATATTGGCGAACACCATGTGTTCTTTAATCCTCAAACTGAGACGATTCCAGGATATGTTGGGATTGAATTTATCGCACAATCTATAGCGGCTTGGTCCGGTTACCACGCTTTGCAAGACAATAAACAACCTCCGATTGGCTTTTTACTCGGTTGCCGCCGATATAAAGCGGAGTGTTCTGAATTTACAAAAGGCATGATCTTGGATGTTCATGCTGAACAAGTGATGGAAGACAACGGTATGGCCGTTTTCTCGGCTCGCCTTGAATGCGAGGGAGAAACCCTCGCTCAATGTCAGTTAAACGTCTACGTACCATCCGAAGAAAAATTACAAGAAATGAACCATTAGGAATCATCATGACACGACACGTTTTAGTGACTGGTGCCAGTAAAGGCATCGGCAAAGCCATTGCGATACAACTTGCTAAAGACGGTTTTGATATCGTTGTTCACTACATGGGCGATCAGCAGGGCGCCCAAGACACTTTGAATACGATAGAAAGCCTCGGGGCTTCCGGCCGATTGATTCAATTTGATATCAGTGACCGAGCGCAATGCCGTGAACGCATCGAGCAAGATATTGAAACTCACGGCGCTTACTATGGTGTCGTTAATAATGCAGGAATCACTCGCGATACGGCGTTTCCGGCCATGACAGAAGAAGAGTGGGATGGCGTTATCCATACCAACCTAGACAGCTTCTACAATGTCCTCCACCCTTGTGTGATGCCTATGGTTCAAAAGCGCAAAGGCGGACGAATTGTCACCCTTGCGTCCGTTTCTGGACTCACAGGAAACCGCGGTCAAACCAACTACTCCGCCGCGAAAGCAGGGGTGATTGGTGCAACCAAATCATTGGCTTTAGAACTAGCGAAACGCAAAATCACCGTTAACTGTGTCGCTCCGGGGTTAATTGATACGGGCATGGTGGATGAGCATGTCAAAGATCATGCAATGCCACAAATCCCGTTACGCCGCATGGGAGAGCCTGAAGAAGTCGCAGGTCTTGTGAGCTATCTCATGTCAGATATTGCTGGCTATGTCACACGACAAGTGATTTCAGTCAATGGAGGTCTAGTATGACCCATCGTGTTGTTGTCACCGGAATGTCTGGGGTTACCGCATTTGGTAATGACTGGGAAACGGTTTCTCCCCGCCTCAAGGCGCTAGAGAATGCCACCCGCTATATGGAAAGTTACGAACAATTTGATGGTTTAAACACTAAACTGGCTTCCCCTGTGAGTGATTTTGAGCTGCCGAAGCATTACAAACGCAAACAAGTGCGTGGAATGGGACGAGTCTCTAAAATGGCGACGGTCGCTACCGAAAATGCACTGACCAATGCTGGGCTCATTGGTCACTCGGTACTGACTGACGGCAGTACGGGCGTAGCTTATGGTTCGTCGACGGGGTCAACGGATGCCGTCAGCGCATTCGGCGTGATGCTCAATGAAAAAACCACCAAAGCGATCACCGCAACAACGTACGTACAGATGATGCCGCACACAACAGCGGTAAACGTCGGTCTCTTCTTCGGCTTACGTGGACGAGTGATCCCGACCAGCAGTGCATGTACTTCAGGTAGCCAAGCGATTGGCTATGCCTATGAAGCGATCAAGCATGGCTATCAAAAAGTCATGGTTGCAGGTGGCGCTGAAGAGCTGTGCCCGACAGAATCGGCGGTTTTCGATACTCTGTTCGCGACCAGTTTGAAAAACGACGATCCTAAGTCGACACCTAGCCCTTACGATAAAAACCGTGATGGACTGGTGATCGGTGAAGGTGCCGGGACACTGATCTTAGAAGAGTATGAGCATGCCAAAGCACGCGGTGCAACCATCTACGCCGAGTTAATTGGCTTTGCCAGTAACTGTGATGCAGTTCATGTGACTCAACCCCAAAAAGAGACCATGCAAAAGTGTATGGAAATGGCTCTAGAAGACGCTAATTTGCATCCAAAGCACATCGACTTCGTCTCTGCACACGGTACGGCAACCGACCGAGGTGACGTGGCAGAAACCAACGCAACGGAAGGTGCGGTTGGTCAAGTTCCGATTAGCTCACTGAAAAGTTATTTCGGGCACACCCTGGGGGCTTGTGGTGCAATTGAGGCTTGGTTGAGTCTAGAAATGATGCACGACGGTTGGTTTAACCCAACACTCAACCTCACTACGCTTGATCCTGATTGTGGCGATTTAGATTACATCACGGGTTCTGGCCGAGAGATGCAAGTGAATCACCTAATGAGCAACAACTTCGCCTTTGGTGGCATCAATACGTCGTTGATCTTTAAGCGTATCGAAGACTAAAACTCACGCTATCACATTCAAAAGCTCGGCACATCGCCGAGCTTTTTCATTCAGGGGAAACGTCTTATAAACTGTTAACCTCTATCGGTTAGCTTCTGCCGATGAGTTTATCTGCCAGACCTTTCCACCAGCACCTCATCGTTTACGCATTTAACGCTTGCTCAAGATCCGCAAGAATATCATCAATATGTTCAATACCCACCGATAAACGAATCATTTCAGGTGAGACCCCTGCTTGCTTCTGTTCTGCTTCATTCAACTGACGATGCGTCGTAGAGGCTGGGTGGCAAGCCAAAGACTTGACATCACCGATATTGACCAAACGTTTGAAGATTTGCAGTGCATCATAAAAACGCACGCCAGCGTCATACCCGTCTTTCAAGCCAAACGACAGGATCGCCGAAGGCTTACCTTGCATGTACTTTTCCGCCAAATCAAAGTGTGGGGAATCAGGCAAACCAGCATAGCTCACCCAGCTCACTTTATCGTGCGCTTTGAGGTAATTTGCCACTGCCAAAGCATTCTCAGTATGTCGCTCCATACGTAATGACAACGTTTCTAATCCTTGTAGTAGCATGAATGCATTCATCGGCGATAACGCTGCGCCAGTATTTCTTAATGGAACTGTCCGCGCTCGTCCAATAAACGCGGCTTCCCCAAAGGCCTCTGTATACACAACCCCATGATAAGAAGGCTCAGGTTGATTCAGTACAGGGAAACGATCTTTATGTTGCGCCCATGGAAACTTCCCAGAATCGATGATCATGCCACCGAGCGTCGTACCGTGCCCACCGACATATTTGGTCAGGGAGTGCACCACAATATCCGCACCAAACTCGATTGGCTTACATAACGCCGGTGTCGCCACGGTATTATCGACGATCACAGGCACCCCTTTCGCATGAGCCAGCTCCGCAATTTTCTCTAAATCGATGATATTTCCCGCTGGGTTGCCGATACTTTCACAATAAACAGCTTTGGTGTTCTCATCGATCAATTCCGCCAAGCTTTCCGGTTGATCATCGACGGCAAACTTCACGTCAATACCTTGATTTGGCAGCATGTGAGCAAACAGGGTGTAAGTGCCTCCATAGAGTTGAGGGGTCGACACGATATTGTCCCCCGCCTGTGCAATCGCTTGAATCGCATAATTGATCGCCGCACTGCCCGCACTGACGGCTAGACCAGCGATGCCCCCCTCTAGCGCGGCCATTCGTTTTTCGAGCACGTCATTCGTTGGGTTCATAATTCGTGTGTAAATATTACCTGGCACTTCCAGATTGAAGAGATCAGCACCATGTTGCGCGTTATCAAATTCATAAGCCACCGTTTGATAAATCGGCGTTGCCACTGACTTCGTCGTTGGGTCGGTCTCGTAACCGAAATGAACCGCTAGCGTTTCGTCTTTCATGATTCTTCCTTGTTGAGCTGAGTATTCAAATAAAGATGCCAACTGCTTCGTCACGACGTTCAATGAACCTAGCACCTGATCATATTTTGACCGCAATTAACTACTCGTAAAACCGACAAGCTCTCATTCCGCATAACGAAATTCAAATTACAACGCAAGTTGAGAAAAACAACACTCTCATTACAAGACACTGTTTTAAAAGATATAAAAACCGGGAACACTTTTTGCTCTTCTTGGTATCCCCTTGTTCGACAAAGAGAGTATCCGCATGAGAAATGGATGGTTTACGAGGTACACAACGCTCTTAACCGTATTTGGATCAGCATCCATACATGCGTTAGAGCTGAGTGATTTAAGTTTTGAAAGTGGCTCCAACAGCGCAAACTACAGTGCTTTGGGTAAAGCTAACGAAGTCTATTCTATCTCCGGTACCCTTCCGACAGACGTACTCAGTAACGTATACGGTATGCTTCCAGAAGGTACTCAAGTGAACCCTAGCTTTATTGCTTCCAATAAATACGCCAGCATTGATATTGATGACGAGTTAAATGGACAAGATTTCGCTTCAGTCAGTGTGACTTTTTTAAACGAAGGCGCCGGGTATCGTAATTCTCTGGGGTATTTTGTCTACGACACTAACTCACCACCAACAACTAAAGATGATATCAACGCACATGTTATTGTTTTTCCTAATGCATCGAAAAGCCCTGACGGAGAAATGCAAGAAGGCGATACCATTGACCTTGATGTCGAACTTACAGCAGGACAGACTCTTGCGTTTTTCGTGATCCCGAATGGATGGAGCTATGATGGCTCCTTCAATAATATCGCCTATTTGGGTCCATGGGGCACGCCCTTCTATAGTTACTCTCCCTTGAACCCCGAAACCACAGCTGAGAACCGTCGACATAATGTGGCATTCATTGACTCCGTCAATCAATTCCTAGTGTTTGGGTTTGAGGATCTCTACCGCCCGCAAGGGGATAATGACTTCAACGATTTACTGTTTACTGTCAACGTGTCTCCCTTTACTGCGGTCGATGGTTACAACAACGATGGGACCACAGACGCCAAATACGAAGTGTTACTACAAAACAATAATGCCGACATTACCACTCTGTCTATCTACCCCTCAGCGAATAGCTACGCGACACTTGCTTTCGAAGATCGTTGGCCAATGCAAGGGGACTACGACTTTAATGATGTCGTGTGGAAGTACCAAATCAAAGAAACCCTGAATGGCTTACGTGAAGTTAAAAGTTTCACTGCTGACTATCACCTGAAAGCCATGGGAGCTCACTTCCATAATGGCTTTGCATTACATTTACCAGGTGTCGATAAATCCAATGTCGATAGCATTACCTTAACTCGAAATGGCCAAGCCGTTGACCATACTGTGATGCACGACGATTCAGGTGAAACGGTTCTTATCATAGAACATGACATCAAAATGAGATTGCTTGTAGAAGGAGTGATCGATAACACTTGTAACTACTATCGCACTCAAGCGCATTGCACCTCGCAACCCGATGAAGCATTGAACTATCACCTAGAGGTTGCCTTTATCTCCCCCGTCCCAAAAAGTACGCTTGGCGATGCGCCTTATGACCCGTTCATTTACGCAGTCAGAGATTTGTATCACGGCGACTTTACAGACACTCCACCAGGGATGACTTGGCAAACTCACCTTAAAACTCGTTCAGGCACTTCCATCATGAACAGCAACTTTTATGGCATTTATGATGATGATACGGGCAATGGCGATTACTTCTTAACAAACAATAATATGCCTTGGGCGATAAACATCACCGACGAGTGGGTTCACCCAATGGAACGAGTGGATATTTCTCATGCCTACCTAAGCTTCGCTGATTGGGTCAGTCAAGGTGGCGACAAATTCACAGATTGGTACATGACGCCTGTTGCAGGCAAAGTATTCACTGACTAACAAGGACGCAGAACAATGAAATCATCAATACTGTTTTCTTCTTGCCTTTGCCTATTGCTACTAGGGTGTGGCGGCGGAGGTGGCTCTTCTTCATCAGGCCCATCAACCCCTATACAGCCACTCGTCGATACCAAAGATTTGGTTGCCGAACGCGACTTCACCTTTACGACGGAAAGAACCATTTCTGTGGACCTTGCTGCCCTCAATTTGAATCAAGGTGCGATGCATGTTTTCACTCAAGTAGCTCATACCACCCCTGAAGGTCGTCATATTGCTGACCCGACCTCGCTGCTTACCACCCTATACCTCGATAAAATATCCACGGTTGACTTACTGCTTAATAACAATATTGACAATCTCTACATCCAGTGGACACCGATGCACTCAGGCCAAGAGCAAACTTGGGAGCTCGCTTTATCCTCTGATCAAGTGCACTACCTTTTCCAACCCTAATTCTATAATGTCGCACCCCGCTCGGGGCGTACTGAAAAAGTACGAACTCATTTGGAGGGCTACCCACCCTCCTTTTTTTTACCGGGTCATCTTTTTTACAAATACCACAACGAATAGAGCCATGGTAAAACTTCCCAAAAAAGCCTCAAAAGCCGCAATAAACCTCGCAACCCCGACGGGAGATATATCACCATAACCGAGAGTGGTAAAGGTCACCACACTAAAGTAAATCGCATTGAGAAACTCAAGTAAGACTTTGGTGTAACCATGAGTATTAGGATAAATTGGATTACCACTGGTCGTGCCTAAAAAGAAATACGCCAGCGCACAAGCAAGAATGAGTGTCAGAGAGAAAATCACCACGCGTAATGGGTCTTCCCCGTAACCACAAAATAGATCCACCGTTTTTGAAATCGCCCTCTGAAAACTGAATTTCTTCATTTGATAACGGCGAAAACGCATCTCTTTTTTGAAGAAGTACCCCGCCATTTCAAAAAGCCCTTGCTTCTCACATTGTTTACGAATATTGCGGCTGACCTCTTCCGCCTCTTGATACAGTGATCGCCTAAGATCCTTCTGATCACTCCCTTTGGCTTCTTGAGCCATCTTCGCTTGTTTGATTTCGTCGCCCCATTCAATATTCTCCAATCGAGCGCGACTTAAGTCTGCCCCTAAAAGGTTACAACCTTCTAAATGGGCACAGTGTAAATTTGCACAACTTAGCTTCGCCTTCATTAGTGACGAACCACGTAAATCTAAGCCAAAAAAATGGGCATCACTTAAATCAGCGCGATAGAAATCCGCACCTCGACATTGGTAGCCGCTTCGATTTCCTCGGTTCACTAAATTGAGATCAACAAGATGGGTCCTAGCCAGCTGAAATCCGTCTAAGGGTTTCCCCTCTTTTGCCCACGCCTCAACCCGAGATTTAACGTCATCTTTGCTTTTATCTATCTCAGGATCGTGCCAGTAGCACAACCCAGACGTCCCAGCGGGTTGATCACAGTGCCAGCCATCAGCGTTCTGATAACAGCATCGCTTCTGCTCTGATTTCATATGCTGCTCCTCCTGAGAGTAAGTTTAGGTGCAACATATTGAGATTCAAATCAATAACAGAAAAGCTGCATAACTATTTTATTTTCCTATGAGCTCCACTGCCTTAATCAAACAATCCAACATTAACCACTGCTTATTGGGGGGATGTTAAGAACTTTATACAAATCTCGTTTAATCGTCTTTGACTTAGCCTCTGTTTAAAAATGCTCACCAAGAACAAAAAAACACCACAAACCACACAAAACGTACAATTAACCACCAAGATATTCAGTAATTAACCACTTTGTGCCCCGCTTCACGATACACAACATTACCAGTTACTTTTGTTAACAATTGAGTTACAAGAAGGTTAATATATCGTCGCATACACAAAAAACACACAACATTAAATACAAACAGGGAAAATACTCATGCAGTCATTCGTTGATTTTATGAATGGAATCATCTGGAGCCCGGTACTGATTTATCTGTGCCTTGGCGCTGGTTTGTTCTACTCGATCGCAACGCGATTTGTTCAAATCCGTCATTTCTTTGAAATGTGGCGATTGCTTTTATCAGGTAAAAGCTCATCAAAAGGCATTTCTTCTTTCCAAGCACTTGCCGTTTCATTATCCGGTCGTGTCGGTACCGGTAACATTGCAGGGGTTGCGGCGGCAATCGGTTTTGGTGGTCCAGGCGCCGTATTCTGGATGTGGGTTGTTGCCTTCTTTGGCGCAGCGACCGCGTATACTGAATCCACACTAGCCCAAATCTATAAAGAAGAAGATGACGGTGAATTTCGTGGTGGTCCTGCTTACTACATTGAAAAAGCAATGGGACAAAAATGGTATGCTTGGATCTTCGCCATTGCGACCATTTTCGCTTGTGGCGTCCTACTGCCGGGGGTTCAGTCGAATAGCATCGGCAATGCCGTCGAAGCCGCCTTTGGCTCAGGGGAAATGATTGAAACCGCGATGGGCACCTTTAGCTTTGCCAAAATTTTCACCGGAACGGTTATCTGTATCATTCTTGGGTTTATCATCTTCGGTGGCGTGAAGCGCATTGCAAACTTTACTCAGATCGTCGTGCCATTTATGGCTCTGGCTTACATCATTACCGCTTTTGTCATCATTCTCCTAAACATTGGTGAAATCCCGCGTATTGTTAGCATGATCATCGGTGATGCCTTTACCCCAATGGCGGGCATCGGCGCCGCTATCGGTTGGGGTGTAAAACGTGGTGTTTATTCCAATGAAGCGGGTCAAGGAACGGGGCCACATGCTGCGGCAGCAGCCAGCGTAGATCACCCAGCACAACAAGGTCTAGTTCAGTCGTTCTCGATTTACATCGATACACTACTTGTCTGTTCTGCGACCGCATTTATGATTTTAATCACTGGCGCGTACAACGTTCATGGTGCAGATGGCTATATCGTTCAAAACCTTGCTGAAAATATCAGTGCCAATGGACCTGTGTTTACCCAAATGGCCATTGAAAGTGCACTCCCTGGCATTGGTAAGCCATTCATTGCCGTTGCGCTCTTCTTCTTCGCCTTTACCACGATCCTAGCTTACTACTACATCGCTGAAACCAACATTGCTTACATCCGCCGTACCGTTAAAGTGAATGGCATGATGTTCGTATTGAAACTGATTATTCTTGCCGCTGTTTTCTACGGCACAGTGAAAACCGCCAATCTCGCTTGGGCAATGGGTGATGTCGGTGTTGGATTAATGGCATGGCTCAACATTGTCGGTATTCTGATTATCTTCTTCTTATCTAAACCGGCATTAAAAGCACTCAATGATTATGAAGAGCAACAGAAGAAAGGGGTCACCGAGTACACCTTTAACCCGATTAAACTCGGTATTAAAGGAGCCACTTACTGGGAAGAAAAATACCAGCGTAAAACGGGCAAAAAACCGCAAGCTGATAATGATGAGAAACCCGCTATCGAACAGCCAAGCGCTTAACCAATGAGACTATTCGTCTCTGCGGAACACATGACGTTGTAAAATGACAAAGGGGAGCAACGCTCCCCTTTCTTTATTCCCAATTTGTTCGCGATGATCTATGCGGTCAGCTCTTGTAACGCTTCTTGAGGCTGACGCTCACCAATAGGTAATATGGTACGACCGTATTCATTATTCAGTACCTGCGCCATCGCAAAATAGATAGCACTCGCTCCACAGAAAATACCCTCGTAGCCAGCAATGGTGCCAATCAATTCACTGCCCGTAAAGTCGCGAATAGCCAGCAAAGCAAAGAGAACCGTCAACGATCCAAACACAACTTGTTTCGCCACTGGGTAGCGCAGCGACCCTATAAACATGAATCCTGTAAAGACGCCCCACAATGCCAAGTACCACCCCATAAACGCTTCAGGGCTTGGTGGTAACCCCATATGCGGCATGACAATTAATCCCACCAGCGTTAGCCAAAATAGACCGTATGACGTAAAAGCGGTCGTTCCAAACGTATCGCCACGCTTAAAGCACATCATCCCCACCAGGACTTGGCTTAAACCGCCATAGAAAATCCCCATGGCTAAAATCATGGAGTCTATCGGAAAGAAACCTGCATTGTGAATGTTAAGCAGAATGGTGGTCATTCCAAATCCCATCAGGCCAAGTGGCGCTGGGTTGGCTAACTGAGTCGACATAAACTTACCTTTAAAATTTTCCCACAAAAGTTACGCGTGAATTTTAGTAGTTCGACGATCAAAGCTCATGCCCTGTTGGCGTAAACTAAGTTTGATTAATTTATGCTTGCGAAATCAGAAATCAAAATGCACCAAAATGCATAACCAATTATTCTTCAACTCCTGAGAATAAAAAAAGCTCTAGCTTTCGCTAGAGCTTTTAACACAGCTAACACTCTCAATTTATGTCGGCGCTTCCATAGACAAGAGCACCGCATAAACGTCAAGATTAGTTACAAGTAATTTCGTCCCAGAACCAGTTAGACTGGCGAGGAGTTTCCCATGAACCAGGACCATTCTTAGCAACAAAACACTTACCGTTGAATGTTACTTTATCGCCATTAGCAACCTGAGATACACCCGGCTCCCATTGGATAAAGTTACTGTCTACTGGTGGTTCTGGAGTCACTGGCGGTTCTGGAGTCACTGGCGGTTCTGGAGTCACTGGCGGCTCTGGAGTCACTGGCGGCTCTGGAGTCACTGGCGGTTCTGGAGTCACTGGCGGCTCTGGAGTTACCGGCGGTTCTGGAGTCACTGGCGGCTCTGGTGTCACTGGCGGAGTTGTTGGTGCATCACCAATCAGTTTCCAAGGACCACCTTTTGATGGATCGTTACCTTGAGTCCACCACTTAGCTTCATAGATAGCGCCTTTGTATTCAACTTGCTCGCCACCAGTATACACTTTGCTTGCATCCCAAGCGTTACCGCCTGGCGTTGTACCATCACCACCATTGCCTGGATCAGGTAAAGGTCCTTCTACCACACGAACTTCAGGCCATGACGCGTGTGAACCGTAGAAGTTCGTCACACACTTCTCGTAGTCACCTGGTACAAGCGCAGAGTAAGCCGTTTGGAAACCAACGAGCTCACACTCAAATGACGCGCCACCTGGACGATCATTGTAGTACTTCCAGTTACCATCCCAGTTTGTGTACAGTACGTCAGTTGCACCGTTTAGGTTCAAGCTACCGTATGGAGTTTGCTGGTAACACGTGTTCTTCTCATCCGCTTCGATAGGGATTTGGTAGTGCGCAGCAAGACCTTCCCAGTAACGGATTCGGTTAACAGGTTGACCTTTGTCTTTGTTCTGTGAACCACACTCAATACCACCGTTGATGATGTTGATTGTCGTACCGAAACCATAACCGATACCTGCATCTAGCTCACGCTGAGATGGTTTCCAAGTACGGTCAATCACGTGCAACATTGCTGGCTTAGGAGCCTGTGGCGTTAGGAAGAACCAGATCGCAGAGGCTAGGTTTAACCAAGAATCAGCAACTAGACCAGGATTCTTTAGCAGTACAGTCGCGTCGCCGTCGTACATAACTTCAGAGAATGGTCCGTAGTTAAAGTGGTAAGAAAGCTGTTTCGCACCACGGCCAAAGTAGCCTTGACCTGGTTCACATGGCCAACGCTTGTTCTGCCAATCATTCTGACCACAACCTGTGGTGTAACCAGGTTGACCTTCAGACCAACCCATTTCACGTACGTGTACAAGTGCTTGTTGCCATTCTTGTAGACCTTGTGGGTTATCCCAAGTGTTATCCAGCGCGATATGGCCGCCAGTTTCCTGTGCAAAGTGCGCGAATGCCGTCACGATAGAACGCTTACAGATTGCGTCCGAATCACGGCCATCGGTGTACTCACCACAAAATGCTGGGAATTTACCAATTGCACGTAGGAAACGGGTGTAAGTATATTCAGGCGCAGCCATCTGAGTTAAGAAGTGCCACTCAGACTCAGGGAAAACGCGTTCTACACGCTTAACGTTTGCTGGGTTGCTTGATAGGCCAGGAGCAATGGCTTCTACAATCGTGTTCGAACGCGTTTCTAGCGCTTTCGACCAGATGTCATACATTGGATCAGTGGTTTGAGCATCTTCTGCTGCTTGGATATCAGCACGAGAAACAATATAACCACCTGGATTTTCTGGATCATCTTGAATGTTCATTGCCAACGCACTTTGCGCTGCCAATGCACAACCAAGTGCCACAGTTAAAGTTTTCAATTTGAGCATAAGAGCTATCCCTTCATCTCGGTTTCCGGTTCTTTGAAGAGGATAGATAGGCTTTCTATAGAAATATCTTGTTATTGAATTGAAGTGCGACTGGAATCGTCTAAATACTCTTGCTGTAACATTTGTTAACAGCGTTTTTTGAATCCCCTCCGCATTCCGCCTGACGATGCAAGATAGAATACGAAAAAAAGACACATTGCGCCAAAAAAAACGCCTCAAGCAGAACTTGAGGCGTTTTGACATAAAATTTACAGAATTTTATTCCCACTCAATCGTCGCAGGTGGTTTGCCAGAAATGTCGTAAACAACACGAGAAATGCCATCTACTTCATTGATAATACGGTTCGAAACCTTACCTAGGAAGTCATACGGCAGGTGAGCCCAATGCGCAGTCATAAAGTCAATGGTCTCAACCGCACGTAGAGAAACAACCCAATCATATTTACGACCATCACCCATCACGCCCACAGAGCGTACTGGTAGGAAAACGGTAAATGCTTGAGACACTTTGTCATACAGGTCTGCAGCATGCAGTTCTTCAATAAAGATCGCATCTGCACGGCGAAGAAGATCACAGTACTCTTTCTTGATTTCACCAAGAACTCGAACACCAAGACCAGGACCTGGGAACGGGTGGCGGTAAAGCATGTTGTAAGGCAAGCCTAACTCAAGACCAATCTTACGAACTTCGTCTTTGAACAGCTCACGTAGAGGTTCAACAAGACCCATTTCCATATCTTCAGGAAGGCCGCCAACATTGTGGTGAGATTTGATGACGTGCGCTTTGCCTGTTTTTGACGCCGCAGATTCGATCACATCAGGGTAAATCGTACCTTGTGCTAGCCATTTCGCATTCTCTAGCTTGCGAGATTCTTCATCAAATACATCAACAAATACGTGACCGATGGTCTTACGCTTATCTTCTGGATCGGATTTACCTTTCAATGCTTCAAGGAAACGATCTTCTGCATCCACTTTAATGATGTTTAGGCCGAACTTGTCACCGAACATATCCATCACTTGTTGACCTTCGTTCAAACGAAGCAGACCGTTATCAACAAATACACAAGTCAACTTGTCGCCAATCGCGCGGTGAACCAGCATAGCAACCACTGATGAATCCACACCACCGGATAGGCCTAGGATCACTTCATCATCGCCCACTTGTTCTTTGATACGTGCAACCGCATCTTCGATGATAGATTCAGAAGTCCATAGCCCTTCACAACCACATACACCAAGAACAAAGTTTTCCAGCATCTGCTTACCTT
Source organism: bacterium sp. HQB-39 (assembly GCA_043422575.1). GTDB lineage: Bacteria > Pseudomonadota > Gammaproteobacteria > Enterobacterales > Vibrionaceae > Vibrio. Next base: position 61,937 of record JBHOHG010000011.1, on the reverse strand, counting down.
GTTTTGTATGAGTCACTTCAGGGTGGAACTGAACACCGTAGTATTTCTTCTCTTCGTTTGCCATCGCAGCGTATGGACACGTCTCTGTCTCACCGACTTTGACGAAGTCTGCTGGAATCTCTACCACTTTATCGCCGTGGCTCATCCACACATCTTGGGTCGCTTCAAGATCTTTAAAGATTGCTGATTCGCCAGACACTTTCACTTGTGCGTAGCCAAATTCACGTTCATTCGAACCCGCAACTTTACCGCCAAGCTGCTCTGCCATTGTCTGCATGCCGTAACATACGCCCAATACAGGCACACCTGAGTCAAATACATATTGTGGCGCACGTGGCGAGTTCTCTTCCGTGACACTTTCAGGGCCACCAGAAAGGATGATACCGTCTGGGTTGAATTCGCGAATATCCGCTTCTTCTACGTCCCAGCTCCAAAGTTCACAGTAAACACCAATTTCACGTACACGGCGCGCGACGAGCTGAGTGTACTGAGAACCGAAGTCCAAGATCAGAATGCGTTGGTCGTGGATATTTTTAGTCATTTTGAGCAGTCTTTTTAAGCTAAGTATGTCAAAGTGAGGCGAGTCGACTCGCCTCATTATTATGCTTCAAGGAAAAGCGAGCTTAACCTTGATAATTCAAGATGTAGGCATTAACCCAAACGGTAGTTTGGCGCTTCCTTCGTGATCTGAACGTCATGTACATGCGACTCTTTCATGCCCGCACCAGAGATACGAACAAATTCCGCTTTAGTACGCATCGCTTCGACTGTCGCAGAACCCGTTAGACCCATGCTTGAGCGTAGACCGCCCATTTGCTGGTGAACGATCTCTTTCAAGCGACCTTTGTAAGCAATACGACCTTCGATACCTTCTGGAACCAGTTTGTCCGCTGCATTATCAGACTGGAAGTAACGATCCGAAGAGCCCTGTGACATTGCGCCTAGAGAGCCCATACCACGATACGCTTTGTATGAACGACCGTTGTAAAGAATCACTTCACCTGGTGCTTCTTCTGTACCCGCAAACATTGAACCGACCATCACACAAGATGCGCCAGCAACGATGGCTTTACAGATATCACCAGAGAAACGGATACCGCCGTCAGCAATAACTGGGATACCGAATTCATTCGCCACTTCAGCCGCGTCAGCAATGGCTGTCACCTGAGGTACACCAACCCCCGTTACGATACGAGTCGTACAGATAGAACCAGGGCCGATACCGACTTTAACTGCGCTCACGCCCGCTTCGATAAGTGCCTTAGCACCTGCACCCGTCGCGACGTTACCACCGATAATATCAAGATCAGGGTACGCTGCACGAGTGTCACGAATACGGTTAAGAACCCCTTCAGAGTGACCATGAGAAGAGTCGATAAGTAGAACGTCAACACCAGCTTCAACAAGAGCAGCAACGCGCTCTTCGTTACCGGCGCCAGCACCGACAGCAGCACCTACACGCAGACGACCACGACCATCTTTACATGCATTTGGCTTACGCTCTGCTTTGTGGAAATCTTTCGCTGTGATCATGCCTGTTAGTTGGAACTCATCGTTCACAACAAGGACTTTCTCAACGCGTGCTTCGTGCATTTTCTCTTGCACATCTTCACGTGTTGCACCTTCTTCGACTGCAGCCAGACGCTCTTTTGGAGTCATCACTGACGCTACCGTCTTTGAAAGGTCTGTAACAAAGCGAACATCACGGCCAGTGATGATGCCGACCAATTCGTTTGTCTCAGTCACAACAGGGAAACCAGCAAAGCCATGTTTCTCTGTCAACGCAACCACATCTGCGATCGTTGCATCAGGGTTAACCGTAACAGGATCAGTAACAACACCAGCTTCAAATTTCTTTACTTTACGAACTTCAGCAGCTTGCTGCTCAATCGACATATTCTTATGGATAAAACCAATACCGCCTTCTTGCGCTAGGGCAATAGCAAGACGAGCTTCAGTCACGGTGTCCATCGACGCCGAGATCATTGGAATATTTAGAGTAATATTTTTTGTAAGCTGAGTGCGAAGATCAGCTGTGTTTGGGAGAACGGTGGAGTGTGCTGGCACAAGTAAAACGTCGTCGAATGTCAGCGCTTCTTTGGCAATTCTTAGCATTTGCAATATCTCTCAATTGAAAGGGTAAAAAGGAAATCCAACCTCATCGTTTCGCATAATGAGTGCAATCCGTGTGCATTTGGATTAGATATTGCGAACGGATTATACGGCTAACGCAATCGCTTGACCACAAATTTTTTAATTTTTTTCTTGCATTTTACCCCTTGATATGTATTATATTGCCGCTAATTTCCATACTCACGTCTACGAGATTAGCAGTGTCAGCTCTGACCAACCAAAACATCTTCACCGTATCTCGTCTCAATGCCGAAGTCCGTTTGTTACTAGAGAATGAAATGGGCGTAGTTTGGCTTGTCGGCGAAATCTCTAATTTTTCTGCTCCTGTTTCAGGACACTGGTATTTCACACTTAAAGATGCTCGTGCCCAAGTTAAGTGTGCGATGTTTCGCGGTAATAACCGCAGAGTGACCTTTAAGCCAATCAATGGTAATCAGGTATTAGTCAAAGCGCGTCTCTCTCTGTATGAGCCACGAGGCGACTATCAGCTGATCGTCGACAGTATGCAACCTGAAGGTGATGGGCGACTGCAACAACAGTTCGAAGAGTTGAAGATGAAGCTCGCAGCGGAGGGGCTGTTTTCTCAGACCACCAAGCTGCCACTGCCTGAACACCCGAAACGAGTTGGTGTCGTCACCTCAAAAACAGGTGCAGCCCTGTATGACATCCTAGATGTGCTAAAACGTCGCGATCCCTCTTTGCACGTCGTGGTATACCCAACCATGGTGCAAGGCGAAGAGGCATCCATAAAAATTGCTCAGGCGATTGGCATTGCCAATACTCGTAACGAGTGTGATGTACTGATTGTGGGACGCGGTGGCGGCTCACTAGAAGATTTATGGTGCTTTAACAACGAAGTCTTAGCCCGAACGATTGCAGCCAGTCAGATCCCGATCATCAGTGCCGTCGGACATGAAGTCGACGTGACCATCGCGGATTTTGTTGCCGATATGCGTGCTCCGACCCCTTCTGCCGCTGCCGAATTAGTCAGTCGTGATAATAGCCATAAAGATCATCAGCTGTTAGCGAAGCAGCAAAAGCTCATCAGTGCAATGAAGCACTACCTGCTTCAGCAATCACAACAACAAAGGCAATTACAACACCGCTTAGAACGTCAACACCCGAGCTATCAACTCCAGCGTCAGTCACAACGCTTGGATGATCTCGAAATGCGCTTACAAAATGCGATGAAGCGAAAACTGACCTGCCACCAGCAGGCCGTAGAGCGAAAACAGCATCGCCTCGAACTGAATTCACCGGTACGTCAGCTCAGTCAACGCATTGGACATCTTTCTCAAAGTGAACAAAAACTGAAAGATGCCATACAACGTTACTTAATGCAGAGCCAGCATCAACTTGCCATCGCAGCAGAAAAACTCGATACCGTGAGTCCTTTAGCGACACTGCAACGTGGTTACTCAATTACCAAGACGGAAAAAGGTCAAGTCCTGACTCAACGTGCTCAAGTACAAACGGGCGACACACTGGTCACCCGTTTAGCAGACGGCGAAATTCACTCCACCGTCAATTAATCTTGTCTTGAGCAGCGCCAGCTGCTCTTTTCATTTTATGCCTGTCTTCTTTTTCTCGTTTTCTTTTTCTAAGTCACTGTTCTTCATCCGTGACGCTTTGATACTCGAAGCGCACCCGAGACTTCGACTTCAACTCATTACATGCATGGCAAAAATAACTGGCGCTGCCACACGCTTGTAATTTTTCTAACTGAGCGTCGCATTCGGGACAAAACCCTACTTTTTTAAAGTCCGTCACACATGCTTCACAATGATAATCACCTCGCCATTGAAGCTCATGTTCACAAGTCGGACATTGATTCTGGTTCATAACATTTCCTGCTCTGGCTGACTTCCACTTCAGTATCGCTTGAATGCTTTACCACAATGATGATCTTAGTCACACAATATATTGATTCCACGTATAGGGAACGCTCCCCAAAAGATCATTCCTGGATCTTTGGCAAAAGCACGAGTGATCAGCGATCTGCCCCAAAAAGAATATTTATATCACCACACACCGAAAGCATAAGTTACATATCCTGCATTTGGATTTTTATCGACACATAATATAAGAAATACATTAATAGAAACGAATTGGCCGAACATTATAAAGAAAGCTTTCTATTTCTTAAATTGAGTTACAAAGCGTCGTAATTCGTATTCCATTCACAACTAAAGGTTATATACTTCCAAGAAACCAGTCAGCAACAAGAAATATAGCCATTAAATTTCAAACACTTAAAATCAAAATCGCCATACTTAAACTTGTCACTTTTAACCCAGCCCCGTCTTTTTACAATGCAGTAGCCACCGATCCTTTTAAGATTCCGCACGCGTGAGCATCTTAATGTGTTGCTCATCTTCCATTGATAACAGCACGGTGACAGAAGAAAACTCCGATAAATGCTTCACGTGGGTTCCACCACAAGGAATCGTAGCCACCCTACCCTCCGCTAAATCACAATGCCAATAGCGGGAGTCTGTCAGAGTATCCCCTTGGCACTCCATTTCGATGGCGGAGTCCAATGTTAGCCACGCAGCAATTTGCGCATTGATTTTGCTTTCTACCAACGATAAATCACGAATAAGATCGGCGCTATTTAATCCGCGCTTACGCAACGTTTTACCTAGCCTGTATACATCGGTACAAAGGTTTGGCGTAATACGGTTCGTTTGCTGCGCATAGCTATTGAAATCAAAAAAGCCGTGCGGATCGAGCCTGTCAGCCTCTTTACGCCAGTAGCCTTCGTTTACCAGCACCTTATTCAGTGCCAAATAGGCAATATGTCCAGCACTGTGTCCCAGACTTAAGCGGTATTGGTACTCGTCATCAACCTTCAGAGTCACGGTTTCTCCAATTCCACTTTGGCACAACTTCTCATCGATGCAATGCACGACGACAAAAGCCCATCCAGCCGTATCTCTCTTCACTGGGATATCAGAGGCTACAAATAGCTCTCCAGTGCTTTGATTGACCGCCCCAACCAAGCAGTTGGAAACCAAATACGACGTTTGTCCTAGCTGAAGTGTCCCTTTATCAGCAGGGTGATCCGGCCAAATATGGCTCACGGGATGAAATGGGGTTGATTCTGTGACTATGTAAGTGCCCAAATCGTAAGGAACGATCATCTGGACGGTCGCATCGCACGTCCATAGGGAATGGCAGAAAGTCACTTTCGTTGGGGTGATAAACATCATATGTAAACTCAATATAGGGAATGAAAAAGTGTTATCGACAGATAAAAAAATCCCCGAGACTCTGCTCAGGGATTCTATAAATATAACCGTTATTTATTGCGGTTTTTAACCATACTCATCATGCGCTTACGTTTACGCTCTTGAGAAATCGTCAACTTGTTAGTGCGACCTTCAAATGGGTTAGCACTGTTGTGGAAGTTGATACGAATCGGCGTACCCATAATTTCTAATGACTTACGGAAGTAGTTCATTAGGTAGCGCTTATACGAATCTGGCAATTCACGAACCATGTTACCGTGAATCACAACAACTGGCGGGTTGTAACCACCCGCGTGTGCGTATTTTAGCTTCACACGACGCCCACGAACCATCGGTGGTTGGTGATCTTCAGTCGCCATCTTCATGATACGAGTCAGTACCGATGTACTAACACGAGTGGTCGCAGACTTATAAGCCTCTTCCACTGATTCAAACAAGTGACCAACGCCCGTTCCATGCAATGCAGAGATAAAGTGAATACGTGCAAAATCAACGAAGCCGAGACGACGATCGAGCTCTTTCTTCACATTCTCTTTCACTTCAGTATCTAGGCCATCCCACTTGTTCACAGCAAGGACGATCGAGCGACCTGAATTCAATGCGAAACCAAGTAAGCTGAGGTCTTGATCGGAAATGTTTTCACGAGCATCAATCACCAACAGGACAACGTTCGCGTCTTCTACCGCTTTCAGCGTTTTAACAACAGAGAATTTTTCTACCGTTTCATGAACTTTACCACGGCGACGAACACCCGCAGTATCAATCAAAACGTACTCACGACCGTCGCGTTCCATCGGGATATAGATTGAGTCACGCGTTGTGCCCGGCATATCGTATACCACCACACGCTCTTCACCCAGAATACGGTTGGTCAATGTTGATTTACCCACATTAGGGCGACCAATGATTGCCAGCTTGATAGGCTGCTCTTGAAGACGTTTAAATTCTGCTTCCGCTTCCTCTTCCGTTAGGTCAAGTTGCTCCGCTTCTTGGTCTTCAAAGCCCGTTAGGTCCTCGATCTCACCTTCAACAACGTCATCTTCAGTGATTAAGTCATCAAAGAACGGGCTCAATGCTCGCTCAAGCAGTGCCGTCACACCACGACCGTGTGCCGCAGCGATTTGGTACATTTCGTCAACGCCAAGCTGCCAGAAGTCAGCACTCGCCGCATCAGCATCAATACCGTCAATCTTGTTTACAACCAGCATCGCCGGCTTTTCGATCTTACGTAGATGTTTTGCAATCGCTTCATCTGACGGCGTTAAACCTGCACGACCATCAACAAGAAATAGAACCACATCCGCTTCATCAATCGCCGCAAGCGATTGTTCCGCCATTTTTGTTTCTACGCCTTCTTCCGTTCCATCAATACCACCCGTATCAATGACGATGAAGTCATGCTCTTCGATTTGAGCTTGTCCGTATTTACGGTCACGCGTCAGACCTGGAAAGTCCGCAACCAATGCATCACGAGTACGAGTCAATCGGTTAAATAGGGTAGATTTACCTACATTCGGACGCCCAACCAGGGCAACAACAGGTACCATAACAACCTCTACAAATATTCTTTCTTATGTAGTTATAGGTAATTACTCGCTAATGCGCGCCAATGTTTACCTATAACTACATCTTTAATTTATCGTCATGATTGTGCGAACAATCATTAACGCCTAACCCTTGTTCATTGACTAACAAGGCGTTGCGTCATCCAGTTCACTAATGTAACTCTATGAAGACTTTGTAAAAATAACTAAGTCGCTCGCAACAAAACGGCTCCGAGCTGTTTCCAGCAAGGAGCCGACTGTGAATTATATCACGAATAATTAGCCCTGTTGACGTTTGCAACTGGGAAATTTCCGTGTGTCGCTAAGATTGGTTACTGATCGAGTGTTAGCTTCTTCACATCACCATTACGGGTGGTGATCACATAGCCGTCTGGCAATGCAATAGGACCGACCGCAAAACCACTGTCATCGACCATTTGCTGAGCAACAAATTCTCCCGTCAAACGGTCAACCCAATGGAGATAACCTTCACTGTCACCCACAACAAGGTGCGAACCGATTAATGTAGGAGCCGTCACTTGACGGTGTTGTAAAGATTGGTTACTCCACAGCTCAGTACCACTGCGCGCATCAACCGCCACTAAGTGATCTTTGTCGGTCGCCAAGTAAATTCGACTACCATCAGTCGCAATATCAGTGGCTGACGAGTAATTACGTTTCCACTTCGGTTTACCCGAACGTAAGTCAATCGCGATTAACTGGCCATTGAAACCCACAGTGAACAAGGTGCCACCAAGAATCACTGGCTTCGCATCAACATCGACCAAGCGATCAATTTCTGTCGCCCCTTTAGGTGTGCCTACAGGTTGCTGCCAGATCAGTTGACCACGTTCAACGACCGCAGCTGCAAGTCGACCATTTGCAGTGCCCCAGAAAACGCCACCACCAGCCGCAACAGGAGAACTATCACCACGTAAGGTTAAGTTTGGCACTTCGGTGCTGATCGCCCAGCTTTGCTCGCCCGTTTGTTGATCTAAAGCTTCTAAAACACCGCGACTGGTATGAACAATCACCAAATTGCTCTCCGCAACGGGTGTGCTCATCACTTCACCATCGACATCAACACGCCATGTCTCTTCGCCAGTCTCCGCATCAAGGGCAATTACCTGACCGTTTTCGGTCCCGATAAACACTTGATTGTAAGCCGCCATTAAACCACCAGAAAGACGCGCACTGACATCTCCTTCAAGGTCTTGTTCCCATAGGGTTTTACCCGTTTCTGGGTTTAAAGCTTGAATGTCGCCATCTCGGCTAGCTACAAATACTTTTTCGTACGCGTAAATCGGAGCTAGGTTTGAGAAAAACTGCCCAACACCGTCACCCACACTGGTTTTCCAAACGCGATCAGGGGTGAAGTCACTTTGTACCACTGGTACTGGCGCCATCACTATGGTGTCTTCTTCACCCGCACAACCCGCGAGTACACCAGCGACCAAAGTGCTTAATAGCACTTTTTTGAACATGTTAGCCATCCAGCGTCCTTACTTTGCCAAATCGTCCAGCTTCATTTGTAGCGTTTGGCTTGCATCTTCTGCTTGCTGAGCTTGTGTATAAGCCGTGTAAGCCGCTTCTTTATCACCTTGACGCAGTGCAATATCACCACGCAGTTCAGCAATACGACCCGTCCATGCTTCGTCAGTGACCTTATCTAACTCAGACACAGCCGCAGCAAAATTGTCTTGCTCAGCTTGGATACGTGCGATTCGGAAGCTTAATAAAGGTGCAAGTGCCGCATCTTTCGTATTGCTTTGAGCCCATACAAGTTGCTCCAGTGCACCATCTAGGTTCTGGTTATCAACCAATGACTTCGCCAGCTGCATCGCGGCAAGGACAGAGTATTCCTTCACTTCATTGGTTTCGATAAACGTTTGAACTTGTGATTGAGCATCAAGACCTTGTGCCTGAAGAGTGTTCATAGTCTGGTTATAATTATGAGAAGCGGCTTCACGAGCTTGTGCCACTGCACCATCATAATATTGCCAACCAAAAATACCGCCTAAGCCAAGAACAGCACCTGCAATCAATGCTTTACCATTCTCTTTAAACCACTCTTTAATGGCTTCAACCTGTTGCTCTTCAGTTTCGTAAACTTCCACTTCCTGTCCTCTTTAAAACTCTGGTGGAAGCCGCTCACGCGACTTCCTAATATCCGATAGTTATCTTGCTTAGATTAACTCAGCAATTTTTGCAGCAACGTCTGCTTGAGCGATCGTGTGCTGTTCGCCGCCAACCAAGTCTTTCAGTACTACAGTACCGTCTGCCACTTCGTTTTCACCCAGCACGAGCGCCACAACGGCCCCGACTTTGTCTGCACGCTTGAACTGCTTCTTGAAGTTACCACCGCCGAAGTGGTTCATCACACGCACACCTGATACTGATTCACGAAGCTGCTCGGCAAGCTTCATACCTGCCATCATGGTGCCTTCACCAGCAGTCACCATGTAAACATCCACATTACGACGAACATCCGTTAACTCTAGGGTTTCTAGCATGAGCACAAGACGCTCAAGACCCATAGCAAAACCTACCGCAGGAGTTGGCTTACCACCTAGCTGCTCAACCAAACCATCGTAGCGACCACCGCCACAAACGGTACCTTGAGCCCCTAAGCTTTCTGTGATCCACTCAAATACAGTACGGTTGTAGTAATCTAAACCACGAACCAAACGTTCATTAACCGTGTATTCGATGCCTGCAGCGTCTAGAAGTTCACACAAACCTGCGAAATGTTGCTTAGATTCTTCATCTAAGTAATCCGAAAGGCGAGGCGCATCACCAAGAATTGCCTGCACATCTGCATTTTTCGTGTCTAGAACACGCAGAGGGTTAGTGTGCATGCGGCGCTTGCAATCTTCATCAAGAATATCGATGTGTTGCTCTAAAAATGCGATCAACGCCGTGCGATACTCGGCGCGAGCTTCTTGAGAGCCAATGGAGTTAAGCTCTAGGCGAACATGCTTATCGATGCCCAACTCACGCCATAAGCGTGCCGTCATCATGATCAATTCAGCATCGACGTCTGGGCCATTCAAACCAAAGACTTCAACACCACATTGATGGAATTGGCGGTAACGACCTTTTTGCGGACGCTCGTGACGGAACATTGGTCCCATGTACCACAAACGTTGCTCTTGATTATAAAGTAAACCGTTCTCAATCCCGGCACGCACACAACCCGCCGTTCCTTCTGGACGCAGCGTTAGGCTATCACCGTTACGATCGTCAAACGTGTACATCTCTTTTTCAACCACATCGGTGACTTCACCAATCGCGCGGCTAAATAGATGAGTCATTTCAACGATAGGCATGCGTACTTCGTTGTAACCGTACGCGCTGATTACGTGCTTCACCGTGTTTTCCAGCTTCTGCCACAGTGGAGATTGAGTCGGAAGGCAATCGTTCATGCCTCGAATAGCTTGGATTGTTTTTGCCACAATAGTTACCGTAAATGTCGTTGAAATGGTTTAATCTTGGATTTTAATATCAATACGATTCGTTTCGTCCATCACATTCGCTTTGGCACGAATCTTCGCTTCGAGCTTATCAACTAAATCAGTGTTGTCGAAACGTTCTTTTTGTCGCTTACCATCTTCATAGAAAGCGCTCTTTTTGTTACTGCCCGCAAGACCTAAATGTGAAACCTCAGCTTCACCAGGTCCATTGACCACACAGCCAATGATAGACACATCCATCGGCGTGATAATATCTTCTAAGCGCTCTTCTAGCGCGTTCACTGTACCAATAACATCAAACTCTTGGCGTGAACAGCTTGGACAGGCAATAAAGTTGATACCACGCGAGCGAATGCGAAGGGATTTCAAAATATCGAAACCAACTTTGATCTCTTCTACTGGGTCTGCGGCCAGAGAAATTCGCAACGTATCACCAATGCCTTCAGCAAGAAGCATCCCAAGTCCAACTGCTGATTTTACAGAGCCGGCACGAGCGCCGCCCGCTTCGGTAATGCCGAGGTGCAGTGGCTGGTCAATTTTCTTCGCCAGCAGGCGGTAAGAGTCCACCGCAAGGAATACGTCGGACGCTTTCACACTCACTTTGAACTGATCAAAGTTGAGCTTATCCAAGTGGTCCACATGGCGCATCGCCGATTCAATCAGTGCTTCTGGTGTCGGTTCACCGTACTTCATCTGAAGATCTTTTTCGAGTGAGCCGCCATTCACACCAATTCGAATTGGAATGTTTTTGTCACGAGCGCAATCCACAACCGCACGAATACGGTTTTGGTTACCGATATTACCCGGGTTAATACGCAGGCAGTCGACACCGTATTCCGCCACTTTTAAGGCAATACGGTAGTCAAAGTGAATGTCCGCCACCAAGGGAACATCCACGCGTTGTTTAATTTGTTTGAACGCTTCAGCAGCGTCCATAGTCGGTACCGAAACGCGAACGATATCCGCACCTACTTTTTCCAGTGATTTAATTTGCGCAACTGTTGCTTCCACATCAGTCGTGCGTGTATTGGTCATCGATTGCACCGCAATTGGCGCACCGTCACCAATAGGCACATCGCCCACATAGATACGCGTCGATTTACGACGAATAATTGGAGATTCGTGTTGCATAATAATTATAGAGATAAGGTGAATCTTGCTACTTTACCAGCAGTATACCCAGAAAGGTCGACAGGTTCACTTGCAAATGTCATTCGCACGCCTTCTGGCGCACCTAGAACGACCTTAAAAGGCGCTTTTCCTTGTAGCTCTAATTTCTGTCCTGATTTTCTCAGCTCAGAAATCAAAGTTTTGCCATTGGAATCTTTAACCTGCACCCAGCAATCGCTTTCGAAAGCCATCGTCAAAGGGATACGGTTTTTATCTTGTAGCTTTACGACTGGTTTTTCAGGCTCTTGTGCCACTTGCACGTCATTGTCGGTGGCTGTGTTTGCTGTTGTCACCGACTCAAACGGGGTCGCGGGGTCGTTACTCTGTTCTGTTTGAGACTCGGAGGCCGCTTCATGAGACACTGTCAGCGAGCTGTCTTCAATCGTCGCAGTATCCACTTCTGGCGTGAGTGAAGATTCTGTCACTTCCGCACGTGAAGCACTGGTATCAGGCGTCACCGTTGCGATTGAATCGACAGTAAGATCTAACTCATCTGCTGCCAGCGCCACCGTTTCTTCACTGGTGTTAGTATCATGCATGACCCCCTGTGCGAGGCTATTGTCTTTCTGGTTTTGCCACCACCAGATCGACGAGATACCGATTATGACGAGGAAAATACCCCACGTCAGGAGCATGATACGGCTGTTATCTTTCGCGACTTTGGTTTTACGGGAGAAACTTTGCATCTCTTGCTCTTGATGCTCCATGTTCCCCGCATGATCAATGGCATCTAAGACCACATCTTCATCAATGCCAACCAGCTTCGCGTAAGATCGTAAATACCCACGCGTAAAGGTGGCGACTTGTTGTGGCTCAAATTGACTGGATTCTATTTGATCGATTACGGCTTCGCGGAGGCGCAACTTATCTGCCACTTCTCTTTTGCTCAATCCTAGCTTTTCTCGTTGACGGCGCAGCATGGTGCCTGGGTCAACAAAGTGAGGGGCATCTTGGTGTTGTTCTTTTTCTGTCTTCATAGTTAGATTGGACACGTCTAGATTGCTATTGCTATGCCGCCCTTTTTCATTTTTGTTTTGGTGGCGGACATATTGATAGGCATATGGTCATCATTTTTGACTGCATCAGCCCCTTATTTTATTAGCAAGCGTCTAAATAAAATAGGAACTGGTGATATAAGCCATTCATCGGAGAATGCAGTCTCGAACGCGAGGCTTTCGCGTAGGTTCGTTGTCAATAATAAGCGAATGTGCGGACATCACAAAAACCTTGCCGTGAAATTTACAGCCAGCTCAAGGTTTTGTCCAAAATTTGACAGAATTAATAACAATTAATTCCATTTCGGATATGAAATGAGACTCAAACCACGGTGAAATGATCAAAAAAGCCAGAGTATTTACTCTGGCTCCATTCAGATAAAAGCAGGTTAAACGGCTTTCACTGCAATTGTATCAGCACCTTTCGCCGCTTTGATCATCGCGGTACGTTTCGTACGGTCAATAACGTCACCAACTAACTGGCCACACGCCGCATCGATATCATCACCACGCGTTTTACGCACTGTCACTGTGTGGTCAAGTTGCATCAACGTTTTTTGGAAACGGTCAATACGCGAATTACTTGGTTTCTTATAAGGTGAACCTGGATACGGGTTAAACGGAATCAAGTTGATCTTACAAGGCGTGTCTTTCATCAGTTCCGCCAGTTCGCGAGCGTGGTCCATATCATCGTTAACGTGATCGAGTAACACGTACTCTACCGTCACTTTGCCACGGTTAGCGTTTGAAGAAGCGATATAACGACGTACAGACGCTAGAAAATCTTGGATATCCCAGCGATCGTTGATCGGCATAATTTCACTACGTAACTTGTCATTAGGAGCGTGTAGAGAAATCGCCAGTGCCACATCAATCTTCCCCGTCATCTGATCAAGACCAGAAACCACACCTGACGTAGAAACCGTCACACGACGCTTCGATAGACCGAAACCCAAATCATCAAGCATCAATTCCAAAGCTGGGATCAGGTTTTTCATGTTCAGTAGTGGCTCACCCATACCCATCATGACGACGTTCGTAATTGGGCGGCGACCCGTTTCTTTTTGCAGACCGATTTCACGTGCAGCTCGCCATACCTGACCAATGATTTCAGACACTTTTAAGTTACGGTTAAAGCCTTGCTGAGCCGTGGAACAGAACTTACATTCTAGAGCACAGCCTACCTGAGAAGAGACACACAGTGTCGCACGATCGTCCTCAGGGATATAAACCGTCTCAACGTCTTGGTCGCCTACTTTCATCGCCCATTTGATGGTGCCGTCGGATGAGTGCTGCGCTTCAGCAACCGTTGGAGCAACAATTTCACACTTATACTTCAGCTTTTCGCGTAATTTCTTGTTTAAGTTTGTCATTTGGTCGAAGTCATCGACACCAAAATGGTAGATCCACTTCATGACCTGTTCTGCGCGGAATGCTTTTTCGCCTAATTCATCAGCAAAAAATTTACGCAATCCCTTACGGTCAAAGTCGAGTAGATTAAATTTTTCAGTGGTCATGGTGCCTCTCAATGACAGAAACAAGTTTAAGGGCGCGAATTGTACAGGCTTTACGCATGCACAACAAGAGCTGTAAAACCCTGACTTGTTTACGGCAATGTCACGACATTGATTAAAATACAGTCAGATTAAAGTGTTATCGCATTTGGCCGACAGTTCAATGAATAAAGATAAAAAAAAGCCCCGTCATACGACAGGGCTTTCTCATTCAACACTCAATTAACGAGGGCAAATCTCTGACTCAGGGAAAAAGAATTCAATTTCACGAGCCGCTGACTCTGGGCTATCAGAACCATGCACTGAATTATGACGCATGCTCAAAGCGTAATCTGCACGGATAGTGCCACATGCTGCTTCTTCTGGGTTGGTTTTACCCATTAGCTCACGGTAGCGTGCAATGGCATTTTCGCCTTCCAGTACTTGAACCATGATTGGACCTGACGTCATGAACTCTTTTAGAGGACCGAAGAACTCTTTGCCTTCGTGCTCTGCATAAAATCCACTCGCTTGTTCATCGGTCAAGTGAACCATTTTCGCTGCAATAATGCGTAGACCCGCTTTCTCAATACGATGATAGATTTCACCAATCAAGTTGCGCTCAACCGCATCAGGCTTAACGATTGAAAATGTTCTTTCTAGAGCCATAAGGATTTCCTTTTATTGAGTTTGTTGTTTTTATAATAAGCGGCTAACACGCTGCTTTGGTAATAATTATTTCGCTTGCTCAGTCAGAATGCGAGCTAGAGTACGTACACCCATGCCTGTTGCGCCAGGAGCCCACTTATCGCTCCCTGAACGACGATAAGTACCCGCACAGTCAAAGTGCAACCAACCTTTCTTGTAATCATCAACAAAGTACGACAAGAACGCGGCTGCAGTGCTTGCACCTGGAACATAGTCGCCGCTGCTGATGTTTGAAAGATCAGCAAAGTTCGAAGAAAGCATGCCACGATGGAAGTCCGCTAGCGGAAGAGCCCATAGGCCTTCTTTCTCTTCTTTTGCCGCCGTCAATGCTTGGTGAGACAACTCATCATCGAAGCTCATCAATGCGTGGTAATCGTTACCCAATGCATTTTTCGCCGAGCCCGTTAGTGTCGCGCAGTCAATGATCAACTCTGGGTTTTGCTCGCTCGCATAAATCAAACCGTCAGCCAATACCAAGCGACCTTCCGCATCGGTATTTAAGATCTCCACCGTCTTACCATTTTTGTAAGTGATGATATCGCCCAGTTTAACCGCACGACCAGAAATCATGTTTTCAGCACAACATAAGATCAGTTTTACACGCTTATTCAGGCCACGCATGATCGCAAGACCTAGACCACCAGTGATCGTACCCGAACCGCCCATGTCCGCTTTCATTGCTGACATGCCGTTTGATGGTTTCAGGCTGTAACCGCCTGAGTCAAATGTAATACCTTTACCCACTAGACACGCAAATACTGGCGCGTTTTCGTCACCCGTTGGGTTAAAGTCTAGCTGTAGCATCGCAGAAGTACGCTCTGAACCACGACCAACGGCATAGATACCTTCCCAGCCTTCCGCGAGAAGATCTTTATCTTTTACGATACGTGCTGTCACTGTACCTGCAGGTGCGATCGACTTGATGAACTCAGCGGCCATGGTCGCCAGTTGACGTGGCGCGACTTCTTCTGCTGTTTTGTTGATGATATCGCGAGTGAAATCGGTCGCTTTAATGCGAGCTTCAAGCTCTGAAGTGTCTTCAGCAGCCAGTTCACGCCACTCAAGTGAATTTTGTTTCTTAGGGCCTCGATAGCTTTGGTGGAATGCCCAAACGCTTTCTAGATCCCACGCTTCGCCTTGCAGCGAGATTGACTTGATACCTTGACCATCTAGTTTGCGGGCCGCGCGCTGAACTGCGCCTAAATCATGACCTTCACCAAGATGAATCGTTGCGCTGTTCTCAGAGAAAGATAGGATCGCTTTCTCACCCCAATGTGGGGCAGCTGGTTCTTGGCTTAAAAATACAGACATCTGTGTAGACATGGTTTCTCCTTGTCTTGGTACGGCGTTGCCTACGCTCTCTTTTAATTACGGGGTCGATGTTAGCATTATGTCAGTTCAAAATGTCAATTTGATAAAAAAACGGACCAATAGGTCCGTCTTTTTTAGTAAGAAGTGTTAACTCGGCTGGGTTTTCCCTTGGGAGCTTAATCCATCTCATCCATCCAGCACAAGATCACCGCTTCTAGAATCTTTTCATTTGAACGATTTGGCTCGTCGTCAAACTCGTCCAACTCTAGAATCCACTGGTGCAAGTCCGTGAATCGTACGGTTTTAGGATCGGTTTCTGGGAACTTATCACACAGTTCGATCGCGATATCACGAGAGTCTGTCCATTTCATGCTTGTCTCCTTTCCTGTCTCTGATGGCTGTGGCGTTTAATACGCCACTGAGCGGTCAGTTAGTGATCTTCTGAAGCGTGGTTCAAAGTGTATTTCGGGATCTCGACCACTAAGTCTTCGTCTGCGACGAAAGCCTGACAACCAAGGCGTGACTCCGGCTCTAAGCCCCATGCTTTATCCAGCATGTCATCTTCCAGTTCCGTGCTTTCTTCTAGTGAATCAAAGCCTTCACGGATCACAACGTGACAAGTTGTGCACGCACACGATTTTTCACAGGCATGCTCAATACCAATGCCATTTCTTAGGGCTACGTTTAGAACTGAATCGCCAGTTTGTGCTTCCAGTACAGCACCTTCTGGGCACAAGTCCTCATGAGGTAATACGATAATTTTTGGCATAACATTTTCTCTTACAGGTCATCGACAGACTGGCCTGATAACGCAGCGCGGATAGATTTATCCATGCGTCGTGAAGCAAACTCTTGGCTCGCTTTATCAGTGTCTTTGATGCCTTGCTCAATTGCTTGTGTATTGTCGCCATTTCTCAGCTCGATAAGAGACTCGATGGCTTGAATTAATTGTTGTTTTTCTTGTTCAGATAGCAAATCATCGCCATCTTGTTGCATCGCAGCGATGAGACCTTCTATGACTCGGTCTGCTTCTACACGCTGTTCCGCTAATGCACGCGCTAGCATGTCATCTTTGGCATGGGTCATCGAATCACGCAGCATGTTTGCCACTTCATCATCACTAAGACCGTATGACGGCTTCACTTGAATTTCCGATTGTACACCCGTGCTCTTTTCCATTGCCGTTACCGACAATAGACCATCCGCATCCACTTGGTAAGTAACACGAATATGAGCCGCCCCTGCCGCCATGGCAGGAATACCTTTTAAAGCAAATTTCGCCAGTGAACGACAATCGTCCACCATTTCACGTTCACCTTGCACAACATGAACGCTCATTGCCGTTTGACCATCTTTAAAGGTGGTAAACTCTTGCGCACGCGCCACAGGTATCGTGGTGTTGCGTGGTACAATCTTTTCGACCAGCCCACCCATGGTTTCAATGCCCAGTGACAGTGGGATCACATCCAGCAATAACATTTCTGAGTCAGGCTTATTTCCCGCTAAGATATCCGCTTGAATACCTGCGCCAATCGCCACCACTTCATCAGGGTTAATGCTTGTTAGAGGCTGACGACCAAAGAAATCACCGACCATGTCGCGCACCAAAAGGGTACGTGTTGAACCACCGACCATCACCACTTCGAGAACGTCTTCTGCATCGACGTCTGCATCTTTCAATGCACGGCGACAAGACATTAACGTCTTCTTCACCAATGGACGAATTAAGTCCTCAAACTCATCGCGAGTGACCGCCCCTTTCCAACCAAAGACTTCAACATCTACCGAATTATGATCAGAAAACGCGATTTTGGTTTCCGTGGCTATGTTAAGAAGGACACGGTTTTGTTCCGCCGTTAACGGTGTCGCCTGCCCAGATTTCTCTAGTAAGAATTCGGCGAGAAGGTGATCAAAGTCGTCGCCACCTAGGGCTGAATCACCGCCAGTTGCCAAAACTTCGAAAACCCCTTTTGATAATCTTAAGATAGAAATATCAAACGTACCGCCACCGAGGTCATAAACAGCAATGACACCTTCTTGCCCAGAATCTAATCCGTAAGCAATCGCTGCTGCTGTTGGCTCATTTAATAAGCGAAGCACATGCAACCCCGCCAATTTAGCAGCGTCTTTCGTACCGGCGCGTTGTGCGTCATCAAAGTACGCAGGCACAGTGATCACCACGCCCGCTAACTCACCGCCTAAGGTTTTTTCAGCACGTTGCCCAAGCGTTTTCAGGATATCAGCCGATACTTCAATAGGGTTCTTCTGACCATGAGCGGTATTCAGGACAGGCAGTCCATTATCACTTTCGGTAAACTGATATGGTAAAGAAGGGTAACGCGCTTGAATATCACGCAAAGAGCGTCCCAACAGACGCTTTACAGAGATCACGGTATCGACCGGCTGCGTTTCCGCCAGAGCTTTTGCATCGTGGCCAACAACCGGTGTATCCCCTGCATAATTCACAATAGAAGGAAGAATGCTACGGCCTTGTTCATCCGTTAGTGTCTTCGATTCACCGCTACGCACAGACGCCACCAGTGAATTCGTTGTGCCTAAATCAATTCCCGCCGCCAGCTTATGTTCATGGGGCGCTGAGCTTTGACCAGGCTCTGCAATTTGGAGTAGTGCCATTGAATATTCCTTATGATTCAAGTTAGCCGAGCAATCTCTCTTCAGCTAGCTCAATTTCATTTTTTAGTTTGGCAATAAACTTTAACTTTCGTACTCGGTCTGCCGCTTGAGACCATGAGTTATCATTTAACTCTTGCTCAACATCGCGTAAATGTTGCTTGTACATTTTGCTGACTTTGCCATCAAAATCGAAAAGGGCTGAGTCTGGATCATTTTGACTAGGAATGGATTCAAGCTCTTCACGCAACTCCATCTGCTCCATCAAAAACAGAGGATCTTGCATCGTTTGCTGTTCGCCACGGATCTCTACCCCATTTTCAGCAAGCAGATATTCTGCTCGAGAAATAGGGTGTTTTAACACTTGGTAGGCGTCGTTGATTTGAGCGGCTTTCTGCACCGCCATAAGGCGATCGCGTTCAGAGGCTGTCGCAAAATTATCAGGGTGAAAACGCTTTTGTAGCTCTCTGAATTGAGACGAAAGAAGGCCACCATCCAGCTGAAACTGAGTTGGTAGCCCAAAAAGTTCAAAATGATTCATTGAAGTCGAGTTCCTAGTAAAGCTTTCTGGAGTCAGAGCGCTCACACGTCACCGACTCAGAAAGTCAGTGATTAAACGTTAAAGCTTTCACCGCAACCACATTCACCTTTCGCATTTGGATTGTTGAATTCAAAACCTTCATTGAGGCCTTCTTTCACATAATCCAACTCTGTGCCATCAAGGTAAACTAAACTTTTC
Source organism: bacterium sp. HQB-39 (assembly GCA_043422575.1). GTDB lineage: Bacteria > Pseudomonadota > Gammaproteobacteria > Enterobacterales > Vibrionaceae > Vibrio. The sequence goes on along the minus strand of JBHOHG010000011.1, from coordinate 42,489 downwards.
TGATCAATGATGACTTTCACACCAGAGTAATCGAACACGGTGTCTTCTTCATTAAGCTCATCGACAAATTCCAGTACGTAAGCCATACCAGAACAGCCTGTGGTTTTTACACCCAAGCGAAGGCCTAAGCCTTTACCACGATTATCTAGAAAGGACTTCACACGGCTCATTGCCGCTTCTGTCATTGAAATGGCCATACTGCACCTTGATTTCAGTTAGCAAGAAGTTACCAAAACTCGTCCAGACTCTTTAGTTGTCCTACAAACGGTTTTAGTCGCGAAAGTGACTGTTAGCAAGTTCCCTGATGAGAAACATCAGTAACCCAATGGGAGCTCATGCCCCCATTGTAACGGAATTGCATTTTGTATGCTTATTCCTGATGCTTTTTCTTGTAATCCGCAACCGCTGCTTTGATTGCGTCTTCAGCAAGAATTGAACAGTGCACTTTTACTGGTGGAAGCTCTAGCTCTTCAGCGATTTCAGCGTTTTTGATTGCTGCTGCTTCATCGATGCTCTTACCTTTCACCCACTCTGTTACTAGTGAACTAGATGCGATTGCACTGCCACAGCCGTACGTTTTGAATTTCGCGTCTTCAATGATGCCTTCTTCAGTCACCTTGATTTGCAGTTTCATCACGTCGCCACACGCTGGTGCGCCAACCATACCACTACCTACATTTGCATCATCTTTATCAAACGAACCTACATTGCGTGGGTTTTCGTAGTGATCAATTACTTTTTCGCTATATGCCATAATATTTACCTCGAATCCTCTATTGCTATCCGTAATTCAGCAGTGACTAGAACTTAGTGGTGTGCCCACTCAACGGTATCTAGATCAATGCCTTCCTTGTACATATCCCATAGAGGAGACATGTCGCGCAGCTTATTCACTGCAACGCGGATTTGTTCAATTGCGTAATCAACTTCTTCTTCTGTCGTAAAACGACCGAAAGAGAAGCGAACAGAACTGTGTGCCAACTCGTCATTTAGGCCTAGAGCACGTAATACATACGATGGTTCTAGGCTTGCAGATGTACATGCACTACCTGACGATACCGCTAGGTCTTTCAGTGACATCAGCAAAGATTCACCTTCAACAAACGCAAAACTGATGTTGAGGTTATGAGGAACACGTTGGTCAAAACAGCCATTCACGGTAACCGCTTCTAGGTCTTTTACACCGTCAAATAGGCGATTACGTAGTGCCAGTGCGTGGTCAAAGTCTTTCTGCATGTCTTCCTTCGCAATGCGGAACGCTTCACCCATACCAACGATTTGGTGTGTTGCTAGCGTACCAGAGCGGAAACCACGCTCATGACCACCACCGTGCATTTGAGCTTCTAGGCGGATTCGAGGTTTACGACGTACGTATAGTGCGCCGATGCCTTTTGGTCCATAGGCTTTGTGAGCAGAAAGTGAGATCAAGTCTACTTTCATTTCTTGGACATCAAGAGGGATCTTCCCTGCAGACTGTGCTGCGTCTACATGGAATACAATTTTGCGCGAACGACACAATTCGCCGATCGCTGAAATGTCTTGAATAACGCCGATTTCGTTGTTCACGTGCATGATAGAGACAAGAACCGTATCTTCACGCATCGCAGCTTCTAGTTTATTAAGATCAACAATACCGTTTGCTTCAGGCTCAAGGTAAGTAACTTCATACCCTTCACGCTCAAGCTGACGACATGGGTCAAGAACCGCTTTGTGCTCTGTTTTACACGTAATAACGTGCTTACCCTTTTTCGCATAGAAGTGCGCCGCGCCTTTAATAGCTAAGTTATCTGATTCTGTAGCACCAGATGTAAATACGATTTCGCGCGGATCAGCGTTCAACAAATCTGCAATTTGCTCACGAGCGGTATCAACCGCTTCTTCTGCCTGCCAACCGTAGCGATGCGATCGCGAGGCTGGGTTACCAAATGTGCCATCCATCGTCATGTACTGAACCATTTTCTCAGCCACACGAGGATCTACCGGACACGTTGCCGAATAGTCTAGATAAATAGGCAGTTTCATTTTTTGCTCCAATGTAAAATAGTGACCGTTAGTTATTTTTATGTACGGACATCTAAACCGATGGGTGCGGTAGTAATCTTTTTATTTGCTAACCCATGATTGACCGCGAGATCGATATCTTGGCGATCAGAAATTTCTAGTACTTCATTGTCTTCCATTAGCTCACCGAGCGTAATGTTGTTCAAGAAGTCGCTAATACGCGCACTCAAGTCACGCCATAGCGTATGCGTCAAGCAACGGTTACCGCCTTGGCAGTCTCCTTTACCTTGACACTTAGTTGCATCAACCGACTCATCAACTGCGGCAATAATACTGCCCACCGCGATAGCATGCGCTTCTGCGCCAAGTCGGTAACCACCACCAGGACCACGTACGCTCGCCACTAGGCTTGCTTTACGCAGTTTGGAAAAAAGCTGTTCAAGATACGAAAGCGAGATACCTTGACGTTCCGAGATGTCTGCTAGTGGTACTGGGTTTTGTTGCGAATGCAGTGCTACATCCAGCATTGCCGTTACCGCATATCTTCCTTTAGATGTTAGCTTCATATCACACCGTATCTTCTGTTAATGACACGATGAATTTTTCCATACCTGACTAAATTGGTCAAGTATTTATTTGACTAAAATAGTCAGGTATTTAACCATAGGTTTTTAAAGGCTTATTTGTTACTCAAGCTCTTTTCTACTGCGGTTAAAACACCTCGTAGAATATTAATCTCTTGAGCTTCTGGCCTTGCTCGACTGAAGAGTCTTCTCAGCTTATTAACCACCTGACCAGGCTGATCTTTGTTAATAAATTGAGTCTTATCCATGACGGTTTCAAGGTGCTGATAAAAGCGCTCTAACTCTTGATGTCTCGGGTATTCCGCTTCTGGAGCTTGAGGATATTGTGCCTGCTCCTGATTCAAGTGAGCCACGCGCACTTCATAAGCGAGAGTCTGTACAGCCATCGCTAAATTCAGTGAACTGTACTCAGGGTTTGCTGGAATACAGACGTGATAATGACAACGTTGCAATTCTTCGTTGGTCAAGCCTGTGCGCTCACGACCAAACACCAAAGCGACCTGATCACTTTGACCTTCCACTGCAAACTTTTCACCGCACTCACGTGGCTCAAGCATTGGCCACTCTAATGTACGGGAGCGGGCACTCGAACCAACCACCAACGAACAGTCGGCAACGGCTTCTTCAAGCGTCGCAAAAGTCTTGGCATTGTTAGCAACGTCAGCCGCGCCGGCCGCTAACGCTAGCGTCTGATCATCAACACTACATTGAGGGTCAACCAGTACAAGCTGGCTTAATCCCATCACTTTCATGGCTCGGGCTGCCGAACCAATGTTGCCAGAATGCGAGGTTCCGACGAGGACTACTTTGACATTTTCTAACATGAGAATTTTATCATTACTTGAAAAACTGACGGATGTTAACACAGAATCGAGAGTGACCCCAACATAAGCAATCACTTAAAAAGCCGTGTGTATTGCGCTCATTTACTCTTTCAACTTACTCTTTTACTCTCCTTCCTTATTACTAGGATCAAATTCAACAAGCACAAAAAATAACCACTTCCTTTTTGACTTAACTCTGGTATACTCCCCGCCGCTTTAAATCGTTCTTTAACATCCGTTGGGAAAATCCTATGCATCCAATGCTTAATATTGCTATTCGCGCTGCGCGAAAAGCAGGCAATCATATTGCTAAATCTCTAGAAAACACTGATAAAATTGAGTCGTCGCTAAAAGGCACTAATGACTTTGTTACAAACGTAGACAATGAAGCTGAAGCGCTGATCATCGACACAATCAAGCAGTCGTACCCAGAGCACTGCATTGTGGCAGAAGAGCAAGGTCTTATTAACGGTAAAGACCAAGATGTACAATGGATCATCGACCCACTGGATGGCACAACAAACTTTGTAAAAGGTTTGCCACACTTCGCTGTATCTATCGCTGTTCGTATCAAAGGCAAAACTGAAGTTGCTTGTGTATACGACCCAATCCGTAACGAGCTATTCACCGCTCAACGTGGCGCAGGTGCACAGCTAAACAACGCACGTATCCGTGTTAACCAACTGAAAGACCTTCACGGCTCTATTCTAGCAACAGGTTTCCCATTCAAGCAGAAACAACACTCTGAGTCTTTCATCAAAGTGGTAGGTTCACTGTTTACTGAATGTGCTGACTTCCGTCGTACTGGCTCTGCTGCACTTGACCTATGTTACCTAGCGGCTGGTCGTGTTGATGGTTTCTTCGAACTTGGTCTTAAGCCTTGGGATATGGCTGCTGGTGAACTGATTGCGCGTGAGTCAGGTGCGATTCTAACGGATTTCGCTGGCGGTACTGAGTACATGAAGTCAGGTAACATCGTTGGTTCAAGTGCACGTGGTGTGAAATCACTACTGAAGCACATCCGTGAAAACGGCAACGAAGCGATGCTTAAATAATTGCATCCCTATTGATTTGAAAAAGCCCCCACAGCGATGTGGGGGCTTTTTTTATCTAACCTCATAACAAAAAACCCAACACTCCGAGGAGTATTGGGTTTCTATCACACAATCGAGTGAGAGCGGATTAAGGCATCTCGTCGACTTCTTCACCTTCTTTATCAACTTGAGGTGGCATTAGGTGTTCTTTTTGAATACCCAGTTTCAGTGCCAGTGCTGATGCAACATAGATAGATGAATAAGTACCAACCGTGATACCCAGTAGCAATGCGGTTGCGAAGCCATGGATGTTTGCACCACCCTGACTGAACAGAGCGATAACCACGAACAAGGTTGTACCCGAAGTAATTAATGTACGGCTCAATGTCTGAGTGATTGAGCTATCCATAATATCTGAAGGCTCACCTTTACGCATCTTACGGAAGTTTTCTCGAATACGGTCGAATACAACAATAGTATCGTTCAACGAGTAACCGACAACCGTCAGTAATGCCGCTACGATAGTCAGGTCAACTTCGATCTGTAGTAGAGAAAAAATACCCAATGTGATGATCACGTCGTGCGCCAATGCAAGTACCGCACCCGCAGCCAAACGCCACTCAAATCGCATCGATACATAGAGCAAGATACAGATCAGAGAGGTCAAGATAGCTAGACCACCCGCTTCCGCCAGTTCGTCACCGATACTAGGACCAACAAATTCGATACGACGCATCTCAACTTGTTCACCCGTACCTTCTTGAATCGCAGCTAGGATTTGACCGCCAAGCGTCTCACCCGCAACGTCTTCACGAGGACGAAGACGCACCATGACATCGCGCGAACTACCAAAATTCTGTACTGTCGCATCGCCGAAACCTTTGTTTTCTAGAGCCAGACGAATCTCATCAAGATGTGCAGGCTGCTCGAAACCCACTTCGATCAACGTACCGCCAGTAAAGTCCAGACCCCAGTTCAACCATTTGGTTGAAAGAGTGAACAACGCAGCACCAATCATCACAATAGAAAGTAGAAATGCTGCTTTCGACCAACGCATAAAGCCGATCGTATTTTCTGCTTTTAGAATTTGAAACATAACAATTCCAGCCTTAGATCGACAATTTGTTGATACGCTTACCGCCATACATCAGGTTCACCACACAACGGGTGCCGACAATAGCTGTAAACATGGACGTTAGGATACCGATAGATAGCGTTACCGCGAAACCTTTGATCGCACCCGTACCAACTGCGAAAAGAATGATCGCTGTGATTAGGGTTGTGATGTTCGCATCGGCGATGGTACTGAATGCATTCGCATAACCTTGGTGAATCGCTTGCTGAGGATTACGACCTTCACGCAGCTCTTCACGAATACGCTCAAAGATCAGAACGTTGGCATCGACCGCCATACCTACCGTCAGAACGATACCTGCGATACCTGGCAAGGTCATAGTCGCACCTGGAATCATCGACATCACGCCAATAATCAGTATCAGGTTAACCATCAATGCTACGTTAGCAATCAAACCAAACTTACGGTAGTAGAAGAGTGTGAATAGCATGACCGCTACCATACCCCATAAACAAGCTTGAATACCCTTGTCAATGTTCTGCTGACCCATTGAAGGACCAATCGTACGTTCTTCTACGATAGAGATTGGCGCAATCAAGGCACCCGCACGAAGCAGTAGTGCTAGGTTGTGTGCTTCTGACGCAGAATCGATACCAGTGATTCGGAAGTTACGCCCAAGAGCCGATTGAATCGTTGCTTGGTTAATCACTTCTTCATGCTTAGTCAGAATCACTTTGCCTTCAGGCGTACGGCGACCGCTGTCTTTGTACTCAGCAAACACGGTCGCCATCAGCTGACCAATGTTTTTCTTTGAGAAGCTCGACATCTTGCTGCCACCCTCGCTATCTAGCGAGATGTTTACCTGAGGACGACCGTATTCATCCACGCTAGAGCTTGCATCAGTAATGCTCGCACCACTTAGGATCACACGTTTTTTCAGCACAACAGGACGACCGTCGCGGTCAAGCTTGATTTCACTGCCTGCTGGAGCACGACCGCTCGCAGCGGCTGCCAAATCCGCTTTGCTATCCACTTGACGGAACTCTAGCGTTGCTGTTGCACCTAGAATTTCTTTCGCGCGAGCCGTGTCTTGAACACCTGGAAGCTCAACAACGATTCGGCTTTGACCTTGGCGTTGAACAAGTGGCTCTGCCACACCCAGTTCATTAACTCGATTACGGATGATAGTGATGTTCTGTTCAACCGCGTAATTACGAATTTCAATGATGCGCTCTTCTGTGAATGTACCCACTAAAGAGAAACGGCCATTGCTGTCATTAGCAACGAACGTCATGCTTTGGTGATTCGCTTCAAGAAGGCGTTTTGCTGCGGCTAATTGTTCTGCATCACGCAGAACCACTTCAACAGCATCTTTGCCAGAAGAACGAATTGCACGGTAGCGAATACGCTCTTCACGTAACTCACTGCGGAACGCTTCTTCTTGTTGACCAACCAGTTTCTCCATCGCTGCGTCCATATCCACTTCCATCAAGAAGTGAACACCGCCACGCAAATCAAGACCCAACTTCATCGGTGTACCGCCAATGGCATCAAGCCAATCTGGTGTCGCTGGAGCTAGGTTCAATGCCACAATGTTGTCACGCCCTAGAGCTTGGTTGATAACATCACGCGCACTGATCTGTGTGTCCGTGTCATTGAAACGAACAAGAATGGATCCACCCTCGAGAGCGATGGATTTATGAGAAAGTTGCTCTTCTTCAAGAGCCTTAGTGACAGCATCCAGCGTTGTCAGATCTACAGAGGCACCACGTGCCCCTGTAACTTGAATTGCTGGATCTTCACCGTAGATATTTGGAAGGGCGTACAGCGCCGCGATAGCGATGGTAAACACCACCATCAGATACTTCCATAAAGGGTAACGGTTTAGCACAGCGAGGATCCTATTGCTGTTTTACAGAGATTTCAGCGTACCTTTTGGTAGCACTGCACTTACAAAGTCCTTCTTAATTACCACTTGGTTGTTGGCATTAAGTTCGATCGTGATGTAGTCATTGTCTTCAGAGATCTTCGTGATTTTACCCACTAGACCACCGTTGGTTAGGACTTCATCACCTTTGCCCATGGAAGACATCAGATTTTTATGCTCTTTCACGCGCTTAGCTTGTGGACGGTAAATCATGAAGTAAAAAATTACCGCGAACATGCCAAGCATGATCATCATTTCGAAACCGCCACCTGCTGGTGCACCTTCTGCTGCTGCGTGAGCTTGTGAGATAAACATTGATATATCCTCTATTATTATTTGAATTACTTACCCAAATTGGGTTTTGAACACTGACTTTCAAGGATAAGAGTGCCTATTAGAGATCACACTCTCAAATTTCTTGCTTAGTCGCCTATTTTATTAACAAAAGCCTCGGGTGTTTTGACCCAAGGCTTCAATTTATGCTTTTGCTAGTGGCGGAACTTCACGATTGCGACGCGCATAAAACTCTTCAACAAATTCATCGAAGCGGTCTTCTTCGATAGCATTGCGAATGCCTTCCATGACGCGCTGATAATAACGCAAGTTATGAATCGTATTGAGACGTGCACCTAAGATTTCATTACAGCGATCTAAATGGTGTAAGTACGCCTTTGAGTAGTTCTGACACGTGTAACAATCACATTCAGGATCTAATGGTGTTGTATCCGTCTTGTATTTCGCATTACGAATTTTAATCACACCACCAGTGACAAACAGATGACCATTACGGGCATTTCGAGTCGGCATCACACAATCAAACATGTCGATACCACGACGAACGCCTTCCACTAAATCTTCTGGTTTACCAACACCCATCAAGTAACGTGGCTTATCTTCTGGAAGCTGAGGACACGTGTGTTCTAGAACACGATGCATGTCTTCTTTTGGCTCACCAACTGCTAGACCACCCACAGCGTAGCCGTCAAATCCGATTTCCGTAAGTCCTTTCACCGACACATCACGCAAATCTTCGTAAACGCCACCCTGCACGATACCAAATAGGCTGTTCGGGTTTTCTAGTTTGTCGAAATGATCACGTGAACGCTGTGCCCAGCGTAATGACATTTCCATCGACTTTTTCGCTTCCGCGTGTGTCGCTGGGTACGGCGTACACTCGTCAAAAATCATGACTACGTCAGAACCCAAGTCTTTTTGGATTTCCATCGATTTTTCAGCATCCATAAAGATTTTGTCACCGTTGACTGGGTTACGGAAATGAACCCCTTCTTCAGTGATCTTACGGATATCACCCAAACTAAACACTTGGAAACCGCCTGAGTCAGTCAAGATAGGACCTTGCCAGTTCATAAAATCGTGCAGATCACCGTGCATTTTCATCACTTCTTGACCTGGACGTAACCACAAGTGGAACGTGTTACCCAGTAAGATTTCAGCACCCGTACCTTTTACTTCCTCTGGCGTCATCCCTTTAACAGTACCGTAGGTACCTACAGGCATGAACGCAGGGGTTTGCACCGTGCCGCGCTCGAAAGTCAATTGACCACGACGTGCAGTGCCGTTGGTCTTTTTAAGTTCGAATTGTAATTTCACAAAGCCTCCAAATGTCAGAGAAACAGTCTGACCGTTTGTTGATGAGCGGTGTTCGCTCTACGAGAGCGGTCGCATTGTCCCTGCGAAAAAGTTCTCAGTGAACTTTCCTAGCCTAATGCTAGCACTCGTTATTCTTTCGTTAGTTTCGCTTCTCAGCGGCTTAAGCTGCGCAATAACTTAAGCAAAGGAAGCCAAACTACGTCTTTATGATGTTTTCTTAGTAATAAACATGGCGTCACCGTAACTGAAGAAACGGTAGTTCTGTTTAACAGCATGTTCATACGCCGCCATCGTGTTGTCATAACCGGCAAATGCACTTACGAGCATGATCAACGTCGATTCAGGCAAGTGGAAGTTGGTGATCAATGCATCCACAACCTGATATTGATAACCAGGGAAAATAAAGATTTCGGTATCGCCAAACAAAGGCTCAAGATCCACGCCTTTTTTCAGTGACGCTTGCGCTGCACTCTCTAACGAGCGTACAGAAGTCGTACCAACAGCGATGACGCGTCCACCGCGCTGCTTTGTTGCCGCAATAGCATCCACAACCTCTTGAGGCACTTCGACGTATTCTGCATGCATGTGGTGCTCTGTTACGTCGTCTACTTTGACTGGCTGGAAAGTTCCCGCCCCCACATGTAAAGTGACGTAAGCGAACTCTACGCCCTTCTGTTTGATCTTTTCTAGTAAGACTTCATCAAAGTGAAGACCCGCCGTTGGAGCGGCAACCGCACCTGGCTTTTCATTGTAAACCGTCTGGTATCGCTCTTTATCAGCATCTTCATCAGGGCGATCAATGTAAGGTGGTAGTGGCATGTGGCCAATTTCTTCTAGCACCTCTAAAATCGTTTTCTCACCATTAATTTTCAGCTCAAATAACGCGTCATGACGCGCAACCATCTCGGCGGAATATTCATCATTTTCCCCCAGAATAATGGTCGAGCCCGGTTTTGGTGATTTAGAACAACGGATATGTGCTAGCAGACTTTTATCATCTAGCATACGTTCCACCAGCACTTCCAACTTACCGCCAGACTCTTTACGACCAAACATACGCGCAGGAATCACTCGAGTGTTGTTAAACACCATCAAGTCACCTGGTTGAACTTGGTCTAAAATGTCAGTGAACTGACTGTCCGTCAGTTCACCGCTATTGCCATTGAGTTGCAATAATCGACTGGCAGTACGCTCAGCTTGAGGGTAACGAGCGATCAGCTCATCGGGTAAATCAAAGTGGAAATCTGAAACTTGCATGCTAGTGCTCTTCATTCGTCAAAGGTTAACAGAGCGCGAGTAAAATTTTCGCAGTGGGCTAGTATAGGCGCAAGGTGTGCAATAGCAAGCACTCCTATTGAGCAGAGTGTAATAAAACGCTTCCCTTCTCTAATCTTTGCTTTAATCGTGGACAAATCGATGCTTCATCCCTTTGGTAAGCGTGGGAGGTTAATAGCTCAAGAAGAAAAAACACTATCACCAAACGCAAAAAAGCCAGCTATAAAGCTGGCTTCAATCAATCTTATGATTCGTGATTAGCGGCGGCGACGTAAACCTAAACCGAATAGTGCAAGTAAGCTTAACCAACCCAAAGAGCTGCCTTCACTACCACCACGCATTTTACAGTTATTGGTCGCGATGCCGTCGTGACATTCACCCTCACCCACTTCACCACCAATACCGCCAACATTTCCTCCGTCATTACCAGTATCTTTTTCAGCATTGATAATAAAGTCAGGCTTAATAACATGAGCATCAGGCGCTTTCGCAGACAATGCGTATCCATTAATCCAATCGAAGTAGGTACTTACATTGGCATAGATACTTGGTAACGTCACCTGCGCACAAGTTGGTGATGTAATTGGGATACCACTAATGACACCAATTTGCTTGCCAGTATCGGTGTCAACTAATGGACCACCACTGTCACCTTTACAAACGTTATTGCCGTACTGAGTTCTCTCCGGAACATCCAGTACGTAAACCTCTGTTGGCATACTACAGATCTTACTCACATTGGTTGGTGATTCAATAACGCCTGGTAGTCCATTACCTAATTCCCAACGCGCGTAACAATCCGCAATCGGTAAGTAAGAAAGCTCTGTGGATTTGAGTGTATTCGCAGGAAGATCAGCCTCTGGCGAAGTATATCCCCAACCCGATGCTGTAATATTTTTCGGTCTAGCATTAACCGGAGTTCCGTCTTGCCAAGCTTTATTCAAACGAGCTTCAATCTGCGCCATGTCAGTAGGAGAAGCCAAGTCTGCAAAGACACCGTTATGAACAGAATTATGCAATCTTAACAAGGCGACATCATTGTCTAAAGATGTCGCTAACAAGGTTTTGTTACCTTTACTATCGGTATGATAAACCGTGTGCGGTGAGTACTTAGGGTGAACCACAACATGGGATACCGTGTAATAATTATTGGTATTACCCGTAATGTTTAAGTTCAGAGAATTCGCAGTAATTGATAACTTCGTTGGAGGAACAACTGCAAAGCCAGACTTTGATGTAAAGCTTTGCTGCACAACACAGTGCGCGGCGGTCAACACCCAGTCTTTATTGATCAGAGTACCACCACAGTTAGGAAATTCTGCTGCATGGCTTACACGAAGCGAAACGCGGTACGAAGGATCCGTTTCATTATCCCCTTGAATGATCGCCTGAGATGCGCCACTAAATAGTAAAACTCCAGTTAATCCAACAACTTTTTTCAACATAGTCATCTAAGTCCCATTTTCAACTGGTCACATATTGTTAGAGTCACGGGCTTAGAGGAATCAAACTTGCAAAATTATGCGACACACCTCGATGGAATCTAATAAAACTACCAAATTATTACAGGACATTTGCAAACTGACTCGCGTCAAAATTGTGTGAGAAAATGGCTTGTATCCCAAAAATTGGGCGTAATTTTTCCTACAATATTATCAAGAGAATATCGCAGGAGAGCATCATGATTAGAGTCGCAGATTTAATGAGCCGCAACCCTCATACGCTATTGCGTTCCAACACCTTATCGGATGCAAAGTCCATGATGAGCGCATTAGACATTCGGCATATTCCCATTATAGATAGTAATAAAAAAGTGCTTGGTGTCGTCACGCATCGGGACGTCCTTGCTGCTCAAGAGTCGAGTTTGCACAAAGTCCCCATTGAAGAGTCCCATACACTTAACACACCACTGCATCAAGTCATGCATACCCGTATTCAAACCGTCGATCCGAGGGCCGGCTTAAAACAGAGTGCGCTGTACATGCAAAAACATAAAATTGGTTGTCTACCTGTTGTCGAAAAAGGCGCATTAGTGGGCATCATAACCGACAGTGACTTCGTTAGCATTGCAATAAACTTGTTAGAAATACAAGAAGAATCAGAAAGTTACAATTAACTTATTGCCCCCCATTCTGTAAATAAACCATTAAATTTCAAAGGGCTGGTGTCAAAACCACCCCTTTGAGCACGCTCACCACCCAAAATGAGCAATTTAAAATCAAATGTCATTAATACGATTGATATTTCTACATATTTCGCGTCTAAAACAAACGAATTTGTTCGAGTTTTATCAAAACACCCGCTACAATTAGTTACATAATACTCAATAATAATTTGCGACCCGAATTATCTTTGGTAAGCGTGACGATTTTCGGCTTAGAAATCGTCGCATTCACTTATCACTATGATGGTTCGTTTTTTGTCTATTTTGATACGGGAGTTCAACTAATGAACTTAAAACAGAAGCTCTCATTTGGCTTCGGCCTGATAATACTGCTACTTCTGATCACTTCCACTCTTTCTTACACTCGCTTTAGTGACACCAATGAAGGCTTCAACGAATACCGTTCGCTAGCTTTAATCAATGTTGGCTCTGGCCGTGTGCAAGCCAATATTTTGGAAGCTCGACTAGCAGCCAACAAATACATTAAAAAACAATCTCAAGATTCCATAGATGCTCTTGAGACTCGATTGCAAAAAAGCATCACCTTGATTGATGAACTATTGGCTTTGCCATTGAACGCAGCCGATAAAGCCAAGTTCACGACCATGCGTGGTAACCTAGTGGATTACGGCGATGCCTTCCACCAAGTGGTTAAGCTCATTGACACTCGTAATGAATTGGTGAAAGCCAACTTAGACCCAAACGGTCTAGCAATGCGTAAAAACGTCACTGACCTCATGCAATCTGCATATTCTAATAATGATTTAGCAGCAGCGGTCTATTCTGGTTCATTACAAGAAAGCATTTTGCTCGCTCGCTTGTACGCTGCAAAATACTTAGTCAGTAATGAACCTTCAGATGCTGAACGTGCCAAGCAAGAATTTGTTGCGGTTCAACAACGTGCGAATACGTTGAAAGATGAGCTCTCCTCTTCAACCCAACGTCGACTTTATGCGAATTTTGACGAGGCATTTCAAACTTACCGCAATACCTTTGATGAGGTAGTTAACACCATCCAAGAACGTAATGGCATCATTCGCGGTAAGTTAGATGTAATTGGCGCACAAGTTGCTGAATCCATTGAGCGCACCAAGCTCAGCGTGAAAGCCCAACAGGATAGCTTAGGGCCAGAGATGGTTGACCGTCTTGACGGCACTAAGAACTTAATTCTTTACCTATCAGCACTCGCGATTCTGCTTGCTGTAGTTATCGCTTACATGATCTACAACGGCATCTTACGCGTCGTAGGTGGTGAGCCAGCAGAGATTGCCGATATCGTTCAACGCATTTCAAAAGGTGACCTGTCTAAATCCGTAGAAAAGACAGGACAAGAATCTGGCATTTACGCCAACATTGTTGAAATGCAAATTGAGCTGCGCACAATCATTGAAGGCTTCCACCAGATTTCTGAACGCATCGGGGAATCAAGTCTCAGCCTTGAGCGCAACATGGTAGCCGCTGACGATAATGCACAGCGTGAACTGAGCCAAGTAGAACAAATCTCGACAGCAATTACTCAGCTATCAAGCACGGCAAGTGAAGTGAGCTCTAGTGCCACTGGTGCTGAGCGTGCCGCATCTAAAGCGACTGAAAACGTCGAACTTGGTAAGAGTGCACTGTCATCTTCTGACAATATCTCAACTAAGATTGCCAGTTCGGTACAAGAAACGTCTGAGATTGTTGAACAACTGAACAAGTTCTCGATTGAAATCGGTTCTGTGGTCGAGGTCATTAACAGTATCTCAGAGCAAACAAATCTGCTTGCTCTGAATGCAGCCATCGAAGCAGCGCGTGCCGGTGAGCAAGGCCGTGGCTTTGCCGTGGTTGCTGACGAAGTTCGCTCACTTGCGGCCAAAACTCAGGAATCCACTATCAGCATTCAGGACATCATTTCTAAGCTGCAGTCGCAAGCGACCCAAGCGAACGAGTTTATGCAGCAGAATACGTTGTTGGTACAAGATTCTCGTGAGATCAACGAGAAACTCAGCTCTTCATTCAATGAAATTGCCATCTCAGTAACTGATATTTCTGACATCAATACGCAAGTGGCCACCGCTTCTGAAGAGCAGTCGAGTGTGACTCACAATGTCTCTGAAAGTGTCGCAACCACGTTTGATATCGTGAATGAGAATGTAAGTGGCATTCAAGAAGGCAAACAAGCCAGTGTCGATATGTCTCGTCTTGCCGATGAGCAAAAACGCTTACTTGAGTTCTTTAAACTCTAAAAGCACAGTGTCATTCGTCGCATCCGAACGATGCTTCTTTTGAAGGTTTATCCGATTGTACAAGCCACCCTCTTTTGGGTGGCTTTTTTATGCTCCCAGCTCTCCCGTCAATACAGCTATCACATCAATTCAACTATTACATCAATCCAACTGTCTCCAAAAAACCGGCTCTCTCATGACTCCCCACTCCCACTGATTTCTTATTCCAACAGGGTCTATACTACACCACACATGCCTTCGTCACTGTCGATCCCGTCCTCTGCGGCTCAAACGGGCGGTTAATTATTGGGGCTGCGGTCGTGTCTTGATAATGCTTCATATTGATTTGCTCCTCCTAAAGCTAAAGTCCAGCTCTCCACTTGATAATCCCCAAGTCATCACCGCTTTCTCAAACTCAGTGCAAAAAAAAGAGTGGCTAAGCCACTCTTTGGTTCTCTAGGTAGAAATGCACGATCAATACATTTTAGACTTTGGTACTACCACTCTCTTTACAGAATGTAGCGAACAAAACTAAAACTGATCTTCCTCTGTCGAGCCTGTCAATGCCGTGACCGAAGAGTTGCCCCCCTGAATGGTATTGGTCATTTTATCAAAGTAACCTGTGCCCACTTCTTGTTGGTGAGCAACGAAGGTATAACCTTTTTCTGCCGCTTCAAATTCCGGACGCTGCACCTTTTCAACGTAATGGCGCATACCTTCACCTTTCGCGTAATCATGCGCTAACTCAAACATGTTGAACCACATATTGTGGATACCTGCGAGCGTGATGAATTGGTATTTGTACCCCATATCTGACAGCTCTTGCTGGAACTTCGCTATGGTTTCTGCATCCAAGTTCTTCTCCCAGTTGAACGAAGGAGAGCAGTTGTATGCTAATAGCTGGTCTGGGTATTCCGCATGAATAGCTTCAGCAAACTTACGCGCCTCTTCTAGGCAAGGTGTTGCTGTTTCACACCAAATTAAGTCTGCGTATGGGGCATAAGCCAGACCACGAGCAATGGCTTGATCGATGCCCGCTCTGACACGATAGAAGCCTTCTTGCGTACGCTCACCTTCAATAAAGTCTTTATCATAAGGATCACAATCCGAAGTCAGCAGATCCGCCGCATTCGCATCAGTACGCGCAATTACTAATGTCGTCGTACCCGCTACGTCTGCTGCTAAACGCGCCGCGACCAACTTCTGTACCGCTTCTTGCGTTGGAACCAGTACCTTACCGCCCATATGACCACATTTCTTCACTGACGCCAGTTGGTCTTCAAAATGGACGCCCCCAGCGCCCGCATCAATCATAGACTTCATCAGCTCGTAGGCGTTCAATACCCCGCCAAAGCCCGCTTCCGCATCTGCGACGATTGGTAAGAAGTAATCCACGCCACCTTCATCTTCTGGCGACTTACCGTTAGACCATTGAATTTGGTCTGCACGGCGGAAAGAGTTATTGATGCGCTTCACTACCGCAGGAACTGAGTCGACAGGGTACAGTGATTGATCTGGGTACATGCTTGAAGCCGTATTGTTATCAGCCGCAACTTGCCAACCAGATAAATAAATCGCCTCAATGCCTGCTTTGGCTTGCTGAACGGCTTGTCCCCCAGTCAGTGCACCCAAACAGTTCACATACCCTTTTTTCGCTTCTCCGTTTACCAGAGCCCACAGTTTGTCCGCACCACGTTGCGCAATGGTGTTTTCTGGTACTACCGAACCTCGAAGTGCAACGACTTCTTCAGCTGAATAGGGACGCTTAACATGTGCCCAGCGAGGGTTGGTTTCCCAGTCTTTTTCTAGAGCTTCAATTTGTTGGCGACGAGTCAAAGTCATTGGTCTGTCCTTCTTATAGTTTCATGAATTCAGCGACCACTTAATATTTACTAAGAAGCGCTTCTGTTCAGAGCGAGTCGGTACATCCATCGCCGCTCGCAGGTTTCACGTTATTCCGTACCTTGATAGGCAGTGGGATTAATCCAAGTAGTCGTAACCTGGGATGGTCAAGAAATTCGGTAGTTCATCACTGGTGGTCAAGCGAGCCATCAATTGCGCGGCTTCTTCAAAACGCCCGGCGTCATACCTTGATTGCCCAACTTCTTGCTTCACCACTTCAATTTCTTCTGCTAGGTAACGCTCAAAGAGAGGCTTAGTGACGATTTCACCATTGTCCAAGGTTTTTCGGTGCTGTATCCATTGCCAAATAGATGCTCGAGAGATTTCTGCCGTCGCAGCATCTTCCATGAGGCCATAAATCGGCACACACCCATTACCAGAGATCCAGGCTTCGATGTATTGCAGCGCGACACGAATATTATGGCGCATCCCCGCTTCGGTTCTTTGCCCTGCGCAAGGCTGTAGTAAGTCCTCTGCGGTAATGGCTGCATCATCGTGACGTGTGACATCGAGTTGGTTCTGTTTTTGACCTAGGGTACGAGAAAAGACTTCCATTGCCGTGCTAGCAAGCCCCGGGTGCGCAACCCATGTACCGTCATGACCATTATTCGCTTCCAGCGATTTATCATTGTGGATCTTGTCGAGAACCGCTTGGTTTTCATCGGGGTCTTTGGCTGGGATAAAGGCGGCCATACCGCCCATAGCGAAAGCACCTCGCTTGTGACACGTTCTAACCAGTAAACGCGAATACGCATTTAAAAATGGCTTATCCATGGTCACGGCTTGGCGATCGGGCAAGATACGATCAGGGTACTTTTTCAACGTTTTGATGTAGCTGAAAATGTAATCCCATCGACCGCAGTTCAATCCGACGATATGCTCTTTAAGCGAGAACAAGATCTCGTCCATCTCAAATACAGCTGGTAAGGTTTCAATCAATGCCGTTGCTTTGATTGTCCCGGTATCCAGTCCAAAGTAATCTTCAGTGAAATGGAAAACCTCGCTCCACCATTTTGCTTCATGATGAGATTGCAGCTTAGGAATATAGAAGTAAGGTCCGCTACCTTTGTTTAATAAGGTCTTATGGTTGTTGTAAAAGTAGAGTGCAAAATCAAACAGTGATCCAGGGATAGATTGGTCATTAAATTGAACGTGTTTTTCCTTGAGGTGGAGTCCTCTCACACGGCAAATCAATACGGCGGGATCATCTGTCAACTGGTAATGTTTTCCATTATTTGGGTTAACGTAACTAATATCCCCGTTTACCGCATCTCGCAGATTGATTTGGCCATCCAATACCTTGAGCCAAGCAGGTGACATCGAATCTTCGAAGTCCGCCATGAAGACTTTCACATCGGCATTTAATGCATTGATGACCATCTTACGATCCGTCGGACCTGTAATTTCAACTCGACGATCGAGCAGATCATCAGGAATCCCTAAGATCTTCCAACTGCCTTCTCGGATATCTTGCGTTTCCGGCAAGAAATCAGGCAAGGTTCCGGCATCAATACTCTTTTGACGAACTTCCCTTGCTTCAAGCAAGGCGTCGACGCGGTCGGCATAACGTTGGCACAGCTCTAAAAGAAACTGCTGCGCTTGAAGCGGAAAGATCGCTTGATGTTCAGCACTCAGTGCTCCCGTAATCTTCAATGCCTCATTAGAGTCAGTTTGATGTTTTACATTATTCGGCTCAGGTGTTTGGGCAAGCATACTGATTTCCTTTTCTTGCTTAGATAGTTGCACTATTACATTTGTAACTAACAAACCACAGACACGAATCTTTTGTGTCACTAGAATGGCGGTTAAACATCGCTTCTTCTTAATCAATCTGACTGAGGAGAGCAGCTTTCGCAATCTAGACCATGGTAGTAAACCTACTGATTTAACTTAGCCCAACAATCATTAGAGTAAAAGTTCCAAATCAAACTTCGACGTTTTGTACTGATGTGATCCAAGCCTCACATCAACATCAAAATGTTCGTAAAGTTACGTTATTTAATTTCACTTAAATTAGTGAATTAACAGTGACCTGAGACCGAGTACTCATAGAGCGGCTTGTTTGATGTGCATAAAATGAACAACTTACCCCGTGCATTGAGGTTACGTAGATACAGAAGTGAATAAAAAGAAGTAAAATTGACATTGTGAAATTTCACAATTTTATGAAAGCTACG
Organism: bacterium sp. HQB-39; assembly: GCA_043422575.1. Classification (GTDB taxonomy): domain Bacteria; phylum Pseudomonadota; class Gammaproteobacteria; order Enterobacterales; family Vibrionaceae; genus Vibrio. The sequence continues at coordinate 23,711 of JBHOHG010000011.1, read as the reverse complement.
ACTGAGTTTAGTTGTGAAATTTTACAAAATAAAAAACACAAACAGCATATATCACTAAAAATCGCACCTTTAACAGTGCGATTTATGATGATTTAACTGAGTGATTCGATCTACGACTAATCGCTAGAGTAATTCAGACACAAGATCCGCAAGCTCATTAAAAGTATCCACGCGAGAAGAGCTCGGACGCCAAACCAGTCCAATGTTGCGAAATGCATCTTGACCCGGAGGATCAACCACGAGCAAATTTTGGTTCGCGATCAACCCATGTTCAATGGCCATTTGCGGAATGAAGGTGGTGCCTAAACCGTTCGCCACCATTTGCACTAAGGTATGCAAACTGGTCGCAGTGAACGGGTTTATTTTCTCTTTGGCCGTCAACTGACACGCAGAAACCGCATGCTCCGTTAAGCAATGCTCTTTTTCTAACAAAAAAACATACTCATCAGGAAGATCAGCGTACTTAATTGGCATGGTCAAAGCATCGGCTTGATGGCGGCTGATGATCATCCGAAACGGATCTTTGCCCACCACTTTGCTTTCCATCCCCTCAATGTCCACAGGCAGAGCAAGAATTAAGACATCTAGCTCACCGTGACGAAGCGCCGTCAGCAAATTGCTGGTGGTATCTTCTCGCAGCAACAAGTTTAGCTGCGGAAAACGCTGATTAACTTCTTGAACCAAATCGCACAGCAAAAACGGGGCGATCGTTGGGATGCAGCCTACTCTCAGCTGCCCTTGCATATTATCCCCTTGGCACAGGCTGCCAAGCTCGACTAAATCTTGTCCTTTTGCGAGTAATTCTCGCCCTTGTTGAACCACCATTTCGCCGACTTGAGTGAACACCAGCGGGCTCTTTTTGTCTTTTTTTTCATACAGAGGGCAGCCAATCAGCTCTTCTAAATTCTGGATGCCTTTGCTTAAGGTTGATTGACTGACAAAGCAACGCTGGGCAGCATCACTAAAGTGTCGTGTTTCGTAGAGGGTGATAAGATAGTGTAATTGTTTGAGGCTAGGCCATTTATTCATAATTCTTGTGCTTAACATTGCTTCTGAACCCAAACGATGGGGAGATGACTGCGCGATAAAATTCTTTCATCATCACAAATTCACATCGAATAGGTGCCAATCGATGCCCCCTGACTTCCAATACCTTGCTCACGTATTGATGGTTAGAAAGGCAGCATCCAAAAGATATCGAATTCAACTTGAATCAATCGTCTTCGGTTATCGTTTTTTTCGATTAACTCAATCTATTTAATTCGCTTTTTTCAATACTACAATTTGTACTATAGTTTGTCTCGTACAAACACGGACCAAACCATCTCTCATCCTTGGTTTGGATACCCTCATAATATTTAGGAGCAAAAAAATGGTACTAGTAGGTCGTCAAGCCCCTGACTTTACTGCTGCAGCAGTTCTAGGTAACGGTGAAATCGTTGATAACTTCAACTTCGCAGAATTCACTAAAGGTAAGAAAGCGGTTGTTTTCTTCTACCCACTAGACTTCACTTTCGTTTGCCCATCTGAGCTAATCGCTTTCGATAACCGTCTAGCTGATTTCCAAGCTAAAGGCGTTGAAGTAATCGGCGTTTCTATCGATTCTCAGTTCTCTCACAACGCATGGCGTAACACTGCTATCGAAGATGGCGGTATCGGTCAAGTTAAGTACCCACTTGTAGCAGACGTTAAACACGAAATCTGCCAAGCGTACGACGTTGAGCACCCAGAAGCTGGTGTTGCTTTCCGTGGTTCTTTCCTAATCGACGAAGACGGCGTTGTACGTCACCAAGTAGTTAACGACCTACCACTAGGCCGTAACATCGACGAAATGCTACGCATGGTTGACGCTCTTAACTTCCACCAGAAGCACGGCGAAGTATGTCCTGCACAATGGGAAGAAGGTAAAGCAGGTATGGACGCATCTCCAAAAGGTGTTGCAGCGTTCCTATCTGAGCACGCAGACGACCTAAGCAAGTAATTGCTTGGCGCTACCCTAGCTCAACTCGGGTAGTTTGGTTGGACGATATACAGCAATAAGCTCGCGCTATAGCGCAACGCCAATCAGTTAAAAAGTAAAGTCTAATGAAAAGCCCGAAGTGAATCTTCGGGCTTTTTTTGTTCATTAAAAGGATATATACCCAAGTGACTTCAAGATGCAGTATTCAGAGCCTTGTCACTGGTTTCAATTCAAGACAGAGGTGAAGGAAATAGTCATTCTATTTTCAATACCTCTAACACAGAAGTGGAACCAGTGACAGGCTCCCGAAGGGCGAGTCTGCTTGGCTCGCTAGCTGCGTTATCGCTTCTGGATTTAGAGCCACTAGATCTGCAAAGCAATGCCTTGCTATCAAATCACCTTACAAACAACCCAAGCAGTTCTCGCTGAACCTAACATCTTGAGGTTACTTGGGTATACTCTCCCTAAAGCACCTACCTGTTGCAGATATCCTTAGGCGTAGCTCTCAATTTCCGATTTGAGGAAGTGAAATCGCCAAACTTTACCTCATTTCTGCTGACCAGCTAACTACCTCCTGAAATATTGGGCTGTTAACATGCACTCTTCGCTTTATTGGGGGTAGTTATGAGTTTTGAAATAGAAGTCTGCATTGATAATCCGGAATCTCTACACAGTGCGATTGCTGGAGGCGCGACTCGCATTGAGCTGTGTTCGTCACTCGCTCTGGGTGGGTTAACCCCCAGCTATGGTTTTATGCAGTATGCCGCTCACCATTCCAGCGTTCCCGTTTATGCCATGATTCGTCCTCGCCAAGGTGACTTTCTCTATTCACCGTCGGAGCAAGAGTTGATGTTAGCGGATATCCACGCGGCCTATGAAGCGGGGGTTGCTGGCATTGTGTTTGGTTGCCTACAATCGAATGGGCAAATCGATCAAACCTGCACTCAGAACATCATGAACCTTGTGCATGAACTGCAACTCGGCAGTACTTTCCATCGCGCCATCGATCAATGTCGAGACCATAATCAAGCCATAGAGATCCTGAAGTTTCTCGGCTGTGAACGCATCCTAACATCCGGTTTAGCGGCTAGCGCTGAGCAAGGTATCGACACTCTAACCGCCATGGTTGAAAAATCCCAAGGTGATATTGCCATTATGGCTGGCGCCGGTGTCAACGCAGGCAATGTCGGGCTTATCGTCCAAGAAACCGGCGTTAAAGAAGTACACCTTTCAGGGAAAACCGTTCGACCAAGCCAAATGTATTTCCAATCCGCAGACAGCCATATGGGAACGAAGGATCTCGATGACTATCAGATCCCAGTAACGGGTGAAGAACACATCGCCAACCTTGTTCACGCCCTTCAGCAATACTAGCTTGCAGACATTTCCTTGAGCCCTGATTATGCGGTATCTTCATAACTAGGATAAAAAACAGACAGGCGCGATAGAGGGAGTTTCGGTTTGGCAAAGTTAAAGAAAAAAGTGTATGAAGCAGAGCTTGAAAGACTTCAGATTGAATTGGTCAAGTTGCAAGAATGGGTCAAACAATCTGGGCTCAAAGTCGTCGTAATTTTTGAAGGTCGTGACGCGGCGGGAAAAGGCGGTGTGATTAAACGCATCACGGAAAAGTTGAACCCTCGTATCTGCCGTATTGCCGCACTCCCCGCTCCGACCGAGAAAGAGAAAACGCAATGGTACTTTCAACGCTATGTCGCTCACTTACCTTCTGCGGGAGAGATCGTATTATTCGATCGCAGTTGGTATAACCGAGCAGGCGTCGAAAAAGTGATGGGTTTTTGTACCCAAGACGAGTACGAAGAGTTTTTACGAGCCTGCCCTGAATTTGAGCGTATGCTGCAACGCTCAGGGATCATCCTACTGAAATACTGGTTTTCTGTGTCTGATGAAGAGCAAGAGAAACGATTTTTAGAGCGTATCAACACCCCGATCAAGCGATGGAAGTTCAGTCCGATGGATCTCGAGTCTCGCCGTCGTTGGGCCGATTACTCCGAAGCCAAAGATCAAATGTTTGCTTATACCGACACCAAACACTGTCCTTGGTGGGTCGTCCCCTCAGATAATAAGAAAAAAGCGCGATTAAATTGTATCAGCCACTTACTCAGTCAAATTGATTATCATGAGGTGGAATATGCAGACATTACCTTGCCTATGATAAACAAAGAGGGCTACATTCGCGCCCCCTTAACCGATCAAACCTTTGTCCCCGATCACTATGCAAATGAACATCGTGATGGCAACAAAACAATCCCTAAAGAAAACACCGAGACCGCCCCTAAAGGAGACAGCAAAGACTGAGGTTATTGGTCTACTTTAAAACGTCATCGATACCTTGTTCGCCTAAATGGCGAACATCTTTTCCTTTGACGAAGTAGATGATGTACTCACAGATATTCTGACAGCGGTCACCAACACGCTCAATGGCTCGTGCCGACCACATGACTTGCAAGATGCTCGGAATATTTTTCGGGTCTTCCATCATGTAAGTCATTAACTGACGAATCACCGCTTCATACTCCGCATCAATTTTATCATCCATCTTATGCACATCCGCTGCGGCATCGACATCCATACGTGCAAAAGCATCCAACACGAGGTGCAACATATTGATCGCCTGACGGCATAATGGCTCAAGAGAGACGTGAAATTGGCTTTCTTGGGAAGAAGGGCTTTCAATCGCAACGTAAGCGATCTTGGTCGCTACATCACCAATGCGTTCTAAATCGGTAATGGTCTTGATGATCGCCATAATCAAACGCAAATCTTTAGCCGTTGGCTGGCGTTTCGCAATGATACGAGTGCACGCATCATCGATAGAGACTTCCATAGCGTTGACTTTATGATCATCACGCACCACCTTTCGGGCTAGCTCAATGTCCTCCTTGTGCAACGCCTGCATTGCAAAAGAGAGTTGCTGCTCAACCAAGCCGCCCATCGTGAGTACGTGGGTACGAATGGCTTCAAGCTCTACATTAAACTGACCAGAAATATGTCGACCAAAGTGCATGATGTTCCTTTTAAGTGTTGCGCGCTCAATTAACCGTAACGACCTGTAATGTAGTCTTCGGTTTGTTTCATTCGCGGCGATGTGAAGATGGTGTCCGCATCCGAGTATTCAATGAGTTTCCCCATATGAATAAAGGCCGTGTGGTCACTCACCCGTGCTGCTTGCTGCATGTTATGTGTAACAATCACAACAGTATATTGGGTCTTTAACTCATTGATAAGCTCTTCAATTGTTAAAGTTGATATCGGATCCAATGCTGAAGTCGGCTCATCTAATAATAGTACCTCAGGCTCAATCGCAATCGCACGAGCGATCACCAAACGCTGCTGCTGACCACCCGATAAACCGAAAGCATTTTCATGCAGTCGATCTTTCACTTCATCCCAGAGCGCGGCACTGCGTAGCGAACGCTCAACGGCGTCGTCTAACGTGCGGCTGTTTTTGATCCCTTGTAATCTCAGCCCATACACCACGTTTTCGTAGATGGACTTGGGAAAAGGATTCGGTCTTTGGAAAACCATCCCAACACGACGGCGTAAGGTCGCTACATCAACATCGCCATCATAAACATTTTTACCATGCAGGCTCACTTTGCCAGTGACGCGACAACCTTCAACTAAATCATTCATGCGGTTAATACAGCGCAATAAAGTGGATTTACCACAGCCTGAAGGGCCGATAAAGGCGGTAACCTGCCCCTTAGGAATACGCATCGAAATACCATGCAAGGCTTGCGTTTGACCGTAAAAGAGATTGAGGTCCTCAATCGTAATCGCAGTCTGCTCATCCGTTAAATTATGAACATCCAAAGGTGCTTGAAAGCCTAAGGTGTTATCAAATGAAAACATGGTTAATCTTGTCCTAAGGTACGGTACTTCTCTCGTAAATTATTACGAATACTGATTGCGGTTAAGTTAAGCCCGATGATCACTGTCACCAACAAGAAAGAGGTCGCGTAAACCAACGGTCGAGCCGCTTCGATATTAGACGTTTGAAAACCAACATCGTAAATATGGAAGCCTAAGTGCATGAACTTACGCTCCAAATGTATGTAGGGAAACTGCCCATCTACTGGCAAACTGGAAGCCAATTTTACCACGCCCACCAGCATTAACGGTGCAACTTCCCCTGCCGCACGGGCAATCGCAAGAATAAGTCCTGTGATGATCGCTGGTGTTGCCATCGGCAGAACCACGCGCCATAAGGTTTCAAACTGAGTCGCGCCCAACGCCAATGAGCCATGACGCACAGAGTTAGGGATCCGAGTTAAGCCTTCCTCTGTAGTCACAATCACAACCGGTAACGTCAACACCGCTAGGGTTAATGCCGCCCAAAGCAGCCCCGGCGTACCAAACGTTGGCGCTGGCAGACGTTCCGCATAAAACAGGGAATCTATCGAACCACCGATAGTGTATACAAAAAAGCCTAGACCAAATACACCATAAACAATGGATGGAACGCCTGCGAGGTTAATCACCGCAATGTGGATCAAACGAGTAAACGCGTTATTCTTGGCATATTCGTGTAAATAAATGGCCGCAATAACCCCTAAAGGCATCACGATGATTGACATGATCAACACCAAGAACACCGTACCAAAGATGGCTGGAAAAATGCCACCTTCAGAGTTGGATTCACGAGGTGCTTGTGACAGGAACTTCCACACTTGCTTTGACCAGTGTGCGACTTTCTCAGCGCCATTCAACGCATTTGGGTACCAGTAATCCAACACATCACTGAGCAGGATCGTTTTCTTACGCCCAGCCATATCTTCAACGAGAATCGTATAGCCAGACAGCTGTAATCTCAGCCCATCTAACTGCAAGTCGTAAGTGGCAAGATCGGCTTCTAATGCCTTCTTCTGCTCTTGATACTGCTCAAGGTAGGCTGGCGTGATACTGTCATTAAGCTCACGCTTGCGCTTATCTAAACGAAGCTGTTCGAGTTGCCAGCTCAACTGTTTAATATGTTGTAGAACGATGTTATTGATTTCATCGCGCAGCCCTTGAGCAAATTGCAATTTTTCATCAAGCACACTGTCGAGGTTGCCGTAGGTACGATCGTCGCCATCTTGAAACGCCAATAAACGACCGAAGAAATCCCCCCCTCGGCTGCGCTCAATCACCACCAGATCCTCAGGTGTTGAGACCTCCCCAAGTTGCCCTTGCAACATAGAAACAAAATCAGAGGGATATAAACCGCGATTCGCCACTTTAATGCTTAACCGCTGTGCAAACTTGCCTTCCGCATCCGCAAACTGCTGATCGAACTCGGACAGCTGTGCTTTTGGGATATAGTCGGTTTGATAGACTTGGCCAATCAGCACATCCGTATCAATATGCTGAGAAAATCGTGCTTGAATGCGCTCATCTAGCTGCCATTGATACAAAGGCGCAGGCCAAAAGTAAGTCAACCCCTTCCAGCCAATAAACAGCAACAGGGCGAGCACTGAAAGTAAGCTAATGCTTACCGCTCCCCCTGTTAACCAAACCCATGGCGCTCCTGTTCTAAACCACTTAAACACGCCACAGTCTCACTTCTAATTGTCGTCTAAAGCGCACGATACTTATCTCTCAAACGTTGGCGTACTAACTCCGCTAAGGAGTTCACCGCAAACGTAAATATAAATAGAATTAAGGCTGCCAAAAATAGCAAACGATAATGGGAGCTGCCGACTTCAGATTCGGGTAACTCTACGGCAATGGTTGCCGATAAAGTTCGCATCCCTTCTAGGATATTCCAATCGAGCAGCGGCGTATTCCCTGTTGCCATTAACACGATCATCGTTTCCCCAACCGCGCGACCTAGTCCCATCATAATGGCAGAAAAGATACCTGGGCTTGCGGTCAACAGTACCACATACACCAAGGTTTGCCATTGAGTCGCACCAAGAGCCAGTGAACCGTCAGATAAGTGCTTAGGAACAGAAAAAATCGCATCTTCAGCAATGGTAAAGATGGTTGGGATCACTGCAAATCCCATAGCTAAACCCACCACCAATGCATTACGCTGATCAAAACCAATGCCTTGCTCTGTCAGATACAAACGAATATCGCCATCAAAGGCCCATTGTTCAATATGCGGCGCTGTTACTATGATCAGAGCCAACATCGCGACCAGTGCAGGCATGAGGATTAAAGCATGCAGCCCATTCGGCAGTCGGTGGCGAAATGCCATCGGAATACAAGACCATAGTCCGCCAATCAAGATGGTGCTGCAAGGCAGCACCACAACGGCCACCAGCACAGTAATCAAGTGATTTTCAATGATGGGCGCAAACCACAGCCCAGCAAGGAAGCCGATGATCACCGTCGGTAACGCTTCCATTAATTCAATCGAGGGTTTCACAATCCGTCGCATGCGTGGAGACATGAAGTACGCGGTATAAATAGCACCACACACGGCCAGAGGCACAGAAAACAGCATGGCGAACATCGCAGCCTTAATCGTGCCAAAGGCAATTGGCACCATGCTAAATTTAGCCTCAAAATCATCACTGGCCGACGTGGACTGCCAAACGAAGTCTGGCTCTGGATAGCCTTCATACCATACCTGCTGCCACAAAGAAGAGAGAGAGACCTCTGGGTAAGGGTTATCCACATGCGCGACACTCAAGCCTTGAGTGTCGTATGTCACCAGATACTGTTCATTGCGGGACATCGCGGCAAGCAGCGGCGCTTTATCATAGGCACGATTAAACAACGCCAGTTTCTCACTGGTCGTATAATGACTTTGCAAAGTGCCATTGGTGTAAAAGCTGTAAAAGCCTTTTCGGTAACTATCAGGCAATAAAAACTGCACTTCTGAAGCCAGTTTGAAGTCTCGGATGTGTGCGAGTGTACGTTCCTCACCCTGCCATACATCGAACCATTGTGACACTTTGCCATCGTTATGGGTCACCATCAAAGAGTAAGCTCCCGACAGCATATCAATGGTTCTTACTGAGTGCTTGGTATCCCCTTGCGTTAAGTCCAGAACTTCACGCACCACAAACTCTTGTTTTTGCTTGCTCACCACAACCAATTCTGAACCCGTTCGCAAATAGAGTAGATTCCCATCAGGGGATAACAACATTTGATCGAGCTGCGCCAGTGGCTGTTTCAAAGTAACGTACTGGTAACTACCTTGGTGGTTTTGCCACAAAATACGCACCTGATTTTGTGTGTCATACCAAGCCACGGTGGCTCTACGTTGCTCATCAACAGAAAACGTAAAATTCAAAACTGGGTTATCAACGCCACTTTCTGGCAGCTCAATCCCGTGAGGCAAATATTGAATTTCTGGCGATTGTTTGGTCTTTGATAACAAGGAACGATATTCAGGTTTAAACAACACCACTTGGCCACGAAGGTCCACAAATCCATGCCAGCCTTGCGCAGAAACCGTTTTGGCATATCCCGTTGGAACGATGGGAAGTTGTTGAGTTAGGATATTTTGCTGCTGGTCGAGGTCCCAGAAAGCCACCACACCATCACGTTCAATGGTGTAAGCTCGTTGCGCATAGTCGTCGATAGAAACGGCAACAGGGCTATTAAGCTCAAGGGGTAACGTTTTGACGCTGGTTTTGATGCTTGCGTCAGAAAAGAGAGGCAAGATGATCATTGCCAAATAGATGAAAATCAGCACTAACGCTGCCAGCACTCCGACGCCACCGCAAGACACCGCAAAACGAAAAAGTCGATCGGTAATAAATCGCTTCCTGTCTCGCTCCTGCAATGTAAATTCGGCTTGTGCCATTTGACCCATCTACTCTATTTAAACTCATAGCATATTATTGCGCTTAGATGACAGTTTTATTACATGATCAAATAAATGTTTGAAAAGAGTACAAGTCTTATGCAAATGGTGATATGAAATAAATCTGTAACAATAACAACATAATGTTCTAAATCATAAATTTAACAGTTACTTTAGCTATACCTAAAGTAATTGGGTTTGTAACAGAACGACAGCCCCTTTGTCTAGCTCGGTTTTGTTAGGTGTGATGACGGCGAGTGAAGTGGGTACAAACTCAATGCTGGGTGTATCAATTTACGGATAAGTTGGATAGGACTATGAGTGCGGAAAAACTCTACATCGAAAAAGAATTAAGCTGGTTATCGTTTAACGAACGTGTGTTACAAGAAGCGGCAGATAAAACCGTTCCTCTCATTGAACGTATTCGGTTCCTCGGTATTTTTTCCAACAATCTCGACGAGTTCTATAAGGTGCGGTTTGCGGATGTCAAACGTCGTATCTTAATCAATCAAGAACGTAAAGTGGGTAAAGTAGGCAAAGTGGGCAACGACAACTCCAAGCACCTTCTTGCGAAAATGCAGACCAAAGCATTAAAACTCAATGAACGCTTTGATGAGCTTTACAGTGAGCTGATTCGAGACATGGCTCGACGCCGCATCTTTCTGGTTAATGAGCATCAACTCGATGATGCCCAAGTCAAATGGATCAAAAAATACTTCCGTAAAGAAGTCCTGCCTCATATCACGCCACTGATGATGCGTGATGACATTGATGTACTCGAATTTTTAAAGGACGAATACGCGTATATTGTGGCGGAGCTCAAACAAGAAACACGCTCAGACTACGCACTCATCGAGATCCCAACCGACCACCTTCCACGGTTTGTGATGGTGCCTGAACAGAAAGGCAAACGTCGAAAAACCATTATTCTGCTCGACAACATTATTCGGTACTGCCTTGAAGATCTGTTCCGTGGCTTCTTTGACTACGAAGAGCTTAATGGCTTTGCGATGAAAATGACACGTGATGCCGAGTACGATCTTAGCCACGAAGTCGAACACAGCCTACTGGAGCAGATGTCTGAAGGTGTCAGCCAGCGCCTGACCGCTATGCCCGTACGTTTTGTCTACGAACGTGACATGCCGCAAGCCATGTTGGAATTTCTCTGCGATAAGCTCAAAATTTCTAACTATGACAGCCTGATCCCTGGTGGACGCTACCACAATTTTAAAGATTTTATCGGCTTTCCAAACGTGGGACGTGAGTATTTAGAAAACCGCCCACTCCCGCCAATGACCTGCGCCGACTTTGAAGGTTTCGATAACAGCTTCGATGCCATTAAACATCAAGATATTTTACTTTATTACCCTTACCACACTTTCGACCATATGACCGAGCTGGTTCGCCAAGCGTCGTTCGACCCGAAAGTATTGAGCATTAAAATCAATATCTACCGCGTCGCCAAGAATTCGCGTTTGATGAACTCACTGATTGACGCCGTTCATAATGGGAAAAACGTCACTGTCGTGGTGGAGTTACAGGCAAGGTTTGACGAGGAAGCCAACATCGAGTGGGCGAAAGTACTCACTGAAGCTGGCGTTCACGTTGTCTTTGGCGCACCAGGTTTGAAAATCCATTCCAAATTACTCTTGATCAGCCGTCGCGAAGGGGAAGACATTGTCCGATATGCTCATGTTGGAACGGGGAACTTTCACGAAAAAACAGCGCGTATCTACACGGATTTTTCATTGCTCACTGCAGATCAAGAGCTTACTGATGAGATCCGCAGCGTATTTGGTTACATCGAAAACCCCTATCGCCCCGTAAAATACAATCACCTGATCGTATCGCCACGCAATTCTCGTAAACAGCTATACCGATTGATCGACAACGAAATCGCCAACGCCAAGATAGGAAAAAAAGCAGGGCTGACATTAAAAGTGAACAACCTAGTGGATAAAGGACTGATCAACAAACTCTATGGGGCCAGTTCCGCAGGTGTCGACATCAAAATGATCATCCGAGGTATGTGTTCTTTGGTTCCGGGAGTGGCTGGCGTTAGTGAGAATATTCATATCATCAGTATCGTTGATCGCTTCCTCGAACACCCACGCGTGCTCATTACCCATAACGATGGCGATCCCCAAGTCTATGTCTCTTCCGCAGACTGGATGACGCGTAATATCGATAATCGTATAGAAGTCACGGCGCCAGTCCGTGATCCACGTTTGAAACAGCGCATTATCGACATTGTAAATATCCATTTTACCGATACAGTAAAAGCGCGTTTGATAGACAAAGAGATGAGCAACACGTATGTAAAACGCGGCAATAAGAAAAAAGTCCGCTCACAAGTTGCCATCTATGACTATCTTAAAAACATAGAGAAACAAGTAAGAAAGCAGAAATTACAGAGCGATACGAATGCCGCAAGCACTTGATCAAGACGTCCGACATATTGCTGCCATCGACTTAGGATCCAACAGCTTCCACATGGTCGTAGCTAAAGTCGTTGGCCAAGATCTTCAACTGATTAGCCGCCACAAACAGAGAGTTCGACTTGCTTCAGGGTTGGACCAAGAGCAAAACTTGAGCCACGCCGCCATGGAGCGTGGTTTAGAGTGTTTAGCGATGTTCGCCGAAAGGTTACAAGGGTTTGAGCCTAGCAATGTCAGAATCGCAGCGACACACACTCTCAGACTCGCAAACAACGCTCACCTCTTTTTACAACGTGCCGCCGAAGTGCTCCCTTTTCCCATTGAAATCATTCCCGGAGAAGAGGAAGCTCGACTCATTTACACGGGTGTTGCTCATACTCAAGTGGAGTCGCACGCTAAACTGGTGGTCGATATCGGTGGTGGTAGCACAGAGATGATCATCGGGAAAGGGTTCGAGCCCGATTTAGTCAACAGTAAGCAAATGGGATGCGTCAGTTTTACCAACGCCTATTTCGCTAACGGAAAACTGACCCCAAAGAACTTCAGTAAAGCCGTACTCGCTGCTGAGCAGCGTTTAGAGCCGATTGCACGCAAGTACCGCAAAAAAGGCTGGGATACCGCTTTTGGTTCTTCAGGGACTATCAAGGCCATCCGTGAAGTCTTGATTGGACTGGGTTACGAAGATGGCATTATCAACTTAAAGCGTCTGAATAAACTCATTGAAACGCTCTGCCAGTTTGACTCTATCGACACCATACAGCTCTCAGGTCTCACTGAAGAAAGAAAGCCCGTCTTCGCCGCTGGCGTCGCGATTTTGAGTGCCATTTTTCAAGATCTCGCCATCGAGGAGATGCACTTCTCAGACGGAGCACTTCGTGAAGGCTTACTGTACGAAATGGAAGAGCGTTTCGCTCGTTCAGATATTCGCATGAGAACCACTGAAAACCTTGCCAAAATCCATCTGGTCGATTTGGAACATGCCGCTCGTGTCAAAGGTTATGCCATCGAACTGTTGAAACCGCTGCATAGCGCGCTCGGTATCAAAAAGAAGAGCGAACTCGTTCCATTACTTGAGTGGGCATCGCTTCTGCATGAAGTGGGGCTAAGTATCAGCTTTCGCGGTTTCCATCGGCATTCATCCTACATCCTCCAGCACACCAATATGCCTGGTTTCAACAGTGAACAACAGTTAGTACTTGCCACACTCGCTCGCTTTCAACGTAAAGCATTAAAGCTCGCTGAAATGCCTACGTTTAACCTTTATAAACAATCTCAGATATTGGCCTTGATTAAGATTTTACGGCTGGCAATCATCGTCAATGGTCAGCGAAACGATGAACCGAGTGTGATGATCGCTATAGAGATTATCAATGAGACCCATTGGAAAATATCCAGCCAGGAGCAGGGTTGGCTGGAAAACAACAAACTGTTACATGTCGACCTTCAAGAGGAAGTCGAGCGTTGGAACAACGCGGATTGGACTTTAGAGCTGGTCGAATCATTCACGGGATAAAGAAAAGGTTGGCTACAAGCCAACCTTAGCCAATTCTTGCCGAGCAAATTCAGCCGTAAGCGGGACATAGCCATCTTTCGCCACCAGCGCCTGACCTTGAAATGAAAAGATAAAGCGAATGAATTCCGCCTCTAAAGGAGGCAGCGGTTTAGTTGGGTGCTTATTGACATAAACATACAGATGACGCGACAAGGGGTATTCACCAGACAAGATGCTTGCTCTGTTCGCGACAACGTAATCACTCCCCTCTTCGGCAACAGGCACTAGGCGCACTCCCGCCACTCGGTAACCGACACCAGAGTAACCAATACCACTGATGGTAGACGCAACGGATTGAACCACAGAGGCAGAGCCTGGCTGTTCATTCACACGACGTTTAAAATCACCGCCACATAACGCATTTTTTTTGAAATAGCCGTAAGTACCTGATACCGAATTTCGGCCAAACAACTGAACATTGCGTTTCGCCCATTGCTGCTCAATGCCAAGTTGAGACCAACTTGTGATGGTACGGCGTTGCCCACAACGTAATGTGGTTGAAAAGATCGCATCTAACTGCTGGAAGTTAAGCCCTGTAATCGGGTTATCTTGATGAACAAAGATCCCAATCGCATCGATCGCAACTCGCAGTGCTGTTGGCTTGTAACCATGTTGACGCTCAAATGACTCCACCTCACGCAGCCGCATCGCTCGGCTCATGGGACCAAACTGTGCGGTCTGCTCGGTTAATGCGGGTGGCGCAGTCGAAGAGCCCGATGCCTGTACTTGGGCATTAATGTTCGGATAATACGTCTTAAACTCTTCAACCCAAAGCGTGGTCATCCCTGCTAAGGTATCCGAGCCAACACTGAGCAAATTTCCTGAAACACCGGGCACTTTTTGATAATGAGGAAGATGAGGTTCATTACTCTCCGCCAAACAACTGAAGCTAGCCAGTAACAGGAGACAAGGGGGGATCATTGGCAATAGAGAAACCCGTTCAAAGAGACGATTTTTTTTCATCGAACCACCAGCCTCATAGGCAACACAAAAGAGAATTCACTCCCGACTCCGACCTCACTGTGGACTTCAAGGTGAGAATCATGATGGGTTAAAGCATGCTTAACAATCGCTAAGCCAAGTCCACTCCCTCCCGTATCCCGAGATCGTGCTTTATCCACTCGGTAAAAACGTTCGGTTAAGCGATGAAGGTGCTGAGGTTCAATCCCTTCGCCACTGTCTTTGACCTCTAAATGAGCCCCGAGTGGCGTCTCATACCAGCGCACATTAATCGTTGCGCCGGGTGGGGTATATTTCACCGCATTGTAAACCAAGTTAGAGATCGCACTGCGCAATTGGTCTTCATCTGCAAATACACGTAGCTTTTCATCCACCTCGAAAAACAGCTTATGGCCATGCTCACCACTCAGGCTCACTGCTTCTTTCTCCAATACATCCAGCATTGCAGGCACATTGACAACCTCATCAAGCTCATGCATCGGTGCCGCTTCAATTTTAGAGAGAGTGAGCAGTTGATTCACCAAACTGTTCATTCGATTTAGCTGCTCTGTCATTACCCCATGCGCTTTGGTCCACATTGGGCCAACCACCATATCTGGGTCTTCGGTCATCTCAAGATAACCTTGTAACACCGTCATTGGGGTACGGAGTTCGTGAGAGACATTAGCAAAGAAGTTCCGTCTCATCCCTTCAAGTTGCTTCAACTGAGTGACATCACGTACCACCATCAGGTGCTCCCCTTCCGTATAAGGCACGATACGCAATTCCAGCATCCGCTCCACATTGAGAGGGGAACGCATTTCTAATGGTTCAGAAAAATCATTCTTATTGATGTACTTGATAAAATCGGGGGTGCGGATCAAGTTAGAGATAGGTTGACCTGAGTCTTCAGGCCAATGAAAACCTAGTAGATGTTGCGCCAGTTTGTTACACCAAACAATGTTGCCTTCACTACGGAATACCACAACAGCATCCGGTAAGGATTCCGCACCGTTGCGGAAACGTCGAATCAAATTGGTTAACTCTTTTCGTTTACGTCGTTGCCTTTGCTGTAAACGGTATAACCCGTTGAACAAAGACTCCCAATTACCGCTACCAGAAGGTGGTGTAAGACGTTTTTCATCCCACAGCCATGCCGACAAACGAATCTGGTTGTGTAAATGCCATACTAGCTGTAATGCCGTCGCCGCCAAAAGCAGCCAAGACATATTTCCAAAGATCCAGCCAACGATAATCCAAGGGGCGTAAAAAAAAGCCAGCTCCCAAGCCAGCTTTTTCCAAGTTAACCTTTCAACCATTCAATGCTCCATAAATGGTGTTTAAGCTTTAGTGGAGAAACGATATCCCGCTCCACGCACGGTTTGTATCAGTTTATCATGCCCAGCCGCTTCTAGCGCTTTACGAAGTCGACGAATGTGAACATCAACCGTACGATCTTCCACATACACGTTGGTTCCCCAGACGTTGTTCAACAATTGCTCACGGCTGTAAACGCGCTCTTGGTGGGTCATGAAGAAGTGCAGCATTTTAAACTCTGTTGGTCCCATGTCTAGCGGTTGATCATTCGCCGTTACACGGTGAGAGACTGGATCCAGTTTCAAACCTTGCACATCGATAACATCTTCCAATGCCGTTGGTGTCACTCGACGTATGACCGCTTTCAAACGCGCGACCAGCTCTTTAGGAGAGAATGGCTTGGTGATGTAATCATCCGCACCGACTTCCAGACCTCTAACTTTGTCTTCTTCCTCACCACGGGCCGTTAACATCACAACAGGAATGTTGCGGGTTAACTCTTCTCGCTTCATGTGCTTGATGAAATTAATACCGCTTCCACCAGGTAACATCCAATCCAGCAGGACCAAGTCAGGGAATGGTTCTGCTAATTTATTCACAGCCGTGTCGTAATCTTCTGCTTCAACAGCTTGATACCCTTTCTGCTCAAGCACGAAACACAACATTTCACGGATCGGCGCTTCGTCTTCAACAACCAAAATCCTTCTAGACATAATTGAATAACCTTATGTTTATGAGTCAGTTTCAGGGCATAACCCTTTGCAATGTTAAGCATTATTACGACTAATTATGACACTTTTGTGACCTTTGAAAACAATTTTTAATATAACTTTCTTATCAAATTCATCGCGATATTTTGCATTTGGAGTAAGACATTAGAAGCAAAATTGCCTATGATTAGCGGCTTAGTTTCCAGCCTAGAGAAAAATTATGTGGTTCAAAAACTGTCTGGTATACCGCTTCAACCGTGACATTCAATTCAACGCTGACCAGCTCGAAACTCAGCTGGCAGAGTTCCGCTTCACACCATGTGGTAGCCAAGATAAACAGAAGTTTGGTTGGGTCACTGCGATGGGTAAACATGGCGACATGATGACTCATGTGTCGGAAAACCGCATTCTTATCTGTGCCAAAAAAGAAGAGAAAATGCTGCCAGCGTCGGTGATCAAGGAGTCATTGAACGCGAAAATTGAAGCGATGGAAGTTCAAGAAGGTCGCCCTCTTAAGAAAAAAGAAAAAGACAACTTGAAAGACGATATTGTCATGGATCTTCTGCCGCGTGCATTTAGCCGTAGCAGTCATACCAATGTGCTGATCCTACCAAAAGAAGGCTTTATCCTCGTTGACTCAAGCAGCTATAAAAAAGCTGAAGACGTCTTAGCGCTTCTGCGTAAAACCATGGGTAGCTTGCCTGTTGTCCCTGCCATTCCAGAGCAAGCTATCGAAACTACGCTTACAGAGTGGGTAAAAAGTGGCAATACACCAGCTGGAATTACCATGCTTGATGAGGCGGAGCTAAAGTCTGTACTTGAAGATGGCGGTGTTATCCGTTGTAAGAAACAAGAGTTGACCGCAGACGAGATCCTGAGCCATATCGAAGCTGACAAACTTGTCACGAAATTGGCGATCAATTGGCAAGATCGTATCGAGTTTGTGCTCGCTGAAGATGCAAGCCTAAAACGCCTCAAGTTTTCCGATGATCTTAAAGATCAAAACGACGATATTCCACGCGAAGATCAAGCGGCGCGATTTGATGCGGACTTCTCATTATTGTGTGGTGAATTAAGCGCACTATTGCCGAACTTGTACGATGCTTTGGGTGGTCTACCGAACCAATCAGCTTAAACGCGACTCTTAACCAACTGACTTTAAAGTCTTCGGAGCGTGAGTTTCTTACGCTCCCATTCTCCTCAATATTTCCCCTAGTCATAATAAGTGTTTTAGCGTAAAATTTGCGCCCCCTATTCCATATGGTGGAATAGGCCTGACTTGAGATCAGACTAAGAGAAATAAATATGACAACTGAGAAAGCATTCGTACCTGAGCTATTGTCACCAGCGGGCAGCCTAAAAAACATGCGCTACGCCTTCGCTTATGGGGCGGACGCCGTGTACGCGGGACAGCCACGCTACAGCCTACGTGTACGTAACAATGAATTTAACCACGCTAATCTTCAAATCGGTATCGATGAAGCACACGCACAAGGTAAAAAACTGTACGTCGTGTGTAATATTCAGCCGCACAACTCGAAGCTGAAAACCTTCATTCGTGACCTTAAACCTGTCGTAGAGATGGGCCCAGATGCGCTGATTATGTCTGATCCGGGTCTGATCATGATGGTGCGTGAAGCTTTCCCAGAAATGCCTATTCACCTTTCCGTTCAAGCAAACGCTGTCAACTGGGCAACCGTCAAGTTTTGGGCTGCTAATGGTGTTGAGCGTGTCATCGTATCTCGTGAGTTGTCTCTAGAAGAGATCGAAGAGATCCGCGAACACTGCCCAGAAACAGAGTTAGAAGTCTTTGTTCACGGTGCTTTATGCATGGCGTATTCTGGTCGTTGTCTACTGTCTGGTTACATTAACAAGCGTGACCCGAACCAAGGTACATGTACCAATGCTTGCCGTTGGGAATACAAAGTAGAAAAAGGCAAAGAAGACGACGTGGGTCAAATCGTTGAAGAGTTTGATCCAAATGAAGCTCAGGCGATTGAAGTCCAGTCTGCTGATGCAGCTGAAGGTCGTGGTGAGCCAACCCTTGGCGCAGGCAAGCCTACAGATGAAGTGGTACTACTGGCTGAAAGCCATCGCCCAGAAGAAAAAATGGCGGCATTTGAAGATGAGCATGGTACTTATATCATGAACTCGAAAGATCTTCGTGCAGTACAACACGTCGAACGTCTGACAAAAATGGGCGTACACTCATTGAAAATTGAAGGCCGTACTAAGTCTTTCTACTACTGTGCTCGTACTGCTCAAGTTTATCGTAAAGCGATCGATGATGCCGTTGCTGGTAAACCATTTGATGAAAGCCTCATGAACACGCTAGAAAGTTTAGCGCACCGTGGTTACACCGAGGGCTTCCTACGTCGTCATACTCATGATACTTACCAAAACTATGACTACGGTTACTCCGTATCAGATGCACAGCAATTTGTGGGCGAGTTTACTGGCAAGCGTCGTGGCGATCTTGCAGAAGTGGAAGTGAAAAATAAATTCCTTGTCGGCGATACGCTAGAGTTGATGACCCCAAAAGGCAACATCGTATTCACTCTTGAAGCGATGGAAAACCGTAAGTCTCAAGCCGTCGAGGATGCAAAAGGTAATGGTCACTTTGTCTTCATTCCTGTACCAGAAGATCTAGACCTAGAGTATGCTCTGCTTATGCGTAACCTGAACACAGGGCAAGACACTCGTAACCCTACGGGCAAGTAAACTATGGCCTTATTGATCACTGACAAGTGCATAAACTGCGATATGTGTGACCCAGAATGCCCGAATGGGGCAATCACTATGGGCGACACTATCTTTGAGATCGATCCCGACTTATGTACAGAATGCAAAGGCCATTATGAGAAGCCGACCTGCCAGTCAGTATGTCCGATCACTAAGTGTATTATTACTGACCCTGATAATGTAGAAACTGACGAAGAGCTCTTTGAGAAATTCGTTATTATTCAAGGCTTGGCGGATTAAGCTGAGCTCAACATTCTCTGGTTTGTGATAACTAAAAAGCGCCTTCTCGGCGCTTTTTTACTTTAACATCTCTTGGCATTGCTCTGGGGCTGGTGGCGGTGCTTTCTTTTTCTTAGTGCCCTTACTCGGCGTACTTGGTTGGAATATCCAGCTCATTAGCTCATCGCCACAGCCATCTCCTTCTGGCGGTGCTGCTTGCGGGACACAATGACTATTCCCTTCAGGGCATGCTAAACGTACATGCATATGGGCATGATGGCCCCACCAAGGGCGCACCTTACGTAACCACTCTTTTTCCGATTCCACTTCCGTGTTACACAACTTCTGCTTGATCAAAGGGTGGACAAAAATTCGCTCTACATTCGGGTAAAGTGCAGAATATTTAATAATATCGAAGTGAGCTTGTTGCCAGCGGCTACCATTGATTTTTTTACGGTTCGTGGTCAAAACGGAGGAAGATTTGGCGTTTTGTAGCTGCGATGAAGATAAAGCTCCTTCTGGAAGGCGTAGCCAGATATCGGCATCTAGCCCCGTTTGGTGACTACGGTGACCATAAGAAAAACGTCCCCCTTGCGGTAAAGAGAGATCAGCAATCAGCAACAAAGTATCGAGCTTACTGTCAGAATACTTTCCTAAAGACTCAATAAAACTCACGGTATCAGGATGAGCAAAATAGCGTTTACGTTGCCCTCTGACGATCTGATACCCCGTTCCATTCTGAGGTAGCGCTTTGCCACCTTGCAAACACCCATTGGTGTAAGTACCAATCACTTGAGGAGAGTCATCACTTGGTGTTTTAATATTTTCCCATGGTGTCTTAGCAGACAGAGGGGTTGCTAGTGCCAACGTCAGCACACACCACCCAAGTTTAAAACACCGATTCATTTCTCTCCTCCAAGATTCTCTTTCTAGTACGAGTTAATAATGCTCGCCATTGTCATAATATTGAGCTGGTTGTAATGCCGTGAATATCACCGCGACATCAATCTCTGCCTCAGTATATTTACGGACCTTTTCCGTAATCAACTTAGCGACCTGATCTTGCACTGCTTGGCCGCGATCAAACCATAGCACTTCTACAAATGGGTAAGCACGGCTTACTTCGTTTTCATGAAAAAATGTCGACGCAATATGCTCAAATGTGAAATCTTCTCTTGGGCAATCCATCAAAGGCTGTAAATCATCAATCAGCTCTTTGGACAACGTTTGCACTACTTGAGGTTCAACAGCACGAAGTCGTAAATGAGGCATAACAGGATCCTATTTTCTATTGTTTAATCTACCTAAGTAACATCGAGGTACTCGATTTAGCGAGAGTTTCTAGGCTGGCAAATAAAGCATGACTTTACAAAGCCAATAGCTCTAAATACGGCACCTTGAAGTCACCAAGGTATAGTATACCCAAGTGACTTCAAGATGCAGTATTCAGAGCCTTGTCACTGGTTTCAATTCAAGGCAGAGGTACAGGAAATAGTCACTCTATTTTCAATGCCTCTAACGCAGAAGTGATGCCAGTGACAGGCTCCCTAAGGGCGAGTCTGCTTGGCTCGCTAGCTGTGTTATTACTTCTTGATTTAGAGCCACTAGATCTGCAAAGTAATGCCTTGCTATCAAATCACCTTACAAACAACCCAAGCAGCTCTCGCTGAACCTAGCATCTCGAGGTTACTTGGGTATATACCCAACTCTGTTATCGATAATCACTTCATTGGCTGGGTTCATTCGCGTCAAAAATATGTCAAAGATTAATGAGAACGCCTTCCCCTAAATTGAGTGAACTATTAGAAATATAAATTCCACATACGGTATCTTTGCTGCTGACCGCAGTTTAAGTCATTACTCTAAGTTACCTGTCACAAACCATTTAAACGCTTCTTTTTTAAGCAAACGGTCAACTTACAATCTGTTTAAAAAAGGAGCAAATAGTATGAAAACATATGGTGTGATCCTAAGCATTTTTCTGGCTGGGTGTGGTAGTGGAAGTGGTAATAATGAGGAGCCTTTATCTCTAGATATACAGCCACTTAAGAGTACTGATATCCATTACGGCAATAGTGATTTACAAGGATTTATAAAGGCGGTAGAAGGTATTGATGTGGTGGGCGTAGGTGAACGAACGCATCAAGGCTCGAAAGCCTATAGCTATAAAGCGCGAATGGCTAAAGCACTGCATCAGGAAGGTAATCTAGAATTAATCGCTTTTGAAGCGGGCCTCTATGATGGATTATCGGCATGGCAAAGTTACCTGAACAACCAGCAATCTATTGGAGAAGCGGTCATTGGCCCCAACGCCAATTACATGTACGGGCACCGATATAGCCAAGAGGTACAAGGATTACTAGCTTACGTCCAAACGCTTGACCAAACCACGCGACCGCTATTGTTAGTTGGCTATGATGCTCGAATCAATAGTGATCCAGGTTGTAGTGTGATGTTTGATGAGCTAGAAACCTACTTAAACTCTAAGGGAATACTCACCACGACTTACGACGACATTAAAACGCTTGCTCCGAGAATGATGTGCCCTTGGTATGCAAACACACCATTTACTCACGTCGACCATAGAATACTGATTAACGAACTAACAACCCTTATTGCTCTACTGACGGAACAAAAAAAAGCCGAAGTTGTTCCCGCTTACAATCCGCAGCAGCCACGTGAATTTAGAGACTATGCCTCTTTCTGGCTTCAAGTGACCAAAAGCCTCAAAGCACAGTCTCACTTTATTATTAATGATATAGACAATAGATTTACCAATGACCAATCCGCAGAAAATCTGAAGTGGCTTATTGATGAATGGTTTGGAATAACAGGGCAAACTTTTGTCTGGGCACATAACATACATGCAACCCCCGTATACGCATCCATGATTGAAGCGCTTCATAAACGTTACCCTGACGTCACAACCTACAATGTGATGCAAATGGGATACAAGGGCACACTCGCAGCCAATACCCATGAACACCATCGCTGGTTAGATGATGTGGAAACCTTTATTGAAGAACAAGACACTTTGAATTTTAGGTTATTTGACAATCAATACCCTGACTCATTTATCGACTTTCATGCTCAAAATAAAGCCAATAAATCCTTCCTGAGTAGACCCGTGAACATGCGCTATGCTTGGGGAGCTCTCTATGCCGAAAGTCCAAATAAGATCATGGATGGCATGTTATTCATTCCTATAGAGGAACCCGCTAAACCGATCAACTGATATTCAAGCCCCAGTCTTTCGACTGAGGCTTTGATATATGGCAGGAGTGGACCGGGCTGGCGCTCCAGAGATTCGAACCACCAACACGAGGATTTGTTTGTAGAAAGAGAAAACCTCTGCTCTCTTGTTGGCAATACGTCTACATCACCGATATTCAAACGTAAAAAAGCCCCAGTCTTTCGACTGAGGCTTTGATATATGAGAGGGGGGACCGGGCTGGCGCTCCAGAGATTCGAACTCCCAACTCGCGGATTTGTTTGTAGAAAGAACAAACCGCTGCTTTCTTGTTGGCAATACGTCTACATCACCGGTATTCAGATGTAAAAAAGCCCCAGTCTTTCGACTGAGGCTTTGATATATGGCAGGGGGGACCGGGCTGGCGCTCCAGAGAGTCGAACCACCAACACGCGCGTTTGTTTGTAGAAAGAGAAAACTTCTGCTCTTGTTGGAAATACGTCTACATCACTGATATTCAAACGTAAAAAAGCCCCAGCCTTTCGACTGAGGCTTTGATATATGGCAGGGGGGACCGGGCTGGCGATCCAGAGAGTCGAACCACCAACACGCGGATTTGTTTGTAGAAAGAACAAACCGCTGCTTTCTTGTTGGCAATACGTCTACATCACCGATATTCAGATGTAAAAAAGCCCCAGTCTTTCGACTGAGGCTTTGATATATGGCAGGGGGGACCGGGCTGGCGATCCAGAGAGTCGAACCACCAACACGCGGATTTGTTTGTAGAAAGAACAAACCGCTGCTTTCTTGTTGGCAATACGTCTACATCACCGATATTCAGATGTAAAAAAGCCCCAGTCTTTCGACTGAGGCTTTGATATA
>JBHOHG010000010.1:0-185629 GCA_043422575.1 bacterium sp. HQB-39 | reverse complement strand
TCAAATGCGTTCGCTGACGATACGACACTAACGGCGGCATTACTGGATAGGCTTCTTCATCACTCGCACATCGTACAGATCAGCGGAGAAAGCTACCGGTTACGAGGAAAGAAGGCGGCAGGAACCATACCAACGGTTCTAGAAAATCTATCTGAAAGTGGACGTTAATTATATGGGTGGGTCAGTTTTACTTCGGCGATAACGTCGATAAGTGGGTCAATTTTAAACTGGCGTTGACACCGAGAACGGTGCATATAAATGGGCACGATTTAGATTCAGTTCTGCATTACTTAAGTCCGCTTTGGAAGACGACACCTGCTGTTGTTTCGCCATGTAATCAGCTTCAATCGATTTTAATTCTGATTCAGAAACAAAACCTTTATCACTGAGTTTTTTTGCTCGATGGTATTTATCTTCCGCTTGGATTTTAGCAGCAGTAGAGGCACCTAATGCGGCTTTCGCTTTCTCTACTTTCAGCTCCAGATCGTTTTTTTCTAAACTGGCAAGGATCTCTCCTTTCGCAACTATTTGTCCCTTAGTTACATGCACTTTTGTAGCCGTTCCCGCTACTTTAAAGCTGATCGGCGAAGTTTGCTCACTCTTGATCACGCCATTAAAAGCACGCTGTTGGGCATTAGACTGCTGCACGACTTCGATAAATTTTACAGCACGTACAACGTTGGGTGTGGTTTCACCCGATGATTCAGGATTGAGATTTGCATTTATGTTTGGTTCAGGCGTACAACCCAATAAGGTCATAGCAAGGAATGGTAGGCATTTTTTCACAACATCGCACTTATCTTACAGAATGTCGTACCATTATAGAGATCGAAAAATCGCAATGCTATATAAAAACACAGCATATGGTATTGAAGTCACTCCCAAATATAATGTTTATTGGATGTAACAATGTCCATAGTGTGAACATTGGGTTATGGTGAAAGAGCCAAACAATTTTGCTGCTGGTACTAAATTATGAATAAAAAAAATAAATCTATTCAACATGAGGCACTTGTATGCCCACTATGCCAACACGACGAGTACTTTGTGTCCGAAGATGGTGAGAAATTCACATGCGGTTCATGTGGATTCCATACTAAAAACCTAAGTTCCGTTGTGTTGTTACATCAAACTCCACAGCTACAAACCAAGTCATTTTTTGTTCACTCAATTAGTAAGAGTTGCCATTAAATCTTGCTGTAGTTGAGATAGTCGATTTATGATTCTTACACGACTATCGTTAATACGGTTTGCTGGTGTTCCATTATATAATTGGTACGTTCGTACACCAGCATTCAATCCAGCTTCCACACCCTTCGGCGTATCATCAATATAAACACATTCATTGGGTAAGAAACCCATTCTCATTGCCGAGTATAAAATTAAATCAGGTTCAGGTTTCCAACTATTGGCCTCGAAAGCTGAGAAAATCTTACCATCAAAGTCATCAATTAAATTGGTGAGGCTGAGTGTAAACTCAATTTTGTCTTTTGGCGCGTTAGAAGCGATACAAAATTCAATATCCTCATTTTTGAGAAAGTCTATGATCTCTATCGCTCCAGGCATCGCCTTTAAATGCGTTTCAAAGAGAGACTTTACCTTATGTCGATAAAGAGGCTCTAGCGTATCCACAGAAGCACTCACCTCAAATTTCGCGCTCATATCCAATAAAATATCGGCTAGCTTTCCGCCTTTAAACTCCTCATAGCATTGCGCTAGAGTGACGTTCGCACCGCACTCAGCAAATGATTCGACTAAGGCTTGGCAGCACAGCTTTTCGCTGTCTACCAGTGTCCCGTCACAATCAAAAATGACACATTTTATTGAATTGTTCTGCACCCTGAAAGCCCCTATTGTCTAGCGACAACTTTGATAGCACCCGATTACTCAAACCGCTAACTAAACACCAATCTTTGTATGACTTCTTTGCTAACACTGTATTTGTCTTTTCGAAAGTAATACCTGTTAGAAAGTAATACCTATCTGTAAGCTCTGCTCTTGCTCTGCCCTAGCACTCGTTCTGTCCTAAAGCTCTATCTATCCTAAAACTCTATCTGCCCTGAAACGTGCTCTTCTCTACAACTTAACCAGTGAACTGTCTGTGTTTCACGTACCGGTTGCCTACTAGACATAGGTATAATATGAAAAATAACAACACTTACGCGGATGTAGATTACATTTATCGCAAAACTTTTTAGTCAAAGTTCATTTCTCTCGGAGTGATCACTGATCGCGTTAATTTAAATGGCTTTTTTATCAGCGATGGATCGCCAGTCGGAATGGTAAAAGTATGGTGTTTTGGAGGTTACATTTGTAACACTAAGCAGCTGCTAATTATGGTTTTCATTAGAGTAAATAGCTTACATACTATTCGTTGCTTTATAACAGCCAGATCTTCAAAACCTTGTTAGCAAACTTAGTAAAGCCTTTTTACCTAATTGAACTATGACTTGCTATCAAATCAAATTGCTCTCGCTATCTAATCAAGCGGCTCTCACTGAGCCTAGCATCTGGAGGTGACTTGGGGATCTTGGTGTAAAAAATAAATAGGCAAGAAGGAAGCTCTCTTGCCAGATATAGACCGATTACGTTGTAAACGTGGTAGTTGAGGAGAGATTTAGCTAGAGAGCTCGGAAAAGGCAACGCCTCAATTAGACATGAATGGGGTTAAAGTTCAACCACAAGGGATTTTTCTTCTGCACCCGTATCAATCAAGTGCTGATTGAGGGTTTTCGCAAACCCGAGAACGTCTTGTTGGCTTAATGCCCCCAGCACCAGTACATCTGAAATCAAACGTTGTTGCTCATTTTCACTGACAATCGCAACCGCACTCGCTTCTCCACTCGAAAAACCGACATAGAGCTGATGATCATCTGCCAAAATAATTTGGGTCAAAAACTCGACGACCAGAGCCTGTTCATCTTGATCTAACCACCTTTTAGACTGAAGTTGGGAAAAAAGAATGGTGAGTCGATGAAAGTCCACCAGATACACCTCATCACAAGGTACGTTATCGACATTGTCTTCTGGGCTAACCTCATGATACTGACATTGAGCTAAGTAGTTTTGATACAGTGCTCGCCCTTGAAGACTTTCTTGAGTCGGAAATTCAACATCCACTTGACTCAATAACCACTGATTCTTTAGTTCCACTAACGGAGAGATCGCTTCTTTCATAGGATATGTTTCTCATTTACCCCAGATGTCGCAAATCTGTGGGGTACAAATCTTACTTGCAGGATTCGATGCGCATCCAGTAAGTAGGCAAGCAAGAGACAACAGAACAACAAGATGAGCTTTCATTACTTCCTCGTTTTTGCTTTAAGTGGCCAACGGATGGTTGTCGGATAATATACCCAAGTAACCTCGACATGCTAGGCTCAGCAAAGGCTGTAACCTTAAAGTCACTTGGGTATAAGCATGTTTTATACCATATTCACCCTAGGATACCAATGAGTCTCCAGTTCAAAGCTCAGGTTTCCTAAACTAACCTCTTGTTTATGAGCTTTTTTGTTCATTTATCACTTTGTCGTTTGTCCTCTTATCCACTATCCATTAAGGTTGGTGTGATATACCTAAGTAATCTCAAGGTCCTAGGTTTAGCCTGTACCGAACCTTGGAGTCATTTGGGTATAACTCTAAATGTAGCAAACACAACAATGATAGGTTGAAGATGAAAAAACAACTGATGGCTTTAGGGCTTGTAACGTTATTGGCTGGCTGTTCTGACAATGAAGTGGGTGATGTTGGCTTAGGTTGGTTCACCATGAAAGACATCAAACTGAACACCCTTGTTGATCCACTGGTTCCGGGCGTTACTTGTCATGTTGCCAGTATCGAAGCGGACCTTTCTCTTTCTGATCCGAGTGACAGTTCGATCTCTTGTCGTCAAACTGGTGAAATTACCCGTGAGATGATCGCACAGATCGATAAATCCCCGTCTGGTGAAGTGGTATTCAAAAAATCAAAGAGCATTTTCTTCAAATCAATGAAGGTGAGACGCATCTTTGATCAGAAAAACCAAACCCTGATGTACTTATCATATTCGACGAAAGAAACCTCTGGCAGCTTCAAGCACAGCCTATCAACCGTGCCATTATGGGGAACCAAAGCTTTCCAAACACCGGCAGCGCCAGCTCAATAAGATTACAATCAGCCAAACGTTTAACCGATTTGCCTGACTTGCTCCGTCATCCCGCACATTTTTTGTGCGGGTAGTTTGATCTGCAAAGAAAAACGCTTTGTTTCAAAGAAACTGTGATATCATGCGGCCACTTTTTTTTTCACTCTATAAACAGCATGAAGTTTCCTGGACAGCGTAAATCTAAACACTACTTTCCAACCGACGCTCGCGACCCGCTTGTGAACCAAATTCGTCAAGCACCAAAGCTATACCGCCCAACGGTCATTGGTGTTGGTCAAACGATTGTTGATATCGAAGCTCGCGTCGATGACGATTTCTTGGAAAAATATGACCTGAGTAAAGGACACTCGCTCGTTTTAGAGGAGAGCAAAGCCGACGCTTTGTACGAAGAACTGGTTGAACGCGGTCTGATCACTCACCAATACCCGGGTGACACTATCGGTAATACGCTGCACAACTACTCCGTTCTAGCGGATAGCAAATCTATTCTGCTTGGTGTGATGTCGAAGAACATCCAAGTTGGCTCATTTGCATATCGTTACCTATGCCGCACTTCGTCGCGCATGAACCTCAACCACCTACAAACCGTCGATGGCCCTATTGGTCGTTGTTACACCCTGATTTCTGAAGATGGTGAACGTACCTTCGCGATCAATGAAGGTCATATGAATCAGTTAAGCCCTGAGCATGTTCCTGAGCAAGTGTTTGAAAAGGCGTCTTCACTCGTTGTCTCTTCATACCTGATGCGTGGTAATCCAGAAGATCCAATGCCACAAGCGGTTCAACGCGCGATTGAGCATGCAAAGAAACACGATGTCCCAGTTGTATTAACGCTAGGCACTAAATATGTGATTGAAGGCAATGCGGAGTGGTGGCAAAACTACATCAGTGAAAACATCACCGTAGTCGCGATGAATGAAGAAGAAGGTCAAGCGCTAACGGGTGAATCCGATCCGCTTAAAGCGGCGGATAAAGCACTCGAATGGGTAGACTTGGTACTGTGCACTGCTGGACCAAGCGGTCTGTACATGGCTGGCTACACTGAAGAAAGCATCAAGCGCGAAACTAACCATGATCTACTCGATGGCTTTATCGATAACTTTAACCAGTTTGAATTCAGCCGTGCCATGCGTCAGCGCGATTGTGATAAACCGATGAAAGTCTACTCTCACATCGGCCCGTACCTTGGTGGACCACTTGAAATCAAGAACACCAATGGTGCCGGTGATGCCGCTTTGTCTGCACTGCTGCACGACATGGCTGCCAATGCGTTCCATAAGGTGGAAGTGCCAACATCTGAAAAACATCAGCACCAATGCCTGACATACTCATCTCTATCGCAGATTTGTAAGTACGCGAACCGCGTGAGTTACGAAGTCTTGACTCAACACTCACCTCGCCTGATGCGTGCGCTTCCTGAACGTGAAGACAGCTTAGAAGAAACTTACTGGGATCGTTAATCCCAACAAAATATTCGAAAAGGCCGCCAAGCGCGGTCTTTTTATTTGATCTAAAACAGGTAAGCGTTAACTATCTCATCCTTGTGGCACATTTGTTTATATGCTGCCCTTTACATACTACTTTGACTCAGTATTATCCTTGCGCAAACGTTTACGTCACTAATTATCTTACCGTATGGGAGATTTTATGCTATCCGATATTGAAATTAGCCGTTCAGCGTCACTCCAATCCATTTCCGACATTGCTCTTGAGTGTGGCTTAAAACACGGCGAGTTTGACACCCATGGGCAATACAAAGCAAAAGTGTCAGACAGATGCATTAAACGTCTTCATGACAAAGCCGATGGCAAATTGATTTTAGTGAGCGCCATTACCCCAACGCCTCTCGGCGAAGGCAAAACCGTCACAACGATCGGTTTGTCTCAAGGGCTCGCAAAACTTGGGCAAAGTGTCATCGCTTGTATTCGCCAGCCATCCATGGGACCAGTCTTTGGCGTGAAAGGTGGGGCGGCCGGCGGAGGTTACTCGCAAGTTGCTCCAATGGAAGAACTGAACCTGCACCTTACTGGTGATATTCATGCTGTCACCGCTGCACATAATCTGGCATCTGCGGCCATAGACGCTCGGCTATATCATGAACAGCGCCAAGGTTACGAAGCATTTGAGCAACGCTCAGATCTGAAAGCCCTGAAAATTGATACCCAGCGTATCGTCTGGAAGCGAGTTATGGATCATAACGATCGTGCGCTTCGCAAAATCACAGTGGGCCAGAACGACGAAGGTAAGCTCATCAATGGTTATGAGCGTGAGGATGGCTTTGATATCTCCGCCGCTTCAGAGCTGATGGCGATCCTTGCACTCGCGGGTGACTTAGCAGATCTTCGCCGCCGTATCGGCAAAATTATTCTTGCTTATGATGTCGATGGTAAACCACTCACAACCGAGGACTTTGGCGTTGCCGGCGCGATGGCAGTGACCTTAAAAGAAGCCATCTCTCCTACTTTGATGCAAACTTTGGAAGGCGTGCCGACTCTGATCCATTCAGGCCCATTTGCCAATATTGCCCACGGTAATTCCTCAATTATCGCAGACCGCATCGCGCTAAAACTCGCAGACTACACGGTGACCGAAGCTGGATTTGGCTCAGACATGGGGATGGAAAAAGCCCTAAACATTAAGACATCCGCTTCTGAAAAAGCCCCTGAGACCGTGGTACTGGTTGCAACATTACGAGGTCTAAAAGCCAATTCAGGGCGTTATGATTTAAGGCCGGGCACCCCACTTCCCGACTCGATTTTCAATTCAGATCTTGAATCTCTTGAAGCCGGCTTTGAAAATTTAAAGTGGCATATCGACAATGTTCGTAAATATGGCTTACCCGTTGTCGTCGCCATCAACCGCTTCCCACAGGATACTCAAGAAGAGCTGGATACGCTCACTCAATGGGTGGAAGCGCTAGGGGAAGACGTGGAGATCGCGGTTAGCCATGCCTTTACAGATGGTGGGAACGGTGCAGCACTGCTCGCTGAGAAAGTGATTCGATCTTGTGAAAAGAAGAGTGAATTTAAACCTCTGTATCGTCTTGAACAGAGTCTCGAAGAGAAGTTAATGGCGATAACTGAAATCGGCTACGGCGCAGCTAATATTGAGTTATCGAACACTGCCAAGCAACAGCTCGCTCAGTTTAAGCAAGATGGCTTTGATAGCCTAGCTGTCTGTATCGCAAAAACTCCCCTTTCGATTACCACTGATTCTTCTATTAAAGGTGCGCCGACAGGATTTAGTGTTCCGGTGAGAGAGCTTAAACTCTGCGCCGGTGCTGGTTTTGTGTACGCATTAACAGGTAATGTCATGACGATGCCGGGGCTGCCA
The DNA here is from genome assembly GCA_043422575.1 of bacterium sp. HQB-39. Lineage (GTDB taxonomy): Bacteria > Pseudomonadota > Gammaproteobacteria > Enterobacterales > Vibrionaceae > Vibrio. The sequence continues at coordinate 178,152 of JBHOHG010000010.1, read as the reverse complement.
GATAAACCCGCCTTTATGAACCTCGATTTAGATGAAGATGGCCATATTATTGGATTAAGCTAACACTCTCTCATCCACTTAATTCTATTCGTCCTGAAAGCCAGCGTTTTGCTGGCTTTTCTTCTGAGGCCTTTTGAGTAAAGCATCATCATACTTTCAAATCACGTTTTCAACATTCCCTAGACTTTTACTATCGTCGTTCACCCAAAAGCTCAAGTTTCTCGCTAAAGCTCACCGTCAAGACACACTTCTTCTCTTTACACTGTAAATACATCCTCACAGCTTGAATACCTTTCGATTGAACAGCTTCTGCTTGAACAGCATAACCTTGAATAGTCTTATCAGGCATCCATCACTTCAGTAAATCGATTACGAATTATTCTAACTTCAATTTCAGCTTCTACTTCAATTCAATTTCTGCACCAACTTAGGTAAATGATTTGAGTAATGCGCCATTTCTGTGCAGAAAATAACAGATATCACTGCAAATCTCTTGATATCTCTGCAGTTATTTTTTGGCGCGAATCTTGTACTAAGCTAATAATCGGGGTGCATTAGGAATATGCACCTAAGTTGTAAATAAACCCAATAATCGCCCATGCATAGATAAATCCAATTCGGACATGGGCTACAACACAAGGGACCAAGGAGTCAAAATGAATATCATTAAGTAACTGATTAATATGAATTTATTATTGGTTTCTAATGATACCTCTTGCCCTCTTGGTCGACTAGGGAGAAAAGTGATGCAAGACGTACTTGCCGTAATTCTGGCTGGTGGAATGGGTTCTCGGCTAAGCCCACTCACCGATGATAGAGCAAAACCCGCAGTACCGTTTGGTGGAAAGTACCGAATAATAGACTTTACATTAACCAATTGTCTTCACTCAGGTCTACGAAACATTCTGGTACTCACCCAATACAAATCTCATTCGCTGCACAAACATCTTCGTGATGCTTGGTCTATCTTCAACCCTGAACTCGGTGAGTTTATTACTTCAGTGCCTCCACAAATGCGAGGCGGTGGTAAATGGTACGAAGGTACTGCCGACGCGATTTATCACAATATGTGGCTGCTCTCACGAAGTGATGCCAAATATGTCATTGTCCTCTCAGGTGATCATATCTATCGTATGGATTACGCAGCAATGATTGAAGAACACAAAGAAAATAAGGCCGCGTTAACCATAGCTTGTATGGATGTTCCAAAAGAAGAAGCCAAAGAGTTTGGGGTGGTTGGCACAGATAACTCTGGTCGCATCCACTCATTCATTGAGAAGCCGATCGAGCCACCCACCCTACCCGATAAGCCAGATCGCAGTTTGGCTTCCATGGGGATCTATGTGTTTGATATGGATATACTGAAATCCGCCTTAAATCAAGATGCCAAAGTGGACTCGTCCAGTCATGATTTTGGAAACGACATCATTCCGAGGCTGATTGACCAACAGAAAGTATTTGCTTACAAGTTCTGTAACCCTAAAGGCAGAGTGGATCGCGACTGCTACTGGCGTGATGTTGGTACCATTGATTCTTTTTATGCTGCGAATATGGACCTATTAGAACCCGTACCCAAGATGAATCTGTATCAGCGTGACTGGACCATTCGTACTTATTCACGTCAATTACCACCGGCGAGAACCGTCTCTTCGGCAACGGGAAACGAGGGTATATTCATCAATTCAATCATTGCCAATGGTGTGATTAATTCAGGGGGATCAGTACAGCATTCCATCATCTCCTCCAGTGTGAAAATCGAAGATTCTGCTACGATTGTGGATTCCATCTTGTTTGATGATGTTCATGTTGGCGAAGGCTGTCAGTTGGTCAACTGCATCATAGATAAACATGTCAAGATCCCGCCATTTACGCAAATTGGCTTCAATCCACTGGAAGATTCAAAGCGCTTTCACGTCTCCGATAAAGGGATCGTTGTCATTCCCGAAGGGTATCAGTTCTAAGCCATGATGAGTTAGCTCTGCCCATTAGTATCACCTGACAACAAAACTGTCGACTGAGCCTTACTCCGGTAAGGCTTTTTCTTTTTTGGGGGATAAAGCTTGTTCATTCAAGCCGATTCTTAGAAAAGGACTGCCTCCAGAAAAAGAAAGTGTTCACAAAAGGAAAGCATCTAAACAAGAAAAGGCGCATGTCTCCATGCGCCTTGTGTTATTCAATTAACGTCGTTAATTATTTAGTACAAACTGACCAGCTAGTGTCAGAACCTGGCTCAGATGCTGTCCACCAGTTAGCTTGGTATACAGTACCGTTGTGTACTACTTTGTCGCCTTGGTTAGCGTGGCTTGGCTTACCAGACCAGTCTTTCTGTGGTAGGTCTGGGTAAACTGGAAGACCAGTTGTTGCACAAGTGCTACCTGGAGTGCCTGGGTTTGTGCCCGGCTCACCAGTACCTGGGTTAGTACCTGGCTTGCCTAGGTCAGCAAGAGGTAGATCAGGCTGTTCGAACTTGAAGCCGTAGTCAACGCCGTTGATGTTCACAGTGTAGTTCGCAGGACCAGAGATAGGTAGGTAGTAAACCATGTCTAGCTCGTAAGTACCGCCAGCTTCTAGTGACTTCCACTTAGGAAGGCTGAAGCCTACACGGTGTAGTTCACCCTGAAGACCACCAACGTTGTTAGACGCTGTGTGACCAGAAGAAATAACTTGCAAACCGCCACCAGATTGGTCTTTCGCGTTGTCTGGAGCTGAAGTTGGGATATCGAACTCAAACGCTGTACCACCAGGAAGTGCTGCACCTGTGTTGTTTGTGAATGTGATCTTCGGATTGATTGGGTAGTTCTTATCACCCACTTTGAAGCCACCAACAGACACTGTGATGTCAACTGTTTCAGTCACAGCTGGCGTGTTGATGCCCGCTAGCTTGTTACCGTACTTAGCACCAGAAGCTTTGAACTTGTTGTACATCGCTTTAGTCATAGTGTTACCCATGTGGTACTCACCATTACCTGTTGCACAAGCTTGCTCAGTTTCATCAACTGCGCCACGAGTACCATCTGCATTGAAGACGTAACAGTTGTAGTCACCTGCTAGCTCCCAGAACATGATACCACCGATACCTTTGTCCAGTACGTAGTCAGCTTTGATGTCAATTGACTGCTTGTCTTCCGTAGATAGGAATACCGCTTTCTCAGCGTTCCATAGCCATGGAGCAACCGCTACGCTGTCGTAGTTACGAGTATACGTACCAACGAACTTGTGAGCTGGGTTGTTTACAGTGTCTAGACCGTAAGCTTGAGCGTAAGAACCGATGATGCCTTTCTCTAGGTTCTTCGCGTGCCACATTGGGTTAGAGCCTGCGCCCATTTCGTTACCTTGAGCATCTTTGTCATGCCATAGGTTATCGATACCCATTGCGCCGTTACCACAGTTGTTCTTCTCACCTTCACCAGTGCCTGGTAGACACTCAGCTTGGTTAGGAAGTGCTGCACGACCCCACAGACCGTTTTCACCGCCTGTTACGCCTTGCCAACCACGGGTGTAGTAAGGAACACCGATGTTGATACGACCTGCTGGCATAGAACCACGGAAGTAATGGAATGCCCAGTCAGTGTTTAGGTAGCCAAGACCACCGTAAGCCGCTGTGCCGTATACGTTCCACTGAGCTAGCTCAGAGTCTTTACCTGTATCGAATAGAGCCGCGTTGTGACCAACGTGATCGTTCCAAGCACCGTGCAAGTCGTAAGACATGATGTTTACGTAGTCAAGGTACTTAGTTACGTCGAACGTTTCCATACCACGTAGTAGGTAACCTGATGACGGTGAAGCAATCGTCAGCATGTAGTGGTGGTTGTCTTGCTCAGAAGCACGGTCAATCTTGTCACGAAGAACTTTCATTAGCTCTTGGTAAGAAGCCCATAGGTACTTACGACGTGGTTCCATGAACGCTTTATCGTCTGGGTTACCAGCACCTGCCATTGACGTTGGGTATTCGTAGTCGATGTCTAGACCGTCGAACTTGTACTTACGCATCATTTCAACAGCAGAAGTAGCGAATTTCTCGATACCTGCGTGGTTGATTGAACCGTCAGCATTGGTTGTCATTGTGTAGAAACCGCCGTCAGCGACACGTTTACCGTCAGCACCGAAGTGGCCGCCAGTTTCTGCCCAACCACCGATAGAGATCAGTGTCTTAACGTCATGCTTCGCTTTGTAAGTTGCAAGTGCACCGAAGTGACCTTTGAAGCCTAGTGTTGGGTCGATTTCAACGCCAGCCCACTCTTTACCAGTTGCTGCGTTGTTTGGATCGTTAACATCACCAACGTTTACTTTACCGTCAGAACCGATGCTTACGAATGCGTAGTTGATGTGAGTTAGCTGTTCCCATGGGATATCTTTAACTAGGTAAGCAGTTTGATCATCATCACCTGCACGCCAGCTAGTGAAGTAACCGATAACACGACGTGGGTGATCAGCACCCATCTTCTCACGGCCTTCTTCATCGTAGATAGTACAGTAAGGAACGTTTACGCCTTCAGTTTGGTATAGACCTTCTGGACGACAGTTACCAGCGATTGGTGTATTACCGCCATTGTCTTTCACTTTAACGTTTAGCGTTACAGAAGCAGACTGAGTTGTTGCACCTTTATCGTCAGTTGCAACAGCGTGAACTGCTAGGCTGCCAGTGTTGTTCGTAGTGTAGTCAAGTGTGAATGGAGCAGTTGCTGCAGTACCAACTAATTGGCCAGCAACGAAGAAGTCAACTTTATCTACAGTACCGTCAGCGTCAGCTGCGTTAGCAGTCAGTGTTACTACCGCACCTTGAACAACTGAAGAAGCAGAAAGCGCTACGTCAACCGTTGGAGCAGTGTTTACTGGAGTTTCGCCGCCTTTCGCTTTTACTTCTAGAGTAACTGAGCTTAGCTGGCTTACCGCACCTTTGTTGTCAATTGCGCGTACCGCAATAACATGTGAACCTTTAACTGCGTTCCAAGATGCTGCAAATGGTGCTTTAGTGCTTTGACCAACAACAACACCATCTACTAGGAATTCTACTGTAGCAACAGTGCCGTCTGTGTCAGACGCCGTTGCTGTAAGAGTCACTGCATCACCTTCAGTCACAACGTCAGTTGCAGCTGGAGCAGTTAGATTAGCAACTGGTGCTTCGTTTACTGGATCAATAACATCACCAGCACACGCGCCATCGTGAGCCCAAGTTGACCATGGAGAGTCAGAGTGAGTTGATGGGTTGTTGCCTTGAGTCCAGTAACGTGCAGTATAAGCGTTGTTCTCTACTTGTACTGAGTCACCACCAGTGTAAACCTTTGAAGCATCCCACTGTTCTAGTGCAGAACAGTTTACAGCTGCGTAGCTGTTGAACGCCATAAGGCATGATGCAGTTAGAGCGCTAAGAGTAAATACACTCTGAACTGATTTCCCTTTCTTAAGTTGCATAAACGGTCGTTTCCTTAAGTAGTTGTTTCAATATGAGAGTCGCTATCGAAAAGGTGATAGGACTTTATATCTCTCGGGAAATAACTTAGTTACAGGCGCAAATTAAGACATCCTCTAAATTCAATAATTCCGTTTTAACTCGCAACAAAATGAATGCGTTACACAAGCAGTCGACAGCGAATTTGCACCGACAACTAATTTTTCTATTTATTTCACTAAACTAAGTAAAGAGCATCGTATCGAGTATGCTGTATTCAAAAGAATTTACACCTGAACTAAGGTCGATTTGCCTTACAATCAATGTGAAAAATGTTTCACTTCTGAGATGAGCAGCTTTAACCAATATTTTTGCCAATAATGTGTATTGCCTAGGAATTTGCCTAAGAAAGGGATCAGAGAGTGAGTTTATTCTAAGAAAGGCGTTAGAGAGATCCTAAGAAACCATTAACTCGCTTGGCATCTGAGAAAAGTGCCTTTTGTATTCTCGACTGAATTGTGAAGCGCTTGAGTACCCTACTAATGTCGCCGCTTCGCTGATTCGTTTCCCCTGTTGTAAGATCAGGTCTCGTGCTTTGTTCAACCGAACTTTCTTTATGTATTGCAGTGGCGTTTCTAATGTCACTGTGCGAAAAGCAGTATGGAACGCCGAAACGCTCATATTCGCTGCCGCAGCAAGTTGATTCACCGTTAATGGTTGCTGATATTGTCTGTGAACCAAATCCAAAGCTTGCGCAACTTTTGAGTATTGATTGGTCTGATCCACCAGCTCAAAGAGCACATGACCATTTTTACCCACTAACACGCGATAGACCAGCTCATCCAAAATGCCTTCTGCGAGCATGTTGGCATCAAGCGGATCGCAAAGCGCTTCCATCAAGCGACATAGCACCTGTTCGAGCCCAGTCTCCATTACCGTGGCTTGTAAAGCTTTCGCGCCCTTGCAGGGAGACGTGGTTAACTTGACGTCTAAGGTTCTCAGTTGATAGGCAATGCGACGCAATCTTTCATGATCAATATCGATCGATAAGCCCAACAACGGCTCGCCGTTATCGGTCATAGCTTCACACTCCAATGGAATCGGCACTCCCACAACAAGATAATTACTGGCGTCATAATATTCAGGGTGTTCATTGATATAGATGCGCTTTCGACCTTGCCCTAATACGATCAAACCCGATTGGTAAACAAACGGTTTACGCTCGTTTCCTTCACTACTGCGATAAAATGACACGCCTTGGATCTGGGTCGCATACATCCCTTCATGACGCTCTAACCCTTCAACTAACACATACTTTTGCATTGCTTTCGCCAACATATCATCAAAACCCAAAATTGTAGAAATAGGCAAATCATTAGGAGAAATTGACCTACAAACCTCTCCATCCCAGTACTAATATGCTAACCAAGATAAACATTAAAAGAAACAGTATGACTTTGGTTAGCGCAACTCGATTTAGCACGCTGACCAAAAAGACAAGGACAATGATGATGCATTTTACTTACTCAAACCCAACCAAGATCCTGTTTGGCAAAAACCAAATCTCATCCATCGCTCCAGAACTCAGCAAGGACGCTAAAGTACTTGTTATTTATGGTGGCGGCTCGATAAAGAAAAATGGAGTGTACCAGCAAGTGGCTACTGCCTTGGAAGGGTTTGACTGGTTGGAATTCTCAGGGGTAGAGCCTAATCCAACCAAAGAAACCTTGGATAAGGCAGTCACTCTTATCAAACAAGAAAACGTCAATTTCATTGTCGCTGTCGGGGGTGGTTCCGTTATTGATGGCAGTAAATACGTCGCCGCTGCTGCTAAATACGAAGGGGATGGTTGGGATATTCTAACGGGCAAGCACCAAGTACAAGACGCGCTGCCATTAGGTGCCGTGTTAACTTTGCCAGCCACCGGTTCCGAATCGAATATGGGAGCGGTGATCACCAAGGCAGAAACCCAAGAAAAACTGGCATTTCTTCATCCAAGTGTTCAGCCAAAATTTGCCGTGTTAGACCCTGAAGTTATGAAATCGCTACCAGATCGTCAGCTGATTAATGGTGTGTTGGATGCTTGGGTTCATGTTTGTGAGCAGTACATCACTCAACCGCAAGGTGCAATGGTACAAGACGGCTATGCTGAAGCCTTATTAAGAACCCTCAAACACCTAGCAATGACCTACGAACAGCGAGATAGTGACGAATGGCGTGCTAACTTAATGTGGAGTGCTAACCAAGCGTTGAATGGCTTAATTGGCAGTGGTGTTTCTCAAGATTGGGCAACCCACATGCTAGGCCACGAACTCACTGCTTTTTGGGGGGTAGATCACGCACGATCGCTAGCCATCGTGCAGCCGTGGTTATTGCGTAACCAAATCGAGCTAAAACGCAGTAAACTTGAACAGTTAGGCACCAACGTTTTCCATTTACCAACGGGCAAAGACTTAGCTGAACACACGATCGATGAACTGGTAAAACTGTATCAACAATTAGGTGCTGAAACTCAATTCGACGGTTATGACGGTGACAAATCGCAAGCGGTTGAACGCATTATTCAACAGCTTCAAAGCCATGGCATGACCGCTTTGGGCGAACAAGGACAAATCACACTAGATGACAGTCGCAAAATCCTTATGGATGCCCTTGTTTAAACCAGACCATATGACCAAGCGAACATGATTGGAAACAACTTAACAGTGCGTTATGTCTAAGTTTTACCAATTTAATTCGTAATCTATCAGCAACCCATGTTTACATTAAAAATCAATCATTTTGATCACTTAGGAAATGACGAATGTGGGTTGCCATCGCAGTTTTTGCGTTTATACATCTTGCGACAATACAGAAAGCGCCATCTTATTTGAATACGGTGACAAAACCCGTTCCGATCTTGCTATTTGCAGCGGTCATTAGCCTACAACCTGAATTATCGACATACAGTATATGGGTGGTTATCGCACTGCTCTTTTCCGCTATCGGTGACGCTTTCTTAGCACACCCTAAAGACAAGTTTATTCCTGGTTTGTTTGCCTTCTTACTGGCTCACATTGGCTACATCGTCGCTTTCTATTATCAGATACAAGGCCCGTTTACTTTGTGGCTAGCTGCCTTGTTAATCTGCGTCGGGATACTCAGCTATTTGTTGTTACTACCGGGGTTGGATGAGATGGAGTTGCCCGTCGCCATCTACTGTTTGGTCATCGCAACGATGTTGTGGTTTGCATTTGAGGCTTATACAGGCTCTGACAGTCTTTCAGCCAAGCTAGCCGTCTCTGCTGCCTGTGTTTTTGTTGTTTCCGATTTTATTCTAGCTTGGAACCGTTTCAGAACCCCGTTCAAGTATGGTCATCAATTGGTTATGAGCACTTACTACAGTGCGCAACTGCTCTTTACCCTCTCCGTCTTGCACGCCGTATAGTCTGCTATTGTCTGGTTGATGTTGACATGGTTAAACCTCAACCAGTCTTTGCTTATTTCTAAATCGACTTTGATTCAACAAGTCCGATCTGTCTCTCAAAACGTATTTTGTTCGCTCCATTCTCTTGATGTATCTATCAATTTGAAGGTATTTTTATCGTATTCTCAGCCTACGCATGCAAAACAGTAACGGAATCTGTTGATTTATAACAAAATCAAAGCATGTATCATAATTAAGACACTATAAGTTTGCTTCATAAATCTAGTGCCTATAAGTTGGGATGACATCCTGTTACTTTTGTTGAACTTTTGTATTTCGAGCGCTATCAAATGGACTTAACGAGCCAAAAAGATTATGACCAATATATTCGCCAAACCCCAAGTGGCGAGTATTATGTGTCTATACGTTCGTTAACCTTACGCAGTCGATTCCAGCCGATCTTCGATGATGCTCAAGAACCGATTGGCTTTGAAGCACTGGTTTTAATCTCAGATGGAGAGTCTGAATCACTAAGGCCGGATGTTTTTTTTACTGATCCCAAACTCGAACCAAGCTTTTGCTTGGCGGTTGAGTTGCTTTCGCGTGCCATTCATATCCGCAACTTTGCGCGTGAGTTTTCCAGTGATGACAAACTCTTATTCATCAATGTCCTTCCTAACTCTTTGTTAACGATCACCAGTGACATGGGGTTCAAAGATAAGAGCCTACTGTACAAGCGTCTCGACGCGCTAAACCTGCGTACAGACAATGTGGTCTTTGAAGTAATTGAGCAGCCCTGCCTAGAGGAAGAAAATCTCAAGAAGGCCGTTGTCAAGTTAAAGAACAATGGCTTTTATTTTGCCATTGACGACTTTGGGGCAAAATACTCAAACCAAGATCGCGTAGAACAAATTCGCCCTGATATCTTAAAGATCGATCGAGGCTATTTATTGAACTACTGCGATGGTGACCAAGCACCACTCATCGACGCCATCGCTTTGGCAAAATCCATCGGTGCCAAAACCGTGATTGAAGGCATCGAAACAGAAAACCAGTGGCAAGCCATTGCAGACTTAACTTTCGACTATTATCAAGGTTATCTCCTTGGACGCCCCCACCCGATTGAATTCTGGGGCGCACGTTATGGCAAAGCGCTGCGTTAATCTCTCGAGGTTACTTGAGAGCGCTCATTGAAGATAATGCTTTTTCCTGTAAGCTGACGGCGAATCTCCAAAATACTTTTTGAACCGATGAGTAAAATTGTACTGGTCTTTGTATCCTAGGCGGTTTGCAATCATGGCAATACTCCAATCGCGATACCGCAGTAACTCCGCCGCTTTATCCATCCGTAACTGAATTAATTTCGTTCTTGGGCTCATGCCAAAGGACTGTTTACACAGACGGTTAAATTGTTCTTCACTGATGAAGCACATTTTTGCCATCCCGCTAACAGTCCAATTTAAATGTAATTGACTTTCGACGTCATAAAACAAGCTCTGTACTCTCGACAGCGAATGTTTGACAGGCGCTTCAAATCCAGCCAATAGTCTAGAGGTTTCATTGACCAATAATCGACGAAAACTCTCCCGCCCACCAATTTCATTGTGTAACAGCATCAACAGTGACCAAATTTGTTCACACTGAGGGTAGTCATTAACAAAATGGCGTCGTCCGTTTCTATTTTTGTTTATCGTGACTAAATGTTGCCATTTTTGTGTTGGTCTAGGTAAAAGCCAGACCATCTTCCAATCACCGATTTCAGTATCTAATTCAATTCGAAACGACGTGTTCGTAGGCAGCACAGCCAATGAATTTGGCTCCAGTCTTTCCTCACCATACGGCGTTGTTAATATCCCACCGCCTTCTAAGGTGAAAATGAGCGTGTGGACATCCATAGATTCACGTTCGACAAAGTAGCCCTGCTCTAATTCCGCCAACCCCGCCATGAACACATCACTTCTTTGCCACTCAGGGATATCGCACAAAGTAAGAAATCGCTCTTTGCAGGCTTCCGATAAATAGACGTCATCTTTCCACTCCTTCTTGATGACTTGTTCATCAATGACGGATTTGCACATTTTTTCCTTCTTTTCGCACATGTTGTTAATTTCGCTATCCCTATATAGTTCACCCTCTTATTCAGGAGTGTAAATGAACAGCCACGAACAACGCAAACTATCCTCTCAAAGCCCACTAGACGGGATTCTATTAAAGATATCGAAACTCGGTTTTCCCGTCGCTATTCAAGCCGCCTTGGCCTCGGTGTTAGCGTTAGCTGACGTTCTCATGGTGAGCAGTTTTGGTAAAGAAGCAACAGCGGCTGTTGGAATCGCCTCAAAATGGCACTTTGTTGCCTTGATGATACTGGCGGGTTTAGCCGCTGCAAGCGGTAACCTCGTGGCTCAGTATTGTGGCAAAGAAGATAAACAAAGCGCTAAATCTGTCGCACTGATTGCCATGCGATTTGGTCTCGCGGTTATCGTGCCAGTTACATTCATGATTACCCTCGGCTCTTCATGGATCATGATGTTACAAACTACGGATCAACTCGTGATCGGCTTAGGGCAGGATTATCTACATTACGCTTTTCCGGTACTGTTTTTCACTCACATTGTGATTGTAATTGAGTTCAGTATGCGATCGTCTGGCGACACGCTCACTCCCTTACTGCTTAGCTCGATCACCATCTTGGTCAACATTGCGCTCAACTATTGGTTAATCAACGGCGGTTGGGGGATCGAACCTATGGGCGTCGCTGGTGCCGCGCTTGCGACAACCCTATCGCGACTGTTACAAGTGATCTTGATCGTGTCTTACATTAAGTATCGCCACCATTGGCTTTGGACAGAAAAAGCGTTGCAAGAGCGCGCTGCTCTACGTCGCTCATACCGTCGTTTAGCCATCCCGGCAACGAGTGGTGCATTACTCTGGGCGGTCGGTACACTGGCATATCAAGTTATTTTTGGTCATATGGGCACGACTGAACTGGCTGTGTACAGCATGCTAGGGCCTTTTGAAACCATGTGCTACTCGATCTTTTTCGGCATTTCCGTGTCATGTTCAGTTCTCATCGGTCAGTCACTCGGTAGGGACGGTTTTGATGATGCTCAGGTATTAGCGAGGTACTTTCTCAAGCTGGTATTGGTGTCAGGTATCGTGATTGGTTCCGCACTCATCATCAACCGTGACATAATTTTAGATTGGTTAAATTTGAGCACTGATGAATTATCACCGTTCGCCGCACCAGCAGTGATCATTCTTTGTAGCGCCATCTGGATCCGCATGCTTAACATGGTGATCATCAATGGTATTCTTCGAGCCGGAGGGGATCACAAGTATTGCCTGCGAATCGACTTTATCGCGATGTGGATGACGGGCGTCCCCCTTTGCGCAATAGCGGCATTTATCTTGGACTGGCCATTCGCTTGGGTTTATGCCCTGATGCTAGCAGAAGAAGTGGTAAGATTGGTGATATGTTTGCGCCGTTATCGTAAAAAGTTTTGGGTCAAGAACTTAACCATTACCGCTACGGCTTAAATATATACCCCCTTGTACTACTGACACTTCCTGTCAGCACACCACGATAAAGTAACCACACTTCAATACTTAAAAAGGATTCAAGATGAAAATGAACTACTTCGTGGTTGGCACTAATGATATGGACGCGGCGGTTCGCTTCTACAATGCACTCTTTGAGACAACGGAATTCAAGCAAAGCTTTGCCAATGAACGAATGACATTTTGGCAAGGAAGCGACAGTGACAGCGCGTTTGCGGTGGCACTCCCATTTGATGAGCAACCAGCAACCCACGGCAACGGAACCATGTTGGGCTTTAATGTCGGTTCAGCAGAGCAAGTGAGTGCCCTGCATCAAAAAGCCATCGCTTTAGGTGGCCGTTGTGAAGGTGAACCTCGACAGCGCGGCCCACGTTACTCAGCTTATGTGCGCGATCTAGATAATAATAAGTTGGTATTTGGAAATTAACTTAGCAAGACCACTTAGCCCGCTTATAGCTTATCAATGAGCTCAGGGACGATCTCAAACAGATCGCCAACCATGCCGTAGTCGCTGACGTCGAAAATAGGAGCATCTGGATCTTGATTGATTGCCACCACCACCTTCGAGTCTTTCATACCTGCGACATGCTGAATTGCCCCAGACAATCCCACGGCAATATAAAGTTCTGGGGCAACAATTTTCCCTGTCTGCCCGACTTGGTAATCGTTCGAGATAAACCCTGCGTCTACCGCAGCTCTAGAGGCTCCCACTGCCGCCCCCAGTTTGTCAGCTAATGCTTCAATCATCGCAAAGTTCTCTTGACTGCCAAGCCCACGTCCACCGGATACCACGGCTTTTGCTTGCGTTAAGCTTGGTCTCTCAGTCTTAGAGACGACTAACTGTATTCTCTTACTGCCGGTCTTCGCTGCCTTAATTGTGCTTTTTTCGATCGAGGCGCTTTGCTCTGTAGAGCTGACGACACATGAAAACACAGACGTTCGTACTGTCATAAGTACAATGGGATCCGTCGTTTTGACTTGAGCTAACACATTACCCGCATACATGGTCCTTGTTACAGTATCAGCAGAATCAATGGCGACCACATCTGAAAACATCCCCACTCCTAATAATGCGGCGCAACGAGGCAACAGATCTTTACCATCACTATCAGCGGCCATTAGCACGTGGCTGTAGTTCGATGATAATTCAACCATCATCGGAGCGACTTGATCAGCAAGATTTGAAATCATGCTCTCATCTTCGACCACAAGCACCTTGTTAACGCCTGCTAAAGCCGCTATCGACTGCGTGAGATCATCATCAACCTGATGACCAATTAAAGCAACGTCAACCTCCGCGCTTAGGTCTAAGCCAGCTCTCACTAGCTTTCCAACCTGTTGGGTTGCGGCAACGTTGGCTATTGAGCTATCGATAAGGTCAAAAACAACGACCGCGCACAACACCGTCGGTGATGAAATAAGATGACTCATAATGCCTCCTACAATGCCGTCTTTATCTTGCTCACTAACTCATCAACACTTTCACACAACAGCCCTCGCTGACGTGTAGGTGCGGCTTGCATTGCAATAACTTGTTGCTGGTTATAGACCTCAACATTCAAATCTTGTAATGACAGGACGGCTAACGGCTTTGTTTTTGCTTTCATAATGTTAGGTAAAGAAGCGTAGCGCGGCTGGTTGAGTCGCAAATCAGTGCTAATGACCGCAGGCAAGCCGATTTGCACCGTTTCTAAACCCGATTCCACTTCACGCACCACAGTGACAGTGACAGTGTCACCCGATATCGTGATTTGTGATGCATAAGTGGCTTGTGGCCAATCCAATAAGCCTGCCAACATCTGCGGCACTTGATTATGGTCTCCATCAATGGATTGCTTACCCAAAATGACAAGTTCGATCTCTTCTTGAAGACAAAGTGCGGTCAATGTGCGAGCTACTGTTAATGGTGCAAGTTGAAGCATGGTTTCTTCTACAGGCAGCGCCACCAAAATCGCACGATCAGCGCCAAGTGCTAATGCACTACGCAGCTGCTCCTGGCAAGTTTCATGTCCAATACTGACAACAATAATTTCATCGACAACCCCAGCCTCCTTGAGCTGGATAGCAGCTTCAACAGCAATCTCACAGAAAGGGTTAATCGTCATTTTTACATTGTCTGATTCAACATCAGATCCGTCTTGTTTGACACGAACTTTCACATAGGGATCGACAACTCGTTTAATCGGAACCAGTACTTTCATCATCACTCCTTAGACTATTTTGAAGGCAGATTTTCTCCAAAACTCTAGATCTTTGAAGCCATGAACTGAGCTTAGTTGAGTTTACGTTTACGTCAACTGGACTATATTTACTAGTAAATCAATAGCGTGTCTGTAGGTTTACATATGGCGTATGTTTCAAGCCAAATTGATGATAATAAAAGAGAATCTGTCGATTATGATGTGGTCATCGTTGGGGCCGGGCCTGCGGGTCTAAGCGCTGCTTGTCGCCTTGCGCAGCTTGCCAAAGCCGCCGATCATTCGATTTCAATTTGTGTATTAGAAAAAGGCTCTGAGGTCGGTGCGCATATTTTATCCGGCGCCATTTTGGAAACAACGGCCATCGATGAACTCTTTCCCGAGTGGTCTAGCATGGGTGCTCCTATCAAAACCAAAGTGTGTGACGATCGTCTGTTGTTTCTAGCCAACCAGTACAACTCGATAGCTCTGCCTCATTTCGCCACCCCGAAACCAATGTTGAACCATGCGAACCACTATATCATTAGCCTTGGTGATCTGTGTCGTTGGTTAGCTGAACAAGCCGAAGCCTTGGGTGTTGATATTTTTACTGGCTTCCCTGCGGATCACCTTTTGTATTCTGAGCATGGCAATGTTTGTGGTGTTGTGACTCGGGATCAAGGTGTCGATAAGCAAGGGCAAGCTAAAACTCATTTTCAAGCGGGAATGGCAATCAAAGCGAAATACACGCTACTTTGTGAGGGTGCACGCGGTCATTTGGGCAAAGACGTGATCGATCGCTTCCAATTAGATAAAGAAAGTACACCACAACATTACGCCCTTGGTTTTAAAGAACTGTGGCAAGTACCGAATAGCACGATGTCTGCGGGTTCAGTTCAGCACTCTTTAGGCTGGCCGCTGAATACCTCAAAAGCAACCGGAGGTGGCTTTGTCTACCAAGTTTCAGAAGACTTAGTCTCTGTTGGTTTCATTGTCGATTTAAATTATTCGAACCCTTGGCTCGATCCGTTTCAAGAATTTCAACAATATAAGCACCATCCACAAATTGCTAAGTGGCTACAAGGTGGCGAACGACTCAGCTATGGTGCTAGAGCCCTAGCCAAAGGAGGATTAAGCTCGTTGCCACAGCAAGTTTTCCCTGGGGGGCTACTGTTAGGATGCGATGCGGGAACGTTAAATCCGTTGAAAATTAAAGGAACACACTGTGCGATGAAATCAGGGATACTCGCCGCAGAATCTCTCTTAAACGCAGTCAGTAGCGATAAGCACTGTAAAGCACAAGACGTTAAAGGGCTCGCAAAGGAAACGACTCTCCTTGATTATCAGCAGCGCTTTGAAGCGTCATGGTTGTATCAAGAGCTAAAGGAATCTCGTAACTTTGTCCCTGCTTCCCATCAATATGGCATGGTATCAGCGGGAATACTCGCGTGGTTTGAACACAATGTCTGGGCAAAATTATGCTCGCAACCGCTCGCTTTTCGCATCCATGATACGCAGGATGATCATCAATCGTTACTGGGTATCTCAGAAACCCCTGTTATTCCCTATCCAAAGCCAGATGGTGTGGTGAGTTTTGACCGACTTTCATCCGTCTACTTGTCAGGGACTCAACATCAAGAGGATCAGCCTTGTCATTTACAATTGGCTGATCCTTACCTCCCGATTCGCGAACATCTGGCTATCTATGCGGAGCCAAGCCAACGTTATTGCCCAGCGGGGGTTTATGAAGTCATTCATTCAGGTAACGAAGCCAAGTTTCAGATCAATGCCGCCAACTGTTTACACTGTAAAACTTGCGATATCAAAGATCCCTCACAAAACATTAGGTGGACTCCGCCAGAAAATGGCGGCCCAAACTATAGAGGTATGTGATTGATTTTTAGATATTTTTAATTCATCGCCAAATGATTAAAGACAGTTCGCATAGAGTCGCTTGTTCGTTGTTTATTTTTGTACCCTATTGTCTAATGTTCGATATTTCGGCTAGTAAATATTGGAGAGTCAGTATTTTGTAAGTCAGTACTGGGTGAATCAGTTACCGGCCACTCTTCTCTTAACAGACCGTATTTAACCGAGTCATAGTATTGACCTTGGTAATAACGAACCTTACGTAGCCGTGCTTCTAACTTCATACCGATCTTTTCAGCACATACCATCATGGCAGGGTTGCCCGACCACGTCGTTAATCCAACTCTCGCAATATCATAACGAGCAAACAAATCTGAAATCCAAAGTGGTAAAGCGCGCGATGCCACGCCCCGCCCCCATAAGCTCGAATCGTAAATTAAGATCCCCATTTCTAGCCATCGGGTCTGTTCACATTCCCAGTAGTAGGACACACTGCCAATTGGCTGACCGTCACAAGTGATCAATTGCGCCTCTTCCCCTTGAACGAGGCGTTGAAACAGCCCTTCTGCAAACGCCTCTGGGGATGGTCGCTGGTAGCCAAAATATGGACCATTAAATTGGGTCCATTTCTCATCATTGGTTATTAATTGATAGAGGGCGTCCAGCTCCTCTCGTTTTGCTGGTCGAAGTTCAATCCTTTGCATGTTTTCCTTACAATCATCCGTTTTAATTGACTTTAATCGACACACTGGATCCCACTCTTGACGTGTGGACATCGATTCGCTGTGTCATTTGCTCTTTCAATTCAGAGACATGAGAGATAACACCAATCATGCGCCCTGACTGTTGCAGATCAACGAGTGTTTCAATAGCAAGATCCAATGACTCAGGGTCGAGACTACCAAAACCTTCATCGATAAAGAGTGTTTCGAGTCGAATTCCACCACTGTATGACTGCACCACGTCCGATAGCCCGAGTGCCAATGCCAAAGCTGCCATAAATGACTCGCCTCCAGATAACGTAGCAACATCACGGGTTTTTCCTGTATAACCATCTTCAACGATCAAATCCAACCCGCGTCCAGCCGCACCTTTAAACCCGTCCAGTTTACGTTGCAGCATATAACGTCCTTTACTCATGATGCGCAATCGCTGAGAGGCTTGAATCAAAACGTCATCGAGTAATACTCCCAAGACAAAACGATGCAAGCTGATACGACTCCCCGTTTTACCGCTCGCCACATCATGCAAAGTGCCGTAAACCTTATATTCCTGTTCTAATGCATGGTTTTGTTCATGAAGTTTAGCGACTTTACGCTGAACTTCGAACAAGCCATCCAAGCGAGATTTCAGCGTATCCAATTGTTGACGCAGCGTTGCATACGTCGCGTTTGATTGCTCAATGTCTTGATCCAATTTCCCTATATCTGGCGGAGTTTTGTCACTCAATGCCAAAGAGAGGTCGCTGATACGCTGCTCTAACTTCACTCGCTCAGTGTTAAAGAACTCTATCTCTTGACGCCATTGTCCGATCTCAGCAATGTGCGAATGGGCTTGTTCAAATGCGGCCAAATCCGCAAAGCCACTCTTGTCGAGTTCATTGAGCCAAGCTGCCTGCTTATCCTGTTGGGTTGCCGTTTGTACCTCAACTAGTTCACTCAGCTGCTGATACTTGGTTTGATGCTCAGTCAGAGTGACTTGCGCTTTCTCTAAGGACTGCACATTCTGTTGATGCTTAGCTTGAACCTGCTGAACTTTCTGTTCAAGCTGCTTCACTTCTTGTAACACTGTCGCTTGAGTTAAGGAGTCATCTCCAATTTTTTTGTTCAATGTCGACGCTTGACGCTGAGTCGCTTGAATCCGCTCATTCAGAGAAAGTACGGCTTGCTGCTTCTCTTGTTCTAGACGATCGCCATTGTCGCAACGAGATTTCAAACTGGCGACCTCTTCAGCCAATCTGATTGGGTCCAGTGATTTTGCTTGTTGCAGTGACACTTCCAGCCCCTGCTTTTCTGCCTTCAAAGCATCGATATTGTGCGTCGCTTGTTTGGTTAATTCACTTTCCAGTTGGCGAATCAACTCACGGTGTGAATCCAGCTTCTGTTTCGCGGTTGCTTCCTGTGTCGCCGCTTGATTCACTCCCGTTAATGCCAACTGCTCTCTATGGCGTGCCGCATCAACCTGATCTTTGGTAACGGCTTGCTCCGTTAACTTCGCGGGAGCAGGATGCTCGCGACTGCCGCACACTGGACAAGGCTGATCCACTTGTAATGTTTGTGCTAAAAGCGCGGCTTGCGATTGATGCCATTGCAATTCTTGATGATCCGCTTCGCGCTTGACTGCCTGATAGTCATTGTCAGCAGCTTGATAATGGCGACTCGCTACCTGAACATCCTTTTCAAGATTCGTGAGTTTATTTTTTTCCGTGTGTAATTTTTGCAGCTCATTGATACTTCCTGTCACTTTTTCAATGGCTAGCTGCAGCGTAGGAATGGTGCTGTGGGCCGCTTTCGCCTCTTCTTCCTTTTGCTGCGCCTTCGTCAAATGATCAGCCATCACCACTTTGTGCTCTTGGATCCGTTTGAGCTGACTCTGACACTCTTCAATCTGACTACTGAGGTGATTAACCTCCGACTGTACCTGCTCGCGCTCAGATAACAGCTGCTTGACCCCTTCTAATTGATACAGCCGTTCATGGGTTTGGGTTAACTGCTCCACTTCAAGAGTTGAAGCTTGATGATGCTGTTGCGCCAAGGTTAATTCGCTATCACTTTTAGCTGCCAATTCCCACTGAGATTGCTGCTGTTTCGTGGTGGCGTCGAGCGTTTTTTCAGCTTCTAAGAGATGGTGATACACTGGCGCAATTAATTGAGCTTGCGAAGCTGAAGCCAATGCCAATTCTTTGTTTTTGATCACGTCTTGTTGAGCGGTTAAATCCACCAATTGTTGCTTTGACGCCGCTAGGGTGTCGAACTGTTTCAAGACGTCTAAACTGGCTTGACGCTGACTTCTCAACGTATCCAGCTTCTGGTGCAGTTCTTTTTCTTGTTGGCCGAGCGCGTCCACTTGCGGCTGAATCTCAAGTATCTGCGTGTCTAGCGTTGTTTCATCTTCTACATTCGCAACGTTTAACGCACCACAGATTTGGTTATCAAACTCGTTCTTGGCTTTAACAATGCTGCTCGCCTTCTCTTTTAACGCAAATTCGATTTTCTTATAAATTTCCGTCTGAAAGAGTTGACCAAAGATTTCTTCACGCTGAGTCGATGACGCTAAGAGTAAATCTCTGAATTTACCTTGAGGCAGCACCATCACTTGACGAAATTGACGCTCATTCAGCCCAATTCTCTCTATCACTTCCACCTTCACCTGACTGGTTTTCGAGGTGATGAGCACCTCTTCTTCAGTCACCTCATAGAGTGAGGCATTGTGCTTCTTGATGGTTGTGCCTTCACCACGCGCTTTAGCAACCTCTTGCTCTGGTTGCCTTTTTACGAGAAAGCGTTTGCCGCCTAATACAAATTCTAAGGTGACCTCGGTGATGGTTTTAAGATCGGCATGATCGCAGCGCATCTGATTCCCTGCGCGCTCATCGCCCGTAGTTTCGCCATACAAAGCAAAACAGATGGCATCGAGAATCGATGTCTTTCCTGAACCTGTCGGACCATTAATCAAAAATAAGGGATGGCTGCCTAGCTGAGAAAAGTCAATCACCTCCAGCGAAGCAAACGGACCAAAGGCTTGAATCGTCAGTTTGATTGGTTTCATTAACGGTCACCTTTGTCATTGATCGTTTTAAGGATGTCACGAATGGCTGTCGCTTGTTCTTGGTTTAAACCACTCTCTTGCGCTTCACTAAAAAAGTCTTTGAACATGTCGAACTCACTGCGTGCTAAACGCGCATGCCCTATCTCTTGTTCAACCCCCATGAGCATGCCCGGCTTCTCTAAATGAAGTACATTTGGATACACCTGCCTTAACTTGTCCATTGGGTTAAGAATGGCGTGTTTATCTTGCAGTCTGACCATGAGGTAGTCGTGGTTATTGGCGTCCGTTTTCCCGAGTTGCAAAATCTCATCCATCTCACCTTCGATAATGCGCATCTGGTGGGGAGCGGTCAGATCAATATGCTCAAAACTCTGTAAACCTTGCTCACTGAACTCTACCAAGGTAAACCCTTTCTTTTGGTGCTGTTCGGAGAAGCTGTATTTCATCAAAGAGCCAGAGTACCGAATATACTCCTCCCCTTTCATTTGCGGCTGATGCAAATGCCCCAAAGCCACGTAATCAAAAGGTACGAAATGCTCATGGCAGACGCGATCGGATCCTCCAATTGATAAAGGACGCTCAGAATCGGATTCGATGGCGCCATCAACGAAGCAATGGCTGACTAAAACATTATTGTCTGACGGGTTACAGCGTGACAAAATTTCAGCAGCAAGGTGCTGATGGGCTTCGTCATGATCTGCGACTCTGATTTGGTAGGTGTGGCGCACCAGTTCCGGATCATTGTATGGCATACCCCAAAACTTAACGTTTACACCACTTTTTCCCGAGATTTCGATCGGTTCAAGCATCTGTTCAAGGTTGCTGACAATGTGTAAGCCCGCTCCTTTCATCGATTGGGCTGCAAACCCTAGTCGCTCTGCCCCATCATGATTTCCTGAGATTAAAATCATTGGAATGCTGAGTTCATGACAAATAGTATCGACCACTTGATTTAGGAGTTTGATCGCCACTGTCGGAGGCACCGAGCGGTCATAGATATCACCCGCCACGACCACAGCATCGACAGGATTGTTTTTAATGTATTCGATGAGCTGGTTGAGAACCGCTTGTTGATCATCAATTAATGACACATTGTGGAATTGACGCCCTAAATGCCAATCGGCGGTGTGAATGAATTTCATTATGCGCTAAGTACCCTTATACCTTGATATCACTCTAACTTGATACCTTTTTACCTTGGGGAAACGAGCCTCGTCACTCGCTTCGTGATGGTTCAGGTAGGATAACCAGACTTGGTGTGAAGGTCACTCATTTCGCACCTAATCCTTTGCACTGTCACGCTATTTGGATATTTGTCCAGCAATCAAGGTGGGAATGGCTTTTAGAATGGCTTTTAGAATGAATTGAAGCATTGCGAAAAATACCAACTGAACGATTACCAACCGCATTGTTATCAAACGCACTGTTATCAAACGCACTGTTATCAACCGCATTCATACCGACCGCACTGTTTCCAACCGGGCTATACGGTAAGGAGGTTAAAATTCCGCGTAGCCTGTGCAATGGTGCCCGCAGCGGCAAGCTTTTGCTCTTTTCGCAGACTGGTTGAGGATAGGATGACTTCTTTGCTGCTCGTGAGTAACTCTTCGAGACCATCATATTGTTTGGGGTGCACTTTTTTCCCCATTAACTGGGAGTGTGACGCAATATGTTCGATCAGCAACATTCTCAACTCAACCGAATACGGGTATCGGCGAAGCGCGTGATTAATGTGTTTCAATACCACATCGCCATCCGATTCGGAGAGCCCGGTCAGGCTTTCAATCACTTCGGTGAGCTGTTTTTTGCGATTGATTTGCTGAAAACGAATCAGTCGGAACATGTATTCAAGTGTTAGCTGTTCTAACGGAGCTCGACTCGCTTTCAATAACGCGACAAAATGTGCGTACACCTTTTCAAACCAGTAGTGGTTGTCACTGCGCAACAGTAAACTTAGCAGATACCAGCCTAACTCAATGGGTAACTTTTGATAGTTTTTGATCAGATTAACGCAGAGGCTATTTTTGACACTGTAATCGCGTTCTATCATCTTCACATGACATTCCACGATGCTCACACTGAGCTCTTCAATTTCACTCAGTTCTTGCAAACGAATACGCTCAATTTCTTTCGTGACTTCAAAGATTTTAGCGTCTTTATCTTGACCTGCTGAAAGGAGCTTTACCCTTAGGATATTGATTGTGTTGAACAGAGAGCTTTCATAGGTCCCTGCGACCAATCGTTCATACTGTTTGTAGTGGCTCAACGCCGTTTCGTTCACTTGGTTTAACTCACTCAAGCGAGCAGCGGCCAGACAACGGTATTGATTGCTGCGGATCATACTGAACGCTTGTTCAATATTACTGTAAGCTCCTTTAGCTTCGCCCGCCATTAATTGGAAACGAGCGCGCATTTCAAAAGCTTTCGCAGAGCGGTCTTTTTTCTCCACCAGCCATTGATGGAAATGATGACGAGCTTGCTTCACCTGTTTAGCGGCAATCAAGGATTCGACCCAACCAAACAGGCACCAACCTTGGGCTCGAGCAAAATAGTATCTCTGATAATGGTCAACCGCATCATCGATATGTAAACCGCGCATTAACAGCTCACCTTTCGTTTTTGCAATGTGAAGCTGCAATTTAGGGTGCTCTTGTTCTAACCGATCACATAGCTTGTCTAATGAGGTGACCTCTTGATGCGGGTTAAAGTTATAGAGCGTAGCTAGGCTGATCTTGCGGACTAACAAGCGTTGCAGGCGCTTTTTAAGCTCAAAAACCGAATACGGCTTCATGATGAATTCATCGGGCTCAAAATCAAGGATCCCGTTGACCCCTTCAACGCTGTTTTCACTGGTGAGTAAGACAAAGCTTGCCGAACGCGCAAGTAAACGATGATGTTGAATGTGTTGATAGACCGCTTTTCCGTGCGCATAGTGACCGAAGTGAAAATCACACAGTACTAAATCGTAGCTGTCTTCCCCTAAGATGCGGTACATGTCCTGTAAAGATTTTGCCGTAATAATGTTACTGCTATGCACACCGATTTCACGCAGTGCAATCTTTAAACTCGACACCACTAGCTGCGAATCTTCTGCTATCAAAACTTTGAGCTGACCAAAGCGCTGAAACATAGTGAAAGCCCGACCTCAGGGTTTATAAATAGGCGCGTAGAGTACATGTTTTCGCGGAAATCACAACAAAAGGAACACACAATTTCCACGTTCATTCCTAAGCAACCGTTTAGGTTAAAAATTGTTAAAAAAGATGACAACAATATTATTAATATTAGTTGGTATTTCAAAAACCACTGATTCCACTTCAACTTGCAAGATAATGCTAGCAAGTATCACCATGTGGCACCCATACAGCAAAATAGGACCATAATGAGAGTCTGCTTACTGAACCAAGCTTCAAGCTCTGTTATACTCATGAGCTAATTACAAAACCTTTGCAAGATAGAAATGGCGACCTTGTGTCCGAGCTAAGCACTCAGTAACTGACGTGTCAGTACTGCTTGTACGCCATATCTTCCGTGACAAAGGGTATCTAGCAAGGAGCATTTATGCTGAACACAGTGACTGCGCAAGCAGTTATCGATCACGCTCTATTTCTTGGAGCGGACTTTGCCGAGTTATTTATTGAGCACCACCAAACTAACTCTGTGCAACTTTCCTCAAGCCAAGTAGATAAACTCAATTCTGGCATTGATTTCGGTATCGGTATTCGCCTTTTCTTTGGTCACAAAGTGCTTTACGGTTACACCAATAGCACTGACGAACAAGAACTGAAGCGCGTAACAAGCCTTCTCGCAGCCAAAGACAAACGCGATCAGATTGCCAATGCAGGCCCACTTAATCTTCTAAAGTACGACAACATTCATCCGACTTCTGCGCCACTTTCGCGTGACCCGAATTTAGACTCGAAGATTGCATTCTTACTTGCTATGGATAAATCAGCACGTGAGCAAGGTGACAAAATTTCTCAATTCATCGGTAATGTCTTACAGCGTGAGCAGCAAGTTGAAATTTTCAACTCAGAAGGCTTGCATGCAAACGACACACGTCACTACGTTCGTGTTAGTGGCAGCGTGGTTGCAAAGAGTGGTAATGAGCAGTCAAGCGGCAGTGAATCTCCTGGTGCGCTATCGGGTTGGGATTTCAGTGAGCAGTTAAATGCCAAAGAGCTAGGTGAAGAGATCGCTAAGCAAGCTCTGATTAAGCTAGATGCTGATCCTTGTCCATCGGGCGAAATGCCCGTTGTCATCGGTAATGGATTCGGTGGGGTTATTTTCCACGAAGCATGTGGTCACCTTCTTGAGACCACTTCTGTTGCGAAAAAAGCATCGGTATTCCACGACAAGATGGGCGAAATGATTGCTCACCCAGCGGTAAATGCGGTCGACGATGGCACCATGGCTAACGAATGGGGCTCGATCCACATTGATGATGAAGGTATGCCAACGCAACGTACTCAATTGATCAAAGATGGTAAATTGACCAGCTTTATGGTTGATAAAATGGGCGCGATGAAAACCGGTTATGAACGTACTGGCTCTGGTCGTCGTCAAAACTACCAATTTGCTCCTACGTCTCGGATGCGAAATACGTTTATCGAATCTGGTGACAGCTCACTCGAAGAGATGATCGGTTCAATGGAGCGCGGTATCTTCGCGAAGAAGATGGGCGGCGGTAGTGTTCAACCGGGCACCGGTGAGTTTAACTTTGCCGTTCGTGAAGCGTACCTAGTTGAAGAAGGTAAAATTGTTAAACCACTGAAAACAGCCACCCTGATCAGTACAGGTCCAAAAGTACTGAAAGAAATCAGTATGGTAGGTAAAGATTTTGCTCTTGCGCCGGGTATGTGTGGTTCTGTCAGTGGCTCCGTCCCAACAACCGTCGGTCAGCCAGCGCTTAAAGTGGATAACATTCTAGTGGGAGGTGGTAACTAATGAGCCAGCCATTGCATTTACAACAAGCCATCGAGCACGTTTTAGAATCAGCAACACAACGTGGCGCTGAAGCAGATGTCATCACCTCAACCTCAGAGTCTTTCTCGCTTAAAGCCAATAAAGGTCAGCTAGACGAATACAAAGTCAGCTCAGGTCAAGTGATTGGCGTACGTGTGATCAAAGATCAGCGAGTGGCAACGAGCTATTCAGAGTCACTGCTGCAATCAAGCTTGGATACTATGCTCGACAACGCGCTCATCAGCGCGAAGTACGCCAAAGTGGATGAGCACCAGCGCATTCAATGTCATAAGAGTGAAATTCACGCTGATATCCCTGAGATTTTCCAAGAAGATACGACCAGCGTCGATGCGAAGATTGATTTAGCCCTCTCACTTGAACAAAACATTACGGCTAAGCCAAATGTGTCAAGCAGCCCATACAATGGTTATGCCGATTCCACTCGAAAAGTGATCGTCGCTAACACCTTAGGCAGCTTCTGTGAGCAGCAAGAGCGTTCTTTCTCGTGTTACGCTTACGCCCTTTATGAAGCAGAAGGTAAGAATGCCATGCATGGCGGTGTTTCTATTGCACGTCGATTCGACCAATTGAACCCGACACATTGCATTGAACATGCCTTTACCACTGCTCGCGATTTATTGGATGGTGCGCCTGTTGCAACAGGTAACTACTCGGCTATCTTTACTGCAAATGCGTTAGCCTCTCTTTTCAGTGCTTTCGGCCTGTGTTTCTCAGGCGTTGGCGCAATGAAAGGCATTAACCCATGGCGCGATAAGATCGATACCCAACTTGCGAACGCGCAACTGACCCTTACTGATAAAGTCTATGTTGAGGGCGGGATGCATATCTCGGCTTTCGATAGCGAAGGCTATCCAACGCAAGATACCGTGTTGATTGAAAACGGTCATCTACGCAGCTTCTTGCACAACAGTCACACGGCGAGCTATTTCGGCATCGAAAATACAGCCAATGCAGCCCGCAGTGCGAAAAGCAGTTTAGAAGTCAGCGCCAACCACAAGGTCATCGACACTGGAAGCGCCTCTCTGTCAGAAGTCGGGGCTGGCGAATACCTAGAGCTAGTAGAGCTACAAGGGGTCCACGCGGGTGCTGATGCGATCAGTGGTGACTTTTCATTTGGTGCAAGTGGTTTCTTGTGCCGTGATGGAGTTCGCGTTCAGGCCGTACGTGGTATTACTGTCGCGGGTAACTTCTACCAAATGTTGGCCGAAATTGATGCTATCGGCGATACACTTGAGCACAATGACAGCAAAAACCTATTCGCGCCTAAGATTCGTTTCTCTCGTTTGAACATCGCAGGCAAGTAGCCCAAAACTGGCATACTTTATGATATCCGAGCCACGCATTCGCGTGGCTTTTATCTTTACTCCACTTTTTTGCTGTAATTTTCGTTACTTGGCTTTCCTGGCTAGCCTATTTATCCTTTCCACATTGGCCTATTTTTATCGCACCCCTGCCCATTTCGTTCCCGTTTACCAAAAGCTGGGAAGCTACCACCATTTGAGACACACACTGCATTGGCTAAAATCGCACCATAATTATTGCTAACCTTATCAATATTGATATCATATTGAGCCTTTATTCAACAACATATCGCGCAAGTAGCTCTAGGATTTAAAGTATAATTTTTAAACCTGTAAAAAGCGGTGGGGAATCCATGCCTCCAAAGGTACTTTTCAGTCAAAGCTCAAAGACGGATCGTGTGATCAGCTACCTAGCTGCTCAATTCGCGATCTTTATCGCTATCATTGCCAGTTTTTACTTGTCACTATTTTTTGTTATTGAGCTAGACCGAGTTCAAGTACTGTCTTTCACTGCTGCTTTCATTGTCTCGGCATTCTTACTTATCGGCGCTAGAGCTTTCCCCAGTATCATTACTGGTTTGTTTACTTATTACTGGATCATCGCCTCTCGCGATCTCTTATCCTCGATTCTCTTTTCGACCTTGCTGCCCGCCATCCCTTATCTATTTGCACACTTCTATCGGCGATTGATTAAGCGGCTGGACCCTTACAATTTCACGGTAAAGCTTGGCTACTATGTCGGAATCATCGGCGTCGCCTATCCGATCGTAAATGCCTTGATTCTGGCGTTTTACGGTTATCTTTATCAACCATCGCTCGCTAACTTAGAGTTTATTGGGTATTCGTTCTTAAGTGGCTCATTGACGCATCTGGTTCTCACCCCCTTAACGGTTCTCTTGCTGACGCGCTTTTTTGATCAACACGGGGCGAGCTATGTCGATCTTGATGAGCAGATGCGTAAAATTCGTTTCAACAGCAAGCTGTACGCATTGTGGGTCATCGTTGCCGCCTTAATGATGCTATTTACTATTTACAGCCCCGGTCACCTACTGCTGAACAGCTTGTATCTCTTTATGCTCTGTTTGGTTGCCGTTGGTTTAGGTAATTTTGGTGTCATACGTCCCTTTATGTACGCTGGCGTCATCATGCTACTCGCCATCTCAAGAGCCGTGCATAAAGTCAATACGGACATCATCGAGTACGAACACTTCTATGGCTTTCTTCTCGTTCTCACGGTGATTACCGCTCTCTCTTTTCTATTGGCAGCGCAATCTATTAAGAATTTTCTCGCCACCAAACGTGCCATTACCAAGGAGCGGATCGACCCGTACACTGGGATATATAATATTGCTCAGTTGAAAGAAGACCTCAAAGAACACCCTAATCTCATCTTAGTCTACATTGACTTACAAGCGACCTTATCTAAACGACTGGGAATTGGTCACCATGGTAAAGCGCAGCTGTTTAAACAACTCAGCCACTACTTGATTACCCACACTCCTCATTTTCAAAAATGTTACCGCCCGCCTTTTGGCGCAGGGTTAATCTGTTTTGCCCCTAAACTGCCCTATATAGAAAATGAGTTAAATCAACTGATTGAGTTGCTGGCCGATTTTCAGTTTTTCCAACAAGGGACGGCTGTGGATTTGGTAAAACGCTCCATCGTTTGTGCAGAAATCAAACCAGATCAAGACATCGATGACATCATTGCCAACATGTCAGAACTGTTCATCGATGATACCCAACAAATCACTTGGCTCGATACCGACTCTTCACTGGATACTAAATTGGATAAGTTGAGTTTTATTCAGGAAGCATTTAAAACCAATCAATTCGAACTGCACTGCCAGCCTTATCGCCCACTCAAAGAAAATGCCGAAAAGCACTACTTCGAAGTGTTACTTAGATTAAAACCTGACAACAGGAGAATCATGGGGCCCGCTGAGTTCTTCCCCCTTATTGATGAGTTCGGTTTAGACTATGAGCTCGATACTTGGGTGTTCACCCATACATTTAGAACATTAAGCGCACATGTTAACGACTGGTCACAATTAGGGCGATGCTCGATCAACCTAACCGCCAAAGCGCTCAATCATGCGGAACTCGCGCCATCGATCATTGCATTGGCTCACTCGTTATCTGTTCCGTTAGAGAAAATATGTTTTGAGATCACTGAGTCCGCAGCCTTGAGAAATGAGAACCAAGCCATCACCACAATTGAGACATTACGTTCAGCCGGATGCTATATCGCCCTCGATGATTTTGGTACAGGGTATGCGAGTTTCGACTATCTAAGAAAGCTTCCCTTAGATGTTCTCAAAATAGACGGGGCGTTTATCAAAGACATTACCGACAATGACAACGATAGAATCATCGTTCAAGCCATGAGTCAGGTCGCTAAGAGTATGAATCTGGTCACGGTTGGGGAGTTTGTCGAGTCAGAGCAACACGCCGATGTATTAAAACAGCTCGACATTGACTACGCACAAGGCTTCGGGATAGCCAAGCCGATCCCGCTTGTCGGCTATCTTGCCTCACTGCAATAGTGTGAAGGCTCCCTGTTGTAATTTTTCAATGAATGATAATCGTTGTGAGGCTTTGCTATGTCCCGCATTAACATGTCTAGCCTCATTGCCTATGGTGCCAGCGGGCCAGTAACTCTTTGTCTTGCCAAAGAGTCACCAGAAAGGCGCTTTGGGTTCTTTGGTGCGGTTCGGTCGGTTTTTAGGCGTTCCCGACGCCTTGAAACCTAAAAATTCGTCCTGAATTTTTACCTTGTACTGCGATAATTTGAAGGCTAAGGCAGAACCATAATGCTGTGGCTTTATGAATGAAGGAAAGTGCTTTGTGAGTAAATTCAGCCAATTCCAACTGGTATTTACCCACTGTGATACGACAACGAGTAGATACTTAAGCGTTATACATGACAAATATTTAACACACGTAGGTGGATTATGCCGAAGTTAGACAAAATAGATCACATCCATATCTATGCGCCAGACCGTTTAAGTGCTGAGCAATGGTATAAAGAGGTTTTGGGGTTCACGAGAGTTCAATCACTAGAATGTTGGTTTTTGGAAGGTGGGCCGTTAACACTCGAAAATGGTGGTGTTCATATTGCACTTTTTGAGTCAGATATTTTGAAAAATACAACGGTCGCGTTTTCTGTGGACGCGACAAACTATGTAGAGTGGAAAGTACAACTTGATAAGCACGGTATCGCCTTCAGAGAAAGTGACCATGAATTATCTTGGTCGATTTACTTTAATGACCCATATGGTAATCCGTATGAGATCACGAGTTATGAGCATGAAGAAATTAGAAAGGGTGTAGCACAGGTATAGCACCAACGCGTAACAATCCAAAATAAAAACCACCTCTCTAGGGAGTAATTTATGTCGGGACAGGCTCAAGGCATGAGTTCAAAGCAATCAGATCATCACCCACCCTACTAGTACAGAATATCAATTGAAGAAACAACGGAGGGAACGCCTAAATGACTTAATACATCAACAAAACATTAAGCTCAATCAAGGCAGCCCCCAATCATTAACTTATCGCCACATCGCTCGGTACGACGCCATTAAAAGAAAACAAGAGTCATAACAATGACTGCGACCGAGAAAAGGCATGTGCGGCTGATAACGCCGAAGTGGCTAGGCTGGATCATTTCGTGATGCATGGTTTCTCCTTTTGTTACGTCACTATTACAATATGATGAATTTTTGGAAAAACCACAAAGCCTAAAACCATTAAATTTTTATGACACCGGATGCACCAATATTTGTTCGAATTGAGTAACCTGTACCCTTTAAGCGAAGTTCACTTCCGCTTGCGCCATCTGCTCACGCAGCTTAGAAAAGTAACTTGGGTATTTGTTCTTAATATGACGCTGCTCAGCCACCATATTCTTAAAGCTTGGGCCTTTCGTCAGTTGCAAGATCACTTCTTCATCATCATGACGCAATATGGCCCCTTCAATACGGATCTGACTTTCGTCATTCATATCTAAGAAGCCAGAAAGGTGAACGCCACGGCAAAAATCTTCCACTCTGCGAGTTAAAATGCGAATCCCGCGTTCAGAAACTTCACTCACATGAAACAGCTCATCTTGCACGCGCAACACAGCTCTCGCACGCTTTGGATAACGTAGGCGGTAGTACTTTCGTTTTTGTATACCAGACAAATCACTCATTAGAACTCTCCATTTCTTTATCAGCCACCACCATACCATATGCAACTTAGCTTAAAGAATCACCTTTAAGCCTTGGTGGTCTACCTCATTGATAGTGGTTGTATCGGCGGAATCTGTAGGAACTTGAATCAACAATTTATAATTTCCGCAAAACTTCACTAGAAATCACAGCAAAACTCGCGCCAATACCAATTATTTTCAATTTTATCGATAACTTTTTGCCAGTTGTCCTACCAGCTTTGTTACACTTAACAAAAGTATTAATACCCCTAAGGCATAAATGGACTTAGGTAGATAAGCACACACTGGCGTATAAAACATGTTGAGCCGCACATTGCGACCTATTTTTCTATTACTCATTTTGGTGGTATCTGCGCCTTTTGAAAGTGCAGCGGATAACTATTTGAAAAATCAGGTACAACCTGAAGACTTGGTTTACTATGAACTGTATGTGCAATCCATAAATAGCCCGCATAAAGTGGATGCTTCCAAAATACAATTTTACGACGGTATGAGCATGGAAGCGCGCGCTTTAATGAGCTTTGCTCTGCTCAATTTGCAACGTTTTGAAGGGCAAAACCATTCGCACAACATTGACATTGATCTCCTTGCAGAATACAACGAGTCATCGTGGGTCAGTACAGAGGCCAAACTTCACCAAGCGATTCATATGATTGAGTCCGATCAAATTTGGCAAGGAGAAACTTTACTCGAAGAAGTCATCACCCAATCACAAGAGATGGGCTATATGCTTTTAGCGAGTCGAGCCTACCGTTGGCTAGGTAATGCCGAGTTACAACGTACCAATCTCACTAACGGTATGAAACATTATCAGCAAGCGCTCAAGATCCTCAGTGAGGCTGAGTCCCCTTTCCAAGTGGCGTTAACTCTAAGTAACATTGCCACGGTTTATATGCAGTCTGAGGAATGGCCAACGGCACTGGAATACATAGAACAGTCTCTGGACATCTATAACCAAAATCGCTTGCAAAACACTCATTTAAAAGCGGTGATATTTTCTAATTTCAGTACCATTTACTATGCACTTGGCGATAAAGAAAAGACACAAGAGTATATGTTCCGCTCTATGGAGATGGCGAAGCTGACTGGGGCTAACCGCCTAAAAGTCACGACACTCTCTAACTTCTCACTATTAATGACAGAAGTCGGTAATCATGAAGAGGCGATTCATTTGGCAGAGCAATGCATGACTTTTGCCAATGAAGAATACCAAAAGCTTTCTCAAACCTTATGTAACCGTGCCTTTGCCTCCGCTTATCTAGCACAAGATAAGTTTGACTTGTCCATTGAGTATTCACTTGCGATTCTAGAAACTTGGGAAGACAGTCAAAGCCAAGATGCCATCTGGATTCTTGATACTTTAGAAGTTCTGATTTTGGCTCATGAAGGCAAAGAAGACTTCGAGTCTGCGTTTAACTATCTGCGTCGTAAGTCCGAAGAAGTTCAAAAGCTTTATAAAGAGACTTACACCGACGACCTGCTCTTCGAGAAAAGTCGCCTCGAGCGTGAGCTCAATCGCCAAAGTGTTGCCCTACTTCGCACTGAAAACGAGTTGCAAGCCATTCAATTAGAATCTCAAGTTGCCCGTGAATTGTTTTATCTTTTCGCAGGAATCGTTATTGCGTATTTAGCGTATACAAAGTGGCGACATATTGTCGAACGTAATCGAGAATTGGAAACGGAAAATGCCATTGATCCACTGACAAGACTGTATAATCGCCGTTACCTTGAACAGTGGTTGACTCTCAATAAAAAAGCCACCGCTAGTGACGGTCAGTACGCATTAGTGATTATCGATATTGATCACTTTAAACACGTTAATGACCGCTATGGTCATGATGTGGGTGATGAAGTTCTCACCCATCTTTCGAAGTCGTTAAATACCGCGACACGAAGTGGTGACGTAGTATTACGATGGGGAGGCGAGGAGTTTGTGTTACTGCTTCGTGTCAACAATCAACAACAAACCAAAGACATTTTAGAACGTTTAAGAATTCAGGTGGAGTCAAGCCCAGTTTCACTGCCTGATTACGATATTCGTATTACCATCTCGATGGGAGCGGTGATCGCGCAATCCAAGCAGCAGCTCAAAAATGAATGGAGTGCATTGTTTAATCAAGCGGATCGCGCACTTTACCTAGCGAAGCAACAAGGAAGAAATTGCTGTGTATTGGAACCCAACGAATAACGGATATCTCTATCCACTTCAAGGGGTTAAGTGATTGTCTATTTTCCAAATACTCTTTAAATTTATATAATTTTTCGAGATACATCGAAATGTCATCAAGCGTCTAACATTTACCCTGTGATCTACTTTAGTTTTATTACTCTAATTTTGGATTTTTTAAGGTGTATACTATGAATGTTAGGGTTTTAGTCGCAGTTGGATTTCGATTGCTTGCATTGTGGATTTGCCTAAGTGCATTTTTCTTAACCATTGACAATATCCAGCTAAATGGCGCGAATTCAGAAGCGATCATTGGTCATTTGATCGTCTTTGTTGTATTCCTCATCACCGCCGCTTTCTTTTGGCTTTTCCCCATGACAATCGCTGGTAAATTTGTGCCTCAAACGACACAAAACCAAGTCAGTGTCTCTTTTACCAAGTATCATTTAGCGAAAGTCGGTGTATCGTTATTGGCTATTTTCATTATAGCGTTAAGCTTATGGGTCATCCCTGCGACCGCGACTTTTGTTCTCGATAAGAATCAATCATTTAACATCATTAATGGCGACGCGAGCTATCTTATGAGAGGGTTTGTAGAGCTGTTCGCTGGTGTCATGATACTCTTCAACGGGACTAGAATTGCCGCATTTATCGTTAAAGAGAATGCCTAACCGTCTATGAAAACGATAAAAAGCCAGTCAAAAGACTGGCTTTTTTTACTTTTAAGAATAATCGTTTTTGTGGACAAGTGTTTTTATAAATAAGCGTTTTTATGTAAAGCGCTTTTAGCCTTGCTGCGGCTGTCGTTTCAATTCTAGCTCAACCTCACGAGGCTCAGATTGATCCTTCGTAGACTCTTGTTTAGCGTTCGTGACCATACTCTCTTCAGGTAGCACTTTATGCAACGTCACTTTGCGATCATTAGCCCAAACTACGGCAGCTGCATTTGACAGCTCATCATCGGTCATATGAGCGACATGGTAATCAAACAGTGCAATCTCATCATTTGGCATTTGATAGACACGCTGTTGCTGCAAAGCATGCAGAATATCATCCGCATAATCGGCACTGGTCATCGCCTTTGGCTGTACCAATTGCTGTCGAAGCGATTCCACGTTTACTAACATTTCAGGTTCTTTCACACCAAATCGAGCAAGATCATCCAATGCTTTAAGCAATGTAGGTTTGACTTGGTCAAGCATCTGCGGCGTTTCTGTTGTTACTGTGACTTGAGAAAGCCACTGTTCACCGACTGTCTCCTCCGCGCGAACCGAAACTTGTAAGTAAGGCAGCTGATTTTCGAGTAAAGCGTCATTGAGTCTTTTTTCAATCACACTCGCGACAAGCTGATACGAAAGTCGCTCTTTTCTGGCATCTTTGCTGTCCACAGCATCACAGTCGATCAATGTTTGAACCGTGATGTGATTCTGATCGGACAATCCATTTACTTTCATCACCATGGCCGCATTTAGGTCAGATAATGGGTTCGGGAAAGCAACGCTATCCATAGGCTCAATAAATCGAATGTTCTCTAATTGTGACAGGACTTCTGATCGCACGTCTCTCGTTGCTACATTACCCACTAACACAAGACTGATATCATCACCTTGAAGCTCAGGGTTCACTTTCTTAGCTTGGTTGATTTTTGTGACGACAGCAGCGAACTCAGCCTCAAGCCCCTGCGCACTGTGATCGACATGATAAACCAAGGAAGGGTTCTGCCCTTTTATCGTCGCTCTCAGGCTTAAATCAGGTTGATCCGCTCTCACAGGCAAAAAAACGTAACGGATCCCGTTATCCAATACACCTGTATCCATATGCCTTGGCAAGCTGATGTCCGTTTTTTCAAACCACATTTCTTTATAGATATGAGCCTGAGCGGTAGGCATGCCTACCATGGCACCGAGTAGAAGACATAAAGAGAGTGGTAAACTACGTGACATAACGACCTCATTTTAACAACAGATGACGAACAAGATGCTTTAGAACCGTTTAGCGTTAGGAGGGAGCGAAGTATTAGCAGGGAGCTAACCCTAGTAACATCCGAAGGTATCACTTACATTCCTATACAACCCGAAACAATCTAAAGGAATAGCCATAAGAAATGGCATGTTATAAAGCAGCGGGATTATAGAGCAATTATTGAGATTGACAATAAGTATTGGTCAAAAAACAAACAAAACCACTATGTTTTAGAATTGAAACTCTATTATTATCATAAGTGAGACGAGCAAACGATTGCCACTCGACCCACTTTGGTTTGATGCGGTGATTAACACATGTTCAAACTTGAGGAAACCAATTTGAGTTACAGCCCTATCGTTTAAACATCATCACTTGAGTGACCAACTCATCAGGGTTTACATCCTGAGGTGAGTTAATGTATTTCTCAAGCCCTAGTGGTTTCGACTTTAACTTGAATTTTTTCTGTCGAGTCACACTTGAGAGGTAGGACCAAGCATTACCGAGAAAGTCGTACTTTCCTTTATGTTCCACCATATAGACTTGGCAAGCTGGAATATGTCCGCTTTCAAAAGGTGCGCTTGCTGAGATAGGCTTGCTCACTGGTAAGCAAGTGGAAAACTCAAACCACTCAGTGCTCATCTTCATCTCGTGATAAAACAAAAATGGCGGTCCACACACTGGCAGTTTGTTATCACGACAGTAATCATTAATTTGAGCCATCTGCTGCTCAACAAGCTGAGGAAGGTCCTTGATCGTCCCCGATGCTTTTAACCCTACGTAGTGAGTATCCTCAAGTATTTGTTCGCCGAGATCCGAAAGTTCTGAGGGAATATCTCCCGTTTCAGTGACACTTTTGAGCATACGTAAACCACGATCATAATCCATCCCGACCATAGCCCTAAAGAAACCTTTTAAGAAGAACAGGAACCAAGGCACACTCCCATTCATGGTCCATTCAACCAAAGTATGCTCCGGTGAAGCTCCCTCACTCAATACAAACTGGGCTTTAGCACTGGTTTTAAATGGTCTTATAAATTCTAAATCTAGGTCGATTTGATCTTCCGAAACATGGCTCAATGTCATGCTTCCTTGACCTACACGCTGCCCATTCCAGCTATAATTCGCCCCAGCTTGCTGCTGAAAGTTACTAAATTGAACTTCACAGCTTGGTTCAAGCACTAGCCAAGGCGACCAAGCCGGCCAGGTGGTAAAATCTGTTAGGTAATCGACCAGTTCCTCTTTACTGCGTTTTACTTCAATGTGACGTGTCACAGAGAACTTAGGCATAAGTACTCCTTATCTACAAAAATCCGTTTATTGAGAATAGCTTATTTCTATGACAGCGGTATTGTACCGACTTCATTTTTCGCCACAAAAAGTGATGTAAACAAGCTTGAGACGCAATGTAATCACTGACTCAAAAATGTTATGAACTTAGATCTACAAAAGGAGCCAATTGGCTCCTTTTGTATACAAATCGCACTCAGTTATAACTCCGGTTGCTCAATCATCGTCAAGATTAACCGCTAACAGGTGTAGCGACCCAATGATAATGATTGTTGGCTTTCTTCCCTATCTTGCCCTCTTCCACCAGCTTGGCGAACAACTCATCGGTCTCTTCAGTTTGTAGCTTAAATGCCTTGGTCACAGCCTTTTTGGTGCAATTAAGCTCGCCCTTCTCCAGTGACAAACACACTTTTTCAATCAGTGTCAGCTCTGGCTCTGGCGGCTCCGGTTCCGCGTCAGGCGCATTTTCGGTTTGTTCGACAAGGTGAGGTAAATATCCTGCGGGCTTAATGTCTGCAATCGCGTCAATGGTGACTTCACCACGGTGACGACGGAAGAAATGGCGGAAACGCTGCTCTTCACCAATCACACCGACAAAAAATGCCGCAAAGAAATCCAGTAAAATGGATAAGAAAACAACCAAACCAAGCTGTGCCTGAGCCGAAGTGACGCCAAAAGCGGCCGCCAGACTGTCAATCAAGCCAATGACCGACCCTTGTGCCACTGGTGGTAAACTGTCTCTTTCCATCGCCAAACGTTGTTGCTCTTGTCGTAACTCGCTGTTCTTTTGCTGGATACGACTTACCCCTGTAGCAATACGTTCAAGCTCGATGTACTTTTTTGCTGCCAAGTCGTTAAGCTCAATTTGCTTTTCTATCGCTTCTATCTGGCGATTAAAGGCATCGACTTTACTTTGTTCCACAGCGAGGTGGCTTTGTGCCGTATTGGTCGCGCTATTGATGCCGCCAATACTGCCGCCAATCGAGATCACAGCCAAAACGAGGTAAAACATTAACGCAGTGAGCGCCCCAGTAAAGTTTCGGTGTGCTTTACGCTCGCCAAACTCATACCACGCATAGAACTTACCCGCTTCAAAGATAATGGCGAGACCGCCAAACAGTGTTTTCATGACGGGATCATCGTCAATCGACAGAAACAGTAGTAATGAGAAAATCGTTGAGGCGACAATCGCTGCACCCGTGAATGAATACACACTCATCATGGCAAAGCGACCTTTCGGGTATCGATACCCTATTTGTTGTTGATACTGCATAAATACTCTTGATGCTCTTGAATTTCAACAGTGCTTCGAGGCTGCGCAGGATATATCAAAGCCCACCTAAGTGCTTGTCTTAATCATGACACGTTCTCACGTTTGCTGAATACTCAATCACATCGCATAAACATTCGCCAGTAACTCTCTATTACCATTGGCGGTGTTGAAAGCCGTGACAAGGATCCGAATCCTGCTTTTTGATGTCACTTGCATATACATACCATTTCAATTGTTTGTTTTACCTTGGTCTATTGACTCAGTCGTTGATAGCGCTAAGCTGAATTTTTGCTTCTATACAGGTCAATCTCATGCGTCCACATCACCTCTTCTCGTTCCGCTCTGCTTTATCCTTTGCCTTATTATTTGCCATCACTGTAGTTTTCACCCCCGCTATTGCACTGGCCAGTGACAGAGCCATTGAAGGATGGGAAAAAATTGCTCAGGGAGCGCTATTGGTGGACGTAAGAACACCACAAGAATTTACCCAAAAACATATTGATGGCGCGGTTAATTACCCCGTTCAAGCAGTAGAAACGGCTTTCGATCATATCGATAAAGACACCTTGATCGTTTTATACTGCCGCAGTGGTCGCCGCTCTGGAGCCGCCTTTGAATTTCTACAAAAAGCAGGATACACACAGTTACACAATGCCGGTGGCTTAGAAGAGATGCTTGCAGTAAAACCTTAGTGGCTGGTTTCATTCTTGAATAGAGTGAAAGATCGGATGTATTTGACGACGTCATTCCCGTGGTTGATATCTGTTTGCATAGTTTCTTCTAATTGATAATTAAATTGCTCACAAAACACGCCTTTAGCGAGAAATAAGATTACAATATTCGATCGCTTCTGTTAGCATTTGCTGCAATTAAGAAAAGTATTTACTCTATCCATGACACAACAAACTCACTTTCAGATGCGCAATATTGTGTTGGCGTTTTTCGTCATCACCGCACTTCTGTTTCAGATGTTTGTCAGTGCGACCGTGGTATTAAATCCCAAACAATTCAACAGTGAGACTTGGCTATCGGAGCTGCAAAGTGACCGTGTCTTACTCTGTACTGCGCAAGGCCTAAAATGGGTCAGCGTCTCAGAGCTCATGAGCCCGATTGAAGATAGCCCTCATGTAGACCCAAACCATGAACCGATCCAGTTCCACTGTACCTTACTAAAAGCAGGACAATACTCTCTTGTCCTTGCGTTCGCCGTTCTTGCGATCATTGCACTCTGGCTGAACCGCTTTAATATCCCCCTGGTTATCTTTGAACCTCGCATCAGTCGACGGAAAGCGACGTTGATGCTCGCACCGAAACAGTCACCGCCCACATTGTACTCAGCGTAACTTTGCGAGTTTGCCGCATTTGCGCTGAGCCCTTATTTCCTTATCCGTTACCGCGCGACTCATCCCCGCGCGGTAACACCCCCAATATTATTACAACTCCACACTCATCAGCTTGCCTTTACCCAATACGGCAATCTTAGAGGTATGAGTCGTGAGAGTAAGTCAGCTCAAATTTAGGAAAATACAATGTGGAATAAAACTCTTCTGGCTCTCGCAGCAGGTGCACTTCTGTCTGGCTGTGGCGGCTCTTCATCGGACTCAGTTCCAACTCAAACGGATACATCTAAACCTGAAACACCGAAAATGGAATCAATTTCGATTCAATTCGGCGCCGTTGTTGGCCAAGAAGCCGTTAACTGTCTTGGCATGGAAACAGCACTTGCAGGCACGCAAAACACATCACCAAAGTTTAAAGATGTCCGTGTGTATGTCTCTGAAGTTGCACTGATCACAGCCAACGATGAGATCGTGCCTGTTGAACTGGAGCAAGATGGGATCTGGCAATACAAAAACGTTGCATTACTGGATTTCGAAAATGCCACTGGTACGTGTAACGGTAATGAAAACTTGAATAACCTTGTGAAGGGTCAAGTACCGGCTGGTGATTACAAAGGCGTTAAGTTCACAGTCGGTGTCCCTGCTGAATACAACTTCTATGGGATTGATGGTGACGACGCAGTATCACCACTTGACGCAGCTGGCATGAACTGGTCTTGGCAAAGAGGCCATAAGCATGCGCGCTTTGATACGGACACTTGGCTCTTCCACCTAGGAACCACAGGTTGTGAAGTGCTTGATGCGGAAAAAGAGCAAGTAGACTGTGGTGGCTCGCGCCCTAATCGTCCAACCTACACATTTAACAATGTCGACATTGCAAATCAAAAAATCGTGTTTGATTATGCAGCTCTCGTGGCAAGCGTAGACATCAGCCAATCTGGTAAGTGTATGTCTGGCAGTCAGCAAGCTGGTTGTACCGACATTTATCCTGTACTAGGTTTAGACCTTGAGACGGGTCAATGTGCCAACGGCAACTGTGACACCCAAACATGGGTCCGTATTGACGACATCACTGCGGAGTAATGTCAATGTCAGCAAACACCTCTTTTCGTTTGCTGACATTACTCATAGCGGTGTTAGCCGTTGTGGGTTGTGGCAGCGAGTCAGAGTATGAAGTCGTCTCTCCTGGCTCGAAAAACGCATTTGGTTTCGATTTTCAAACAGGCTCTTTACCTATACCAAAAGAGCCTGAAGACAATCCTGCAACCGAAGAAAAATTCCAATTGGGTCGCCATCTCTTTTATGACAAGCGCTTGTCTGGTAATCAAACCATGTCTTGCGAATCTTGTCATATGCAAGAGTTCGCTTTCGCTGATGGCGTTCGTGTTCCAACGGGCTCCACTGGTGAAGTACTGCACCGTAATTCACAAACCTTAACCAATATTGCTTACAACGCCACCTACACATGGGCGAGCCCTATTCTGCGTGACATTGAAAGCCAACTGGTTATCCCTCTGTTTGGTGAGTTCCCGGTTGAGATGGGGATTAACGACAGCAACCGTAAAGACATTCTCGCCCGCTTTGAGAATGACGCCTTGTATCAAGAACTCTTTCAACAAGCGTTTCCTGATCACAATAATGCGTTCACGTTTCCTAATGTGATTAAGGCATTAGCGGTGTTTAATCGTGCATTAATTTCCAAAGACTCACCTTTTGATAAAGGCACCATGAGTCAAGCAGCATTACGCGGTCAAGACCTGTTTAATAGTGAAAAAATGGAATGTTTTCACTGCCACAATGGATTTAACTTTAGTGATTCGACGGTACATCGCGACACCGTCTTTGTGAATCGCCCGTTTTTTAACACTGGTTTGTACAACTTAGGTGAAAGCGGCAGTTATGCCAACAACGACAATGGACTGTTTGAAACCACCCAAAGGGACTCTGATAAAGGTAAATTTCGTCCAACCACATTGCGCAATATCGGTTATACCGCTCCTTACATGCACGATGGCAGCATCGAAACATTGGAAGAGGTGATTGAGTTCTATGCCGCTGGTGGGCGCAATGTGACCTCAGGAGAACACCAAGGTGATGGGCGTCAAAACCCAAATAAGAGTACTTTTGTTTCTGGCTTTACGCTTTCAGAGCAAGAAAAACAAGACATCCTCGCCTTTTTAGGTGCCTTGGATGACCCAACTTTTGTTACGAACCCGAGATATGCGAACCCATTTTTACAGGAGCCATCGTCATGAGAACGCTCGCTTTACTTTCTCCCCTGCTGATCGCTTCTTTGCCGGTATCAGCGCAGTCCATGCAGTCAATGCTTGCCGAAACGCGTTTGTCCGCAGGTATTTTCGTACAAGGTGGATGGCATCATTCAAGCAATGATGACTATGCCCTTCCTGGTATCGATTTGTCTCAGCAAGCCCATGCGAATGAGCAAGGCTTCCAGCTGATGCATGCAGAATTGGGTTTAATCGCAGAAATCGACCAAGTCGTCAGCGGCAAGTTAGTCGCGGGCTCTCATCATGGTGATGACGTCATGGTTGAAGAGGCGTGGTTACAGCCTTACTTTGCACAAGATTGGCAATTACGTGTTGGTCGTCAGCTCAGTGATATTGGTCTTTACAACCACCTTCATGAACACGACTGGCGCTTTATCGATGCGAACCTTGGTCAGCAAGCTTTCTTCGGC
This sequence comes from bacterium sp. HQB-39, assembly GCA_043422575.1. Classification (GTDB taxonomy): domain Bacteria; phylum Pseudomonadota; class Gammaproteobacteria; order Enterobacterales; family Vibrionaceae; genus Vibrio. The sequence continues at coordinate 136,752 of JBHOHG010000010.1, read as the reverse complement.
GGAAGTTACATTGACGACAGTGCCCAGCTGAAATACGCATGGCATCGTCATGATATGACCGCTTGGGTTGGGCGTGGTCGCGGTTACCCTGCAAGCTACGATACCAGCGACGCTTCGCCAGCCGCTTTAGGTGTGACTTATCGTTGGCATTGGTTCAAGCAGGATCATCAAGTCGAACTGGTGTCCTCATTGAGTCAGTTTTCAGCAACTGAACGCGGTAAAGCCGATGCTGCTGGACATTCTCATGGTAATAGCACTGATGCGGCCTTGATCTTCAACGGCGATACACAGCTATTTCATGTAGGTGCTCAATGGCAATGGCAAAACCTTGGTTGGGAAATTGAATGGGCGCGCCAAACGGTTGAAGGTGATGTAACTGACCCTGATCAGGTACGTGCTGAGCTTTCGTCCACCAACGATGCGCTGACCAATCAATGGTTTTGGCACTGTGAGAACCTTGAAGTAGGCCTTCGCTACGATTGGTTAAAAACGGCGAACTCGCTGTCTCATAGCTCAAAAACCATTGCTCAAACCTTCGATGCCCAAGGTCATACCCCTTCTCGGGTAAGTGCAGTTATCAACTGGTCGTTTAAGCCTCACCAAATGTTGCGATTCCAAGCAACACTGGACCAAACGACCGTCAACAATGAACACAATTTTTGGATTGTCTATCAGGGCAATCTTAACTGGTAAACGTTAGGAAAATACAATGAAATCTTGGATCACGACTCTTGCTATTGCCGCGACTGCTCTTGTTTCTACCGTCGCTTCGGCTCATGACTACACTGCGGGTAGCATTCACATTGACCACCCTTGGAGCCGAGAAGCACCACCAACTGCCAAGGTACTGGGCGGCTTCTTCCAGCTAAAAAACCATTCAACCAAAGACGATTTCTTGATCAGCGCGAGCTCACCTGTTGCTAGCCATGTCGAGCTACACACTCATACGCACGTAGACGGTGTGATGAAAATGGAAAAAGTAGACAGCGTTCGTATCGGGTCAATGAAAACGGTAATGTTTGAGCCGGGCGGTTTTCACTTGATGATCTTCAACCCGAAGAAAGCTTACAAAGAAGGTGAGCGCTACCCTGTAACACTTGTCTTCAAACACGCAGGTGAAGTGACGGTTGATCTTGCGGTAGAGAAGAGCGCACACGTTCATCACCATCATCACTAATCTCAGAACTCTCACCAATAGCGGTTATCGATGGATTTAGAGAGACAAAAGCGGGCTAACAAGCCCGCTTTTCTATTTCTCAAATCATGCTTTCTTACAATGCCACATTACCTAGGCGCTAACGTATTCAGATCCTGATGATCCCAGCACCAAAATTCTTCGGCAGGATTGATCCCACCGACCCATTCGAATGCACCGTGCCAAGCCCAGCCATCTTCAATGGCTTTTATCCCGACATCAGTGAAAGTAATTTGATGTTGCTGGTAGCCTTGATCACTCTCTTCTATCGCAATCCATGGCGTATCCGTTTCTGAAAAAGGTTTCATTACGGCATAAAACATCAGATCCCCAAGGAAAGGTAAGGGTTCATGTTCGGTGTAACGTCGAAACCATTCCGCTAAAGTCACCGTCGAGCCTAACTCAGTTAACGCCTTGAACCCGAGTCTCTGAGTCAAGCTTAAATGGCTGTGCTGGTGCGGCAACTCTTGCAGGTGACGATACAACGCTGGCTTAATGTGGGGAAGGTTCCTTGCGACATCACTGGCCGTGTGTTCTAAGGACGACAGCTGCAATAACGCCTTGGGGCTCGGTTCACACAATATCAGCCAAACTTGCTCAGCAGACTGAGTCATCTCCGCTGTCACCTTCCTCCTCTGACTCCAGCAGCTGCGTAAAGCTTCAGCGGGTAACTGCCCTAACCCTCTAAATCGTTCACTCCCTGGAAAGTCCTCGATTTCGATCAACTCCAGTTTGTCACGCTGCTGCAATGGCATATGTGCTAATAAGTAGACCAACATAAATTGGTCATAGCTGTCATGCTCGACCCAAAGCACAATGCGCTCATACCGAGTATCATTGAGTTGCGTCATATTGGATTTTTCATCCGCGATCACAGCATCAACCGTTGCGGTCATTTGAGGCATTTCATTCAAATAATGGCTTACGACAAACTCAGCACGTTGCTCCAACCGAGTTTGATAATCCGTCGCTAATGGACCAACACAATACGGGTCGATCCAAGCTAAATAGTCGCCTTGAAAACCCGCTTTTGGCAGTAAAGTTTGAATATCGTGACCACAACGTATATGCAAAGTATGCTTGTCAGCATCTAACGGCGCGGAGTGTTTTGCCATGGCTTCGCGATGGCCCTGTTGGCTTTCAATATGGTGTTTGAGTTTCGCCCAACTAGGAACCCCAAGTTCATTAGCAATCATCCAATGAACATCCGATAACTTGATGTCACTTATCGTTACGGGTTTGTGCGCGAAAAAGGAGTCAGCGATTTGCCATTGGACAGGATCACCTTGCTTTAAGGCTTTCAGTCGTGATTTGGCGATCGACTTTAGCAAAGGAAGATGCAGGGAAAAGGCATTGCGTGTATTCATTAGTTTACCTCATGAAGTCTCTGCGCTCGCCAACAGATAAAGTAAACCAACATCAATATGTTGTGTACTCATTGACTCACGCCTTCGTTGTGTCCATCTCACAATGAAGCACAGTGAAAGCGCGGTCTTTATCTCATGATCCTTAATCTTTCTGCGAGCAAGTGGCGTAGAGTGACGCACCGCAGAATGTTAACAGCATTGTCGTTAAATAACGAGTAGCATTAGCAATTGTGTGATTTAAATAAAATGTTTGCCCATCGCGCTAGCCCTGCGGTTACCGAGCCAAAATAGTTCCCCCCCACAACAGGGATACTTGGTAATGCTTGCTCGACTGCCGCTCTCAAAATTGGCGAACGCGCAGAACCACCCGTCATAAAGATCACGTCGGGTTTCACGCCACCAAGCTTCACCGCTTCTTCAACCAAAGCCACCATCTTATTTTTAGGGCTTTCAATGGCTGCAACCATCGCATCACGTTCGATTTCCACATCAACCGATTCACTGGCAAGCTGAATCGTCGTCAAATAGCGCTCAAGATCTGACAATGCCACTTTACTCTCTTCAGAGCGGCGGACAATGTTATAACCCAACACATCTTGGTAGACCTGAATCAATCGATTGAGCTTTTCTGGCTGCTGCGCTTGCTTATGTAACAGACGCAGATCGGCTAAGTTAGACTTACCATAGAACTGAGCCTGTGCATCGACGTTATTGATGGCAATGGGATTCCAAAATTGGGTTCTTGGCATATCAATTCCCGTGTCTAGCTGACTCCCCAGACCAAACTCAGGCATGATCTCTTTAAATGCCAAAGCGATGTCCAAATCATTCCCTCCCACTCGCTGGCCACTGTGTGCTAGCAAGCTCTCACGTCGATCTTGCAGATGTCGCCATGTCGGTCCCATTTTGATTAGCGAACAGTCGGTCGTACCACCGCCAATATCCACGACCAACACGGTTTTATCTTCCGTCAGAGTCGCTTCATATTCCAAACCAGCGGCTACAGGCTCAAACTGAAACTCGATGTCTTTGAAGCCCGCTCGAGTCGCTGCATTGCGTAAGATCTTTTCTGCTTGTTGGTTGGCATCTTCACCGCCTCGACCATGAAAGTTCACAGGGCGACCAATGACCGCTTGCTCTATTTCCACTTGCGTCGAGACTTCAGCTTGCTGCTTAATGTTGGCCATCATCGCACACACCAAATCCTCAAACAGAGAAATTTGAATATCATGCAGACCAGACGCGCCTAAAAATGATTTAGGTGATTTGACATAATAGATATCGCTCGGATCATCCAAATAACGATCCAATGCAGCCTGACCAAAGGCAATGTCGCTCGGCACGATTTCAATATCTTCATCACGATTGAAATTAATCGAACGACGTAATAACTGTTCACCCACTTTATCTAGCGGCTTAATATCGTGATGTCGAAACAGATGTTCAGACACCGATTCGCGAGTCGGGGCCGAGATGGTGGAAGGTATGTATAGGCTTTCCCCTTCTAGAGGCAATAAAGTGGGTTGGTCATCTTTACAAATGGCCACCGAGCAATTCGCTGTACCATAATCAAATCCAATAAACATATTACCTCCGCCAATTAAGAATACTCTCGTTTTACTAGCAAGATCTCACGCTAAGGCGCAAGATCCTCACTAAGGTGCAAGGTCACTCGCTAGTATCGAAAAATAAAGGGCGGCGATTCTACCTTAGAGCATGACTCAACTCCAGTGATTAAGGCAAAGCTTGCCAATGGTTTGGCGCTTTAAGACGCCAATATTCAAATTCTTCGGGTTGATAGACCGCTTTGCCATCATGACCGACTTGAATCGGAATGTGACGCGCATTTTCCCCATCGACAATAATACGCCGAAGGATCTTACCGGCTTGCTCACCATGCGTTTCACCATAAAGCACCACTCCTCCTGCCGTTTTACCACGGCCAACTGAAAAGTCCCAAAAGCCAAACATCGGCACCTTAGAGTGTTCATGAGTCCAGCGCATCACCTGGTCCGCTTCGACATATTCTCCATGGTAGGTGTAGACTGACTGATAAAGGCCTATGATAAGCGCATCTACGCCGTCATTTTTCGCGTTACGGACCCATTTTTGCCACTGTTGATAGTTGGCCACGCTGTACGCTTCCACATGGATCCCTAAATTACGCTCTATCATTTGATACTGTCTCAAAATGTAATTCACCGCGATTTGGGAGGTGTGGCTGGCATCAAACAGAATTCGAATCGTAATATTACTCTTTCCTAATAAGTGACCGATTTCCCCCATATTGCGTACAAATAAAGGCAATTCTCTAACGCCCGTTATGCGAGCACGCCCAATATATCTATCCAGCAATTGTCTTGGGTTGGAATTCACACCCAAAAAAACAATTGAGATGGGTTCATCATAGAGCAACGGCAGCATGTATCTAAGCGCATTATCATCAGCAAGTACAACGTATTTAGGCTTCAATTGACGATAATATGCCAACGCTCGTTGTGCGCGACTTTCAAATTCCGACGGATCGAGACGCTTGGTATCCATTTCAAAGCTAAACAGCTCAATCTGACCCTCCAGCACATTAGCAATTCCGTTCTTGTAGCCAATATCCCACCCAAATTCACTGTGATAGCTTTCGATCAATAAGACTGGCTCACTGCCAGCCTCTACCCGTGGGGACAAGCTCAGAACAAGCAAGCCAATCAGTATGAAACGTTCGAAGATCCAATCCATACACCTACTGTATGAGTACATAAGTTGACCCTCTTTGGTGATAGTTCACTTAATTGTAGCCAATTCAGCGCGATGCGGATGACTCTTCTATAATCAATGCAACTAACTTGGGTATTGCCTATGCATCAAAATACTGAATATCAGCACCGCTCTCATAATCCATTTAGCAGCCGTATCGGCCGCCGAATCATTTTCATTACCATCTTTCTCAGTGGCGTGGTGACGTTGGCGATTACTTTGATGCAGACTTATTTCGATTACGACCGAGAGTTCAATGATGTCACTCAACGTCATGAAGAAATCGAGCTTATCCACGCCCCGCTATTGGCGTCTTCACTGTGGGCATTCGACTTGTTGGTGATGCAGGAAAGGCTCGACGGTCTCGTGAATCTCCCTAAGGTGGATTATTTGATGATCACCTCTGGAAACTACAAATTCGAAGCGGGTAAACGTGTGAAAGAAGAAATCGTCGCGAGTCGATTCCCGTTAAATTATACCAACAACGGTCATACGGAGCACATTGGTGATATTTACATAGAATCCAATGCTCGAGAGATCTACCGCTACTTGCTTGAAAAATTTTTACTCACCTTAGCGGTGAATGCAGCGAAAACACTACTAGTATGCTCCCTTATACTTGTGGTATTTCATATCAGCATCAATAATCGAGTTTTTTCAATCGCTCGCTATTTGAGGAACTACAATCCACGTCACCCAACCACGCCACTTCAGTTGTCTCAAAATCGCCTGCTGATCGCCCCCAACGATGAAATCAGCTGGCTTGGGTGGGAAACCAACCGCTTAACCAAAAACCTCAATACACTGTACAACGGAATACGACTTGAAAAAGAACGATTGGAAGACTTTAGCTTGGTGGCTTCCGATTGGTTATGGGAAACCGATCAGTATGGCAAACTCAGCTACTGCTCTGATCCCATGCTCAAGTTTCTGAATTGTGATATTGACATGATTAAAGACCACCGCTTCCAAGATATTGAAATCTTCAATCAGACCCAGAATTTATCCGACTATATTGCTAAAAAGCAAAACTTTAATTTATGTGAAGAAAGTATTGTTCTTGACCAAGTCAGTTATCACCTGCTCTTCCAAGCGAAAGCCTTGTACCAAGACCAACGCTTTGTCGGATTCAGAGGCACTGTGATCAACATTTCGGAACTCAAACGAGCACAAATCGATTTGCAAACCCTCAATGATAACTTAGAGCAAACGGTCGCCGAACGGACTCGCGACTTGAAGCAAAGCATGGAAAGGCTGCAACAGACGCAAGAACAACTCGTCGAAGCTGAAAAGCTGGCCAGCTTAGGGGGATTAGTGGCTGGCGTCGCCCATGAGGTCAATACGCCTTTGGGGATTGCCGTGACGGCTACGTCCGTGATCAACGAATCATGCCAAGCGCTCACTCAGGCTTTCAATAATCAAACCTTATCCAGCGAACAGTTTACGGATCTGGTACAAAGAATGGAACAAAGCGGCGTCATGTTAGAGCATAACTTAAACCGCGCCAGCAAATTAATCCGAGACTTTAAGCAAACGGCCGTCGATCAGGTTTCTGAAGCCCGATGTCAGTTTACTGCTCAAAATACCTTAGATGCATTACTTGCGAGCCTGACACCAGAGACACGTAAGGCCAAGGTCACCCCAGAACTCCACTGCCCTGACGATATAAAAATGATCAGTCTACCCGGCGTGCTCTCTCAGGTCGTCTCCAATTTGATTTTAAACAGTATCAATCATGCCTTTGACAAACAGCCTGAACCCAAAATATCCATAGACGTAAGTCAACAGGATGAATGGGTTATTGTGGAATTTCGAGATAATGGCTCTGGGGTAGATCCTAAACTACACAAGAAGATTTTTGAGCCATTCTATACTAGTAAGCGTGGTCATGGCGGCTCAGGACTAGGGTTAAACTTAGTCTTCAACCTTGTCACCCAAAAGCTTAAAGGCGAGCTAATATTTGAATCAGAAGTCAACCAAGGGGTGTATTTTTATATCAAACTCCCAAAAGAATTACCGCTCAATCAGGATACTGTTCACGAATTTGAATAAAGTCCTGCCAATGGTCTAGCAAGAGAGTCACCAGTTTCGGATCAAAATGTTTGCCACTTTGCGATTGAATTTCGTCATAGATCGCTTGTTCAGACCATGGCTTTTTATAACTTCTGGCAGATCCTAGCGCATCAAACACATCGGCTAATGCAGCAATTCTTCCTTCGATAGGGATTTCTTCACCTTTTAATTGATTGGGGTAGCCTGTGCCATCCCACTTCTCATGGTGCGTCGCAGCAATCACTGCCGCGAGTTTCATCAACTTTCGATTGCTCTTGTTTAAAATCTCCACACCAAACTCAACGTGCTTCTGCATCGTTTCCCATTCATCGTCCGTCAACTTTCCAGGCTTGTGTAAAATATGATCAGGTATGGCGACTTTCCCCACATCATGCAAAGGTGAAGCATGTTTGATTAACACCACCTTAGACTCTGTGAGGCCAACAAATTTCGCTAATTTTTCACAAATGATGGAAACCCTCTGAACATGTGACCCCGTCTCTTTACTACGAGCTTCTACTGCATTAGCAAGGTTATAAACGAGCTCTTTAGACGTCTCCCTTAAATCTTCCAATAGGTTAAGATTTTCAAACGTAAGCCCGATATTACGCATATAAATTTCGAGAAGTTGGCAATCATGTTCACTTAGCTTCTTGTTCACATTGACATACAACAGGCAGTTCATGTCATGTTCATCATTGGCATAAAGTACGTAGGCATCATCAAAATGTTGTGATTGTTGGGATTGAAGTACGATTTGGCAGCGCTCTGATACAAGGGGCGGAAGATCAGAGAAGTCGCAACCGGAATGACAATCTATATACTCACCAGTGGCAGCAAGCGTTAAAGCCCTGCACTCTTCGCCTTCAGGTTTGGGATGAAAAAGACAATACAATGCTGAACCTTCAATCCCCAATAACGATGTTAATTGCTCCAATACCGTTGCCGCGTAAGCCTTCATCGTAGAGGTATTTTGCACTTGAGCTGAAGCTTGAATGACCTTCTTTAGACCCATTTTCTGACGTTCAATAACACAAAGGTCATTGTAAGAACGCAAGCCTGAATAAAGTAACGTTTTTAACTTTTGTAAAGTAAGCTCCGTTTTCTCTTTATAGTCATCGATCTCATACTCACGAATGACAATGTCTTCAGGTGCTTGCCCTGCTTGACCGGTTCTAAGCACTAAACGAATCATTGAGTTTTGTAAATCATCTCGGATGAAACGGACAAGATCCAAGCCAGCATGCTCAGTCTCCATCACGACATCTATCAGTGCCAAGGCAGTATCTGTATTATTTTTCAACCAGATTTGAGCTTCTTCTGCCGAATAGACACTCGCAATGTCCAGCTTACGTCCACGAAACTCAAAACCAGTTAACGCTAAGCGAGTGACATCATGCATTTGCCTGTCATCATCAATCAGTAGTACTTTCCAAGGTCGAGTGCTCACAGATTGCGAACGATCATCGTTTGAAGCACTGCTCTTCCTATCGGAAAAAAAGTCCATAGGAGTCCCCCAATTTTCATACTTTACTATTAATGTTTAGCACATTAAACGCCAAGTTACCGCTTATCACAGCCCTTAGGTTGATTGAATTGGGAGACCTCTTGTCAGCAAAGGGAGGTGCGCGAGGTTAGGTCGACATGGGCCTATTATAGTTTGTCTTCAAACACTCCGAGTTCGCGACCGAGCCAAACCGCACTGTCACTGTGATCGACAATATCATCGCCTGTGACAGGGTGAACCAGCACATCAAATTGACCACGGTTTTCATCCAGCCACTCGATAATGCCTTGGCTGTTATCCACAAAATTCAGCTCAAACATTGGTAGCTTGTGCGGCCCTACCAAGCGCTTCACCAAAGGAAAAACTTCCGTTACGTCGTCACGTTCAGCGGATATTTTTGAGCGGAACTCCTCTGCGGCTTTTGCTTGTAATAGAGTAAAGTAAACGTGAGCGTGATACATCTCTGTGTCCTTGTTATTTTTGTTAGCGGTTTTATTGTAAGCGGGCTCATTATATACCCAAGCAACTCTCGCTGAAACGTAAGAAACCCATAAAAAAATACCCAGCACTTGGCTGGGTATCGAATTGGAATTCGGGTTAAAAGTGCAGTTGGATAACTGACACCACGACCGCTGCTGGTCGGCGAACACCATCAATTTTTATCTTGATTTCGCGTTCAATCTCAAGGCCTTTCTTAATCGGTGTCACCTTAGTCAGAGTACTTTCAGCGCGAACGTTATTCCCTGCTTTGACAGGATAAGGGAAACGCACTTGATTCAGACCGATGTTCACCACCATTTTGGCCGTTGGGAAGAGTGACTGCTCGGGATTAACCGAGTCGGTCAACTTAGGCAACAGCGCCAATGTCAAAAAGCCATGTGCAATGGTGGTCTTAAATGGAGATTCAGCTGCCGCGCGCTCTGGGTCCGTATGAATCCACTGCATATCTTCTGTCACAGAACCAAACTGGTTAATGCGCTCTTGAGATACGTGAATCCAGTCACCCACATGGATCACTTCACCGATTTTTTCTTTGAGTTCGTCGTACACCAACTGTGCTTCTGGTTTCAACACAATAGGTGCGGGTACGGGTGCTTCTTCATTGATTGCTGGCTGCTCGTGATCACGAACTTTAGAGAACAAAAAGCTGCCTTGCGCCTTCCCTAGAAAATCACCCCAATATTCGCGCAAAGTCGGCGACATCCAGCTCATAAACTCAGAGTGGTTCGAAGACAGGGCATCAACTTTGTGCTTTAAAAGATTTGTGACTCTCATAATTAACCTTACTTGGCTCAGTTCAACTGATTCAACCAGTTAATTTTGAAACAGTTCACAAAGTCTTGCAAATATTTTCGGGCGAACAGGCGTTAACTCAAAGTAACTTTTACCAATAAAATCAACAACTAAGTAATAAAACACTATTTTTTAAAAATTTTATCGATAGAGCTTTTACTCGTCTTTTTTGTCATTTTTTGCCGATTTTTTCAGCAAAACCAACAACAAAGTAAACCATGGATCACACTGCCTTACTGATAGATGACGTAAAATCAGCAACGGCACGATCTCAGAGTCGTCTATTGACAAATGAGCAAGTCACAAGTAAGTGCCTTTCCATTCACAGTGAATCTTGCATCTTGGATAGTACTTATTCAGACTTCTTTCTTACTTATAACAACGAAAGAACAAATATTAGCCAAACGGTACTGACGGCATGATTTTTATCTTTACAAGGAAAAACAACACTATTAATATTGCCGCCACAAGGAGAGATGGCTGAGTGGTTGAAAGCACCGGTCTTGAAAACCGGCATACGTTAATAGCGTATCTAGGGTTCAAATCCCTATCTCTCCGCCACATTCTATAAAAAGCCGCTGATAGTTCAGCGGCTTTTTTGTTTTCAGGCTCAGCATTTTTCTTCTCTAGCATGAGAGTGAATTAAAAACTCATTCACAGTAAAGCCGTTTTGAATGAGCAACCCCCTCCAACTCCCCCTTTTCTTGATTGCACCGATCTCATTAGTACCGCGATCAAGGGGGAGAGCTGACGAACGATTGTTGATGGTGAATGATACGATGCACTCAAGTGTGCCATTTTACTACGCAAACCACTTATACATGATGTAGCTATCAACTAACCTTAGTTTGGCATGTCGGTACGCTTTGGGGATGGTTCCTATGATCTGAAACCCTAGTTTTTGCCATAGGTTAACAGCCACCATATTGGTCGATACCACACTGTTAAATTGCATTGCTTCAAAGCCAAGTTTTCTCGCTGTCTGCTGCGAGTGTTCGCACATGCGGCGTGCAATGCCTTGCCCGCTTGCTTCGCTTGATACCATATAACCGCAATTACAGATATGACGACTCGGCCCCATTGCATTTGGCTTGATGTAATAAGTACCAAGAACAACTTCATTTTCAACAAATACATAGGATTTAAGCGGCGTTTGACACCATAAAGAATATGCCTGTTCCTTGGTCATATCTGGGTCGAAAGCATATGTTTCTTGAGCCAGAATAACGTCTGAGAAGTGTGGCCAAAAAGCCTCAAAATCTGCCTTTGTCATTTCTCTGATCATATCTGCCCTTTTTGATTGTTTCTTAATTGAATAGCCGTAGCCTAATGAGTTGAATTTAAAGCTGTCTGCGCTGAACTTCCTTCCATTTGCTATCGTTGTCAGTAGCAATAGACATCAATGAGTAAATATCGGCTCTAAAAAGGTTCGATTCAATCGACTAGAGATTAATGGGTCTGGGCCGTAAGGTATTCAAATACTCTGCGTTTAAATCGAAAATTAGTTAACAAGCCGTTTTCACTGAGAACATGGTATCTCCTAATCAAAATACACTCTCTAGCGATCACTGGTGACCACTTTACTTGCTAAACCAATAAGCAAAACGCCTGAAACCCCTTCTAAAGCTCGTGAGTATCGTTGTGCATTGGGGCGGCTAAACAGCCAACTGCCTACGGAGGCATATAAGACATTGCACAGCGTTGCTAACACACTGAAAAGCAGACCCAGTAATAACAGTTGCATCGAAGTTGAACCGGCGGATACATCAACAAATTGAGGCAAAAATGAAAGGAAGAACAGTGCGACTTTTGGGTTCAACACACTGACGATAACACCTTGCATAAAGACATTTTTTTGAGTGTCGACGTCCTCACTGACAACGACTTGGCTCTTTCCATGCCACATTGACAATAATGATTGAACCCCTAAATAGACGAGATAAGCGGCACCTAGCCATTTGACTGCGCTAAAGGCAACTGCGGAGCTCAGTATAATGGCTGATAAACCTAAGGACGCTGCCAACGTATGTACAAAATAGCCCATACCCAGTCCTAATGCCGCTTTAAACCCTGCCGTTAACTTGCCTTTCATTGTGTTTGAAACAATGTAAATCACATCGGGTCCAGGGATCATATTGATCGCAAGGCATGCGACGATGAATAATAGAAGTGATTGCAAATCCATTGGCTCTCCTCCAAGGGTATGTTCGTGGTTTAACAAGTCACTAGGACGTCCTGTTATGAAAAGCACAGCCCTAGTGGTGTATCAGCGATCTCAAGATACCGTCTTGAGTACCTAGCTTTTCGAGGTATATACCCTATTCACAAGCCGACAAATCGACTTTGCTATCTTGAGATACAGTAGATTTATCGGGATAAAAAACACAACGCCAAGAAGCCATGCGTTCAGTTGTAAATAAGGGAACATGAAGTTTCTGTAATGAGCAAGGTTTAAGTCTATTGTGGTTACACTTTCTAGCAGCGACACCACCGGCAATAACAAAAAGTAGACGGGGATTGAAAACGGTAACAGTAACCAATCAAACACAGACAAAGGCATTTTCTCGTTGTGCGATAAATAACAAAGGTAGGCTTGTAAGAACGATAATACGACCAGAAGCCACTTTCGATAAGGTTGTTGCAACACATTTATCTCCACCAAAATCACCTATTGAGTCCTATTTCCAAGATGGATTCAATGTTCACTGTGTTATTTATGACCAAGTTGTTGCTTATTTGTTCACCGCCTATTGATGTTAGAGACCGATGATCGGATCTGCGTCACACAGTTGCAGCCGTTTAGTGACTGCCTTTCAGCTATACAAAATATCCCTTGACTTATAACCAAAGAAACCGCTGCAATGCAGCGGTTTGCTTAAACACAAACACACTCAGTGACCAAGTATGATATCAGCCGTTCCATCTGGATCACCGATAGCATGACCAACGACACTGGGACTCCCTGAGGTTAACATGAGAACAGCACAAGCATGAGGGGCTGCCATTGACGTTCCGCTTTTGATCGATGTACCACCACCTACTTTTAAAGATAAAACACTATAGCCAGGTGCAGCATAATCCACAGGGGGATTACCAAAATTAGAGAAATATGCAAATTCATCGTTGATGTCTGTTGCTGAAATCGTCCATACATTTAAACCATTCGCGCTCGCTGGTGACACATTCTCAGCATGTTGTGACTCATTACCCGCAGCAACTGCAACATAAACCCCCTTCTCACCTAACCTTATAACCGCATCATTAACAGCCTGGCTGTATCCTCCGCCTAAGCTCAAGTTGGCACAATCGCCAGCACTAGCATACGCGGCAACATGATCTATGCCCGCAATAACGCCAGAATACGATCCTGACCCTTGGCGGTTTAACACTTTGACAGGCACAACTGCGGCTCCAGCCGCAACACCAACGACATCAATAGAATTATCTAATGCTGCAACCGTACCCGCGACATGAGTGCCATGCCCATTGCCATCATTCGGAGAACGCTCTTTACCCGAGGTAAAAGCTGAGAATCCATAAGTTTGATCCACATTGAGATCGGGATTATCGAGGTCAATGCCTGTATCAATAATCCAAGCAGTCAGCGCGCTACCATCCGCTACGCCCCCGACTCGGGTAACCCCCCATGGTAATGCTTGTGGTTCTGGTGTAGCGTCACCTCCACCATTACCTCGACCCGGCGGTTTCGGTAAAGCAAACATCAAACCATCAGGTTCAAAGCTCACCACATCACTACTTCCAATAAAAGCCGCTTTTGCCTTTGTACAAGGTAGATTAACAGTAAACCCTTTCACGCTGTGTTTGTAGATATAAGCAGCAGACGCATTGACTGCCTTAAGCAAGCCTTTTACCCTGCCTTCCACATCTTCTGAAGAGATAGAGTCACTCATCCGCACAATACACCTATTTTGTGCCTCGAAATGAATCTGACTATACGTTTCTGTTGGCTCATCTTGTGCCTGAGCCGATATTGAAAAAATCGCTGTGATTCCTACGGTAAAAAGTGTGAGTTTCATACATCCCCCAGAGAGTACACTCGACACTATTAATAGTAGTATAAATAGAGGCAGGACAAGCCTATTCGACACATTTAGTTTTAAAGGGTTCAATGTCTCAGAAATAGCCATTCATTGATATCAATCCCGTATTTTTTATCTTCGTTCAATATTGATAGAAACCACTAACTTATTGAAATAAAATGTTGTCGAATGACATAACTGCCCTACTTAAGGAAGCGTTACGATGAAAAAAGTGCTTTTGCTAGCTGCTTTACTTTCTCCATCTTCTATTACTTTTGCTACAGAATCGACCGTGATCGACGGTCTGGATTTTGGCCCGCTTGCGAAACTTGTCGGTCAATGGAAGTCGGGTCAATCTGGTGGTGTCGACTTATCACCAGGTCAAGAAGGGTCAGCCGTCGGTAAGGGGGGACCAGCCGTCGAAAAATTCTATGAAACCTTAGAATTTGAACCCGCTGCCGATGCGACCAATGCGAGCGAACAGTATCTCGTCGCGCTTTACTATAAACAGGAAGTCTTTAGAGCAAGAGACGATAAGAAGTTTCACGATCAGCGTGGTTACTTAATTTACGATAAGAAAAACCAACTCGTGTACAACTCCTATTGTGTTCCACGTGCCGTTTGTGTCGTTGCGGAAGGTAAGGCAGGCGATACGATTAACTTTGCAGTTAAGCCCAAAGGCATTGCCGAAAGCCAATTTATGTCAGAGAAAGCGACCACAACCAACTTTATTATGCGTTTGGATATGAGAGATAAAGACGTGCTTCGTTACACTCAAACCACGAGTTTAGAAATTTACGGTAAGCCATTTGCGCACACCGATTCGAGCACACTGATCAGAGTTAAGTAAAACGACGATTGCCCGTTGCTGGCGTTATCATGAATTGAAGACTCTGATAGCACAAGAAAGGCCCCCAAATTGGGGGCCTTGTTTTATTGAAACGACCTATTTTGTTTCATAACTCTTATGGTTCATCGCTTATCTATCAAGCTTACTGTGGGTTTAGACCCAGAGTCTGAAGAACCAGTTTGAAGTTATCTTGACGCTCTTTAATCGCGTGTACTTTACCACTTACAGGACAAGTGCTGTCTGGACAACCACGGTTTACGATACCAGAAATTGCATCGATAAACTCAGTACCCTTCAGACCACCGTCAACGTACTTCTTAAGCTCTGTGTGGTAGTTCCAGTAAGCGTATTGACCGCCTACATCGTTGTATGCCTGAACTGAGCTCACCCAGTAGAATAGACCAGCAATCCACTTGATCTCAGCATTCTCTTCAGAGCTACAAATTAGACCAGGGTTAGAACAGAAGTCTAAATCAGCGTACAGTGGGTTCGCAGGAGCTGCTTCAACTACCACGCCGTTAACGGTTGTACCAACTGTATCTGGGTTCACGTGTGAACGACCCATGAAGTGGTTAAGTGTACCGAAGTTCTGACGACCTGTAGTCTGGATTACACCACGACCCCACCAGCCACAGCCTTCGACTGTACCGTTAGTGTCACTACCATCCCAAATCCACTTACCAGCTTTCTGACCTTCGTAGATTTCACACTCTTCACGTTCCCAAACCTGCTTAGATTTATCAACCGTGCTTGGTACTGTCATACAGTGACCGTTGTTCGTCCAGCGACCAACGTTACCATTCTTGATCAGACCTTTTTCAGCAAGTACAGCATCTGGTGCAGCAAAGATAGGCGCTGGAGCACCGTACCATTTAGCATTGGTCAGTGCGCTAACTTCCATCTTAGGGTTACGAGGACATGAGTAAGGGTGATCAACACCAGTTACAGGGTCCATACCGTAGTCTGCGTATTTCTGGTCAAGCTGACCACAACTTGCTGTCATTGGGTAGTTAACTGGAGCACCCCAACGGATTTCAGACCAGTTGTTCTCGTCACAAGCGTTGTAACGGATAGTCTCTTGCATACTTTGCGATAGGAACGCTGCAATCGCTACTTTCGCGTACATTGCGTTAGTCGCGTCGTCTGCATTCTCATCAAGTAGCCAGAACTTGTTACCTGCTACGCCAATGTTGTGCATAGAGTTCAGACCTGCAAGGAAGTCATTCCACTTGTACACGGTTGAAGGCAACCAAGAGCTGCTTGGTGTTTCGTACAAGAACGCTTCGTTGTTCATCTTGTTCTCAGCACCAGTTAACTCTGCGTTAAGTGATGCAATACGTGTTAGTGGACCGTTTGTCACACTTTCACCAACGTAATATAGAGGAACTGTAGCGTTTTCGTAGTCAGCAATCTTCGTGTTTAAAAACGCAGTGTTCGAATCGAACAGTAAACCAAATACGTTGCTGTGCGCAGCTTTACGGATATGGCGTTCACCATTCGTGTTACCTAGGAAGTAAGCCGCAGCTTGTGACGTCGGGATAGACGATAGCAATGCAGGTGTTCTGATGTGATCAGAAACTTGCTTAACGTACTCTAGAGCGTTGTGCCACTGGTCTGGATTAAGTGCTGGCGTAGTCGCCGATTTAGTGAACGCAACGAAGTCCGCTGAGTTTGCAGCGCCTGCTTTGTAAAGATCAAAGCTTGCTAGCAAATCAGCTGAAGCTGATGATGCTGCATTCCAAACTGAACGCTTACCTGAGTGGTTATCGTAAGCAAAGTCACCGATGCTCAGTGTCCAACCAAAGGTCGCTTGAGGTGCTACAGATGAGATCACAAGGTTGTGAGCGTGAGCCCAACCTTTCACATCGTTCGTTAGAGCATTGATTGCCGCTGCATCAATTTGAGTCGCTGTTGCGCTCACTGCCGCTGCCAATGCTTCTTTCACTGCAACCGTACCAAGTGCTTTGCCCTTGTCGGCTGTTGCAACATCAAGAACGTCTGATGTAATGATGATCGAAGAAGAACCCGCAGCTGACGCTGCTTCAATCAAGCTCACGAATGCTGCTGTTAGTTTCGCAACATCGTTAAGATCTTGACTGCTTGCTGCATTCACTGAAACTGTTTCAGGAGCGCCGAATGTTGTAGGACCTGCTACCACAAAGTTTGCTGGCCAGCCCGCTACTTCTAGACGTACTGGATCAAGTGGGTTTGGTAGAGAAAGTGCTACTGCTGGGCCACTGCCGTTGCCCGGTTCGCCCGTAGATGAGCCGTTACAATCAATGTGCTTAGACCAGCTGCTGTCGCTACCTGGGATAGACATTGTCCACCAGTTTGCTTTATAAGCAACGTTCTTATCAACCATGATGTCGCCGCCAACAGCGTGGTTGCCGCGAGTCCATTCTGGGTACACTTTGAACGCAGAACAAGCTTGACCTACACCAGGGTCTGGTTGCGGATCAGGTTGTGGGTCTGGCTGTGGATCTGGTTTTGGATCAGGTTGTGGATCCGGCTTAGGGTCTGGCTGTGGATCTGGTTTCGGATCTGGCTGTGGGTCAGGCTTCGGCGTTGAACCGCTAACCAGTTTCCACGGTGAATCCCATTCGTTCGAGTACTTGTTCGTTGGGCTTTGACCAGCGTTTGCCCACCACTTCGCCTCATAAGTCTTACCGTCTAGTGTTACTTGCGCGCCACCAGAGTAAGTTTTCGAAGCGTCATACGGTTCAGCTGCAAATAGATTGCCGCTTAAAACGATGCAGGCTAGTGAAGCCGCTACTTTACTCATCCTAAACATAATTTTCCCTTTCAGTATGTGTTTATATCTCTCAAAATCACACGTCAAAACGTCATATAAAATGACCAAAAGTAGATAAATAATTATCTAGAAATAAGTTAGCAACTCTTGATGACTTTATCTGTCAAACTATAAAAATTTGACGCGCTATGCGGGCAAAATCACGTCAAAATGAGGATTGATGCATTTATTATTAATCGGTAGAAAATAACTTTGATATTCGTTCGTTTTTAGAAACTTAACCTCACATTTTGTAACATTCTCCACTACTCGATAACTGTTGACCATCGTCACAATAATGTCTGTCTGATAGGTATTGTCTATTGAATTGATAAAAACAACTGATTTTCTTCACTTAATTTGAAAGCGTATGCTTTGGCCTAATCAACTGTTGAAAAAGGTAAAAATGATGAAGGCATTAGTCGTTGAAGGTGGAGCAATGCGCGGGATTTTCGCTGCTGGCGTATTAGATGCGTTTTTAGCGCGGCAGTATGTGCCTTTCGATTTTGCAATTGGCGTATCAGCTGGCGCGTCCAATCTACTGGGCTACCTTGCCAATGCACCACAGCGCAGCTATCACGTCATTACCCAGCTCGCCACTTCCAAAGACTTCTTTAATCCGGTTCGTTTTGCGAAGGGAGGAAACTTGACTGACGTGAAATGGCTCAGTGAAACGTCTCTAGAACGCTATCCTATCGATTTAGAAAGGTTGTTTGGCTCTATCCCGTTCTATGCAGCAACGACAGATATCGAATCTGGCTTAGCTCATTATTTCCGAGTCACGCAAGAGAATATGCAAGAAGTGATAGAGGCAACGACGGCTCTGCCCATCGCTTACAAACATACTCCTTGCTTTTCTGGCGGTTGTTTTACTGATGGCGCTGTTGCCGACTCGATTCCCGTTAAAGAAGCCTACAGAAGAGGGGCAAGAGAAATCACAGTGATTCTTTCTCACCCATTGAGCTACTCAATGCCGGAGTCTCAACATCACTGGTTGGTGAAGCGATTGCTTAATGGAAACCCTAAAGTGGCCGCAACTCTGAAAACAAGAGCAAAGCGTTACAATGAAGCATTAGCTTTTATCAGAAACCCACCAAAGGATGCGACCATACGTGTTATTGCGCCACCAGAAACATTTCCGGTTAAGCGTCTCACTCGTAAGTCGCAATTACTACAAACAGGGTACAAAATGGGCATCCAAGCCGGACAGGAACATGTTGCCAATCGGCGAGGAGAACACACACTGTCACCCGAGGAGTGCCCAGCATGTTACCTAGGTTTATATTGAGTGGGACAGTAGCCACGATTGATATCAGGATGTCGCAATTGACCATGCTTGGTCTAACGCCCACTGACTCTGGCTCGCCACAGCCTGAAGCTAGACGGCTTCAGCTCTCCGCGCATCATGTTAATCACATCCGGCTCTGTGAGGCCAAACTGATGACGGATAGCTTCGAAAGGCGTGCGGTCCTCCCACGCCATTTCAATAATTCTAGAGTAATCTTCTGCTTGTAACTTCATCGGCAATACCTTGATGTTTTATCGGTTACGGGATAAAGCCATTAGCATCAACGTATACAGTGCAAGTGGTTCATTTCAAGAACCCATAACCTCGATCTACGTGACACTAACGGCCAAACATCTAGGTATACGCCGAGGCGTTAAAAATAGAGTAAACCGTATGGTCTGTGAGACAAAGATTCCCTCAAATTTCGTTTTCCAAGCATTGTTGAAAGACGTGATTGAGTCGCGGCGTGTGATCGTGTTGTGCGCGTTTCATGAGTAATTTTATGAACTGCAAATCATCACTGTCGCCGTTACGCGCTAACTCAGAAGCAATAAAGTCATTGATCACAGGCACGCTGTATATCATTTCTTTTTCTGTTGCTGCACGCTTACGTACCAACAGCTCATCGATGGCATCTTTTAAATCAACTTGATCAACGATGAGTTCGCATAAGGTGTCGAATTCAATCGGAGGCTGCGATTGATGGGCTTCTAACCACCGAATGGCTAATAAAGGGCGCAACACATAAAAATATTTCTTCAGTGGTACCTGTTCTTTTTTCAGGTATTCTCGAAAATTGTTGCGGGCCATATGAAAATAATGATACCCCGCCTTTCGCGGATCAGCCACTAAGCTAATGAGGTCTCTCAAGCTTGTCATCGTCAAGCCATCATCGCGATACACAATCGGTGATTGAATCCACTCAAGGATGGCTGGGTTCGATTTTCGAAATAATTTTAATGCCTTACGTAATTCCCAGCCATTGATGTCGATTTCATCTGTGATCGGATATTCAATCACATCACGTTTTTCTTCGACATCAATAGTGAGATACCAGTCTTTTTCATGGATATAGACGAAACGCACATCGAAATCACTGTTAGCGCTTTCAAATCCCCACGCTCGGCTGCCGGATTCGATCGCAAACAGTACCTTCACATTATGTTCTTGTTCAGCGGCAGAAATACGTCGTAAAATTTCTGATCTGACTGAATCAGGTATCACTCTTGGGTTTATGACTGCTTGCTTCACCCTTCTCTCCCTTAATTCTTACCAACCACTGTTGCTTATCCACTCCGATTGGCGTGACATAAAACTCGCAGCCAGTAATGGCTTTAATCACTTGCATATTCGTTTGGCAATGAAGGCTAGGTTGGGTGGTGGAAAAACGCCCTTCTCCTGCCATCCACATCGGAATCAAGAGTTGATCCGCCAAGTACTCTTCCACTGCCGCTCCGCTGTTTACCCACTTGTTAAATCGCCCAGCCGCTCTTCGCGCCACTTTTTCAGCAGATACACGTACTTCACCGACCATTTCGAATACGGCATGGTTGTGGTCGAGTAAGTAACTCATTTGGAAGCTATTGCCTGCGCACGCACTGTTGACCCCTTTAATTACCACGTTGTTATTAATGGTGTGCGCATCAAGGCGACAATATCGTATCGCCTCAGCGACCTCTCTTTGCGCCACTTTGTGCTCAATACCGCTGATTAATACATTAATTTGAACTTTGTCTTGCCATAGAGTAGGGCCTGTTTTGAGCTGTAAAGCTCCGAGATCACACTCCTTTTTCCCCGTGAGTTCGAAAGCCTTTTGTTCTGTGTAATCAAAAGCCTTTCGCTCTGTATAATTGAAAGCCTTTAGCGTCTGTGCTGGTGTGATCCTAAGTTGCCACTCCCCTCCTCCAGCCGGATTAAAGCCAATTTTTTGCATCGTCATTGCCGTCACGACACCCATTTCATGCCAAATCGGGAAATACGATTTTTGCAAGAAATCCACAGAGGGTGATAAACCATTATGTGTCCCCCCGATGAAGGTCACCATCGACTCCCCCTCAGCCACCGCCAGTGCCGGAAACACGGTTTGGCAAACCAAAGCGGTACTGCCAGCGCCCGAGATGGCAAAACGATATTCTCCCGCTCTTACCGCTTGAGGACGAAACACCACATGCTGCGAACCCAGTTCCGCGCCTTGTACTTCGGCTTGGCAAATCGCCTGAGCTGCTAATACACAAGTTAAATGTTGGCGAAGTAAACCGGGCTTTTTACGCCCAGCTCGAATATTAACGATTTCTATCGACTGTTGGGTCAGCATCGCCAGAGTCAACGACGTCCTAAGGATCTGCCCTCCACCTTCTCCCAATGAGCCATCTATGGTGATCATATTTTCCCTTTCTTATTAACTTCAGAGTGCCGTTTTAAGAGCCGGCTCGGCTTACGGAACCTAGCCTTTCACACAGACCACTTGCTTTAGGGTGTGCACCACTTCGACCAAATCACTTTGAGCCTCCATGACTTTTTCAATGTCTTTATAGGCATGGGGGATCTCGTCAATAACCCCTTGGTCTTTTCGACACTCAACCCCTTGCGTCGCTGCTTCTTGATCTTTCACGTTAAACACTTTCTTCGCCTGTGTTCGTGACATAACTCGACCAGCACCGTGACTGCAACTGTTGAAGCTTTCAGGATTGCCTAAGCCTCGAACAATAAAGGAACGCGCTCCCATGCTACCCGGAATGATCCCGAGTTCCCCTTTCTCAGCTCTCACGGCACCTTTTCGAGTCACGTAGCACTCTTTTCCAAAATGCTTTTCTCGGGAGATATAGTTGTGATGGCAGTTCACAGCGACATCCATGGTTGTGAACTCTACAGGCATTTGTTCACGCAGAGCCTTAATCGCATTAAACATCATGATTTCACGGTTTTTCGCGGCAAAATCTTGTGCCCACTCTACTGCCTCTACGTAGTCGTCAAAGTAGTCGCTGCCCTCTTCAAGGTAGGCAAGATCAAGGTCTGGCAACTGACGTTGATGACGCTCCATCTCTTTTCTTGCCAACGAAATAAAATAGGTCCCAATCCGGTTACCGACACCACGACTCCCTGAATGCAGCATGATCCAGACAGCATCATTCTCATCCAGACAGAGCTCCAAGAAGTGATTACCCGTACCCATAGTACCTAAATGGACAACATGATTTGACTTGGCAATCGCGGGGTGTTTCTCGCAAATACGCTTGAAACGCTGTTCTAGCTTTTGCCATTCACCCGCGACCAATTCAGGGATGTTTCCCCATGAACCACGATCGACTTTGGCTCTAGAGCTGCTACGCCCATGTGGAATAGCGGCTTCAAACGCGGAACGGATGGCGGATAAATTATCTGGCAACTGACTCGCACTTAATGAGGTTTTGGTCGCGACCATACCACAACCTATATCTACCCCGACAGCGGCTGGGATCACCGCATTGACCGATGGGATCACACTGCCGATTGTGGCTCCTTTACCTAAATGAACATCGGGCATAATAGCGACGTGTGAGTGAATAAATGGCATCTTGGCGATGTTTTTCACCTGCTCTTGTGCTTTGTTTTCAAATGGCACACCTTGCGTCCATGCTTTGATCGGTGTGTTGCCTGGGTTTTCAATTAAATTAAATTTCTGACACATCTTTCTTTCCTTAAATTGGCGTGTCGTGAGAGGTTGAGTTGATCATTATTGTTCCTCTCACGACACCCCTAGCCATCGTTAACTTTTCAGCGATTCACTTTTACTGCTCGCTGATTACTGTTCAGGGTTGAGGTTTATTGAACCTTGGCTTGGCTCGCTATATAACCTTTGTTTTTCATTTATCCATGTTTTTTGGTGGGATTCGAACCCACAACAACTGAAGTTGATTTTCAGTGCTCTACCATTGAGTTTCGGTGCCAAATTAGGGATTTGCACCCTTGAAGTTTCCTTCCCTCTATGGATTGGCGTGACAAGTGAAGGCATACACATCTGCATAGCTCAGTGCACCAACGTGACATTCAGAATCACCGCTAACATCACTTGACCCTTCCTCTATTACAATCCTTGTGCCAGTTATAAAAAACAACACCAAAACAAAGCATAAACAATTGATATTTAACACTTAAATTAAATTTTAATCATTTTATTTATCTGGATGGTTTATTTTCAATTCATAAAAAGATATACATATGGATAGTCAAACTATCTATATGGATACAACATGAAATCAACGATTGTCGTGAGTTTACTGGGAACACAACTGGATCGTGTCGGGCGAGGGAAAAAGCGTTGGGATAGATGGCGACCTAATGTTGGCTTGTGCAGTCAAGAAGACTTGCAAATTGATACCATGCATTTGCTCCATGGTCATCCATCGGGGCGACTCGCCCATAACATTGCTGTCGATATCGAAACAATATCCCCTGAAACCGAAGTGGTTCGTCACCCCATTGACTTTGACAATCCATGGGATTTTGAGGAGGTGTATGCCAAATTATTTGATTGGTGTAAGCAGCAACATTTCGATACCGAGCAGAATGATTACTTGTTTCACATTACAACCGGGACACACGTGGTACAGATCTGCGCTTATCTATTGACTGAAAGTCGCCATTTTCCAGGGCGGTTAATTCAAACATCGCCCGATAGCCATCAAGAAAACCGCTCAATCGGCACCGTTCAGATCATCGATCTCGATTTATCAAAATATGATCAGCTTGCAACACGATTTGACAAGGAACACTCAGAGGGCACCACTTTTCTTAAAAATGGCATCGCGACCAAAAATCGTCATTTCAACCAACTGATCACCCAATTAGAAAAGGTCGCGATCCGCTCTCGTGACCCTATGCTACTGACCGGCCCAACCGGTGCCGGTAAAAGCCAGCTAGCAACTCGGATCTACCAGCTCAAAAAAAAGCGCAGCATGGTCTCGGGAAGCTTGGTGTCTGTCAACTGCGCCACTTTGAAAGGGGAAAATGCAATGGCTGCGCTCTTCGGGCACACCAAAGGCGCGTTCACAGGGGCATTGAAGTCGAGAGATGGCTTTTTACTGACTGCCAATCAGGGTGTACTGTTTTTAGATGAGATTGGTGAACTAGGACTAGAAGAACAAGCGATGTTACTGCACGCAATTGAAAGTAAATCCTTCCATCCAGTCGGAAGCGATACCGCTGTCAGCAGTGACTTTCAGTTGATCGCAGGAACCAACCGAGATTTAAAACGCGAAGTTCAATTGGGTAACTTCAGAGGCGATCTGTTAGCCAGAATTAATTTATGGACATATAAATTACCAGCGTTAAAAGAACGAAAAGAAGATATTCCGGCCAACATCGATTTTGAACTTGATCAATACACACAGAAAACTGAACGACGAATTCAATTTAATAAGGAAGCAAAACAGCGTTTCCTTACTTTTTCCTCATCCCCATCAGCACTCTGGACAGGAAACTTTCGCGATTTAAGTTCAGCGATCACTCGTATGTGTACCCTTGCCGACTCTTCTAGGATTACTTTACAGGATGTAGACCAAGAGATCCTTCGCTTAAAGGCTTCTTGGCAGTGTGATGAGCCAAGCACACACTCAATGGAGCATTTAAAGTCGGTTTTCGATGATGAACAGCTAGATCAGTTAGATAATTTTGATGCCCACCAGCTCAATTATGTACTGAATGTCGCCAGTCAACATGACTCCATGGCCGCAACAGGTCGCGAATTATTCCAGTATTCTCGGACACAAAAGTCCGCTCACAATGACACCAGCCGCTTGCAAAAGTACCTGACCAAATTTGGATTGAAATGGAGTGATGTTCCGCAAGTAAAATAAGGATCTGCTTTACAATGCCCCATCTTATACCCAAGTGACTTCAAGATGCGGTATTCAGAGCCTTGTCACTGGTTTCAATTCAAGGCAGAGATGAAGGAAATAGTCATTCTATTTTCAATGTCTCTAACGCAGAAGTGAAGCCAGTGACAGGCTCCCGAAGGGCGAGTCTGCTTGGCTCGCTAGCTGTGTTATCGCTTCTTGATTTAGAGCCACTAGATCTTCAAAGCAATGCCTTGCTATCAAACCAAGCAGCTCTCGCTGAACGTAGCATCTCGAGGTTACTTGGGTATCAAACTTAGTACCTTTGTCTCACAATTAAAATTCTGTAGCTGCTATTAATTGTAGCTGTGAGGTTTTAGTAAATGGTGAGAAACATAAAACAATCGCTAAAACTCACGGTCACAAACGGTTAATCTCAATGGTTATGGTATTAGAAACGCAGTTTTTAACGCCATAAGCAAACACCCTCAACGGCGTTACGTATATTGAATCATGGATCAAGATATGAAAGTCTTTCTATTTGTGACGATTTTTACTTTCTCCCTCGGTTTAACCACTCGCTTCTTTTCATCAGAAAATTCAGAGTTTTACGGACTCATAACGCTCGCTATTAACTTACTCATGATCTATTTTTTTGTCATCCCGAAAGAGGTCCGAGACTTGCTCTTATCAGTAAAGTCATTCCATACTTATTATAGCGACGATGAAAATGGATTTGGCGATAGCGACAGTGGTGGTGGAGGCGATGGTGGTGATTAGAGAATGAAGTCGTAATTATTAATGTTTGGATCTTAAAATCATAGGCATAAACATTACTTTACTTTCCAATCTCCCCTCGATTTAATTACTTTTATATCATTTTCATTTTCACAATATGTGAGACTAGTACCGAATTAGAGCAATAATGAAAAGTAAACATCCACCTTTTAAGCTATAAAAGTTACTCATTCATAGAAAAGGATGACATATGATTGCACCTTTGATTTTATGTGCCAAATTTATAGTCTTTCTCATTACCATACAAATTTATTCAACATTTGGATTGAACTTATACACCATAATTTCAGCCATTTTTTCAATTGTTTTATTAGCATTATTTATTAGCAACCTAAATAAAATGGATCTCGAAGGCCCAACATCTGACGAGGCTGACATTCAGGTTCCTAATACGCCAGATAGAGAAATCCTTGCTAAAAACTGCTGCTACTCAAATGGTATTGGTGGTAATTATCATCACTCTAACGGAACTATGGACTCATCATCTTGCAGTGATGGTGGTGGGCCTTGCTACTAGGTATCTGACAAACCAAAAAGCCCAAGGGAATCATCTCTTGGGCTTACTCTTACTCTATTTATCACTAGTAGAAGCTACTTCTCGATGGAAATCCCTAGCTGGCTAATTTTTTCTTCAAATTCTGCAAGGCTTTCAGCTTTGTAGGTTGGAGAGCCATTCCAATAGCTAGGCTTTTCAGGTTTCATTGCATTCTTTAGCTCTCTTTCCTGCTCATCGCTATCATGATATACCGTTACGCGGTGAGGAATATCTTGCTTGAGTCTTGCCATCGGCGTCTCCTTTCGTGACGTTAAGAATTCTCTAAAGAGTAGTTCACCTCAATGATTTGTCAAAAAACTGAAACGTAACTTGTGGCAAGTATGGTTTAATTACTTGCTAGCAAATCTCCTTACAAACAACCCAAGCAGTTATCGCTGAACCTAGCATCTCGAGGTTACTTGGGTATATTCCAAGTCAAGCGTGAGAGAAAGCTTTAGAGCATCTTTATGACGTATTCCATGTTCGAAAATTGCTTGGGGGTATTTCTCAATAAAGTGATCCTTCTGTACTTCAACAACCCGAAACCCAAATCTTTGATAAAAGGCAAGTTGGTATCCAAACGTTCCCGTTGAAAGAACGATTTCATCAACTCCCTGCTTAGAGAGAACACGAATTACATTCTCAAGCAATTTGGAGCCAATTCCTTGTTCTTGATAGTGCTCAAAAACAGATAAATTTAAGATTTCCACTACCTTTACATCACGTTCAGTTTGAACTTCTGCCCATACTAAACAGCCTGCCACACGTTGATTGATCAACCCTTCTTCACGAGCAAACACTGCGATAGCTTCAGCATGCGGTGGGTATTGCTGGATAGATAACTCACAGGGCTCCGCTTCCATGAGTAATGATATAGGCAAGCTCTCGATTTCCATTCGAACTGGTTCTGAAAACACGTACAACATAAAACCCCTCAATGATACCCAGTATCGTCGCAAACACTGGGTAGAATACAACGCACAGAATGATTCACACCTGCCATCAGTGATGTTCAGTTAATCGCCAAAAATGATAAATCCTAGAATCAGCATTAAGATCGTCGCTGTAGGAAAACGGTATAAAAGGAAAAGAAAGAGAATTAACGGAGAGAACACGATAGCCAGAATATATATAAACGGTCCGACTTCCTCTTTATCCTCTTTGGTTGAATCTTGTGATTCGGCGTCGACCACCGTTTCTGTCTGCACTTCACTGCTTGATTCATCGCTGGTCGGTGTTTCGCTGTATCGAGCATTGTGTTTTTCACGCTTTTTCTGTTCCGCTTTTTGCTGCGCGGTCAACTCTAGCTCGGGAGCTGATTTCTCTTCAGGTTGCCACCAGTCACCTCTTGGCGCCTCCCCTTGCGCCGCCTTTTCTCGGAATAATCGCTTATTTAACTCGGTGATGCGCCCCGGCTTGGTCGATATGCCATATTTACGCTTGAGATCGATTACCTTTTTCTCTAATGGCACACCTTTAACGGTATTTACCATTGAAACAAACTGAGCATACCCCTGCAGAGACTGGAACAGTTCACCAGCTCCCCACACCTTTCCTTCTGGACCATCTTTCTCAATCTGATGTAACGTCGCTCGGAATCGCTTCAAGGTTTTACGATCAATCGAGATCTTGTCATTAACGACGACGCCAGTCACCTCCTGCTTCTGATGTCGACGCATCACTCTGGTTTTATCAGGGTGGAGAGTAAACCCTTCGTCAGCGACGATTTGCTTGACTCGCCATAACAGCGCTTGAACCTTTTTAGGGTCGTTTCCTGAGAAAGTAAGATCATCCGCATAGCGAGTGTACTCAAAGCCGAGACTGTTCACCATGCCTTGTAATCTAGAATCAAGACGATTACATAACACATTCGTTATCGCAGGGCTGGATGGTGCTCCTTGAGGTAATCGACGCTCTCCTGTGGCAACATGCCAAGTATCCCCGTCCATCTCGACCTTCTGCGTGTCTTGTTCCGTCGTCAACAATCCGAGTATGGTCGCAATTTCTTCGCTGTAGCCAAAACCACGGAAAACCCCTTTCACTCGGCGATAGCTTATGCTCGGAAAGAAGTCTTTAAGATCCATGTTGATCACAACTTCTTTACCTACATGAAGCTCCGCATTCGTGACGATGTTTCTCTTTGGCACGAAGCCATGAGCGGCACCATGAATGGTCACTTCATTCAATATGTTCTCTAAAATCCAGTACTGAGCTCGTTTTAAACGAGGCATAGGCGCCGAAATAGATCGTGGCGCTCCCGTCTTCTTTGGGATGGTGAATTTTTGATAATGAGAGACTTTCGACACTTCTTTTTGAAAAGCTAAGAATCGCAATTCTGGCACACTTATGCCCATTGCTTGTGCCAAGTGTTCCGCTTTATGAAACACTGGAATTTGCTGTCTATCTAGGCGGGTTTCATCGCACTCTTGCTTCCCCAGTCCTTGTGATACATGCTCGCCTAACCACGTAATTTGATACTTCTGTTTTTCGAACCACTGCAGTGCTCTTTGATAGCGTGATTGATTACGTGCTTGTTTGGTCTCTTCTCGCTTAATCAGCGCCGCTTTTTTACGTTCCTTGCGCATCGCTTCAAGCGCTTTATCCGGATCAGAATATATCTCATCAAGTTTGCTCAGTTCACGAATCTTACTGTTGAGTTCGCTCCGACGTTGCACAAACTCCTGCGCTAAAGTTGGCTTTTCTTCATCATGCTCCCAAAAGCCGAGCCTGACCATTTCTTGCAGTATGTATTCATCTTTACTGCTTTGGCGAACACGGTCATAGATTTGTTGACGAGTAAGTTTCGGCTGAGATTCATCATTCTCTCGCGTCGTTTGTGTGTTGGAGTTAGATGTGTTGGAGTTAGACGTAATGGAATCAGACATAGCAATGCTCCTCAAATGAGGCTGGACGTAAGACGTGACGTCGAAGGGTGAGTTGAAGATGTTTGTGACACGCAGTCACCTTGTGCGAAAGGAAGGAAAGTAGCGCGACGAGATATTCCTTCGAAGAGTTCTTGGTACTGAGGTTATCAACTCGATGCCGTACGTTACCTATGTCGCTCATTGACTTCATCGAAGTCATACCGCAATAGCGACATAGGTGACCGTACGGTTCAGTAAAGATAGCATCAGTGATGCGTGGGCAGTCATAAAACCTGAATGGCGATCCACCATTCGAGATGCAAGGTTCTTCTGCCGCGCTACTGTTACCGAACATTCTAAAGTTAAACGGCTGTGCTGCAAGTACAAAATCACTTGCATATGATGTTTTTGAGAGCCAGGTAACTATCACGCTGTCACCTCCTGCTGCATTTTACTTTGCGCGAAAATTCTCAACGCCAAAATATGCTCACATGGACCCTGTCTCAGCTTGTTAGTAAACCAGAAATGACATTGGCATTCAGCGTCAATTAAACGTTGGTCGCTGTCCAATTTCAGTTTCACTATGTATTCTTTTCCATCATCCAATACCGAGCCACAAACCTCGGCACCTAAATCAGAATGCTCAAGTTTGGTAATGGTGACTAAATTGGCATCGACAAAACGCTGTGCTTTTTCCTCTCGTTCGTTCGCAAAACGAATCTGGTCTAATTCTATCGGCTCCTTGTAGAGATGACGGATGCGATACACATCGAGTTCAATGTCATAAAGCACTTGTCCCAACTGGCTGTATTGCGCCAACGCGGACTTTACTACACTGACTTCAAGCCCCAATCGGATGGATAAGCTGTGTGCACTCTCTTGTTGAGTAGACTGTAGTGCGACATAAATTTGTTGACTGGTGACTTCATCGACGGGCTCTCGCGGGGCAAGTAAATCAAATTGCCCTGCCGCCGACCAGTCATTTGCGCTCCAACCTGATAAACCTAGGGTAAATGTTAGATTGCCCATATTCGCTAAGTAGAACGACGGCATCCCATCGCCGAGTAAACAGACATCAAAGCTATCCGTCACCGCCAATAATCGCTCAAGTATTAACAAACGACGACGTCCCCAAGTTCGAATGCTTCTTTGCTTCTCTCCTCGATAGATCGATCGTGGACATACAATCACATCATTCCAAGGTTCCATCACAATGCGTATCGGTTGATCTGGCGTCAGTTCAAAACGCATTGAACGAGGCCCTACGCGCTCTTTTTTCTGCTTCAAGTGCGTACAGATATTATGAATATCCATAGGTTGTAACGTGATTTTGACCATAGGCATGGTCATGGCAGAACTGACCTGAAGAAACCCTCTTACCCAAGATTCAGGTAGGTCGATTTTCTTCTCATCAAATGCTTCACTACCACTCGTCTGAACACTAAAACCATCTGGATCCACTTTAAGCTGGGTCTGGCGATAATCTCGGATCTTCTGGAACTCGTCATAAAGCCCTTGAGAGTAATCAATGTTCGTCGTGCCATACTCTTTATCGCTAATCTTTTCAAATGCGTCGTAGTTGCAGCTTAATTTGCCGTAGCTGGATTCATCTTCTGAAAAGCATTCAAAAAACACTTGGTCAGGATGAACCGTAATCACAGGGTCCAACACGTACCAAGCATCCATATCATGTTGGTAGAGATAGTCAAAATAAGCCCGCTGAGCTTTATAATAGGGAGCCATGATCTCTTGAGATTTTTGGTTCAAGGCTGTCAGCTCTAACTTGAGAGCTTCTAACTCTTTTTGTGCCTTCTTACCTCGGCTGACAAACTCTGCCAACATGCTTTGCTCTTCTTGCTCGAGCCATCGCTGATACTCATCACGATTTTTTGGCTGAAAGCGCATGTCGGAAATGACCACATCATGCAGGGCTGACATCGCTTCTCGAAAAACTCGTTTCTCTTTCACCTCACCGACAAAATAGGTTGGCTCTCTCGAAGTGTCCGGAGAGAAAGAAACATTGGTGTTGGATGCATTCGAACGTACTTGGCTTTTACCCGCATACTGATAGCTTACTTTCATCGGTCGATTCCCTCTTCGAGCTCTGCCACCTCTTGTTGTGGACTGTTATGTTCAGATGAAACCGCCGAGCGTAATTGGCTAGGTTTTAAGAGTGTAATTGGCAGTTCTATATCCGCTTGCATCTGCTTCAAGCGCAGCATAATTTGTAAGATACGAGATTTATCTTTAGCGACTTGCGTCAATGAATGACGCGTTAACATTTCTGCTAGCATAAGTCGCACTGTGGATGAGACTGTGATCTGCTGTTCCAAAAAGCTTAAGATTCGATTCTTCGCTTTACGCCCAGAATTCACTCGGCTGAGTACTGAAGTAAAGTAAGGCTTCAAAGCAAGTAAGGTCGCTTCATCCTCCGCCGCAAACTGTTCTAAGAACTGTGTCACAAAAAGTTCCACGTCTTGAGATGGATGCTGAGATAACTTAATTAAGTATTCTTTGCCATTGGTTTCATTAAAGAACCGTTGTAATAGCTCCCGCCCTAACGCTTGCACCTCTTTGTCTGTGTTATCGCAAATAGCAACAATCACTTCTGGGCTCCAATCGTCCTCTTGCATCGTATGGCGACAGAAATCAAACGCAAATGCCTTCACATCCGCCCAAGGGCTTCCCAACAGTCTCAAAAATCCATTTTCTAGCTGTTCATCCCTCGCATCACGACTGACATTGCGTGTTTTACCGCTGATTAATGGCGCTGAGTTGCGTTTAAAGAAATCCAAAGCGGCCTGTCGAATTCCTTGAGTGCTGCTGTCGCTGAACTCGTACCAAACCTTCAACGACAGCTCCCGCTCTAATAATGACTGGTGACTTGGATCCTGAATCACCGGAATGATCAACGACTGGGCCATCTGAGATTTGGCATTGGCTAATGAGTAGATGACGGAGAGCTTTCGGATAGAAATTTGATCACTCAGTGTTTCATTGATGAAAGTGACCAACATCGCCTGCAAGTCGTCGTCCAACGTTCTGCCACACAATAGCTTGACCAATTTTTCGAAGATGAGCTCGCGATTCAGCGAGCTAGACTCACAACAACTTTCTAAGGTTTTTAATACCGCTTCTCGGCGGGTCGCCATGTTCTTAAATAGTAATTGGATCAGTTCATCGGAACGCTCCATGATTTCTCGTGCGCTCTGCTTCGAAATAAGCGCAATAGAATAGGACTGAATCTTCTCATCGCCACTGCTCTCAATGACGTCAAAGATCTCCTTGGGGATGTCTTCCCAACGAACGTTCTGATCCATTAACAATTCGCAGCCAAGCACGACATTGCCTAGATGGGTACTGGTCACCAGTGCTTTAATTTCATCGAGGGGACAGTTCTTAGCAGCATTGGGCGCGTACTTGCGCATCCAATCTGCAACCCACAATGCATGCTCACGATCTTCACACGGTTTCACCGCGAGAAGTAATAACAAACGCACCTGCAATTCATGTTGCTGTTCAGGTGAAAGCTCAAAGCGCTCACTTTGGCTCTCAAACCAAGACTTCGCGGTTGGCGCAGTCATGGTCAATACTTCCGCTAAGACATCAAGCCCACCTCGAACGGCAGTAAAGCCTGAGAAATGGTCAAAAGCGATCTGTTGCGCCTTATCAACCTGACTGCGAAGCAGGGTTAAGTAATGCGTTACCGCTAAGGTCTCTGTGGTTAAGCATTGCTCAATCAAAGGTAGTGCGAAACTGTGACATGCTGGGTAGGGTCTTACCATCACATTCACTAGGATGTCCAAACTTAGTGCTTGAACATATTTGTGATTGTCTTTCAAAGCAAGCAGAGCAAAGTCCACTACGGGTAAGCATTGTCCACTTAAAACAAGTTCCAATAGATAGTTCGGCGCTCTATCCCATAACTCAGGGAAAGCCTCACCACGACCAGTAAACTCTATCTCTGGATCATACGTCCATGCATACCCGGCACTTGTTCGGTTATAAGCAGGGTTATGGCTTCGCAAAACCGAATTGAACGTAGCGTACCGAGCGTAACCATCATAGTGATTCGTTCGAATGTCATAACGACGAGCCACTGAATCATAGACATATTGTTCAGACTTTTTCGCTTGTTTTTCATCGCTTTGCTGGTACTGCAATAACAATTGCGTAGCGAAGCGGACATAATCAGGACTTTGGTTAATACCGAGTTGTTTAAGGACTCGCCATTGGCGTCTAATTAGATAGTTATGGGTCAACTGAGAGTGAGCGAGTTTGGCATTGGGCGATGCCAATTCTTTATCGATATGCAGTTGGCCTTGTTCATTATAATGATACTCGCTCCATTCACTACGATAAAAATAAGGATTACTTTTACTCAAGTGATAGTGGGCTATCGCAAAGGTCTCTGCATCTAAACGAAACTCACTCATCTTAAGAATGTAGCGTAATCCTTTAAAAGCGTTTGGTGAGAAATCAATTTTAGGTAGGATGTTTCGCAGCGTCTCTAATAGCGCATCATCAAACCATGCTTGCAAATAAGCATCCTTTAGCACTTGGTTTAACTCAACGCTTTTGGTTTCGTCATTGATATGTGTATCGACCAATTCTTCTAACACAGTTGGAGTAACTATCTCTGCTTTACTATGAGTTTGATACACCATTTTGCGATGACTTTTATTAGTCAATGCCAACATCGCTTCGAGTGCCAGTGATGACAGTTTTTCATCCGAATTTTTAAAATATCTCTCCAAGGTTCGGATATCAACTTCACTTCCTATGCGACCTAACGTCCAGAGAATGGAATACTTCAGGGACCAAATACTGGTATCCAACTTTGATGTAATCAAAATACTCAGTTCTTGGTTTTTTTCCGGTTTGATACGCCATATTTGACGTCCTAACGCAAAGTCGCATTTCTCTTTTCTGATTCGGGCAATCAGATCATCATGATTGAACGGGGTTACTGGTGGATCTTGGGTGGCTTTCACGTCATCATCATCAACGTTTACGAACCCTGCATTCACCTTTGACACCACCACACTATCAAACAGTCGTTCCGCTCTTTCTCGCTCAACAGGCTCAGGGGTTTTCGTTCCAGATTTAGATGACGACTGATTGCGATCACTATTTCCCCGAACACTATGCTCAGATACACTGTGCCCAGATACACTGTGCCGAGTGTTCACCAAATAGCGATTATCCTCTTCAGATTCGAGTTCAACTAACTCAACATAAAAGAATTTTTCTGAACTGCCTTTTTGATAACGAAGTCGTGATTCCCGTATCAATTTCATACCGACGCCCTAAGCCTATTGTTGAATATCAAAGGACTCTATCACAACCGAATCAGTATGTTATCTCAATTGTCAATCAAGATGGCATATTCTGACTCATATCACTTGTTTGAGAAATTGACGACACCGCTAGCCAAGCCGAGGTTTATTCTTTATTTTGTAACTGCAAATTAAACGTTTTGATTTGGAGATTTAATTGGTGCAAACGTTCAATGTATTCATTTAAGTCAGAGCCCGAGATATCGTTAAGTAGGTTCCCAATCGGGTTTCGAACCATGGATAGCACACTGTTATCTTGTGCGTTTGGGCTTTCCTGTGTGCTTTGGCTCATTCGATGATTAAATTCATCCTCACTCAAAAGAGAACGCTCTGCTATCGGTAGAAAATGCTGACACAATGCATTGATTGACATATTTTCCTTAAAAATTGCCCGAATAAACCACATCGGCACTTTGGATCCTTGCTCAATGTCGCGGCTGCCTAACGCTCTTTGCGCGAAAAGGTATTGATCTTTAGCCAATGCTTTATATCCATTCGCAACGAGTACGAACTCTCTTGCAATCGGCATATATAAGCTTCTTTCAGCGACAGTTAATTCTGGAATCGGTGATAGATGGAGCTTTCCTGCGTTTAAGCCTTCCACTTGTACAACGTCTTGCTGTCGTGCAATTAAGTCACTGAGCAGCGCAATATTTTCTTCCATCATTTTGGCCATAACGACTTTGCCAATGAGGTTATCCATATCCGTCAACATCAGCCTGAGCGCTTGGATATTGGAATAGATCAACGAAACACCTTCATTATCAAGGTTCAACAACGTTTCGATAATTTGGAGACGGTTACCTTGAACAAGGAATACATAACTAGGCACTGGTTCATATAAGTGGGGGCTGATCGCAGTTCGATAGCTCGAGAATTTCATAAATGCACGATAGCGATCGAGGATAACAGCATGTTTCTCCAACAACTGTTGCGCTTGTTTGGGATGCGATATAGTCAAATCGAGACAGGGTTCTTGTGAAAAATCGCAAAATGCCTCATCGATTGGCGATGGCAGAGAGGGAAGGAACTCGTGATGACTGAATGTCTCCTTTTCAAGTTCACTCAATCGATTCCATTGCTGCATTATTTGCTTACCCGCATCGGCAGGATCTATTTCAGAAGAAACGTGAATGCCCAGCAAATATTCAAATGCCGCATCACTCCCTTCGCGATCAATCGCTGAAAATAATTCATGAGAATCAGCTGATAACTCATCATCAATTTGGAGAAGGGTCACCGATGTAACCAAAAGCCCCAACAACACTAGAATTACAATAAGCAGCTTCTTTAACATTTACATTCTCGCTACACCACATTCTCGAAAGGTGATCAGATTGGATAGCTGAATTTGGAATAGGCAGAGTAAATCAGCAGGTTACTCTCAGCGAACAATGAAGCCGTATTGTGCGAACAGTGTCCGAATAAATCTGTGTCCCTGTGCTGTAAATTGGCCCAAGCACAGCGGGTATATCAGCTCGTAACGCAACCACTCACGAAACAGCTCGATTCTTCCCCAAAAAGCACGGACTTAGGATAAGGCAATGCCAGCTCTGGCATAGTGTGTTTGGCGAAATACTGTAACCGCAGGGTTTCACTATCGAGAGGATCTTTACTGTTAGCCATCGCCGCACGACAACGAAACATCACCACGGTGTAGTCCACCTGATCGCCATTTGGGTATACGAACTGAAAGGCCTCCCCTCCAAACACACCGATCACTTCACTCTCCATCACCATCAAACCCGTCTCTTCTTTCACCTCTCTCACCAAGGCTTGATAAGGTGACTCTCCTGGCTCAATCATTCCCGCCGGTAAACTCCAGCTTCCATCCTTTTTTTGTTGCAACAGTAATTCATTCTCTTGGTTTAAAATAACTGCGGCTACGCAAGGAAGCATGATTGGTATATTTCCAACCTTGTCACGTAATTTAATGATGTACTCACTCGCACTCATGGCTTTTCCTTGGCGTTAATATTGATTTTGGTATTGGTATCGATTTTGGAATCAGTATTGACTCTATACCCAAGTAACCTCGAGATGCTAGGTTCAGCGAGAGCAATCTACTCGCACAAGCTTGATTTTCTCGCACAGGATTAACTTACTCGAAAAGCGTTAAATTCGGCCACTGTCGCAACCAGCCTTTGTCTTGAACTCGCTGCCGAAAAATGGAGTGACAGCGTTTGGGGTTGGAGGTGATTTGTCCTTGAAAAAGAGAGTCAAAACCAAAGGCAGAGACCAGCTCTACCTCACCACGAGTATTCAACCGCGCGGCGACGGCAGTCTCTTTCTCAGGCCAATATCCCATCGCATCGATACTCGATAAATAAGGAGGATCTTGGTTGCGATGGTGCATGCGGGCTTGGTTTCTCACTTGCCAATGCACAGTAGGCATCATCCGGCTTAATTTCTGTTCTATCTTGGCCTCAACAGTCTCAGAAAGATCATCGGCATCAAAATAAATCACATCGACATCATTAAGCTGGCTTTTCTCCGCGTAACCATGCATTAAATCCCACGCAAAATTACGTACAAACCCTGCGGCAAGATAGCCTTCATTGAGGTTTTGTTGTTGTAATGCTAGCAGTGCCTGATAACAGAAATGATCCTGCTTTAAGGCATCAGCCAGCGTAGTAATATCAAGTCTCAACGCTCTATTCCTATACGCCGTTATAAGTTCACAACTTGTGGCTGGCGTTCAAGAAACTTTTGCTGCTCTGCAAAAACAGGCTCAAACGATGGGCATGGCGTACCTTGGTGGTACTTCATCTGCCACTTATCTCCTGTAAACACCCAAATGGAGCTTCGCTTGGTCCAGTGGGTCATTTCGCCCAATTCACTGATCCAACAAGTACGATACATCAGCAGCTTAACCGATGGTTCAATATGAACACATTCATAATCTTGCGAATGAAGGCGACCTAACGGCGGTAATTCCTTTTCCATCATGCTCATGATGTTATTGTAATTGTAACTGTTACCAGACTCACCCACTTCTCTAAAATTTGGGTGAATGAGCCGTTGGATATCTTTCAGGCTCTGTCTTATTTCATGTTGATGTAATGCAATTTCCTGCTTAATCAAAATGTCCATATTTGGGTCTCAGAAGTTCACATGCACAATAAAGTTGGTTCTAAAAAAGGGTATGCGCTGTTTAGTAAAGAGGCAAACCATCAATTAAACCAACCGCTTCAGGAGCATTATTTTGAGATGTTATCAACATCGCTTGTCATCAAAAGGTCAGGCATTCAAAAAAATGTAAAAAATGCGTCAATGCTCTGATTTTAATAGCAATCTAACAAGAGGAACTTGCTGCTTATTGTTAGTTCTATTATTCTGACTTAATACTCTAACAACGAATAGCAGGAGCTGCTAACTATGTTTAAGAAAATTGCGTCAGAGGCACTCGGTTTAAGCGACATCGGTCGTATCATCTCTCCATCAGATTACGACAAAGTCGATGCAGACGATTACATCTTGCATGAAAAAGACGAGAAGATTTTCTTCTTGATTAAATCTAAAAAAGATGAGTATTGCTTTACAAACCGTGCCCTACTGCATGTGGATGGTGAGTTGGCGATCAGCTCAAAACGCCTACTTAAGCGTTATGAATATTCATTCAACGAATTCTCAAATGTCGAACTAGAAACAGCAGGAACTGTCGATTTAGATGCTGAAATCAAGTTCAACATTGGCGGAACTTTTTTCTCTATAGATGTTGATAAACAACAAATTGAACAATTAAAAGATCTCTACAAAGCGTTATTTGAAATCTCTCGAATTCAACGTATCAATGAAGACAGACTGACTGACGCGAAACGCGCTCTAGACCTCGCTTCTTCATCAATTGGTCGTTTATCTTCAGAATCAAGCCCATCAGATGAGTTCCAGAAAATCGCAGAGTTTTCGTACAAGTTCCTAGAAGACTCCAAAGGTCGCTTTGTACGTGAAGACTTCTCTGAGCTTTTTGAAGTTTTCATTAATAATTAATTAGCGACTTGTTCAAAAGCTTGTCGGGTGACTCTCTCACAAGCTGAATGATAGCAATGATCAAAAAAGCCGCGACGGAATTCCGTTCGCGGCTTTTTAATTTAACATCAGATACCGAATAGAAATTACTTACGACGAGCCTTTAAGCGACGTACCATCGACATGCGACGCTCTGCGGCAGCTTGGTCTGATGACGCTTCATTCGGGTTATTACGACGACCTTGACGATTCTTGAAAGCGGGCTTGCTATTCAATTTATCAATATAGGTCTCGCGATTCTTTGGCTCATAACCAGCCAATTCAACTCGACGAATTGGCTGTTGAATCAAGTTCTCAATCTGCACAACGGTGAGTTCTTCATCACGATTAACGAAAGAAACTGCATGGCCTTTGTTGCCTGCACGACCCGTTCGACCAATACGGTGAACATAATCTTCCGCAAGGAATGGCATATCGTAGTTGATAACATGTGGCAGGCTCTCAATATCCAAACCACGGGCAGCAACATCCGTTGCAACCATGACACGCACTTTGCCTTCTTTGAACTCTTCAAGAGCACGACGACGAGCACTTTGTGCTTTATCACCATGACAGACATTCGCTTTAATACCGTCAAGTTTAAGTTCTTGAACGATTTCATTTGCCGTCTCTTTGTAATTCACAAAGACTAAAACTTGCTGCCAGTTTTTACGTCCAATCAGTTCTGAAAGGAGCTCTGTTTTACGCTCTTGGTCAACAGGATAAAGAACGTGTGCAACGGTATGAGCCGTTGTATTTTCGCG
The DNA here is from genome assembly GCA_043422575.1 of bacterium sp. HQB-39. GTDB lineage: Bacteria > Pseudomonadota > Gammaproteobacteria > Enterobacterales > Vibrionaceae > Vibrio. The sequence continues at coordinate 97,497 of JBHOHG010000010.1, read as the reverse complement.
TTCCACAGCAATACGTTTTGGCTTTCTTAGAATATCTTTAGAAAGTTGGTTCAATTGCGAAGACGTGGTGGCAGAGAACATCATGATCTGAGGGTCACTATCCACATCCAATAAAATTTTTCGAACTGGCGTGATAAAACCCATATCGAGGATGCGGTCAGCTTCATCGAACACCAAAAACTCAATGTTGGCCACTGAGACGTTCTCTTCAGAAATGTGCTCTTCTAGACGGCCCGGAGTCGCTACTAGAATATCCACGCCTTCTGCCAATGCTCGCTCTTGGCTCGACATTTTACGGCCGCCAAAGATGGCAGCGACACGTAAGTCTGTGTACTTAGTGTAATCATTGATGTTGTTAGCGATTTGTTCCGCTAACTCTCGCGTTGGCGCTAAAATTAGCGATCGCGCACTACGGCGTGAACGTGTTCCTTCACTATCCAACAGCTGTTGAATAAGAGGCAGAGAGAAAGCGGCTGTTTTACCTGTTCCCGTTTGAGCCGTAGCAAATATATCGTGACCTTTACGGGCCACGGGAATTGCTTTTTGCTGAATAGGAGTCAGTTTTTCATAACCGCACTCTTCAAGCGCTTTAACTACTTCAGGAGCAAAACCTTGAGAAGCAAATGACATTGATCGTTCCTTAAAACAGACGATGGAAAATCTAGCCGCGTATCATAGCGGAAAATGAGTGATTGATCTCACGATTATCTTGGTTTTTACTAAAAAAAACATCAACTCTCAGCTTATTGCTGAATTCCAGCTAGCTTAAGCAAAACTGACTCAAGCTGATCCCACGGCATCAGTTGGGTATCAATCACCTCAACCCGTGATTCATAACCCTCTAAGCTCAGCTCATTAATGGTCACAACGCCATTAGACACATTAAAAGCGTAACAGCCTTGATCAGTATTGATGACAGCTTTAACTCGTTCTGCGGTTAGTGCACGTAGCATTGAGGCAATCTCATCAAATTCAAAACGAATATGATGGGCGAACAGCCAACCACAGCTATGGTAGCCCTGACCTTTGTTCTCTTTTCGAGCAAAAGTTTGTTCGGGTGGAAGCTCTAAGACATGAGGCTCCATTCCATGATGGTGGTGATGATGGTGCTCTTCGTAATTCACTTGATGAACACGCTCAATGTCCAACACTTCAAGTGGCAATTCGCCATTATGAATAAGCTTACTGAATACTTTGGCAGGTTGTTGGTCAGTTACCCAATCATTAAAGACATCAATGTCGTGACTGGTGGCCAGGTCGACTTTACTCCCAATGATCACATCACCCGTTTCAAGTTGATCGTTGAAATTGTTATTCGAAGTATATTTTTCAATGCTTAAGTGTCTTGGGTCAACTAAGGTAATGGTCGATTTCAGATCCACATACGGTTCATATTGTGCCGACAATAACGTCGCAATCACTTCTTTAGGATGCCCGAGTCCCGTTGGCTCGATAAGTAAACGATCCGGTTTTTGACGCAATAACGCAGTAACACCGACGCTCATCGGCGCACCAGCGGTACAACACATGCAGCCACCCGGAACTTCTTTGATCATCGCGCCCTGCTCTGCCATGATCGCGCCATCTATACCAATTTCTCCAAACTCATTGACCAAGACGGCCCACTTTTCATTCTCAGGTTTGTTTTTCAATAGATTGAGAATGGTGGTTGTCTTACCCACTCCCAAAAAGCCAGTAATTACGTTGGTCGGGACACGTTGTGACATTTGCTCTTCTTCCTAGAATTATTGTATTCAATTTTTTGATACCACCAGCAACTCCTATCGAGGCGCTACGGTATCGTTATATTATAACAGTTATCAACTATCCCCAAGTACCCAGTAAAACGAGGTTTAGCAAGTCAGCCTGACGGTTTCAACACTCTTTAATTATGCCACTGGTCCACATTAGAGATTCGTTCTGCATTTCAATCAGAAGAGCAGTAAACGACCTAACCACTTCATAAAAGTTCATTTTTTAATCTTTTTTATGCGTTGAACTTCTTGGGTATGACCCTCTCTAATTTTTCGTCAATATTTGAAAAGGAGAGATTCATGTTGAAAACAATCATTGCATTTGTACTCGTACTCTGCACGTCTTTGAATGCCTCTGCGAAGCATGTCTTAGATGAGTATGCGGAACTGAATAAGTTTTTGGGGTTATTGAAAGGCGGTATCAACTCGCCTTATTTAGACTACGATTTTAGTGTCAAATCGAAAACAAATGACATCAATATCAGTGATGTCAAAGTCTGGGTAGAAAAAGAAGGAAAGATCCTTGCCCATGCAGAAATTGCTCAAGATGGCGTCATCGTGCTGCCTATCTTCACTGTCGATGAAGCTGAAGATTCCTATATTGTTGCTAGCCATACAAAGGATGATTTGAATTTACTCTTAGATCTTGTTTATAAACCAATAAAGTCTAATCAAGTCAGCTATCTCGAAGTCTTTACGATGTTGAATGATATCAACTATTTCATTGATGAAATGGCTGGTGGTTTTTCGATATTTGTTCCCTCTCTTGATGAGCTTGAGTTCCAATTCGAAAACCAAGCCACCATCACAGTCATTGATCAAGAAGGGAAAACGCATGCATTTACAACCGACGATACGTTTAAAGCGCAAGTCCCTTTTGAGGATGACTGGTACCACACCAATACCAAACTGGCCTTCACTAGCCTTCCAACAAGTTATGAAGCAATTGACTAGGTACCACATTATACCCAAGCAATTTGGGTATATTTATGATGATACATCGGGTTGGTAGTTATACCAGAGGTGTGATTAACGTTTGCGTGTACTGACCCAATATCTCGCAATTTGACCAGTGAACACTCGGCCTTCAACGATCTGATCGAGCCGGCCACCATGAGTTTCAATGATTTTTCTTGAGGCTAGATTGTCATCATCGGCGGTAATCAAAGCATGTTCAATCCCTAAACGATTAGCTTCAGGTAAGGCTAAGGCCAGCATGCGTTTGCCATGACCAAGTCTACGTTCTGAGGGGGCAATATCATAGCCAATGTGCCCCCCTTCATAACTGAGCATAGGATTATCAATGTGATGGCGGATTCGAATACATCCGACAATTCTGCCTTCTTCATTGCAATACCAATAATGATTACAAGGCACATAACCTTCCGGTAAATTCAACCCTTTGGCTTGATCATTCAATGTCTTTACGTATTGCTCAAAGTCGTCAAACCCAGCTTTGTACCACTCACTATTGTCTGCATCATTCTGTGCAAAATCTCGATAAAAAGCTTTAAACTCTTCTGCCCATTTTAAATCAGGTACAACTAGCATCTACTTTCCTTACTTCGCGTCAACTCGCCCTTTTAAGGTCAACTTACTTACATGCTCAATTTCAAAATCCGTTCCCGCATAAATTTGTCCTTCGCAATGGTTCGTCCATCGATGACAAAACGAAAAATCTTCAGATAGTTCCCTATCTTCTAATCTCACTTTATCAAATGGCGTAATAAATTGAGAGAATCGATTGGCGAATGGGTATTTTTTAAATCTCTGGTTATCTACGACTTCAGGTATTTGAGTGATCATGGTGTCGATCGCTGCTCTTGATATCAGTAACAGCCCTGTACCTATCGAAGTGACTTTACCAAACCTTGGATTCTTCGGATGAGGCTGATGGCTTTTGCCAATAAATTTTAACGACTGTTGGTAAGCCTGCTCATAAGGAAGATGCCCTAGTTGATGTAACTTTTCGAGATCGATTGTCCTTGCGGGAGCAACCACACCAACTACGGGCTCGTTCAATTCCACCATTTGCTGAATAAGTTCCGTCGGAAACCCCATATCACTGTCCATAAACAGAATATGACTGCATTTGGGTTGATTGAAATAAAAATTAGATATCAGATAGTTACGAGATAAAACTATATCGGAGTAATCCACCTCAGAAAAACTGTATGACGTTGCCCCTTTGGTCGATAACAACCGATATAAGGTTTTAACATACTCAGAGCAATACACTCCCCCGTAAGCTGGCGTCGCGATGTTGATTCGTACCCTAGGTTTAAATTGTGATTTTGGTACCGTTACTGCTCCTGAAATGACCATAGTGTTTGACTCCTTAATACCGCACTCATTTATCGTTATCGATACTGTGTTGAAACGTCCCCCTGACGATATCAGAAGATATCACCAATCCGAGAATAATTAGGGCTCGATGGGTTTGAGCGACGCTATCGCTTCAGTCATTGAATGAAAAGTAATTTTAGTCAAACACGTTTGGGCTTGAGAAAATTCGTGCTCTCGAATGAGATTGATCACTTCTGATAAGGTGATTGTTCGCTTGGGCTGAGTCTGGCTTTCATCAATCAATTCTCTCACCGAATATACCAGCCCACAACTGTCTATCAGATAATCTTCGTTTGTCGCTAACAAATGATTGAGCTCGAAGACAAACTCATCGACATTATCTAAGTATATAAGTTCAGCATCACCTTCTAGCTTGAGGATACTTGGCCATTGAATCATATCTATCCTTAATACTTGTTGACTACATTAACAACTTACCGAGAAATGAAATTTTAACAAGCAAAAGAGATAGTCCAATGCAGTAATCGCTGAGTTTAACGCCTCGAAGAAACATATCGTCTTGCAGAAACTCTACCTCTTACAGAAACTTACTGTCTTATAGAAATCTAGCGCCTTGTAAAGGCTAAGTCATATGAGGTGTTGTTAAAGGACAATCCTTAATCATGTGTTAGCAATCACTTCAGCTTTACTCCCACAGCAATGTCGACTAGGATCTTTATTAAACCAAATGCGTATCATAGAAAAGGCTTACTATGACGGTTTCAATATCCCATAAACAAGGCACCATCACAGTCCAAGGTTTAGAGTGCCAACTCGTGTTCAAAAGTTACTTTCAAGAAGTATTGAGTTTAAGCCATGACAAAGTAGAAGCTTTTGAAATGATCACCATGCTAAGTACCGATGATTATTCGAGTAACCAATGTCTACGCTGTTTAAACACATTGGAACAATATAACGTGAGCTTAATCACTCTTGCACAAGTTGATGTGATTAACTCCATCAGTGACCGCATCAACCAAACCGATGTCCGAGTCTCCATCAACATCAATATGGAGCTATTGAATAATCGTCGGTTTGTTGAAGAACTGGTTAAGAAAAAGCAATCCAAAATTGCACTTGAAATCAACGAATTAGACATTTATAAAATCAATGCAAGTACGTTGTCTAATACGCAATATCTTGCCAATAATGATGTTGAAATTTGGTTAGATCATTACTGCAACAAAGGTGTCCCAAGTAACGCACTATTTTATTTTAAATGGCATTGCGTCAAAGTCGATGCTGGCTTCTCGGTTTCCACAAATAAGAGAAATGATGCAGTTGAAGCACTGTGCCAACTGGTTGCGGCTTGTCGTATCAATCGGGTTGTTTTTGAAGAGTTAGACCATACGGCAAAGTTCAGAGTCGATAACAAAATGAACTTAAATTTACAGAGCTATTCTTGTTGTAAAACATACGACTTTGCCGATTTTTCAAAAAAAATCACAGCCAGTATTGATCGCTACCATGTGAGCAATATCGACAGTCTTGAAGTAAAAACATCTGTCGAGCACTAAGTATGCTCATCAAATAGGGCGAGTTTGTCAGAGCAATAACTGAGAAAAGTTGATTCTTGCTGTGGTGTTAAGAGACGCTTTGGTAGTGGTAATGCGCCAGACGCAGTGTGGAGCAAATACACGCTTGAAAAATCATACACTGCCGTTACCTCTTGCCAAGGTTTGATCAATGTTTTTGATTTCGTTTTTCTTATGATATTTTCAGCGTCAATCGAAAAATCGCAATCGCCTATTTTCCATACCTTATAAAAATAGGTCAGGCTTCCAACAAATTTCAGTAGAAACCGATTATACCATCGTTTCTGGAAGTTTGGGTACTGAAGAGCTGCGTAGTCAAGCAGTGTTTCGACATACTCTTCTCGCTGGTAACGGACCATAACATGAATCATAAAACTTCCCTATGTGGTGTTAAATTTTGTTGAGCAAAAGAGACCATCATTTATGGGAATACCGTTTATTATTCTACGCCAATCAATTTATAAAATATCAAAAAGCTGAACTACTAGTCTGCGATTAAGTGATACCCTGATCGCAGTAACTATTGTAACGAATTGATTGTTCTAAAAGATAAAAAATTGAAGTGCCTTTTCAGAAATAAAAAAAGCGAGCCATAAGGCTCGCTAGGAAACGACATGATTCGATTAAATATTATTATAAGAGTTCAACGGATTGCTGGGCAATCACAAATTCTTCATTGGTTGGAATCACAACAACCGCAGCATTGAGCATTTCAGATCGACCAATGATGCCGGAAGCACCAAAGCGTGCAGCTTCGTTACCTTTTTCATCTTCAACAAAGCCCAGCAGCTTCAAGTTTGCAAGGATTTCACGACGGATAGGAAGCGAGTTTTCACCAATGCCACCCGTAAAGATAACGGCATCGAGTTTGCTCAATGGAATTAAGTAAGAGCCAATGTATTTAGCAACACGATAAGTGAAGACTTCAAAAGCCAGCTTAGCCCCTTCGTGTCCCTCTTCCATGGCTTCAAGAATACCGCGAGCGTCAGAAGTTAGCCCCGAAACGCCTAAGAAGCCCGACTTTTTGTTTAAGGTTTCGAACACTTTTTCTGTAGACCAACCTTTCTTAATCAAAAACTCGATGACACCCGGATCAAGGTCACCTGAACGTGTACCCATCATGAGACCTGCTAATGGGGTGAAGCCCATAGATGTATCAACTGATTGACCCCTTTCAATCGCACAAACTGAAGCACCATTACCAAGGTGAACGGAGATGAAACTCGACTCTTCGACAGGTTTCTCAAGCATTTTTGCAGCTTCACGGCTCACAAAATAATGGCTAGTACCATGGAAACCATAACGACGGATACCGTAATCTTTATACAGCTCATTTGAAATCGCACCCGTAAATGCTTTGTTTGGCATGGTTTGGTGGAAAGCCGTATCAAAGACAGCGAACTGAGGTAAGCTTGGGAACGCTTCAACAGCAGCTCTAATACCAACGGCACCAGCTGGGTTATGCAGTGGCGCTAAATCTGCTAGTTTTTCAATCTCTGCCGTTACTTCTTCTGTAATTTGAACAGTTTGAGTGAATTTTTCGCCGCCATGAACGATTCGGTGCCCGATAGCAACAATGTCTTGAGAAAGTCCCAGCTCTTCAGTTAAACCAACCAATTTACCAATAGCCAGTTTGTGATGGTTTTCCGTACCCTCAATCGCAACTTCCGTTTTCTCGCCATCGAATTTCCAGCTCATGCGTGCGTCCGCTAAGCCAAAACATTCCCCTAACCCACTCAGTACTGACTCACCAGACACTGCGTTAATAACGGCAAATTTTAATGATGAGCTGCCAGAGTTGATGACAAGAACAAAAGAATTAGACATGAAAAAGTATCCTGTTGTGGAGCGAAATCAGTGAGTACAAGATGCTGTACCACTCAAATATCATAGGGTCATTATTCAATATTTTTTTAATCTTTCAACTATTCTTTGGTGATAAGTCCAATTTCCGTCAACTTTTGTTGATCTCAAACAAGTGAATCATTTATTTAATGCATGAAATATATACAATTTTGTTTTATTGATTGCTTTTTCATCAAATACCATTAGCCATTACACGATAGCCATGAGTCAACATTCCCAATTTTTCTGTCATGAGCGAAAAAGATTTAGTGATTAATATGTAATTAGTCGCACTTGTACTAGGATTAGCTTTAGAGGTCTTGAGCCATTACCGTCACCACTGTGACGTGAGCTCACTCTCAATAGGTCGTTTGACTAAAAAAAGGATTGAGAATGGTGCTGTGGGTAGCCACATTGTTAGTTTTGATAGGAGCAGCACTGCTCTGTTTCGGCTGGATGTCAGCAAGGAAAATTTGCAACTATCATAAACAGCGTGGCTGGCGTAGTCTGCAACTCTTAATTAGCGCCTTCATTGTCGGCTATATCAGCTTCATCTATTTTCTTCACACTCAAACCATCCCTTCCGTTGTTTCCTTTGGTATTTCATCCATTTTGTTTGGAGGCAGTATCTTTGTCGTCTTGGTGGTTAATTACAGCGCCAATACCATCAAAGCACTGAAGGAGCTTGCTGATCAGGAAACCTATAATGCTCGCCATGATTACCTGACTAGGCTGCCTAACCGAAAATATTGTTTAGAACTCATTGATCACCGCTTGTCTTTCGAAACCCCATTCAGTGTCATTATCTTTGATTTGGTTAATTTTAAACAGCTTAATGACGGTATGGGTCATTTCTGCGGTGATGAACTTCTCGTTCGAGTCGGTAAACGATTCCAGCGACTACTCGACGAAAACGAATTTATTGCAAGAATGGGCGGTGATGAGTTCATTGTTGTTACCGATAAAGTCAAATCAAACGAAATAGAAGACTTTCTTTTCCATTTGGATTTTTCACTTACTCGTCCATTTAATATCAGTGGGTTGGATATCCACACAAGTGCAGTATTCGGTGTTTGTTCATTTCCTAGCGACGCAAAACACAGCGAGTTGCTTCTCAAAAATGCCGATATGGCAATGTATCAAGCAAAGCATGCCGGTAAGCTCTTCGGGTTTTATGAAAAGCATATGCATATGGGGAGCAAAAAGAACCTTACGATCGCCTCGCAAATTGTCCCTGCCTTAGAAAAACAACAGCTCGATCTTCATTATCAACCCCTGATTTCGACAGTGACAAGCCAAGTCGTCGGTTATGAAGCCTTGTTGCGTTGGCAAATGGATGACGGCGATTTTATCCCGCCCAGTGAATTCATTCCGATTGCTGAACAAGGAAATAAAATCCGAGCGGTAACAGCTTGGGTACTTGAGAGAGCGATTGACGACATGAAAACTTTCGAACAACAAGGCATCAACTTGCCAATTCATATCAATCTGTCAGCGAAAGATTTGTTGAGTAATCAGCTAATTGATGCTTTGCAACTGGCCATAATGAAGCAGCCGAACATCGCTGATAGATTGATTTTAGAAATTACTGAAACGACCGCCATCAACTACATCACGAATCCCGGGCAACTGCTTCAGAAGATCAAACAACTCGGTTTTCAAATCAGTTTAGATGACTTCGGGACGGGCTATTCTTCTCTTTCTTTACTCAGAGATCTCCCTGTCGATCAGATCAAGATTGATCGTAGCTTTATAGAGCGATTAGTTGACGATAAAGGGAATAGTACCATTGTCGAAAATGCCATTAGATTGGCACATTCGTTAGGCTATACTGTCGTCGCTGAGGGCGTTGAAGACCAAGAGAGCTTCGATTTCCTTTTGGCCAAGCGTTGCGATTACGTTCAAGGTTATTTATTTAGCCCAGCTAGAAAAATTGAAGATGCAGCACTATGGACACTCAATCATAATGCCGCTGGTAAAGTCGCTGGGTAAATTATGTCTGAACTTTCGACAAAGGCAGACATAGTGCCAAAGAGCCTGAAAAGTAAGTTGCGACCATTAAGCAAACTCTTTTTCCTGTTTTTTTAACAGCTCAGCAAATGCTAAACGCGACATTTTCCCTTCGACCACGAGTAACATTGCCTCTGCGGTTTCTTGATTACCGCCAAAACAAGATTGTACATAACCTTGCAGCCTTTCCGGTGGAACCCCTAGATTCAGTTGCTGTTGTAACCATTGATATTCACAAGCTTGTTCATCAAGTACCGTCTGACTACCTAACATGAATCGACCCATTATGAAGCTCCGAGTTGAGTAACCTAACTCATTGTAAAAACATCGATGCGAGATAAGTCTGATCTAGAGCAGAAAATGGTCGCGTTTCCCTTTAATCCGATCTCAAATCGATCCTGTAGCTTGGGGATATTAAATGACTGATAAAAAAAGCGCCCCATAGGATTGGAGCGCCGGAAGAAGTATGCACGTGAAAAAGTCGTTCTTTAGAACAACTCTCGTCAAGGATTAGAGCATAGTTAAATGACATTTTTTAGACAACGATGAAATCAGCTTGTTCGTGCATTGCCATCAAATAATGCAGCCCTACATGAACCTCGCACCTTATGATTGCAAAAAGCGTGTCTTAGCAGTGCTTAACCAAAAAATCGCATTGGCCAAGTCACTTCTCCAAGATTAATCAAATCAAAAATAGTGAAGAACACCGCGCAAATAACCGCGAGTTTAATCAAACGTTTTACAATAAACATGACTTGCTTTCCGTAATTTACAATGCTCTCAATTGTATGCGATGAAAATGAAAGGTACAAACGCAACTAATGTTTGGTTGTAACGGTTGGTAAATGTTGGCAACTATCTTGAAAAACGCCGCTGTCTTGTAAAGCACTGCTTAAAACACACAGTCAGCTTATGCTTTCCGTAGGTCACATTGAGAACTATCGGTGACATTAAGAACTATCGGTGACATTGAGAAAACGTATCGGCAGGATCCAGATAGAACATCTTTTTCCAACCTTGAGTTTCATTACTCCAACGCCATGGATATGGAATCGCTGTCACAACAGAGTAATGTAAATGTGCCGCTTTGCCGATTGCATTCCCAGTACTACCAACCGTTCCTAGGGTGGCGCCTTGAGTGACAATGAGCCCCGCAGAATCATCGAAGCTATCAAGGTGTGAGTAATAATAGAAACGCCACTTAGGGCCTAACATCAATACCACATTTCCCCCTCTCGGTAAGCTGCCTCGATACACAATGACACCACTATTAGCTGCAATAACTGGCGTACCCTTTTTCGCAAAAATATCGATACCCTTATGAACCCCAGATACTCCCCACGGTTCGAACCAAAATGTTTTTGAATTCCAATCATGACAACTGGCTTTTTCAACCGGAATTATCGTTGCGCTTGGCAACGTGAGACCGACCAAGACTATACCCGCTAAAACAACCAAGAACTTTTTCACTTCGCACTCACTACCTTTTAGGAGCAACGTTCAGATAACGCCTCAATTAATAAAACATCAATTGGAGAGGTTTTATGGCTTAAACATTAAAATTTAGCTTAGTTATCATCGATTGGTTTAATGCTTTTGTAATCAATTTGAACTAGAAAATAAAATTTCTCAGAATCGATAATTCTTATCAACTTTGATTTCATAATTTTGGGGGGCGTAGCTTGATAACCCATCATTGTCGACCATAATAGCAGTAATTATGAATTCAGTTTCTTATTGGGGAATCCTGTTATGGTTCGCAACATTAAAAAACAGATTTTCCTAATGGAGTTGGAGGAGTACCTCTACAGTGGGAGTTACGAACATCTGAGCCGGATACTTGAAGTGGGACGTATCCATACCTGTGAAGATGCTTATGACATGCTAGCACTGGTCACAAAGACCAGTGACTCCGATGCATTACTTAAACTCGCCAAGATTTTTCACTACATGGTAATGAGAGAACAGATTCTCGCATTTACCGACACATTGACAGGTTTAAAAAATTATAACTATCTAAAAAGTCTTGAGCTGGCCTTAAGTGACAAAGACTTTGTCTTGTTTTTCTTTGATCTCGACAATATGAAATTCATCAACGATAACCTCAGTCATGAGGCAGGTAATGAAGCTATCCGCATTTTTTCTGAAGCATTGAAAAACAGCTTTCGTATGAATGATGTGCTGGTGCGTTACGGCGGTGATGAGTTTGTGGCTATCGCATTTCGAGGCTGTTTGGAAACCGATAAAGTCATTGAACGCATTCAAGGCCACCTAGACCGATCACGCCTTAGTGAACATATCAAGTTCAGTGTTGGACGAGCTGTTAATGTCCAACGTGACCTGATGAAAACACTAAAAATTGCTGACAACGCCATGTATAAAATGAAGGTAGGTAAAAAATGTTCAAGGTCATCCTCTACTCTAGCCACTCAGAAATAGAAGCGATTAATATTAATTTACTGCTCGACCATGCAAGAAAGAAAAACCGTCGCCTTGGGATCACAGGCTATTTGATTTGCCACATAAAAGGGTTTATTCAACTCATCGAAGGTGAAGCTACCGAAATCGATGCGCTTACTGCTGCCATTTCCTCGGATGATCGTCACCGTGATGTGGTTATTCAAGGGGAAACCTACACCGAACACCGTTTCTTCCCTGAATGGGATATGGGCTTAATGCGGATGTCCGACGTATCATCCCTCGATATTGAAAACCCATGTGTACCGAGCGATGAAAAAGTACAACGCTTTGTAAAAGTCGTGAACGAATCAAAACTCACTGAAGAACCGACCCCTTAGTCGTATACCAAAATGACTGCGTTATACCCAAGTAACCTCAAGGTGCTAGATTCAGGGAAAACGGCTTGGGTTGTTTTTAAGATGATTTGATAGCAAAGCATTGCTTTGAAGATCTAAAGGTTCTATATCAAGAAGCTGGCTCAAGGCCAGCTTCTTCGTCTTTCATCTACTGATATCTCATGAGTCTACAGCTCTAATGATTCATCTTCAGGAACTTTCACCAAATTGCGAATTTCACGGTCTCGAATCCCCATGATGTCTAAAGCACGCGTTCGATTAGGGGCAAACTCAAACGTATCCAATAATGCCATGACTTCTGATTTAAGCGGAATCGTATAGTTTCCTTCTAAATTGCTCAATAAACTTATGCGGCTGCTGTCGTGATCAAAGTTGGTCATAATGGCTTTGAATTCTGTTGGATTAAGAGGTTGCGTGTCGTTTCCACTCAAGCTTGCCTGAACAAAATCGACGCGACTTGCATCGTGGTCAAACTTCCCCATCAACTGCTGTACGGCTTCTGGTGTTAAACCATGGCCATGATCCGCAGGATACACCGAAGACAACAGCTTCAAACGACTCGAATCGTTTTCAAACTGACCCATCAACCCTTTGAGCTCACTGACTAAAAGTGGTTGAGTTTGATGACGCTGATATACGCTCTCAATGAACATGTTTCTAGCGGCATCATGTTCGAACTTAGCAAGCACTATTTTCACTTGCTCAACATTGAGGTTACTCAATTCATTAGGCGTCAACATCGCTTGAACCAAGCCTAAACGATCAGAGTCAAATGAAACCGTTTCTAAAACATCCATCATATCTTCGAACGTTAAGTCAGTGTAAAAACCACGAAGTGCTTGTAATGCTTCTGTCTTCGCTCCGCCTGACTCGAATGCTGCTACAACTTTAAGTAATTCATGCTTGGATATTTTCGCATCTAATTCAGGAGAAAATTTATGAATCAAGGAAACTCTTTGATTATCGAAGTCAGCTTCTTTGATCATCGCTATGTAGCCTTCCGTAGTAAGCGCATGAACACCCGCCGATAAAAAGCTGCTTGCTAACACTGTGATAACAAGTGTTGGAATTTTATTGAATTTAGCCACTGAATGCGTCCTTTATTGTATTAAACCCACTGTTGGCTTGGATTAAATAGCTTAGTTATTTCTCCGAGACTCGATGAAGCTTGTTGATGGCATGTGTTGATCGTATTTTCAATCAAACTCACACCAGCAAAACACACCTACGTTGCAGATACCTCCATTGACTCTAAAGCAATGTTTGATTCTGAGTCACACAACTTCGACTAACCTATTAACTGCTCTGCCAACTTCACGTAAAGATCATGTCAGCAAACATATCAGTCGAAATAAGTATCTAACAATTAAACCTTTCGGCGAATTTGCGATCGTCGCGAATAAGAGAATTTGAGTTTCATTTAAAAGCAACTTATTGATTTAGCTCTTCACCTCTTGCTTTTTCTCAGGTTGACTAAATCCATTCTCAATTTGGTAAATCTGATTTCTCATATTGAAGCTGACCAAAGGCACTAAAGTAAATCACTGAATTATAAGCACTTATTAATTGGCACATTTGATGCTTTGTTCATTGCAACGATTGAGAAACCCATTTATATCAGCCTAGGAGAAAGACCATGGAACTTCGTCAAATTGAAACCACAAATCACAACGTTGTACTTGAGTTATCAGGAAATTTTGATGCAGATGGGAGCCAAGCAGCACTTCCACATATTGACCAGCTAATTTCCAACGACAAATATCAAGACGTAGAACTAGACTTAAAAGGCGTATCTTTCGTCGACTCATCTGGCGTAGGTGCGATTGTCTATTTATATAAACGTCTGGTTGAGAAACAACGCAATATGCATCTTGAAAATGTTCGAGGTCAACCACTAGAAATTTTCGAACTTCTTCGTATCAACAAAGCGATACCTGTTAATGCGAAGGCGTAATTAATCTACAAAATTCGCATTTAGTGCGAATGTGGAGGCGTCTGTAACATTATGAAAACGATAAATCGTATTACTCTCGTACTCCTAAGCCTCAGTGTAGGCGCATGTACATCACATGGGGAACACGGCCAAGGTGGCATGGCAGAACATTACATAAGCGGTGAATTCACACCTGTCATGCCCGATGAGCCCCTAGGCCCAGAACACGGACTTAGATTTGATTGGCATTTGAGCCAACTGCACTTAGATATGTTAGTCCAAGAAGGGGCAAAATGGTGCTTCCCTGCCTCAGTAGTACAAATCACTATGCGGCAAAATCGGATCGCGAGGGAACTTGAATCCAAGATGTTTCTTGACGCGGCGAATGACATTATCATTCAACGTAAAGCAATAAATAAACTCGATCAAAGACTCACTTATGTCACTAACACCGCTTCCTGTGTGCCGCCCAACCAAGGCAGCCACGGCGGTGACTTGTTACTCGTTATTCAGCAGCTCGTCGACCTACTCAATATCGATAACCAATTTGCCTACAACTCCAGCGAGGTGAATCCCAAATACATGGGCAGACTCGCAGAAGCGGCTCAAATCTTAAAACAATACCCAGAATTAACACTGACCATCACGGGGCATGCTGACGCAGATGGTGCCCTTCAATACAATGAAAAGTTAGCATTAGATCGCGCCGAACAAGTTGAACGGTATTTAACCATTTTTGGTATTAACCCAGAACGTATTACAACGCGCTCGCTTGGCGAACGTGTCCCTCTGTATGAAGGACAAACAAAAGGAGTAAAGCTGGCCAACAGACGAGTGACCATCGAAGTTCACAGTGTATTGCTAGGAGGCTAATATGAATCATAAGTTAATTTGGCTACTTGCTCTCTTTTGTGCACTCTTTGTTTCCGTTGCTGCCAACTCACAAACTGAATCCGCTGCGGAGCATACCGTCTTAACTGACAATACTGGACTGGCTGAGACTCGTTACGTCACCCTTGGTGATCAAATTCGAATCAATCTTCCCGGCGAAACCAGTTTAAACACGGATTTTCAAGTCGATCGACGTGGCGCGATTTCTGTACCAGAGATTGGCTCAGTGTATGTCGCTGGCTATAGTGAAGCGCAACTTGTGAAAGAGCTGACTTTGCGCCTCAATAAGGTATATCGGGATTTATCCAATCTTGACATTTTTATTTCAGAAAAACAGCTCATTGTTTTTGTACAAGGCTACGTTGAACAACCTGGTGAACACACCTTACAGCAGAATGTTACCATCCAAGAAGCCTTTGCGGCGGCTGGTGGCATACGTTCTGGAGCCCAACTGAATAAAATTTTACTCAAACGAGGCGAAGAGACCATTGAGTTCAATTACAAGCGCTTTCTAGAAACCGGAGATGCAGCAGCTTTACCGCAGCTGCAATCCATGGACACCTTATTTGTGCCCGCGTCTGGTTTAGTCGGGAACATCGAACAAGAATTCGATCCCAACGCACTCGCCAACTCAGGCGACAGTGCGAACAATGAAACATCCATTAAAGTCTTTGGTGAAGTCAATGCGCCTGGATCATTTTCATTTAAGCCGGGCGCTACCTTGGTCGATATGCTGATGCGATCAGGCGGTGTGACACGCTACGCCAGTGTTGAACAAATACGAGTCATTTCGAATAACCGCCCTAACCTCTTTAATCTAAAAAACTACCTTGATTCTGGGGATAGCAGTTTATTACCGACACTAGAAGCAGGTGCGACGATTTTTGTTCCGAAACAACAAGAAGAAATCAAAGCAGGCTCGAATGTTGTTTACGTTATGGGCGAGGTTGCGGCTCCAGGTTCTTATGAAGGCTCTGCGGGCGCGAGCTTTATGGATGTGCTTGCTAATGCTGGCGGACCGACTCGGTTTGCTGAATCTCGTCAAATTAGGATCATCAAAACAGATGGTCGTGTCGTTAAGTTTGACTTAGTTGCCTATACAGAAGGAATGAGTCCTGAACAAATCCCACAAATTGGATCTGGTGACGCAATCTTCGTTCCTGAAAAGCTCGACATCAATGAGAAATCTTGGTTGAAAGTGTCGCCTGACCGTGCGGTTAAAGTCTTTGGTGAAGTATCAAGACCCGGACGGATTGAATGGTCTGATGAAATGGACCTGATGGATTTACTGGCTCATGTCGGTGGTCCTAATGGTCGTGCGGACACCACACGCATTGAAGTCGTGCCAAGTGGTCAAAGCACTGAAAGTATTGTTTTTGATTTGGATAAATTCATTAAACAAGGAGCCCCTCGAAGCAAACTTCCGAAAATTTCTGCGGGAGCAATCATTCGAGTTCATGATTTACCACAAGATCCTTCCGACAACAAAGCGCAGTGGGTTCGACAAAGC
Source organism: bacterium sp. HQB-39 (assembly GCA_043422575.1). GTDB lineage: Bacteria > Pseudomonadota > Gammaproteobacteria > Enterobacterales > Vibrionaceae > Vibrio. The sequence continues at coordinate 80,857 of JBHOHG010000010.1, read as the reverse complement.
TCAGAAAGTTCTATTTACGTCTTTGGCGAAGTGAATGCTCCCGGTCGATATCGCTTTACCGATGACATGCATTTCCTCGATATTTTATCAGCTGCGGATGGTCCAACCAACGATGGCGACTTACACAACATTCGAGTCACACACAGAGATAAGAAATACGCTAAAGTCAGTAAGCTCAATTTAGCACTGTATTTCGAAACCGGCGACGAACATATCCTACCCGTTGTTAAGCGAGGCGATACGATTTACGTCCCGTCAAAACAGAAAAACTGGTTAGACAATTCGAAAGAAAATACGGTTCGCGTCTTAGGGGCGGTACGTGCACCGGGTCGTTACCCATTCAACGATTCAATGACAATTTTAGATTTATTGGCCGAAGCCGGAGGGCCTAGTGATAATGCCTACTTAGAGAAAATCTCCATCATCAATATTTCATGCTGCCAAGGACAAGCAAGGACCTTTGATTTGGTCGAGTTCAGTAAAACGGCCAATATTCACAAGCTTCCTTTACTCAGGGCGGGAGACACGATTTACATTCCTGATGAAAGTGAAAGTCTTGCTGCTCATATACGTATGGGCTTAAAGGACATCTTGCAATTAGCCACCACTATCATTTTAATAGGGACTTTGTAATGACTATTCCTGCAACCCACGCCGAGATCGAACAATTGTACCTTCAGTGTGAACTGCAGGAATGCAATAGTATCTGCTTAACCTCTTGCCAAGAAAAGGAAGGGGTAACGTCCATTGCTATGGCTCTCACTGAACGTTTCTTACTCGCTGGTCATAGTACTATTTTAGTGGATTTGAACCTGTTTCATCCCGGATTTTCGGACAGCACTCTTGGTATTGATAGCGAGGATGAAGAAGCTCATCAAGACATCAAACGCTTGCACCCTCGCTTAATTGAGCATAAAGAATCACTACGATGCTTTACGGGTCTGACCGTTCCCGCAGATTCGCCGTCTCAGCTGATGTATAAAAGACCTGATATGTTAAAAAAGCTGTGTACTCAGCTCAGGGAACATTACGACCGTATTATTATTGATACCTCGCCCCTGCTTAACGTCAACAGGAATAATATCCCTGCCCAGTCTGTAGCTACTGCCTGCGATGCAACCATTTTAGTGGTGCTTGCAGGCCGAACAAGTAAAGCCAAAGTGACGACGGCAATAACCTTATTAAATCAAGACAAAATCAACCTGATCGGCACAGTATTGAACTGTCGTGACCAACCAACCTTAGCCAAAGAACTCACTCGACAAGTGGATCGGCTTCCTTTGATTCCGACATCGTGGAAAGCGGCTTTAACAACAAAGATCTTAAAATGCGAAGATCTCGCGAGTGTCTATTGATCCGACTTTTGCTGATTCGAGATGCTGTCCTCTCCTTTATTTCAGACCGTTTCATAGATTAAGTCACTGTTTTTCTCATATAAAAAGCAGAATTCGACATCTTGAACTACGCTGAAAGTATCACACTCTTAAAATGAGCTTGATTACATATAAACCATGGTATTCACACACAGTAATCAAGCAGAAATACGAGTAGAAACAACCTAAGTGTATGACTCAATAACGGCATCAAGGATACGATGAGTGAATTTCCGAACCAAAACAATCTTAGGAATTGCGGTCATTGAAGTTATTCTCCTGGTGATACTTGTCATCAGTGCGATGTCTTTTTTAGTGCAATCCAATAAAAGTCAGCTCAACAAACGAATTGACAACACGACAAGCATGTTTTCGACGGCCGTGTCCAATGCCGTGTTGACGCGCGATTTAGCGACCCTCGATGCGATGCTGGACAATTTGATGCAGTTGGATGACCTTGTCTATGCAAAAGTTGTCGCCGAAGGCGAGGTTATCGCTTATCGAGGAGAGCACCCCAATAGCATAATCCCCACACCGACAAATAGAGCAATCGACTTTCAAGACAGTGTCGTTAGCCAAGCGATCAACATTTCTGTCGCTGGACAAAGCTTCGGATTTATTGAAATCGGCTTAGCCACTAGCAGCATTCACCAAATAATCAACCAAGCTCGTCGTTCAATCATTGCGATTGCCTCTGTGGAAGTCCTGTTGGTCGCTCTTTTTTCTGTCTTCCTTGGCAGCTACCTTACAAATAATCTAAAACGTCTTCAAAAAGCAGCACAAACCATTCATAGAAAAGGCCCAGGGCACCAAGTGTGTATCCAACAAAATGACGAACTGGGTGATGTAGCAAATGCATTCAATCAGATGTCTGTCGGACTTGAAAAGAGCTATAAACAGATCGATCAAGCTCGTAAAGAAGCGGAACACGCATCTGAGACCAAATCGCGATTTCTTGCTGCAATGTCCCACGAGATTCGAACCCCATTGAATGGAGTACTCGGTGTGCTCTCTTCCCTCAATAACACGGAGTTATCTCAAGAACAAAGAGGTTTGGTTCATACCGCCGCGAATTCTGGTAACTTACTCCTTTCATTAATCAGCAATATCCTTGATGTCTCAAAAATTGATAGCCATAGCCTAGTGCTTGAAAATGAGACGTTTCATTTTAAGCAAGAGGTTGAGAGTTTGTTGCGTAGCTTCTTACCGATTGCGGAACGTAAAAATATCGCCTTTACCGTGACTTTTGATGAGTTGCCTCCCTATGTGATTGGTGACAAGACCCGCTACCAACAAATTTTACTGAATCTAGTGGGTAATGCCCTCAAGTTTACTGAACAAGGTTCAATCGAGGTCGCTTTCACGGTCAGCCAAGCGGATCAACACCTTACCACGTTGGTCTGTCAGGTGAGTGATACCGGTGTAGGGATTGCTTGCGAGCATCTGCCTCATTTGTTTGATGAATTTACCATGGTCGATAATACCTATTCTCGCACTAGTGACGGTTCCGGTCTCGGACTCGCTATTTGTAAAAAGCTGACAACCTTAATGGAAGGTCGTATTGAAGTGGAAAGTCAAATTGGTAAAGGATCTCGCTTTACCTTATCGATCCCCTTCGAGATAGGCCATCAAACTCAACTCAAAGGCACCCTTAACGCCCCCGCTCAACTGAGCCCAGAATGCCAAGATTGTCGGATCTTAGTGGCAGAAGATAACAAAGCCAATCAAATCGTTATTAAAAATATGCTCAAAAATGTGAGCCGATTTATTGATGTGGCCGATAATGGAATCCAAGCATTAGAACAAGTACAAAACCATCACTACGACCTTGTTTTTATGGATGTGTCCATGCCCGAAATGGACGGGCTAACCGCTTGTAAAAAAATTCGTGATATGGACGATATTACTAAATCAAGCCTACCGATCATCGCGTTCACAGCCCATGCATTAAGCGGTGATGAAGAGAAGTTTCTTGCGGCGGGGATGTCTGGTTACCTTTCAAAACCCGTCAGCCTTGCCAAATTGATTGAAACCATTAATCACCACGTCGGTTTGGACCAGTCAACCGAGCACAAGGCCATAGCGGCCGTACATCCACAAATGAACCAAACGCCACCTAAAAGCTCTCCCTTGCCCATCAGTGATACCTCTCCGACTGGAAAAACGTCAGCCACGAGCAATGAATCGGAAAGAGAAGAGCTAGGCGACAGTGTCTGTGAAGATGACGGGGTTGAGATTCAAATAGGCCTAGGGCCTAAACTCTCGCGGATACGACCTGAAGAAACGAGTCAACCACCATCCGGTAACACAAAGCGCTCAGCACTCATTCATGCTGAGCCCTCTAATGAGGCCGACGATGAAACGGCGCCACTGGTCGACGAAGAGACGCTACAACAAATGGTTCGAGATGCAGGTCCTGATGTGATCCCGATGATCATCGATCACTACGTCGCAGAAACGTCCGAACACAAGGACAAGATCGACCATGCTCTAGGTCGAAAAGACCTCGAAGCCTTGCAATTTGAAGCCCACAAGTTAATTAGCTCATCAAGAGCATTAGGAAATCACGCACTTTCAGATCTTGCCCGCGATGTTGAAAGTGCCTGTATTGAACAACAGACGGACCGCGCACTGCAACTCGCCAGTGGCCTCAATACATTAACGAAACATTCACTAGAAGCCTTGATAGAACGAAAAAAAATCGGGTTCGAGCCGGATGAACAACCTACGGTTTAAGTGAGTAAAAAGGAAAACGTATGACACCGAAAGTATTACTGGTTGAAGACTCAACCTCACTCGCGATTCTCTATAAACAGTACGTGAAAGATGAAGCGTTTGATTTCTTTCATGTGGAAACAGGGCAAGAAGCGAAAACCTTTATTGAACGCTATCTACCCCAAGTCGTGATCCTTGACTTACAGCTGCCTGACATTTCAGGCCAAGAGATCTTAGATTGGATCAGAGAAAGTGACTTCCCTATCTCTGTTATCATTGCCACCGCTCATGGTTCGGTCAATGTCGCTGTCGATCTCCTCCATAAAGGCGCGGATGACTTTTTAGAAAAACCGATCGTTGCTGAACGACTCAAAACGTCAATTCATGTTCATTTGAAAAAAGTGAAATTAGAAAATATGGTTGAAGATCTAAAGTCAGATTTGGATCGCGGCCGTTTCCACGGCTTTATTGGCTCGTGTGTGCCCATGCAAAACGTTTACAAGACCATTGATGCCGTTGCCCCTACCAACGCCAGTGTCTTTGTTGTCGGCGAGAGCGGTACAGGTAAAGAAGTCTGTGCAGAAGCCATTCACAAACAGAGTAATCGGCGTGACAAACCTTTCATTGCGCTCAACTGCGGAGCGATTCCGAAAGACCTGATGGAAAGCGAAATCTTTGGTCATCTGAAAGGATCGTTTACTGGGGCAACCACTGATCGTAAAGGGGCGGCTGCACTAGCCAATGGCGGTACACTCTTCTTAGATGAATTGTGCGAAATGGACTTGGAGCTACAGAAGAAGCTATTACGCTTCTTACAAACCAGTACATTCACTCCACTGGGCGACAGTAAAGAAAGAAAAGTGGATGTCAGGATTGTCTGTGCCACCAATCGTGACCCACTAAAAGAAGTTGAGGAAGGTCGCTTTAGAGAAGACCTCTATTACCGAGTTCATGTGATTCCGGTAGAAATGCCGCCTCTTAGGGAACGCTCGCAAGATATCACGACGTTAGCGAATCATTTCTTGAGAACCTTCTCGAAACAAGATGGGAAAAAGTTTACTGGACTCAGCAAAGACGTGGAAAAACATTTTAAGTCCTATCCGTGGCCGGGGAATGTTCGCCAGCTACAAAATGTCATCCGAAACATTGTTATTTTAAATGACGACAAGTATGTCCAAATGGCGCATTTACCTGCCCAGCTAACTATGGCTAGTAAAGCTATGTCAAGTAAAGCAATGTCAAATATAAACGTGCCAAACAAAACCGTGGCAATCAAGACGCCAGCCGCTTCTGACCTGATCGCTGAGCAAGTTGCCGGCGTATCTCGCCCAACGGAAGCCCAGGCCTTTGCCTCGCAGCCAGCAACCGACACTCAGGCTCAAGCTTCTCAAGTGGAGTCTGCGACTGCAAGACTTGCTCCAGAAGACGGCACGATCGCAAACTCTCATTTTGAACCGAATACCAACGGCGATGCTCTTGTCGAACACAGTAATAAACCCGTGACGATCAGGCCCATGTGGATGGTAGAAAGAGAAACGATCCAACAAGCCATTGATTATTGCGATGGCAACGTACTGAGTGCAGCGGTGCTATTAGAGCTCAGCCCATCAACGGTTTACCGTAAAAAACAGGCATGGGAAGCAGAAGATGAGCAGCAAGCCTAACGCTGTGATTGGTGACGATCATAGCGATATCAAAACAATCAGGGATAATATGCCCCAGAATGCCTCTGAGTTTTTAGGTTACCCATTTACCAGTGGTGAGCTTTGGTTGATGATCGATAGCTTAAAATATGGAGGCATCGAAACCCATGTATTCGAGCTGGCTCAAGGGCTGAAGCGTTATAATATCCCTGTGCGGGTTTTCTTCATTACCCGCTTCAAAGCTGAGATGTTATTAGCAGATAAGCTGAAACATCAAAATATCGCACACAGCTTTTTGAACCAAAGTCGTCATCAAGGTGGTGTGTTGCGCACACTCATCGCTGAATTAAAATGTCATCGGCCTTGTGCAGTCCATGCCCATGGCTATAAAGCAAGCCTAATCAGTCGCCTTGCTTGCAGAGTCACTCAAACTCCCCACTGTACCACGTATCATGCGGGTGAATCACCGACAGGTAAGGTGCGACTCTATGACTGGCTAGACCGGCATACTGCCATCTGGTCAAAACGTGTTTTTAGTGTCAGTGAGGCCATCGCAAAAAAACTGCCGATTCAAAGTTATGTGCTCAACAACTTTGTCTCACTCCCCTGCTCAACACCGGCGAAAATGGACAAAAATGCCCCACCACATCCGCTTTCTCACTCTAAATCTATCGCGTTCATCGGCCGTTTGAGTCAAGAAAAAGCGCCGGAGCGTTTTGTCCAGCTCGCAAATGAGTTCCCAGAACAGACCTTTGATATCTTTGGGGATGGCGAGCTGAAATCTCAGTTATCACCCCAATTAAGTGACAACGTCACCATGCATGGTCATTTGTCCGATATGAGTCAAGCATGGCGAACTATTGGCGTATTAGTCATTCCATCACGCTATGAAGGTCTACCACTGGTCGCACTTGAGGCGATGATTCGAGGGATACCAGTGATCGCCACTGCCGTCGGCGCGCTACCTCAACTGATTGTTCATCAAGTCAATGGCTTTGTCGCGCAAGAGCCAAGTCTGCTGAACAACTACTTGGCGCAATGGTTAAGCATGAGTGATTCCGAAAAACAGACCATGGCAGGGAAAGCCAAAGAAACCATCGCTTCTCAATACACCTCTGATGCGGTCATTCCACAGCTGGTTGAGCACTATAATGCCATTGGTGCTGGATTACCTGTGACTCCGTCAAGTGGTTGATTCAATAAAAAGGACTTCCTTATGATGCGATGGCATCGCAATTGCTTAACTTAAATTGGACTCAGGACAAATCGAAGGAGCGCGATGTGAAGTCAAACACTCATAATGCTCGGCCAGAAACCTTGATTGTCCTCGTCTATTGCCTGCTGGTTTCTCTAGTCTGGTACGCCACCGCTAATCCAATCTTCGGTCTAGCTGCTGCATTGGCACCTCTTGGGCTTTTGCTCGTCTTAAGCCAAACGTTCTGGTTTATTTTGTTTTTTATTGTTTTCTCCTTTTTCCGTATCCATGAAGCCCTCCCCCAATTGTATTCGCTCAAGATCCCTCTACTCTTGTCCATGGGATCATTGCTCGGGATCTTATGGCATCTGTTTATTTCTAAACAACTTAAACCCTATTGGCACCCAGCTCTCACGTGGCTAGTGGTGTTCTGGGTGATCGCGACCATCAGTGTGGTCTTTGCGTCTAATAAAGCGGTCGCCATGGCGTATTTCAAAGGCATCTACTGGAAAATCATCATCATGACCTTGGCGATCCTCTGGTCCGTCAATACATCTCGTCATCTCAGTATTATCTCCGTGGTTTTAATTTTGGCTGGGCTGCTCGTAAGCTGTGTCGCCTTATACAACTCCGCTAACGGTATCGGCTTAGTGGAAGGGAGTCGCGTCACGATAGGTCGCGATTTCGGCTCCATGCTCGGTGACCCCAATGACCTTGCGCTGGTACTGATGTTCCCCTTCGCTTTTTCTATCAGTGCCGTATTGACTCGCGGTAACAGCATCCCATTTCGGATCATTTGCGCAGTGATCTGTTTTGTCCTTTTCTCAGCCATCATTGCGACACAAAGTCGTGGCGGTCTGCTCGGGATCATGGGCGTATGTGGCATTTTTGGACTGAGGTACATCAAATCGAAAGCGTTACTCGCCGCCATTGCGGTTGTAGGAGCGGCTGGACTTCATATCTTAGGGGGGATCTCCGATCGATCATCGGGGGGAGCCGCAGAAGAAGGCATCGACGCTTCGGCCATGGGGCGAATTTACGCTTGGGAAGCGGCATTTTATATGGCGGTAGAAAATCCGCTCACTGGCGTAGGTTTGGACAATTTCTTTGTTAATTATTTCTTTTACAGCAAACACTGGGACGGTCTCAACCACGCGGTACACAGTACGTGGTTTGGCGTGTTAGCAGAAACAGGCTTCCTCGGGCTTATCGTGTTCATTGGCGTCATTGTCAAATTGATCCGAACCGCCAAAGGCACAATTGACAAAATCAGTTTAAATCAAGACGCCTATCCAGTCCCTTGCACCACCATGGCCAACGCCGTTTATGCAGGCCTAGTTGGCACCATTGTTTCTGGAACGTTTCTAACCCAAGGGTTTAATTGGCCTATCTATTTGCTTGGCGCATTGACTATTTCGGTTGCGCAAATTGCCAGTCAGAATGAGAAAGCCATACATAAAAAAACATAAGCAACTGAAATACAAAGGCTTTAAAACATGGCACATAACATGAAGTGTCTATTGATATGAATTCCCTCCAATTCAACTGACAAAGGACATTCTCATGATGACTCTCAATTTACATCAATACAAACGCTGGCTTCAGCATCATGAAAACCCGAACTATCGTAAAGTCTTTTACTTCTTAAAACGCGTCAGAGCCGCTGAGTTGCCGACTCCGAAATTCTTAAATCGCCTTATCTACGGCGCTTGCGTTTGTGCTCGCGACGTTTTAGCGAATCTAAGCCGCCTATTTATCTACACCCCAGCTTTCAAGGGGCGTGTTGAACAATGCGGTAAGCGCTTGTACCTCTATTCAGGGCTGCCATTCACCTCAGGGCCTCTCAAGATAACGGTGGGTGATGATTGTCGTATCTCAGGGCAAACCACCTTATCAGGTCGTAGCGCCAGCCTAAACACCCATTTATCCATTGGCAATAATGTCGCCATTGGGTGGCAGACCACCATCGCTGTCGGTAATGAAGTCATTATTGAAGATGATGTTGCCATCGCCGGTCAGGTCTTTCTGTTCGGTTACTCTGGCCACCCTCTTGATCCGGTGAAACGTGCTCAAGGTCTACCCGATGATGAGCATCAAGTGGGTAAAATTCACTTAAAACGTGGGGTATGGCTAGCCAGTAATGTGAGCGTATGCTCTGGCGTGACAATAGGCGAAGGCACCGTCGTAGCGACAGGCAGTGTGGTCACCAAAGACTTACCTGCGAATGTCCTCGCCGCCGGTAATCCAGCACGAGTCATACGTTCACTTGATCAAGAAAAACAAGAGCACGCAGATACTCTCCAATCAATCAATGCCAAGCAAGGAGTTCACCATGCGTGATTTAATTGTTTTCGGCGAAGACTTTGGCGGGCTGCCATCGAGCACTCAGCATCTGATCAAGAATATGAGCGCGAACAGAAAGGTACTATGGGTCAACTCCATTGGACTGCGACAACCACAGCTGAATGGTCACGATTTAAAACGCGTTTGGTCAAAGCTAACCGCCATTTCAAATCCGACGACCACCAGCACAAAACGTTTTTGTAACGTAAAACCGGATCATTTTCATACAGTAAACCTGATGACGATCCCCGCACCGCAAGGGCAGCTCGCCCGCTACATCGCCAAAAAAGCCATGGCAGCGCAAATCCAAAAACAGATTGAGCGTTACGGACTTGAGAAACCGATCGTATGGACATCACTGCCGACGGCCGCCGATGTGTGCGAAGAGTTAGATCACAGTGGGATTGTCTATTATTGCGGTGATGATTTTTCGGCACTGGCAGGGGTCGATCACGAGACGGTCGCAATCCATGAAGAGAAGCTGGTCGACCAAGCCGATCTCATCGTCACTGTGAGCGAAACATTAACTGACAAGTTTCCCAATACGAAAACACTGCTACTACCACACGGTGTTGATTACGATCTTTTTAGCCAAACAACCAAGCCAGCCTGCGATTTTCCGTGCCCAATCGCCAATCCAGATTCCCCAACGGCGGGATTTTATGGCAGCTTATCAGAATGGCTAGACTACAGCTTGATTGAAAAAATCGCCTCAGAGCAACGCCATTGGCAGTTTATCTTCATTGGCCCTAGTGCTTACCGGAAAAACCCATTACCCAATTTGGATAACATTCATTATCTCGGCCCAAGAGAGCACGCTGCACTGCCCAGCTACTCACAACATTGGGATGTGAGCTTATTGCCTTTTAGAACAAACGCACAAATACAGGCATGCAATCCTCTTAAATTATTAGAGTACTTTGCTGCTGGAAGTCCAATTGTCGCGACAAGATTTCCCGCATTGGAAAAATATAGTCAATACTTACACTTAGTGAATACAGCAGAGCAATTTAGCCAAGCATTGAGCTCCGCTCTTAGCGCAACTCCAGTACCCGCCACCTTGGTAGAAGACCAATCTTGGCGTGCTAAAGCGCAACACCTTGATAGGTTATTGGAACAACTATGACGCAAACTAAGAAACAGATTTTTCTCATTTTAGCCGCAGCATGGCGTCGACGTTACGCCATTTTGTGGCCAATCCTGCTGATGCCGATCATAGCAACAGGTTTGGGTGCCCTTGCACCGGCGAAATATCATTCGCACACCAGTATGCTGATTCAGGAAACCGCCAAGATGAATCCGTTTCTAGAAGACATCGCCGTATCTACGCAAATCAAAGAAAGAATCAACGGTTTAAGAACCCTGCTGAAAAGTCGCCATGTACTGCGTACTGTAGCCATCGAGCAAGGTTTAATTACGGAGGAAACGTCGCCGAAAGATGCCGAATGGGTGATACAGCAGATCTCTGCAAACTTGTCGGTCAATCAGATCGGTAAAGATTTTGTGCAGATCCAACTCGTTTCAAACAAACCTGAAGGCATGAAAGCCATGTTAGAGTCGGTTAGCTTTCATTTTATTGAACAGCTGCTTGCTCCTGAGCGCTCTTCAATTCAAGATTCGTCCGAATTTTTAACCATTCACATTGAAGAACGTTTAAAAGAGTTACAGAAAGCCGAAACCGAACTGGCGGAATTTCAAAATGAGAACCCGACAGCGACACCAGAATTTCTAAACGATAATTTAAAACGCCTCGCCTCGTTGCGCCAAACCTTGTCTGAAAAACAGGCACAATTGGCAGGCATGGAAAAAAGCTTAGGCAGCCTCGATCAACAGCTTTCTAGAACCAACCCAGTCCTCGGAAAAATCGAGGAGAAGATCATTGAGATCCGCAGTGACCTTACTTTACTTCGCGCAAAATATACTGACGCTCACAGTGCCGTTATCGCCAATCAACGGGAATTACAGCGATTGGAAAGTGAACGTGAAAAAATCCTAAGTGCCGACACTCGAGAATTGGATAGCAAAAAACTGTGGGATATCGCCAGCAGTAATGCGGTGAATGAATCCACTCGCTCGAAACCTCTACTTATCGCTCAATTAGAAAACTTACAGCTCGCCCGTGCGCAATTTGAAGCACTACAAGAAGAAACCAAAAGCATTCAAGTAATGATTGTTGAACTCGAAGAGAAGAACAGTCGCTTTGGCGATGTTTCAGCCACTCTGGCCAACTTAACCAGAAACGTCGCCTACAAACGTGAATTATATGAAGAACTGGTGGATCGCTACGAGATGGCGAAATTGACTGGGTCCCTGGGTATGTTCGAGCAAAACAAACGGGTAAAAGTCATCGATCTTCCTTACACCCCTAGCCGCAAGTCTAATCTACCTTTGGTGATCATGACAGTGATTGGGCTGATAGCGGGTATCGCTATCGGTTCAGGCGTGGCCATCATTCTTGAGCTGTTCGATACCCGAGTCTACCGCGCAGATGAGCTGGAAGAACTCACGCAAGCCCCTGTGCTAACCACCATTCCGAACATTAAAGGGGCTCAGTACAGTGCACCGCTTAGAAAAGCTTAAGCCTTATATTCAGTAAATTCAATTGATAGACCACGCGTGATAAAGACACTCAAATGCGTGCTCTTTTGACTCTTCTCAACGACTGTTCAAATCAATTTCATTTTGAAAACTCCCGTTTTCAATTTGGCAGAATGACCCTAAGTAACTGATTTAAAACAATATAAAATTTGGCACACATCATGCTAAATCCTAGTAAACGGAACAATGACTAGGAATGACCATGACAACTTTAACGCACACCAACCAATGCCAAAACGAAAACACGCTTGTTCATGTCGTACAGCACCTAGAACCCGGTGGTATCGAAGCCTTAGCGCTTGACATGCTTAGCCTATCTCCAAACCGTGAACGAGTCTTCATTGTCAGCCTTGAAGGCGATAAAGTCGATGCGTTGAACCGTTGGCCTCGTCTAGTGCCATTTCGTGACCAATTGCTGTTCATGAATAAAAAACCTGGCAAACAAATTGGGCTTATATACCAGCTGAGCCAACTTTTCCGCACCTTCTCTGTCGATGCTATTCATACCCATCACATTGGCCCCTTGCTCTATGCGGGTGCCGCAGCTGCATTGGCGGGTGTCCGTCACCGTATCCACACTGAGCACGATACTTGGCATTTACAAAACCCTAAACATCGTCGCCTACAGACCGCTGCACTGAAACTTATCAAGCCCGTGCTTGTTGCAGACGCAAACAAAGTCAAACAGGATCTAGATTCTCATTTTGACTATGCCAATACCGTGGTAGTGAAAAATGGCGTCGACTGCAACAAATTCGTACCCGGCTCCAAAAATATCGCTCGTAGCCAACTTCAATTACCTCAAAACAAGATCGTACTAGGATGCGCTGGACGACTCATCAATTTGAAAGGTCATCAATATGCTATCCAAGCTCTCAGTCAACTGCCTAAAAAGTTTTGTCTTGCGATTGCCGGAGATGGCCCTGAAAAACAGGTGCTTCAGACGCTAGCTGAACACAAAGGAGTGGCTGACCGTCTGTTCCTGCTGGGTCGTGTTGATGATATGCCAACCTTCTATCAAGCTTTGGATCTGTTCTGCCTACCTTCTTTAAAGGAAGGCTTACCTTTATCAACCCTTGAAGCGCAAGCCTGCAATATTCCGACCATTGCCAGTGATGTCGGCGCGACAACAGAGACCATTTGCCCAGATTCAGGAGCCGTCGTTCAAGCTCAAAATATCAAAATGCTAGTCACTACCATCAAAGATATGGTGATGTTCCCGTCACTCATCGCCCCACGCGACTTTGTGACCAACAACTTCGATATCCATAACGTTATCTCGCAATACAACGCATTAGCAAAAGGAGAGAAGTAATGAGTGAAACCTTGGTCATGACCATTATCGCCCTATGTTTGGTAGCCGTCGCCTATCACCATGTTGGCTACCCATTGTTGCTGAAAATGATAAGCCGTAAAGGAGCGCTAACATCAGACATCAATAATCAGCGCAGTTATATTGCGAGTCAAAAAGATCTTGAACTGCCATCGATCACTGTGATTGTGCCTGCTTACAATGAAGAACAATGGATAGCAGAGAAAATCCGTAACCTTGCCAGTGTCGACTACCCACGAAAAAAACTGCGCGTCTTAATTTACTGTGACGGTTGTAGCGATAACACCGCTAGTATCGCCGAACAGACCGTTCAAGAGGCATTTTGTTCTGACACGCATTTTGAAATCCTAAATGAGAAAATCAATCGAGGAAAAATCGCTGCAATCAATGACTGCATGAAGTTAGTCGACAGTGATATCTGCGCCCTCAGTGATGTTTCTTCTTTGATCTCTATTGATGCTCTGCTGATAGCAGCCAAACATTTTGACGATCAGCAAGTCGGCGTAGTCAACTCAGGCTACTACCTGCTCAACGAACAATACAGTGGTGAAGCCAATTACTGGCGCTATCAACGAAATATCAAGTCTGCGGAGCGAACCCTAGGCGCAACCATCGGTTGCCACGGAGCCTTCTACCTGTTTAGAACCCATCTCTTTGAGCCTTTAGCGGCCGACACCATCAATGATGATTTCATTTTGCCAATGACCATAGTTCAAAAGCATTACCGTGCTCAGCATGAACCCCTGATTTTAGCCATCGAAATGGAACCAACCGATGAAGAAAATGATTTCAAACGTCGCTTGCGTATCTCGGCAGGAAACATGCAACAAACCATTCGATTGTGGCGTTTATTCAATCCTAAATATGTTGGCGTGGCTTTTGCTTTCTTCTCTGGTAAGGGGCTCAGATTACTGACGCCATACTTATTGATCACCATGTTATTGCTACCACTTTTGTGTATCGACAACATATTTATGCAACTGTTTTTACTAGGCCAATTAAGTTTTTACATTATTGCTGCTGTGGGATTTCTGGTTTCCAGCGCACGTAAAAACAAGTTGATCAACTTTATTTGTTATTTCGTCGCGGGTCATAGTGCCAATTTGATTGGTGGATGGCAGTACTTAACGAAACATAACCCAGATCGCGTTTAACAACGCCATCAATTTGAGGACAGAATCATGATGACGCCAACTCATACCATTCCGGCAGCAAAACGAATTTTCGATGTGATCGTCTCAAGTCTAATGTTGATGATGCTTGCTCCATTTTTACCGGTCATTGCTGCTGCTATTAAACTTACTTCCAAAGGGCCTATACTCTATAAGCAGCTGCGTGTTGGCCAATATACACCGACACAAACCAAATTGTTTTACATCATTAAGTTCCGCACCATGTACCAAGACTGTGAAGCTCGTTCAGGGGCACAATGGGCCACAGAGAATGACCCACGTATTACCCCGATTGGTCGATTTATGCGAAAAACGCGTATCGATGAGATCCCGCAGTTACTGAATGTGCTACGTGGTGAAATGTCGCTCATTGGTCCTCGTCCTGAACGCCCATGTTTCTACCAAAAGTTGGAAACGGCGATCCCATTTTTCTCAGAACGCACCTATGGCGTTCTACCCGGTATCACAGGCCTAGCTCAAATCAATCAAGGATACGATACTTGCATCGAAGATGTACGCTCAAAAGTAGGGTTTGACCACAGCTACGCGCTCTCGCTTTGTTCATTAAGAAGCTGGTTGGCGATGGACTTATTCATTCTATGCCGCACTGTTGCTGTTGTGGTGCTAGGGAGAGGTCAATGATGAAAAATATTCTTTATGTCCATGCAAAGTCAGAACAAGTCGAAGGCAGTCGTGAAAACCTTCTAGACATCATGAATCGTCTCGATAAACCCGACTTTAACCCGATTCTATGGACAGATTGTCAAACACTGGCCAACAAAGCCATTGAGCTTGGTATTGAGGTCTACTGCGATAATTTCGATCAGATGCAAAGCAAGCAATCAACCGTCTTTTCGAGAATCAAAAAGCAACATTTAGCCAATCTATCACTGTGGTGGGAGCTGGTATCTGACGCTGAAACGTTAATTGAGCACTGTGATATCGACATGATTCATGTCAATAATGCTCAAGCTTGCCAATGGATGTCCATGGCGGCTCGACATACGCGTACCCCATTAGTGGCTTACTTGTATCGCGAGTATACTTGGCAAGAACGCCTTCGTCTTGGGCTGCATCTCAATACGAATATTATTACGAGTACACGAGACTTCAGTTATACACTGAGTGAAGAAGGTTACCCTGATTCGCAGTTGTTTGTAGTCAATATGGGATTGGATACCCAAGCCATGTTGCAGCAAGTCCCACTTAATGTGAGGCAAGCACTGAATTTAGATCCTACATCCAAGCTGTTGATGACGAATGCAAGCCATCTCAATGTTAATGAGCAACAGTTATTGATGGAAACGTTTCGTCAATTGCTCAAACGTAACCCGAACACGCACTTAGTTGTGCTGGGCAGTGTACTAGAAGATAAGTCCTTACTGCATTTGGTCAGTGACCTGAAATTGACTCACAAAGTACACTGGGTGGGCAATCAAGAGCAGCCACACCGCTGGCTCAGAGATGCTGATTTATACTTGGGGTGTCATGGTCGTAATTTACAACGAGATCTCTTGATTGCGGCCTTTGCTGGAGTCCCGATTATCGCCAATGCCAACGGCGGAAGCGGTGAAGCGGTTCAGCATAATCAGACCGGATATTTATTCTCTCACCAGAATGCCACGATTTTATCGGAGACCATTGCACTGCGCTTTTCAGAACCCGAACCTTGGTTGTATCGAGCAAGTAGAGCGCGCCAAAAGGCTCTAAGGTATGCCACACTTGGACGCCAAGTTGAGCAGTTACAGGCCATATATCATAACGTGATTTGCCCAGATATCGTGCCTAAAGCACCTTCTTTACTCAAAGCGGGACAGCCGATTGTAAATCGTTACTTACCTTGGCTACAGCAAAACCCAAACCTGCTTTCTTCCAATCAATCCTCACTGCAATGAAACGAATGAAACGATACACAATCACCAGTCAAACTTGCTGACACCATCGAGTTATCTGGCATGATTCAATAAAATTCCCATTCAAAGCAGCCACCTTATTGCGAGGTGGCTTGTATGCCAATCAACGATTTTCTGTATTTTTCCGAAAATTTTTTCTGCGTGTCAAACTGATTACCAAAGTGAACAACGCTTTTAAAAAACATATTTTCTACCAATTTTCAATAAATTAAAGATTGGCATGCAGTTTGTATTATTCCTTGTAGACATCCAATCAAGGTTACAAGGACAACAAAATGAAAACATCAGCCGCCTTCAAATGCCTTACCCCTCTTGCCGTTCTCCTCAGCAGCACAGTTTGGGCAGATGCCTTCGATACTTGCCCTAGCAAGGCCTACTTATTTCAATCTGAACCGGTTCAAGTTTATGGTGTAAACCTAGTCACAGGTTTAACTACCTTGCTACAAGGCGACACTGGTTTGGACGCCAACATTAATGGTGTTGGCTTCGATTTCGATTCACGCTACATCTATGGCTACGACACCACCAATAAGCAAATTGTTCGTCTGGGCAAAGACTTTCAAGCCGAAGTGCTAAACACGTCGGGATTACCCACTGATCACACTTTCTTCGTTGGCGACGTCTACAACAAGTACTACTATCTGTATCGTAAGAATAGAGGATTGTTTCGTATCGATCTCACGCCACTCGACACCGATCCAAACGCAACCCTGATTGTTGAGCAAATCTCAGAAACTGCTGTTCGAAACTTGACGGATTTTGCCTTCCACCCTGGGAACGGCAAGCTATACGGCGTCGATAACAACAATGGTTATTTGTATGAGTTCAGTCCAACGACTGGCGATGCCACTTACATCGGTGATACGGGTCACACAGGGACGTTCGGCGCAGGCTACTTTGACGTAAATGGTTATTATTATATATCTCGTAACAGCGACGGGCATATATTTCGTATCAACCTATCCACTCAAGCCATCATAGACTCTGGTAACGTACCAGCCGAGCCATTTGCGCTTGGTCCTGACTCCAAACAAAATGATGGCGCCCGCTGTGCCAACGCGCCTGTCATCGATGAAGATTCCAACATCGATTTCGGGGATGCACCTGACACTTACAGCACGACCTTAGCTTCCAATGGTCCACGTCATGAAATCGACAGTATCACTTGGCTCGGAAGCCAAGCTCCCGATGGTGAAGCTGACGGTTTCACGGGTGCTCTAACCGATGACACAACGGGAACTGACGATGAAGATGGGTTTACTTTAGTTACCCCTCTTGAAGCTGGGCTCGATGCCATTGCCCAAGTCAGCACTTCAACCAGTGGATACCTTTCAGTCTGGATCGACTGGAATCTGGATGGCGATTTTGCAGACGAGAATGAACATGTCATCAGCGATCAAACCACCACAGCAGGGTTAAACTCACTCTTTTTCGAAGTGCCTGTTGATGCCCAGCAAGGCACCTCATGGGCGCGTGTTCGCTTTAGTCAACAACAAGGCTTGGATTACTTTGGTGGCTCAACATCCGGAGAAGTTGAGGACCATCAAGTCTATATTGTGTCTGATGGCGTCTCAGTGCGTCACTACCCTAACGCCTCCTCATACGCAACGGTCGCCTTTGAGGACAACTGGCCTTACGAAGCCGATTACGACATGAATGATGTCGTGGTTCATTTCCGTATCACTGAGTTTGTGAAAAACAATCAAGTGCAAAAAGCGGTGATTCAAGGTCGACTTGGCGCTTTAGGTGCTGACTATCGCAATGGCTTTGCGATTCGCCTACAAGGCTTACAACGTTCCGAACTGGATACTGACTTAACACGTCAATATCACAACCAACAACTGCTCTCTGAAAGCGGCGTGGAGACCGATGCCAATGAAACCATCTTTATTGTGTCTGATGACCTCTCGACAAAGAAAACCACTGGGTGCCGTTATTTCCGAACTCAAAACAGTTGTAAACAAGAAGAGTCATTTGCTTTTGAAATCCGTGTTTCAATGAAAGACGGCGCGGATGTCAGCTCATTGGTCAATATGCCTTACGACCCATTCGTATTCGCTACCCCAGGTTATTTCCACGGTGCAGGACTTCCGCAACATCCGGGGAGAAGCTACGAAATCCACCTTCCGGGACAAGCACCAACTGAAAAGTTCAATACCGCACTGTTTGGTTTAGGTGACGACGCCAGCAATCCTGATGCAGATATCTATTACAAAACAGCGGCCAATTACCCTTGGGCTCTCTTGATTAACCAAGAATGGCAATGGCCAACAGAGTTTACAGACCTTGTCGAAGCGTACCCGAACTTTGCCAACTTCGCTCAACAAATTGGTGACAACGACGATTGGTATCAATCGCAACATGCCATCACACCACTAATCTACACACCATGAGGTGATTTATGAAACAGCTAACTCTTACTTTATTTTTCGTTGCTGCACTGACTGGTTGTGGTGGAGGTTCATCAAGCGGTGGTGGAGCACCAAGCCCAGCGCCAGAAACACCTTCAGTGCCTGATAACTCCGATAAAACAGAGCCACCAACGGCACTGAAAATGACAGATTTAACCGTGGCAGACGATTTTAGTTACCGAACGGATTTACCGGTGACCCTGTCAATCGATATTGATCAACTGGACGGTACCCGTAGCTACATTTCAACTTATGCTAGCTACAGCCAAGCCAGCAATGGAGAACTTCAACCGGATTTGAGCACAAAGTTGATCAGTGCATCCGTCATTAATGGTTCCGCTGAATTGAGTTTTGTCGCAGCAACAGAAATGGACACCATATTGGTGGAAATTTGGAAGATGGGAGAAGTCAGCCCCTCTCGACAAGTCATCGATTTGGCTAATCAAGCACAGAACAATACGATTTCATTGAATCAATTGTGATTCGACACGCTCCATCATCAAACGGCATTGTTCTCAGAGCAATGCCGTTTTTCTTTGATAGTCCAATCTATACCCAAGTAACCTCGAGATGCTAGGTTCAGCGAGAGCTGCTTGGTTTGATAGCAAGACTTTACTTTGCAGATCTAGTGGCTCTAAATCAAGAAGTAATAACACAGCTAGCGAGCCAAGCAGACTCGCCCTTAGGGAGCCTGTCACTGGCATCACTTCTGCGTTAGAGGCATTGAAAATAGAGTGACTATTTCCTGTACCTCTGCCTTGAATTGAAACCAGTGACAAGGCTCTGAATACTGCATCTTGAAGTCACTTGGGTATATGCTAAAGTCCCCGCCATACTCCATAAAGATTGACGACATATGATTATTTTTACCACCAACTTTGGTGACATTCAGATTGAGCTAAATCTAGAGAAAGCGCCAGTGAGTTCAAAAAACTTCTTAAGGTACTGCCAAGAAGGGTTTTACGAAGGGACGGTTTTCCACCGAGTGATCCAAGGTTTCATGATTCAGGGCGGGGGTTATACGGCCAATCTAGAAGAGAAAACGACCCGCCCTGCGATTGCTAATGAAGCAAATCGCGGTTTGAAAAATGTGATCGGTACCATTGCGATGGCACGCACCGATGCTCCTCACTCCGCCACCTCTGAGTTTTTCATTAACTTGGCTGATAACGATTTTCTAGACCATACTGCCAAAACTAATTTAGGTTGGGGCTATGCGGTCTTTGGTCAAGTGACCGTGGGAATGGATGTGGTGAATCGCATTGCGCAAGTAGCAACAACATCAAAACAAGGCCATGAGGATGTACCCGTCGAGACTGTTTTGATTGAGAAAGTGACCATCACAAGCGACTGAGTCATATACTTCCCTAAGAGGCCATGACTTTGATTTAGTTCTAAATCACTTTCGAAATATTAGTCACTTTCGTGCTTGTTTAGCTAGTAAGTCATGGTTTTGAAGCAGCAGCTTAAACCAAGATTCGTCGAGCAAACTGTCTATCTGAATGATCTTTTCAGGTAAATTCTCTGCCGGATGAAAACCTCTAAGCAGCACCGAATGCATGCCTACATTCAAGGATCCAAGCGCATCATTGATAGGGTGATCACCAATTTAAACACATTCACTGGGGGCAAACCCTTGTGATCGAGTCGTATCTATAAATATGTCCCGATTCGTTTTTTTCTTACCAGATATCTCTGAGCTCACTAATTGGCTAATGTATGGATGTAATGTGGTCGCTGCTAACGTTCGCTTCCTTGAGTCATGCGCCCCATTAGAAATAACACCGATAAAATAACAATGTTGGTGTAACCATTTGATTAACTCAGACGCACCGTGCATTTCAATCGAGCAACCTGGTAAGGTTTTCCTCCAAAACTCAGCGAGTTCTTTAGGATATGACTTTTCACTCCACATGAGTTTGGAAGTAAGTTCGACGCCTACGACTTCATATATCTTGCTGAATTGAGCATCCGGAGCAAGATAACCACCATTATCAACTTGCTTCAGCAACAATGAAATGTCTTCAATACCAGGGTTTACTATACGTGAGCCATAGTAGACCAAAAACTGATGTGCTAGTTTTTCGATACTGGCAGCTCGATCAACAAGCGTGTTATCTAAATCAAAGTAAATGGCTCTTATTGCCATACAACCCTTCTTCTCTTCTACTATTGAGTAAACGCCTGATAATAACTTGTTGTTTTTGTCATCATTATAAGTTAAATCGGCAATCATTCAGCCATGTAATCTCCCCTAAATAAATTCAATCAAGTGTGATTTCGGTTCCGAATCGCACATTAAAAATAGTAGAGAAAGAAAAAATCAATATGAACAAGAATTATTTTTAATTACATGCATCGTATTTATACATTAGTTTCAAGATAGTGACATGTATTTAAAATTACCATCTAATTTTCTCAATAATTTTGGAGGTTTTATGATATCTTCAACACTACAAAGTTCAAAATCTAGTAACACAGCACTGAAAACATCAAAACACAGTGGTAAAAATAACGGATTACAAGCATCATTAAACAATGGCAATGTTCAGTCCATGATTAACAAGTTTAAAGTTCGCCATCCATCCAATAAATTTCATCTAAATAAAAAATCAAATTTAGGAATTATAAAGTTCACAAATGAAATAGATTTAAGAGTAAAGAACCCTGAACTTATCGACCAAGGAGAAGCTTATTTGTGTGGACCTGCAGCATTTCTATACTGCTTAATAAAAGCATCCCCAGCTGTATATGTAAAATACATGCTTGATTTGTGGGAGTTTGGCGAGGCAAAAATTGGATCAATTAATATTAAACCGTCTAGAGCATGCCGAAGTTTTAATACTTCAGGTTATAGAATTAAAACAATTGATTGGATGGCACTAGCTAGCCTTCGTGATGCAACCAATTTCAGCACCGAGTTTGACCACCCTAAAGCAGGTCTTGCAGGGATTACATGGCCAAACGACATGGTTGATTGGTTTAAGTCTGCTAATTTTTCGAGTATAACTTCTGATTTAAATCGAACAAATACAAATGACATTAGTAGCTTAATTAAAGTAAACAAATTAAATTCAAGCACGAATCACGCCATCTTACTAATAAATAGCCTCGATATCAGTCATACATCTAGTAAAGGTAAGTCTTTCTTAGCTTTGCCTAACCATTGGGTTGTTTTAGATCGTGAGATAATAGTAGGTGGATTACCCTTATCTTCTCTCCCCCAAAAAAACAAATCCATTGAAGATTATTATTCTCATAAAATTGAAATTTATATCACCCATTGGGGCCAAAGCAATTACTCTTGGCATACATATAATGCAAACTCTTCGTTAACGCTGGGTCAGTTTTTAAACTCTTACTATGGATACTTGGTTGTCTCATGAAAAATATTTTTTACCTCTGCTTGTTTATTCCTTACTTATCACATGCAGATACACCTCATCCGGCTCCCTACTTTTCATTCGATAGTGACCCAAAGCAGACAAACTTCTTTAAATATGGTTTCTTAGGTGAAAATAGCCTTTATACAATTGACACTTCCAGTAATAGATTAAGTATTTTTGATATAGATAATGGTGCTATAAAGGCAACTTTAGGTCTAAGTTCCTCTGCAAATATGGCTCATTCAAATCATCTATTTGTACAAGAACATGGTGACCTAATTAGATTTGAAAAAGATGGTACTTTTAAAAAAATCAAAAGTAAAATGAATAGAAAGATACTCAACATCTATTCAAATGAAGAAAGTGACTATGTTCATGCTAGTGAGTTGATCATAAGGAATGCAAGTTCAAACAAGCCTGACATTGTTAAGCAACAACTAGATAACAGAATAGTATCCAGATATGAACCATACTATGGAAATAAAGCATTTGTTGAGCTTGGGATGCGGATGGATTGGGGCTACTCACTGTTCATCTATGACGCTATGACTGGAGAAAAGACATTTTCTAAATCAAGTACAGAACCTTTACAGGCCCCTAAGATTCATAAAAACGGAATGCTCTCTTATATTAAAAACAATAGCATAATCTTATGGGACACTAAAAAAGACGAGTTGATAGATATAAAGAAAATCAAAGAAAAAATTAAATACTCTGTAGTAGACCATGATGAGATATATTTGTTTTTTGAAAAAATGATAAAAGTTGTTGACTTAAATAAAAATAAAATACACTTCAAAAAACAGTGCCAACTTGAAGAGTCAACAGGTTACTATGATTACCATGATAGTTTTTCAAACGAAAATTATTTTTACGTAAGTACCAATAACTCTACTGCAGATTCATTTATATATCAATGGAGTTCAGAAGGTTGTAATAAAATAGCAGAACTCGGTGGAAACGCCGTAGATTATCGAATGCACCCTACAAAGCCAATTATAGCTAGGTATGATCTCGACAATGGCATTAGCCTTATTAATTTTGAACCTAAAAAGGATTAAAATTATTTATTGACAATTCCTATAGGTTTCCATTGCTATGGCGCACACCGACGCGCCATAGCTTTTTAAAGCACTTTCGAAATATTAGTCATATCCGTGTGTATTTAGCTAATAAGCCATGGCTTTGAAGCAGCAGCTTAAACCAAGATTCGTCGAGCAAACTGTCTATCTGAATGATCTTTTCAGGTAAATTCTCTTCCGGATGAAAACCTCGAAGCAGTACCGAATGCATGACTGCATTCAGGGTTCCAAGCGCATCACTGATAGGGTGATAGGATTTGTTGCGTAAATCGATGGTACTATATCCGAAGCTTACGATCTGATCGACTACATTCATCTAGGCCTGTAGTCTCATGTCGAAACCTCGTTACAAAACAAATAACTGGAAGCAATACAATCGCGGCTCTCTGACGTTTTGTATTGATGAGGAAGAAAAAGAGAGTGCAAACTAGGTAAGCAAAACAAGCGAGGAAGACCTCATATCTTCAGAGATTTAGCCATCACAACACCTCTGATGGTAAAGCGTATTTTTTCAATGCCTCTTCGTGCTGCACAAAGGTTTATGGATTCTGTATTTCGATTCGCTCAACTTCCACTGCGATGCCCACATTACAGTTGTATTAGTCGGCGAGCCAAAGATGTTGATGTGAGTTTCCAGAAGAAAACCAAAGGAGCGATTTAGCACCTTGCTATCGATGCGACAGGACATAATACCTATCACACTAATTAATGTATCAGATTAACCCAGTCCCTAAAGCAAAGTGAAATGACTCTATTCTTATCCTCACAGAACCGATTCCAAGGATTTCAGAGTTTATCGACGATGTCGTCATATCGATTGGCGATTTCATGTTGCCTCAACCAACTCCATACTTGTTCAATTGGATTTAGTTCGGGGGAGTACGGGGGAATATGAATTATGGTTAAGTTCTCGAACTCATTCGCGTGATAGCTTAGGTGTCAACTCGCTTGATCCATAATGACTATGGCATGCTTGCTTAAAGATGTGGCTGAAGATATGAGCGCTAAATGCTTTTGCATAGCCTCCGTAATACTTAGCGGTGAAACAATGGCTTCTGCTTCTCCATTATTCACACATACAACACCAAAGATATATGCTAATTCAAATTGTTGCTACTGAACAAAGAGAGGGCGTGTTCCTTTCTCTGCCCATACTCTTGTTGTTGTGTTCCGCTGCTCAAATCTAGCTCCAACCTGAAACCAAATCTGGACGTCACTTAATGAGATATAGCCAGGGATCTTATTGATCGTTTCGATGAAGAATTTTTTTAAAAGCTTCTTTTGTTTCGAGTAACTGTTTAGGGTGCTTAGAACGAGTCGTTATCCACATTAAGTCTAGTTTCCTCAGTAACTTATATACGCCAGATAAACTGTATGAAAGCGCGAATTCTATCTGTATATACTCAATGATATCGGTGCCTTGGAGTCTTCCCCCATCCGGCTTGATTGCATTGCTAGCGATATATTTCTTTAGCTGAGATAGTTGCTTTTCGGAAAGGCGGGAAGGTCTCCCCGTATGCTGCTTTTCTAACAATCCATCGAGTCCGTTTTCCAGATATGCACTTACCCAACGATTAACACTACCTCGACTGACTTTTAAGTACATAGCGATCTCAGTTCGGCTCTTTCCTTCAACAAAGTGTGAAATAGCAAGAAGTCTAATTCGTTTTCTAGCGTCAGATGTTGCTTGAATAAGTTTGCGAAAATCAGGGGTCATATCAGATCCTTTTGAACTTAATATTAGATCATAAAATTAGTGTGATTGGTATAAGGTTTACAGTGAAGGCCAATGGAAAGTCAACAAACATGGCACGGATGGTAAACGCTGAGTGTGGCGGAATTACACTTAGCGGTAGATACGAATACACATGAAATAATTATCGCTAGTTGAGTTTATCAACAGTAACTGATTCCTTAGTGCTGTCTAATTTGCTTAAAAAACACGTCGGAAAACCCTTGATAGATCAGGTGATGTTACTTATGGCAAAAGGGATTGCCATAAGGCTATTCAAATTAATCGCGCGGCTTTGCTTAGACTTCCACGAGAGGGTGCAGCCTTATGGGAACGCCGTCATCCAAGAAATTTAGAGGTTAGTTGCCAAACGCAATATGGTTCGAACAAGTATTGGAAAGAACGCTACGGCTACCACAAAAGTTCGCTATCCGTAACCACTATGAATCGAGTGAAACTTTTGGTGGTTGGACGGTTAAATCTAAGAAATTGCAGCACACAAACTTGTGAAACATACGCGATGATCAAGGCGTTGAACAAGCTTACAGGGCTTGGTATGCCTAAAACTTGACGCGTTAGCTAACAATGAACCGAAATAGGTCTGATCTATTTCGAAAAGAAATTAGAAAACAAAGCCCAACAAAGCCCAACAAAGCCCAACAAAGCCCAACAAAGCCGAGCTTAGCTGTCCTTTCATTATTGTATTTACAACGCTGATTTTTAGTTAATGAGTGAGAATAAACTTAATTTTCATTGCGATTAAACATTTGAAAATGTGACTTAGATCGAAAGATTACTGTTCAAATATTGATCGATTTGTTGTTATGATTGGTTCGTACTCATTTGAAAGGGTCGAGAAAATGAAACATTGAGCAAGTAATAGAAAGCGGATAGTAATTAAAAATATACCTATTTTTCTTCTACTGAAGTGATGTGACTTACCATACTTAAATCATATGTTTAGTCATAGTGGTGTGTATTTTGGAGTTAAATGTGTTTTGTTTTAAAAGTTATATAGTTCGATATTTTTGGAAATAGAAACTATTATAATGGGGAATATGTCAGTGAGTGTTAACATCATAAATGAACAATTTAGAACCGATTTATATGGATATCGAGTTTATGATAATAAACTTCCAAAAACTTCATTCGTTCCTTTTGAGTGTCAAAAGCTAAAGCATGTAGAAGTTGTTTGGGTTAATGAAGACCTTCTCGAAGTGTATGGTCTGAATGGGACTAGAAAAGAAATAGAAGACTTTTTACTAGAAGAATATTCTTATGTTTCGGATAGCTACACCAACAACAGTCAAACATACAATAAAAGAAAGATTTTTTGGGTTGATCGCTACGGATCTACAGATGACTTTTGCAATGGAGGAAGTAGTAGATGCGCGTTGGATGGTTCTTTTCAGGTCAAGGGCATTGGCGTCACTCCACTGTTAGGCAAAAACGTGAGTGAATCAGTCCCTAATGGGAGACTGTTATTGGATGAAGCAATTATAGAAGCAACTTGGGCGGAGTTGTGTCATAAACACTTACCTTTTGGAGCAATTAGGACACTAGCTATCATTAAAACAAATGTATTCCAACAAGATATAAATTCTAATGATAAACAAACAAAGCCTTGTGCTTTAGCTATCAGGGAGTTTGTAATTCGTCCAGCTCATTTTGAAAGGGCAACTTTTTTTTGGCCTTCAAATGAAAATATGTACCTAAGATACGATGATGAAAGTAGGGTCAGGGAAGTTATAAAATACTTACCCAAAACATTGGGAATTAGTAATTATGAATTATCTTCATGGAAGGAAATGATTAAATGTATAAAAGTAATTATTTCTAGGTTATCTAAACAAGTTGCTTATGCAAGAATTAAAGGTATCCCACATTCTTCCTTAACAAGTGATAATATAGGTATTGATGGACGTTTTTTGAACTTTTCTGACATTTTAAATCCTAAAATATTTGATGAGATTACTATTAATAATAGATTCAATTCTATCTCTAATGAAGTATTGACTATTGCAAACTGGTTGAAGAACTTCATAAAAACACTGAATAAGCACATAACATTTAATGCTATTGTTACAAATCAAGAAGCACAATTTCTTATGTTTCATTTTGTAAATGAAATTAATCACCATGAGAATTGTGCAATATTAAATGAGCTTAATATCATAGACAAAAGTAAAGAGAATTTAAAAAAAATCAATGAAATAAAGAAATTGGCAATCCAAGACATTCAGGATAAATCAATGACATTTAAGCCAGAAAACTTTATGAATGATATTTATGAAATATCAAAAAAACACGGACTAAAAGTTGGAGATGTTAATTTCAAAAATAGAAATTTAAATTTCCCATCACCATTAAGCCTTTCAGATTTAAATAATTTAAAACCAGACCGCTCATATGAATATATTGATAACTTTATTAGAAGGCACAGTTAACCATTTATAAAAAGACATAATTCGCATGAAAAAAATCAAATTAACATTATATTTCAGGAGGAAAAATTAATAACTTTGTGATTAAATTTATTCTATAAAAATCCTATACTGATTTTCTAAGAGTTAATAAAATCAAGAAAATTATGTATTACCATTTAAAAATCTATTAAGTTTTATACCAACCTAAATACAAAAATTGTCACGGGCGTGTATAAGATATTGGTCAAATTAAACATAATTATATGAGGTTTTCTATGAGACTTATATATGTTTCAGTTTTATTTCTATTTTTAAATTTTTTGGGAGGGTGTAAAAGCAATCCCAATGATGATATTTCTTTAAAAAATATTGAAGATAAAAATTGCATCATGGATTATTCATATATAATAGATGATGTAAATGTCATTTTAAATAAACTTAGAAGTTGTAACTTAGGTAATGCAGAGGAAATTCATAATAATCAATTCCTTGAGTTGTTAAAAATAGTTAATTCAAAAAATTACTGGGATAAGTATGTTGATTTTCATAATAATCTAAAGATAAATTTACATGATGATGATTGGATTGTAGAAATGTATAAGACCACTGAAAGCAAAAAACTAAAATCTATTCTTATAGAAAAAATAACAGACGTTAACAAAATTAATTTATCGATTAATGACATTATATCTAATAAATATTCTCTTAGTAGTTTTGCTAACTATTATGCAGAGCGTTATCCTGGTTATGACGAGTATAATGCCGTGTATAGTATGACTAATTTCTTTGGAGAACCTTTAGATAATAACAAAGTTCTTTCTACTATGAAAAATTATTACTCTAAAATGGAAATTACTGATGATGATTCAATTAAATTAATTAACAATACGGACTTCTTGCATTTTTTGAAGATTGCTTACATTATTAAATCGAAAGATAATTATATCCCCCCAATACATACGAGACTATGATAAATATATTACCGTGTTTTATCGATCCTTACGTGTCTTCAGACAGAAATACAGAAAAAGATTGTGTTCACGAAGCTGTTTACGCTGTTAAACATCCTGATTATTGGAAGTCATCTTATGATATGTCTTCTGATGATGTAGTGCACGACACCTTATATTTTATTTGATATTTTTCGAAAAAATATTTTCAGGTGGTTATCAAAATTTTGAACAAGTAAACAAAGAAGTTTTAGTTTTTTATTCTAAGAGATCTCCGTGATTTGATGAATATAGATGTGACTAATGAACAGTTAAATATTTTATATGACAAATTAATTTAACTTTGGGGTTCTATTTGGTTTGTTATAAACCCAAACATATTAATCACGTTAAATTTAACCATTTACAGGTATATTTACCATGAATAGCAATGACATATTTCACCAGGTAGTTTCTGTTCAACTAAAAACAAATAAAATCAACTCAGACGAGATATCTAAAAAGCTTATCGCTCTAGGTGCTGATTATATCAATGATACTTACATATTTTATAGAAAGGAAAGAGGCCCATTATGGCAGTCTAATGCGATACTCTATTTAACCGTGTCAAATGATAATGAAAATAATGATGTAAAAACGTATTCAAAAATATTAGAACTTAAATATCCTTTGGCAACACTTGGCCCAGAGTATATTTATATTTTTGTTACTCTTGTTAATTTAATTTCATATACTTTTGGTACAAAACCAACCCTTAACGGATTAGAAGTGTTAGATTCTGATATTATTGACCACTGCGATGCATTACTAATGGACATAAAGGAAACTTGGGGTGAAGAAGCAGGTAGCGAATCATTAAAAATTATGATTGAAACATTTCACTATTTTTAATAAATTTTCCATCTACATTTCCTTATGATATGTGTTTTGTTAAATTCAATTAATAGGTGGAGTAAACAAGTGAAAATACAATTCAATTCCCTATATTTTTTGCATATTAATTGACCGAAGGTAAGTGTTCACTAGTAGGTGCTTGACCTGATGAATCATAGGCTAAAGACGTTAAGGTAAGGTTGGAGGGAGGTAACAGCCCGCAAGATTTTGGTTAGAGCTAACAAATCGACATACCTCGTTTACTACAGATGTCAACCAGCGAATCCATACGGCCCCTGAACTTGTCATCGGCATCAGATGTTGTACCGAAGCTGATCTTACTCTGGATGACGCAACCACGTATTCGCCAGCCTGCTTCGTTGTTGGTGAGTGGTATCGAGGTATCGGCTAAGAAGAGTCATAAGATTTGCCAATGAGATTGTAGTTTTTACATCGACTTTTGTAACGTTATACGACTATATCACTGCCTTTTTTAAGCCAGTGATTATACGATTGTCGAAGCCTGCTCATGCGCCGGATGTACTGACCGTACTTGATTTCAGTCTTTTCAAACGGTGACGTGTTCTAAAGACCATATTGGCGATAAGCATCAGGCGATGACCAGCAAAAGCTGCGTAACCGTAACCAGCGCCACTATAATCTGCTATTTGCTGTAGATTTCGCTTCACATGCGAGAAGCACAGTTGATGTTTTACAGGCTTCATCCAGTTATAACTTGGACATTTGTCGGTGACAACCAGACCAGTATAGTCCTTACCTAACATAGCTTTAGCTGAATGTGCTTAGCGAGAGAACAAGATCTTTTCGTAGACAAGGTCTTCACTGACTACCAGCTAGCTCCAACGCAACCTCTTTTCACCATTGCGAGGGTGGAAAGTTTCGTCAACATGAACCAGCGATGCTGTTTGGATGCTCTCTCGGATTACATAATGTAAAGGAGTCAACATTGAAGAGACTTTGGTCTGTGCTTCGCTGATAGCGCCAACGAAGAATGTCGTACCCAATTGCTCTTATAATAAAGAACAGATCTTGCGGACACTTAAATGATATTGCCCAGCCAACACGCCGATATAACTGAGCAGGTTGTGACCCCAAATACCTTGTGTGGCATCATCAGGTTTCTTTGCCCTTACGAGATCATTTCCATGACGGCACTGGCATGAAAATAATCGGGACTCAGTAATTTCGACCGTTGCTTTGGCATCTCGTGTACTTGATGTCGGTAAAAAGGGTTGTCGTTGACGCCTTGTGTGACCCTGTTTAGCTCCCCTCGGATTGCTGACACAACAGAACTTTTAGCTTTTTCCGCCAAGCTTGCTTTTTGGGACTATCGGAAGAATGTGGTTTTGAAGAATTAGAGCAACTTGTTTCCAGCTTGTCTTCATAGTGGCGAAGTTACTCCCACAGCTCTTCAATGAGTGCGTTAGCTTCGTTGATATCAGAAGCAACAGATGGGGCTTCTGCAAACTTGGATTTTTTCTTTTTCATACCTCCAGCATGAAGGTAGGAAATGATCACTCAAGACGAAAAGGCACATCAAGTGCGCTAGCTCACACTTGATTTGTCAATGGAAACTGGTGAGCGATTACCTAAAAAGAACTGAAAATATTTATTGATGATTTTTATTAATTGCTATTGCTATGGCGCACACCGACGCGCCATAGCTTTTTAAAGCACTTCGAAATATTAGTTATTTCCGAGCTTGTTTAGCTAATAAGCCATGGCTTTGAAGCAGCAGGTTAAACCAAGATTCGTCGAGCAAACTGTCTATCTGAATGATCTTTTCAGGTAAATTCTCTGCCGGATGAAAACCTCGAAGCAGCACCGAATGCATGCCTACATTCAAGGATCCAAGCGCATCATTGATAGGGTGATCACCAATGTAAACACATTCACTGGGTGCAAACCCTTGTGATCGAGTCGTATCTATAAATATGTCCCGATTCGGTTTTTTCTTACAAGATATCTCTGAGCTCACTAATTGGCTAATGTATGGATGTAATGTGGTCGCTGCTAACGTTCGCTTCCTAGAGTCATACACCCCATTAGAAATAACACCGATAAAATAACCATGTTGGTGTAACCATTTGATTACCTCAGACGCACCGTGCATTTCAATCGAGCAGTCTGGCAAGGTTTGCCTCCAAAACTCGATGCTGTCTCATTTTCATTAAAGCAAAAATATGAAATGTAACTGCCGTGCTCATCGTCAGACACAACCTTTGTAATCTTAGCCTCTGAGATCTTTAATCCACTCAGTGAGCTAACGTCCCTTCTTTCGAACACATCATACTCTCGCATTACTTCATTTTTATTCATTGTCCCAACTACCTAACTGACCTAATCATTTATTTTTAATTGATAGCGAGCAACATCAAAGCCGTACATCTCGCTGCGATCCACGTTGATAAAACCAAATCGTTCGTAAAACTCTCTTAACCTTGGTCTTGCCCCATGACAATCGCAACGTAACCAAGTGTAATCATGACGATACCCCCAGTTTTTAATGGCAGTAAGGGCCGCTAAACCTAAATTTTTCTCGATACATGCATCAGAAAGCACTAACTTATGAAAGAAGAGACTCCCTTT
Organism: bacterium sp. HQB-39; assembly: GCA_043422575.1. Lineage (GTDB taxonomy): Bacteria > Pseudomonadota > Gammaproteobacteria > Enterobacterales > Vibrionaceae > Vibrio. Next base: position 49,102 of record JBHOHG010000010.1, on the reverse strand, counting down.
TGTGCATCTATCTTGCCAAAATGGATCGTGATCAGCATTGATAAACACGGAACCAACATTCTTCTTATCCTTTCGAAGTAGATAGAGTTGATCGCCAGCGTAGTCTTGTTTTAATTGCGCCAAAGAGACTTGTTTCGATGTCCATAGCGGCATGTTTTGGCGTTCAAGCCTTGCTACAGCCTGTGCAAGGCACTCTGCTGCAAATACCCAGTCCCTTTCTGATTTAGCTTGAATTAATTCCACTTTATTCCTCATCTTCCCTTTGCCACTGATTTGGATAAATGCCTCTAAAGGCAATGTCATTGATCTCTTGCTGTGTAATACCGCTACTCTTCTGTATCGCTGAATAATAGATCCATGCTAGCGCTATATTGCTTGCAATAAGACACACTAACATTGCTGCGATACAACACAGGAAAAATGCCAGTACGAAAGCACCACTGTATGGCTCAAGGGAAGCGTCGGGGTCGATGCCAAATAGATGCCCTATCGCAATCCAGCTCTGAAACGAAAAGAGACCACCCACAATGGTTGAAATCCGTCCAACCCGACTGGCCCTTCGATAGTAATAAGGTTTGAGTTTCCTTTGACTTTGTAACGCTTTAATCATGTCATCAATATCTTTTTATACCGCTCATTGGCCTACAAAATTATTCGCCAGATTCACTGGGCCCTTTTCAAAAATAAACACGAACTCTCGCTATAAACACCCTTCTATCATTAACATGAGAATCAGTTCAAAGATACCAACATTAATAATCCTTAACTCTACTAATTTCATGGATTTAGTTATCCTGATTCATATACCCAAGTGACCTCAAAATGCCGTATTCAAGGCAAGTTTGATTGGCTCGCTTAACCGAGCACTCCTAAGTGACTGGGTCTAACCCTACAGGACTCTAATAATGAAATCATCGATCCCATTGCTGACCCCTCTTCGAGGAGTCGCAGCTCTTATTGTTGTACTTTTTCATGCACGCCTTGTTCTCTTTCCACACTGGAAAACGCCAATTCAATCAAGTAGCGCCTTCTTAGAAAATGGCTTTATTTGGGTTGATCTGTTTTTCATCTTGAGCGGTTTTGTGTTAACTAAAGTTTATCTATCACAATTCAATGGTCCCGTAACTTCACAACAGTGGAAACGGTTCCTAGCACTGCGCTTTAGTCGTATTTATCCATTATTTGCCCTAACTCTGGCGGTGTTAATTGGTTGGGAAAGCTATAAAGCCAGTATCAATCTCCCTTTTTACGGCGGCCCATTGTTAGAATCTTGGGGATTGATTGGTCAAGCGCCATTTGAAGGCCCCTTTAATACAGTGCCAGATATCTTTGCTCACCTCTTTATGCTTAATGGCTTCTCTGAAGGGTTACTTACTTGGAATATTTCCGCTTGGTCGCTCAGCATTGAATGGTTTGGCTATATGATGTTGCCTTGGATTTTGAGTGGGCTTTTCAAATCACAGTCCGCACGAGCGACGTGGTGGTTACCCGCTTTTTGCCTGCTCTTACTGGTCTCTTTAATTGGTAATTACAATACCTTGGATGTGACTGGTGGTATTGGCGCTTTAATGCGTGGTTTAATTGGAATTGTTCTCGGTGCTTGGCTTGCTTCTTTCCGTGTCCCAACGGCGCTCAAACGTAACATCAATCACGATCTGGTTGTTATTGCTACTTTGATTACGCCATTTTTGCTCTTACATTTCCCACTGTCCAAATCACTTACTGTCGGGGTATACATAAGTTTTGCGGTACTGGTTTGGGTTGCCGGAAACCAAGAACACCGCTCCAGCATGGTGTTCAAAATGCTTGAAAATCGAGTAACAAATTGGTTAGGGGATATCTCTTATGGCTTGTATTTATGGCACTTTATTGTATTGATCATCGGTGTTGAAGCATTGAATAAATGGCATCCAGAACGGCTAACAGCGTGGTATCAAGAAACATCGATTGGCATCACGGCGGTCGCTATACTTGCGTTTTTAGCATTAACGGCGGCGATTGCGACTCTCTTCTTCTACTTCTTTGAGCTGCCTATGCAGCGCTGGTTACGACATCGATTGACTCGTCAATCTTCTCCACAGATTTCAGGGTTGAAAGCGGAATAACAGAGACCCGCCATCCAATGTCGGTGGCGGGTTTCCAATTAATACATCACTCCTTTGTAGCACCTTTTTCGTTGCCAACATCTTTGCGGGTTAGCAATTTACCATGACGCCCAATATCAATTTGGTAGGGCGTCGCGTAAACCCCGTACGATCGAAACAGTTCATTACCGTGATCAAATATCACTGGCATTGTTAGGTCCATTCGTTTCACAAAATCTTTGGCTATGGCTTCATCTACATAAAATGGACTCATCACACCAACCCAATGACTGCCCTTGTTGTTTTCCATATGCTGAACCAAATTTTGTAGCTTTGATTCACAGTTCGGAAAATGAGGCATTGGGCACAACGCATCTAAAAAGACTAACGAAACGGGCTTTGCCTCTTTACCTTCAAGTAAATGGCTAAGATTAATACTTCCACCGGTCAATGTTGGTTTGTTAAAACGAGGAGCTGATTGCCCGATTTCGACCTTTTGATAAGTTCGCTCTTCCGACTTGGATGCTACTTCTGGCTGTTCTTTCTCTGGCTTCGTTTCCTCTGGCATAGTTTCATCTGACATTGTTTCAGCTGGCTTAGTTTCCTTTGACATCGCTTCCTTTGAAGTTAAAGCACTCTGCTCGTCTACCGCAGGCACTTTGGTGACAAGTTCTAAGCCGAATTGAGTCGCTAATTCTTGGTTATTGCCCTTAAACACGACTTTATCTTGACTGACAATGACGTGGTAAGGGGTTTCCCATATACCTAACCCCTTCATCAATGTCAGTTGAGTATCCATCGCAATTGGGGCGACATCAGGGAAATAGCCTTGGTATTCCACCAGCTGAGCATGGGTCACATTAATTTCAGGCTGTACCCACACTTGAGTGTGCTTTTCAGCAAAGGAGCGCGGCAATGCCGATACCAACTGAAACAACTCCGATTTAGGATCAAAGTTATCCCAAATATTAATAAAGATAAGGTGCTGGTGATTTTGCGTGAGATTTAAAGAGTGCCCTTTCACCGATTGGATCGTCTTAGATGGAAAAAGACTGGTTAAGGATATATCACCGCCAAGGCGTTCCTGTGACAAAGCACTGCTTGCTACCATAAGCCCAGCGAAAGTTAGGGTCATTAGTCCAAATGTTTTCATTGTGAGATTCCCTTAGCGTAATGTGGCTGCTGATTGACGTTGTTCTAATGCCCACGCTTCAACGATATCATCCAGTTGATCCGTAGCTAAAAAAGTTCGATAAGCAATCTTCCCCTGTTTGTCGATCAAGACATGATGTGGTGTACCGACGACTTGATAGTCTTGCGTGATTGAGCCTTGCTGATCAAAAACCACTGGGATATCAAAACCTCGCGACTGCATATAAGCTTGTACCTTCTCTTTTTTCTCATTAAAGCCGACATTAATGCTGATGATTTCCACTTCATCGCCATAGCGATCTTTTATCGTCTGCAAGTGAGGCAGCTCTTCCACACAATAACTGCACCAAGTCGCCCAAAATTTCAGATAAACGGGCTTTTCACCTCTGAATTTGTCGAGGTCGACACGGTTTCCCTCAAGAGTTTGAGCATGAAATGCAGGCGCCGTGCTACCAACCTCAGTATTCACCGAAGCTAAAGCGTTAGGTAAAGGCCCAAACAAACACGCACCTAAGCTTGCGACCAACAGAGTTTTAGAATATTGCATAACCTTCTCCAATTAATAACATTGATTGTGGCCTCATCACTGACTCTGACTTGACCAAAAAGTCGCCCATCAAAAAACGGCGAGAGCAAATTGATAGAAAAAATAAAGAGAAACGCCGAACATCGGGGTGGCGATCAGCCATTTCACCGCGTTCAGCCAATTTCCTGAGCGGGGTAATGAAGTGAGTAACCCCGTGAACGTCCCCGCGACCACTAAAATCGCGCTCATTCCAAAGGCAAAGACAAACATCATTAGAGACGCCCAACTCGGGCTGCCATTCGAAGCGACATACATCAACATCATGCCCAATACGGGTGAAGTACAAGGTGCCATCACAAGCCCAGAAAGCGCGCCAGCTGAAAACACTTTTAAGCTGGGGTATTGCGTCAAAAATGATGGATTAGACGAGTAAGATTGACCGAAAGACATATTAGGCGTAGCGACTACGCCAGCCATCCATAGCCCCATCAATAGGCAAGAAGTGCCTACCAATAACAACGTCGCTGGGTGACTGGCTACCGTCCCGAAGAGCTGCCCTGTCGATGCTGCAATTAAGCCGAGAAAACTGTAAACCATCGCCAAACCAGACACATAAGTCAGGGAGTAAAGCAGACCTTGCCAGCGATTTTTCGCCTGACTGCCCACCACAGAGACGGTGATGGGTAGCATGGGATAGACGCAGGGGGTCAAGCTGGTCAGCAGCCCCGCCGTGAAAATAACCCCGAGTAGGGAGAGGCTAGGCTCCCCCGAGAAGAGAGCCGATTGAATGATGTTTTCCATTTCGATTCCTGTCGTTCGTATTGGTGACGACAGGTATATCCCGTTCGAAAAGGTTACATATCAAACTCAGATAAAATCGAACTAAAATCGAGATAAAATCTTATAAAATCCGTCACATTTCGTTCTATATTGAGACTTAACGTATTGAGAACTAAGCACTGATTGCATTAATATTCACCGTATAAATTATAAACATAACACGTGCTACAATGATTCAGTTCGCTCAGTTTGCATTCGACAACACCACTGGATGCCTCTATCGTCTCTCCGATGATGGTCTCTGCAACTCTGCTCTCTCCAACGATGGCAGCTATAGTGAAGTGCATCTTCGCCATAAAGTCGGGGCATTGCTTAGTTACCTTGTTGAAAATCGCGATCGCGTCGTCAGCAAAGACGAATTACTGGAAAACCTTTGGTTACACGGTGATTATCGTGACAGTGCACTCACTCAAAGCATACGCGATTTACGTAAAGTCCTTGGCGATAAAGCGCAGACCCCGACCTTTATCCGCACATTTCCCCAGCGTGGTTATCAGTGGATCGCTCCCGTTACTCCAATTCAACTCGATCATGATTCAAATGCCGTCAGAGATCCAAAAGCGGACACGGGAAAACACTCAGAAATTGACGATTTTGACGAGCCAATTGTTTTAAAAAAAACACAGACAACCCAAATAACACTCGACACTGAGCCGTCCGAAAAACCGACCCATATTTCCCGCACAGAACATGATTCTGCGGCATATAATACAGCGGCACACAAGCCAGCCGCGTTGGAGAAACAACGACGTGATACTGCGCCAATCGATATTTTGGATAATCCAAGTCATATTGAGCCAAACCAAGGCAATCGCAGCTGGTTTTCCAACTTGTCTTTATGGCTCCCTCTGATCGTCATCGCTCTGAGCTCGCTGTATTTATTCAGCAGTGAACCACAAAAAAACTTTCGCCAAATGAGTTCTCAGCCCCAGCAACAGCAAAATCAGATTGAGAAGAAAACCAATCAAATAATGGTGTTGCCATTCAGTAATGGCACTGAGCAAAGAGAGTTAAATTGGGTCGAACTGGGTCTGTCGGATATGCTGTCAATGGTCTTGCGCCAGAGGCGCAACCTTGGGGTCATCCCCCCTAGCCAAAGTCAGGTTTTACTGTTGGAACAATCCATTGACAGTCAACCGAGTTTGAAACAAATCAGCGGGTTGTTGAAAGCTCATGGCGCTCACGTTGCAATCAGTGGCGATGTTCGTCTTTTTAATCAGCAACAAGTCCTCGATTTCACCCTCGTTTATGCTAACGGTGATATTCAACAAGGAAGCATTAGCTATCCATCCTTACCAGGGGAAATTTACGCTGTGGCCGATCAAATTCAGCGTTTGATCGGTGATCCGAAACTCAGCAATAAACCGTCTGGAAAAACCTTTTTAAAACTCAGCTCTGAAAGTTTCGCCGAGGGCATTGCGACGCTTGAAAAACAAGGTGCGGTTCATGCTATTCGCTATTTCTCTGCCGCTGCGGTATTGGATCCTGATGATCTCTGGCCTGTCGCCTACTTAGCACGCAGTCAGGTTCTATTAGGGAAATGGGCGGATGCGGAATCTTCATTTGTACAACTCAACCAAGCTTCTCTCTATTCGGAGCCAGTTTTGCACGCTTTTGTCGCGGTCTGGCAGGCTGAGTTAAAGCGGCGTCAAGGCCTGAGCGACACAGAGACTGCGGTTCAGTCTGCGATTTACCTTGCGGAAAAAAGCAAAGACAATCAGCTGATCGTACAAAGCTATCGACTGGCCGCCAAATTTGCTTGGCAGCGTTTAGATTGGCAACAACACCACCAATGGTTAGAAAAAGCCCACCAGCGCAGCGATCATTTAGCCGAGCTTGATGATCAAGCGGACATGTTGTTTTATCTGGGTAATCAAGCCAATGAGGGCTTAGAACAGAGTCCATGGTCCGATCTCAAAGTGAATGGTCCTAAACTGCGCCAAGCGTTAAATTTTTACCAGCATCTTGGCTATGAACCCAATATTGCGGCAACCCAGCTTGCGATTGCTCGAAACTATACACTGCCACTTCGTGAACGTGAGCAGGCATTACAACAAGCGGTCACGCTTTATCGTTCGCTTGAGCAGCCTTTCGAACTTGCAGAAGCCTTAATCTATGCCGGTTTTTACCATCTCCAATCTCATCAAGGACAAGATGCTCAATCGCTGTTCCAAGAAGCACTGCAACTGGCACAGCAACTAAAAGCGGCTCACCTGATGGAATTAAGTCAATTTTACTTGGCGTTCAGTCAACTCGACCAAGGCTTGTTTGCCGATAACAGCGTGAAGCTAAACAAAGCCTTAAACTCTCTAGAACAGCTGTTGCCTAAACTGAATAACTCACTGTTAAAAGTTTCCAGTCGGGTTTTCCTTGCTTGGGGCTACACCCAACAGAATAAGCCCACTCAAGCAAAGCGCCACCTCACCGATGCTTTACGAATTGGAGAGCAAATTTCTGCGCCAACAACCCTCAATTACGCCGTGTATTCCCTGATGAAAATCCATCTCAATGAACAGGATTATGCCGCAACAATTGCTTTAGGTGACTACCCAATCACAACTCGCTTACAAGCGCGCTATTACTCTCGGGCTTTGAGCGAGCAGGGACACCATGAATATGCGGTCAAAACGTTAGAGCAATATGCGGATAAATACCCGCGCAGTTGGACTGCCGATGATCAAAAACAATTGAACAACTATCGCCTAAGAGCCAATGGCCATGCTGCCATTCTATTAGAAGAGCCTGACGCGCATTCCGTTTATTGTGAGTCAGAGTGGGAAATCTGAGTAGTCGAACATGCTCGCCTCAAACAGGATTTAAACTGAGCCAGCGAACATAAAAAAGGCGATCACCTGATCGCCTTATAGAGCACATTTTTATTGCAACTGTATCGACGCAGCATCTCTGACTAATACTGCGCCTTTTTCGGCTAGCTCAGTCGCCACCGCTTGCGCATTGTCTGGGAAAACGGCACGTGTTGAGGCAAGATTGAGGATCACTGTAAACTTCGCATCGAGTAGTTGCTCAACGGACTTCTTGACACAAAAATCCAAAGCAAGCCCTCCAACAATGACATGCGTGATGCCTTTGGCTTTTAGAAACTCAATACCGCCTGTCGATAAACTATCTCCTTGATCATGATAAAACGCACCGTAAGGGTGAGCATCAGGATCGATACCTTTATTCATCTGAAAGTCATATTCGCGCACCGCTGGCAACCCCGGCAGTAATTCCACCCCTTCCGTACCGACCACGCAGTGAGGTAGCCATTTTACATCTACTTCCGGCAGCCCTACTGGTTGCAGCATTTCTTCTGGAGATTGTGCTTCCCAAGCTGCCCCAGCTGGATGCATATCACGCGAAACTAACTTAACTGCCGCTTTGGCATGATTCAATGTAAGCTCACTAACAATATCTAGCGCTCCCACAACAGGCAGCTCTTTTGGACAAAGCTCACTGAACCCTTTCTGTGGATCCACATCAACAGCGGCTGTTGTCGCTTGGCTCAAAGTTACGTTCTGAAAATCCATCATAGTTCCCTTAATTTATACCCAAGTAACCTTCATACCCAAGTAGCCTTTATACTTAAGTAACCTTGAGATGCTTAGTACGGCGAGACTCGCCATTAACGCAAACAGGTCTGAAAGTAAGTTACATTGTTCTCCGCTAGGCTATAAACCTGTGCAGGTTTTCCACCTTTACCTCGGTTTGTCGAAGCCATTTTGTTCGCACTGACCACCACGCCAGTATCGATCAAACGGCGCTTAACCGTCATTCGATTCACTTCAACACCAAATTTGGCGTAAGCATGAATAATATCCGAGACCAAAAACTCTTTTTCCAAAGCAAACAAGACAACTGAGGTATATTCCACTGCCGCGCGCAGCTTGATCCACGCATGCTCAATCAACTCTTTATGGTCAAAAGCTAAGTCGACCTCGCCATTCAGTAGAGACGTCAACGGAAACCAAGACAGCTGTTGTTCGCAGAGACCACTCGCCTCTATTTGATCTATGTTGTTTTGATTTAATAAGGCGTAGTGAGAGATGGTCACACTCCAACCTTCAGGATCTCGCTTTGGGTTACCATCGACCATAGGCTCACTGATGTAAGCAGGATAGGTATGAATTTTTTGACGACAAATACGTCGGCGTGCGCCATCAAAGTCTTCATCCGCCGCATGACCACCTTGCTGGGTTAAATCGTGCTCAAACACAAACCCGCCAGGTATCGCCCACCAGCCGCAATGAGGACGTTCAGGATTACTCCGTTTGACCAAAAGCGCTTCTAGCCCTTTTTCACCTAACCTCAGACAGATCATATCTATGGTGACAATCATCGAGATTCCTTTTACGTTGGTTAACTCTTTGTCACATTACCCACCTCGAACTAAAAATTCAATAGGGAAAGTAACTTTTTGTTATTAACCAATAAGTCATCACATTAAACCTGAATTTCGCTTTAAAACACCAACCTAAAGTACTAATTCCCAACAAACACAGGGCTCTCTTACAATGTAATCGATCGCTTCCGATTAGAAATAAATCTAGTTAATAACAACATTTGACAAACCCATCGCGAGAGATTAAAGTTCAACCAAGTTAAGAACAAAATGTTGCAAACCATGCTTTGTTATTCAACCCATAGTGAAAGTTTTCTTTCGTAATTAGCACGAAAAACGAAGCCTATAACGGTTAAGCAACAAAACCTATGTCTTTAAATTTTAACCACCACTCTAGTGGTATACCCAACAGCGCAACACTTTCAGTGGGTATAGAGTGACAACGGTCAGAGGCGGAACCAAGATGAACGCGACACTGTTTTCAAACCCAATCATTCAAAGTTTGCTGGATCTCGACGTTTACAAGATCAATATGATGCAAGCGGCTTTTACTCTTTACCCTGAAACTCAAGTTCGTTACGAATTAATCGTTCGCTCAAACGAAGACTTATCCCACCTAGAAAGTGATGTTGCCATTGAGTTGGAGAAACTTGCGAATTTATCTTTCTCAACATCAGACTTGCAGTATCTCACCCAAGCCGCTCCTTACCTTACTCAAGACTTCATCGGCTATTTAAGCCAATTCCAACTTAAGCCAACCCAACAAACCAAGGTTTATACCAAGGTCAATTCAGATGGCACACGCCAGTTAGCGGTCGAGGTCAACGGGATCTGGCACCAAGTCATCTTGTACGAGACTTTGATCATGAGCATCGTCTCCGAATTAAGAAATCGAACCTTGTGGGCAAGCATTCCTGAAGAACAGGTCATCCAAGTGCTTAACAATAAAATTGATTATCTTGAGCAACAAATTGGCGAGCACAAACTGACAGGGTTTAAATTCTCAGAGATGGGCACGCGTCGTCGCTTCAGTGCCAAGGTTCAGGAACGTGTATTAACCACATTATCGGAAAAAATCCCGCAGCATTTGATTGGCACCAGTAACTACCATCTAGCCAAGAAGCATCAGCTGTTTGCGGTTGGGACGGTTGCCCATGAGTGGTTTATGGCTCACCAAGTCTTATACCCACTACCGAAATTTCAAAAGGTTGCCCTCACCCAATGGCTGAAGCATTTTAATAACCAACTGGGCATCGCCTTGACCGATACCATAGGGATCGAAGCCTTCTTGGAAGATTTTGATCTGCCGTTAGCAACGGCATACGCTGGCGTCCGACATGACTCTGGCTGTCCGTTCTATTGGGGAGAAAAGATGATCGAGCACTACCAATCGCTTGGCATTGACCCATTAGAAAAAACCTTAGTTTTTACCGACGGCTTAAACTTTGCGACCGCCATTGATATTGCCAAACGCTTTAATGGGCGTGTTCAAATCAGTTTCGGTATTGGGACCTTCCTTGCCAACGATATGGGTGGTTGGGAGAATTCACAAGGTCAACAATATAAGGCATTGTCGATGGTGGTTAAAATGACTGAGTGTAATGGTTCAGCCGTCGCGAAGATCAGCGATGAGCCAGAAAAAGCGATGTGTAAAGACGCTCATTTCCTGAGCCGCCTAAAGCAAGAATACGGTCTCGCAGCCTAAAAGGCTGCGGGTTGACCAGATTGGTCATGTGGCTGTTAATGGCGTTGGCTTTTAAATCAGGGAGCGCTTGCTTTGAAGCCAGCTGGGTAAGACTTTCTGTACGCTGGACCAACTCAGACGTTCTGCGACTGCGGTAGGCAGAGGTAGCACATCCGCTTTAATAAAACAGAGCACACTCAGTAAAGCCATGAAACCTCCCTGAATAAAACTGGCCCATGCGATGTGCTGCCATGGTGCCAGAGACAGCAGTAGATGGTTCATAGCCAAGCAGCTCAACCCTACCGCCGTCGCTTTTATCCATTGGCGGTGTTGATATGGCAAAGGTTCAACACGCTGGCTAAATCGATACAGCAGACCTAGACGAATCACGTAAGCGATCGCTAACACCGAAACCACTCCCCATAATCCTAGATGAGGTGTCAAACAGAAATAACCAACAATCGCACCAGCGGCTACGCCTAACTGTATCCACATTTGTGACTGCGTTGAGTCGCCACTAAAACAGCCTAAGTTCATCATGTCCCCTGCATTCTTGACGATATGAATGACCACCAGCACACAAGCAACCACACTTGCGCTTTGGTAGGCATCTGGCAAAGCCAGCTCAATAAAGCTAGGTACGGTCAAAATCATTAAGGTCGCAATCACTATGCCTAAATTCACTCCTGTGATCGCTCGTTCGGCGCAAACGGCTGGTCCATTCGGTTGCTGCAACGTCGCAATCCGATTCGGGAACCACCATAGAGAGTACGGCTGTAAAGCAAGCCCTAAAATGAATGAGAATTTAACCGCCACCGCATACACCGCCAACTGTTCCACGCCAACCATTCCTGCCATAAACCATCTATCAAGCCCATTCAACATATATATGGAACCCGCTCCGACAAGAGTTGGCAGAGCAAATGACAGCAGCTTACCGCTATGACGAATCTCACCAAAGTGCCCCATCGACTTCCATTGATACGGCAGTAACATGATAAGCAGCAACACGCTCGACACCGCACCCGCGATCAGGACGCCGTCAATGCCGTACCCCATTTCCAATAACCCGAAGGTGAGGCTTGCTTGCACACAAGCTTTCATTACTGTGAGCTGACAGAAACGTTTCGCCAGTGCTTCCATTCTTAGCAAAGTCAACGGAATAGAAATAGCGCCGTCTAAAATCGTCGGTAAAAGCAACAGCGCGATTTGATAGTGTTCGAAATGAACAGGCAGTGCAGTTGAAATTGCAGGTAATCCCCATAACAGCAGAACCGCTCCAATGGCTGCTACAGCAACACTTAAACTGAAACAATTAGAGATTAAACTTTGCTTCTCTTTCCCTTGTGCCACACCGACGTAGCGATACATCGCATCCAACAAGCCGAGGCTAAACAGAATGGTGCCAATATCGGCAAGCAACACTAACGTTTCCAGTGAACCGTATTCCGTTACGCTCAATGTATTGGTGATGTATGGGATCATCACCAAAGAAATCCCTTTCATCATCACGATACCAATGGCGTAATAAGCGGATTGTTTAAGCGCAACCATCACCGTTTCCTTATCGAGCTAGAACTAGCTGCTTGCAATCGCCCAGCAAGCTTTGAATACGGCGTTTCTGCGGATCTAAACTCAAAGAGCGTAACCCGTACCAAATCGCTGTCGTGTATCTCTGTTGACCACGATGAAAGTCGGCATACCCTTCTAAGACACGCGCTTGCGCTTTATCAAAGGCACTGACTGACACAGGACGATTATGCTTAGCTTCTTTATAACGTGAGATGATCGCTTCAACACTGCGTAAATTGTCCGCTCGGCGAGAATCCGTTTGGGTCGCAGACCCTTGACGCATCAAATACCCCACTTGTATTGAGTTCACGACCCCAATATCGAAGTTTTCACTGATGCGTAACCATAAATCCCAATCCTCAGCATACGCAATTTCAGGAATAAACATACCCACTTGCTCAAACACATCTCTTTTGACCATCACGGTTGATGTACCAATAACATTGGTGCTCATCACAAAGTCCAGCGGCTCATCAAGCTTTAGATATGGCTTATGTTCTTTACCAAACTGGTTCCAATAGCCAAAACAATCAACGATCGATTGGTACGCCTCTGTGAGATGATCGTAATTAGTGAAACTCATCCCCAGCGATGGGTATCTTTGATGCAGTTCAACTTGGGTGGCTAATTTCTCTTGGAACCAAAAATCGTCAGCATCAAGAAACGCAACATACTCACCATGCGCGACTCTGACGCCCCAATTTCGGGCCTCCGAAGCACCGACCCCTTGAGTTTTTAACACTCTTAAACGGCGATCCTGAATGCTGCTCAGATATTCTTGAGTCGTGTCCGTACTGTTATCGTCAACAACGATCAGTTCGAAGTCTGTATAAGTTTGAGCTAGCACGCTCTCAATAGCTTTAGGCAGATACTGAGCACAGTTGTAAGTAGGGATGACGATAGAGACAGTAGCCATAATAGGTTTCCTTATATTCGATAATGCGATCGTACTGTTGCGATGACAAAACACTACGCACTATCCATGCCAAAACCTAATGCATTGATTTAATTAAACATTAATAAATTTATTTCAAATTGAGAATGGTGCTTTCTCAAAATAAGCAAACCCATTTTGATTCCTAATTCGCTAATCCCGCTGAGTTATTCTTTCTCAAATTCGAACTAAGACAGTTAACCCTCTGTTTTACTTAAGGTTAAAAAGTTGGATCGCTAATTGCCTTATCCAGATTAATCGAACATCCCGATGCGGTAGAGCAAAACGCTCAATGGGGATAACAACGAATATCAGGAGATAAGAAAATGAAAAAAGTCGCTTTTGTTGCCCCAACTTACCCAGTATTAAGTGAAACCTTCATCCAGACAGAGGTCGATTCCATTCAAGCCTGTGGTCATGAAGTCTGTGTCATGACATTTAGCAAAGAATTTAGTCACAAAGCCTTTAACTATGACATTACTGAGATTGGTCGCAATGTCGACCTTAAGCAACTACCAGATTTCAGCCCACTGGGAGTGATTGAAGCAATGAAATTTGTTTCAGCGCAGCAGTCCATGCCAAAGCAGTCGCTGTTCGCCTACGGATGCAAACTGGCTTTACAACTGTCGGAGCAAAAAGTTGACCATGTCCATGCGCATTTTTGTCAACACACAGCTGCACACGCGATTGTCGCCGCTAAGTTACTCAATATTACCTGCTCTTTTGTTGCTCATGGGCATGATGTGTATGAGTCGGCTTTCGACATTGAACAAAAGATCATTGCCAGTGACTTTGTGGTCGCTGTGTGTAAAACCATGCAGAACGATTTCAATAAGATGGCGTCGGGAGATATTCGCTTGCTTCATTGCGGCGTGAAAACAGACCTATTTACCCCGAGTGAGAAGCAAGATTCAGATATCCTACGCTTAGTCTTCCTTGGTCGACTGGTTTACCAAAAAGGCGTGCAAGATTTGATTGATGCTTTGGTGCCAATTGCCGAAAAATTCAATATTGAGCTCGATATTATTGGAACTGGAGAACTTGATCAGCAGTTGCGCACTCAAGTCAAAGAAGCTGGGTTAAGTGAACGCATCCGTTTCCTCGGTGCCAAGCCTCACTCTTGGGTGAAAGATAATTTAGCGCAGTACGATTGCCTAGTTGCACCATTCTGCTTCTCTGATACTGGCTGTGTCGATACTGGACCATTAGTCCTCAAAGAAGCAATGGCAGTCGGAACTCCAGTGATCACGACCAACATTATGGGGTGCAAAGAAATCGTATCACAAGAAACGGGTTATCTCGTCAATGAGAAAAGTGCGTGGGAGCTGTCTGAGAGTATCAGTCATTTCGCCAGCTTGTCACATAACGAACGCGTTGCGATGGGACAACGCGCGAGAATTCGTGTAGAAAACCATTTCGACGCATTAAAACAAGCGCAACAGTTATCAAACTGGATTGAATCCGCCGCTTAACCATGCCCATATCTCCCCCCTCAACAGGAGTACCTTGTGTACTCCTGTGTTCTTTTATTCGCACGCCGAACTGCTTCACTTACACCAGACAAGAACAAGACGCGCTACTCAAGACCGTCCTATTCAGACAGGCAGCGAGGCTTAAACCAGTGATGGGCTTAAACGTGGCACTGCCATTGCAAACGAGCGCCTAAGTTTAACGTGTCACATTTCAAATTTGAGACAAACAAGGGCCGTCTGGTTTTGTCAAAATAGACGCAATTCTTAACAACGTCACTAGGCTAGGATTACCCAGCATTAACTTGTCAGACTGTTGCTGGGCTGTATTAAGGAAATATTTATGAACTACTCACTAAAATTCGGTGGTACATGCAGTATTTTAGTTGCCGTCATTCATGCTGCTGCGATTTTCGCAGGTGCTGATTGGTATCGTTTCTTTGGCGCAGGCGAGCAGATCGCGATTATGATAGAAGAAGGATCATGGCTGCCTCATCTGATGTCCTTAGCCATTTCTGCGATTTTTACTCTCAGCGGTTTATACGCCTATTCCGCCGCCAAAGTGATTCCGAGATTACCATTTGTTCGTACCGTAGTCGCGACCGCAGGGGTGATGTATATGATTCGTGGTCTTGCGCCTTTCGCCTATTTGGTGTTTAAACCCTCGGTCTTAAGTACATTTGATTTGGTTACGGCGGTGGTCAGCCTAATCATAGGATGCGCCTACCTCATTGGGATCATTCGCCCTTGGCAAGAGTTAAAATTGATTCCTCTGTCTAAGTAACTTTGCCCTAAGTAACTTCGGCCTAAGTAACCTAAGCCTAAAGCTGCTCACAGTATCTCCTCGGCTTACTCTTCAGCGATTGTGATTCATTTTCGTGCACTGCGCTGAAGAGTTCTGGGTACTCATCGTCAGTAAAACATAGTTAGTAAAACATAGTCAGTAAAAGGTCTCTCTCTTCTTCCCTTGTTGCCTGTCACTTTCAAGTCAAGAGAGCAATATCATGATGCAACTCCAACGTCGGGCATTGATTAAAAATTACACACTCGCTTCCAAAATATTCCATTAGTGATTTTATAAATTACACCGTGCAATGCGCCCACTCGCATCCAGCTAATGTTGTGATTGTTATGTTAAAACTCTGTATCTCAATATAGCCTGAACCTATTCATTGAGGACAAACCATGAAACGAAGCGTTACCCTTTTAACTACCTGTTTGCTATCGTCATTTGCTGTTCATTCTCAAACTTCGATTACAACTGAGATCGCCCCTTGGTATAACGATCAACAAGCTGCCGTCGTGCTGGCATTTGATGATTACTCCCCTGGGCAAAAAGTCATTGCGATCCCGCAACTCATGAAACGAAACATGCAAGCCACCGTGTTTGTCGTTAGTGATACGGCTGAATGGCTCGGTTGGGACACAGTCGCAGAAGGTTCTGCAGCTGGCATAGAAATGGCGAATCACACCGTGAGTCACCATGATTTCGTTTATGATTACACAGATTGGACGGGCACCACCCACCCGCCTGTAGGGCCTGACCGATATGATGCGGAGGTCGCTTATGCCTCAGAGCGAATCAAAGCGCATACTGGAAAAACACCGCGAACCTTTGCGTTTCCCTTCGGCAGTTACAATCGCGATATTCAAAACTATCTGCGTGACAACGGCTTTGTGGCTGCACGAGCATGGGATCCTAACAAACACATTGTGATGCCCTATGATTTTAATACATGGCAAGGTCAATACTATGACGAAGCCTATTATGATCTTCGCTCAACCAATGCCTACATGTTGCAAGATCTCAAAGAGTTCAAAAGCGTGTTGGACTTTGCTATCAGCACGGGAGGATTATACATCCTGACATGGCATAGCTTAGTAGGTAAGGACGGCGGCGCAGACTGGAGTGAAGTCGTTCCTCAAGAGGTCTTTGAACAACAGCTGGATATTGTCAATGCGGAAAAAGACGATGCGTGGGTCACGACCTTCGAATCTGCGGTTAAGTACCATAAACAACGCGCTAAAGCGTCCGTTACCGTATTAGAGCATTCACCACAACAAATCGTTCTGAGTGTGACCGATACTTTAGATGACACCATCTACGATCATGAGTTGACGGTGTCGGTGAAACTTCCTGGTAATTTTGGTGTTGCCGCACTCACGCACAAAGGCGAAGCTCTGCCTTACCGTTGGGATGATCAATCCATTATTTTCAACGTCGTGCCCGATAGCGGTGAGGTTATCATTAAAAATTGGGAATAAGGGAGCATCCCTGTTGAATCATTGTTCGAATTGAATGATAAATCGAATTAAATGGTTGCTCGCAATGAGCAACCATTTTTTGCATACGCGATCACCACTCATCAATCCGCATCCGGGCTTCACGGGCTTGAGCTATGGTGCACTTAGTTTGATCCATTAATTCGGACAGCGTTAAGCTTGGATCAGCCTCAAGACGTTGACGAAGCTGAACTTCAATCGGCACCAAGGCTGCTTGGTGCTGCAACAGAACAGGTTCAATACGCTTATTCCAATACGACGCTAACTCGCCATTTAGCTCCACCAACTCGTGATGCAGTTTTTGAATGTTTTGTGGCGTTCCTAAAAGCTGCCAATTCCTTGAGCGACGAATACGTTTAATGTCGCATTGATAGGTCTGCGCCATTTCACGGGCACTATTGACCGCATCGCGCCCCACGCGATGAACAAGAGACGGTAATGAAACCGTAATTTGGAGTGAAGGATCGGCTGACACACGCTTCTCTTATTAGAAATAATAATACCCGAATGACATCAAGATGCCGTATTCAGAACCACTCAACCTTCAAGGCACGACCTTGCAAGCGAACCAAGCCGTTCTTACTCAATCAATATCTTGAGATTGCTTGGGGACAATATGCTAATCACTTACTGAGTAAGTTGCCAGTTGCTCCCACTACAAATGATAGTGAACTCCCGATTTCACAGCACAAAATTGCAACTGGCACGGAAAATCCTTGCACTCAGCAGTCACACCGCCGCTTGAAGTCATAATGCCTTGCTATCAAACCAAGCAGTGCTCGCTGAACCTAGCATCTCGAGGTGACTTGGGTATATACTCGCGCCCAACGAATTCTCCTCACGTACCAAAACCAACAACGCCGCATCTTTACGAGTTGTTTGCTTGTTACGCGACCAAATAAAAACGAGTTAAGAATGAAACTAGACACGCTAATTCCTGCGGGTGTCCGATTTATGCTGCTGTCAGCATTAGGGTTTGCCCTGATGTCCGCTTGTGTCAAATACGTCAGTGAATATGGTATCCCTGTGTTGGAAATCGTTGCCGCACGTGCGCTGGTCTCACTGGTCATCAGTTATGCCGATGTCAAACGTAAAGGCATCTCGCCATGGGGGCACAATAAGCCGCTACTGTTTGCGCGCGGGTTAATGGGTACGTTAGCGCTGATGTGTGTGTACTATTCTGTCACTACCCTGCCTTTGGCTGAAGCGACTATTTTGCAATACGTCCACCCTGTTTTTACCGCGCTATTGGCCGTGCTCTTTTTGAAAGAAAAGATTCAGACGCAAACCATGGTCTGTATTGGGCTATGTTTGCTTGGTCTTTTTGCTATGGTGCAGCCGAGCCTGTCGGACAGTCAAAGTACACCGTTGCCTTGGTTCAGTGTCAGCATGGCGCTGTTGGGCGCATTGGGCAGTTCGGTGGCGTATGTAATCGTGCGTAAGCTGAGCCAAACCGAAGACAGCTCGGTGATCATTATGTACTTCCCACTCATTGCTCTCCCGACCTCACTCGCCTTAATTGGCGGAGATATGGTCATGCCGTCGTTAACGATTACTATGGTGTTGGTGCTGGTTGGGATTTTCACTCAAGTCGGTCAATACGGTCTAACCAAAGCGATGCAAACACAAACCGCTGGCAGTGCTTCTGCTTATTCGTATGTCCAAATTGTCTTTTCTGCTCTACTCGGTGTGGTCGTCTTTAATGAAATTCCCTCAATGTGGACGTACATTGGCGGTGGCTTGATCGTCACTGGTGCCTTAATCAATGTGTTCGGCATTCCGAGCTTCACTCGAAAAAAGGCTCAATAAGGTCGGCTCACCTCACAATGAAAAAAGGCCTGCGCAAGCAGGCCAAACGTCCTCGTGGAGCAAACTGTTACTCTGGGGGTTGAGTAACAAAAACTGGCGGAAAACCGCCACCCTCAATCAGAGCGCTGTTGGCTAAGCATTGTTGTCTAAGCATTGTTGACTAAACATTGCTAACTAAGCGTCGCTGATTGAGGGAGATACCGATGCGAGTTACAACATCCCTACGCCCTAAGCTGCAGCGGTATCCATTTCCTTACTGATGAGAAGTTCGCTGTCCGTCACTTTAACGTCCACCGTTGGCTTTCCCACCTCAATCAACCGAATCGTTGAACCCGTTTGATTTTCAATATTCACTACCATGACAGTGCCGGCTGCTCTTGAATGCTGGCCAGAGAATGACTGATTTGCCGTGCCGTCATGATGGTTTAGCCAATGTGCTTGCGCTGCGGTTATAACTTGTTGTTCACTGAATGTGGCGGTCTGCCCATAAACTGGAGTAATACCACGTAAGATCGTGAGTCTCCTCAGCGTTTTTAGCTGATCAGAAACCGCTAGAATCGGAGCCGAAGTGCGAGTACGAGACAGTAAACGCGCAGTCCTGCCTGATTCGGTCAAGCACACTGCCGCCATATGACGGTTAGCAGCAGACTGGCTGTGCACACCTTGCATTCCTAATACGCTCGACACCGCTACCGCTTCGTCAGGGGTGGTACACAAGTGGCTGAGTTCTGCCCACAAGCGTTGGTCAAGCAAATCTTTCTCAGCACCATTCGCAATACGAACTAAGGCTTGAACAGATTCGACAGGGTAACGCCCAGAAGCAGACTCAGCAGAAAGCATCACTGCGTCGGTTCCATCAATGATGGCGTTCGCGACATCCAACACTTCTGCGCGAGTAGGAAGTGGGTTTTCAATCATGGATTCCATCATTTGCGTCGCGGTGATCACAGGCTTGCCATGATATTGCGCTCGTGCGATAAGCTGTTTCTGCACAACAGGTAAACGCGCATCACCCACTTCGACACCAAGATCGCCCCTTGCGACCATAATGATATCCGAAGCAAGGATCACATCATCCATTGCTTGTTCGCTGGCAACCACTTCTGCGCGTTCGACCTTGGCAACAATGTCTGCATCGCTACCCGCTTCCAGCAGCAAACGGCGAGCTTCATCAATATCAGCACCATTACGAGGAAACGACACGGCAACAAAATCAGCGTCAATCTCTGCGGCGGTTTGAATGTCACGTTTGTCTTTTTCTGTCAATGCAGGGGCCGATAAACCGCCGCCTAATAAATTGATTCCTTTACGATTGGATAGCACCCCATCGTTGAGCACCACCGTTTCAACGCGTTGATTGTCTCTATCCACCGACACCACGCGTAATTGCATACGGCCATCATCCAATAATAAAATATGGTCTGGCACTAAATCTTGAATCAGCTCAGGGTAATCCAAGCCGACTTGGGTCTGATCTCCAGCTTCTGCCGCCAATGTCCCATCTAAATAAAAACGGTCACCGGCGCTGAGGTTAACTTTGTCTGCTTTAAAAGTCGAAATACGGATCTTAGGACCTTGCAAATCCACGAGTACAGCCACATGCTGATTCAAAGAAGCGGCAATCTGTCTAACTCGATCTGCCACCTCTTTATGCTGCTCCGCAGTGCCGTGAGAAAAATTCAAACGCACCACATTCACGCCCGACTCAATTAACTGAAGTAACACTTCCGGACTATGGCTCGCAGGACCAACGGTGGCAATAATTTTTGTCTTACGCATATTCGACTCTCAAAAATTGAATTAAATGGGGAAGGTATAAGACCCCAAAAAGAAAAAGAAAAAGAAAAAGAAAAAGAAAAATAAAATAAAAAAACAAAAGTTTGGGTGAATTTAGGCGAGAGCGAACTCCCGCCTATAGGTGTCTTTGTAACTGATGCATCAGTTACTAGTGCGTTAGTTACTGGCTACTAATTATTCGATGTCAGTCACTTTCTTTGCGTTCCACACGGTGAGCGCAAGGATGAGCGAGACAACACCAGCCGCTAACCAGAAGTACTGTGCGGAAGCGAAGTCATAGTGCTTCACGCCATCCACTTCCGTGATGTTGATAAGCGAAGCAGAAATCACTTCCTGTGCTGAGGCAGCAATGTAAGAGAACAGACCGATGAAGCCTTTCACCGCACCAACCGCGTTCTTAGGCATCAAGTCACAAGCCGTTAGACCCGCAAGGAAGACAACCAAGCCACCGATAGCGAAACCAATCAGACCCAGTGCCACTGCATCAACCATACGGTTATCAGGGCCGAAGAACATCAGACACATACCCGCAATGTTTGCCAATCCGTAAAGAAGTGTCGGGATATGACGGTTCGAGTTGAACAGTTTATCCGAAACGATACCTGATAGAATTGCACCCGCCAGACCCGCAATTGGGTACGTTGACATCGCAAAACCTGCGTCAATCAGTGAGTAGCCTTTTACTTCTTGAAGATAAAGGACCGCCCATGAAGACATTGCGTAACGAGAAACATACATCGCCGCACATGCTGCTGCGATTAACCAAACCGCAGGTTGCTTCAAGATGAAGAATTGCGCACGACGAGTTTCTTTCGGATCGTTCTTTTTCTTGATTTCTGGTTCTTCATCGAACGCAGTTGCAGCATCCGGTAGACCGTAAGTTTGTGGACGGTCTTTGAGTGCAACAAGCATACATAGCGCCGCAGCGATGGCTGCAATACCCGCGCCAATGAAACCTGCGCGCCAACCGAAATAGCTCACCAAAGTCGCGGTTAAGATCCAAGTGATACCCTCACCAATATTACGCGAACCACCCCAGATAGAGTAACGGCTACCACGTTGCTTTGGAGAGAACCACTGGAACAGCGATACACACGAAGGTGCTGAGCCAACCGACTGGAACCAGCCGTTCAAACCCCAAAGCAAAATGAAGAAGAAGGCAGCGGTATTCATGCCCATTGCAACTGCCGTACAGCCTGACAGTATCAATGAAACCGACATGAATCGGCCGATGTTGGCGTAGTCCGATAAGAAACCGTTTGAGAACTTACCGATTGCGTATGTGAAGAAGAAGGCCGACCCCATGATACCCAGCTCTTCGATGGTGACGATACCCGCATCAAGCATCGGTTTCTTCACCACCCCTAAACTCATACGAACAACATAAAAGACAGCGTATCCAAAGACCAACCCAAGGAATACTTGCCATTGGTAGCGCTTGAATCGCGCCTGCATCGCCTCTTTAGACCCATCCGACAACGGGAGGTCTGGGCGAGTTTTAAAGAAATTAAGCATAAAGCTCTCCAAAAATTTTCTCGATAAAAGGTGCAAGTCTTAATGACGATTGGAGTATGCCGAATTCATTAAAAACGCGATAAAGCCGTGTTTTGAGACAGTTTTGACTCATTTAACATTAACCTATGAGTCAATTTCGGGAATTTTGGCGATTACCACACGCCAATTGTTGATAAGATTCTAACTATGGAAGGAGAGCTTGAGTCATTAATGACTCGAAGCAAGATGGGCGCTTTTTACAAGCAATCTCAATAGATTTGAACAAGCGCACAATTTATGAGGTTTTGTGACATAACCCTTAGTGAAGCCCTCAAACAAAAGAGGGTTCACTATAAAAAGCACTCTCGAAATAAACACACTGTTTAAGAATCACATGAAACGCTGGATAAAACCGATGGATGTCTTCATTAACTCTGTATGTAAATTTATGGCTGTCTGCTTTACTTTTGTCTGCTTGATTTGTCTGGGGCTTGCACCTTCCCTCCCTGCCTATGCCAAAGGAGAAGAGTTAGTGATACTGACGACGTTCTCAAATGAACCATTGGTCCCGCTGGTAAAAGAGTTTAATCGCATGCACACGGATGTGAAGGTCAAAGTGATCCACCGTCGTGCCAGCTCAAGCCTGCAATTACTGAAGAAAAGCTACAGTGATCATATTGACCTATTACTGACCTCTTCTCCCTACATCATCAATCACCTTGCCAACGCCAATAAATTGGGCGAGGTAGATCATAGCCACCATACCCAAGCAAAATTACAGCCCTACATTTTGCCCGCACCAAAACAAGCCATGCCAATTGGCTACTCAGGTGCAGGGATCACATGGAACCAAGATTACTTAGATACACACCACTTGCCGACACCGAGCAAGTTCATCGATCTCGCAAACCCAGCCTATTTTGGTCACGTCACCATGAGCACCCCATCACGCTCTGGAACGACCAAGTTAATGCTTGAAAGTCAACTCACTCAATATGGGTGGGAACAAGGCTGGCGTAACATTATGAACGTGGCAGCCAACCTTGCCACCCTTTCTTCGCGCAGCTTTGGGGTCAGTGATGCCATTGCAAAAGGAAGCCAAGGACTCGGGCCGACTATCGACAGCTACGCTCACATACTGCAACGTAAACTCGACTACGTTAAATTCAGCTACGACACCGATTTTACCTTGATGCCAACTTACGTCGCCGTCATTAAAAGGGATCAGATCGACCAAGCCGCACAAGACTTTATCGCGATGCTGCGCTCAGAGAAAGTTCAGTCTTTCATGTGGCAAAGCAACTTCGCAAAACATTCGATGCAGAACATGGCATTGGCTCAACAAGAGCATGTCGCTTTAAATCTCGACACCATGATGACGCGAGAATACGGCATCACGTTTCTATTCGATGTTGCGGTGACACAACAACTCCCAGTATTAACCGATACTTGGCAAGCGATCATTCAAGCGCAGCAACAGACACTGTCAAACCAACATAATAGCCGTCGCTCACAAGGGAGCACTCATTCAAAAGAGACCACGGACAAGAAAGCAGATTCGTCAAACTATCAGGAGAACCCGATCTTACTCGCTGTCCAACAATTGCTGTTCGAAGCGCCGATGACTGAAGCCGAATTTGAACAACATGTGGCTCGGCTTGCCAAACTCCAACAGGTTGACGACCACAACACGGCGTATGCACTAGCACAAGAAGAGTGGGAATTATTAGTACGCCAACGCTTGCATCAACGTCACCAACAAATCAGTGACATGCTACAACAATTCAACAGCCAGCGTTCAGTGGGAGGGCTGTAACCATGCCATTCAAGTACCACACTATAGGTGCAAAACTGATCCTAGCCTTTGCAGCCAGTACTCTACTGTTAACGATCATCAGTCTATTAGCTTGGGGGACATGGCAGTATCTGGATCAGAAAGTCAGCTCATTGCTTAAACAAAGTCTGCCTACCTACAACGCCAGCTACGAACTTGAAAGCAACAGTACCGAAATCCGCACTTTGGTTGGCGAGATTGCCAATGCCACCAGCCAAGCGATGCTCAATCAAGTCCGATTTACCAGTCAACAGCAAGTCGCGGCGGTCGAAGCTATTTTGGCACAACTACGCACTCATACCGACTTAACGAGCAAGCCATCACACTATCAAGAGACGTGGCGAGCGATTGAGCATTTTGCTGACCAAGTCGCCCAGCGCATAGCAAAACAGCACCAAATTGATTTGCTTGAAGAGCAACTGCGCTGGTTACACCATGACATCACGACTGAGCTCAATCCGATGCGTCAAGAAGTCCAATGGCAACTGCAAACCGAAACCGACCCCAAGAACATCGAGCCATTGATGAATCAATGGAACTTAATCCAAGGATTACTTGAGGATGAAGCGGCTTTATATCAATTAGCTCAAGAACTGATCCAAGCCAGCAATGGCGCGCAAATCAACAATGGAATGCGTTTAATTGAGCTGAGATTGCACGAGCTAGAACGCCTTAGCCTGCCGTTAAACACCTTACCGTCAGCCATTGCTTACCAACAATTATTAGAAGAAGTCAGCGCATTACTCTCCTCACAAGGAGAGTTTCACCTTGCCTTACTGGCTCAGAGCCAACTGCAAAGTGACATTACTAAACAACAAGCTGCGATCAACCAATCTTTAAACCAACTGCACAGCAGTATTGCCCAATTAGTTGGTCATGCTGACGCCCAATTTCGCCAAGTAAAATCCGAGACTAGCCAAGTCATTACCTTTGGTAACCATATGCTGTTGACCTGCTTTGGCTTATCGATTCTGTTTAGTTTGGCGATCAGTTACTTTTTTATCAATCGACGCTTAGTGCGCCGACTCTCTAAACTCAGTATCGCCCTTGGTGCGATTGCACAAAATCGTATTGATGCACCTGTGAGTGTTGATGGCCGCGATGAAATTGCTCACTTAAGCCGTCAATTGGAGCACTTACGTCAGACAATGAAAGAGATGGAGCGCACCAACGCCCTCAACTTGATCAATAATACTCAAGCCAGTTTGATCACCTGTGATCTCGATGGACACGTCGAATCCGTTAACAGCAGCGCACGTCAGCTGCTTGGGACAGATATTCAAGGTCATCGCCGCAAATTATGGGAAGGGCTGCCTCAATCGCAAGCTGAACGCTTAATGGCCATTTTTGAAAGCAATAGTCCACTCAAAACGTCGGGCAATCAGAGCGTCACCTTGCAACTTGGTAGCGATACAGTGCCGCTCTATTTGCGCTTCTACACCAGTTTGTATCAGCAAGGTAACAGCGACAAAACCATGGTGACCATCACAGACATTACTGAACAAGCTCAAGCCAATCACATTCTAGAGCAGCGTGTGGCTGAAAAGACTCAATCTCTTATGATTGCTAACCAAGAGTTAACCAAAGAGATTGACGTCAGACGTGAAGCGGAGCAACACTTAAAAACCACGCAATCCGAGCTCATCCAAGCAGCAAAAATGGCGGTCGTCGGGCAAACAATGACCAGCTTAGCCCATGAGCTGAACCAACCCTTGTCAGCCATGTCGACCTACCTTTATGGTGCCAAGCTCGCATGCCAACAAGGCAATCCCGAACGCATCCAACACGCACTCCTGCAAGTGGAATCATTAAGTGAACGCATGAGTAAATTGATCAATAACCTGCGCCACTTTGCTAAAAAACGCCATCAAGATCCTGTGATTGAGTGCTTCCCTCTCAATCAAGCCTTGGATCAGGCGATAAGCTTGGTACATACCAAAGCCAAACGTCAGCAAACCGAAATTCACAACAACATCCCTCATCAAGTGGTGATATGTGCGGATGCAATGGGGATTGAGCAGGTGCTCGTCAACTTATTAGTCAACGCGATTGATGCTGTCAGCCAAAGCGACAAGCGCGCCATTCACGTTGAGTTTTTATTGTCCGCACAAAGCAAGGTCGTGCTTGCCATCAGTGACAGTGGCGACGGATTTAATGAAGAGGTGATTGACAAGCTTTTCACACCCTTTACCACCACCAAAGAAGTCGGGCTAGGGCTAGGGCTGAATATCTGCCGTTCACTGATCGAAAATAACCGTGGTGAAATCTATTTAGCGTCTGGTCTTAACCAAGGCGCAATGGTTGTATTGGAAATTCCTTATGAATAACTTTTCTGTTTTATTGGTCGATGACGATCAAGATGTACTCGACTCTTATGCCCATTTAATGGATATTGCAGGGCTGACAGCTCGTACTCTCAACGACCCAACATTGGCCTGCACTCAAATTGATGGCGAGTGGGCGGGCGTCGTGGTGATTGATATGTACATGCCGCAAATGCACGGTATGGAATTACTGGAACGGCTCAAAAACCTCGACAGCGAAATACCCGTCATTGTGATCACCGGACATGGGGATATTCCCATGGCAGTAGAAGCGTTGAAAAAAGGCGCTTGTGACTTTTTGGAAAAGCCAATCAACCCACCACAACTGTTAGAGCGAATTCAACATCACCTTGAAGTACGTAAAACACATATCTCGCAGAAACAAAACCTGACAGGCAGCATCAAAAAAGAAGTCGTTGGTAAGTCGGCACACATTGAGTTAATTCGAAATCATATTGCTCAACTCGCGCTGCTCAACAGCCACGCACTGATCACTGGTGAATCTGGGGTGGGTCGTCATACCTTTGCGTATTTGATTCATCAGCTGTCTCACAGCGACTCATCTGACACTAACGCATTATTGGAAGTCGATGCCCGCGACGTCAGTGAACCCATGCAGTTAGAAAGCTGGATTGAGAGTGCCTCGACCTTGATCGTCAACCACATTGAGTCGCTGACACCGGCATTACAAGCGCACCTTAGCCAGGCGTTACTGCGTCGTGAGCGACTCAAACAAACCCGGGTTCGTTTGATCGCGATTCTAGAACACTCACCTGAGCAATTAGTGCAAAACCATAAGTTACAACCTGAGCTCTACTACCTCCTGAGCCAAGGTTTGATTGAAGTGCCGCCGCTGCGTCAACGCCCTGACGACATTGCGGCCCTATTCCATTATTACTTAAAGCAAAGCTGCACCAAGCTTGGTAAAGCCTTGCCTGAAGTCGACAGTCACTATTTGCAATGCCTCAGAAACCACGACTGGCCTGGCAACATCCGAGAGTTAAGAAACGTTGCCGAGCTCTACGCCATTGGAATTGTCAAATTGGCCGGGCAAGAGCGTGTCCTCACGCAATCTGGCGCGCAACTGGACGACTTGGTCGATGGCTATGAAAAACAGCTGATTCAAGACGCTCTGTTTTTGTTCTCAGGAAAAGTGAATGAAGCGGCGAACTACCTGCAAGTACCAAGAAAGAAGCTTTATTTACGCATGAAGAAACACAATATTGATAAAGACGATTTTAAGAGTTTGAAATAAACGACCCCACCAATCATTCAGGGACTGCTGTGCGCAGTCCTATTTATACCCAAGTGACTTCAAGGTGCAGTATTCAGAGTCTTGTCACTGGTTTCAATTCAAGGCAGGGGCGAAGGAAATAGTCATCTATTTTCAATGCCTCTAACGCAGAAGTGAAGCCAGTGACAGGCTCCCGAAGGGCGAGTCTGCTTGGCTCGCTAGCCGCGTTATCGCTTTTTGATTTAGAGCCACTAGATCTGCAAAGCAATGCCTTGCTATCGAACCAAGCAGCTCTCGCTGAACCTAGCATCTTGAGGTTACTTGGGTAAATCCCTATTTTGGATAAACCAACTCAAATGTCACCAGCACCAGCTCGGTCTCTTGCGTGAATGCCATGTCATAGGCTTCACGGCAATCTTTAGTGAAATAATCAAGGTGTGCTTGATACCACCATTCATAACTGCCATCCCCTTCTCCCTCAGATTCAGCAAACTCTCGGCTCACCTGACCAAAGGGAGCAAACGACACATCCGTAATGCGCGTTATGCAAACAGGGTTCTTATCCCAATCCAACACCAGTTCATATTGCCCCACTTGCGGCAATGGCTCTTGTTCAATCTCATACGCTTCTTTAACACTGCACGTCGCGCGTTTTTGTCCAATTGAAACCAAACGCGCGCACTCGTTAGTATTATACTCGTCAGAGCAAAAGTACGTGGTCTCTGTGGCTAAGATCGCTTGCTGATCTTCTTTGGAAAGCTCTCCATCTACGGTAGCTAAATATGCCTCAACGAAGGCTTGATGTTTGCCAACTAACGCCATGATATCCTCATAATTTTTGATTTTAGGCTAAGCAGCCTAGCACATTCTGTTGTCAGTTTTTCGACGTAAAACTTAAGGTTAGCCGCACAAAAACACCGCCAATCGGCGGTGTTCGATATTAAAAGGACTGGCTTTCAATAGGTTGATTATTGAGTATTGCGCCCTAATCGTTTACTGCTGAGTCGCGAGCTTGGCTTCTAGGTCAGCAATACGCGCTTCTAACGATTCAATGTAAGCAATCACATTTCTATCACCGATGATCGCGGTTGGAGCAAATAAAATCGTCTCCGCTTCCACGACGTCTGTTTTCACCTTTTGAGCGTCGATAACGGTCATATTCTGATCGCCACGAATATTCTCAACCAATTGAATGCTTTTTGTGTTGATACTGGTTTTGTAATGGCCCTGCGAGAACTTCTCGGTTAACTCAACCTGAGCCGGCATCACCCAAGACTCATACTGTCCACCTTCCGCTTTAAATGCCACGTTAATGCCATTTTGAGTTAGCTGACTAAAAGTCACAATGCCATCACCTAACGTGAACCTGTCTGCGAACAGATCCCCTAAGAAACGCTGCGGATGTGGCTCTATCTTCATGGCCAAACCGCGAGTACACTCGGGAATACTTTTCCAGAACCAAGAACTGTAGATATCCGTTCCCTTTTTCGGATCATTTTGCGCCTCATAAAACGCCCCGTCCTTCTGAATTTGATCACCATTGATGTATTCAAGATGAGGGCTAAACTGTGGGCAATGTTTCACGTCATTAAGGTATGCGAACGCAGGTGTCGACAACGTTGGTAAAGCGATAAGCGCTAGAGTAGCAGTCACAATCTGTTTTAGTGTCATGATGTCTCCTTGATACATGAACTTTCAAAAAAGAGCGTAATACTTAATCACTCGGTACAAATTTATAAAACCACGCAACTGCATGAATTTATATTATTAATTTTTTGTCATTCCTATTTATGCGACGTTAATGACGCCAGCAACAGTAACCATTTCGTTCTGTTGCTGCGCAGTTTATACTCGGTCAAAGCGTTACAAACTGGATACAAATCTTTTCATCACTCACTTGCCGTTCTTATCTGCTTGCTCTACTAAGCGATTCTCATTTCCAGGCTTACCATTCGATTTCAATCGGCGTTCCCACATTGACCATCGCCATAAATTCGTCCATTTCATCGTTAGTTAAAGCAATGCAACCTAGCGTCCAATCAAACTGTTGCGTCACCATAGCCAACGCCCCTGCCCCATTTGGCTGCCCATGCACCATAATAAAACCACCCGGATCCACTCCGAGCTCTTTGGCTTTTTTCTTATCTTGTTCATTCGGGTAGCTAATGTGCATGGCACGGTAATACGATGAATCTTCTTTCTTGTAATCAAGGATGTAACGTCCTTCCGGCGTCCTTTGGTCCCCTTCTTGCTGTTTATGGCCTTTAGGGTTGCCCCCTAACGCAATATGGAAACTTTTCAGTATGTCTCCCTCTTTGAGCAAGTACATACGTCGTTCTGATTTATCCACTTTCACCAGATCCGCTTTTGGCAAGCTTGCATCGCTAAGGTTCGCGGTTTCAGGTACCGTTTCTGAGGCGATGGCAGCCAACGGGGCAACCGTCACTTGTAGACCTAATGTCAAAGCCATTAGGCTTAACACATTCAACTTCATTAAGACTCCTTGGATTGGCAACGAGGTAATGCCGTCATCTCTTTTTTGACCATGGTCGGCAGCGGTAAGCTACACTGCGACACACGATCTTCATTTTCCAGTTGGAACGTAAGTCGCTCATCTTGCCATTGAAAACCGTCAAACCAACTGGCAGTTTCTCCATCTGATAGCACTGAGAAACGT
This sequence comes from bacterium sp. HQB-39, assembly GCA_043422575.1. Lineage (GTDB taxonomy): Bacteria > Pseudomonadota > Gammaproteobacteria > Enterobacterales > Vibrionaceae > Vibrio. The sequence continues at coordinate 19,047 of JBHOHG010000010.1, read as the reverse complement.
TTACCGTCGACGGTCACTTCGCACACACGGCTGATCTTGGTCAGCCCATTGGCACTCGACGATTGGTAAAACTCCAAGACAAAACAGGGATCGTGTTGGGAATTAAACAGCACATGCCTGAAGGTCCCCAAGTCCGCGACATAATGCGTGGACACTTCGTAAATATCCGTTGGAATCACAGGCTCGATACCGACCAACGATTTCCCTTTTTTAGCAAGCGTTTTTTTCTTCGGCGTAACGTTTGCTTGTACCTTTTGAGGTTTGGTCACCTTGCTTTCAGGCTCGGCGCTCATAGGCGCTTGAGTCAGTTCTTGATTCTGTTCTGGGGGAACCGTAGGCGTTAGATTGCTTTGTTCGACAGCTTTATCCTGCTGATTTGCCAGCGTTTGATATTGCTCTTGCGCTTTTCGTTTAATTTTTACCTTTGGTTTCTTTGTATCTTGGGTTGATAAGTCAAGGTGATCACTGAGTGACGGTAACACCAATATCGGTTCCTGCGGCTTGTTCGCTGCTTGTGATTTGTCCGCTTCTTGCGACTTGTCTGTTTCCTGCGTACTTTCCTGAGCGTAAGTACCGCCACTTAGGAGGGATGACATCAAAACGCCCGTGAGTTGAACAATCACGGCTAAATGAGACAATTTCGTCATGTTTGTTTACTCCTCACTTTGAGGTAAATAGCGGTAGTGACCCGTAATCGGGAACTCAAACAGAATATCTTCTACCTGTGGGCCTGAACCAATGTTATGCACGATGAGCGGGCGCTGCTTATCTTGCGAGTGCTGCTCAACCACAATGCCAATGTGTGGCAAGTTCCCCGGCAGCATCCACGTCACAAGGTCGCCAGGTAAGTAGTCATGAGCGTTTTGACTGACCGTAAAGCTTTGCCCATGACGACGGAAAAAGACTTGCAAATTGGGCACCCGCCGATGATCGATATTGGTATCTGTTCGGGTTAACCCCCAAATCCGCTTTGATGGGTATTTATCGAAGTGCCGACGCATATCTCGATGGACGGCTTGCTGTAAATCGATGCCGAGTTGTCGGTAACTACGAATGATCACATCAGTACAGACCCCAATGTCAGGTGCAACGTCACCATTTGGGTAATCGATACGATAATAGCCACCATCATAGCGAACTTGATACTGGGTTCGTTCCATCGCCGCATCGACTAATGCTTGTCGCACCGACTCATGATGCGGCAAAGACGCCTCATCAGCACACACTGTATGGCTTAAAAGTGATATGCCGAAGAGCAGCCCGGATTTAAGCCACAGTGACGACATGTGTGCTCTGAACGGCTTGTTATTTGTCATCATCCGATTTCTCCCTCGCTCTGGATGACACTCCATTTCGGTTCTGATGTTTAATTAAACAAAATTAACGATAAAAAAAGCCAGTCATTCTCAGACTGGCTTTGTTTTTGTCGTATCACATCCAAGTATCAGATGGTTTTAACAAGTTATTTGTTACTCAAAGATGAGCAATGACTATTTTGCTGGATCTTCTACAGGCGGTTCTTCTGCTGGCGGTTCTTCCGCTGGTGGTTGCTCAACAGGAGGTTGACGCAGATCCAGTTTCCAATATTGTTGGTCGGTCGCGCCTTGATCAGTAATAATGAACGCATTACCCAAGTTAAATAGTTTATCTGAAGTACCTACGGTGGTTGGTACTTGGTTAATGTGTTTATCAAGTGTCCATTTACCGTCTGCGCCTAACACAACCGCACCTCTTGAGAACGCAACGAACGTTTCATCTTTAATATTCGGGTGCACCAACTTGTATTGCTCACCATCGTATGCAGCAATTCGTGAGTATGAACCGTCTAATACCTTACCTTTTGCATCAAGTATGTTTTCAACAGCTTGCTTTGTTTGAACGCCTTCGATTTCTACATCGACAATCTCACCCACTGAGAACTTTGTATCACCATTAATATCACGAGTGCCAGAACTGAACGCAACGTTACCATCTGGTTTGATAATGGCAATTGGGTAAGTAAGGTAAGTTCTACCCTCTGCAAAAATCACCTCTTTTGGCTCTTGGGATATATCATTCCATAACCAGTAACCAGCGTAGTCAGAATCACCAACTGTTGCAATCACACAACCAGCAGCGGATGTCGAGATATCATCACGTACGGCAAAACCAATACCTTCATATGAACTACACGCATATTTAGAGCCCACTGGATAAACGAATTGCTGAATGTCGACTTCTTGCGTTTCCACATTGTAACTATTAAGGCTTGGAGCCACACCCATACTGAGCGAGTCAGTATCGATTGCAAACACCTTATCTTGTACCGTGGCGAACTGTGTTAAATCACCATTAATCTTAGCAACTTCATCGCTCCACTTATTCGTCTCAAAACTAAATGTTCTGACAGAGACCTCATTAGACGAGTTAGCACGAGCAAAGATAACATTTCCTTTTGAATCAACTTGGAAAATATCGCTGCTGTCATTAACCTTGCTTCTATAAAAAATGCTCATGTCAATTGGAGCAAGAGCACCGTCAGCCAATGTGTAACGATACAGTTTTTGTTCGTTTGAACCACCACTAATATGTTCGTTGCTCGTCAATAAAACGACATAGCCGAACTGGGTATTTTGAATTTGGTTATCAAGTAATTTAAAGCCTTCATCAGGAATTTCGATTTTAACCGCTTCCGTTTCGCCTTCGGCCGTTACTTTTGTCACGTAGTTCGTATGGTTAGCGCGATCGGTATGCGACCAAAAACGATATACAGTGTCTTGAGATTGAACGCTTTGCACATTTTCGAAATCTGCAAGGTTAACGCTATTACCATTGTGTCGGTGCCATTGGTAGATATCCTTGTTATCAACCACTTCAACGGTAACGGTTACATTTTCACTAGATGAAGAAACTCGACTGACTACACCCAGTTCAAACAATACCTGCTGGAAAGCTGGTGTTACAGAACCAAGGTTTAAATTAAACTCACCAACACGAACACCAACCAATTGTTCAAGATCTTTTTCAAGTACACCATAGTTAATACCTGATTCATCAGAGCCAACAAATATACCTGTAACTTCAAAATCGGGCTCTTCACCTTTATGAGTGAAACTATGAGTCACCTCGTTCGAACGTGTAAATGTAAACCCGTAAGGTAGACGCTGACCTTCATTCAGTAACATTTTTCCATCACGGAACTCAGGCGTTGAAGACACGATCATCGCTTGCGTAACCGTTACTTCCGCTTCTAGCGCAAACCCGCGATATTCTGTCGTCACCGTAACAGTACCTTCAACATGGCCTGTTGCTTTACCGTGCTCATCAATCGAAAGGATTTCGGCATTGGAGGTTGTCCACTTGAGACCTTCGATAATTTCAGAGAATGAACCATCATTAAACTCACCGTTTAATGACAGTTGTACTGTCTGATTACGTGAAACACTGTTGTTACGTAAATTCAGAGTAATGCCTGTTAGCTTCGGCGTAACGTTCACAATGTAAGACGCCGTGAAGCCTTCATAAGTCGCCGTAATGGTCGCGGTACCCACACTCTTAGCCAAGAACTGACCATTTTCATTCACTTCAACGATCTCAGCATTGCTTGACGTCCACGCTGCTTGATCACTGAAATCAACGATGTAGCCATTCTCATGCACACCGTGTGCTTCTAGCTGGAAAGTCTCCCCCAAGTTTTGGTAATCTTGACCCGCATGGACGCGTAGTGACGTAAGCTCAGCAAGTTCAGAGTTGATCGTGAAGGTCGACGTTGCACCTTGGTAATGCGCTTTTAAGACAATCTCGCCTTGTTGAAGGATCTGGATCTCTTGGCCTGTGACTTTCGCCGCACCAGCAGGTGAGATGGTCCATGTCGCTAACTTAGACACTTCGGTCGTGCTACGGTCAGACCACGTTGCCGACACGATAGGGCTCAATACATCACCCACTTGAACCTGCTTATCCAAATCACTCAGGACAATGTTCTCAAGGTCTTTGTCATCAGCATGCAACGAGGCTGACGATTTCGTTCCTTTGTAATCCAAGTGGAACGTGATCACGCCAGTCTGTTTAATTCTCCAACGATTGCTGGTTTCACTGATTTTTTCAGCAGCACCTGCTGGAGAGACGGTCAAGGTCACATCTTCCAACGCAAGATCATCTGAGAGATCCGTTGCTGTTCCGTTAGACCATTGGGCATACGGAGTCGGAGCAACCGTATCACCCACATTTGCCACTTTTGGTAAGCCGGAAACCAATACGTAAGATAACGTTACCGGTGTTGGTTCTGGCGCTACGACTGTACTAATGTCATCCTGCCAAGTATAAATATCAGTGAAGTTATGAGCTTCTTCGTTTAGAAGGGTGGTATCTGTGAATAGCGCATCCCAAGCGTTTTTGTAAGGTAGATCGTTTAAACGAATCCATTCACTCCACGCAATATCACTACGGGTATTACGAAGCCATACTGTTGAGTTCTCAAAGCCTGCTAATGAGCCATCAAACTCAGTAATCGCTTTGAGACCCACAGCGTAACGAACCAGTAGCTTCTCTTTCTGCGTTTGCTCGAAGTTCGCTTTGTATGAATTCCATTCTGCTATAGAAACAAAATCATTTTTGTTTGTGTCCGCCAAAACATATTCAACGGTTGAGAAGCTGCTAATAAACGCATTATCTGTTTTAGTTTGTAGAGCTTGCTCTAGCGTTTTTTCAGCATATTCATAAAGAACAACATCAGCACGTTGTGCTTTATATGTAATTGGCGAAGATTTAATCGCATCAAATTCGTCATCATAAATCTTTGCATCAACAGAATATTTACCATGTTCATCTGTTGTTGCTGTCGCGAGTAATTTATTACCCGCATAAATGGATACTTCCGTATCTTCTACCAGACCGTCATAGACCGTACCAGTAAACGTTAAGCCTTTGAATTGTCTGTTGTCTGCGTCAGAACCTGAATCACTGCCACAGGCGGTTAACATCATAATGAGTGAAACACTCACTAAGCTTTTTTTATACATGAATTCTCCTTAACATGCATTTGATAGATATATAACTGGAAACCAAGTGCCTAGCCAAAATATATAAACCGTTAATAAACGTTAATTTACTTTAAGTTTTTAATATTAATTTAAACGGCTAATAATTACTCGACGGAGTTTAAAAGTGAGGATTAAAATTACAAGGGAGGACAATATTTATACTAATTTACTTATTCTCAATATATAGACAATTTAATATCATTACTTATAGTTAAATATGACAAATTAAAAAGCCATTATTTTCATAGACTTGCAATACATACATACTCATCAATTAATGCCTTAATTAACATCAACATATAATTACAATAGTGATAGTTACATTTTTATGTGAAATCAGTCTGTATTTTAAGCTAATCATCCCACTGTATTCTGAGCGAAATTTATCGAGCCATAGAAACATTTGGGACTAACATCACAAATCAAATGTAAATTCCACGGTGTGAATCAATATTTTTCGAGCAGAAAGTCTCATTAATTGGTATTAGAAGGGGGTAAACCTATGGCTAACTTTATTTTTTATATCTATTAATAACAAAGAAACTCCGTTCGAAATTTATACAAACTGAGGATATCTATACCAAAGTAACCTCGACAAGCTAGCTTCAGCGAAAGCGGCTTGGGTTGTTTGTAAGGTGATTTGATAGCAAGGCATTGCTTTGATGGTTTTTTTATGTGGTCAACCAATCTATTTATTGTTTTTGCCTTCGTACTGGTGATATCACCACTCGGAAAAATTCGTTTAGGCGGTAAAGACGCAACCGCTGATCACTCAACCTTGTCTTGGCTTGCCATGCTCTTTTCGGCAGGAATGGGGATAGGTTTGCTATTTTGGGAAGTAGCTGAACCCACAGCTTACTTTACCGATTGGTGGGGCACACCACTCAATGTCGAAGCACACACTGATGAAGCGCGTATGCTGCACGGTTGGGTCGTCTATGCGATTGTCGCCTTAGCGCTCGCTTTCTTTGCCTATAATAAAGGCCTACCACTTTCTATCCGCTCAGCCTTCTACCCGATCATCGGAGATAGAGCGTGGGGCTGGACAGGTCACATCGTCGAAATTCTTGCTGTCTTGGCCACTTTATTTGGCCTTGCGACGTCATTAGGGCTTGGAGCCCAGCAAGCCACCAGCGGCATTAATCATGTGTTTGGCTTGGAAGGTGGCATCGGAATGCAGATTTTTGTTATCGCATTTGTCACTTTGATTGCCGTATTCTCGGTGATTCGCGGCATTCATGGCGGCGTCAAAGTGCTCAGTAACATCAATATGGTTGTGGCGTTTGCACTCCTTGTTTTTGTCACTGCCGTTTCCTTGGGCACGGCAATACCTTCGATCTTCGATACGGCGCTTGGTTATATCTCTAATGTCTTTGTATTGAGTAGCCCTCATGGTCGTGAAGACGAAACTTGGATGCACGGGTGGACAGTATTTTATTGGGCATGGTGGATTTCTTGGTCACCTTTCGTCAGCATGTTTATCGCTCGTGTATCAAAAGGGCGGACGGTGCGTGAATTCGTCACTGCAGTAATTTTAATTCCGACACTGGTAACGCTTGTTTGGATGGGGGGTAAATGCCCCCCATGTCTCACCATCCCTTTTTGGAGGAAACGCCTTAAGAGAATAAGATGCGGTCTAATTCGTCATCCACACCTTCGAGGTCAAAACGATCAATATCATTTTCTTCGAAAAGCTCGACAAGCTTTTTAGTAAATGCCTCTCTTTGACTTTCATCGTTTAAGTTTTCTTTAATCAATGGCCACATTTCAATAAATAAATTCGTGCCTGATCTCCAGCTCATGTTCGCTCCTTTACAATTGTTTCTCTTTCTTTGACCACAAAATCAACAGACATTGATGAAGCAACATGAATGTCTATGTCAATTGCAGTATCAAAAAAGATGTGACGAGTTGAATATACTGACTTATATCGAGAACATGGGGGAAACAGCATCACCTAGCTGCGATTATCCACAAAAAAGTAATGCCAGTGTTTCATAAACTAAGCATAGGTTGTTTACTCTATTGATACTTTAACTTTTACAGCCCTTGTTCAACCATCGCTTTAATGATCTTCGCTTTCACAAAGTGATCTAACTCATGGGTTTGAATCCACCACGTTGCCGCTTCCATCAATAATTCAGGGTCGTCATTTTTATTTGCAAAGAACGCATAAAATGACACGCCGACGCCCTCTCCCTTTTGTTGGATCTTCTTCTCACATACGGTAACGATTTTATTTCTTAGCGACTGACGCATAAAAGATTCTCTTATTTTTATTCATAAACCTCTACCCACACCTTTTTTGCCAGCGGAGCAGTCATTCAAGAGCTGAACCATAGATAGCCAAGCCTGCCTTGGCAACCTTCTCCCTCCGATATACTATGCTTGCATTGGCGTTTGGGATAAAAGTCACCAACCACCAAAGCACTGTATATAACATCAGTAAAGTCAATTCTTTTTCCATTGTTTTTCATTGGGTATTCGATGCAACTTGATCACCTAAAAGCGGCAAGGCTTACAGCTTCATTCTCAGGGAAAAAGGCTGATTCAACGGATCCGAGAATATTACTCGTAATAGCGCTGGTTTCTGGCTGATGGTTTCTGATTGCCGATTGTCGATTGCTCGTAACAGCACCGCTTGTGGTTCAACATTTCAATGGCTCACCATTAATGGCATCCGGACTAATAACGTAATCTTTAGGATCAAAAAAGGCTGCCTCACAGAGACAGCCTCTTAAATCAATGAAATTCAGCTTTTGTCACTGCTGGTGGTTAAGCCGTGAATTTCTCAACATGAATAGCCACTTCACCTAGCTCAAGTTGATATTGCTCACCTTGATCCGCTGCAAGTGCATAATCCAACTCTTCAGCTAAGGTTTCCGCTTTCAAGTAGTCTTCATGCTGCACAATCCACTTCTGAGCATTATCTGCGGCACGAATAGAGACTTGGATGCGATCCGTCACATCTAGACCGATCGATTTACGTGTTTTCTGAATGCGGCTGACAATTTCGCGCACCATGCCTTCCGCAATCAATTCATCCGTTAGTTCCGAGTCAAACTCCATTGAGATAAAGCGATTTGAGACAGCATTCACCCCTTCTTTCGCTTTGCGATAAATGGCAATTTCCGTTTCATCGAAACGTTCACCATCCAGCTCAATACTACCTTCTTCTTGTAAACGGTTGATATCGTCTGCCGATAGCTTAGCGATCAGGGCAGCAAAGTGCTTCATCTGCTTGCCTAAACGCTTACCCAACACTGGGAAATTAGCTTTAGCATACAAATCAATAAACTGAGCTTCTTCGGTGCTGAAATCTAATGTTTTGATGTTCAGCTCTGACTTAATGTAATCTGCAAGTCGCTCGACATCTTTCAACTCAGCAGTATCACGATGCAAAACAGTAGCACGGCTAAGTGGGGTCTTCAGTTTGATCTTCAGTTCATTACGTTTCTGACGTCCCATGACAACCAAGTGTTGCAGGCGTTGCACACTTTGCTCAAGCTCAGGCAATTTCAACGCTGCATTTGGCTGCGGGTAATCACACAGATGAACAGAAATTGGCGCGTCTTGATCCTCTGAATAAGCGTTCAGCTGCTGATACACATGCTCCGATAAGAATGGAGCAAACGGAGCCATCAAGGTCGAGAACGTCTTCAAACAGTAATGTAGCGTCGCATAAGCGCTCTCTTTATCTTGGTTCATGTCTGTTTGCCAGAAACGACCACGATTAAGGCGAATGTACCAGTTGGTCAGGTCTTCAAGGAAGTCGAACAGTGGCGGAACCACTTCGTACAAACGATAAGCTTGCATTTCGGTGTTTACTTTCTCTTTCAAGCTTTCTAAACGAGATACAATCCACTGATCAAGAATGTTTTCAGTGTCCGGCGCTTGAGACGCTTTCCAACCATCAATATCAGCATAAGTTTTAAAGAATTTAAAGCCGTTGTACCATGGCAGCAGCACTTGACGTACCATCTCTTGTACACCCGCATCAGCAAATCGTTGCTCTTCAGCTTTCACTAAGCCAGAGTTGATCAAATACAGGCGTAAGGCATCAGCACCATACTCTTCCATTAAGATATCTGGCGCTGTGTAGTTTTTAAGGCGTTTAGACATTTTCTTGCCATCTTCCGCCATCACAATACCGTTCACAATCACGTTGCTAAAGGCAGGTTTGTTAAACAGACACTCGCTCAACACTTGTAGGGTATAGAACCAACCACGGGTTTGGTCGACGCCTTCAGCGATGAAAGAGGCTGGGAAATTGGCTTCAAACTGCTCTTTGTTCTCAAACGGGTAATGCACTTGCGCGTACGGCATCGCACCTGATTCAAACCAACAGTCGAACACTTCGGAAATACGACGGTACTCACCGTCCTCTCCTTCGATTGAGAAAGTCAGATCATCGATGTGATCGCGGTGAAGATCAGAGACCTCCGTACCTGTTAATGCTTTTAGCTCTTCGATAGAACCAATACACACGTGGTTGCCCGTCGTTTCATTGATCCAGATCGGCAGTGGCGTACCCCAGTAACGATTTCGCGATACCGCCCAGTCAATCGCATTTTCCAGCCATTTCCCCATACGCCCTTGTTGGATATGATCAGGAACCCAGCGGATCTGTTTATTATTTTCGACTAAATTGTCACGAATTTCCGTTACTCGAATGTACCAAGACGGTACTGCACGATAGATAATCGGCGTATCTGAACGCGGGCAGAAAGGATAGCTGTGCATGAGCGTTTCTTGACGATACAGCCCACCGGATTGCTTCAGTGACTGTAGGATCTGTTTATCTGCATCTTTAACATAAACATTTGCAAAGTCCGTCACTTGCGCAGTAAAACGACCTCGGCTATCCAGTGGGCATACACTGACTTCGATACCATGTTCACGACACACACGTTGGTCATCTTCACCAAAAGCCGGCGCCATATGGACGATACCTGTACCGCTATCTACCGATACAAAATCATCAGCGAGGACTTTAAATGCGCCTTGTCCAGCCAGATCAGAGAAGTAAGGGAACAGAGGTTGATATTGCTTACCGGCAAGCTCAGAGCCTTTTACCGTAGCGAGCACTTCAACGTCATGCCCTTTAGCCACCGTTTCTAGCTGAGCCTGCGCAATCCAAACGTGCTTTTCAACTGTGCTATCAAACACTTTCACGTAGTCGATATCATTGTTTACACAAAGCGCAAGGTTGGAAGGTAACGTCCATGGCGTCGTCGTCCACGCAGCAAGATATTCGTCGCTGCCCTCAAGTTTGAACAGAACCGTTGCAGCAGGATCTTGTACATCTTTATAGTTTGAAGAAGCTTCAAAGTTAGATAAAACCGTTTCTAACTCTGTTGAGTAAGCAACGACTTTCTCGCCTTTATAAACCAGCCCTTTTTCCCAAAGCTGTTTAAATACCCACCAAACTGATTCCATGTACCACGGTTCCATGGTGCGGTAGTCATTCTCAAAGTCGACCCAACGACCAAGACGGCTGATGGTTTTTTCCCACTCTTGAGTATAGCGCTGCACGATACCGCGACATTCATCGTTGTATTTTGCAATACCAAACTCTTCGACGGCTTCTTTAGCGGACATGCCAAGGGACTTATCAATTTCATGCTCAATCGGTAGACCATGACAATCCCAGCCAAAACGGCGCTCAACATAGTGGCCTAGCATCGTTTGATAGCGAGGAACGATATCTTTAATCGTAGAGGCAACAAGGTGACCATGGTGCGGTAAACCTGTCGCAAAAGGAGGGCCATCATAAAAAACAAACTCAGGCTTGCCTTTTGATTGCTCTAGGGATTTTTGAAAAACTTGATTTTCTTGCCAAAACTTGAGCACATCGTGCTCAGCATTGACGAACGAAAAACTCGCTGTCGATGACGGATTGGATTGGTTCGACATACTGTCCTCTGTTGTTCTTCCTAAGAGAGACAGTACAAAAAACCCGCCTCCTAGGCGGGTTCTAAGTTAGTTACGCAAACTAGCCCACCATCTCTAAGAAATGGTGATTATAATTCGTTGGATGTGAGTGTGCGTATTCATACGTTCAGAATTGCATCATATGCAGCGTCTGTCAATCGCAAATACGAACTTTTATCAACCGATTTACGGAACACTCTTATCTGAGAAGTGAGCGACAAGCGCGTCCCACCAGTCATACAAATAGAGCGCACTGTAGATTGGGACAAGTGCCCAAAGCAAGGGATCATCCAGCCAGTACTCTGTTGTACCCAATGCGGCAATCGCAAGCAGCATCAATTGGCTAATACCGATAAACAACAAAGCCTTGGTTAAATGTGCCAAAAAACGCATCAAAGGGTGTGGCAAACGGGTTTTCTGGTACGTCGCTTCAAACACGCCGACAATCCCCGCAGCCATGAATAACACCAGTCCTTGTTTCAGCAAAACTTCGATAAAAAAACCGTGTTGTTTAAAGAATGTCACGTAACTCATTACTCCTTCACTGCCTATGTCTAAAACGTTGGCAGCCTATGTTTTTCGTTATCAACCCGCTTCACTGTCAATGTTCTGGCTATCAATGTTCTGGCTATAAACGCTCTGAGCTATCAAAAACCACTTCGCCTTGCAGCACCGTCATCAAGATTTCGGTTTCAGCAATTTGATCAACAGGGATTTGAGTAATGTCTTGCTCAACAATCGCGAAATCCGCTGACTTACCCATCTGTAATGACCCTGTAATCGCTTCAATACCCAAACTGTACGCTGCGTTAATGGTGTAAGCATCGATGGCACTGGTAACATCAGGAAATCCTGTTTTACCCATAATGACACTGTTTGCAATCCCCACGAGCGGGTTGATATCATGCACGTTCCAATCACTGCTTAAGGTTACGTTAGCCTTAGCATCAAACAATACACGTAAATTCATCAATGCCTGGGCACGCTTTGCGCCAATGAATGCCTTGGCCCATTGATGGTCGTGGTATGCCACATAGTCCGACCCGACTTGAAAGTCCGCCGTCACGTTCAATTGATGAAAACGAGCCACGTCCTTTGGATTTACAAGCTCAACATGAGTCAAAGTATAGGGTTTATCAGAGCCACGACGTCTTACTTCGGCAATCGCATCCAATGACTCTCGTACCGCCGAGTCGCCAATAGCATGAATATGGGCACTGTATCCAAGACCTTCCAGTTGCTGTAACCACTGCGTCATCGCTTTAGGTTCAATATAGTTCAACCCATAAGGTGATTTCGGCAAATAAGTCTCTAGATACGGCGCAAGCATTTTGGCTGTCCCGTTGACCAAAATACCGTCGCTATAAAGCTTAACCTGATTGACCAACAAGCGATCTTGCTCATCATTACTGTAAATGCTTTTTAAGTATTCAAGTTGTGATTTCATTCCATCAGCAGGGTAAATCCAAGGTCTCACGGATACACGCGCGGTCAAATCCCCCGTTCGTTGGGCTTCTTGCCAAACGTCAAACCACCCGCGTTTCCAATACATACGACCATCGCCTATGGTGGTGATCCCATGAGCTGCCGCTTCTTCTAAACCCGTTATGAGACCTTCATAGCTTTGCTCAAATTGTTCTTGCAAACTATTCCAAGCCAATTCCATGACAATATCACCCGCGTTGTCGAGCAAGATCCCGCTTAACTCACCATTGAAATCATCTTTTAGAATCGCTCCACCTTGAGGGTCCGGCGTGGAGTGATTAAATCCCGCAGCGTTGAGAGCCGCCGAATTTACCCACATTGAATGAGATGTTTGCTCCATCAGCACTACAGGTTGGCTTGGGAAAATAGCATCAATGACTTCCAGCGGAGTTTGCTCGTTATCCTCATTTAAAATCGCGTCAATGGTAAACCCATATCCCATTACCCATTGATCGGCTCTCGCCTGTTTTCGACACGCTTTTAAATACAGGATCTGACCGGCGAGATCCGCTTCACCACTTAATTCACAGTGCCCTCCAGCGCTCGAAGCCGCTTCAAACACATGATTATGGTATTCGCGCTTGGGTGTCCATAAATGGTGGCATTAGTGTAGAGATCTGCTTCTGGTGCAGCATTGGCTATTGAGGCAAGCAGCGTAGTATTGATAAAAAAAGCCGCGCTAACAGCAGCCATTGCTGTTGGTGAAGTTAGGGGTTTCATCATTATTATCCTTTTATCCACTCTTGATGTTAGTATCAATTCTCGTGTGGATCGAGAGAATAACGAAGATGGCAGGCAAACAAAAAATAGTGACTATACCCAAGTAACCTCGAGATGCTAGGTTCAGCGAGAACTGCTTGGGTTGTTTGTAAGATAATTTGATAGCAAGGCATTGCTTTGCAGATCTAGTGGCTCTAAATCAAGAAGCGATAACACAGCTAGCGAGCCAAGCAGACTCGCCCTTCGGGAGCCTGTCACTGGCTTCACTTCTGCGTTAGAGACATTGAAAATAGAATGACTATTTCCTTCATCTCTGCCTTGAATTGAAACCAGTGACAAGGCTCTGAATACGGCATCTTGAAGTCACTTGGGTATTTAACCATTTTGGGATAGCCACCTTTGACTCAATTGTTAGCCAGCCAGATATAATGCCTCCGCTTAACGGCCTTACTCATTCAACTCGACATTTGTCAGGTCACCGACAACCGTTTGAATGGGACGATAACTGCCTTGCTCAGTGACCCAAGCCACGACCGTATCCGCTCGTAGATGCGTGGTTGGATAACGAAATGTCCATTTTCCGTGCCCTTGCTGCTGTTGACGTGATAACGCGACAAAATCGTGAGTCAGCTTTTTTCCTCGGTTCTCCCCTCGGTGAACCTGAGTTTCCAACCCGCTTCTCAACAACACCACATAAGCCACAAATGGGACGGTCTGTTGATTACCCTCATGTTTCGGTTCAAGTTGCAGTCTTATGGATTCACCTGATACGGACAGAGTTAAGTTCGTATCATGGCTTGCCGATATCTGCGCTGGCAACTGACGTGACCAAGGCCGGAAAAAACCGCGCCACTCAGCACCATCAACCACAAAGCCTGGTGTATAGACAGAATCCACCACTCCATAAGCTCGATAAAGACGCTGTAATTGAGAGAATTGCGGTTGTGCAAATCGGTCTTGCCAGCCTAAGTAATCCCAATAGTCAACGTGATACGCAATCGGGATCACTTTGTGCCATAAGTCGGAATCTTGTTTGAATGTGCTTAAGTAACGATCTGCTGGTGGACAACTTGAGCACCCTTCCGAAGTAAACAATTCCACTACCTGTGCTGGCTGACCACTATGACTCCACTCATGGCTCACTTGCGCTGCGCCCAAATTAGAGAAGGCAAAAACACCAAGCCCAACGGTAACAAATGTCGTTAACTTCACCACCTGCTTAACCTGAAGGCCGCCAGACCGAATAAGTTTTGCCTTAGTCATCATCTTGATTTCCTCACTGTCACCGTAACTCGCACACCTTGTTCGTCTAAACGACAAGCTCAAGGCCCATGACACACAGACCCGCTTCAACTTCAAAAGCTTTCAATAGTCCGGCCCAGTTTCCCATGACGATCTTTCACACTGAGTCACAACACTCAGGGTTTATGTTGGTATAAACCCCTGTGCTGCCAACTCAGCTGTGATAGAATGCCGCGCTTTGTATACCCAAGTGACTTCAAGATGCAGTATTCAGAGCCTTGTCACTGGTTTCAATTCAAGGCAGAGATGAAGGAAATAGTCATTCTATTTTCAATGTCTCTAACGCAGAAGTGAAGCCAGTGACAGGCTCCCGAAGGGCGAGTCTGCTTGGCTCGCTAGCTGTGTTATTGCTTCTTGATTTAGAACCACTAGATCTGTGAAGCAATGCCTTGCTATCAAACCAAGCAGCTCTCGCTGAACCTAGCATCTCGAGGTTACTTGGGTATATACCGACGCTAAGTCGCCCACGTTTCTATCAATCTGGATAAGAGAACTCTATGTCATTTGCCAAACTCGGTTTGTGTTCATCCATTGTCGATGCACTGACTGAAATGAACTACACCAAGCCGACCACGATTCAAAACCAAGCCATCCCAGTGGTATTAGAAGGTCGTGACCTCATCGCTGCGGCGCAAACAGGTACAGGTAAAACCGCAAGTTTCGTATTGCCAATTCTAGAAAAGTTACGTACGGGCACTACGCAACGTAAAAAGCGCGTTCGTGCATTGATTCTTGCGCCAACACGAGAGCTGGCCATCCAAGTTGATGACATGATCAAGCTATACGCAAAACAACTTGAATTGCGTTCATTAGCCATTTATGGCGGTGTTGATGATAAAGCACAGAAACAAGCTTTAATCGACGGTGTCGATATCCTCGTCGCGACCCCAGGACGACTGCTTGACCTTTACGGCCAACGTTCAGTGTACTTTGAAGAAATTGAAGTCTTAGTGCTCGATGAAGCTGACCGCATGCTCGATATGGGCTTTATTGAAGACATCAATAAAATCCTCGATCGTTTGCCAGAAGATATTCAGCACCTACTGTTCTCTGCCACACTCTCAAACAAAGTGCGTGATTTGGCGAAAAGTGCGATCGTCAATCCATTTGAAATTACTATCGCCGCTAATCAAGCCTCGAAGAAAAACATCGAGCAATGGATCATCACGGTCGATAAAGATAAAAAATCTGCTCTGCTGAGTCACTTAATTAAAGAAAACCAGTGGGAGCAGGCATTAATCTTTATTGAAACCAAACATGGCGCAGCCAAACTGGCGAGCCAACTTGAGAAGCGAGAGATCAAAGCAGAAGCTTTCCACAGTGGTCGTAGTCAACAAGTACGAGCGCAGCTTCTGGAAGACTTTAAAGCTGGCAAGATTCAGTACATGATCGCAACAGGGGTTGGCGCGCGCGGTATTGATATCGAAGGGTTAACACGAGTCATCAACTACGACTTGCCATTCCCTGCTGATGAATACGTTCATCGTATTGGTCGTACGGGTCGTGCAGACGCTCAAGGTGAAGCCATCTCTTTGGTGTCCAAAGATAACTTCAAAAATCTTTGTATGATTGAAAGTCGTCTAGGTCATTTACTTGAACGCCGTGAAGTGGAAGGCTTTGAGCCACGTAAACCTGTCCCTATTTCTATACTGAATTATGTGCCAAAGCACAAACGCCAAAACGCCGACAACAAGAGCGAGAAATAATCATGTCAACTTCACTAGATCAAGCACAGATGGATGCCATCGAACAGTACGATGCCGAAAAACGTTATAAATATCTGATTAAAGAAGTCGTTGCGAACCGCAATGTTTGGATTCTGACTGACGAACACGGCTGCGTGATGCTTAACAGCGAAGACGAAGATTGTGTTCCAGTATGGCCAAGCCAAGCCTTTGCTGAGATGAGTGCCACGGGTGACTGGGAAAACTGTAAAGCAGAGTCCATCTCTCTCAACAAATGGCACAGCCGTTGGACTTACGGCCTCCAAGATGACGATCTGGCTATTGCGATTTTCCCAAACAGCAATGAAGAATGTTTGGTTATTTTCCCAGATGAGTTCGATTTCGAGCTGAAGCAGCAGGCGCGCAAAGGCCGCTAACACGCTCATTTTCAAATTGATTAACAGCAAACTCAAGACGTTGGAAGTGAATTTTTTCCAACGTCTTTCAGAAATATACCCAAGTGACTTCAAGATGCCGTATTCAGAGCCTTGTCACTGGTTTCAATTCAAGGCAGGGGTGAAGGAAATAGCCATTCTATTTTCAATGCCTCTAACGCAGAAGTGGAGCCAGTGACAGGCTCCCGAAAGGCGAGTCTGCTTGGGTATAGTTACATTTCGGAGCCCTGATCCCAACTATCCATGCGTATAAAATCAATATCGAGAGGTGGGAATTGCTCAATCACTTGTTTGATTTCTTTGCTCACAAACACTCTTCCGCCAAAGTTTTCTACCTTGAAGATGCGCAGCTGTGATTTATCGAGCGCGGCCATTTTTTCACTTGAGAAGACAACTTTCTCAATTTCGTACTTTATCTCGTCAGGCATTAGCTCTCCTGACTCGTCATAAATACTCTCGTCAAACTCCGATTTCTCTAAATCTAGGATATCCACAGCGTCAAAAGTATTCACTGTATGGTATTTTTCAACATACTTACCGTCTTGCCCACGAATCACCGCTTGAATAAACTGCACGCCAGAGTAATCAAACTTTCGCAGTGCTTTGTATACCTGTCGTGAAAAAATGGGGATACGACTGGCTTCATGCGCATTCATATACTGGTGTACCACCCCTGATTTTTTATCTTCTTCGTGAAACATATTCTCGAAAACCACAGGACGGCCATCAAACTGGATAAACTCAGTTCCAACATATAATCCGTATGGTTTGAGCGTGCTTCTTAATACCAAAGCACTTTCGCTGTTTACCGATTGGTTGATCAAATAAAAATCAGCGGTTGTAGGTTGGATATCCATAGTTTCTCCTTGCCCCTTACATTTCGGAGCCCTGATCCCAAGTATCCATGCGTATAAAATCTATATCGAGAGGTGGGAATTGTTCAATCACTTGTTTGATTTCTTTACTCACAAACACTCTTCTGCCAAAGTTTTCTACCTTGAAGATACGCAGCTGTGATTTATCGAGCGCGGCCATTTTTTCACTTGAGAAGACAACTTTCTCAATTTCGTATTTTATCTCGTCAGGAATTAGTTCTCCTGACTCGTCATAAATACTCTCGTCAAACTCCGATTTCTCTAAATCTAGGATATCCACAGCGTCAAAAGTATTCACTGTATGGTATTTTTCAACATACTTACCGTCTTGCCCACGAATCACCGCTTGAATAAACTGCACGCCAGAGTAATCAAACTTTCGCAGTGCTTTGTATACCTGTCGTGAAAAAATGGGGATACGACTGGCTTCATGCGCATTCATATACTGGTGTACCACCCCTGATTTTTTATCTTCTTCGTGAAACATATTCTCGAAAACCACAGGGCGGCCATCAAATTTAATGAAATCATTACCGACTGATAAACCGTATGGTTTGAGCGTACTTCTTAATACCAAAGCACTTTCACTGTTTACCGACTGGTTGATCAAGTAAAAATCAGCGGTTGTAGGTTGGATATCCATACTTTCTCCTTGACCCTTACATTTCGGATCCTTTGTCCCAAGTATCCATGCGTATAAAATCAATATCGAGAGGTGGGAATTGCTCAATCACTTGTTTGATTTCTTTGCTCACAAACACTCTTCCGCCAAAGTTTTCTACCTTGAAGATACGCAGCTGTGATTTATCGAGCGCGGCCATTTTCTCGCTTGAGAAGACAACTTTCTCAATTTCGTATTTAATCCTTCGAGGCATTAGATCTCCTGACTCGTCATAAATACTCTCGTCAAACTCCGACTTCTCTAAATCTAGGATATCCACCGTGTCAAAAGTATTCACTGCATGGTATTTTTCAACATACTTACCGTCTTGCCCTCGAATCACCGCTTGAATAAACTGCACGCCAGAGTAATCAAACTTTCGCAGTGCTTTGTATACCTGTCGTGAAAAAATGGGGATACGACTGGCTTCATGCGCATTCATATACTGGTGTACCACCCCTGATTTTTTATCTTCTTCATGAAACATATTCTCGAAAACCACAGGTCGACCATCAAACTGGATAAACTCAGTTCCAACATATAAGCCGTATGGTTTTAGCGTGCTTCTTAATACCAAAGCACTTTCGCTGTTAACCGACTGGTTGATCAAGTAAAAATCAGCGGTTGTAGGTTGGATATCCATAGTTTCTCCTGCCCTTACATTTCGGAGACTTTGTCCCAAGTATCCATGCGTATAAAATCAATATCGAGAGGTGAGAATTGCTTAATCTGTTGAAATAAAAGAGGGAATCTACAATTTACTCTCTCTCAATATTAAGAATCTATAAACAACTTTTACTTACATCGATTACATCTAGAGATAGATCAAAAAACCTTATCTGATTGTTATAAAGTAAACGCCCCACTAACCCACGGGGCGATATGATTAGTGTTTGAAGTTCCAAGGCAGGAGCGCATCGATATTTGGCT